>CAVSTO010000029.1:0-30766 GCA_963730865.1 uncultured Acidobacteriaceae bacterium | reverse complement strand
TCAGGTTCTTACATTGGGGGTCTGGGAGAAGAGATAACAGTTATTCCTTGCGAACTTTCTGGGCTGCCACACTTTGCGAGTAGCGGCTCAGCGGCTCTTTCGTTGCCGGGTGGCGCAGGTCCGGTGCGATTTCGAGTAGGGGTTCCAGCACAAAGCGGCGGTCGAACATTCGGGGATGGGGATCGTCAGGGCGGGGGTTTGCATTTGGATATTCGCGAAGAGAAGAATGTCGATGTCGATGGTACGTGGTCCGCGGCGGATCGATCCGCGCCGCGCACCCGGCCTAAGCCGCGCTCGATTGTTTGCAGGGCGTTGAGTAATTGCAAGGGAAACAGACGGGTCTCGCATTCGACGGCCATGTTCAAGAACCAGGGCTGGTCGGTGACATCTTGCGGCTCAGTTTCGTAGATGGACGAGCGCTTCAGAATGTGAATGCCGGGTTGCGCCAATTCGAGCAGGGCGCGCTCCAGATTCTGCCGCCGGTCGCCGACATTCGAACCGAGCGAAAGATAAACCTTCTTCGCGGATCTCAAAATAGCGGATTCTGGCCGCCCGCGAAACGCATGCGCTGTGGAATCTGGAAGTATTCGAAGGCGCGCGCGGTTGCGATGCGGCCGCGAGGTGTGCGATCCAAAAACCCTAGCTGCATTAAATAAGGTTCGTAGACTTCTTCGATGGTGTCCGCTTGCTCATCGATGGACGCCGCGATGGTGCTCAAACCGACGGGACCTCCGCCGTACTTGGCGGCGATGGTGGTCATGATTTTCTGGTCTACTTCGTCGAGGCCGTAACGATCGACTTTCAGCAGATCCAAGGCAGCTTGGGCTACGCCATCGTCAATGTGTCCGTCGGCCCGCACTTGCGCATAATCGCGAACTCTACGCAGCAGGCGGTTGGCGATACGTGGTGTTCCCCGCCCCCGCCGTGCAATTTCACGGGCTGCGTCGTGAGTGATTCCGATGTCCAGCAATCCGGCGGAGCGCTCGACAATTTTGGCGAGCGTCACTTCGTCATACGGATCGAGCCGCAGGACAATGCCGAAACGGCCACGGAGGGGTGCGCTCAGCAAACCCTGGCGGGTGGTGGCGCCTACGGCCGTGAAATGCGGTAAGGGCAGTGAGTGGGTTCTAGCGCCCGGGCCGGTACCTATTAATATGTCCAGCCGGAAATCTTCGAGAGCGGCATACAGAATCTCTTCGATATCGGGCTGCAGGCGGTGAATCTCATCGATAAAAAAGACCTGCCGCGCACGCACGTTGCTGATGATCCCGGTGAGGTCAAGTTTTTTCTGCAGAATCGGACCCGCCGTTTGATCGATGGGCACGGATAGTTCGTGCGCGATGATACCGGCGAGCGTGGTTTTCCCTAAACCAGGCGGTCCGCACAACAGCACGTGATCCATGGCTTCGCCGCGCTGCTTGGCGGCCTCAATGGCGATGGACAATTGTTCGCGAACGTGCGGCTGCCCGGCGAAATCGGCCAATTGAGTAGGACGCAGCGCCGCCTCAAACTGGCGATCGTCGTCCTGGGTTACCGGGGAAACAGTGCCTTGCGCGCGCATCCCGTTCCCACCTTAACGCACCAACGCGAGCGCGGCGCGGAAGAAGCCCTCGAATTCCTGGGGCGCACCCCGGTCCTTCGCTTTGCGCACGGCTTCCTCAGCAGCGGGGCGGGAACAACCCAGATTGGCGAGGGCTGAAAGGACATCCTGTTCGAGAGCGCTCAAGGAGGGGCGGGCCGGCGTTGCGCCCGTGCTCGCGCCTGCCGCTTCCACGGCTCCCAGCTTGTCTTTGAGTTCGAGGACAATTCGCTCGGCGGTCTTTTTGCCGACGCCAGGAATGCGAACCAATCGTGGCACGTCTTCAGTGCGGATGGCGCCGATCAGGTCGGAGGTGGGCAAACCGGAGAGCACCGTAATTGCCAGCTTGGGGCCGATTCCGCTGACAGAAATCAGGCGTTCGAACAGCAGTTTTTCTTCCGATGTGACGAAGCCGAATAGCGCGAGCGCGTCTTCGCGAACGTGGGTATAGATGCGCAGCGAAACGAGTGCGCCGGCATCGGGCAGCGCGGTGTAGGTGGAAATTGGAATTTGCACTTCGTAGCCGACGCCGGCCGCATCGACCACAACCTCATTGGGATGCTTCTCGAGAATCGTTCCCCGCAAGTGCGCGATCATATTTTCTCCGGCAGCGGGACATTGTCGATGAGCCTTACGCCTTCGAGGAATGCGGCGGCAAAGCGCCTTCCCCAGTGTTCTTCGACATACTCGACGTGCAAGCCACCGGCTTCGATGATGCCTTTGGCTTGGTTCGCATCGGCGGCGGTAGTCAAGGCGCGGAAGATGCAGGCGGCTTTGTACCGTCCGGCAGGCGAGAGCAGCGCGTTTCGGGAACTTTCGGCGAGCCCGGATGGTTCGCGCACGGTGGGACAGGGGACGATTTCCGTAGGGACAAAGAAATCCGCGGTCATCTCCGTAACAATCTTCAGTTGTTGGTAATCCTTTTCGCCAAAGTAGGCGCGCTCCGGCCGAACCACATTCAGAAGCTTGAGGACTATGGTCATCACGCCTTCGAGGAATCCGGGCCGGCACACACCTTCCATGACGTTCATGATCTCTGTTTCTTCGATGCGAAAGCGATAGCCATGCGGGTAGAGTTCCGGCATGGCGGGCGCGAAGACCTCATCCGTTCCCAAGCTTTGAAGCAGCGCTAAATCGTTTTCGAGGGTGCGTGGATACCGCTCCAGATCTTTCGGATCGTTGAATTGTGAGGGATTCACGAAGATGCTGACCACCACGACATCATTTTCTTTTCGGCAGCGCTGTACTAAGGAGGCGTGGCCCCGGTGCAGCGCACCCATGGTCGGGACAAAGGCAATGCCGCGGTCCGTGATGCGTTGCCGCCGCTTGAGCCAACTAGACACTGAATCTGAGAGATGCATCAGGAGTAGCTCTCGTCGGAGGACGGGAACGTTCCAGCTTTCACGGCCTGATCGAATTGCGTGAGAGCGGCCAGAACACCAGGCGCGCCGTCGAGAAAGGGGCGGGCAAATTTCGGCTGAAAATCGATGTTCAATCCGAGCAGGTCCTGCAGCACCAGGACTTGTCCATCGCAATCGGGGCCAGCGCCAATCCCGATGGTGGGAATGTGAAGAGCCCTAGTAACCTCAGCAGCGACGCCGGCTGGAATGCATTCGAGCACCACCGCGAAAGCACCGAGCGTTTCGAGAGCGACGGCTTGGCGGAGAATCTCGCGCGCTTGCTCGGCGGTTCGGCCCTGGACTTTGTAGCCTCCATAACCGCGAATAGATTGTGGTTGCAGACCGAGGTGCCCCATGACGGGTATTCCGCTTTGGGACAGGCGTTGAACGACGTCCTCATGTCCATCCAGGCCCTCCAACTTCACTGCGTGAGCGCCGGCGGCCATCAGAATATGTGCTGAATCGAGGGCGGCTGAGACACCTTTCCGAAACGAAAGAAACGGCATGTCGGCAATGATGAAGTGCTCCGGAGCTCCGCGGGCCACTGCTTCGGTATGGAGCCGCATCAACTCGACATTCATAGGGAGCGTTGAAGAGTGACCATGCATTACCATACCGGCGCTGTCGCCCACGAGCAGTGCGTCGATGGCCGTTTTGGAAAGTAAGCGCGCGAAGGTGTAGTCATAGCAAGTGACCATGGAGAGCTTGCGGGCCTCTGTTTTCGCGCGTATAAAACCTTTTGAATCCATCGCTCAAGACCGTTCCAGAAGCGCGCCGGCCGCTGGATGACGCGGGTGCAACCCGAATCATAGCAACGGGGGGCGAGCGCGCGTTCGCAACTGTTGTGCGTACGCGGTATGCTAGAGGCACTTTGTCATCCAGCTGCCGGAACCCGGATTTAGGGCAGACCGGCGAGGCTGCCGCTCTTCGGCGCGAACTCGAACGGCTTCGGGAAATCGAACAGCGTTTTGAGGATTTTGCGAATAGCGCGCGCGATTTTGCGTTTATCATTCTCGATTTAGACAATCGCATTATCGGCTGGAATAAAGGGGCGGAGCAGTTGCTCGGCTATTGTGAAGCGGAGATACTGGGCCACTCGGGAAGCATATTTTTCACGCCGGAAGATGTGGCCGCGGGCGAATGCGATCTCGAGCTGGCGACCGCCCGCGCACGAGGCCGCGCGGAGGACGATCGCTGGCACCTGCGCAAGGATGGCAGCCGGTTTTGGGCGAGCGGGGTGATGACTCCCCTGCTTGACCAAGGAGGCCAGCTCCGGGGCTACGCGAAGGTCATGAGGGACCAGACCGCACAACGCAAGAATGTTGAGGCGTTGCGCGCGAGTCAAGAGCGGTTCAGGGTGCTGGTTGAAAACGTGCGGGAGTGCGCGTTATTTACCGTCGACGTGGATGGCAATGTCTCAGATTGGAACCCCGGCGCCGAACGGATTTTCGGCTACTCAGCCGAGGAGGTACTGGGGCGCTCCGCGCCGGAACTCCTAACCGACGACGAGAACTGCAGATCTATGATGAGCGACGAATTCGAGGCTGCGGCCGTCCAGGACGGGACTTCGGCAGAGTGCTGGATGGTGCGACGCGACCGATCACGGTTTTATGCACGCTGGGTGACGAACGCCATCCGAGATGAAGCCGGCCGTCCAATCGGCTTTACGAAAGTGTTGCGGGACGAGACGGAACGGCGGCGGGCCGAAGAAGAACGCGAACGGGAGTCACAGGAAAATCGCGAGTTGCTGGAAGGACGTGTGCGGTTTACGAACATGGCTCTTCACCGGACGAAGGAAGAGCTGCAGGATCTGGCCGGGCAGCTACTGAACTCACAAGACGAGGAACGGCGTAGAATAGCTCGCGACCTGCACGATCATCTGGCCCAGAGGCTCGCGTTTGTCGAGATGAAGCTGGCACATCTTCGCGATGGACTTCCCGCGGAGGGTGACGCGCTGCGTTCGGAGCTGGAGGGAATTCAGGAGCATATCGCCAAGCTCTCGGGCGACGTGCGCGATCTTTCGCATCGTTTGCATCCCTCCACTCTCGAGCACATCGGGCTTTTGCCGGCGCTGACTTCCCTGACAAGGGAGCACCAATTGCTTCGAAAGAGTCCAATCCAATTGGACGTTACTAATTTCTTCGAGGAAGGTCTCGAACCAGGAGTTCGAAGCGTTCTCTACCGGATTTCAGAAGAAGCGCTGCGGAATATCGAACGGCATGCCGGCGATGTTGGAGTGACGGTCACGCTCTATCGCAGCCCGGAGGAAGTGCATCTTGAAGTACAAGATGAAGGATCCGGTTTTTCCCGCGGCATCCTCGAACAACGGAAGACCCTGGGCCTGATCAGCATGGAAGAGCGCGCGCGCCTGGTAGGTGGAAGGCTTGAGTTAACGTCGGTTCCGGGCGAGGGCACAACGGTGAAAGTAGCGGTTCCGTTGAAGGTCGCGCATGCTGAGGCGTTTTCAGTTTAGCCGGCCGTTTTGTTCCACAACTCGGAAACCAGCAAGCCGCCTGTTGCGAGTTGCCGGCGTATCAGCCGGAATCCGCTGGATTCGAGAGGAACCGCATAGGCGGGCAGCCGGTTGCTTCTCAATTTGGTAAGCATCCGGAAGCCCACGTATAGAGCTTTGATAACAAGCAGCGCCGCCGCACGTCGAAAGCCGCGCTTTGGGACTCGGAATTCGGAGACGAGCCAGCGCGCGCCAGGGCTAGTCACGTGGGAGACCCTCTCAACCAACGTTTCCACTTCATCCGTGGTTAAGCAATCTAAGAAGTAGTGGCTTACGACGAGATCGTAGCTCCCGGATAAATGCGCGTTGAGGGCGTCGGCAATGAAGAAGCGGACACGCTTGGAATTCAGTTTGGATTTTCGAATGCGCCGCTGCGCCAGCCGCACCATAACTTGACTCACATCGATGGAATCGACAAACGCGTCCGGGTTGCGCTTCAGAAACTCCGCTGTAAAACGGCCATCGCCGTCGCCGAGAATCAAGACGTTTCTCGCGCCGGCGACGTCGTCGATGTACTCGATGCGCCGCCGTTGCAGCGCCGGTCCAAAGGTAAGATATTCGAGCCAGCGATACCAGGGGGCTATGAAGTCACAGTTCATTTGGCTCACTTCATGTCAACCAAGCGAGCGTCAGCGCCAGCAACGGAGTACAAAGAGCGGCATCGGCGGCTACGCGCAACACGTCCAGGCGCAAATGAGACCGGCAGGCGCCCAACAGAGCGAGGGCGATTCCGCTCCAGAAGCCAGCCATACAGAAATCCATGGGAGCTAGGGCTGAAAATCCCAATACTGCCGCGAGCAATGCAATGCCGATAGTAACGGTTGTGAAATGGCGGGCCAACCAGCGGGCCGACCGGCTCGGCGTGCCGGTGGCGCCAGGAATACCGGTCTCGCACTCCCAGGTCTCGATACCGGAAATGTTCGCCCAACACAGCAAGGAAAACAGGGCAGCGGGGGCGGCGAGGGGGCGGACATTCGCGCCATTCACGATCCATACGCCAAGGAATGTTCCAGAGGTAAATAGAAGAGCCGCGAACGCCTCGCGCGGCCAACGCGCGCGCCAACGTGGAGGCGCCAGATGCACGAATCCGAAGTAACAGACAACAGGAATGGCGAGCGCCAGTCCGCCGTAAAACGTAGAGCGTTTCAGGGCGCAATACGCCAGCGGGAGGACGAGCAAAGCAACAGCGAGACCGGCCGCGGATGCAAATTGCAAGTGACGCCTGTAAAACTCTTTTCGAGCCGGCTCCCAAGCTCCTATCCTGGGCCGCAACGCATCGAGGATTCGATCGCTGAGGTATACGATCCAAACCGCTAACCCCAACACGAGCGGTTCAAGCGGATTCACGCGCACATGCAGGCAATGTAGAAGCAGCAACTGCCAGAACACCGCAACAGCGGGAGCATCGAGGCTCGCGACATTGGGCCAAAGCCACGGCTCAATCGCGGAGTGACGGAAGGTCAACTCCTTCTTCCCGGAAAAGGTTTGGGTGCTCAAAACGCCGTGGACACTACAATCTTAGAGGACACGCACCTGTGAAATGATCTCGTGGCACGCGGGCAGACATCTTTCTATACTGAACGTGTGGACGCTTACGCCGCGTTTGCAAACGAGAATCGATGCCGTCGGCCGACGAGATTCAACCCGAACCTTCCATTTCGCAGGATGTTGACGCCTCACGAACGATAACGGAGACGGATATCAGTCCGCCGCGAGGCAATCCATTCCCTGTCGTGGGAGTCGGCGCCTCGGCCGGCGGGTTGGAAGCTTTCGAGCAGTTTCTGTCGGGTCTCTCCGAGGGGACCGGTATGGCGTTCGTGCTGGTGCAGCATTTGGATCCGCTGCATGAAAGCATGCTGGCGGAAATCCTCCGTTTGCATTGCAAGATGCCGGTCATCACCGTTCACGACAAGATGACGATTGCGCCGGACCACGTTTACGTCATCCCGCCGAACACCAGTATGATTTTGGAAGACGGCCATCTACGGCTGGCGGCCCGTGAAGAAGGACTGCACTTACCCATCGATAGATTCTTCCGCTCGCTGGCGAAGGTTCAGGGAAGCCGCGCAATCGGGGTAGTGCTTTCGGGGAATGCATCCGACGGCAGCCTCGGCCTGCGAGCTATCAAAGCAGAATGCGGCATGACTTTCGCCCAGGAGGAAGCAAGCGCGCGTTTCAGCGGGATGCCGCGAAACGCAATCGCAACGGGCGCTGTCGATTTTGTCCTCACGCCGGAAGAAATTGCACGCCAACTGGTGCAGTTGAGACATCATCCGTTCCTTGTTACCGCGGAGCCCGGACGCGCCGACACGGAAACGCTACCGGACGGCGATGGCGATCTCAAGCGCATCTTGGCCTTGCTGCACGGGGCGACAAAGGTCGACTTCTCGCATTACAAACACACCACCATCCGCCGCCGGATGGGCCGCAGAATGATGGTTCTACGGAATGACAATCTTGCGGAGTATGCACGGTATTGCGAGCAGCATCCAGCCGAACTGGGCGAACTTTATCGCGATCTTCTGATCAGTGTCACGAATTTCTTTCGCGATCCGGAAGTCTTTGAAGCGCTAGGCAAGCTGCTAGGGGCTGCTCTAACGGAGCGAGCACAACCCGATCAGCCGGTTCGAGTGTGGGTACCGGGCTGCGCGACGGGCGAAGAAGTCTACTCGTACGCGATTTCGATTCATGAGGCTCTTGAGGAGCACCAGCTATCCGCTCCACTTCAGATATTCGGAACCGATATCAGTGAGATGGCTCTGGAACGCGCACGCCAGGGCATCTATTCAGAAGCCATCAAGCAGGATGTGTCCCCGACCCGCCTCAGCCGTTTCTTCACAAAAATCGAAGGGGGATATCAAATCAGCAAAGGCCTACGGGAAAGCTGTATTTTCGCCCGCCATGATGTCACAAAGGACGCACCTTTCTCTCACCTGGATCTGGTTAGTTGCCGGAACGTATTGATCTATCTTGACGGCAAGTTGCACAACCGCCTGTTTCCGCTTTTCCACTACGCTTTGAACCCAGGGGGTCTGTTGGTGCTGGGCAGCGCTGAATCAGCGGCAACAGCGCCCGATCTGTTTACGCCCGTCGAGAATCAGCAGCGTATCTACCGCCGGCGGCCGGTCGCGGTGCGCCTTTCTCTGGACCAAAACAATACGCCTGCGGCACATGGATCCACGGCAGCGACGATCAGTTCTCCGCCTGCCGGCTCGGACCTTCAAAAGCGGGTAGACCGCATCATGCAGAGCAAGTACGGTCCGGCGGCCGTGCTGGTGGATGCCGAGTTGCGCATCGTGCAATTCCGCGGCCATACAAGCCCTTTTCTTGACCCGAAACCAGGTGAAGCGAGCCTCAATCTGCTGCACATGGCACGAGAAAATCTTGTCGTTCCCTTGCGCCGGTCCATCAAGGCCGCAGCTGAACAGAAGTTTTCGGTACGCGAAAGCGACATTCTCCTCGATGATCCGTCGTTGCCGCCCAGACTGACGCTGGAGGTGAGCCCCATCTCCGACAACAGTCCCGCGGAACGGTACTACCTTATAGCGTTTCTTCCCCAGGCGGACGTTGCAACCGGCCTTTCGCCCGAGACAGCTCCGCCGGGGATGACAACTGTCGATTCCAAGGTAGGCCATTTGGAACGTGAGCTGGCGGAAACCAGAGAGTACTTACGGAATCTGACAGAAGATTACGAAGCGCATTCCGAAGAGCTGCGCGCGGCTAATGAAGAGGCGCGCAGCGCGAACGAAGAGCTGCAGTCCGCCAATGAGGAACTGGGTACAACAAAGGAAGAACTTCAATCTACCAATGAAGAGCTGACGACCGTCAACGAAGAGCTGCAGAACCGCAATCAGGAGCTGACGGCAATTAACAGCGATTTGAAGAATTTGCTGGGCGCTGTCAGCCTCGGGATTCTGATGATCGATCAGGATCTGCGCGTCAGACGTTTTAACACGGCGGCGGAGAAGCTGTTCGAACTCTCGACGCATGACATGGGCCGCCGTATCAGCCATATCCATGGACGAATCGACCCCCCCAAGCTCGAACAGCAGGTGAAAACGGTGATCGAGTCTCTGCGCGTCCTGGAAGAGGAGCTCCAAGATGTGGACGGGCGATGGTACTCGATGACCATTCGGCCGTACCGGACGCTGGACAACCATATTGCGGGAGCGGTGGTGACGTTGCAGGACATCGATCCTCTGAAGCGGGGTCTCGAAGCGGCCGAGGGAGCCCGCAATTACGCAGAGGGAATGATTGAGACGGTTCGGGAACCTCTCATTGTGCTCGACTCCGATTTGCGGGTACAGCGGGCGACGGCGGCATTTTATGAGACGTTTTTGGTATCGCGCGAGGAGACGGAGGGCCGGCTTCTCTACGACCTGGGTAACGGCCAATGGAACCAGCCACGGCTACGCGAGTTGCTAGGATCGGCGTTGTTCCGGCATCAGCCATTTCACGATTACGAGATAGAGCACGATTTGCCGCATATCGGGCGGCGAACCATGCGGCTGAATGCGCGCCGCATCCCCATGCAAGATCCGAACCGCCGGATGCTGTTGCTGGCGATAGAGGACGTGACGGAACGGCGCGAAGAGGCCGAAATCCGTTATCAGCGGCTCTTCGAAGCAGCCAAAGACGGCATGATTCTGGTGGACGCCGAAACGGAAGCGATTTCCGACGTGAATCCCTATTTCCTGCAACTGACCGGCTTCGCTCGGGAGGACGTTGTGGGAAGACCTTTCGGCCAGGCTCCTCCATTCTTGGAAATTCCGGAAGTGGCTACCTTCGTCGCGGTCACCAAAGACAGTGAAATGATCAAGTGTGACGACGTGCCCCTTATCACGCAGGGGCGGGGTAATGTTTGGGTTGACCTTACAGCCAATCGCTACGAAGTGGGTACGCAGCCGATGGTTCAGTTCAACATTCGCGATATCACGGAGCGGAAGGAAGCCGCCCGGGCGCTGCGCGAGACCGAAGAGCGCTTTCGATTGTTTGTTGAGAGCGTACGCGATTACGCGTTGTTTCAACTGGATACACAGGGCCTGATCGTGGCGTGGAATAGCGGTGCTGAGCGCCTGCTGGGATGGCATGAGGAGGAGATAATCGGGAAGCCGGCCGATATCGTGTTTGTACCCGAGGACGTGGAGCGAGGCGAGGCGAAACACGAACTCGAAACAGCCCGCGCCCTAGGGCGTTCGGAACACGAGCGCTGGCACATGCGGAAAGATGGCAGCCGCTTTTTCGCCAGCGGGGTATTGACGCAAGTCCGCGACGAGAACGACCGGTTACGCGGGTTTGCCAAGATCATGCGTGACGTCACCGAAAGCAAGGAGCAGGAGGAAGAACTGCGTTCCTCGGTGAAGCAGAAGACCATGCTGGTGCGCGAGATCCATCACCGTGTGAAGAACAACTTGCAGGTCATCGTGAGCCTGTTGAGTCTGCAATCGCACCAAATCAACAAGCCGGAACTGCTGGCGGCGTTTGAGGAAACGGAAGCGCGCGTGCGGGCGATCGCGAAAATTCATGAACGGCTGTACGCTTCCGACGACCTTACGGAAGTTGAGTTCGGTACCTATCTCACTCACCTTTCGAACGAATTGGTCGCGCTGTTCGCTACTGTGCCCGATACCGTGAAGCTTGCCGTGAATGTGCAGGAAATGGTGCTGCATATCGAACAAGCCATTCCACTGGGCCTGATTGCCAATGAGCTGATCATCAACGCCCTTAAGCACGGCCTGAAGGGGACAGCGGGGAAGTTGGAAGTTAGTCTTTCGTATGTGCCGGAGGGCGTTCAGCCCGAGTTAGGCCAAACGCTGGATGACGGGTGGGGCCAAGTTCGAATCTCGGATACGGGCTCTGGATTTCCCGCAAGTACGGATCTCACCGGATCATCTTCGATGGGCTTCCGGCTGGTGAATTTGCTTGTGCGGCAGTTACGCGCGAAGCTGGAGGTTCGGGAGCGTCCGGGAGCGGACATTATCATCACATTTCCCCTCGCCTACAGATAGCGCGAGGTTGGAGCGATCCACTTTATGAGCGCACGAATATTGATTGTCGAAGACGAGCAGATCATCGCCGCCGATCTGGAAGCGAAGCTCATCCAGCTGGGGCATCAGGTGGTGGGGACCGCCGCTTCGGGCGAGGAAGCCGTCAGCTTGGCGCAACGTGTAGCCCCCGAATTAGTGCTGATGGATATCCGGATCCAGGGGAAAATGAATGGCATCGAAGCAGCACGCCGCATTCAGAGGCCGACCGGGTTGCCCGTCATCTTCATCACGGCTTACGGAGAAATGTTTCTCTCGAATCCGGACCTAATGGTTGCTCCCGGCATTTGTCTGAGCAAGCCCTTCTCGCTCTATCAACTCCAGACCGTGTTGGATAGCGTGCTAGTCAGCCAGCGGCCACCCGGGCCTATCAACTGAGGGAAAACTCAAAAGCATTCGGCTGACCCGATTAGAATCAGTTTAGAAGGTGATGGAGCACATTATCGACGGAGTCCTGCGCTTCCAACGCGAAATACATCCCGATGCGGAAGCGTTGTTCCAGCGGCTGGCGCTGGGGCAAGCCCCATCGGCGATGTTCATCGGCTGCGCCGACTCACGCATCGTACCGCACACTCTAACGCAACAAGGACCCGGATCGCTCTTTGTCGTTCGCAACGTCGGCAACATCGTGCCGCCGAGTTCGACTGAGCCGGGCGGAGTTACGGCGAGTATCGAATACGCCGTTGCCGTCCTCGGCATTCCCGATATTGTTATCTGCGGGCACTCGGGGTGCGGGGCCATGGGCGCCATTTTGAGCGGTAGCGAGCAGCTTGAGAAGCTTCCAGCCGTGGCGCGGTGGCTTCATTACGCGGACGCGGCGCGCGATGCCGTCGAGGTGAAGTGCGCGCACGACTCGCGGGACGAGAAGCTGAGCGCGCTGGTTCACGAAAATGTTGTCGTACAACTGGACAATCTGCTGACGCATTTAGCGGTTGCGAAAGCTATAGAAGCCAAGCAATTGCGGCTGCACGGCTGGGTGTATGACATCGGTTCAGGAAACGTGAGCACCTACGATGCACGGGCGGGTAAGTTTGTGCCGATCAGCCGTGACTTGTTCGCGAACGCCACTCCCACTCGCGCATCTTCATGACATTGGTAGTGGATTGATCCAGTTGTGTGGGTTCTGGGAGATGGTTGACACCGCTCCATGCGGTCGCGGCCCGATTTTGGGCTGTCGTGGGCAGCACTGCTAATGTAAGATAAGCTACAGCTCTTACAAAAACAACTTACTCGTGACAATTGCCGCTTTTTCACCCAACAACGCCGGAGTACTCTTTGCGGGATAATTCGCGCGCTCATACCGGTGGGGATCTTGGCAAACGGCTGAAAGAGTTTCAGAGTATTCTGTCCGGCTTGCCTGTATTCACGGGCAATCCAGGGACTCTGTCGAACACGATCGAATGAGCGCCGCCGGAGTTCAGACACAGAGCGTTCCGCTGGTTATCATTTGGGCGCCCAGCGGCCGAGATGCCGCGCTGGCAGGTGAAGCGCTGCAGTGGGCAGCTATTCCATCAACGGCTTGCACGAGCATAGAAGACGTATGCGCCGCCGTAGCGAGCGAACACGCCGGCGTAGCGATACTTGCGGAAGAGGCGCTCACCTCCGCTTCCATCGAACAACTCCAGGACGCACGGGAAAAGCAACCATTCTGGTCCGACCTGCCGCTGCTCTTGCTGACCGGCGGCGGCACCTCGACGGGGGCCTCCCTCAAGAAATTGAGCGAAATGCGGGTTCTGGGCAACATTATGTTGCTGGAACGCCCTCTTCGAAGCGTCACGCTGATCGCGGCGGTGCAATCGGCGCTGGCTACTCGGCGCAGGCAATTTCAAACCAGAGATCAGATTCTTCAGTTACAGGAAGCGCAGGAAAAACTTGCGCAAGCGAATGCCGATCTGAAACAGTTCGCCTTTGCCGCCAGCCACGATCTGCAGGAACCGCTCCGGATGGTGAATGTATTCACGCAACTGCTGATGGAGCGGCACGTGGATCAAAGCAACGAGGATGCCCGCCAGTTCTCCGAATATGTGCAGAGGGGCGTGAAGCGGATGGAGCTGCTGCTGCGCGATCTTCTCTTATATTCGAGGGCTATTCACGAAGAGCGGACCTGGCCGAGATCCCACTTCGACCTCAATTTTGCAATCTCTGACGCAATCAGTTCGTTGCACATGGAGATCCACACCACGCAGGCACGCATCATGTCGGGCGCGATGCCGAGCGTCTACGGTGATCAGACGCAATTATCGCTAGTATTCCAGAATCTGATCTCAAACGCGATGAAATATGCAAGAGAAGGCGTTCCGCCCGTCATCAAGATCTCGGCTGAGAAGAGCGACGGCGAACCGCTGGTTCGTGTAACGGACAACGGCATCGGATTCGATCAAAAGTACGCGGAACGAGTGTTCGATCTGTTCCAACGATTGGGCGGTTCGAAGGTCCCGGGCACCGGCCTGGGTTTAGCGATCTGCCGGCGTATTATCGAGCGGAATGGCGGGCGCATCTGGGCTGAATCGCAACCCGGCGTAGGCTCGACTTTCTTGTTCACCCTTCCGGGTGCACCGGCTGCGGAATAGACAGGTATCTACCAGAGCAACTTCAATCCGAACTGAATCTGACGCGAAGTGGTGGAGGTGCTTGTGATCACACCGGCAGTGGGCGAAACGCCCGTCGGCGTGAAGACCACTGCGTTCGGCTGATTGAAATTTGCACGGTTCAGCAGATTGAACAGCTCCGCGCGGAACTGCAGATTCACTTTCTCGCGAACGGGTATTTCTTTTAGCGCGGAGAAATCCCACGTCGCCAGACCGGGGCCGATGAAAGTGTCTCTGGCAAGATTTCCATAGAAGCCGCTACCGTTCGGGGGCGCTAAAAACGCGGCTGGATTAAACCACTTACTGACATTGCCCAGAATTACATTTCCCGTGAAGGCGGGGTTTACGAACGGGCGCACCGGATTTCGGGTGTCGCCATTGTTCGACGGATTGTAACTCAACTGAGGGGTGAAGGGAAAGCCGCCTTGCAGCGTTACGATGGAGTTCAACGTCCAACCGGCCGCGAGTGCATTCACAAATCCGCCGGCATTGCTGAGATATTGTTTGCCGTGTCCAAAGGGCAGCGCATAAACGGCGTTGATGACGCCGACATTTCGCACGTCGAAATTCGCCAGTCCGCGATCTGCTCGCAAGTCGAACGGATTGGAAGCAAGCGCAGGCTCGCCGCCGGAGGTGGTGGCATTCAATGAATCTCCATCGTCAATCGTCTTCGACCAGGTGTACGCTCCGCGGAAGGAAAGGCCGTTGCTGAAGCGGTGATTGACGTCTACCTGCAACGCATTGTAATGGCTATCGCCCTCTGAGAAATACGTCCAGGTATTGGCAAGCGCGGGGTTGGCCCTGGTTGCAGTTGGCACGTAATAGGTTCCGGCCGGAACGGGCGTACCAGAGAGACCGGCAGGAAAAGTACTTGGATAATTTGCCGGGCAAGGGGACGCCGGACATACAACGGGGAAGGGTTCGTTAGCGTCGATCCCGATGAGTTCGTGGTAGCCATGCGATCCGACGTATCCGACGGTGAGCGCCGTGTCCTGAGTCAATTGCCGCTGAATGCGTAACGACCAGGAGAGCAAGGTGGGAGTTTGCAAATCGGGCTGAACTCCGCCAGGCACTAGCTTCGCCGTGGCGGGAACGGGCGCGCCGGGTGAAAGCGGAAGCTTCGAAACAGCGGCATTGGGAAGACTATAAGTGGGGTTGAAGGGCGCATTCTGATCCGTGCGGTAGCCGAGCGCGTCTTGCAGATCGTTATACATGCCGAAACCGGCACGCACGACGGTCTTATCGCCGAACGGGCTGTAGGCAAGGCCGATCCTGGGTTGTGGCAGGACGGTCCCATTGTTGTGAGTGAATACAGAACTTCCCACGGTGGGATGGGTAACAATGATGCCGTTCGGATAAGTGTAATTGGAAGCTTGGTTATGAGCTTCATTCCAGCCGTTCGTGTACTCGTCGCGAAAGCCAATAGACAAAGTCAACGTCCGATTCACGCGAATGACGTCTTCGACGTACAGAGCGCCGAAAACAGATCGCCAGTTCATCTCAGTGGGGGAGGGATCGTACAGCAGACTGCTCGCGGTCCCCTGAAGAAATGTCTGTAGACTGGTGAACGTCGCCTGGCCGTATTGGCTGAGCGCCAACATTTCGTTGGACTGGAACTGCTGGAACCAAGCGCCAAAAGTGAGTTGATGGCGGCTCTTGGTCAATGAGGCGCTGTCTTCGTAGGTATAGATGTTTCGGGCGACACGCAGATTACTGCCGTTGTTACTTCCGGCCAAGCTGATTTGGGCGGTGGGATTGGAAGCTGCGCTGCCTCCGACCACAATGGCCCCGACGGGATGGCCTGTTAGGAAGCCGGGTAGAGAAGCGGCGGGAGTGCCGGGCGTCGGTTCGCCGGTAAAGAAGTAAGCGGCTCTGGAGTAGCCGGCGCGAGCAACGCTCAGTAGAGTGGGAGAGAAAACGTGTGTCCTTCCTCGATACTCGCGACCTGCTCGCGAAGACTCTCCACGTCCGTGCTGTACGCGTTCGTACTGGTGGGTGTGAAATCCGCACTATCGTCCGCTGTATAAACCGCATTGAGAAAGTCCTTGGGACTGAAGATGTGATCCAGCCGCATAGTCCCGAAGTCATCTCGAATCGTTTGCAATGGATTGTTAAACGCTTCAGAGATACCGCCGAAATCCGGCGCGCCCGCCGAGGGCAAGGGCCACGCATCAATCAATGGCGAGACCCCGACAAAGGCCAGTTCCACGGCCGGGCAAGACTTCGGCGTTGGCGTCACCAACTTGCACGGCAGATATCCATTACGCGCGTTGGTGTCGGGAACAAGATCCACGCCGGTCTGGTGAAGATGCTGCTGGAGTTCTTCGAAATTTCCAAACAGAAAGGTCTTGCCCTTCTTAAGCGGGCCGCTCAGGGAGGCGCCAAACTGGTTCCGTTGAAAACCGGGAACAGAGGCGCCATCGAAGAAGTTCCTTGCATCCAGGTCGTTGTTGCGGAGAAATTCATAGAGGGAGCCGTGGAGTTCGTTAGTGCCTGATTGCGTCACGATCAGGACCTGCGCACCAGGATGTTTGCCGTATTGCGCGCTGTAACTATCGGTGAGCACGTTAAATTCCCGAACCGCATCAACGCCCAGCAATTCCTGACTGACACCGCCTGGCTGCATATTGTTTTCGGCCGCGCCTGTGAACTCAACGCCATTCAGGAGATAAAAATTCTGCTGAGGCCGATTTCCCGAGACGACAAAATTGTTGCCTGAAGTTGAGTTGGAAACGCCGATGCCGCCGGTTTTCTGCGACGTGACATTCACTACTCCGGGATTTAAGGTAATCAGCTCGTCGTAGCTGCGCCCATTGAGCGGAAGATCTTTCACTTGCCGTTCGCTAACGACGTTTGAAGTGTCGGCGGCGCTCACAGCGAGAACGGGGGCGTCGGCGTCGACGTTGATCCGCTGACTGGATGTTCCTACGCGCAAATCCAGATCGACCGTGGCGTCCTGGGCGACAACCAGATTGATCCCGGTGCGAATCTCTTCTGAGAATCCCGGCTTATTCACTTGCACCCGATAGTGGCCGACGGGCAGTGCGGGAAGCCGATACAGCCCTCTGCTGTCCGTGAACGTTGAGCGGCTTGCTCCCGTGTCTTCGTTCTTGGCCGCCACGGTGGCGCCTGAAACGAGCGCTCCAGATTCGTCCCTTAGGGTTCCCGAGAGCGCCGCCGATACTTGCGCCCAAGCCAATGATTCGCATGTGATCACGAGAATGCAGCCGAGTAGAAATAACTTAGCTCTCATGTCTTTTTTACGTTGCCTTGTAAAGTATAAGCGACACACGCCCAAAGCCATGCTGGTTCGCACCCGACTTCGAGAATTCAGAACTTTACGAGCTATTTCCGCCGCCGAACTGGCGCGTCTTGCCGGTGTGAGCCGGCAAACTATTTACGCGATCGAGGATGGGAGTTTTGTTCCCAATACGACCGTTTCGCTGCAACTGGCGCGCGCTCTCCATGTCGGTGTGGAAGAACTTTTTTCACTAGCGGACGACCAAGCCGCGGAATCGGTTGAGGCGCAACTGCTCGCGTCCGGTGAGGTAGCAGAGGAAGGGCAGTTAGTGCGGGTCTGTCGCGTCAACAATCGCTTGGTGGCGGCGCTCATTTCAGCAATGCCGGCTTATCTGCCGGTTGCCGACGGTGTTGTCGAGCAGAGAAAGAAATCGGCCGTTGCCGTCAAGACGCCGACTGGTGTACCCGAAGGCCGGCTGTTGGTGGCCGGGTGTGATCCGGCGCTTTCCCTGCTGAACCAATTGCTAGTCTCTTCGGGAATCGAGATTGTGGCAGTTCCGTGTTCCAGCCGTCGCGCGCTCGATTGGCTACGCCGTGGACGCGTACACGCCGCCGGCTCACACATTCTGGATAAAGCGTCGGGCGATTACAATCTGCCCATCATCCGGCGCCTGTTTCCGGCGGGCGCGGTCCGGGTGATCACTTTCGCGGTTTGGGAGCAAGGTTTAGTCCTGCAGCGTGGGAATCCCAAGAGCATCCGGACGGTTGCAGATCTCGGCAGCAAAAACATTTCCGTGATCAATCGAGAGAAGGGCTCGGGCAGCAGAGACCTGCTTGACAGCAGCTTTCGAAAAGTGGGTATTCACGGTGAACAGGTGAAGGGATACAGTTCAGTGGCTGCGGGCCATCTTGCGGCGGCCTATGCGGTTGCAGCGGGCACGGCTGATTGCTGCGTTGCGCCTCGCTCGGCAGCACGCTGCTTCGGATTGGATTTCGTTCCACTGGCGGTGGAACGGTTCGATCTGTCGCTCGCCGCGGCATCGCTTGAGCTGCCCGCCGCGAAGGCGCTCATGGATGCTTTGAACCGCTCCGATCTCAGGAAAAAGCTGGAGTCGATCGCGGGATACGATACCAGGCACACGGGCGAGGTTCTTATTTGAATTGCCGCGCTAAAGCAGGTGGAAATCGATCTCTACCGTGACCCTTACGTTTACTGGCTGACCGCCTTTTGTTCCCGGCTGAAACCTCCACTGTTTCAACGCTTCCACGGCCGTTCGATCCTCTTCGGCGTTCAAGCCGCTGAGCACGCGATAATTCGTTGGAACGCCGTCGGGCGTCACACGGTGGAGATCTTCACCGTACCTTCGACGAAAGCCTCTTTCGATTTGGGCGAAAACTCAGGCTCGACATAATGGAGCAGCTTGGGGCGTTTCACGTCGCCGCCGGCCTCATAGACCTTTTCAGATTGAGCGTTCTTTTTGGTTTCGGCAACGTCTTGGGATTGCCGGCTCGACGCAGGAACCGCGACGCACAACAACAACAAGAGCGCTATGTTTCTCGAAAAAGCTTGTCTGCCTGAGAACGGATACACTAATCCCTCCTGAAGCAAGCGAGTGTTTGAAGGACGGAAGCAGTCCCGGGGAGGTTTCAACTCACAGGAATAAAGTTCTGAGAGACCCGCGCAAAACGGTCGCGGTGTCAAGCGCGCGCCCCGCAAAGACCAGCGGGTTCCTTTGCCTGCCTCGGCATGCGCGTCCGCGCCCTTTGCGCTAGAAGGCTGAAGGGGTGGGCTCTACCAACGCCTCCGTGTTGACCGAGTAAAGCGCCGATTTGCCCTCGCGATCACTTTGGAAGTAGACGCGCCGGCTGTCGGGCGAGAAGGCAGGATCGACCGAGACCGGGTGCGTTGCCCGATGTTCGCAGAGCGTCAGTTCGCGCTGTGGGGAGCGAAGTAAAAGGATGATGGTGGGCTGCGCCTTGCTCCTGCTCGCACCGACGAATACCGATGCATCGCCGTTGGGGGCGAACGCCGCGAACTGGCTGGTGGCTGCAATTCGCCGCTCGAGCCCGGTATCTGGATCCACGGCGTGTATCTCGGAAACGAAAGTGTTGTTGACAGGCACTTGGCGTAAGAACAGAAGTGGTCCTCCGTCAGGCGACCACAGCGGATTCGAGATTCTGCCCTGGGCGAGAAGTTTCGGCTCCACGGGTGGAGCGCCTGCGAGAGGCAAGTACCAGAACTCCTGTTCACCGGCGTCAGCGGCGCCGCCGGTATCCGGCCCGATGCGGACAAAAGCACATCCTGTGCCGTCCGGACGCAGTGCGCACCAGGGCGCCACGCCGTTGGCGAGCGCGCCTGCCTGGCTGTTTAGCTGCTCGAGACGGCCTTCCTTGACGACCATTACTTCAGAAGGAGTGTTTCCGAGGCTGAACGCGCTCACACCTCGCGAGAGCACCTCGACCTTTTTGCTCCCGATCGGGACGCGCTTCAGATCGGTTCCATCGATGAGATAAGCGGATCGCCCTTGCGCGTCGAGACAGAGCGATCGCGGGTGCAGATCGGCTGTCACGGCTAGCTGGCGCAGGACGCCGGTCCTTAGGTCGACTGCAAAAGGAGCGGGGCGACCGGTGCGGTCTGAGGAAAAGACGAGCAAGCGTTCGCGAACGGAAACGAACCGGTTGCCGGCGGCGGGGAGATAGCTGGCGCTGGCAGGATTGGTCAGCCTCACAACCATCGATTCAGTTGTGGGATCGATGAAGCGCACGAATTCACCGACCGCAGGGAGCGCTCTGGATTTCTTACTCGATTGAGTCTTATTGGATTGAGTCTTATTGGATTGAGTCGCGGCGGCCAACAGAGTTGGAAATCCGGCAGCGATCATCGTGCGGCGCGTTATGCGTTGCGTCACTACTAGATAGAGACGTCCGCCGAAATCTCCTGTTGCAGTGGAACGGTCGTTCTATACAGGCGTTTCATAGACCGAGATCGCTATGCACCGGCGTAGAGCGCTGGAAGGCATGCGATGAGCCGGCCAAGTATTTGTAGGGATTAACCGGGGTGCCATGCAGCCGAACTTCATAGTGCATATGCGGCCCGGTCGCGTGGCCGGTGCCTCCGGAAAGCGCAATCACCTCGCCGCGCCGAACTTCCTGCCCCGGAACAATCAAGAACTGAGACAAGTGAGCGTAGTAGGTGTCCAGCCCGTTACCGTGATTGATCACAATCAACTTGCCGTATGCGCCGCTCCAAGCGGCGGTTGCTACTACGCCGTCGGCGGTCGCGTGCACGGGGGTCCCGGTCGGGGCGACGAGATCGATGCCGGTATGGAAGGCGCCTTCACCCGAAAATGGATCGGACCTCCCTCCAAACGAACTACTCAGCACACCGTTGACGGGCCACAAACTAGGTTGTGTATGCGACTGCCACTGGTAAGCGTAATGGTGATAGATGCCGGAGTAGTTGGCTGATTTCAGGAAGTTGTATTGTTCGATGGATTCCTTCACATTGGGGGCCAGTTGGTTTCCGGTGCCGGAAATTTTCGTACTGGGCCGGTCAGGTTCGTTGATGCCGTAGGCGACAGTCACTTCATTGGCCAGCGTTTCAAGAGAAGCCATCTGCTCATTGTGCTGACGGGAAATGCGCTGCAGTTCTTGGTACCGGGTGCGTAAACGGTCAAAATCGGCGCTCAGTTGATTATAATGCGACACTTTCCATGTCATCCGTAAATAGCTGGAAAATAAGCAGCCCGCGAGTAGACCCGCTAAGCAAAGAGTGCAGAAGAAATAAGCGAGAGATTTATAGGTGATGTGAATTCGTCTGACTCGTCCTTGCATGGAATGGGCGAATTCTAAGACGAGGCACTGTTGATTCATTCGACTCCTCGGGGGCCATACGAGTAGAGCGGCTACTTCATACAGTGGCCCCGGACCGGATAAATTATGAACGAAGTTTCAGGCTACTCGGGTTAGGAGAGGGTGTCAATAGGATAAGGACGTGAGCTGGGTGACTTTTGAATCCCTCCGCGCCAGGGAAGGCCTAGTGCACGGAACCTAATTTATAGTCCCTGAACTGCCGATGGGCGATTGTGAGGGTCATTCCAGTCATTCTAGCGGCCTGCTTGGCGGCTGGCCGTCTATGGGCTACTGACGTCAGCGGCGAGTGGACGGCCGAGGTGCAAGCGCATCGCGGCGGCAGTTCCGAAATCACGATGAACCTCAAAGCGGAAGACGGGACGATAACGGGTACTGTCCGGGCCGCCGGCGGGGAAGCTTCTATTTCATCGGGTACGATTGATGGCGATGACATCTGGTTCTCGGTCATCACGGAGTTCGAGGGTCATCAGTTCACTCAGCATTACAAAGGTATTGTCGAGGGCGACATCATCCGTTTTTCGCTCACCGTGGATGAGGGAGGTTCCGAGAGCTCACCGGTACGTGACTTTGAGGCTAAGCGCGTGAATTAACCGCTCCATATCCAACAAGTTGGAGGGCTTAGGTAAAGTAGTATTCAACAACCTAAGATGGCCTTTGAACGCGAAGTGGAACTGGCCCGAGAGATGGCGCAAGAAGCCGGTGCGCTAGCGCTTGATTATCAGCGGAAGGGCATTACGGCAGAAACCAAGGCTGACGAGTCGCCAGTGACAGCGGCGGACCGGGCTTGCGAAAAGCTGATTGTGGATTCGATCGCGCGCGTATTCCCGGAAGACGGCGTTCTGGGGGAAGAGGGCGCCAACCGGGAATCCCGCAATGGGCGGAAATGGATTATCGATCCTATCGACGGCACCCGCGACTTCGTTCGGGGAATCCCGCTGTGGGCCGTTCTCATTGCACTAGAGAAGGACGGCGAGATTGTGGCCGGCACCGCTCACAGCCCCAGGCAAGGGCTGCTGCTTTCGGCGAGCCGCGGCGGGGGCGCCTGGTCTGACGGAACGCGCTTGCGGATCGCGGAGAAGTCGGACCCATCCCAAGCAGTGCTCTCGTTTAATGGGTTCAACAAGGTTGGAATTGGCCGGTTCGGCGACCGTCTCCTGCCGTGGGTACACCGCTTTTGGGCGGTCCGAAGTATGGGCGGAGCGGTGGATGCCATGCTCCTTGCGCAAGGGCAGGCGGACGTATGGATCGAGCCGAATGCTCAGCCCTGGGATTTGGCGCCTTTGAAGCTATTAATCGAAGAAGCGGGCGGCGTGATGCGCAGCCTTGCCGGTGAAAACACCATTTATGGCGGGAACGCTTACGCGTGCGTGCCCGGGCTGGAACCGTACGTTCGCGAGTTGCTTGACGACCACTAATCGACTCGGCCGCCTTTATACTCAAAAAAGTGACGCCAGACTTCTTCCTTCATTTGCTCTCCCGGTTCGTACACATAGGCTGCGTGATCATGTTCCTGGGCGGGGTGATTTATGCGCGGCAGGTTTTGGTGCCGGTGCTCAATACGTTGCCCGAAGACGTTCGCATGCAATCCGCCGCAGGCACGCAGATCCGTTACCGCACTACGCTTTTCGTTCTGTTAGGCCTGATCGTTCTCTCCGGTCTTTACAACTTTCTCAGTTACGCGGGACCGAAGCATGGCGAAGCCTATCAGATCTGGTTCGGGATTAAGATGTTGTTTGTGGCGCACATCTGCGCCTCAGCCATTCTTTGGGCGACATCCCCGTATGGGGACGTCACAGTCGCGGGAAAGAGCAAGCACCGGCTGACGAGTATCGCTATTTCCGGCCTGATCGTCGTTTTGATTTCGGCTTATCTGCGCTCATTAACACTCAGCGGCCTGTGAGTCGCCGTCAGCATCTTATTCTTTAGCAAGGTATGAGCGGTTACGCAGCGTTGCGCACAAGTGCGGCATGGATCGATTTGTCCGCACGCGGAAAAATCCGTGTTACGGGCGAAGACCGCGCGCGCCTGCTGCATGCGATGAGTACGAACCACATCGCCGGCCTTCAGCCGAATGAGGGGGGTATACGCATTTTTTCTGACCCCGCAAGGCCGTATCGTGGCGGATGCGTTCGTCTACAACTTGGGCGAAACGATGCTGCTGGATACCGAGCCGGAAACGGCTGAAAAACTGCGCGAACATCTGGACAAATACATCATCGCGGATGATGTCATGCTCGAGGACGAAACGGCGCGCTGGGCGGTCGTAGCGGTCGAAGGGCCCGCGAGTCTCGACTTCGCTGCGACTCTGGGGTTGCCGGTTCCCGAAAAACAATATGCGCTGGCTGTCTGGAACGATGGCTTCACGGTGCGCGTCGCCAGCACCGGCCCAACGGGACTGCGGGTGTTCATGCCTGCTTCGCAAAAACAGGATTTCGTCGCACGTTTGAATATTCCGCAAGCAATGAGCGGGGAAACCCGAACGGTACGCCTGGAAAACGGCATGCCACGTTTCGGAGAAGACATCAGCGAACGGTACCTGGTGCAGGAGACGCAACAGGTCCACGCCGTTCATTCAAATAAAGGCTGTTATTTAGGCCAGGAAATCGTCGAGCGCGTGCGCTCGCGCGGACAAGTTCACCGTCTACTCACGCCGATTCGCGTCAAGAGTAACGTACCGCCGGCGCCGGGAACGAAACTGAGCGCAAACGGGAAAGACGTCGCGGAGATCACTTCCGCCGATTACTCGCCTTTTTTCCACGAAGTGGTTGCACTGGGCTACGTGCGAACGGAAGCCGTCCAGAGCAGACCCGAACTGAGCTTCGCGGGCAGCGATGGACCGGTCACTGCCTACCTTCCTCAATCGCCCAGCAGCTTGCCGTAGGGCTCGAGCGACTCCACGTTGTCGCAGACTGTTTTGATCGCCGCCGTAATAGGTACCGCCAGAACCAAACCGACGGCGCCCATAGCATCCCCCAAAACATCAACGCGACGGTAACCACCAACGGATTTAACCGTACCCTGCGCCCGATTACTTTCGCATAGACGAAATTCATGACGATGATGTGCAGCGCCGCCGTGATGAGCATCAACGTAACGATGATCTTGAATCTATTTGGAATGGCGATGGCCGGAAGCACCGGCGGCAGCATCGAAAGCGGAAGCCCTACATAGGGGACAAGACTGCAGAAGGCGCTGATGGGTCCCACGAGGATCCAGTAAGGAACACCCATGAAGAAAAACACGATGGAACTGACGCTGCTCAACAAAATCCAGAGCAGAAAATTGCCCAGTACGTAAGCTCGCGTGGATTCGCCAATGCCGGACCAGGTTTTACCCACGACGTAGCGCTCCTCACCGTGGAACAGGCGCGTCACGGTGCGGTTGAAGTGATCGCGCCAGCTCAACATGAAGTAGACCAGGAACGGCACGAACGAGGCCATGACGAGCACATGCACGTAACCGGCGGCGTAGCCGTACACCGTGGTGATGAAGGGCTTCGGATCGTTGTGAATACGGACCTCCTGAATCACGGGAGGCGCGGGCGTTACCGGCTGAGGCGGGACCGTGGTGGAGCGCCGGCGCCGCGCTTTCATTACTTCTTGCGGTTTTTGCTGAATCTGCTCGCTCTTATCGCGCAGCGTTTTGGGCACGAGCGCTTCGATTGTTCCCTGCTCCATCCGATCCAGTCTGCTGTTCGCCTTACTCCACAGGTCGCCCAATCGAAGAGCGTAGGCGGGTAAGTCTTCCGTCACCGTAGCTACTTGGGTCCACAATAAAACAGATGCCAGGTAGACGGCGATGCAAGCGACCGCGATGACAATGCCGGTGGCGGCGGGCCGCGGCACCCGTAGCTTCATCACCAGCAAGACAGCGGGATCGAGAATGAAGGCAAAAACAAAAGAGACGATGAGCGTTACGAAAAAATCGCGCCCGTAGTAGAGGAGGGCGACGGCGGCCGCCACAGCAATCAGCGAAGTCCGAACACTACGCAGTCTCTGAGCAGGCTGAGGAGGGCTGAAGAGTGCCAAACGGAACGACGGCCTCTGTTAATCGCTACTTTAACACGCAAAGCGTCTTGGGCGTAGAGCGTTTAACACCTTCTATAATCCAAGCTTGGCGGAACTGATTGAAGGGGAGGCCGGTTGGTAACTTGCTCGCACTGGATGTCGGGAAGAAACGAATCGGCCTGGCCATCAGCGACGAATTGGGAATCACGGCGCAGGGGATTGAGACGCTCCAGCGCACGCGGGTCCACGAAGATTTGCAGAAGTTAAAGCAAATTGCGAACCGGCTGGATGTGAAGACTCTGCTCATCGGCAAGCCGCTTCACATGAGCGGAGACGAAAGTCGACAAAGCGAGTACACGCGCCAAGCGCTTCGCCGACCGGCTTCACCAACATCTCGGGATTCCAGTTGTTTTCTGGGATGAGCGGTTGACGTCCGCTGAAGCAGAACGAATGCTGCGGACCGCGGGCGCTTCGCTGGAACAACGGAAAAAAGCGGTTGACCGGATGTCAGCGGTGCTGCTGCTGGAGAGCTATCTGGGCTACTGCCGCGAGCACGAGGGTTTTCCGGAAGGAGATGCTCTTGGCTAGACGCCGCGGTTTCTTCGGCCGCCTTTTCCGGTTTACGATTCTTGCCATCGTGCTGGCTGGGTTGTTCGCCGCCGCTGTCGCAAGCTATTGGTCCCTCAGCCCATATCGCGGCTTCGGAGCGGGAATCTTTGTCGAGATTGAGCACGGCATGTCCTCGCGCGAAATCGCCCACTTTCACCCTTCACACGGCGTGGTCCGCTCCGCTTGGGTATTCCTCGCCATCCGCGCGCTGCATCCGAAAGCAACGCTTGAGGCGGGCGAATACCGGTTCGATTCGCCTGAAACGCCTTGGTCCGTTTTCGACAAGATACGGCGCGGGGATGTCTTCTACGAGGAATTCACAGTGCCTGAAGGAAGTAATCTCTTGGACCTCGCCGAGTTTCTGATTCCGACACGGTCGATCCTGACGCTTTTTTGAAAGCCGCGGCGAATCCGGCGAGCATACGGGATCTGGATCCACGGGCGCCGGATTTAGAAGGATTCCTATTTCCCGTCTACGTATCGCGTGACTCATCACACGACGGCCGCGCAACTTTGCCACATGATGACGGCGGAGTTCCGCAAACAGTGGGCTGCCCTCGGTGGAAAGGCGCGGGCAGCGGAAACGCACCGGCTGGTCACGCTGGCATCGCTGGTAGAAAAGGAGACCGCCGTGCCGCAGGAGCGGCCGCTTGTCGCGGCAGTTTTCCTGAACCGCTTACGGTTGAACATGCCTCTCCAGTGCGATCCTACTACGGTCTACGCGGCGCTGCTTGAAAATCGCTACCGCGGCGTGATCCACAAATCGGATCTGGCGAGCGCCAATCCGTACAACACCTATGCTCACGCCGGTCTGCCGCCAGGCCCAATTAGTAACCCAGGAGCAAGCTCTCTCAAAGCGGCACTTGCGCCGGCGGATACGGACTATTTGTATTTCGTAGCCAAGCCCGACGGCTCCGGCTCACACCATTTCTCTTCTACTCTGCTGGAACATGAACAGGCCGTTCTCGGCATACCCAAAGACAGCACATTAGACTGATAGCCCGATCTTACAACCGTTCCCGCAGCATCTTCGCCCGCCTGGTACGATACGCCTTCGCGATCACCAGTCGCCCATCCGCCGTCTTCCCGGTAACGATACGTTTTCCCGCACTCTCGTTGCACGCGCCGAACCACGTGTCGATTGATGGCGGAGATAGGGCCGCAGCGATACGATCCTTTCAACGCCATCCGTACGGGGCCGCAGCGCCGTGGGTTTTACCTTCGTCGCGGAGGAGAACGCCTTGAAAAGATGGCCGTGGCGCACGCTTCTTATCGGCATCGGCCTATTCCTGGTCCTTGTGGGCATAGCGCCTCTGGCTTACATGTCCTGGTGGGGAAGTAATCACAACCTGGAGCCGCTGTCGGTTCCCGTTTCGCTAAAGCGTGGTGAGTTCAAATCACCCTTTTTCACGACAGATCTGGACGATGATTATCAAATCGAAATATACTTCCTTCCATATCCTCGGACTCCGCTGGATCTTGACTGGAAAATCGTGGATGAAACCGGGGCGCTGATTAGCAGCGGAGAGTACAGCGAGGATAAGCAAATGGGCGGCAACGATGCGATTCTCGAGCGGCATTATCGGCCCAAGCGCGGATTTCGTCAGAAAATCATGGTGAACATTCGCCGGGAACGTTCAAGCGCGCAACTCCGATACGAGACTACATGTCGGTCTGCCAGAGAGAGTTCTCGAAGGAGCCTATGGATCCGCCGCAGCTATTAGATGGGCCGCTATCGTTGCCGGCGCGGGGGCAATCGTGCTTCTTATCCTCGCGATACTGCGAGCGGTTCCGCGGCAGACGACGCGAGTGTCCCACATCTGACGCTGATCCGCCGTTGCGCACGCAACGCCCCTCTTTCCCCGATTCGTTCATCCACAACAGTCATCGGCATCAAGGGTTTGCTTCGCTGCGCAAGGCAGCACGCCCTTGACGCTCCGGGCCATTCCGAAACGACAGGAGCTATCGCTTCGACAAAGCATCCACCTGCTGCTTCAACCTGAGGAAGTCGTGCCGGACAGTAGTCCAGACGATTTCCAGATCGACAAAGAAATACTCATGGATCGCTACGTTACGCATCCAGCGCATTTGCGCCAGGGAATCTCGGGGTGCAGCTTGATGAACTCCGGCGCGGTGCTGTTGATCTTTGTTCACTGCCTCGCCGAATGATTTCGATGTTGCGAATCACGGCATCCTGAACCTGCGGGTTCTTCTGAAAGGCTTCGAGGTCCGGTAGAGGATGAAGGTAGCCTGTGGCGCGGTCAATCGCCTCGGCGATGTGTGTCAGGTAATCCTGGATACGCTCCGGATGCTTCACAGAGACTGCGCTTGTTGCAGCACCTCATGGCGAAACTTCGAGGGGAGCCGTTCGGAGTTAAAACCGAGACCGGCACTCCGAGCAATTTCTCGGCGTCCATCTTCAAACCGGCAATAGTCAGCAGGCTGGTGGATCGTCCGGGTTCCACGAGCAGATCAAGATCGCTTTCATCCGTGTCCGTTCCGCTGAGGACGGACCCGAACACGCGAGGACCAGAGAGGCGGTAGCGGCTGACGAGCTGTCGTAATTCATGGCGGTGGGCGGTGAGCGCTTGCGAGGGTTTCATGACCGTTCTAGATTCCGCTTCCTTGATCGTAACCTTTTGGCGCGGTTTGGCATGTGCATCACCGGCACCGGATGTCGGTGACGCGTCGAAAACCGAAAGAGTCCAGCGGCAGACGGCTCCTAAAATTCGTGAGGTCATGGGGCTGGAATAGCCGGTGCCAGACGGTGGCCGGGCTCGGCTCGCCCGGTTATTGCGCCCCGCGGCTCAGCAGCATCACTTTCACGGTATGGAAGATGATGTAGAGATCGAGCGCAAGCCCCACGTGCTTGATGTAGTAGAGATCGTATTCGAGCTTGATTGAGGCGTCCAGCTCCGTATCTCCGTACTTATGGTTGATCTGCGCCCAACCCGTAATGCCGGGTTTGACGGCCAGGCGCTGGCGGTAATAAGGAATCTGGTGCGCCAGTAGTTCAGCAAACCGGCGGCCCCCTGGCCGCGGTCCGACAATGGACATGTCGCCTCGCAGGACGTTCCAAAACTGCGGCAGCTCATCCAGGCGCAGGCGACGAAGCCATTTACCGACGGGCGTAATCCGCGGGTCATCTTTCGAGGCCCACACGGCGCCGGTTCGCGCCTCTGCGTCGATGTACATGGAGCGGAACTTGTATAACGTGAAAACCTGTCCGTTGTGCCCGACGCGGCGCTGGCGGTAGAGTACCGGCCCAGGTGACGAGAGAACCTCACAATGAGCGCCGTGAGAAGCATCAGCGGCATCGTGATGATCATCCCAACGAATCCGAACAACAGCGAATAAAAATTCTGAATGGTAACCGCATGCTGCCGCGGGCCTAGCATGGAAGAAAAGATTAGCTGAGACGGCTGGATCTTGCGGGCTGCACACCCGCAGCATGGCCACTTCGTAGGTATCGGCGGCGTCTTCGATCATGATTCCACCGAAGCGGATTTCCAACAGATCCTGCACGGGAAGGCGGTTGCGCCGCTCCGCCATGCCGACGACCACGCGTGTCGGCTTGTATTCACTGCAAATCCGGCGAACTTCCGTGAGGGAGCCGAGGCAAGGGACGGGAAAGTCGCGCGGCTCGTCCTCGCACAAATATCCTAGGATGGAGTAACCAAACTCCGGTTTTTCGAAAATGCGCGCGATCACTTCGCCGAGAATGCTGGAGTTGCCGAGCAGCAACACACGCTCCGAGCGCAACGCGCCAATGATGTACTTCCAAAAGAACCATCGCCAGGTGGGTACCAGTACGATGACCAAGAGACTGCCGAGCACCATCATCCATCTGCCGAGAATTAAATCGGCGCTCGCGTAGCCAAGCAGAGCAATGAAGAGCAGCGCACAACTGACCGCGAGGCAGACCTGCTGGACTAGTAGGATGCGCGACGTGATCCGGAGAGCGGTGTAAAGGTCCTGGAAGTAGAGACCCAAGATGATGCAGGCGGTTACTACCAGCAGCTTCCAGTAGTTCCCTTCCCCGAACAGATAGAAACCAGCGTCGAAGCCGGAAAAATCCAGCCCTACAATGAAGAGCGACGGCCGCGTAGCACCCCAGGATGATGAGGATTTCCGACAGTAGAAGCGCAACGACGCTGGCAGGGATGAAAACTCGAAAAAGCCTAATCACGCGAGCAGTTTACGGGTAGCGGAAATGCCTACCGAGTGTAACACGCTAAGCTTATCGGCAGGCTAGAGTAGAACGCGCACTTTTCGCGGGCTACGCAACGCGTATCCGCGAGCGCAAGCCGTCTCATTTCAATTAGAGATAAAAGTTAACCTAATTCACCGTCGGGCATGTTATAAAGAAGTAAGATCTTCTTGGTCGGAGATATACCTTCAAGACCAGCAAACTCCTGTAAAGCGCGATGCTTCGACTCACAAAAAAGGCCGACTACAGCCTGATTGCTCTCAGGCATTTCGCGTCGCGCCAACGGGAAACGGGCGGAGCGGTGAGCGCCAAAGAAGTGGCGGACACGTGCGGCATTCCGCTGCCGGTCTTGTCAAAGCTGTTACAAAAGCTGGGTAAATCTGGCTTTCTGGTTTCGGAATACGGGACCAACGGGGGCTATCGCCTGGCGCGAGAGCCGCGCCTGATCTCGGCCCTGCAAGTGATCCGCGCCATTGACGGTCCTATCGTGCTGGCCAACTGCTTCACAGCGGACGCGCATTGCCATCATGCGGAGAAGTGCACGGTCAAGCGGCCTCTGCGGCGTATCCATGAAGGCATTCTGCGACTTCTGGATGGGGTCAGCATCGAAGATATGCTCGAAGACTCGGGTACGGAGTCTTCTCGAAGCCTTCCTACAACATCGCTGGTGGCGCTGCAAGGCGCTTCTCAGCCGGTCGCAGGGA
>CAVSTO010000028.1:0-65014 GCA_963730865.1 uncultured Acidobacteriaceae bacterium | reverse complement strand
ATCCTCGATTGTTGACAATTTCCCCAAAAAAGGTATCTCCCTTCTGATCAAGAGCTTGTAAGCCTCAGACGGCTTTCGGCGCGCAGGGAGCTTGTAGCGTCGTGTGCGGATGAGCTTGACTGACGAGGCTAAGGGCGAGTGCAACAGCCCCGAGAAAGAGCTGATTTGCTGGACGCATGGATACTTGCCGTCTCAAGCTAGCTTTCATCGGTCTACAGCACGATTCAAAGGCTTTTCGGGTCCAGTCGGCTCGGGAAAGAGCGCTGGGCTCTGTTTTGAAGCTTTGCGGCAGTGCTATTTAAATCCCGGGCGTCAGGGGGTGCTAGCCGCACCGACGTTTGCCATGCTTCGCGATGCAACGCTGACCTCATTATTCGGCGCCCTAGAGGAGCACGAGATCCAGTACGAGCTTCGCAAAGCCGATGGGGAGTTGACGCTCACCGGCCCCGACAGCACGATGCTATTGCGTTCTCTGGACGAACCGGAGCGTTTGCGGGGAACGAATTTAGCCTGGTTCGGTATTGACGAGCTGTCGTATTCGCGAGAAGAGGCTTGGCTGCGGCTGGAAGCGCGCTTGCGCGATCCGCAGGCGGCGAGCTTGTGCGGGTTCGGAGTTTGGACGCCGCAAGGGCATGACTGGATTTACAAACGATTCATTCAGAAACCGGTGGCAGGGTATGACTGCGTTCGCGCGAGGCCGTTCGAGAACCGCTTTGTATTGGAGCGGACGCCGGATTACTACGAACGCCTAGAGAGCAGTTACGATCCCAAGTTTTATCAGCAGGAAGTGCTGGGAGAGTATCTCAACAGCCGGGCAGACCGGGTCTATCACTGCTTTAACCCGGCGGTTCATTTGGTCAGGCACGCGTACGATCCGCACAAGACATTGCTGTGGGCACTGGATTTCAACGTGGCGCCGATGAGTTCAGTGGTTTTGCAGCGGGACCACGGTCGATTGGTTGTGATCGATGAAATTGTGCTGGAGCGCGCCACGACCGAGGAGGCATGTCAGGAGTTTGAGAACCGGTACAAGGGACACGCCGGGGGCCTGAATATTTTTGGCGACGCGAGCGGGCGAACGATGCATACCACGGGGTTCAGCGACTATTCGATGCTGCAGAATTCGCTTTACAAGGCAGGGTTCAGGCATATAACGATCCGAGTACCGAAGGGCAATCCGGCGGTTCTTAGCCGCGTGCAAAAGGTAAACGCCATGCTGACGAATGCACTGGGGGAAGTGCGGTTAGAAGTGGACGTACGGTGCAAGGAACTTGTGAAGGACTTTGAAGAGGTTCTCTTCAAGCCCGAATCGGGAATCATCGACAAAGCGCGTGATCCGCAACGCACGCATGCTTCGGATGCGCTGGGCTATGCAATTTGGGAATTGTTCGGAGCGCAGGCCAACCGGGCAGGGGAAAAGGACAAGCGACTTTTTTAACGGCTGTAAAACTCCATGATTGAGATTGACAGGGAACATCCTGACTTTAAGCGGCAAAAGCACGTGTGGCGCATGTACCGCGACATCTACGCGGGTGGCCATGAGTTCAAGGTGCGGGCGGGAGAGTATCTGCTGCGCCGGCAAAAAGAACCATTGGACGTTTACGGAGAACGTCTGCAGCGCGTGTTCTATGAAAACTATATCGGCTCGATTGTGGATTGGTATGCCTCGACACTGTTCCGGCGCGAGCCGAGCTTACAGCTCAACGGAGGGCTTGCATCGGGCCACGCTTTTCTGGCGAACTTCGCGGACGATTGCGACCGGCGGGGCACGAGCCTTTCCAGTTTCTTCCGGCGCTGTTTCACTGACACGCTGGTTACGGGACGAAGCCATATCCTGATCGATTTTCCCCGGACGGCGGGGGAAGCGAGCAATCGGGCCGAGGAAGATGCGGCCGGGTGGTCGAGAGCGTATCTGGTCCGGTACGAAGCTGAGGAACTTATTAATTGGAGCACGGACGAATTCGGCGAGTACGAATGGGTGGTGTTGCGGCAGTCGCTGCGGAGACAACCGCGTGTCGATTCGCCCCAAACGGTAGAAGAGACGTATTGGTATTACTACGACAGATCAGAGTACCGGACATATCGACGTGTTGAAGGCGGGAAAGAGCCGGCAGCAATCCAACTGATCGCCCACGGAGCGCATTCTCTGGTGCGGCAACAGCGCGTACCGGTAATCACGTTTCGGGTGACCGACGGTCTTTGGTTAACGAACAAAGCCGCCCATCTTCAGCTGGAGCACTTCAATAAGTCGAACGCGCTGGCGTGGGGAATAACGATGGGTTTGTTCGCGATGCCGGTGATTTACTCGGATCGCGAATGGAACCAGATTGTGGGTGAGAGTTATTACATCCAACTGGGTCCTTCGGACAAGTTCGGTTGGACGGAGCCGGACGGTAAGGTGTATCAGACGGCGGCGGCGAACCTGGAAACACTCAAGGAAGAGATTTACCGGGTCTGCTATTTATCCCAGGCTTCAGGTGAACAGCAGAACGGACACGCGCAATCAGCGGCGAGTAAGCAACTCGACTTCACGATCACGACGGAAGTATTGAGGGGATACGGAGCAGCCGTGAAGGACTGTATCCGCAGAGTGTTGACCGCGGTAACGGTGGCACGCCAGGATGATGTGAGCGTTGCGGTGTTCGGTCTGGATGAAATCGACATCTCCGATTTCGAAGCTGAGCTACAGAATGCGAGCCAGCTCTTGCAGATGGGGATAGAGTCGCCTACTCTACGGCGCGAGATTTATCAACGACTGGCCGTTAAGTACCTGAGTGACGCCCGGCAAGAGATCAAAGATCAGATCGCAAGGGAGATCAGTACGCAATTTGTGAACAGGTAAGGGAGAACCATGTCAGAGCAGAATGAACAGGAGAGCGGTGAAATGCCCGCGGAGACACAGTCAACACCGGACGTTCGCGACGTAGTGCGGCAGGCGATTGAAGAATTCGTACGCGTGGAGCAACGAAAAGCAGAACCGGCCTACAAGGCGGAGCTTCACGAAGAGCGCAAGCGCCGGGAGAGCCTGGAAACACGACTGAACCAATTAGTGGAAGAGAACCGGAAAGCGCGGGCGATGGCCGAAGAAGCGGACCGGAATGCGCAAATCAGAAGCGAGCTGCAAAGGATTGGAGTATCTAAGATCGATTTGGCGTTCCGGGCAGTAAAGGATGAGATCGTGCGTGCGGAGGACGGGCGGCTACACGCCAGGGGCCCGGAGAGCAAGTCGCTGCAAGACTATCTAGCCGGGTTCGTGCAAGAGAATCCAGAACTGTTACCTGCGCGAATTGCGGGCGGCAGCGGTGCGCAAGCTCCATCGCGTAGCGCGGCCAAGGCAGAGCCGGGAATCGAGCTTGACAAGATCAAGCCCGGAATGAACAAAGAAGATCTCGAAAGAGTGCGCCAGGAGATAGCCCGCGTGGCAGCTCAGGCGTTCCGCGGCGCATAAGTTCGGCGCAAGCGGGTAGCAAGGGGCGCGGAGTCCGCCGGAGCCGGGGAATGGCTGGTGGTTCCGCGCGTGTAAGTAGAAGTGTGGCGACAGGTAATTGTCGCGAGATCAAATTAGGAGAATTATGGGTGTAATTACATCTGCCAATCTGGCGAACGCGATCGTGAAGCTAGTGGCTGCGGACGCGCTGCCGGCCCTGACTGGAAACCTGATCATGGGTAACCTGGTGAACCGCGATTACGAGCCTGTGTTGGCGCATGCCGGCGACACGGTGAATGTTCCGATCCCGCCGGTGCTTGTAGCGAACAATATCGCGCAAGGCGGCACGGTCACACCGCAGAACCCAAGCCTGGGGAATGCACAGATCGTCCTGAATACGCACGCCGAGGCGACGTTCCAGATTCCGGACGTTACTAAGGCACTGGCGTTTCCCGAACTGCTGAAGGCTTACATGCAGCCGGCGGTAATCGCGATCGCGGAGAGGGTCGAAACCGACCTCTTGAACCTGTACAGCCAGTTTACGGCGAATACAGCGGTTGGCACGGCTGGGACGCCGATCACCGAAGCGACGATCGATTCCGCGGAAACAGCGTTGTTTGCGGCCATGGTGCCGCCGAGCGCGCCGAAGTATCTTGTGGTGAATTCGAATACGTATTCGGCCATTCGCCAGATTCCGCGGTTCAGCGAATACTACTCATCCGGCGAGGCCGGTTTGAGAGCGATTGTGGAGGGGAATGTGGGCAAGATGAAGGACTTTTTCATCTTCCGCTCACAGTTTGTTCCTACCACCGGCACGACGACTCCGAATTCACACAACCTCGCATTCACGCGAGATGCTATTGGCCTGGTAGTTCGCCGGTTACCGCAACCGCTGCCGGGCACGGGCGCAGTCGCGGAATACGCCGAGATGGGTAACTTCGGGATTCGCGTGGTGATGAGTTATCAACCGAATACACTGGCGCAACAATTTACGGTTGACGTGCTTTATGGATGCGGCGTATTGAGAAACAACTTCGCCGTGCAAGTAAATACGTAGGCCGGAGTTTACAGGCAGAAGGATAAGTGGGAGCCGCCTCGACGGCTCCCTTTTCATTTAAGGAGAGCAAGCGCGTGGACGTAAGACAGTATTACCGCAAGGTTCGCGAAGCAGAGAGTAGTATTCACGGCGAATACCCGCTGATGGTCAGCCTGGAAACTACGGACGGTGGAAAAGCAGGGGTGGTTTCTGAGGTTTCGCGGGATGTCGCGGCGAAATTGATAGTGGAAGGCCGAGCCGTTCCGGCCACGCAGGAGGAACAGGACCTCTACCGCGAGCGGCAGGCGCTTTCCCGGAAAAAAGCCGAAAGCGCGGAATTGGCGCGCAGGGTTCAAGTGGCGATCATCTCGGAATCGGATCTGCATGCATCCGGTATAAGCAAGAAGCCGTCGGGCAGCGGAAAGTAGAACTTCCATGGCGCTGTTCACTGATACGGGCATCATCACCCTGGACGATCTGCTCGGATACGAGAACTCACTCGTGCAAGTGTCGTCCTCGCATAATATCGACGTCGACACAAAGATCAACCTGGCGGTTGCTTCCGTCGGTGACAAGCTCCTCCTGTGGCTGACGAAGATGGGCCCAGCGGACCCGCAGTGGCTGCAAAGGCGGCAACTGGGCTTGTCTACCGTAGTGGTTACCTCAAACCTGCAGCGATGGCTCTGCTTCGATTCGCTGATGCGTTTTTTTGCCGAGGCATATAACGTTCAGCTGAATACGCGATTTCAGGGTAAATTCACTGAGTACCAAACTCTGGCGAGCGATGCGGAGGCGATGGCATTCACTTCCGGGCTGGGGCTCGTCTACGCTCCTCTCCCGGAGCCAACCCTTCCGCTGGTGACGGTGTCGGCCGGGACAGCTTCCGCGGAAGGCATGTTTGTGCAGACCGCATGGACCGACAAGTACGGCAACGAAGGAGCGCTCAGTCCTGTGAATGGTGTAATCCTTACAGCCGATTCGAGCATAACGGTGGTGATGACGGAAAGCAAACCGCCGCCCGCGGCGACCGGCTGGAACCTGTATGCGAGCACGCAGTCGGATACACTAACCCGGCAGAATAGCTCACCGCTGGCGCTAGGAGCGAGCTGGCAGTTGCCCGATGGAGGCCTCATTGTGGGTGCAAGTCCTGTTAACGGGCAGCAGCCGAATTTCTATTTGACCCTTGCAAGGGAGTTGCAACGCGGATGAACAGGCTTCCAATTACATTTCTGGCTACCCAGAAGGTACTGAACGTCTTGACGAGCGGCAACGCGCTGGAGCAGCAGGTCAATGAACTGGCACTCGAAGGGAATCTTGAGGTGCCGGCGATGCCATCGACCCAGGTGGTAATGAGTTCCGTGCCGCCCGAAGTCGGCGACAACAACGTTCAACTTACATATCCGAGAGTATGCCTCTACAGTAGCGGCCTGAAAAATACGCAGATGGAAAAGTTCAGGTCCTTGTCGGGAACAGTTGCCGTGGTCGCGGAGATCTGGGCGAGCGGGAATATGGTGACGCAATCGGACCAGTGGATCCACTTTTACGTGGAGGGCGTGACTGAGCTGTTTCGGCAGAATATCGGCGATTGGGGCGATGGGATGTTTTTCTCAGGTATCTATGACGTCCAGTTTCAGCAGCCGAAGGCCGGTGGGTTTGGCTTTGTGCAGTCAGCAAAAGTAACGTGCACTCTAAACGTGAGCCGGAATTAGAGCATCGTGATGGGAAACTACATATCTTCAAACGCCAATCGATTCTACGCCGGGATAGAGGCGAGTTATGCGCAGGCATCTGCCGTGAGCGCAGCGAACCGGTTTCCCGCTATTCAATTGCAAGCGACGCAGGTGCTAGAGCGAGGTAAACGGCTGGACAAAACGGGTACGCGAACATTTCTCGGGACGCCCGCTAGTTCGCGGCGTAGTACAGCATTCGCGGCAAAGACGTACTTGACGTCTTGGAGTGGAAGCGCCTCGCCCGGTTATGGGCCGCTGTTCCAGTGTGCAATGGGCGGAACGCCACAGATCAGCAGCGGGTTGATAGTAGCCAGCGCTCCCACGCCGACGCAGATACAGACCACGGGCTCCCACAAATTGGCTACCGGAGCAGCTGTCTCATACATGAATGAAATCCGATTCGTGACCGGCGTGCCGGATAGCCTGACAATCAATTTCAACGCGCCGTTTTCGAACGTTCCCATAGCCAATGCGAACCTTGCGCCGACGATTACTTATGGACTGGCGACGGCGCTTCCCAGCATGACGCTATATGACTACTGGGAACCGATGACGCCGTTGAGCAGAATCATAACGGGCGCCGCAGTGAACCTGCTTAGTGTCATGGTCAACGGCGATTTTCACGAGTTTTCTTTCGGCGGACCCGCAGCGGACCTTCTGGATTCGGCTAGCTTCGCCCCGGGCTCGGGTGGACTGGCGAGTTACCCGGCGGAGCCCGCTCTCAGCAGCTTCGATTACTCGATTGTTCCGGGGCACTTGGGACAGGCCTGGATCGGAAGTGTGCCCGACCAGTTCTTCACGTTGACCGAAGCAACCATTGAAATCAATAACAATATCGCCTTGCGCAACATGGAATTCGGATCCTCTTACCCGCGAGCTATTGCATCAGGAGAGCGGGAGGTGGCCTCAACATTTACGCTGTTCGCGCAGGACGATTCGCAAACCCAGGCGCTCTCTATTGCGGCAAAGGACCGGGCGCTTGTATCGGCGATGCTGCAACTCGGGCAGCAGAACGGACAAATCATGGGAATCTTCATGCCGGGGGTTACGCCTGAAATTCCCGCTTACATTGATTCGCAGACGCGCCTGCAGTGGCAGTTCAAGAACAATCTGGCACAAGGAACCGCGGAAAATGAAATATCAATCGCCTTCGCATAGTGAGAACCGTTATTCAACACTCAGCTGGCACGACAGCCAGACGTTTCCAGGAGTTCGCTATGGAATCCGTCGAGTTTCGCTGGCGCAACGGATTGAGCTGACCGGCCGCGCGCGCGAGTTGACACATAGGTATGAATTCTTACGCGCGGGAGACGCGGCGGACCAACTCGAGGCGTCACTGGCGGATTTGCTGACTCGAAAACTGTATATCGAGTGGGGGCTTGCAGAGATCCGCAACCTTGCTATCGATGGTGAAACTGCAACCGTTGAGGCGATGGTCGAGAAGGGGCCGGAGTCGCTGAGCAACGAAATAGTGGCCGCGATTCAAGCTGAGCTTAGTTTATCGGAAGAAGAACGAAAAAACTTCTAATCGCATTTCATTTTCAACTTTCTTCGCCAGCCGCGTGGAAATGCGAGAGTTGCCGGTCGAGCGGTCTGGCGAAGGTGCGAAACTGCGCCTGGACGGAGTCGTCCGACAGCGAGCAGTGGGCGAGTCGTCTGGGCCCGGCGAGCCGTAATGACGCTGAATTGCCCGAAGTCGGTGATTACTCCACAGAGTACTTCGTTATTAGAGCAGTTTCGAATCTGGAAGGATTTCGGGGGAGGGACGCCTTGGTCGCTTGAGTCTAAGACCGCAGAGGCGATTCTCGTTTTAGAAAAGGCTTTACAGCTGGAGATTGAAAATGGCGAAAAATAACAAAGGCATAGCGGGCCTGGTGACGGGGCTGAGCACGCCAAAGATAGAGGGTCTGAACTTGTCTAAGTCACTGAAGCCCGGTAGCTTGTCAGGGTCTTACTCCAGCAACTCGGGGAATGTTAGTAAGCCGCCCTCGTCAGGTGAGGTCCGGACTTCTTCACTGAGCGGCAAGACTACGGCGACCCCTATCAACTTCGGCCGGCCATCCAACTCGCGAACAGCGACCACAAAGAGCTCAAGCATGTTGACAAGTCTTATAAAGCAAACCGCGTCGGGCGGAATAGCCAGTGCACTCACCGGAGGACTGAGCAGCATTGCCGGCTTAGGCGGGCTGTTCACCGGAATTGCGAGTCTGTTTGGGGGCGGTAAGAGCGCGCCCCCTCCGCTGGTCGACTTTCAGCTACCGAATTCGATCTCTCAGACGATCTCGGTAAGCTCCAGGGGCAGCGCCGCATACCAGCGAACACCGGCAGAACAGCCGAGCGCCTTAGGAACGACAGGGGGCCAAGCCGTAAAAGCTCAGCAACTGCAATATCAAAGCGCCGCGATCGCACAGGCCGTGAAAACAGCGATTTTGAGTTCCAGCTCGCTGAACGATGTCATTGCGGAGATCTAGATGGCCGATTTCCCCCTACTCAGCAGCGGCGCCGTCACACAGTATCCGAGCGGACTCACGAGCGCTCACAATGTTAAAGTAATCCGGTTTCTAGATGGGTCGGATCAGCGGTACTTGATGCAGAAAGGCATATTGCGTCAGTGGCAGATCCGGCTCGATCTACTTAACGAAACCGAGATTCAGCAGATCGAAGCGTTCTTTACTGACATACAGGGCGATTACGGCCTATTCACGTTTCCCGATCCGTTTAGCGGCACGATGGTGCCGTTGTGCCGGTTGGGAGCACCGGGATTAGTAAGTGAGTATCTTGGCGTGGATAACGGCGCTACGTCCTTTTGGGTCATTGAAACCTATGGGTAGTCTGTTTTTCCCCCAACTTACGAGCGGCGCGCTGGCGCAATATCCGGTTAAGAAGACCAAGCTGGTAAGAACAATAAAGAACGTTTTACCGGATGGCAGCATGCTCCTGCGACCTGATCCCGATGGCGGCCACCTGGTATGGCAGTTGGTCTATACAGGCCTTGAAACGCCGGATATTCGGGCTTTACAAGAGCACTTTGCCTCATGCGGAGGTCCCTTTCGAGCATTCACCTTCATCGACCCAACTGAAAACATGCTGGAGTGGAGTTCGGATCTGGCGAGTCCCCCCTGGCAGAGCCCAAGTTTACTCCAGATTCAATCGGGTTTAGGTGATCCGGAAGGAGGAACAGCCGGGTTCACAGTAACGAACGTGGGACAAGCAACCATACAGCTTAGCCAGACGCTACCAGTTCCCGCTGCTTATCAATATTGCTTGTCCCTATACGCGATGAGCGCTCAGCCATTTAAGATATCGCTGACCAGGAGCGGGCCTTCAGCGCAGGAAACTGCAAGCTTCGCGGTCGGTCCTGAATGGGGCCGCATCGTTTCGAGCGGACAACTGGACGATGCGGGAACGCAGTTCACCGTTGGGATTAATCTGCCAGCGGGACAGCAGGTTGGATTATACGGAGTGCAGTTGGAGCCGCAGGTTTCGCCCTCGCGATATCGCCCGACAGCCGGCATGGGCGGGGTATTTGCGAGCGCCCACTGGGGCGTCGATCAACTCACTACAGTGGCGGAAGCACCCGGCCTTTACTCGACTTCGTTCAGCATAGAGACGGCCATACAGGACTAGAGATGGGAACGACGATCAACCAGGTAAAAGAACTTGTACAGGCCGATACACCGTTGTTGTTCTTTGAATGCGTGCTGCCCTCGCAAGGTGGCCTGCCCGCTGAAACCGAATATTGGTGCACGCACGCGATTTTGTTCAACGGAACACCATACGAAGCGAGGGTGCTGAAACACAATTTGTTCGATCTGCAGTTGTCTGCCGATGACGCGATGGACGGGATTACGCAGCTTTCGATCACTCTGGCAGACGCCGATGCTGAACTCGCACAATTGAACGCCGATTACGGATTCAAAGGCGCGGAACTGACGGTCTACTTTGCCTTCGCCGATTTGCCGACGGGAGCAATTACTACCGAAAGCACAGTACTGTTCAGCGGGATTGCCGGCGATCCGGATGAAATCGCCGAGGATTCGCTCACCTTGACGTTCACGAACAAGCTAAGTTTGCAGCGCGTACCAATTCCTGAAGTTCGCGTACAACGTTCCTGTCCGTGGAACTTCCCGGCTACGCTTGCGCAACGGACGGCGGCCGCCAATAGCAAGTCCAGCAACCGGTTTTCGCAATTTTATCGCTGTGGTTACTCGGCTGACGTTCCCGGCGGTGTGGGGAACCTGGTCGCTAACGGCCAAGCCTACACGTCGTGCAGCAAATCGCGATCCGACTGCCAGGCGCGGGGCATGTTCAGCATCGATAATGCCGGCAACACAACCGCGCGCTTCGGCGGATTGGAGTTTGTTCCTTCCACGGTTATGGTGCGGACGTCGGGGAGCAGCACCACCCATCTGTCGCCTTTAGTGGATAATTCAGCTCTCTACAACGATCCGGTACCGATTGTTTATGGGCAGGGATGGCTGAAAGCTCCTGTCGTATTTTCCCGGAATGACGGCAATTTGACCCACATGGAAGTGCTGTTGGGAATGGGTCAGATCGGTAATCAGCTTGGTACCGGGAGCAACGGAACCAATTTCAATGGTGTGCTGAAAGTCGTAGTCAACGACATAGAGATTCCAATCTCGTCGTCGACGGGCCAAGACTTGACGACTACGGGCTGGTACACAGTCTTCACGACCGGAATCCAGAACGGTGGTTTCAACAACGACTTCAGCTCAAATGGCCAGCCGTTAGGAGACCCGTATGGGAGCATGGCCGCTATGTCGGTTGTTGTTCCGAACCGCATTTGTAGTGGAACCTCCCTGGCCAATGTCGAGGTTTTGTTGCAGGGCGTGCAAGTGGACACTTACGATGCGAACGGCAATTTTCTTGCAACGACCTGGTCCGACAATCCGGCCTGGATTATTTTGGATATCTTACAGCGTTGCGGTTGGTCAACAGAAGATCTCAACCTGACTACATTCGCGACGTCGGCCGCATACTGCAGCTACCTTATCCACGCTACGGATGTCAGTGGAAACCCGCTCCAAGTCGCCCGGTATAAATGCAATTTAATGCTCACGAAGCGTCAGAGCGCGGCGGTGGTTGTGCGCGGAATTCGGGTTGCGTCCAGTCTGATGCTCCGGTATGGGACGACGGGTTTGTTGGAGCTGCTCCCTGAGACAACGGTCGTTCAACAGCAGTCCGCATTACCGGACGGCGGCAACAGCACGGCGCCGTTTGATCAAGGCGGATGGCCGGCGTACGAATTCAGTGATGGATTGCTCGCGGGGTTTTCCGGAATTGTGCGTAACTCGAACGGAAGCTCAAGCCTGCGGTTTACGTCCCGGAACATAGTGCAAGTATCGAACCGGCTCAGCGTAGAGTTTCAGGATGAATCGAACGAATACCAGCAAGACAGTTTGTCGGTAATAGATTCTGACGACTCGGGGCTAATCGGGTATGAGATCAGCAGTCAATCGAACGCAATCGGAATTGCAAATTTCAGCCAAGCTACAAGGGTGTTGCTGCAGCAGCTGGATAAGACAGTCGATGGCAATCTCTTTATAGAATTTCAGACAAGCTTTCGCGCATTGAAGATTCGACCGGGCGATATCATCGCGGTCAGCTCATCGAGGCCGATCTTATCTGGACAAACAGGGAATTACCGAATTCCATTTCGGGTGGTGAAGTTGTCGCCCGCCGTGAATTATCAACTGGTCACCATACTGGCCCAGATCCACGACGATAATTGGTACAGCGATAATGTTGCCGTTTTGGGGGGCGCGGGCCGGCAACCGTCGAGCGCCGTACAAACGCCACTGCCGCTGATCGGCTTGGTGACCCACAACACTCCGACTAACGGCGCGTTCGAGTTTTTCGATTTTCAGGTATCGGAAAGCATGCAGTCGCAGAGCGGGGCGACGGCAGATTTGCTGACCGTAAGGTTTTCTCAGCCTGCCAAGCCCAGCGCTCAATCACCCAGCGTTCCGTTGCTCTCGTTAGCACCGGGTATCGATACAACGGTGGGAACGATTGCCGCGAACACGACGTATTACTATGCGGTGAGCGCACTAGATTCGGCGGGCAACGAGGGACCGCTTTCTTTCACGGTTCTGGCGCAAATCGTAAGCACGACAAATACAAACAGCGTAAGCATCACGGGACTTAGGTTTCCCGCAGGTGCAACGTCCTTCAACGTTTATCGCGGAACCACCCCCCAACTGCTGTACCGCATCGCGACGAGCGTAAGTATTGAAGGCGCCACTCAAATGGCAGACGGGCTGCCTGTGACGAGCTTCGTGGATGGGGGATTGCCCCCCAACCCCATCGGGCCGCCGGATGCAAATTTCGATCACGCGAATTTCTATTGGAGGTATGAGTACAGTTCGGCCTATACGGCCGGTACGTTCAGCGCCACGACCATCGGCACGGAAAGTCAAGATTCGTGGGCAACGCCGGGCGTCTATGTGGAGAAGGTTGTCCGGATCCTTGAAGGGACGGGCAGGGGTCAGGAACGATCGATCATTGCCAACAATTCGACAACGCTCACTGTTAGCCCAGCGTGGTCGGTCGTACCAGATGCAACAAGTGTGTTCGTAGTGACGGAAGGGTCGTGGAGATTCGCGGCAGTTTCGGCGACAAGCCCGGTCCAATTCGAAGTTCCGTATGGGTTAGGCGACGCTATCCAAATCACTGGGCGAGGGGCAAACGTCAACAACCAGGAAGGGACCCCCGACTTATGCCCCTCGACTCGCTTGACCCTTGGGCAGCAGTCCAGAGACGGCGGTGTGCCTCCCGTGCCCAACTTCCAGATTGCAACACCTGGCGGGGGTGATGTCACTCTTTATCAAATCGGTTTCAATGATGTGGCGGGGACTCTTCCTCCCAATATCGATTCGATTTCAACCGGGACTTTGCAGCTGTTCTATTGGAACGAAGTTACTCCACCGCCGAATCCGTACGCCTTGTCGGCATCGCTCGACGCGACCACAACAACATTTTCACCAGGACCGGTGACGAACCCGCCCCCGAGCTACACACTTCAGATGGGGTCGGAGATTATGACGATCCTGGCCGTGGATTCGACTGGGAACACTTACACGGTCCAGCGAGCCGCACTTGGATCTTCAGCGGAAAGTCATAATGCGGGAGATCCGGTGCTGCACCTGGATACGTCTTTCATCGTGGTGCCGTTTTCGCCGAAGTTTTTCGGGAACAGCGCATCGATGAACTACATTCATACATTTAGCCTTCCTGACGCGCGCATTGCTGCGGCGGAGTTTTTCGTCACCAACGCATTCGGGGACAGCGCGACTGCTGTTCAGTGCTCCGCATCCAGGACTGATGGCGGGCTACGTACGCTTTCGGGCGGACAATTCTCATTGCAAGTAAGCGGTTACCTGTCGACGCAACAAAATGTCGCACCGCCGTTGGTTATCGGCGACGTATCGCACGCGGTACGGGATGCAAGGGCGACGGTCAGCCAGTCAGCCTTGGGCTATAACATCGTCGTCGACATACTTCAGAGCGGGTCGGAATTCTGCAGTCTGACAATCTCGTCCGGAAACACGACATCCGATATCGTTGATGGCTCCAACCTGCCATTTCTTTCGGCCGACGCGACACTTACAATGAACGTCACGCTAGAACTGGTTGATCCTACGGCGGCTTTGACTCCCGGTCAAGATCTCACAGTAACGATTCGGCTTTAGGCGAGCCAATCTCCCTCGCGACCGTCGTAACGGGTAATATGGTCGATTCATGATCTATGCAATCACGGTTTCCGCAGTGGTTTTGCTGCTCTGCGGGATCACGGCCTATAAAGCAACCCAAGTCAAGAACGAAGGTGATTTTCTGGTCGCAGGACGGAGTTTGAGCTGGCCCGTCCTAGTGTTTACCTTGTTGTCTTCGTGGATAGGGGCCGGAAGCTTGCTTGCCGGCGCGGAGAATGCGTACCGGAATGGCTTTGTTGCCCTTTGGCAGCCGCTGGGCGGATGGCTTGGTTTAGTAATCGTCGGATTGATTGCCGGGCGAGCCCGACAGTTTGCCCAGTTTACCGTGCCCGATCTCCTCGAAGTGAGATATAACTCAGCCGCCCGCGTGCTTGGCACGGTAGCCATCGTCATTTCTTACACCATCATCACGAGTTATCAATTTATCGGTGGCGGTGACATTCTCCATTTAATCTTTCCCCAGATCATGCGGACGACCGGCCTCTACATCATTGCCGGTTTTGTTATTTGTTTCACAGCGGCGGCAGGGATGGCTTCTATCGCCTACCTGGACCTGTTCATCGGATCGCTCGTCACTGTAACGGTGATTGTCGCGGTTCCAGTATTGCTCGCTCGCACCGGCGGATGGAGCGCCGTCCGGCAGGCTCTCCCGCCGACTCATTTTCAGGTCTTGGGGAACTACAGCCTGAGTGGAGCCGTGGGGTTGGCGCTTCCCACAATGTTGTTGCTGATAGGTAATCAAGGAATGTACCAGAAGTTTTTCTCCGCTAGGTCCGTGAGTGACGCTCGAAAATCAGTTATCGGTTGGGTGATTGGCACGGTCACACTCGAGACTCTGCTGGTTGCGATGGCTGTGATCGCCAGCGCTACCCTGCACACTGATCGCCCACGAGAGATCATTCCGCTCAGCGCAAAAGAAGCTCTGCCGTCCCTGCTTGGCGCCATTCTGCTGGGCGGAGTTTTCGCCAAAGTTATTTCGACAGCCAACAATTACCTGTTTTCTCCCGCGACAAATTTGATCCACGACGTTTACGGCCGCTTCATTAATCCCGGCGCGAGCCAGCAGCGCCAACTGTTTGTCTCCCGAATGATTGTGATCCTGTTGGGATTGTTCGCGGTTCTCCAGGCAACCCAGTTCGAATCTATCTTGAGAGCTTCGCTGTATGCGTATACCGTTTATGGTGCTGCCGTGACGCCGGCCCTGATGGCAGTATTCTTCTGGCGCCGTACGACTACTGCGGGAGCTATTACATCCATTCTGCTAGGTACGGTGGTGACCGTCGCCTGGGAAATAACTCAACAATACGGATCGAGCAACGTCAAAGGTCAGATTGGGGGAATCGATGCGATCTATCCGGCTCTCCTTGCCTCGGTCGCGAGCCTGGTAATTGTCAGCCTTGTGACCAAATCCCCTTCCCGAACTCCTGTTGCCACGCCCGAAGCGGCGTAAAATCGGTCGGAGTGATCACAAATCGAATCCAGGAAGCTTTGCGCGAGAACGGTGTTGACGGCTGGTTGTTCTTCGATCATCATCGGCGCGATCAGTTGGCCTATCAGATCCTAGGCATCCCAAGTAATCAAATGGCGAGCAGGCGCTGGTACTACCTTATTCCGGCGAACGGAGAACCGCGCAAGCTTGTGCACCGCATTGAGAGCGGTGCGCTCGACAGTCTTCCTGGGCAGAAGGAATGCTATTCGCGCTGGAGCGATCAGCAGACGAAACTCGGCGTTTTGTTAGAAGGCTGTTCCATCATTGCAATGCAGTATTCGCCACAATGCGCGATTCCCTACGTCTCTTTAGTGGACGCAGGGACTTTGGAACTTGTTCGGGCACAAGGAGTCGAGGTAGTCAGCTCCGCCGATTTGGTTCAGCAATTCCAGGCCAAGTGGACGCAAAATCAAGTGAGAACTCATTTCGAAGCGGCAAAGCTGGTGGATGAGATCAGGGGCGAGGCGTTCGACCTCATCGGCCAGCGGCTTCGCGACGGCAACTCCGTAAACGAATACGAAGTGCAGCAGTTCATTATGATGCGCTTCGACGAGAAAGGCCTCACGGCCAACCACGGGCCAATCGTGGCCGTGAATGCGAACGCTTCGGATCCTCATTACGAGCCCGCACCTGAGCGCGCCGCGCAGATTACGCGGGGTGACTTGGTGTTGATCGACATGTTCGCCAAGTTGAAAGCGCCGGACGCTGTCTATTACGACATCACCTGGATGGGATTCTGCGGCGCAAGTGTTCCTGACGAGATTCGCCGTGTCTTCGATGTGGTGAAAACTGCTCGCAAGCGCGCGTCCTATTTTGTGCTCAGCAAAGTTTCGGCGGGCGAGCAGATTGCGGGCTACCAGGTGGACGATGCAGCCCGGGGCTACATCGAAGAGAGCGGCTTGGGAGAGTTTTTCTTTCACCGAACGGGGCACAGCATTGGAACCGAGGTGCATGGAACCGGCGCGAACATGGACAATTTCGAATCGCATGACGAGCGCCGGATCATTCCCGGCACCTGTTTTTCTATCGAGCCCGGCGTTTATCTGCCGGCGTTCGGCATCCGATCGGAGGTCAATGTTTACGTTGGTGAACGCCAGGCCGAGGTGACGGGCGAACAGCAGGAGGAAGTGCTTCGGATCGCCTGCTGACGCTCGCCCTAACTCGACGGTTGCATTCGGGTTACATCCCATTTAGCTGAATCGCAAGCAATTAACCCGCAATGAGGCAGATCAATAATTTCGATTGGCCGTAACCGACGCGCCCGCTTACTCTCAGGTATGGCGACCACATCAGTTATGGAGCCGCCCTCCTCGCAAATTGCGCTCCTCCATCGCGTGAGTAATATCGTAAGCTCCGAGCTGTCTCTGGACGAGATGCTCGGGGAAATTGTGGGTTTGACGGTACAAGTCACGGAATGCGACGCGTGCCTTGTTTATTTGATTGAGCGCGAGACGCACGAGATTGTTTTGCGCGCATCGCAGGTTCCCCACCAGACGGACCTGGGCAACATTCGCCTCAAGGTTGGCGAGGGTGTCACCGGATGGGTGGTGGAGCACAGGTCAGTTGTCGCTCTGCCGCGGAATGCCGGCGCAGATCGCCGCTTCAAGAAGTTCCAGGCGCTTGTAGAGGATACGTACGAGGCATTCCTATCTGTTCCGTTGGTGAGCGGCGGCGACGTGATCGGCGTTATTAACGTTCACCACCGGGAACCGCACTATCACACACCCGACGAGGTTTCAGTGCTGACATTCGTCGGCGAGCAGATGGGCGGAGCCATTACAAAGTCGTTCCTGGCGGAAGAGAACGCGCGGCTGCAGGAAGAAAGCGCGGAAATGCGCCGCCAGTTGGAAACGCGGAAAATTGTGGAGCGGGCCAAAGGAATTCTGCAGCACCGCCACACCCTGACCGAAGAAGAAGCTTACCTGCGATTGCGCAATGAAAGCAGGCGCTTGCGCCGCCCCATGCGTGAACTCGCCGAGGCGATCATCCTCTCAGAGGATTTGAGCCGGAAGAGCGAAGCGCTGTAACCGAAACACGCCTCTTGCGTACGGCGGGACCGTTCGCGCCGAGATGCGTCGCCGATACACTGGAAGTTGGTTCCGGACTTCCAGCCGATTTTTCGTAATCCGCATCTGCTTACGATTGCCGGAAATTTTTGGCGGCGCGAGATAGATTCTAAGCGGTTCCCTGCGGTTCGTAAGCTGTACCGGATCGATGCACGAACGACGATTGTGGCGTTCGAGCATCAGCCTGAAAATCCTCGCGGGCAGATAGTCGTGGTACACGGGCTCGAAGGCAGCGCCGACGCCGGCTATATAGCAAGCTTCTCCCAGCAGGCTCTCACGCGCGGTTTCGGTGTGCATCGGGTGAATCTGCGCACCTGCGGCGGTACGGAGGAGCTATGCGAAACGATGTACCATTCGGGGCTCACTAGCGACACGCGGCAAATCATCCAGCAGATTCGAGAGCGAACGGGCCAGCCCGCGTTCCTGCTTGGATTTTCGCTTGGCGGTAATATGGCGCTCAAACTCGCCGGTGAACTGGGCGAAACAACCGTGCTCAGCGGCGTGTGCGCGGTTTCCGCTCCAATTGACCTAGCGGCATGCGTGCGCACGCTGGATAAGCCCTCCAATTTCTTATATGCAAGGCGTTTCCTCGACAGGCTGCGCAGCCGCGTTCGGCGCAAGAGCAGGCTAACGCCGCATTTGTACGACGGCAAAGGTCTGGATGAAGTGAAAACGATTTGGGAGTTCGACGATCGTTTCACCGCTCCCCTGTTTGGCTTTGGGACCGCCGCCAACTACTATGCAACGCAATCGGCGGTTCATTTCCTGGATGCCATCCGGATACCGGCGCTCGCGATACATTCCCAGGACGACCCGCTTGTTCCGTTCGAGGTTTACCATCATCGAGCATTCCAAACGAATCCTGCTTTGACGTTGATTGCTCCCAAATATGGGGGGCATCTCGGATTTCTATCGAGCCGCCGGCCCAGATTTTGGCTGGACAGTACGGCTTTGGGCTGGATGGAAGGCATACTCTCTACAGCGACTTCCGTGGCAAACGTTCAACAATTTGCTCCGGGCTAGTACCTGCTTGCAGAGATTCGCGTATCACCGCCGGCGTGGGCAGCCCGCGATGCTCAAACTTGTTATAACTGCTCAAAGCCGAGATGGGAGAGAATACAGCGACACTCAATCGCCGTCAGCTAGCGACCGCCGCGAGTATCGTAGCGTAGTCGGCTTGGTTATCGCCTGAAAATTCGTCGAGCGCCGCAAAGGCAGCCTGGACAATCCTCTCGGGCTGGCACATCTGACAGCAAGTTACGGCCGCAAGAAGGCCTAGCACTCCCCATTCCTCGCCTGCCGTGTTCGTGGCTTCGACGATGCCGTCGGTGTACGCGACGATGAGATCGCCGGCATTCAACTGAACCGCGCGCGCTTCATAGACCGTTTCGGCAAAGAATCCCACGGGTGGCGCACAGGCTTCGAGCTAGGTGATTGCGACGTCTGAGCGGATGGCCATGGCGGGATTGTGACCTGCGTTCCACGTAGTGCAGTGTGCGCGTATCTTCGTCGAAAACGCTATAGAATAAGGAGGCGTACCGATCCGCGGGCGAGCATGCCTGCAATTCGCGGTTCACCGCTGTCACGACTGCGGCCAAGTCATCCGGAGCAAACAAAGCGGCAGTGCGCAGCGAAGACTGGACATTCGCGATGAGGAGCGCCGCGGGAAGCCCCTTGCCCGATGCGTCGGCAACAGCAAGCGCCAGGTGATAGCCGGGCAAGGGCAGAAACGTGAAGCAATCACCGCCCAGAGCGCGCATCTGACCGCAGCGGGCGCCGTACACGTGAGCCCTGGGTTTTCACATACGGGACTTCCATGAATCGCTCCTGCAGATCGCAGGCGATCGCCCAGTCCTGGCTGACGTCCACTACTACGGAGTCCGTAATCATCTTTGGACCTCCGTAAGTATGTCGGGGCGTGCGGCTCGAAATCGACATCTGCTCGGCAATTCTTCCCATGGAAGAATTTGCCGGCGCATGTCGAGAACCGGGAAACTGCTCCGATTACCGTATGAACGCGCCAAAGGCCGCGTGAAATAACAAGGAGCAAAGGGCATCAAATACATTTTGTTGATGTCAGGAACATTCTCTGAGGATGTCCGAAAGGTCGTAGAAAAGGAGCGACTCACCCCAGAGCCTATGATAGGCTCTGGGAAATTTTTCTGACAGGAAAAAAGGAGAGTCGTTTTGAGGCAATCAGGAGAGGGACACAGAGAGAGTGACAGGACCGGAGGCGGAACGAGCGGTCCAGATCTCACTGCCGATGGCGGAAGTGCTGACAGCCTGGAACAAGGGTTGGGTGAGTTGGTGCGAAAGGTGGGTCGATTATTCATCGAGTCGGTGCTGGAGGCGGAGGTAGAACAGTTAGCCGGATCTCGCTCACGCCGGATACAGGATCGGCAAGCCTACCGCTGGGGAGTGGAGCAAGGCTCGTGTCTGATTGATGGCCAGCGGGTGCCAATCGTGCGGCCGCGCGTGCGTGAGTGTGGGGGCAAAGAGCTGCCCTGGGGACCTATCAACTGTTTCAGCGTGTGTCGCCGGCGGAGGAAACTGTGTGGAGCAACATCATGCGCGGGCTCAGCATGCGGCACTACAAAGAAGTGCTGCAGCAGTTTATGGATGCCTATGGTTTAGAGAAGAGCACTATCAACGAACGCTTTGTGGAGGCCAGCCGCAAGAAGTTGGAAGAGCTGATGAGCCGTTCGCTCGAGCATCTGCAGCTCTGCGCCGTGCTCATGGATGGAACGATCTTCAAAGGCCAGCATCTGGTGGTGGCGATCGGCATTGACGCATTGGGCAAGAAAGTGGTGCTGGGGCCTGGTGCAAGGCGCCACCGAGAATGCGAAAGTCGTCAGCGGACTATTAGATCACTTGGCCGAGCGCGGGCTCGACTTCAGTCAGCCGCGCTTGTACCTAGTGGACGGAAGCCACGCCTTACGTGCCGCTATGGAGCGGCATGCCGGGGAGGCCGCCTTCTTCCAACGCTGCCAGGTCCACAAGATTCGCAACGTCCTGGCGTATGTGCCGGAGACCCATCAGCACTGGTTCAAGTACAAGCTGCGATTGGCCTATGCGCAAGCCGATGCCGGCGACGCCCGGCAGGCGCTGTACCGGTTGCATGATGAGATCCATGAGCTGAATCCGAGTGCCGCCGCCAGCTTGATGGAAGGTCTGGAGGAAACGCTGACCGTGCATGAGTTGGAAGTCCATGCCCGGCTGCGGCGCTCTCTGAGCAGCACCAACGGAATCGAATCCAGTTTCTCGGTGGTGGAGACGATCTGCCGCCGGGTCAAACGCTGGCAAGGGAACGATCACCGCCTGCGCTGGGTCGCTTCCGCACTGTTGTATGCTGAATCGCGCTGGAACCGGCTGCATGGCTATCGCCAGCTGCCATTGCTGATCCATAACCTTAAACGCGCCTATCAGCTTCGTTGTGGTTGAACGATACTTTGACGACCGCCCATTCGGCCGCCTGAGTCTCACGTTTGGAGCCGCTCCTTTTCAACGGAAAAATGGACATCCTCGTCCTCAATAGCAATTTGGAAAAATAAGTTATCTTATTTCCCGCCAGTTACATACGTAAGGCCCACTGTAGTTCGAAATATTTTCCGTACTACATAAGAAGCGCCTTGTAATTCTTTCTATAGTTCCCTTCGAATATCTTCGATGAGGTAATTTCCGGGCGACAAGAATCAGTTCTTCTGAGCGGGTTGGGTGGGGCGAAATGGGTTGGAGGCTCCCTGACCGGCGGGGGAGAACTGCGCCCGGTTCAGGGATCAAATGAAACTGGGAGCGGTATACCGTTTGACCATTTTTGGCGCGATGCTTTGCGGTGCCAACTGCTTTGTAGCAGCGCCACTATTGGGTACCGACGTTTCGGGGGCCGCATCACTTAGCGCCGGTTAGCGCTGAAACCGGAGGAACGAAGGACAGCGTTGCGGACTTGCTGGCGCGGGTGAGAGCGGCGAACGAGTTGTTGTATTCCACGCTTCAGTCCTTTGTTTGCAATGAGCAGATAGAGCGCTTCAAGGGCCCAATGAGCGGAGAGAGTCCGCAGCACCTGGATACGGTGACGACAAAAGTCTCCTTCGAAAACGGGATAGAGCATTACAGCGACATACTGCAGGACAATCGGCCGCGAACGGCCATTTCGAGTGTCCCGGGTGCATGGTCGGAAGGTGAATTCGGGACGCTCCTGCAGCAGACGCAGATCCTGCTGGCTACGCAGCCGGTTCTTTTCAGAACCTACGCAGACGTGGATGGGACGCCGGCGGCGATTTTCGGGGTGGAGATTTCCGAACAGAACAGTCCGTGGGATCTGGAAGTGGAGCACCACCACTACCGCATTCCTTTCCGGACCGAAGTTTGGGTTTCACGGGCCACGGGGCAGATTATCAGGATCGAACGAGTGTCCACTGCGATTCCGTCGCAAGTCAAGATATCCGAAATGCGCTGGGGCGTGACCTTGCAGGCCGTGCAGCTAGACGAAAAGAGCTGGCTACTACCCAAGACCGGTAGCTATGCGGTGCTGTATAAGGCGAAAGATCGGCGCGAATGGAACGACTTGACGTTTTCCGATTACCACCGGTATGGCTCCGAAGTGGCCTTGCGATTCCAGTAGCGATCAGTGTTTCGCGGCGGGATCGCCTGTGGCCAACGGGGAGTGATCCACGGCAGAGGGTGACCCCAGCAACTCAGTCAGAACCGGCTTCAGGGCATCTGCCCAGACTTGATATCCCTTCACAGTCGGATGAAGCTTGTCTCGGGCGTTCATGATTCCGTTGAACAATTTCCCATCGCCATCGGCGAGTTTGTCATTGATGTTCAGATATCTGACCTTTTGACCGTCCGCGATGCTGGACAAGTTGCTGTCGATCCTGTCTATGATCGGCATGAACGCCATATTGTCGTTGCGTGGGAATATGCCCATCAGGAGGATTGTGGCCATGGGCGCCTTCGTTTGAATCACGTGCACAATTGCCTGAAGGCCGCGCGTTATGTCGTCCGCTCTCGTGTGAGCATCTCCGGGCGCCGACAAATCGCCCACGTTATTTGTGCCGGCGAGTAGAACCACCACTTTGGGATTGACGCCATCGAGTTCGCCGTTGTCTAAACGCCAGAGAATATTCTGCGTTTTGTCAGCACCCCACCCGAAGTCAGCGGCATTCCATCCAAAGAAATTCTGTTTCCAGTTGGCGAGCAGATCGGGGTAATCGAGGGCATCCCATCTTCGCGTGATGGAGTCACCCTCGAAGTAAACGTCGATTCCGCCTTGCCTGGCTTTCGCAAGAAGCTGCGAGTGAGCGATCAAGGAGTTCGGGTCCGTCCGGAAGACGGGCTGGTCCGCGGGGAGTTCCCACGGCGCGGGGTGATAGTGGAAAAACTTGTCCGCCCAAGGAATGAAGTACTTCCAGTTCGGGGCGTCGGTGTGGCCGGCGTCATGCTGCCGCCAGGCAAGTGCGCCATTGAGAAGTCCAGTATTTACGGGCGGCATCTTCGCGGTGTGATAGTCCTCGTCCACTCCCATGTCCTTGGCGCCCAATAGGCGGAAAACGGGGCCCGCGGCGACGGCCGCCATGAAGCTGCCCTGCTGGTCGAGCCATTTCGCGTCTCCCATTTCCGGAACGCCGTAGCTGATGAAGGTCGGCCGCGGCGCACAGAGCGCGATGAGTTCGTTGGAGTCTACCGGCAGATCGCTCGGCATTCTTGCTTCCGAAAGAAGATTGAGCTGCGCCATATTTCAGAAAGTTACCGGCCATCCAATGGTATTCGCCAGAGCCCGTGAGATTTTCTACCTCTTCACCGAAATTGCGCCGATGTGGTTTGACGCCGCCTTCGCCAGAAGAACCCACCAGCGCAACGGCGAACCGAGTGTCGAACGCCATCGTGACAAGCGCCGCCTTTCCATAACGAGAGACCCCTTCGATGCCCACTTGCTTGGCGTTGACGTCCTTATCCGTTTGCAGATAGTCAAGTGCGCGCGAAGCGCCCCAGCCCCATGCCCGCAACGCACCCCAGTCGTCCGGCTTGCGGGGCTGACCTTTATTTGTAAGGCCGATGATCCCCTTCGTGAGACCAGCGCCGTTATCGGCTTGGATGCTGCCGGTCTCGAGTAGCGCGTAACCCCAGCCTCCGGCGATGAGTTGTTCGGTCGCAGGCGGATCACTCCCCAGCATCTTCTTGAACTCCGGATGGCTTGCGATAAAGCGGAGAATGGCGGCGCTGCTGAACATGATCATTACGGGTACAGGACCTTTTGCGTTCCCTGGTGTCACCAGCGTCATCTCGATATCTACATTGATCGACGGGTAGGCCGAGTTGTCGACGTGTCCAATCAGATGCTTCTCGGTCACGGCGAAAACACCTGTCTTGGAATCGGTTGTGCTCTTCACTGCCCAGGTCACTTTAGGCACATTCGGCGGAATGCGGCCGACCACCTCACGTTCGAAATCTTCAATGATTTCGGGGCGCCGCCGGCTCCACCACTGTTCTGGTGTGGTGACCTTTTGCCCGTTCTTTAAGGTAAGCGCGTCGGGCAGATCTCCGTAGGAATTCGCCTTGCTCTCGTCGTAGTTAGCGTGATTCGGGTCTTTCTCATTTCCGCTCGGCCCAGGACGAAGGGCTTTGATCCCAAGCTGGTCCATCATATTCTGATGGTCCTGTTCTGTCGTCCAGTTCCGGGGCGGCGCTTGTTGCCCGGCGGCCGTGAGGACAAGCGAACGCCGCCAGGATGCATGAATGCGACAGCTCCTGAGAGTGGCTGTTTCCGCGCCTTGCTAAAGATCATGTGGATTCGTGAAACAAAGAGTTTATCGGACCGATGTCACGCACGGCGCTCACGACATCGAATAGCGCGTTCGAATTCAAAGCTCTCTCGTAAGAAGATGAGGCGCACTTCGGCGTATCCCAGCCCCTTATAAAACTGAGCAACATTCACATTCTCCGGCTCCACCAGCAGGTTCACTTTGATGGCGCCGTCAGCACGCAGGCGGCTTTCGATTTCGCGCATCAAAAGCGTTCCGACGCCGTGGTGGCGTGCGTCGGGCAGCACGGCTAGGTGGTAAATCCAAGCTCGGCGTCCGTCAAACGCTCCGATGACGGCTCCAAGAATGCGCTTGGGTCCCGCCTCGCCGTTCGACTCCGCCACTAAAAAGCGATTTGGATTGAATGCACAGAGCTTTTCAAGCTCAGCGAGCGAATCGGAAGCCTTGATTATCAATCCAGATGACCGCCATAAATCGATGATGCTCTCGTAATCGTCGGATGAGAAAGGGACGGATGCGAATTTGATCCTCAGGACTCCACGATGCCATTTCAGCATCTGCCGCGGCGAGAGCGGCGCAATTGGGCTGCAAGACCGGCGCACGCCCCTCATGGAATTGATACTCTGCTCGAATGCGCCCTCAACCTCTGATCGCGGTAACCGACGTCGAAGCAAGCAGCGGGTGGTATCAACGCCTGTTCGGCTGCCGCAGCAATCATGGCGGCCGCGCTTATGAACAGTTGGTTTTGAACGGTGAACTTGTACTTCAACTACATAGCTTCGAGGTAGAACATCATCACGGTCCTATAGCCGATCGGAACGACAAGCCGTACGGGAACGGAGTCTTGCTGTGGTTCGAGGTGGACGACTTTGACGCGGTACTGCAGCGTGCTACTGAGATGGGCGTCGAGATCGTGCTGCCGCGGCATCGAAACCCACCGGATGGTGACGGCGGGCCGAATCATTGGGAGTGCTGGGTACGGGATCCAGACGGTTATCTTGTCGTTTTCGCCAGTCCGTATGGAACGGCCGATGGGGCTTGGCGTCCAGATCGGAATCCGTTCGGCGGGTGACTCAAGAGTCGCCGGGCTATCTAGTGGAGCAACGAATTCATGTCGGCGGCGGCCGGATCGCGCTGGCCGCGGCACCAGTAGCTTTCAAACAGACCGGACATGGCCTCCGCGAACCCGTCATGCTCGAAGATCAGAGCGGTCCAGGATGGCCTCGTTAGAACGGGATCGAGCAGCGCCACCAATCCGCATTTCATATCGAACAGCGCCAGCTTCATCGGCAGACGGTTCAGAAACCGAATCTCGACACCGCTCTCGCGGTATTCGCAGAGGCGCTCCCGGTGTTCTTCATCCATCGGCGCTTCCTCAATCAACAACCTGCAGCGGATGTTGCGTGCTGCGGCGTCTTTGACTAAGTTGTCGTCGAGCGGGTCCACGGCAAACGGCGGCCGCAGGAATTCGGCATATTGCTGCGCAACCGCGCGTCAGCATGCGACGGTAATGGATGGCAGTTTGGGTCGGGTCGTTGACCAGATTCAAAAAGTCCAATGTGCCGCGGCCATCTTGTCCTTCGAGATAAGCGGAACGAAGATCTTCGATCAGCCCGCCGGCCAGGCGGCTCTGTTCCGTAAGTTCGTTGTGCAGGGCCTTACTGCGCCGCGCCAGGTAACCTGAGATCGCCAGACTGGGGTCGACGGCGGAAAACAGTTTCGTTTTCTCCTGGACCACTTGCGCGAATCCCTTCTCGACCAAGCTGTCGAGGACTTCGTAGATCTTCTGCCGCGGGACATGGGCGCGAGCCGCCAATTCCAGGGCTTTGAAGCGGAGATGTCCCATCAGAACAAGATAGGAACGCGCTTCATAGGCGTTCAGGCCCACTTGCTGGAGCTTACGCCAGTTGATTTGATACTCCGATGCGGAATCGCGCTGCCTCACGCCCCGAGAACATATCACAATCGACAGGGCAGTATTTGGGTGCAGAACCCGTTTGGGCGCGATGTGGAGACCACACTGCTAGACTTGTGGCTGAAATCGACCGCGAGTCTCACAATGCCTCACTCCGACTTGCCCCGGACGCTAGGCGCACTTCGCGCCAGCCGTTTTTTAGATCAGCTCCATGCCGATCGAACCCTCAAAGAAGAACTGAGATCGAACCTCATTTGCAAACTGGATCGCGGTGAAACGCTGTTTCCAGGCGTGGTGGGGTATGACGATACTGTTGTGCCGCAGGTTGTGAATGCGATTCTTTCGCGGCATAACTTCATCCTGCTCGGTTTGCGCGGTCAAGCGAAAACGCGGCTGGCCCGCATGCTGACGCGTTTGCTCGATCCGCACATGCCTTATGTAGCGGGCTGCGAAATACGCGACAATCCGTTGCGGCCGCTCTGCAAACAATGCCGCGAGAAGATCGCGAGCCAAGGTGAGGATACGCCGATTGCCTGGATCGCGGCGGCGGATCGTTATGTCGAGAAACTGGCGACGCCGGATGTAACGATCGCCGACATGATCGGCGACATCGATCCGATCAAAGCCGCTCGCACGGGACAAGATATCTCGAACGAGTTGACGATTCACTACGGCCTTCTGCCGCGGGCGAACCGCGGACTGTTTGTCATCAATGAACTGCCCGACTTAGCCGGCAAGGTACAGGTAGGGTTGTTCAACATCATGCAGGAAGGCGATGTACAGATTAAAGGTTACCCGGTTCGTCTGCCGCTGGATGTGATGCTGGTCTTCACGGCGAATCCGGAAGATTACACGGCGCGAGGGAAGATCATCACGCCGTTGAAGGACCGCATCGGCAGTGAGATCCGCACTCACTATCCGCTGACTGTTTCGCAGGGCCTGGAAATTACCCGGCAGGAGGCTTGGACGCGCCGCCGTTCTCCTGTGGAGATTGAGACTCCGCCCTATATTCATGAAGTTGTGGAACAGATCGCTTTCCTGGCGCGGGATGACAAACGCGTGGACAAGCGCTCCGGGGTCTCGCAGCGGCTGCCCATTACAGTGCTTGAAAATGTTGTTTCGAATGCGGAACGCCGCGCGCTGAAGGCGAAAGAGAGCGTGGCCGTTCCGCGCATTCTGGACTTATATGCGGCGCTTCCTTCGATTACGGGCAAGCTGGAACTGGAATACGAAGGTGAGTTGAAGGGCGGCGACGCCGTGGCGCGCGAACTGATACGCAGCGCCGTGGGAAAGGTTTATAGCTCGTATTTCGACGGCACGAACTTCCGTCAAGTGGTGCAATGGTTCGAATTGGGTGGCTCGCTGCGCCTTGATGAAGACCTTGCCGCGCGCGAGATGGTGGAGCAACTGAACAAGATTCAGGACCTTCTGCAGTTCACCAGAAAACTCGGCTTGAGTGAGAACGAGAGCGACGCAATGCGTGCTTCGGCGGGCGAGTTTATCCTCGAAGGCCTCTACGCGCATAAGCGCATCAGCCGGAATGAGGAATTGGAGTTTGTCGCGGGCGACCGAAGCTCGCGCGAAGAGCGCCCTCGCGAGGAACGCGAAGACTTCGGGCGCCGCGGCTTTGAATCGCGACGCGGCGGGGGCGGCCGGCGCAACCTGAACTGACCCGGAAGGATGCAGGATGAGGAAGATCTCCTATTCAAAATTTTCCGAAGAGGATCTCGGAATCGAGATGGAGGATCTTCTGCGCGCGCTGGCGGACTATTTCCTGCAGAGCGGGTATCAGGATCCCTACCTTCAGTTTTCCGAGATGAATCAGCATACTCTCGAAGAGCTGAAACAGGCGATCGAGCGCGCTCTCGAAGGCGGCGAGTTGTTCAGTCCGGAGCAATTGGAGCAAATGCAGGAGCGGCTGCGGCAGATGACGGCGCAGCAGCGGGAGCAACTGATCGAGCGGCTGGTCCAGAAACTGGAAGAGTCAGGCTATATCAATACCGAGGGTCCACCGCCCGAATCGCCATCCGCGCCGGGCTCGCAGGGCGGTCCGGAGAGTCAGATTCAGTTTGAGGTAACCGACAAGGCGGTCGATTTTCTCGGCTTCAAGACATTGAAAGATCTGCTAGGTTCGCTGGGCAAATCGAGTTTTGGCGCCCACGATACGCGGGATCTGGCGACGGGAATCGACGCGAGCGGCGGGGCCAAGTGTTACGAGTTTGGCGACACTTTAAACTTGGACGTCAGCGCCACGCTGTTTTCCGCGATGCAGCGCGAAGGCTTGAAGCTGCCGCTGGATCTGGAGTACTCCGATCTGCATGTTCACCAATCGGAGTATCAAAGCTCCTGCGCGACGGTTCTGATGCTGGATTGCAGCCACAGCATGATCCTCTATGGCGAGGACCGCTTCACGCCGGCGAAACGAGTGGCGCTGGCGCTTTCGCATTTGATCCGGACGCAATATCCGGGCGACTCGCTGCGGTGCGTGCTATTCCATGATTCAGCGGAGGAGATGCGCTTGTCGGACTTGGCGCGCGTGCAGGTGGGTCCGTACTACACCAATACCCGAGATGGGCTGATCCTGGCGCAACGGCTGCTCGCGCAAGAGCGGAAGGACATGAAGCAGATCATCATGATTACCGATGGCAAGCCTTCTGCCCTGACGCTCGAAGATGGGCGGATTTACAAGAATGCGTTTGGGCTGGACCCGCTGGTCATCAGCCAGACCCTTGAGGAAGTCGCGCGTTGCAAAAAGCGCGGCATCCTGATTAACACGTTCATGTTGGCGAGCGATTACGGACTTGTTCAGTTCGTTCAGAAGATCACTCAGATGTGTTCGGGCAAGGCGTACTTCACCACTCCGTACACGCTAGGGAATTATCTGCTAATGGACTACATGAACCGCAAGACTCGGACGATTCATTAATAAGCTGCCCGGTCAAACAGTAAGCATCCGCCGGAAGCAAAGGCAACAGACAACTCCGTCGATTTCGATACCGCTGCTCCGAGAGGCTTTTGGGCAGCCAATGGGCCCGTTCAACCCTAAACTCCTGGTCTCGGCCCTCAGGATTTTCCGTATACGGCAGAGGTTCTACAGCGATTTCATTCTCCCTCCGATAAGTGTGTCAGGAGTCGGCACGTTTATTTGGAGATGATGATGAGGAATTGGTGTATCTGGCTGTGTGGATTAAGCCTCTTAGTGGGGGCATCGACAGAAATCCTCCCGGCGCAAGAAGTTTACGCGCAGATCAGAGGCGCAGTGGTCGATCCCGCAGGCGGAACCGTCAGCGGCGCGGCGATCAAAGCAACGAACACTAATACGGCGGTAGCCACCGTCGTCTCGACGGCTTCGGACGGCAGCTTCCACTTCTTGCAGTTGCCGGTGGGAACTTACGACGTGACCGTCAGCAAGGACGGCTTTGCGGATTTTGCCGAGCACGGAATCCAACTGGTCCTCAACCAGGTCTACAACTTGCACATTCAGCTGCAGTTGGGGCAAATAACCGCCTCGACCGAGGTGGTGGCCGATCCTGTACAGGTTGAAACCGCGAGTTCACAGATGGGAACGGTGATTGACGCCCATAAAATTGTGGATCTGCCACTCAATGGCCGTGACTGGACAACGCTACAGCAGCTTGTGCCCGGGGTTGTCGCTCAGAGTGACCGCAATCCCACTTACGCGACGAACGGCAGCGAATCGCAACAGAATTCCTACCTGATTGACGGCGCCGACAGCATGGACCTTGAACTGAACCGCCCATCGGTGATCCCGAGTCCCGATGCCATCCAAGAGTTCAACCTGATCGACAGCACCATCAATCCCGAATACAGCCGCAACTCCGGCGGTATTCTTAACGCCGTTCTGAAGTCCGGCACCAACGAAGTGCATGGGTCCATGTTTGAGTTCTATCGCGACACATTCCTGAATGGGCGGAACTTGTATCAGCAATCCGGCCCCATCTACCATCAGAATCAGTTTGGCGGCACCATCGGCGGACCGATTCGAAAGGATCGCACCTTCTTCTTCCTGTCGTATCAGGGTTCGCGCTTCCGTCAGCCGGAAACGAGTGGAGGTCAAACGACGGTATTCACGTCTGCTCAGCGCGGCGGCTATTTCCCCGATGTCGCCACCTCAACGGCATCCTCTCCCGTTCCTTTGGTGGGCGAAAGCGGCATCACGTACCCCGCGGGAACACCGTACGCGGCAATCTTTCCGACTGGCCACATCCCAACCGCGGACTTCAATCCGATATCGCAAAAGCTGCTATCGGACGTTCCACTACCCAACGCTCCTGGAGGGCTTTACTCGTTTAATCCCCTGATTGTGGGCCAGGAAGATCAGGGACTTGCCAGAGTGGATCACACCTTTAGCGACAAAGATGCTTTCTGGGCGACTGCCTTCCTACAGCATTCGCCGACCACCAGCACGCTGCCCACCTTCGGGTCTACGCTGCCCGGCTTCGCCCAAGCAGATACGCAAGCCTATAAGCAGTTCACCGCCGACTGGACGCACACATTCAATGCCACCACATTGAATGAGCTGCGCGTTTCATATCTTCGATATAACTATGCGGCCATCACCCCGGTAAGTCCGACACTTCCTTCGAGCATGGGCTTTACGGGCATCAATCCCCAATATGCCGCCGAAGCGAGCATTCCACTCATTAGCCTCAGCGGGTATTTCAATCTCGGATTCAGCCCTTCCGGACCTCAGCCTCGAATCGATCAGAATTATCAACTGACGGACAGCGTGTCGAAAGTCGTCGGAAGCCATACTTTCAAATTCGGATTCGACGGAAAACGATATGACATCGACAACCCATATCTCGCCAACAATAGCGGCAACTTCACGTTTGGCGGCAGTGGGGCTTACAGCACGGGAGACCCGGGCGCGGACTTCCTGCTGGGCATACCGGATTCTTATCAACAAGCCAGCGGTGCCTGGATTGTGGCCCGCACATACGAGTACTACTTATACGCGCAAGACAGTTGGAAAGTGAACCAGAACCTAACGCTGAACTACGGCGTCGGGTACCAAATCGATACGCCGCTCGTGAATCAGCATTACGGGCAAGAGGGTGTAAACTGCTTTGTTCCGGGTGCGCAATCGAGCGTATTTCCAACCGCGCCTCAAGGACTTCTTTTCCCGGGCGATAGCGGCTGCTCGTCTTCAGGTTATTCGCAACATTACGATCACATAGGCCCGCGCTTCGGCTTAGCCTACAGTCCCGGCTCGGGCAGCGACAAGAAGTTCGTCGTAAGGGGAGGTTTCGGGATCTACTTCAACCGGACGGAAGAAGAGCTGGCGCTGCAGAACATCAGCGCGGTACCGTTCTCATTGACTTCCTACGCGGCTGCAAACCCCAGCTTCGCCAATCCATACCAGGACATCGCTACCGGTCAGAGCACACCGAATCCATTCCCATTCACTCCGGCGACCAAAGGTTCAGCGGTTGATTTCACGGCTTACGAGCCTTTCGACATCAACGCCGTCAGCCCGAACTTCACCTCGCCGTACGCGATGAATTACAACCTGAATGTACAGCGCGAGCTGCCTGGAGCGATGATTCTGCAGGTGGGCTATGTGGGTTCCCTGGGACGCCATCTGGAGATGACATATGAGGGCAATCCAATCTCACCCACGGGTGAAGCGGAGTGCGCGGCCGATCCCGTCTGCATCCAGAACCGCGCCGTTCAACACATTCTCTATCCTTCTCACGCTTTGTATGCACCTGGCGACATCTTTGCCTCAGTTGGTATTCAGGCAACCGATGGACTGTCGAATTATCAGTCGCTTCAGGCAAGCTTGAATAAGCGCCTGAGTCATGGTCTGAGTTTCTTAGCCTCTTACACCTGGAGCCATTCCATCGATGACACTTCGGGATACGAGACATCGTCGTATGGGTATCGAGGAATCAATCCATACGATTTCGCATCCTTCCGCGGCGATTCCACCTTCGATGCACGCCAACGCTTTGTCGTCAGTTACGACTGGACAGTTCCCGGCGCAAGCCGGTTTTGGTCCAATGCCTTTACGCGAAATGTACTGGACGGCTGGCATGTCGCCGGCATCACCACACTCCAGACAGGATTTCCGGTCGAAATCGTCGATACCGGTTTCCGTTCCCTGAGTTGCGATTCCTATACATTCTATGGCTGCCCCGATGCCCCGAACTACGTGAGCCCAGTCCAGACGCTGAATCCGCGCACCTCGAGCGAGGTCAATACAACGAGGAATTCTGCCAATACCAGTGCTCTGCCTTACTACTACTTCAACCCAAATAGTTTTGCCGTGGAGCCGTTCGGCGCCATCGGAAACATGGGACGCAACAACTTCCATGGACCGGGGATCAACAACACCGACTTGAGCTTATCGAAACGACTGTATTTCCGAGGCGAGCAGCGCCGCTTTATTGAACTGCGCCTCGAAGGATATAACGTTTTCAACCATACACAGTTCTCGCCCATTCCAGTTACCGATCTGGGCAGCGGTGTAAACGGCAATATCAACTCGGCGAGTTTCGGAAGAATTCTTGGCGCAGCTCCGGGCCGCATTATCCAACTTGGCGGCAAAATCTATTTCTGATGAACGTGACCGAACACGAAGCGCCCTAAACCTCGGGGCGCTTCGCTTTTTTGAATAACCTTTTCAAGACGATCACGGCTCGGTCCACATCCTGCTCGGTAAGGATATACGGCGGCAGGAAGCGCAACGTTGTATCGTGTGTGCAGTTGAAGAGTATCCCTTCTTTTATGCCGTCGAGCACCAATTGCTTGCACGGAAAATCCAGCTCCGCGCCGATCATCAGTCCCTGCCCACGCACTTCCTTAATGAACGAGAACGTTTGCATCAACTCAGTCAATCTCATGCGGAAATAGCCGCCAACCGCGCTAATCGACGGCAACAGTTCATCGAGAACGTCAAAGAATTCAAGTGCAACACGGCATGCCAATGGGCCTCCACCATAGGTGGACCCGTGCATGCCCGGCTTTATGGTTGCCGCCGCTTTCTCGTTCGCGATGATCACGCCGAGCGGTATCCCGCAGGCCATCGGTTTAGCCGCGATGACAATATCCGGCAGTAACACCGGGTCGAGTAACTGATACGCGAAATACGCTCCAGGGCGCCCTACTCCACACTGAATCTCGTCGAAAATCAACAACGCATCGTGCCGGTCAGCCAATTCGCGCGCCTTACGTGCAAACTGTTCCGAGACCGGCAGAATGCCACCTTCGCCCTGAATGAATTCGAGTACGATTCCAGCGGTGTTCTCGCTGATCGCCGCTTCAAGCGCCGCCGTGTCATTGCGTGGAACAAACCGGGGCCCGGGCAGCAAAGGCTCGAAATCTTTCCGATACTTCGGCTGTCCCGTAATCGAGATCGCGCCGAGCGTACGGCCGTGGAAGGAATTTTCAAGCGAAACGATCTCGTTCTTGTGTGAACCGGCGGAGTTGCCGTGAGCCCGGATCATTTTGAGCGCGCCCTCCATCGCCTCGGTTCCGGAGTTACAAAAAAAGCTTCTCTGCAACCCACTCACCTTCGCGAGACGTTCCGCTAAACGCCCTTGGTACTCGTGATAGTAGAGATTGGAGGTATGCAGCAGAAGTCCGGCCTGCTGCCGCAGCACTTTCATGATGCGCGGATGGGCGTAGCCGAGCGAATTCACGCCGATACCGCTGATGAGGTCGAGGTACCGGTTGCCCTCCAGATCGTATACGTAGCAGCCCTTCCCGCGATGAAGAGCCAGTGGATAACGAGCATAGTTCTGTACGAGATAAGTTCGCTCCAGGCCCATGATCTCGTCGAGAGCGGAGGTCACTTCGGGTGCGGCAGCGGGAGTGGTAGCCATATTCTCATCATACGGAGCGCGCTCCGCCGCGGCTATTTCAGCACGTAATCGAAATTCACCAACCCATTCCGATAGTCGATCGTGAGGCGAAACAGGGACAATACAGGAATGCCGAGAATTCCCGCTAATCGGAATTCGTGGCGCCCGGGCGCATTATTGAGGTTGAAAGCAGTCAATCCAAGATTGTCTTGTTTATAACGGGAGAACTGTAGTACAGCCTTGTCGGCTTCGAAAACGTCTTTCACCTCACCCGATATGCCCCTTACACGCATGTAGTCATTCCCGTGAATCTTGGTTGAGAGCCGGGCAAACGTAGAATCGACGTTCGAGGATTCCGAGCCCGTATCAAGTAAGAAGAGACCCCAGCGTTTGTCGTTTAGCTTCGTTGGAATAAGCAGTTCGTGACCATAGCGGAAGATCTTAGTAAAAGTAGTTTCGCCTGGCGGAATCACCCGGTCATAACCTTGCGGATTGTTGGGCCGGTCCGGCTGTGGCGTAAGGTGGAGCGTACGCTTCTGAAAATCCATCGCAATGACATAGTCGGAAAAGACGTCGGCGCCGATCAGTCCATCTTCATATCCTGAGATGCGCGCTTTGCCTTCGACGGCCCCGAATAAGCACGTCTTGTAACTCAAGCTCCCGATAGAACAGGTATCGGCAATCGAAGCGAACGTGGCTCTGCCGCCCTTGTCTCCCACTCCTCGAGCTTCGAAAGAGCCTATATGCGCAAGACCCGCGCGATCTATGACGTCTTGCCTGACGAGAATGCCGCTGGCGCCGGTATCGAGCAACAATTTAAGGGGATGGCCGCCATTAATACGCACCTGGAGCCCGACGCCTCGTACGCCGTGCGGATCCTGATTCACATACAAAAGAGGAAGCGTCACTTCCTTCGGCTCACCGTCAAGTTCGAAAATTTTGCGCCCATTGAGTTCATTCCTGACTTCGGATCTACTCTCTCGATCGCGTTCATAAGCCTTCATTAGCCACGGATGAGAGGCGATAAACGGCTGCAGAACTTCGTTTCGTCTCTCCGGCACGATATACCGGATATAAGCAAGCGTGATCAGCGCGTCTTCAGGATCAATGCGCATGCGCTCTCATGCAGAGAAGACGCGCCGTCCGGTACATTGACGCCGCGTGGTAAAGGCGAGAGAGTCCGAAGGTGCCACGAGCCGAATCGTCCTTCAGCCTGAGGGCTTGCTTAAACAGTTTTTCGGCTTCGAAGGTGTCGCTCATGTAGAATGCAAACTCCCCGCGCGCCGCTGTCACTTCAGGCGACTGGGGGAATTCGGCGGCATCCGCATCGGCAGCGTCCGAAGCTTCATCGACACGGCCTTCGTAAACCAGGGCGGACAGCAAATCCGCGCGCGGAATCGGATCCTTGGGAGTACTCGAAACCGCGGCTTCGAGCAGCGGAATCGCTCGGCTGTAATCTGCCGCCTTGTACGCGGCGATAGCGTCCTCAGGCGGTCCACCCCAGCATCGGGCGCTTAGGAACACGAGTAGCGCCAAGGCGCCCGGTTGTATCCTTCTCATTCGGCTGTGCAAAGCATCCTAACAAACTTTGCAGCGAGAAATTAGCGCCCCTGCTGGACCGATGATTTGTTTATCAGACGTTCGATACGGTTCTCGATCACTCGCTGCGAGTCGAAGGCGGACAGCTTCAGGAACCCTGCCGCCGCGGCCTCAAGCGCCTCCCCCGGCATTAAACCGATCACTTCGCTCTCCTCAATCTCAATGTCATACGAGGTGGCGAGACGGGCGACTTCCATGTACACGACATGCAAGGGTGCGAGATGGAAATCTGTAATGTTCATTGAAACCTGAACAAGATCCCTCGATAGCAGCGGCAGGCCCAGCGCTTTCACGCCCGGAAGACCGCCGCTGCTCGCCCGAATCCGCCTTGCAATGGACTGAGCGATCTCCAGATTCGTTGTCCGCAGGTTGATGTTGAACGCGATCAGAACCTTGCGGGCGCCGACAATCACCGCTCCCGCCGTCGCATGGAGCTCGGGACCACCCACATCGGGGCGCTTGGACTCGTCGGAAAGAACTGCTTCTCTGAGCCCTTCGAACTGGCCCCGCCGAATATGCTCAAGCTTGATGCGATCCGGGCGCATTGCCGCCGCTTCATAAAAATAGACCGGTATTCCGAGCTCGTTCCAAATTCGCCGGCCGGCGCGATGAGCGAGCGCGGCACACTCTTCGAGTGTCACTTGCCCGAGCGGCACAAAAGGAAGCACATCGAGCGCTCCGACGCGCGGATGAACGCCGCGATGATGATTGAGGTCGATCAATTCAGCGGCTTTCCCGGTCGCACGAACTGCACTCTCTACAACATCGTCAGCGTTCCCGGCAAACGTGATGACGGAACGATTGTGGTCTTCATCGCTCGTCCGGTGCAGAACCAGTGAGCCCGAAACCGAGGCAATGGCGCGCTCGATCTCTTGCACGACTAGCGGGTTGCGGCCCTCCGAGAAATTTGGAACACACTCAATCACGCCGATTCCCGATTTGCATTGGCAGGCCAACGGGCCCTGCTGAAAACAATTGTGCCTTGGCGCATCGCCATCTCGACGTGGTTGATACCGAATTGCCGCGGCACTTCTCTGTAGTCGGGAACATTCAGCACGATAATATCGGCCTGCTTGCCGGCTTCCAGGCTGCCCGTCAGATGGGCGCAACCGGCCGCGTGGGCCGCGTTGATCGTCGCCGCCGTAACTGCTTCCTCTGGGGTAAGACCCAAGCGCACTACCGCAAGCGACACGGACATCTGCATGCTAAAACTGGCCGCCGACCTGGACTGATAGCCGCTGGAGAGGGCAATCGCTCCTCCCATGTCCGCCAGTTGCCGGGCGGAGATGCGAGTCGGTCCCTCGAAAACTTCTTTTCCGGTTGCGAACACCGTGGTAATGCCTCGTTCTGAAAGCAGGGCCGCTTCCGCCGGCGTTACTTGCGATAAGCAGCGAACCGTGGCGGGCTCATACTGGTTCAGCAGATCGGTGAGCGCGCCGGCCGGGCCGCCCGGCCAAAGCAGCTTCAGGCCGATCCCGGCCTCCTCTGCTAAGGCGAGTACGGACTCGTCGGCCCACTCCGCGGCTGCTGGTGTGAACTCGATGTAATGAATCAGCTTACGCCGCGTCAGAACCGTAAGCGTACGAAGAAAATCGCTGGCCCCGGAGCCCGATTCGTTAGGCGGACGGCTAAGCCGCCAGGTGCGAATCATGCGCACGGGATTGCTGCCGATATGCGCCAGCTTTCGCAGGACGGAAACGTCCGAGCGCAGATCTGGCGCGTCGGCGCTCGCTTTTACCTCGGCGGTCAGCGTGCCGTGTTGCAGGCACGATCGCATCAGCGCGAGGCTGTCCTCATAGAAGTCACCCAGCCGGCGGCGCTTCTCCGGGTTCTGAATCGTCTCAAGGCTGAGACTCAGGCCACTGTCGATAAATCCCGGCATTACGACCCTGCCGTTGGCGGGAATTTCGAGCGCAGTGCGCGCCTCTTTTAGATTTTCGATTCTCCGCGTGCTACCAACCGCGGCGATTACTCCATCACGGATAAGGACCGAACCGTCCTCAATGATTCCAAGATCGTGGAGGGCTGCACCCCGACGCACACCACTGGGACCTCGCAATGTGAGCAATTGCTTGGCCCCCCGAAGCAGGATGACCTGTGCCAAAGCCGAATTTTCAGGAGGAACTCTGATCTAAGTATGGCGCATCAGACTCGAAAGAGTACGGAAGGACAAGTAATCCAACCAAAATGCATACGCGACGACGGCAATGGCGATGCCCGCCAGAATGCGCCAGAGCTGTTCGCGCGGGGTGCTGGGTAAGCCCGGAAGACCCGCCACCATCCCAACCAGAAAGCCTCCCACAAGTCCTCCTATATGGGCGGCCAGACTGATGCCCGGCATGAAGCTCATCACCAGGCCGATGATGAGCCATTGCGAGTAGTGGGACCGCACTGCCTGCGCCAGCGGATCGGAGCGATGCCGGAATCCCATCGCCAACATGATGCCGAATAGCCCGAACGCCGCGGCAGAAGCCCCCAGCGCCTGGGTCCCCGAGAAGTAATACGCGAAGAAAAATCCGACAAAGGTAGAAAGGACGTAGGCAACGATGAAGCGGCTAGTGCCATAAAATTGTTCCACTTCCGTGACAAGGATGAATAAAGACCAGGAATTCACGGCAATGTGGAACAGGCCCCCATGGAGGAAGCCGGCCGTGAGGAGACGCCACCACTGTCCCGCATGGATCAACTGAGGCAATTCGTCGCCCAGCAGAATAGCGGCCCGCGGATCGAGCGTACCCAGCGACACGTCGCCGATCTGCCGGCTGACAATCAGTTCCAGAAGATAAAAGGCCACGTTGATGACCAGCACGATAAGACTGGTGAGATTTGCAGTCGGCAGCAGCGAAGCCGCCAGGTCGCTGGCGCGGCTATCGACAGCGCGTGGACCCAGTTGAACGCCGCAGTACGGACAGACACGATCCTTAATGGTGATAAAAGCCCGGCAATTCGGGCACATCCGGCGGGTTTCCACGGTCTTCATTGTAGCCGCCGTCTTCAATACCGCTTGTTAGAATCGAGGGAATCTCCATGAGCAAGACCGAGCGGGAATACCGGGAGGATATGGTTCGGGTTTGCCGCCTCATCTATGAAAAGGGATGGGTGGCCATGAACGACGGGAATGTGAGTATCCGGCTCGCCGAAGACCGCATGCTCTGCACCCCGACAGCTGTCAGCAAAGGTATGGTCACGGCGGATGACCTGATTGCCTGCGATCTGGCCGGCAACAAAATAGACGGACACCGGGAGCGCACCAGCGAGATCGCCATGCATCTCACCATTTATTCGATGCGCCCCGACGTGCGCGCCGTGGTTCACGCACACCCGCCGGTGGCCACCGGCTTTGCCACCGCCGGGCGAGCGCTCGACAAAGCTCTGCTGCCGGAAGTGGTCATCCAATTGGGCGCGGTGCCCCTCGCCCCCTATGGCCTACCGGGCACGCCCGCGCTGAGCGAGGGCATGGTTCCCTTAATTCCGCAATACGACGCTGTTCTGCTTGAAAATCACGGCTGCACCTCCTACGGACGCGACGTGTGGGAGGCGTTTTTCCGCATGGAGATGGTGGAACATTTCGCCCGGATCACCTTTGTGGCGGAGATGCTCGGCGGAGCGCGTCCCCTGCCCCGCGAAGAGGTCGAAAAACTCTTCGCCGCCCGCGCCCGTTACAACGTGACATCCCGCGCCCGCATGAAGCCGGGCATGCCCGTGGTCGCGGAAGATCTCTTGTCCAATACAAGCGTAAACGGCTCAGGCCATTAGTTGTTTTTATACTTTTATTCTCTTGCATAAAAATTGCTTCTAGGCTAACTTGGACTCATACAGCAGCGGAACAAGCCTCACCGGGCTCAAACGCTGCGGTTCTCGTGACCGGGTCCATGGCGGTCCGGGCGCTCACAAGCAACAATGCTCGCGGGCGCCACACGAACTGAATCGAGGGCCACTGGCGGCGGATCACTCACCCACTCCAGTCGGCCCTTTGTGTTATCTGCTGGCCCCCTGGCTGCGTAAGCTCTATCCGGGAGTTCTTTTCCGCAATGTCGAATCTTCTCTCAGGCGCCAAGATTCTTTTGAATTGCCTTGCTCGTGAAAACGTCGAGTGCATCTTCGGGTATCCAGGCGGTGTCACGCTGCCGCTCTACGATGCGCTTTACGATTTCCGCATCCGGCACGTTCTCGTCCGGCATGAGCAGAATGCCGCTTTTGCCGCGCAGGGGTATGCGCGCACGACCGGAAAAGTGGGCGTATGCTGCGCCACATCCGGACCTGGCGCAACGAATCTTGTAACCGGGTTGGTGGACGCGATGATGGATTCCATTCCGATCGTCGCTTTAACGGGCCAAGTTTCGGCGAAGCTGATGGGCACGCGACGCCTTTCAAGAAGCGGACACGTTCGGCATCACCAGGTCCGCGACCAAGCACAATTTCCTTGTGAAGAACATCAGCGACCTGCCGCAAGTCATTCACGAGGCCTTCTACATCGCCGCATCCGGCCGTCCCGGGCCCGTGCTTGTCGACGTCACGAAAGACGTGTTTCAAGCGCAGGCGCATTACGCGCCCGTGACCGAAATTCATCTGCCCGGCTATCGCGTGTTCAGCGAAGGCCACAGCGGGCAGATTCGCCGCGCCGCGCAGATGATGTGGGAAGCGGAGCGGCCGTTCGTATACGCGGGCGGCGGCATCATCGCGGCGAATGCCAGCCAGGAATTGCGCGCATTCGTCGAGCTTCTGGATGCTCCCACCGTGTGCACGTTGATGGGCCTGGGCGCGCTGCCGAGCGAGCATCGCAATTTCATCAGCATGCCCGGCATGCACGGCAGTTATGCCGCCAACATGGGCATGTCGAATACCGACCTGATCATCGCGCTAGGCGTTCGTTTCGACGATCGCGTGACGGGCCGTCTAGCCGCCTTCGCGCCGCACGCGAAGATCATCCACGTCGATGTCGATCCCGCGGAAATCGGCAAGAACCGCCATGCCGATCTGCCCATCGTGGGCGATGTGAAAAATGTTCTTCCGAAAGCTGACCGCAGCGCTCACGGAGCTCGCTCCCGCAATGAAGGAAAAGAATGCGAGCTCGCGGCAAGCCTGGTGGAAGCAGATTCGCGAATGGCGCGACGAACATCCGCTCGTAGCCGAGATATCCGAGACAGAAATCAAACCGCAGCACCTGATGGCCGAAATCGACCGGCTTTCGAACGGCCGCGCCATCGTCACCAGCGACGTGGGCCAGCACCAGATGTGGTCGGCGCAATTGATTCGTTTCAACGAACCGCGGCTCTGGATCAACTCGGGCGGCCTCGGCTCCATGGGCTTTGGACTGCCGGCCGCCATTGGCGCGCAGTTTGCGCGGCCCGACAAACTGGTGTTCGCGATTGTTGGCGACGGCGGATTCCAGATGTCGATTCCGGAGCTTGCGACCATCGCCAATCATGCGCTGCCCATCAAGATCATCGTCATGAACAACGGCTATCTCGGCATGGTGCGGCAATGGCAGGAACTCTTCTATAACAACCGGCTGAGCCAGGTGGAACTGAGCGGTTTTCCCGACCCGGAAAAGCTGGCCGGCGCCTACGGATTCAAGGGCCGAACAGTCGAGTCTGTCGACGAGATGCCGCGCGCGCTCGAAGAGGCCGTTGCCGATGCCGGACCGTATCTGCTGAACGTCAAAGTCTCGCCATTTGAAAACGTGTATCCGATGGTTCCCGCCGGCGGAGCGATCAACGAAATGGTTCTGCGGCCGCCGCAGCCGGTGGAAGTGTAAGACGTGCAACAGATCATTTCGTTATTGATGGAAAACAAGCCCGGCGCGCTGATGCGTGTCACCGGTCTGCTGAGCCAGCGCGGCTATAACATCGAAAGTCTCACGGTCGCTCGAACCCTCGACCCGACGCTTTCGAGAATGACGATCACCGTGGATGTCGAGGCGAACATTCGCGCGCAGGTCATCAAGCAGATGAACAAGCTGATCAACGTGCTGCAGGCAACGGACGTGACGGATGGGCCGGCGGTGAATCGCGAGCTGGTATTGATTCGCGTGCGAACCACGCAGCAGAACCGCACTGCGGTTCTCAAAGAAGCGGAAATCTTCCAGGCGCGCGTGGTGGATTCCACCACCGAAGGCTTTGCGCTCGAAGCAACGGGCGATCCCGAAAAGCTCGACGAATTTATCGACGTGATGAGGAGCTACGGCGAGATTGAAGTGACCCGATCCGGCGTGGTTTCCATGTCGCTCGACAACAAGAAGCTGCGCTTGTCGCCACCCGTGCCGCGAGGAGCGGCGCCGGAAGAAGCGCTCGAACTGCAAGAAGCCGAGTAGAGCAGATCACAACTTAAGGACAGAAATGCCAAAGCGATTTTACGAAAAAGACGGAAGTCTTGCTCCCCTTCAAGGCAAGACCATCGCCATCATCGGATACGGCAGCCAGGGACATGCGCACGCGCTGAATCTGCGCGATTCGGGCCTGAATGTCGTGGTTGGCCTGCACGCCGGCAGCAAGAGCAAAGGCAAAGCGGAAGCCGCTGGGTCTGCAGGTCCTGAGCGTTGCCGATGCAGCTAAAGCAGGCCGACGTCATCATGGTGCTCCTGCCCGATCATCTGCAGGGCGAGATTTATCGCAACGACATCGCGCCGCACATGAAAGCAGGCAAGACGCTGATGTTCGCGCATGGCTTCAACATCCACTTCGATGAAATCAAGCCGCCGGCCGACATCGACGTTTCCATGATCGCGCCGAAAGCTCCCGGCCATCGCGTACGCGAGCTGTTCACCGAAGGTGTCGGCGTTCCCGCCCTTGTCGCGATTGCGCAAGATGCTTCGGGCCACGCTCTCGAGAATGCACTGGCGTATGCTTCCGCACTCGGCTGTCTGAAAGCGGGCGTGATCGAAACCACTTTCAAAGAAGAGACGGAAAGCGATCTGTTCGGCGAGCAGGCGGTGCTTTGCGGCGGCGTCAGCGAACTGATCCGCGCCGGATTTGAAACGCTGACAGCAGCTGGATACGCGCCCGAAATCGCCTATTTCGAGTGTCTTCATGAACTGAAGCTGATCGTCGATCTGATCTATGAAGGCGGCCTCGGCTACATGCGCTACTCCATCTCCGATACGGCCGAGTATGGCGACTACACGCGCGGACCGCGCATCGTGACCGAGCAAACGCGCGCCGAAATGAAGAAGATTCTTGAGCGAAATTCAGTCGGGCGAATTCGCTAAGACCTGGCTGAACGAGAATCGCACCGGCCGCAAGAAGTTTCTGGCCATGCGCGAAGAGGCGAAGGATCAGCCGATCGAGAAGGTCGGCGCGGAGCTCCGCTCCATGATGACGTTTCTCAAGAAGCGCAAAGAAGCCGGCATACCGGAAGAAGCCGCGGTGGGCGCCTAGCGCGCTCACTCCCTCCGGAATTCTATTTTTTCGTAGATATCAAAGAGCCGCAGTTTTAAATCCACCGACGCGAGCTGAATGTGACCAGTTGTTTGTTTATGGTCCGTCAGCAGCCATTGCTCGTCGGATTGACGAACATACTGCTCGACGTGGATTTTGTCCTGAGCAACAGTGAGAAATTCCTTCAGCGATGAAAGAGTCCGGTAACTCTGCAATTTCTCTGTTCGATCGTACTCTTTGGTGGATTCCGACAGGACTTCGATAATCAGAATAGGATTAGAAATCGTATCGCGCCGATTATCTACGAATGCCGGATCGCCGCAGACGACCATTACGTCCGGGTATGTATAAAGCCGCGCTGAGGCGATAGCGAGCCTCACATCGCTTGAGGATGCCCTGCACTGCAGCTTTTCTTAAGTCCCTGGCGAAGCTCTCCGATCAAATTGAGCGATGATGACAGCGTGTTCATATGTTCCGCCCGCCATCGCAGTAACGTGGCCGCGGAAGTACTCGCTTCTAAATTCTGCCTTGCGCTCCCGCTCGAGGTATTCTTCCGGAGTCGTGTGACGCGCTCGCCGCTGTAGCCATCTATTCCGTCCTCAGCGCGAATTCAACCTTTTCGTAAATGTCGGACAGCGCAACTCGACGCCGACCGGCTCAAGCCGAATGCGACGGCCGGGCTCGCTATACTCGGTCAATATCCAGCGGCCATCTGGCCGGCGTGTCCATTGCTCGATGTGCATTTTGTCTTGCGCAACAGTCATATATTCCGACAGCTGAAGCGCTCAAGCGATAGCTGTCGAATTTCTGTCCTCGATCGTAGCTCTTCGTGTACTTCGATAAGACTTCAATTATTGCTGCTGGATTTAGCAGAGTGTCGCATGGCTGCATCCACAAATTCCTCTTCGCCGCACGTGACCACGACATCGGGGTAAGTGTACAGTCCGCCCTGACTCACATGCAACACGCAAATCTGACGAGTACACGTTGCAGTCACGTGTTCTAAGCTGCTGACGCAATCTCGCCGATCAAGTTTGTCACGATTCGGCCGCGATGCCGGCTGGCCCCCGCCTCATGGCATCAATTCGCCCACGGATATACTCGTTTCTAAACTCCGTTTTCCGCTCCCGTTCCAGGTACTCCTCTGGGGATACGCGAGCATTTGCCGCAGTCGCCATCTATCTCATCCTACATATCGACGCGCTTCTCTTTGTTCCGGCTCAGGTACCAGCACGGGCTATCGCCCATATGAGGAAACAGCGAGTTCACACACGTGTCGTCTTCCGGATCCTGAAACAGAAACTCGATCTTGTGGTCCTTGCGAGGCACAGCATAGTACGGCCGCACCGTCACCGTGCCAAAAGGTGTCTGATTCCGCGCCACCCTGTAGCGAAGCACAGCATAATCGCCCGCATACAAAACAGCCGCGCTTAACACGAACGCCGCGAAGCCGCGCCGCAGAAATCTTCCGATGATTTGACGGCCGGTCAGACCCGCGGTATCAGACACCGCCGTAACTCGCCGACGGCATGCCGGGGGATTCGAGGTGGATAATGCCGCGCTCCAGCGCAATGGTGACCGCGTGCGTCCGGTCTCTTGCCCCGAGCTTGCTCAGGATGCTCTGCACGTGCGCCTTCACCGTGCCGGTCGCGGTGCCGAGTACATCCGCCACTTCCTTGTTGCCGAAGCCGCGCGCCACTAACGCCAGCACCTCAATTTCTCGCGGCGTCAACGCCACCTCGGGGAAGAAACCGTTCAACTGCTGAGAAACTTCGGGCGGGATAAATCGCTTGCCGGAGTGGACGACGTGAATGGCGCGAATGACTTCGGTATGTACCATCTCTTTCAGTAGATAGCCGCGAACGCCCGCTTCGAGAGCACGGTAAATGTCCTGGTCGCCATCGTACGAGGTCAGCACCAGAATCTTCGCCTCCGGAAACTCACTGCGAATCTGGCGCGTAGTCTCAATGCCGCTCTGGTCCGGCAAACGCAAATCCATTAACGTCACATCCGGGCGGTGCTCGCGGTAAAGGCGCACCGCATGCGTTCCCGTACTGGCCTCCGCCACCAGTTCAATGCCCGGTTCTGTCGAAAGAATCGCCGCCAGACCTTTGCGTACCAGGTCGTGGTCGTCAACCGTGAGCAGGCGAATAGGTTTTGTGGAATCCAAGGGTGTCTTCTACTTATACTGATGCTCGATGCCCGCTTCCGCGTTACCATTCACATCCGCGGCACGAGCCAGCGGCAGCCTTACTTCTACTTTTGTCCCGAGGTGCGGCTCACTCGTAACGCTCAACTCCGCCCCAATTTCCTCCGCGCGCTCTCGCATACCCGTCAAACCGTAATGCCCAAACGGCTGGGCCGCCGAAGTAGAGAAGCCCACGCCGTTATCCTGAAGCGTCAACCGGAGCTCCTGGCCATTCTGTCGCAGCTCAATCTTCAATGTCGTGGCGTGTGAATGCGTTAGTGTATTCGAGATAGCTTCCTGGGCAATGCGTAGTAGTTGAAAATCGATGCCTGGACGCGAGCGCAACGAGACGGGCTCCAGGTCGAGCGACAGCGAAATCGGCTTTCCCTCCACCGCCTGACGCGCCACCGTCGCGAGATGCTCCGAGAAATCCGGCGCTCCCGGCCTGCCCGCTCGTAAGCCCCACAGCGACTGCCTCGCTTCTTGTGAACATCTCGCCGCATCCTTGATGATCTCTCCCAAGAACACCTTTTCTTTCGAAATCGGCAACCGGGTCCAAACCGCCTGAAGCTGCATGGTGATGCCCGAGAGACCTTGCAGCAGTGTGTCGTGAAGCTCGCGCGCGATGCGATTGCGTTCCGCCAGGACGACCGCGAACCGGTTATTCAGATGCCGGATGCGAAGACGATATCCGAACGCAATCATCAGCCCGAGAATGATTGCCAAGGCAGGAAAGAACCAAACCCGTTGATAGAAGTGAGGCTCAATCGTCAAGTCCAGCGAAGCGGCTTGCTTGCTCCAGATTCCATCCGCATTCCGGGCCAGTACCTTGAACTCAAATTGCCCTGGCGGCAGATTCGTAAAGAACGCCTCCCGGCGCGACCCGGCATCAATCCATCGCTTGTTGTAGCCCTGAAGAATGTAACGGAACGTTACTTTCTCGGGTGTGATAAAGGTAAGCCCGGCGTACCGGATCTCCAGATTCTTTTCTTCCCACGGCATCACTTTCAGCTCACCGTGGCTATCCACAGGCCTGCCGTTGACGATGGTGGAAGTGATGAGAACCGGCGGCGGAACCGTATTGCTGATAAGATGCTTCGGGTCCACTACCACAAGTCCATTCGTCGTGGAGAACCAGAGGCGCCCGTCGTCCGGTTCGGTAGGCGGCCGGCTGCACCCCGGATTGGCATTCGAAGCGAAGCTGGCCGGTACTGAACGGAATACTCGTGATGGAATGCGTTTTGCCGTCGGCAAAATCGTCGAGTTCGCTCTCGCTGACGCGGAAGATGCCCTTGCTCGAAGCCATCCAGAAATTGCCGTGGTCGTCTTTGAGAATGCTGTAAATGCGATTGTCGTAAAGACCGTCTTTCACGTGCACGTGGACAATCGTTCCGTTGTGCCAACGTATGAGCCCCGATCCGAGCGTGCCCATCCAGGCCATGCGATGAAGCGGATCGAGAAAGTAACAGTCCACTGGCCGCACTACTTCCATCGAGTAACTGGCGATCGCATTATTACGCAGTGAATAGAAGCCGGGAAGATCCGTACTCACGAAGAGCCGGGTGATACGGCTGCCCGCCAGCGCGATGACGTCGGCTGAACTCGATTGCGAATCAAGTCTGGCGGGGACGAATTTGGCTCCATCAAAATGATCGAGCCCGCGTTCCGTGCCCGCCCATAATGTTCCCTCCGAATCGAAATACAAGCTGTGGATCGCCGCACCGGAAAGACCGTTGCGCCTCCTGTACGAAGCAATCACCAACCCGTTCTTTACTCTGCTCAGTCCATTCGCGGTGCCCACCCAAAGGTCACCGGCCGCACCGCTTGCCAGACTCAGAATATGGTCGTCGCTCAGCCCATCGCGCCGCGTCAAAGAGTGAAAGTGAGAACCATCGAAGTAATTCAGGCCCCGCCCGAGAGTTCCAATCCACAAGCGCCCGGCCGCATCCTGAAACACTGGCCCGATGTCATTGCTGGTCAAGCCTTCGTTCGTGGTGAACGGCGTAACTTTGCCGTCCGTGAACTGGTCCAGTCCGTCCTTGGTGCCCGCCCAAAGAGTGCCTTCGCGGTCCATGTATAACGACGAAACAAGACTGTGTGAAAGGCCGTCGCGTGTGCTGTACACGCTAATCTGTCCGCCGCGATAGCGGCTGATTCCATCATTGGTTCCGATCCACATTCCGCCGTGAGGCCCTTCCAATAACGAGGTGACTGCATTGTCAGGCAAGCCGTCCCGCGTACTGATCAGGCGCGATGTCAGGCGCGATGACCCACGCTCGATGTGCACGACGCCACGGTCAGTTCCGGCCCAAAGACTACCGTCCGTGGCGCAAACAAGCGCCGTCACGCCGTCCTCTCGCGGGCGATTAAGGGATCTGAATAGCTCTCGAATCGCGAACCGTTGAAGCGGCTAAGCCCAAAATCTACTCCGGCGACCCAGCGAACGCCGTCCGGGGACTGGCATGTGGATCGAATCTGGTTCGAAGGCAATCCGTCCGCCGTAGTGAATGCTGTGACACGCCCTGCGTGCATCCGGGCCAGCCCATGGTTCGTGCAAGCCCACATTTCGTCCCGGCCCTGCGCGTCCAGGCAAACCACAATGTCGCTCGGCAACCCCTCCTTTGTCGTGAACCGCGTCAAGGCGCCCGCGGGGGTGATCCGAGCCGCTCCAGCGCCAATCGAACTTACCCACAAATTTCCCAACTTGTCTTCGGCCAAAGCGCGGATCAAAGTGTGGTGGAATACCGCGTCCCTTTCCATCCTCGAATTCACGGAAATGCACGCCGTCAAAACGAATCAGGCTATCTTGCGTTCCGAGCCAAAGGAAGCCATCCCGGCTCTGCAGAATGGAATAGATGGTCGGCTGAAACAATCCTTCTTCCTGCCCCCAGATGCGATGCGCATACTGCGTCAGGCTTCTCTGCGGATCAAGCGCGAAGAGCGGAAGAACGAAGAGGATCGCAGGCAGAATCGCGGTCGCAGACCTGCAGCATGCCTTGACGGCCCCGCTGGGTGGCCTCAGAGTTCCTCTACGAAAAACAGGCTGCACTGGTGCAAGCTACTTATTTTTCAAGTATATCGGGTCTTGTACCTTTAGCGCGCAGGGTCGCCGCCGCTACGCCGAATGGCAGAGCTGCGCCTAGCTCTTTCGGCAGTCGAGAATCCGTCCGATAGTCCTCATAGTGAAGTCAGGCGCGACTCGATCCGTTAACCGGACCCCACCCGACAGCCATCACCCGAACGGACATCCGATCCTCGTGAACAACTTTGAGCACAGATCTCTATGAGCAAAGACCCATCGCCTCCCGTTAATCCCGGCACGTCAGGCCCGAAAGAGCGAACCACTCCGGAGCATCGCCCACGAAGACGTTGGGCAGTTTGGGCCGCCATTGTCTGCATGCTGGTAGGCGCGGGTTATCTGCTTTCTCAACGCTCCACAGGGACTCAATCGACAGCCGGCAAGAAGGGCAAGGGGCGGCGGCGCCATTCCGGTCTCCGTAGCTCAGGTGAAACAAGGCAACATCGGCGATATACGTCAACGCGCTTGGGACGGTGACTCCGGTTTATACCGTCACGTTAACCAGCCGGGTGGTTGGCCAATTGATGAGTGTGAATTACCGCGAAGGCCAGATGGTTCACAAAGGCCAGGTGCTCGCCGAAATCGATGCCCGTCCCTACACGGCTGTCTATATTCAGGCGGAAGGTCAACTGGAGCGGGACATGGCCCTGCTCAACAACGCCAAGACCGATCTGAAGCGCTACCAGATGGCTTATGAGCAGCACGCGATTCCGGAGCAGACCGTTGCGACCCAGCAAGCCACCGTCGGCCAGGACGAAGGCACCGTCAAGCTGGACGAAGGCAATCTGGATGCGGCCAAAGTCAACGTGGATTACGCCAAGATCGTCGCCCCCATCGACGGGCGCGTTGGTTTGCGGACTGTCGATCCCGGCAACATCGTGCCTGCCAACGGCACCACGGGCCTCCTTACCATCACGCAGTTGCAGCCGATTACCGTCATCTTCAATATGGCGGAAGATTACATCTCCGAGGTCGCCACGCAGATGCGCGCGGGACATAAGCTGCGCGTGGATGCGCTCGACCGGGACGACGAACACGAACTCGCGCAGGGCACTCTGCTGACCCTCGATAACCAGGTCGACACCACGACGGGAACTGTCCGGGTACGCGCGACTTTTACAAACCGCGATCTGAAGCTGTTTCCGAACGAGTTTGTCAATGCGCGCCTGCTCGTTAGAACGTTGAACAACGTGAATCTGATCCCCACCGCAGCCATACAACGCAACAATGATGTTGCGTTTGTCTATGTAGTCGATACAACCGCGAAAACAGTTCATTCGCGCGACATAAAGGTCGCGACGACTGACGGCGAAACTGCCGCAGTTACGGGAGTAAACCCTGGCGAGACCCTTGTCATCGACGGTTTCGACAAGCTCAACGAGGGGACCAAGGTCAGTATTCGTAAGCAGCCCGCGTCGGCGCCCGCGCCGCCCAACACTGAGGACACCACGCCTCCATCGAACCAACCCGCCGCGCAGACGCAGCCGAGCGCGCAAGGCGCGGGCAACACACAGCTAAACGGCAGCTCAGCAGAACCCGCAACAGCCACACACTTCCCAGCCGCATCCCGGAAAGCAAAAATGAACCCGTCGCGCCCGTTTATTCTGCGGCCCATCGCGACGTCGCTGCTGATGGCCGCCATCCTGCTGGTCGGCATTGTGGCTTACAAGCAATTGCCGGTTTCAGCGCTGCCGGAAGTCGACTATCCCACCATGCAGGTAGTCACTTTTTATCCCGGGCGCGAGCCCCAGCGTATCGGCTTCCGCCATCACCGCGCCGCTCGAGCGGCAACTCGGCGAAGTGCCGGGCTTGAATCAGATGCTGTCGACCAGTTCTGAAGGCGCTTCCGTCATCACACTGCAGTTCGCATTGAGTCTGAACATCGACGTGGCGGAGCAGGAAGTGCAGGCAGCCATCAATGCGGCCCAGAGTTACCTGCCCACCGATCTGCCCATGCCGCCGATCTACAGCAAGACGAATCCGGCGGATGCGCCCATTCTGACGCTGGCGTTAACTTCGAAAACCATGCCCCTGCAGCAGGTGGAAGATTTCGCGGATACTCGGCTGGCCGAGAAAATCTCGCAGTTGTCTGGCGTGGGCGCAGTCACCATCAGCGGCGGGCAAAAGCCGGCGGTTCGTATCCAAGCGAACCCAACCCAGCTCGCTTCCTACGGATTAAATCTTGAAGACCTGCATACCGCGTTGACCGCCACCAGCCTCGATGCGGCTAAAGGCAGTTTCGACGGACCGCATCAGGGTTATCAGCTCAACGACAACGATCAGCTGCTGAGTGCCGCGGATTACAACCGCGTCATCGTCGCCTACAGAAACAACGCGCCGGTCATGCTCAAGGACGTCGCCCGCGTCATCGACGGAATAGAAAACGTCCGGCAGGCTGCCTGGATGAATCAGAACGCCCGCCGTGATCGTGAACATTCAACGGCAGCCCGGCGCTAACATCATCCAGGTTGTCGACCGCGTAAAAGCGCTGCTTCCGAAGCTCCGCGCCACCATCCCGTCTTCCATCTCGGTTGCGACGCTCACGGATCGAACTTTGACCGTACGCGCTTCTGTGTCGGACGTCGAATTCGAGCTCATCTTGTGTATCGCGCTCGTCGTGATGGTCATCTTCGTCTTCCTGCGTAACCTGGCGGCCACATTCATTCCCAGCGTTGCCGTGCCGCTATCGCTGGTCGGCACCTTCGCCGCGATGTATATGCTCGGCTACAGCCTGAACAACCTGACTCTGATGGCACTGACCATTTCCACCGGCTTTGTCGTGGATGACGCCATCGTCATGATCGAGAACATCATGCGCTACGTCGAAGAAGGCGAAGCGCCGCTCCAGGCCGCCCTCAAAGGCGCGGAGCAGATCGGCTTCACCATTGTGTCGCTGACGGTTTCGCTGATCGCCGTGCTCATTCCTCTCTTGTTCATGGGCGACATCACAGGCCGGCTCTTCCGCGAATTCGCCGTCACGCTCGCGGTCACCATTCTCGTCTCCGCTTTCGTATCGCTGACGCTCACGCCGATGCTTTGCGCGAAACTGCTGCGCCACCACGAGAAAGGCAAAGAGGGCCGCTTTTATAGAGCTTCAGAGGAAATTTTTGAGAAGACCATTGCCTTCTACGGCAGAACGCTCGAAGTGGTTCTCCGTCATCGCAACCTGACTCTGCTGGTGGCGGCCGGCACCCTGGCGTTGACGATTTTTCTTTACGTCATCATTCCCAAAGGATTCTTTCCCGTGCAAGACACAGGCGAGATCCAGGCTATCTCGGAAGCCGATCAGAGCGTTTCTTTTACCGATATGGCTACGCTGCAGCAGGATTTGAACGCGGTCATTTTGAAAGACCCCGCTGTCGAGAGCCTTTCTTCCTTCATCGGCGTGGATTCCACCAACACGACCATGAACGCCGGCCGTATTCAGATCAACTTGAAACCCATCGAGCAACGGCATATCAGCGCCGTGGACGTGATTCGCCGCTTACAACCCAGTATCGCCAAGATTTCCGGTATTACCCTCTACATGCAACCCATCCAGGACCTGACGGTAGAGGACATCGTCAGCCGCACCGAATATCAGTACAGCCTGGAAGACCCGGATGCCAACGAACTCGCTCGCTACGCGGGGCAGTTTGTAAACCGCCTAAAGGAACTGCCCGCATTGGCGGATGTGGCAAGCGATCTCCAGACCCATGGCTTGGAAACTGCTGTATCCATCGACCGCCAAACCGCGATGCGAGTGGGAATAACCACTCAGAGCATCGACGATACGCTGTACGACTCATTCGGCCAGCGGCAGGTGTCCACGTTGTTTACTCAGTTGAATCAGTACCACGTCATCCTCGAGGTCTTGCCCGAATTTCAAACCAATCCCAAGCATCTGCAGGACATCTACATCAGGTCCGCGAACGGCGGGGCTGTTCCACTAAGCGCTTTCACGCGCACAACCAACGCTTCCACGCCGATTGTGGTGAGTCATATCGGGCAGTTTCCCGCCACTACAATTTCCTTCAATCTGGCGCCTAACGCCGCGCTCGGAGAAGCGGTAGATGCCATCCAAAAAGTCGAAAAGGAAATGCCGCCTCCCCCCGCCATGGAGACCTCATTCCAGGGCACTGCTCAGGCCTTTATCGCCTCGCTCCAGAATGAGCCCCTCTTGATTCTGGCGGCTCTCGTGACTGTGTACATCGTTTTGGGAGTGCTGTATGAAAGCTACATCCATCCGATCACGATCTTATCGACGCTGCCCTCGGCGGGAGTGGGCGCACTTCTTGCGCTGATGGTCTGCCGGCAGGAACTGACCGTAGTGGCCATCATCGGCATCGTCCTGCTGATCGGCATTGTCAAAAAGAACGCCATCATGATGATCGACTTCGCGCTCGAGGCCGAACGCAAGGAGCATAAGAGCCCATACGATTCCATCTATCAGGCTTCCCTGCTACGCTTCCGTCCCATCATGATGACCACCATGGCCGCTCTGCTCGGTGCCGTCCCGCTTGCCTTCGGAACCGGTACAGGATCGGAATTGCGGCGTCCGCTGGGCATCACCATCATCGGTGGCTTGCTGCTCAGCCAATTACTCACGCTCTACACGACGCCTGTCATCTATCTGTTCTTTGACGAGATCGCCTCCAAGTTCGCGGCGTTCCGCAATCGGCGTTCCGATAAATCGCCTGGGTCGGGTATGGAGCCGGCGCCTGCTTCCGGGGACTAGACCATGAGCCTTTCGTCTCCATTCATCAGACGGCCGGTCGCTACCGCGCTGCTCACCATTGCGGTTGGACTCGCGGGCGCCGTCGCCTTCCGTCTCTTGCCTGTCTCTCCTCTTCCCCAGGTCGATTTCCCGACTGTTTCGGTGTCCGCATCGCTCCCGGGCGCGAGCCCCGAGATCATGGCTTCTTCCGTCGCCACTCCGCTCGAGCGGCAGTTCGGACGCGTCGCCGGAGTAACGGAGATGACGTCGTCGAGCTCGCTCGGACAGACCAGCGTCACCCTGCAATTCGAGCTCAGCCGTAACATCGACGCGGCTGCCCGAGATGTCCAGGCGGCCATTAACGCCGCGCGTGGATATCTGCCTGCCAATTTACCCGGTAATCCGACCTATCGCAAAGTCAATCCGGCCGATGCGCCCATCATGATCATCGCGCTCAGCTCCGACAAGCTGCCTCCTCCCGCGCTCTACGATGCGGCTTCGACAATCTTGCTGCAGCGAATTTCTCAGATCAAGGGTGTCGGACAGGTGATCGCCGGCGGCAGTTCCGCTCCCGCGGTTCGCATAGACGTGAATCCCACCGAAATACAGCACTTCGGCCTGAGCCTCGATAATATTCGCACTGCCATCGCAGCCCAAACGGCCAATGAAGCGAAGGGCAGCTTCTCAGATAATTCGAAGCGTTGGCTTATCAATGCAAACGATCAATTGATGCATGCCGTGGATTACCAGCCGTTGCTTGTCAAATATAGTGGAGCGCCGGTCAGGCTCTCTGACGTGGCAAAGGTCACTGATTCGGTGCAAACGCTTCGCTCGCTTGGGCTCGCGAATGGCAAGCGCGCAGCCTTGCTCATCATCTTCCGCCAGCCTGGCGCAAACATCATCGATACGGTAGACGGCATCAAGGCCGCGCTTCCACAGTTACACGCCTCCATCAACCAGGCCATCGATATGACCATCACGCTGGATCAGACGATCACCATCCGGGCCTCGGTCAAAAATGTCGAACGAACGCTGATGATTTCAGTGGTGCTGGTCGTATTAGTCGTCTTCCTGTTTCTGCGCGATATTCGCTCCACGCTGATCCCGAGTGTCGCCGTGCCCGTCTCGATCATCGGAACCTGCGGCGTCATGTACCTGCTCGGCTACGGCATCGACAATTTGTCTCTGATGGCGTTGACTATCTCGACGGGGTTCGTGGTCGATGACGCCATCGTGGTGTTGGAGAACATCACGCGTTATCGCGAAAAGGGCTTGAGCGCCATAGAGGCTGCGCTGAAAGGCGCATCGGAAATCGGTTCCACAGTTCTCTCCATCAGCATTTCGCTAGTGGCAGTCTTCATTCCGATTCTCCTGATGGGCGGTATTGTCGGGCGGCTTTTCCGTGAGTTTGCCGTCACGCTGTCGGTGACCATCCTCGTTTCGCTCCTGGTCTCCTTAACCACCACGCCGACCATGTGCGCGTGGCTGCTCGCCGATCGAAAGGAACACGGCAGGCTCTACAACGCCAGCGAGAAAGTCTTCACCTTCATTCTCAAGGGCTACGAGCACAGTCTCGCCTGGGTCCTGCGGAATTCCGCGCTGGTTCTGCTGATTGCCATCGGGACCTTGTGTCTCAATATTTACCTGTATATGGTCGTCCCGAAGGGTTTTTTCCCGCAGCAGGACACCGGGCGTATGAGCGGCAACTTTATAGGGGACCAAAGCACGTCGTTTCAGGCCATGCAGCGGAAGATCGTTCGACTGGCGAAGATTGTTCAAGACGATCCGGGCATAGAGACGGTCCAGGCGTTCAGCGGAGGCGGCGCTGGAACAACCACCAACACTGGCCGGTGCTTCATTGCTCTGAAGCCCCTCAATGAACGCAAAGTGTCCGCCGACCAGATCATCAACCGCTTGCGGCCCAAGCTGGCCACCGTGCCGGGCGTGACTCTTTTCCTGCAAGCCTCGCAGGATGTGCGGGTCGGCGGCCACTCGACCGCGGCGCAATATCAGTACAACCTACAGAGCGACAACTTGACGGAATTGACGCACTGGGCGCCCATTCTTCTGAACCTGATGAAGAAGATGCCCGAGTTGGTCGACGTCAACAGCGATCAGCAGAATAACGGCCTGGAAGCGAACCTTGTCATCGACCGCGACACGGCGGCTCGTGTCGGCGTCACGCCGCAGAGCCTCGACAACATCCTCTACGATGCATTTGGCGAGCGCGAGATCGCCAGAACCTTTATGCCCATGAACCAATACTTCGTGGTCATGGAAGTCGATCCGGTCTTCTGGCAGAACCCGAATGGCCTGAAGGAGATTTATGCAACCTCTTCCACCGGAGCCGCTATACCGCTCGCAACCTTCACCCATTTCCAGGCCTCGACCGCCGCGCTGACCGTCAATCACTCGGGCGTGTTTCCGTCCATTACGATGTCGTTCAACTTGCCGCCTAACGTAGCGCTCGGTCAGGCAGTAACTGCCATCAACGCAATGGAGGAGAAGGCGGGAATGCCCTCCACAATCAACACGAATTTCACGGGAACGGCGCAAGCGTTCCAAGAATCGCTATCTAATGAGCCTGTGCTGATCGCCGGCGCGCTCGCCGCTGTATACATCGTGCTCGGCATCCTTTATGAAAGTCTGATTCATCCCATCACGATTCTTTCCACGCTGCCCTCCGCCGGAGTAGGCGCCATTCTCGCGCTGCTGCTTACGCATACCGAGCTAAGCGTGATTGCGCTCATCGGAATCATTCTGCTGATCGGCATCGTAAAGAAGAACGCCATCATGATGATCGACTTCGCTCTCGAGGTGGAGCGCCGCGATCATAAAACTCCTAAGGAAGCCATCTTCGAAGCCTCGCTGCTTCGCTTCCGCCCCATCATGATGACCACCATGGCCGCCCTGCTCGGAGGCCTGCCGTTGGCGCTCGGAACGGGAACAGGCTCCGAGTTGCGCCGCCCGCTTGGAATCACCATCGTAGGCGGCCTGATTTTCAGTCAAGCCCTTACCCTCTACACCACTCCTGTGATTTATCTCTATATGGACCGCTTCAGCCTCTGGCTGAACGGAATGCGCGGCGGCCGGTTGCCGGAGGCGCCTGCCGAAGCCGTGGGGCCAGTGAGTTAGTCCAGTGAGCTAGCCGCTATATGGAAGCGCATTACAAGATCACGCTCGAAACTCACCCAGCCGAACGCGCCATTACGCTGTTGCTCAATGGCAAGTTCAGCGAGGACGCGTTGCCCGACCTCGAGCACTCCATCTCTCAAGCCCGCGGAGAGCACCGACGAGTCTATATCGATCTAAGTGAAGTCACGCTGGTCGATCGAAAAGCAGTTCAGTATTTCTCCAGTCAAGCGAATCACGACGTCAAGCTGGTGAATTGCCCCATTTATCTTCGACGTTGGATTGGACAGGTCAGCGATGAAATTGAGAACTAATCGAGCACGTATAGCCCGGCAGCCAAGCGATACCTGGTCGACACAGAGAGGAAATCGCCAGGTCATCGCGCGTGCGTTGCCGGGCGGTTACTTAGGAGCGGCAGCCGTAGTGGCGCTCGGGGCCCTCCTATCCGCGTGTAATCCGGGACCCAAGTACGCCCGGCCAGCGGCGCAGACACCCTCCGCATTCAAGGAAGCTCCGCCGCAAGATTACAAGGAAGGGGAAGGCTGGAAAATCGCGCAACCCGGAGACGACAAGCTACGGGCCAAGTGGTGGGAGATGTACAACGACCCGCAACTGAATGCCATCGAAGAGCAGGTTCAGATCTCGAATCAGAGCCTGGCCGCCGCGGAAGCTAACTACCGTACCGCCCGCTCGCTGGTGGTATCCGCGCGAGCCGCTCTGTTTCCCACGATCGGTACCTCCATGTCCTATACCAATTCCCGCTTCTCACAGACATCCAGAACAACAGTCGTGAGCGGATCCGGAACCACCTCGACTACAACGTCCACAGGAACTACGGGAACCACCACGAGCACGGGGACTACCTCGACGGGTACGACCACCACGGGGTCGACAAGCTCCGGCGGTACGGGAGTTGCGGCGGCATCGAATGGCATCAAAGGGACGATCAACAATTTTTCGCTACCTTTCGACGCCAGTTACACCGTCGATCTGTGGCATCGTGTCAGGAATCAAATCGCGGCGAATGCTTTTCAAGCTCAGGCCAGCGCCGCGGACGTTGCTACCGCGCTGTTGAGCTCGCAAGCCCAGGTAGCTGAAGATTATTTTGAGGTTCGGGCGCTCGATGCCGAACGCAAGGTCCTCGATGACACGCTCGCTAATTACCGGCGCAGCCTCGAGTTGACCCAAACCCTGTTCCGGCTAGGCATCGATTCCGAGGAAGAAGTGTCGCAAGCCCAAACGCAACTGGATACGGCGACCGCGCAAGCAACGGACGTTGGCGTTTCACGAGCTCAGTATGAGCACGCCATCGCCATGCTGATCGGCAAACCGCCCGCCGCATTTTCGCTCCCCGTCGCGCCATTTGTACCGAAGCCTCCCGACGTTCCTCTGGCTCTGCCATCGGAACTTTTGGAGAGGCGCCCCGACATCGCCGCCGCCGAGCGCCAAGTGGCCGCGGCTAATGCGGAACTGGGCCTGGCCCGCTCGGCTTACTACCCAACTCTGACGCTCAGCGCCCAGGGCGGCTTCCAAACCGCTAACATCGCGCAGTGGTTCACGTGGCCCAGCCGCTTTTGGTCCCTTGGCCCGCAATTAGCCGGGACGCTGCTCGATGTCGGCGCACGCCGGGCCGTGAACGAGCAAGCGCAAGCGACTTACGATGCCGCCGTCGCCAGCTATCGCCAGACGGTCCTGACGGTATTCCAATCGGTCGAAGACAATCTGGCTGCACTCCGCCTCTTGTCGACGGAGTCGGGACAGCAGCACACCGCGGTCGCTTCTTCGAGTCACTATTTGGATCTCTCCCAGACTCGTTTCAAGGCCGGCGTCGATAGTTATTTGAACGTCATCAGCGCGCAAACCAGCGTGCTTTCGAACCGCGAAACCGAGGTCACGATTCAGCTCCGTCAGATGACCGCCAGCGTTCAGCTCATCATGGCTCTCGGCGGTGGATGGGATGCCGCTCAGCTTCCAAAGATGAAAGACCTGCTAGTCAAGCAGCCGAAATGGACGCCCAACGGCCCTGCGCAGTTACCACAGCCCGTCGCGGTGACCGCGCCGAATCCGCCCCCGCTCAATCCGCGGCAGTGACGCGAAAGCGGCGAGGCGGATAATGACGTAGACGGAAAGAAGGCATCTGCTGGAGCCCGCGTTTTGAATTCACTGCTGGAGGTGATTGTCACCTGTATCGAGGAGGCTTTGGAAGCGCAAGCGGGCGGCGCGGATCGTTTGGAATTGCTGGCCGCCCCGGAGCACGCTGGTTTGACGCCTTCCCTGCATGTGGTGGCGGATGTCTTGCAAGCTGTTTCCATCCCCGTGCGTGTCATGCTCCGGCACAAGCCCTCGATGTCGCTCGAGAGCGCGGCCGAACTCAAGGACCTGCAAGAGAGCGCAGCACAATTCTCGCGGCTCGGCATCGACGGCATTGTTACCGGATTCACTCGCAACGGCGAAATAGATGAGCAGGCGCTACGTGAGATTTCGGCGGCGGTCCCCGGCACTCCCCTGACCTTTCATCGCGCTTTCGATACGGTTGCGGATCAATCCCGCGCCATTGCAGTGTTGAAGCAATTTCCTCAGGTGGACCGCCTGCTAACGGCCGCGGGTACAGGTAAGTGGCCGGACCGCCTCGCGCTGCTCTCACAATTACAAGCCGCCGCTAAACCTCAGATCAGGATTCTGTTTGCAGCGAGTAAAGATGCATCGAGAATCGCTGACCTGCGGAGTCTCCAAGTTGTTCCGGAAGTACACGTCGGCCGGGCAGCGCGGGAGCCGCGGATCCTTTCGGGAACCGTGAGCCGGTCTCGCGTAGCGGCCCTCAAACAGGCCCTGAACTCAGCGAACCAATCAGCTATGCGATGCTGCGAATCAAGCGAAACGGCAGAAAAATAATGGCGCTCACAAGTGCCAGGACTCCATGCACTGCAATGCCCAGCAAGCGGAACGGTACCAGCAGCAGCCACACAATCGGATACAGTACCAGGGCCAGTAAAGCCAGCGGCCAGCAAAAGAACAACAATGCGCACCAAACCAGAAAAGTGATCATTTCCCCGTCATCCAAAGAAGCTTACGCAACCGCGCATCCGTTTGTTCCTCGCTCTTAGGGATGTGCGTTCTGCGCTTGCGCCTCCCGGAATGGGGCCGTTTTCGGGTTCTGCGCATTCCATTTGGGCGCCGTCGTGCTGTTGGCTATATTCCACAACCCCAGCGCCACCATCTTGTCGATCTGCGCCATATTGTCGTAGTCGATCTTCTGCCACTCGTCTCCCAGGCCGTGATAATCGGGATAATCGTACGCCACGCACAAGGTATGCGCGGGCACGCCTCGCAGCGCCAGCGCCGCGTTGTCGCTGCGCGCGAAATAAGCGTCGCTCGCATCCTTATCCATATAGACTTTGATCCCGAGCGCTCGCCCGGCTTGTTCGAAATACTTTGTTACGTCCGAATAGTCGAAGCCGGTCAGGCTTGCGGTGTGAAACTGCCGGCCAACGGTCGAATCGGTCCGCCCCACTTGTTCCAGATTAATGTCGGCGACAGTCTTGGCAATCGGAAACATAGGATGCGCGCCGTAATAGCCCGATCCAATGTCCCCTCGTTCTTCACCGAAGAAGGTCATGAACACAATAGAGCGCTTCGGGTGCAACTTCGACCTTGCGAGCGCTTTGCCGATTTCGATAACTGATACCGTGCCGCTTCCATCGTCGTTCGCGCCGTTATAAATATGATCGTTCGGATCCTGGGTCCGGTTCTCCGAAAGATCCTTGCCCGTTTCACTCGTTCCGATGTGGTCATAATGCGCCGTCACCAGCACGTAGGTGTCTTTCAGCTTCGGATCAGACCCACGCAGTACGCCGATTACGTTTTTGAGCGCCGCTTTCTGATCCTCAGGCGCCGGTATGTTGAGCGAGACGCTCCTGCTCTCGCCGGCCTCGCCTGGATGCTCCACCCATTTCTGCAACTCATCCGAAGCGACATTCACTACCGGAGTGAGATGCTGCTGCGCTTGTTCGGCGCTCAACAGCCTTGTTCGCGGATGGCGTGACTCTTTCCCGACAAGAACTTCCAGCGCGGCCCCGGAACTCGTAACCGCCTTATCGAAGGCCAGGCGTTTCTTGTACAGCATGAGGCGATCGGTGTTGGAAACTTTTCCGCTCGGCCGCGTCGGAACAATCACCGCTTTGCCGGTCAAATCGAAGCCTTTAATCAATTCAGGGTCCCGCGAGGCAAACACAACCACCGGCGCTCGCTCGATATTCGCCCCGCCATTCGCCGTCACCACGCCAATGTCGGCGGCCTGTACGGCCGACGTCTTGGAGCCGTCCTGCAGCGTCATAGCGAAAGGAGCCGGCATGCGGCGATCCACCATGTCCGCGATCTGGAAATAATCCTGATTGCCGCCTGGCTCGAGCCCCGCGGCGCGGAATTGCGAGGCGATAAATTCGGCCGCCACATCCAAGCTGGGCGATGGCGTGTACCGCCCCTGCAGCGCGTCTGAAGACAGAAAGGAAAGATCGCCTTTGAGATCTGCCGGCCGGATCGATCGCAGGGCGGCCTCAACATTGGGCGGTTCAGTCGCTGTGGCGCCCAGAAACAGAGCGCTTGCGGCAACCAGACTCAGAAGCTTCAAGTCGCGTCGTACCCCACGAACTTGTCCAGCAGCACGTTGCCCTTGTAGTTCATGTCCTGATGAATGCCAATGGACGACGAGTAGTAAGCAAAGGCCGTCGTCTCTTTCAGTTGGGTGAAAAACTTCTCGGCCGGGGACTTCGGATCGTGTTCCGCTGCCGCCAGCTTCCCTAGCAGTTTCGTCTGCTGATCCTTGCCGATTTCCATGAAAGGCCGTTGATACGTCGCACTGGCCTCCTCCTCGATCGCTGCCAGCCCCTTGCGCCACGAGGTCTTATTCTCGGGAAGAAATGCCTCCGCCACGGTCCGGTCGATATATGCCGCAACGCCCGCCTCGTGCGCTCCCGGCGAATGTTCGTCGCTAGGCACAATCAAATCCGTCAGCGCATCCAGGGTCGCGAACTCTGTCCGTGTGAAAAAGAGAGGCGCATTCGCATCCGCCGCCGGCAATTGAAGAGTTGTGAAGGCCGCCGCGCTGAGCGCTTTCAACAGGTCACGTCGATGTAATTCCATGCTAGACCTCGCCCTTCTTCATCTGGTCCGCCAGGTGATCGCAGGACCGCCAGCACAAGGCCATAATCGTCCACGTCGGGTTCTGCGCCGACGCGCAAACGTGCGTGCTGCCGTCCACCACCAAAAGATTCTTCACATCGTGGCACTGCTGGAACTGATTCACAACCGAAGTCTTCGAATCGTTCCCCATGCGCGACGTTCCCAGCTCATGAATCGACCATCCTTCAGGCAGGGGATCTTTCGACACGGAAACAATCTCGAAGCCCGCGGCTTCGAACATTTCGCGCCCGGTTACCGCCATGTCCGCGGCCATCTTCATTTCGTTCTCACCGAACTTGTAGCTGAACTTCAGCGCGGGAACGCCCCACGCGTCTTTCACGTTCGGGTCGATTTCGACGTAATTCTCAAAGCGCGGCAGCACCTCGCCGAACCCGCCAATCTCAATGGTCGCGCCGGCGTAAGCGCGAACGTTCTTCTTGTACTCTTCTCCGAACCCTGGAATGGTGTACGCCGTGCCCGGAATCATGCCGGTTCCGCCGCCGCCTTCAAATCCATAGCCACGGATGAAGTCCTTCTGGCGGGTCGTGATGTTGCGGAAGCGCGGAATATAGAAACCGCCCGGCCGGCCATCGTCCAGCGTGCGCGGCTTCCCGATCAGCTCTTTCATGAGGCCCGCCACCGACGGCCCCATAATGTGCTCGCAGAAATTGTGCCCGACATGGCCGCTCGAGTTCGCAATGCCGTTCGGATACAAACTCGATTTCGACAGCAGCATCAAGCGGGCCGATTCCAAAGTAGACGCCGCCAGCAAAACCGCTTTGGCTTTGGCCTGATAACTCTGCCGCGTCTCGCTGTCCAGGAACGAAACGCCCGTCGCCTTGCCGGTGTTTTTGTCTACGGTCACTTCGTACACTGTCGAATTGGGCCGCAGCGTCAGGTTACCCGTGTCCATGGCCGGACGAATCAAACCGGTGGGGGAATCGAACGCCGCATGAATGTCACATCCGCCCACGTGCCGGTTACAAGCCCCGCGCCCGTAGCACCGGCTGCGATATTTGTTGTGCTTCAAACCGTCGGTGGTAACGCCCGCGCGGTACGGCGTCAGCACGCGATCCATGCCCTTCAACGTATTCCGCAGATGCAGTTCAGAATAGTTCAATTTCAGCGGGCGTTGATATATACCATCCGGCATTTGCGGCAAGCCCTCTGGATGCCCCGAAATGCCGAGGTACTGGTCCACGCGGTCATAATACGGGGAAACGTCGGCGTAAGAAATGGGCCAGTTCTCTCCATAGCCGTCGTGATCCTTCGCTTTGAAATCGTAATCGGAAAGCCTTAGCGCAAGCCGCCCCCAAAGGTTCGTCTTGCCGCCTACTACGCGAGATCGTACCCAGGCGTAGCGCGTCCCCGTGTACGGATTCTCCTTGTCGTTCACTACCAGCGTTTTGCTGTAGTCCGAAAAACCCCAACCTTGAACATACGATTCCACTTTCGGGTTCGGCAAGCCTTGCGCGACCGGCGGCTTGCGAAAACTGTATTCGTTGGTCGTGAGCGCGTGATACTCGGGCGGCATGTTGCCCCGGCGCGGATGATCGTACGGCCACTGCATGGAATGCAGTATCTTGCTTGTGTCCTGCTGCTTCCCCGCTTCCAGCAGCAGAACTTTCATGCCTTGCGAGGTGAGAACGTGAGCCGCCATGCCTCCGGCGGCCCCCGATCCGACCACCACCGCGTCGTAGGTTGTGTCCAGATCTACTTCCGGAGCCTTGGTGCCAGACAGTTGAAAAAGCATTTTCTTCCCGAATTCGAATTGTATGACGCAGCGTTTAAGAAACCGTCACAATGGCCTGCTTGCGGCTCTTTGGACGCGTTCCAGGAGAGCCACTTGCAAATTCAGAATCGAACTTCTTCGACCATCAGAAAACGCGAAAACCCCGGGACAGGAAGCTGTGAAATAATCAAACATTTTTTTCTCAAATGTTCTGGAGAGCCGTAAACTGGAGCAAATGGAGCAGGGAAGCAAGCCCAGATTCGAACCGGTCAACCGGCAGCAAATCGTATTGGAGCCGGTGGATGTGGAGCAGTTGATCGGAGCCGATCATCCAGCGCGGAACGTTTGGACGTTACTGGGGCGGATGGATCTAAACGGTTTTCACAGTGAGGTGAAAGCAGTGGAGGGTCATGCGGGCCGGAATATGTGGGAGCCACGGCTGTTAATCGCAATCTGGATTTATGCCTACTCACGCGGAATCTCGTCAGCACGGCAGATCGAACGCGAGTGCCCCTATGAACCCGGCTTGCGCTGGTTGATGGGCTTGAAGACGGTCAATCACCACACGCTTTCGGACTTCCGGGTATGGCATGGACAGGCGTTGCAGGATTTGTTTACGCAGGTGCTGGCAATGTTATCGATGGAAAAGCTGATTACGCTGGAGCGCGTGACGGTGGATGGCACGAAAGTACGTGCGGCCGCGAACAAGAAAACGTTCTCGCGCGCCGGCAAGATTCGCGAACACCTGAAAGTGGCGCGCGCACACATTGAAACTCTGCAACAGGACGAAGCGGAACAGTCTATGGCTGCCAGGCCGCCGCCCAGCGGCGTGCGGCCCGCGAGCGCGGCGAGCATCTGGAACAAGCGTTGGCGGAAGTAGAGCGTCTGCAGCAGGAAAAGAAATGGGAACGAGATAAGCCGTGCCAAGCTTCCGCCAGCGATGCGGATGCGCAGTTCATGCGTCTGGGCGATCACGGTCTGGCCCCGGCCTATAACGTGCAACTGGCGGCGGACGCAAAGCATAAGCTCATTGTTGACGTGGCGGTGAGCAAGCAACCCTCCGATGCCCATCATCTGCTACCCGCCCTCGATCGCCTACAGGCCACGCAGGCGGCGTATCCCCAGCAAGTGATAGCCGACGGTGATTTCACGACGCGCGAGGCTGTCCAGGGAGCGGCCGAACGCGGCGTGGACTTCTATGGCAGTTGGCGGCCTGCGGGCAAGCAAATCATGGCGCACGGCATTGCGGCTGCTTACGGGCCGCCCGCGTTCCGCCTGGATGAAACAGCCAATCAACTGATCTGTCCGCAAGGCAAGCCGCTACAGTTCAGACGGGTTCAGATGGATGCCAATGGGCTGCAAAGTTCCCACTACGCCGCCGCCCGGGAGGATTGTTTAGCCTGTCCGGCCCGATCTCACTGCACACCCCAAAACACCATGGAGAAGCATGGACGCGCCGTCAGTCTGCGCCGCGAACCGCCCGCCGTGGAAGCCTATCACGCCAAGATGGCGAGTGAGTCAGGCAAAGCCATTTACAAACAACGCGCCCCGATAGCGGAGTTTCCGCATGCCTGGTTGAAGGACAAACTGAAGTGGACCCGCCTGCGCTGCCGCGGCTTGGCCAAGGCCCAGACAGAAGCACTCTGGGTCACCTTGACCTATAACCTGCAACGCTACTTTAAGCTGCGCCAGCCGCAAACGGCATGAACCCGAAATGTCATCCGCGAAAACTCGGTCGCTCAGGCGCAAGAAACACGATTAACCCACGCGCCGGCGGTTTACTGCTTGGCCTCGCCATGCACTTCCATCCTACAAATCCCTCCGGCTTTCGAAATAAATATGTACTGCTCAAAGAGCTCAACTTCGACCGGCGACACGAAGGCTTTGTTTCACAGCTTCCTGACTTCGTTTTGCCGAGCGCCGCAAAAACTCGAAAACGAAAGCCCAATTCGTTCGCGAGTGCAAAACGTTGTCTGTCCCAGCGGTTTTCCCCACCCGGCAAGGTTCCAAGCGGTCCACCGCGAGTTTTGCAAGTCGTTTGAGGG
>CAVSTO010000027.1:0-68631 GCA_963730865.1 uncultured Acidobacteriaceae bacterium | reverse complement strand
TATTTCCGTTGAAAAGGAGCGGCTCCAAACGTGAGACTCAGGCGGCCGAATGGGCGGTCGTCAAAGTATCGTTCAAACCACAACGAAGCTGATAGGCGCGTTGAAGGTTATGGATTAGCAATGGCAGCTGGCGATAGCCATGCAGCCGGTTCCAGCGCGATTCAGCATACAACAGTGCGGAAGCGACCCAGCGCAGGCGGTGATCATTCCCTTGCCAGCGTTTTACTTTGCGGCAGATGGTGTCCACCACCGAGAAACTGGATTCGATTCCGTTGGTGCTGCTCAAAGAGCGCCGCAGCCGAGCATGGACTTCCAACTTATGCACGGTTAGCGTTTCCTCCAGACCTTCCATCAGGCTGGCGGCGGCACTGGGATTGAGTTCGTTGAACTCGTCATGCAGCCCGGTAGAGGGCGTGCCGGGCGTCGCCGGCATCGGCTTGCGCATAGGCCAATCGGAGCTTGTGCTTGAACCAGTGCTGATGGGTCTCCGGCACATACGCCAGGACGTTGCGAATCTTGTGGACCTGGCAGCGTTGGAAGAAGGCGGCCTCCCCGGCATGCCGCTCTATAGCGGCACGTAAGGCGCGGCTTCCGTCCACTAGGTACAAGCGCGGCTGACCGAAGTCGAGCCCGCGCTCGGCCAGGTGATCCACCAGTCCGCTGACGGCTTTCGCATTCTCGGTGGCCCCTTGCACCAGGCCCCAGCACCACTTTCTTGCCCAATGCGTCAATGCCGATCGCCACCACCAGATGCTGGCCTTTGAAGATCGTTCCATTCATGAGCACGGCGCAGAGCTGCAGATGCTCGAGCGAACGGCTCATCAGCTCTTCCAACTTCTTGCGGCTAGCCTCCACAAAGCGTTCGCTGATAGTGCTCTTCTCTAAACCATAGGCATCCATAAACTGCTTGCAGCATCAGCTTGTAATCGCGCATGCTGAGCCCGCGCATGATGTTGCTCCACACGGTTTCCTCCGCCGGCGACACACGCTGAAACAGTTGATAGGTCCCCAGGGCAGCTCTTTGCCCCCGCACTCACGCACGCGCGGCCGCACGATTGGCACCCGCTGGCCATCAATCAGACACGAGCCTTGCTCCACTCCCCAGCGGTAGGCTTGCCGATCCTGTATCCGGCGCGAGCGAGATCCGGCTAACTGTTCTACCTCCGCCTCCAGCACCGACTCGATGAATAGCCGCCCCACCTTTCGCACCAACTCACCCAGCCCTTGTTCCAGGCTTGTCAGCACTTCCGCCATCGGCAGTGAGATCTGGACCGCTCGTTCCGCCTCCGGTCCTGTCACTCTCTCTGTGTCCCTCTCCTGATTGCCTCAAAACGACTCTCCTTTTTTCCTGTCAGAAAAATTTCCCAGAACCTATCACAGGCTCTGGGGTGAGTCGCTCCTTTTCTACGATCTTTCGGACATCCTCCAACAAGCCATTCAAGCCGGATAATATCCACGAGAACCGAGCTGAGTGCTCGGAGCGCCGAACGTGGAACTCCAAAAAACGTTCATAAGGCGTGGATTGGCGTCAGCGCCTGTGGTAGTGCGGTGCCTAAGACTACCCGAATCTTTGCGCCATACGTGGACATGGGCACGCAGTACGGCGAAAGCGTCGAAGCGAAGCAGCAGGCAGCCGCATTAATTACACTGGCCCTCCTAAATGGATGGACGAATTGAAAGGGCGATGGAACGTGTAACGCTTCAGGATCGAACGGTTCTCGGGCGCTCGCCGCGACTGATTCTTCCAGAAAACTCCCGGCTTCCTCATAAGACCCAATGAGGTCTTCAATTTGCGCCCGGAGTTCGTTGTTTGTACCGCAAACCTCGTCTAGAAAACCGGCACGTTGTTGCTCGAAATGAACCCAAACTGCCAGTTCGCTCGGTAATTTGCCATCAGGTGCGGACCAGTCTTAAGACGCGGTCGCGGGACTAACCGGCTCGGCGTTTCGATAAGCCTCGTCCAATACTTCAACCACGTGAGCAACCCGCTGTCCTTTTCCGTAGAGGCGGGCGCCGGCGGCTAAGCTGCAGCATGCAGCCCGGATTGGCTGTTGCAATGAGTGAAGCGCCGGTCCTGTCAACGGATTCCATTTTGTGCTCCAGTATCTGCATCGCCATCTCGTTCTGCACGACGTTGTAGATGCCGGCACTGCCGCAGCAGAGGTCCGCCATCGGCATTTCGCGGAACGTGAGACCGGGAATCGCCTTCAGCAGCTTGCGTGGTGCATCCTTGATCTTCTGACCATGCGCCAAGTGACAGGAATCCTGGTAGGTGACGACAGCGTTGACCTTTCCCATATGCCGGTTAAGGTCTATCGACGCGAGAAACTCCGTCACATCTTTCATGCGGTTTTTGAACTCGCGCGCTTTCTCGCGATAGGCGGCGTCGTGCGCCAGCAGTTCGTCGTATTCCTTCAAGGTTGAGCCGCATCCGGCAGCATTGGTCAGGATGGCGTCGAACTCGGCCGCGGGAATGGCGTCGATATTGGTGCGCGCGAGAGCGCCGGCCTGCTCATTCAGGCCCGAGTGAAGATGGAGCGCCCCGCAACAGCCTTGGCCGCCCGGTATGACGACTTCGCAGCCATTCTTCTGCAGGACGCGCACGGTAGCCTCATTCAGTCGCGCAAATGCGATATTCGCAATGCATCCGGCGAGCAATGCAACGCGGTAGCGCCTCGGCCCGACAGCGGGAAAGGTCTTTCCAAATTGTGAGTAGAAGAAGGGAATTTCGGCGTGCGGCGAAAGCGCTTCGAGGTTGGCCAGGGTCCCGAACAGCTTCAGAATGCCGCTGGCCCGCGTAAAGGCACGCAGACCGGAGGCGTCGTAAAGATACAACGCAGCGCCGGCTATCTGGAGAGCCGTGCGCGAGGGCAGGACGCGCTCGAAGATGAAGCGCCGAAATGCACGGGTCAGGAACGATCGCTTTCGGCGGCTCTCGATCTGGACACGGGCGGCTTCGATCATGCGGCCATACGGCACGCCCGAAGGACACGCCGTCTCGCAGCCGCGACAGGCTAGGCATAAATCCAGGTGAAGAATGTGCGACGGCGTGATTGACGCGCCCTGGGCTATTTCGTTCATCTGATAAATGCGCCCGCGTGGCGAATCCATTTCAACGCCCAGCTCACGGTACGTGGGGCACGCGTTCAAACACAATCCACAGTGGACGCACTTGTCGAGGTCCGACTGCGCGGGACCTTGCGACCCCCGGTCAGGCGCTATCTCAACCGCGCTAGAGTTTGCCATAGAGCCGCGAACGATTTAACAGCAATCCGGGATCAAACATCTGCTTTACCTTACTCATCATGGCAAACGTATCGGCGTTACGAGGCGAAGAGGCCTGCAGCCAAAGTTCGCTGCTGCTGCGGACATCATCGGGGGCGAATTCTACCACCGCACGCCAGTTTCTTTCTGCCGCAGTTGTCCACAGGAGAGCCAGACCTGGCGAGTTCGTGAGATATACATACGTTACGCCCGATGCAGCACGTGCGATGCACGGACCGGTTATCAACTGGAGCAAAGGCGCAAGATCGCTGACGACGGTGGAAATACGAAGTACAACGCCTGCCGGCTGACGCCGAAGAAACTCCGGCGTGAATTCCTGCACTTTTTGCCAAAAGCCGCTCTCGGCGTCCTCGCACAGATGTTCGCTACCTGAAAGATCGCGCTCGTAACGATCGAGAACGGTCCGGCTCCCGCCCGCTCTTATGGCCAGCACGTATCCTCTCAGGTCAAAACGCGCCGCGGCGGCGGGCGAGATCAGATCGATCGCAATGGGCTGCAGAGCGCTTCGTGCGATCGCGTCACGACGTTCAAGAGCGGACTTCAGATCGGCAAAGCTGAAGAGGAAGGTTCTCGTTGCGGGCGGCAACGAGTGCACACGAAAATTGACGCTGTAAATTGCGGCCAATGTCCCGAAGCTGCCGATCATCAGTTTGCCCATGTCGAGGCCAGCGACGTTTTTCACAACCATGCCGCCTGTCTTCACGAGTCTTCCTTCCAGCGTGATGAAGGACATGCCGATCACCAGATCACGCGCCGTACCGAAGCCGCAGCGTAGAGGACCACTGGAATTCGATGCGATGACACCGCCGATCGTGGCTTGAGAAAAGAACGGCGGATCAAGGGCAATCATCTGACCGTTGCGCGCCAACAACGCTTGCACTTCGGAGAAAGGCACGCCACTTTCCACACTGATGGTAAGGTCATTGCGCTCATAGTGGAGAACACTTTGCAATCCGGATGTGGAGATCAGGGTATCGGCCTGTAAGATAGGACCTCCCATGAGCTTCTTGCTGCTGTTTCCCGTAACGTTTATGGTCTGAGAACAGGATGCAGCCTCTTTCAGAATTTGGGCTAGTTCTTCGGACGAGGCAGGCGTTACCGTAGACATCGATCAATGGAGAATGCGGAGATGCGAGAAGCTTGCGATCTACTATTCTCGCTCGGGAACAACTCCAGAAGTCGTGTGAAGCGCTTTCCGGGTGATAAGCTGGCCAAAGATTCAGCCGTCGGCCGCTGTTACTTGCTGTCGTCGGCGATTCTCGACGAAGTTGCCTAACCGGGCACCTTATCAACTATATGGATTTTGAATTCACGGCGGAGCAAACGCAGCTCCGAAGGTCGATTCGCGATTTCGCGGAAGCCGAGATCGCGCCTCACGTTCTCGAATGGGATGAGAACCAGACGTTTCCTCTTGAGGTGATAAAAAAAACCGGAGAGCTCGGGATTATGGGTGCCATCTTCCCTGAGCAATTGGGCGGAGCGGGATTCGGCTACATCGAATACGCCATCATCATCGAAGAACTTGCGCGCGTGGATCCGAGCGTCGCGCTGATCGTGGCGGCGCACAATTCGCTGTGTACGAATCATATCTATATCGCCGGCACGGAAGAGCAACGTCAGAAATACGTGCCGAAGTTGGCGAGCGGTGAATGGATCGGTTGCTGGTCTCTGACAGAGCCTGAGGCGGGTTCGGATGCGGCTGGAACCCGGTCTTCCGCAAGCATGAAAAACGGCGAGTGGGTGCTGAACGGCGGAAAGACATTCACCACAAACGCACAGTACGCGGACGTCTGTGTCGCGATGGCGGTGACGGATCGCTCCGCATCCCAGCACGGTATTTCGGCATTCATCCTGGAGAAGGGAACACCCGGATTTCGCGTGGGCAAGAAGGAAAACAAGCTAGGGATGCGCGCCAGCGCAACCGGCGAAGTGCTGTTCTCCGATTGCCGTCTACCGCAAACTCAACTGCTGGGAAAGCAGGGTGAAGGTTTCGTGGATAGCCTGCGGACTTTGGACGGGGGACGCATCTCGATTGCGGCGCTTTCGATCGGTATCGCGCAAGGGGCCTTCGAGGCCGCGCTGAAATACTCCAAGCAACGAAAGCAATTCGGCCGATTCATTTCAGAGTTCCAGGCTATCCAGGACAAACTCTCTAATATGGCCACTTCGATTGAGGCGGCGCGCTGGCTGACATATTGCGCCGGCGCCAGGAAGGATGCCGGGAAGCGGGTGACGAAAGAATCGGCGATGGCCAAGCTGTTTGCCTCGGAGATGGCGGTGAGCGCGGCGGATCAGGCGCTGCAAATTCATGGCGGGTACGGTTTCATCAAAGACTATCCTGTCGAGAAGTTTTATCGTGATGTAAAGCTCTGCACGATCGGCGAGGGGACAAGCGAAATCCAGCGCCTGGTAATCGCTCGTCAACTGCTAAAAGAATAGGTTGGCCACCTCGGTACCGGAAAATCTCGAGCACCGCATCCTAGCGGGCGATACGCGTGCGCTCGCCCGGGCCGCAACTCTCGTCGAAGCGCAAACGAGCACCGGGCGCGATCTTATTGCTGCATTGTTCGCACGCACCGGGCGAGCGATGATCGTCGGCATCACGGGACCGCCCGGAGCAGGGAAGAGTACCCTAGTCGATCAGCTAGCCAAAACGGTACGGCGCAATGGACAAACTGCTGCCATCATTGCCGTTGATCCGAGCAGCCCTTTCTCGTGCGGCGCCATCTTGGGAGACCGCATCCGCATGCAAGATCATCATGAAGATCCGGGCGTTTTCATTCGCTCCATGGCGACACGCGGGCGGTTGGGCGGTTTGGCCAAAGCTACTTTGGAGATGGCCATGCTGTTTGATGCTGCCGGGCGGGATGTGGTGCTCATCGAAACAGTGGGGGTGGGGCAAGATGAGGTAGATATTGCGCGCTTGGCCGACATAACGGTGCTGGTTTTGACACCCGGGTTTGGCGACGATGTTCAGGCGATGAAGGCCGGTATCATGGAGATCGCGGATGTGTTCGCGATCAACAAGGCGGACCAGCCTGGGGCTGATCGCCTGGAACAGGAAATCCGCGCGATGCAGAGCGTCGGAGGGCCGTCTGACAAGGCCAAGCGGCCCCTGTGCGACGCACGGTTGCAAGCGAATGCCTGGGCGTGAACGAATTGCTTGCCGAAATCCGCTCGATTTTTGAAAGGAACGGGAAGAAAGGTTCGCGCGCGGAGACTTGGAGCGTCCGGCTGCGCGAAATGCTTCGCGACGAGTTGATGACCGTGGTTCCAGAGGAAGAGATCGGGCGTCACGCCATGCGCGTCGCGAGCAAGACGGAAAATCCGTATGCGGCCGTATCAGCGTTGCGCGTGCACGTTGACTCGGCGAAGGGAGACCCGGCCAGATGAGCGTCGAAATCGACCACCTCGGAATTGCTGTTCGCAGCCTGGAGGAAGGACTGGAGTTTTATGAAGCGTTGCTCGGCATGCCGGTGACGCGGAAAGAGGTTGTCGAGGCGGAGCAGGTCAGTGTCGCTATGCTACCTGCAGGAACGGAGCCAGGGGCGACGAGGATCGAATTACTGGAGGCGACCGATGCGAATTCAACCATCGCGAGGTTTGTCGATAAACGCGGACCCGGATTGCATCATCTCGCCTTGCGCGTGGACGATTTACCTTCGGTGCTGGAACGTCTTGTGGCAAATGGCGCCCGAACGACAAACGAACCCCGCAAAGGCGCGGGTGGACACATCTATGTATTCGTGCATCCTGCCTCGACGGGCGGGGTGCTGCTGGAACTGATACAGAAATAGCTAAGCCACGCGAGGAGCAAACAAGGTATTGGAAAGGAAAACGAGAATCGGAATTATTGGCGGGAGCGGCCTCTATTCCATGCCAGGCTTCAGTGCAGGAAGAAATGCGGCTGCAGACACCATTTGGAGAACCATCCGACGCTTACGTCGTCGGACAGTTCCACGGCAAGGACGTGGCATTCTTGACCCGGCACGGACGTGGGCATCGAATCACTCCCTCCGAGTTGAACTTTCGCGCCAACATTTACGGTATGAAGATGCTGGGGGTGGAGCGCATCCTTTCTCTCAGCGCTGTGGGTTCTTTGAAAGAAGAACATGCACCGCTCGATTTCGTGATTCCCGATCAGTTTTTCGATCGCACGCGCGGCCGGATCTCGACGTTTTTCGGTGGTGGAGTTGTGGCGCACATCAGCTTTGCAGATCCCATATGTCCGCAACTCGCCGGGCTGGTCCACCACTCAGCGGGCCATATCGGCATCAACAGCAAAAATGGCGGTACGTATCTCTGCATGGAAGGCCCGGCATTTTCTACGCGCGCCGAGTCGAATGTTTACCGCAGCTGGGGTATGGACGTGATCGGCATGACGAATCTCCAGGAAGCCAAGCTCGCGCGCGAGGCGGAGATCTGCTATGTGACGATCGCGATGGTCACCGACTACGATTGCTGGCACGCGGAGCATGACGCGGTTTCCGTAGAGCAGATTATGGAGACGTTCGGCAAGAATATCGAAAATGCGTCGAAGCTGGTGCAGCATGTGATCACCGCCATTCCGGAAACGAGAACCTGCAAATGCGGATCGGCGCTGAAGCACGCCATCATCACGGATCGCGCGGCGATTCCGCAATCCGCCAAGGATAATTTGGGGCTTTTGATTGGCAAGTACATCGGAGATTGAACTCGCCCAACAGATTATTAACGACTGCCTGACTTATGGGACGTGGCCGTCGCGCGCTCTGGATGCGCTCATCGAGCGCGCTTTGGATGAAGAACAGGAGTTCGTCGCCAGATCCGCTACGCGGGCTCTGTTCAGCATCGTCATAGAACGTCTGGGCGATCTGTTTGAACCTTCGCTTTGCGAGGTTTACGCCAAGCTGTTCTCACATGTCATCTCGCGAGCTCTTCCTGAATACCGGGCCGACGATTTGCTGCTGCGCTACCGAAGAGTGCGGCAAGTTCGGCGTTTTCCAGGTGGGGAAGTGCAGCGCGTCTTCGTGCTCTCACGCGTGACTTTGGGCGCGGACGTAGCCGTTACCAGTGTTGCCCTAGCCGCCGCTAAGGAACGTTTTCCGGATGCCGAGATTTGCCTGGTCGGCCCTGTTAAGAATGCTGAAATGTTCGCTGCGGATTCGCGCATCGTGCCGATCGCCGTTACGTATGGACGCGGCAGCCTGCTGCGCGAGCGGCTGGCGGCCGCGGCCGAACTACGCGTCGCGGTAGACGAACTGGGCGCCATTGTTATTGATCCCGATTCACGGCTGACGCAACTCGGGCTGATTCCAATTTGCGACGACGCGCACTACTTCTTTTTCGAGAGCCGTGCTTTCGGCGGTGAGACGCATGCCAGTCTTCCGGAGTTGACCGCTGAATGGCTACGGGAAGTGTTTGACGTGCCTGGCGCGAAACCCTATGCCGCCCCTGCGCCCCAGCCCGCCGTCGCAGACATCACTGTCAGTCTCGGAGTGGGAGAAAATGCCGATAAACGCCTCGGCGGGGACTTCGAATTCAGTCTCCTGAGGTCGCTTCTTCAACAAGGCCGGCCTGTTCTTTTGGATCGGGGAGCTGGCGGCGAAGAAGCCGCACGTGTGAATGCCCTCGTGGCGCGGCTGGATTCCCCGCCGCTGCTGCATCTGCACGATGGCTCCTACGCTTCCTTTGCGAGTCATATCCTGCAAAGCAAGCTTTACGTCGGCTATGATTCGGCGGGACAACATGTCGCGGCAGCAGGTAGCATTCCACTGGTATCCGTCTTCACGGGGCACGTGTGCCCAAGGATGTTCGCTCGTTGGCGTCCCACAGGTGCAAATGCGCACGTCGTAGCCGTAGAGGACAGAAACCGCGCGACAGCTCTTGAAAGAACGCTAACCGCTATTGCTGAGGCGGTGGAGGTGGCGGCGTAGGCATCTGCCAAGTGCTGCCAGATGCCGCCGGCTTTTGGTCAGCTGCCGTTGAGGCCCTAGTGGACGTACTTGGAGATGTCGGCACCGATGCAGTTGCCGGTTGTTCTTCGGTCTTGCTCGCAGGCAACGGAGGCGGTTCCGGCGCATTCGCTTTCATATCGTAAGTAATGCCCGATTCAACTCCGAACTTACGATAATCGCGAAACTCGATCTCGTTTTTCGTTTTCTCCCGGCCGGCAGTCATGTTCAAGGTTGCCATCAAAGGGCAAATGTACGATTGACCGCTGATTGGCACCTGATCGTAATCCAGTATCTCGGTTGCTTGGCTGACCGGAAACGTTTTAGGAATGTCGACCGCCACAAACTTAATGCGGGCGATCTCTCCGGTATTCTCGTCCGCGTAAACGAGACCCTTGTACGCCGTGATGATGCGCTGCTCGTCACCCGGTCCCGCACTGTAAGTGATGGACCATGCTGAATGGCCGCTGTCGATCATGTAATTGAAAACCGCCATGCGCCTGCCGCGCAGCGTCGCCCAATGATCCCAGCCGAATTCCGCTTCGCTGTGGGGCTCGAAGATCTCGCGCATCAAGCTGCCGAATTCGCCGCTGGAGATCGCGCCGCCTGAAGCGCCTGCCTTATCAATCGTGGTGTCTTCGTAATGCCCGTTGACCGAATACACCTGATAGTTCTCTTGTCCTTCGTTGTAGCTCACTTTCGCAAGCACATTTCCCAGGCTGCGGAAAGTGGTCGCCCGCGTTCGGATCGATGTAGCGGCGCATCACTTCCACACAGATGAAATTCGGAAGATTCTGCGTGTACGACAGAGCGTACTGCTTCATCAATTCGATGATCTTCTGCTGTCGAACGGAATCGGGCGGCGGGATAACCGGCCCCTAATCGTCCCCATGCTAGCCACTGCGGGACCGGAGCTAAGCGTTGTATCGGGAGCCGTCGCGGGAGAATAGGTCGCGTCCTGCGCAGGCGCTTTCTTTGCAACGGTTTGATCGCGAAGCTCCTGCAGCGCCTGCACGGTCCTCGGCCCAGCTCCTTGCGCCTCGAGGTCAAGTATCGTCTTGTCCGTCAGCTTCTCGGTAAGCTGAATCTTCTTGATATAAGCGGCCGTCTGCTTATCGTAGTTGCTCTGCTTCAGCGCCAATTCGGACCGGACGAACTCCACCAGTTGCTCGACGTTCATCTGCATCTGAGCCTGTAAGGCGACGGTGAAACACAGCATCGCGACGCCGGCCAGAACAGCACGCCGCGCCCGCACCCGGCCCAAGGAAAAGCTCATATTCACTATCATGACGCAATCCAGGATGGCCAGGTTGCGGGGCCGCCGGCGCTACATTTTTTGTTGCTTATCCAGTTGCAACGGTTACTGTGCCGATCGGGAAACCCATCATCAGCCGGAACTGTACCGGGTATGCGGTCGGCATCGTCGGTCATCCATATCAGCAGCCGGCCTTTGCGCTTATACAAGAACGTTGTCGAACAGGAAGGCTTCGTACCGGACTGTCGAATAATTCTTTCCGCCGATATTTAACGTTCTCTTTTGCTTGCGCCTCGATTTTGCCGTGCGCCATCTTCTTGCCATCGGTGATCGGAAATGTAGCCCATTTACCGGGCGGCAAGTCCATTCCGCGGAAGGAGGCCAGCGCGCCAGTGATCTCATAGGTGCAAGGCGCGATGTCCATCTCCTTCTTTTCGGTCGAGTTCTTCACCAGGTCGTGCTCATCGTACTCGACTTTGTGGCGATCGTTTTCAAACGTGAGACGTGTTGTGGTGTGCCGCTTACCCTCCTCGGCGTCGAGGAAGGAGCTGCGTGCCGCAGAATCGCGCATCGCTAACGGCCTTGTAGTTGTCCAGCACCTTATACAGGCGACTCACCCATCCAGCGCTTTCCAGATGTAAAGTTCGTCTGCCAATTCTGCGGCATTATCGCGCGTCAGATCCACCGTGACTGAACCGGCTGTGATTAACCGCCATTCCACGTGATACGAGAGCTTCTCAGGATAGGGAAACTTCGAATCGGCTGTCGACGCTGTTGCTGCAGCGGCAGCGAACGGAAGCTGGCAGAAACAGTAAGAAACAGCGCGCAAACGAGGCGCCTGAACGCGGCGAGATAGATGCATCAATTCGAGAAGAAAGATAACGTCGCCCCAACCCAGGAGCGCAAAACTCATCCCAAGTTTGCCAGACGTGAGTTGAAAGAGCAAGGTTGCACACGCGCCATGCGTAGACAACTACTCAAAAGTCTATAGAGGCGAGTATCTCAGACGGCTTGCGATCGAAGGCACGGCACAGTGAAAGCAGGCTTTCGATGCTCGGCAAGTTTGTGCCGCGTTCAATGGAACTGATCTGCGAAACGCTCAGCTTCGTAGCCGTCGCAAGATCTCTCAGCGACCAGTCGCGCTCGACGCGCAGCAGCTTGATCCTGTGGCCCAAGCGCTCGCGCAAGCGGTCCTGCGGAGTTTGTCCCAAGGCTGAACTGCTCGCACCGCATTTTGGAGAACCTGGCGAAGCTGCGACAAAGAGAACGGCTTCGCCAGATAGTCGAAGACGCGCAGCTTGAAAGTGGTGCGCATGCTTTCGAGCGAAGGGTAGCCGGTGACGATGATGATGCACAGGTCCGGCCAGCGGGAAAGCAGCCGCTCTATGACTTCTTCACCGGTTGCGCCGCCCATCTTCATATCCAGCAGGACGATGTCAGGCACGCCGAATCTCGGCCGATGCAAATAGCTCTTCCGGATGAGCGAACGTTCGACCGAATAGAAACCTTCATCGCGCAGCAGGTCCTCGATGTAGGTGCGGAAGTCTCCGTCGTCGTCGAGCACTGCCACATCGACGAGTCCGGCCGCGAGTTCTGTAGTCTCACTCATATCGATTCAGACCCGGCGATCTTAAACGGCAGCAGGTAGTATGACTTCCAATGAAGCGCCTCCTCGAGGCCGGTTCGATGCCGAGATAGTCCCGCCATGTTGCGTGACGATACCCTCGGCGACGGTAAGGCCCAGGCCCGTCCCGCGTGCATCCAGCCGCGTAGTCACAAACGCTTCAAACAAATTCGGCAGGACGTGCAGCGGAATGCCCGGACCATTGTCAGTGACGGTACAGCAGATCCAGTTCTGACCTCCCGCTGCAATCGCCTCGAATCCACTTGAATCTCACCGCCATTTGAGACCGCGATCAACGCATTGCGCAACAAGTTTACGAACACCTGCACCAGCCGGTCCGGATTTCCGCGCACTTTGTCCCCCCTCTGCACGCCGTTGATAAACGTCACGGCCGCGGCTTTTTCATCGATTGCGACCAGATTCCAGCTCTCCTCACTAACCGAATAGAGAGACACTGCCTCGGTCTCCTGCCGCCGCACTCGGGCGAAATCCACCAGACCCTCGCTGATCTTTCTCAGACGTTGCGTGACGCGCAGCATGCGGTTCAAACGCTCCAGTGTCTGTGCATCTTTAATGGTCTCGAGAAGCTTTTCGATTGATCCTTGCAGCACCGCGAGCGGAGTATTCAGTTCATGCGCGACGCTGGTGCTCAGCAGCCCGAGACTGACAAGACGGTCCTGTTCCTCGAGTTTTTGCAGCGCGCCCGCCAAATCGTCTTCGTGCCGCCGCAACTGCGCGACGGTATCATTTCTCGACTTCATGATCTGGCCGATCTCGTCGTTCAAGATGAATCGTTGCTCGATCATCTCGTGCTCGCGATCCTCTTTTTGCGTCGCGCTGTCCGCATCGAGCATCAGCGTCAACGGCTGATACACGTACTGCGGCATGATAATGAACTCCAGCACGACTATCGATAGAGCGTATATTGTGCCCAGCACGACGAACAGGCTGACGCGCGCTTGACGGAGCGCGGTCTCATAGAAGGCGCTTGGAAGCGTAACGCGGCGGTAATTGCCCGGCGCATTGCCGTTGCGGTACAGATCGTCTGTCCCTTGCTGCCAGATGGACGCGGGATGTTGCGCAGCAGGAACGCTTCACCTTCGCGTGAGAGTCCCAGTTGCACGCTCGAGCCCTCGCGCAGGTCGTAAAGCCTCAAATCTCGCAGCAGCGGATCGCCAGTCTTCGACAGGTCCGACGAGAAGATCTTCCATACCATCCGAAACTCACGGTCGCGCGCGGCCGAGAGGTGATCGGAAAAAGCGGAATCAACGAAAGATACACGGACGTCGCAAGCACAAAGAAAAAGATGTTGTGCAAAGTCGCCAGCTTCTGACGTACCTTCAGCCCGCCGAACGCGCGAAACAGCAGATTCGGCGGCTTTGCGAGTTTAGAATTGCTGAGGCGCAAGTTCCTCTCTGCCATCAACTTCCTGCTCCTTGTACTGCAATTGATAAAGCTTCCAATAAATGCCGCGCCGGGCGAGCAGTTCCTGGTGTGTTCCCATTTCCCGCAACTGGGCCTTGTGCATGACGATGATGCGGTCGGCGCGCTGTATTGTGGACAACCGGTGTGCGATCACCAGCGATGTTCGATTCGAAACCAGTCTGGTGAGCGCTTCGCGCACTCTCAGTTCCGTTTCCGTGTCGACGCTCGAAGTGGCTTCGTCCAGTATCAGAATGCGCGGATTGTGTGCCAGCGCGCGCGCAAAGCTGATGAGCTGTTTCTGGCCTGTCGAAAAGCCGTTGCCTCGCTCGCGAACCGGAGTGTCGAACTCGCTCCGGTAGCTCCTCCACGAACTCCAGCAAATTGACCTGTTCGGCTGCGCGGCGCACGTCTGCTTGCGTGATGCCGCTGGTCCCCAGGCGGATGTTGCTCTCCAGCGTGCCCGTGAACAGATACGCATCCTGCAGCACCACTCCGAACTGCCGCCGCAGCTCGACAAGATCGAAATGCGCGCACGTCGATGCCGCCGATGCGAATCGCCCCGCGCTGTACGTCGTAGAAACGCAGCAACAAGTTGGTAAGGTGGTCTTTCCGGCGCCCGTGTGGCCCACAATCGCGACCGTTTCGCCCGGCGCCAACTCGAAAACTGACGTCGCGCAAAACCCAATCTTCATCGTTGTAGGCGAACCACACATGATCGAATTCGATGTCGAGAGCGCCACTCGGTATCGTTACCGGCGACCGAGGGAGACTACGATCCTGGGCGCGGTGTCCAGCAACTTAAAAATCCGTTCGGACGCCGCCATGGCGCCTTGCAGGATGTTGTACTTTTCGCTCAAATCCTGAATAGGCCGGAAGAATCGCAGTCCGTATTGAAAAAACGCCACCAATACGCCTAGCGTCAGCGCGCCCTGGCGGATGCGGAAGCCGCCGTAGGCAAGCAGCAGACCTAGCGCCAGCATGCCCAGAAACTCCACCACAGGATAAAACCAGCCATAAGCCGTGATGGAATCTTTGTACGCGTCCATATGGTCGCGATTGATCTTGTCGAACTCTCGCCGGCTCCGCTCTTCACGATTGAAAAGCTGTAGAACAGCGATGCCGGCGATATGCTCCTGCAGGTACGAATTGATCTTCGCAATCGCCACTCGGATGCGCCGATAGCTCTGTGAGGCCGTCCGGCGGAACTGCACTGTCACTAGCACCACTATCGGCATCACAGCCAGCATCAGTCCCGTCATTCCCGGGCTCAAGCGAAACATCACGATGACTACGAACGACAGCATCATGACGTCGCCGATGATCGTCACCAGTCCGGATGCGAACAAATCATTCAGCACGTCAACATCGGTCGTCACGCGAGTTACCAGACGTCCTACAGGGTTCCTGTCGTAATAGGCCACATCGAGTGTTTGCAGGTGAACCATCAATTGGCGGCGCAGGTCGAACATTGCCTTCTGCCCCGTCCATTGCATCAGGTACGTTTGTCCGAAATCGAAGAAAAATCCAAGAACCACAACAGCCAGATAGAGGCCCGCTAGTTGAGAAAGGCCGGTCCATCGGTTGTGTGAAAGCCAGCCGTCAAGAAACCCGAGCATTTGGGAATGCGCAACGGGAACCAAATACCGGTCGACCGCTAGCTTGGTAATCAGCGGTCCGATAATCTGGAGAAGAGAATCGATCAGCAGCAGTACCAGCGAAACCGCGACAACGGTCTTGTAGGGCTTCATGTATCGCAGAAGCCGACGCATCAGGCGTGAATCGTACGCTTTTCCGAGTACCTCTTCTTCCAAGTGCCTTTGCCTCGCTGGGACGGGTATGTGCGCAGTTGCTCTGGGCCCGTAACTATCAGCCTAACGCAGCATCAGCCCCGGCAAGGCTCTCGCTGAAGCTGCCGATTCTCAGGGAAATGCTTATGAATGGCGTCGTTCTGATCGATAAACCGGCGGGTTGTACCAGTCACGACGTGGTGAACCGCTGGCGCAGGCTGGCGAATACGAAAAGGGCCGGTCACCTCGGTACGCTGGATCCCATGGCGACGGGACTGCTCGTGCTGATGACCGGGACGGCTACGCGGCTGGCGCAGTTTTTCGGAAGAGAAGATAAGACGTATGTGGCCGAGATCAAGTTGGGCGTGATCTCCGATACCTATGATGCGGATGGCGAGATCGTCCAAACCGGGCGACCCATTCCCGTCAATTTTGAGCTGATTACAGTGGCTCTTTCTCACTTTCGAGGACGCTTCATGCAGACCCCGCCTCCTGTTTCGGCCAAGAAGATCAATGGCGTGCGGGCCTACAAACTGGCCCGGAAGAAAGAGCCCGTCGAGTTGAAACCGGTCGAAGTGGAAGTGAAGAAACTGGAAGTCCGCGGCGCGTGGCGGGATAGCATCGAAGTGCTCGTTACCTGCACCGCCGGAACCTACGTCCGCAGTCTGGCGCACGACCTCGGTGAGGAGCTGGGCTGTGGAGCGCTTTTGACTAAATTGCAACGTACTCAGGCTGGTGAATTCACCCTGGCGGAAGCGAGGAGTCTGGACGAACTCAGCGCACTAGCTGCCGGTGGGCGGTTGCCGGAAGCCGTCATTCCCTCTGCCCGTCTCTTGCACCAGTTTCCGTCAGAGTACTTCGACGCGTCAGCCGAAGCGCAAATCCGTCAAGGCCGTGATTTTCGCACCTCACCCTTTGTGGTGCGGCCCGGTGCGCCGTTCGTCAAAGCTTTGTCCCACGCTGGCGAATTGATCGCTATTGGCGAGATGAAACTTCCGAATGTTTACCACCCCGGTACGGTTTTGTGAGAGAACATCGTCAGTGCACCTGGGACATGTGCTACATAAGTAACATCGCAACGTTCAATCTTCCACCATGTGGCCTAAAGTAGCGCGCGCTTTGGCTGCTCTCCTTCTTGGGGGCGGTGTGTGGATGCTGGCGCAAACGGCCCAGGCGCCTATGCCCGCGGCGCCGGCGCCGTCGAAGCCACAGTTTTTCGCAGGCACCGTGACCGATTTAACGTCTCAGCAAATTACGGTTTCGCGCACTCCTGTCGGACGTCCGACAGAAATGCGAACTTTTATCATCAATCCGAAGACCAAGATGAACAAGGCCGCTCTGAAAGTGAAATCTCGGGTTACAGTTCGGTATCAGCATATGGATCAGAGTGATGTAGCTCTTGAAATCCACCTTCAGCCGCGTGTGCGGCCTGCTCATCCGTCCTGATTCAAGACTTGCTCTTGGCCAGTTCGCGACGCCTTTTTGCCCAACCCGGTTTCTCCGCCTGACGCGTACGGCCAATTGCCAGCGAATCGGCCGCGACGTTGGTCGTGATGGTCGAACCCGCCGCGATATAAGCGCCCTCGGAAATCGTGACTGGCGCAATCAGCGTCGAATTGCTTCCCACGAAAACATCATCGGCGATGGTGGTGGGATGCTTTCTCTTGCCGTCGTAATTGCAGGTGATGGTTCCTGCGCCGATGTTCACGCCGGTCCCGATGGTTGAATCGCCCAAATAAGCCAGGTGACTCGCTTTGGAGCCTTTCCCAAGTCTTGTGTTCTTCAGCTCCACAAAATTTCCGATGTGCGCGCCGTCTGCCGCGTCTGCCTTCATGCGTAATCGCGCGAACGGCCCGACAAAAGCGTCCGAACCAATAGACGATGCTTCTGCAACCACGTAGGGGAGCATCGTTACGCCGTCCGCGATTGTGCAGTCCCGCAATACCGATCCGGTCCCAATGCGGCAGCCGGTGCCGATGCTCGTCTGCCCGCGGAGCTGAACGTTTGCTTCGATGATCGAATCCTGACCGATCTGGACATCGGCATCAATCGTGATGCTCTCCGGATTTTCGAGCGTTACGCCCGCCAGCATTAACTCCTGTGCTTTGCGCGTCCGCAGAATCTTGTCCGCAATCGAAAGCTCCACGCGCGTATTGATGCCGAGTAACTCCGTTTCGTCGGGAACCAGCAGAGGGGCGACCGGATGGCCATGTCGCCGCAGAATCTCTACCATGTCAGTTATGTAGTACTCGTTTGCGGGCGGCGTGGGCGTAATCTCGTCCACGTGCTTCCAAAAGAATTCGGAGTCGAAACAGTACAGGCCGGGATTCACCTCGCGGATTTTAAGCTGCTCTGGAGTCGCAACCTTCTGCTCGATGATGGCCCCCACCATCCCTTGTGAATCGCGTAGGATGCGGCCATAACCGGTCCCGTCCTCCATCTCGGTGGTCACAATGCTCCCGCCATCGGCCTTGCTGCTGCTTTCGAGAAGCGCCCGCAGCGTGGCCGGTCTCAGTAGCGGGCCATCGCCATTGAGGATCATCAATTTCCCCGGCGCCGAGTCCGCCACGGAGCGGGCGCAACTCACCGCGTGCCCCGTCCCTTTTTGTTCCCGCTGCTCCGCGAAGCGAATGCCCGGAACCTTAACGCTTTGACGAACCTGGTCCGCCTGATGGCCTATCACTGCGATGATCCGTTCCGGAGCGGCTACCTCAAGCGCCGCCCGGATGACATTGTTCAGCAAAGTCTCGCCGCCTGCTTCGTGTAGGACCTTAGCCCTCTTTGACTTCATGCGCGTTCCCAGCCCCGCGGCCAGGATCACGACTGTCACATTTTCCGTCATCTGTACCGTGAACGTTGTACTGCTCGCGCGCGGTGCGCAGCGAGCGTTTCCTTTCGAACCCGATGCGCTCGCGAACGGCTCGCCAGGTCGATCACTGTTTCCGCCAGCGCCGCCGAGTCATGGCGCACTCTCCGCTCTCCTGACTCATCGTCCCGGATTAAATCGGCCGTTACCACTTTCACGCGCAGATCCGCCAGCCGGTCAAAATCGTTTTCAACGGGCTTTACGTGCGCCTTGGCATATCGGCGCGTCAGAGCCGCGGGAATGGGCGCTGTATTCAACACCACGCAGTCCACAAAGCCGAGCCCCCCGTGCTTATGTAACGCCTCTACGTGCTGCGAGGCGGCGAAATTGATCGTCTCGCCAGGCTGCCACATCAGATTCACAAAGTACGCCTTCAGCGCCTGGGAATCTTGAATCGCTTTCGGTATGCCCTTCACCAGCAGGTTCGGAATTACGCTCGTGTATAGGGAACCAGGTCCCAACGTGATCAAATCGGCTTCGGCAATGGCTTCGAGCGTTTCCGGAAGCGGGTCGCAATCGCCGGGAACCAGCCGAATCTCTTCTATGGGACGCCGGCTCTTGCTGATCTTGCTTTCGCCTCGCACCACGCAGCCGTTCGCCAGCACGGCCTCAAGCGTAACGTTGGCCGACGTCGCTGGGAAAATGCGTCCCCGGATCGCTAGAATTTCCGAAGACAATTTAACCGCCTGCGCGAAGTCCCCGGTAATCTGGTGCAGCGCTGTGAGGAACAGATTCCCGAAGCTATGCCCCTTCAACCCGCGGCCCCCGGCAAAGCGGTATTGAAACAGCTGCGACAGAAGATCTTCGTCTTCTGAAAGCGCCGTCATGCAGTTTCGGATGTCTCCGGGTGGCAAGATGTCGAAGTCGCGACGCAAGCGGCCGGAACTGCCGCCATCATCGCTTACAGTGACGATCGCGGTGATCTCCACTGCCGGGCTGCCCGCCTGTGGCCGCTCTTGGGCGCCTCGGGCGTGCTTCTTTAAACCGGAGAGCAGCGTCGACAGACCCGTACCGCCGCCGATCGATACGATGCGGAGCGGACTCTTCAGCACACTCCGCTCCAACGGTGAGACGCGGGTCAGATTAGCCATCGACCAACGCTTTAGATCTCACGAGGGTACTTCCGCGGGTCGCCGGGCGTACGCCAATTCAACCTTCTCTTGTGCCACAGCCCTTACCGGCGCTTCCTGGGCTTCTCTTCCTCGTCCTCATAAACTGGAACCGTATCTAAATCCTCCGCCTCAAAGACCGACCCACAGTCTAAGCAACGCACGTAATCTACACCGTCACGCCGGTAGAGGAACTCGGTTCGCTCGTGCTGACAACCCTGCATAGCGAAATAACACCTATTCTAGACTGAGCCGCATTACTGTCAAGTGCCGATAAGCCTTTCTTAGCTTATTCCTGGCGAGAATTCACCTCCAGATCTGTACAATTCAAGAGAATACTGGCCCTGAGCCGTGAGAGTTCCACCCGCCATCCAGCTCGACGTCTCCGCCCCGGATCTTGCGGATCGCGTTGCTTCGATCCCGCGAACCGCTGGAATCTACGCTCTCGAGACGCCCCGCCATGCACCGCATATCAGTTGGTCCGCGAACCTTCGTGCGCGGCTCAACCGGCTCCTGTCCTCCAACGTCACACGGGAAAGCCTGCTTACCCGATTGCGAGAGAACTTAGTCCGTGTTCACTGCTGGCCCACGGCATCGAAACTTGAGTCTGCGCTCCTGCTGCATTCCCTTATCAAGAGGTATTTTCCGGAAGATTACCTAGCTAAATTGCGGTTGCGCATGCCTTGGTTCGTTACCCTCACGTGCGATGATGCGTTTCCACGCCTCGTGGTGATGAATCGCGTCCCAGGGAAATCAGGACCGCTATTCGGCCCTTTCTTAACCCGCGATTCGGCACAAGGTTACGAGCAAAGCCTTCTCGCATTATTCCAGATCCGCCGCTGTTCGGAAACTCTGATTCCCTCGACCGAGCATCCCGGCTGCATCTACGGTGAGATGAACCAGTGCCTCCGGCCTTGTCAAATCGCAGTGACGTCAGATGAGTACGCGAGCGAAGCCGCGCGCGCAAGCGATTTTCTGCTAAATAACGGTCAGAGCCTGGCGGGCTCGCTGCTTCTGGCTCGGGATCGCGCCATTGAAGCCACTGAGTTCGAGTTGGCGGCCTCCCTGCACAAGCGCCTGGAAAAGGTTAAGGAAGCGGCGAATGGCCGAGATCCCGTTATTGCGGACGCCGGGCAATTCAGCGGAGTCGCCCTGACCAGGGCATTGCGACCATCTGAGTTCCGGCTCTGGCCAATGCTCGCGGGCTACTGGCAGGAGCCGCTGACGCTCGACTTCGCGACCGAGCATTCTAGCGCGAACCTCCGCACCGCTTCTCTCGACCAGGAACTTCGCGAAAAGCTTAGCGGCGTCCTCTCCGCGCCCTGCCAGGAGGGCAGCAAGCTCGAAGAACTGGCGATCTTTTCCCGCTGGTATTACTCGTCCTGGCGAGACGGCCATTGGTTCCCGTTCCGCACGATCGCCGATCTGAATTACCGGAAGCTCGTCCGCGAGATTTCAAAGATGGCGAAGGAAAGCACTGAACTTCCCCTTCACAGCTAGCAACCGAGCCGTGTTAGCTTGTCCTCATGTCCGCTGAAGAAGAAGTTGAAGAACACGTACACCACGCGCACAACCCGTTCGATAAGACGGTCGCCGGCACGATGGCGATCATCGCCGCGCTCCTCGCGGTCGTATCGGTCGCAGGTCAGCATTTCAACACTGAGGAACTGCTCAGGCAGCAGCAGAGCTCAGATCAATGGGCATTCTCGCAGGCGAAGGATATCCGGCGCTATACCGCGGAGGTAGCCACCGACCTGCTAGGAACCGTGAAAGCGGATCCAGCGGCGGTGACCAGATACGTCCAGGATTCCGCCAAATACAAGAAGCAGCACGACGACATCCAGGAAAAGGCCAAGGATTTAGAAGCAGAAAGTCGTAAGAGCGGCGAAAAAGCCAATAAATTCCACTTCGGCGAGATCTTCTTGGAAGTTGCCATCGTCTTCTCCTCACTGTCCATTCTCATGAAGGTGAAGCCGTTTTTCTTCGCCGGCGCGATTGCCGCGCTCGTCGGGATCGTTATTGCGGCGACGGGTTGGTGGGCTTAAAGCCTGGTTTAAATCCGGGGGCGCCGCGATGCTGACCTTTCGAGTCCGCTAGCTGCTCCAGGCTGGCCTCTGGAATCGAAAGCGCGACATGCACATTGCTGCCGTCCGTCTTCAATGTCATGTTGTCGAGCGAGGAAGCCAGCATATCGGCTCCCGTGTTCTGCTGGCGCTGCATCTGTATCATGCTCGCTCCGAATCGTACAACGTCCACCAGCGAAGTAGCGTCTTTCGGCGAGCGGGCTACTGCGTCAAAGGAAAGTTGCACGCTATCGCCGAAGCTAACTCCGCCGCTTGACGCGACAATCGATTGCAATGCCTCTGGATTCATTGCCGGGCCGGCTTGTTGATGCCTGAGGCCTTCCGCCAGAAACGATCCTGCTCCTAGAGAAGCGAACCAGGCATCGTGGTTTGCACCCGCGCTCAGGACCAGTTGCTGAAGCGCCGGATCGAGAACGCTGGGATTTGCGCGGTTCGCAATCATCTGCTGTACGCTCGCCAGATCGCCCATCGCGGCGATGTCGACGTCCAGAAAGGCAAACGCATTCCCGCCGTGGCTCGATTTGTCGATCAACACATTTACCCCTTGATAGGACTGAATGGTACCGCCTTTTGCCAGCAAAGTCGTCTTGATGCGATTTTGATCGAAATTGCCTCGGACCAGAATGCCGAATCCGTCACGGCCTAGTTCACTGGCAGCTCCGGTGCTAACGAAAAGTACGTCCTGTACATCGAGCCTGGGATCGAACCCCGTTTCCTGGGTCATTTCGTGGAAACCCTGGTCTTCCGCGTTCATCTTGCTGAGAATGTACTGTCCGAACGGTGAACTCTTAGCACGGTTCACATCTACACCGCTGATGGTCTTTGCGCCGGAAGGCGCCAGCGCGAGTAGGCCGCTGTCTATGGTCGCAAAGGCCGGCATCGAAGCCGCCAATAAGAAGAGAGATGGTAAAACGTGGCGCATAAACCCTCTGCACCTAATCTACGGCTTCGTTTCAGGAAAGTTCCAGTTACTTGACAGCAGGGCAGCCGTCGTTCAAATCCTGCCATTTATTCCGACGTGCTCGCTTTGCTTGCCAACAAAGGAACATAGTCGCACTGCCGAATACAATGCACGCCGGAATTGTCAACCCCGGCGAGACGCGTGCGGGCTGCTGTACGAGCAGACAGCCGCCCACCGTGAGCGCCGCGGTACCGGCGAGCCCTGCCACGAAATCAATGCGCCAGAATGCCTCAATCAGGAGCAGCGCGGCCGCCATTGCGGTAAGAGCTATACCCGTACCGTTGAGTTGCGCGCCCGCTAAACCGTGCAGACCTGCGATCGCGAGCAGCGAACCGGTCAAACCCGCAACAACGCGCCCGGGCCGAATGAACTCAACGTACACGCCCACTGCGCCTAAAAGCACTAGAATGAATGCGTCACCTGCTGCCATGAAGCGTATCGTTCGCGGACGAATCTATTGCGCCTCGGGCCATATCGCCGCTGCGGCGCTCTGAGCGCTAATGTTTTCGGCCGCGCGGAAAGGCAATTCAAACCAGAAGGTTGCCCCTGGCTTGGGCGTATTGTTGAACGTGCCGATTCGCCCGCCCATGATCTCTACCAGTTGTTTACTGATCGCCAATCCTAGGCCCGTTCCGCCATAACGCCGCCGCGTGGTCCCGTCCGCCTGGAAAAAGGCTTCGAAAATGCGCTCGCGGACTGACTCCTCCACCCCAATACCGGAATCAACCACCTCGCATCGCAAACGGGATTGCCCACAGCAGGGCTTTACCCCAATGTGCACTCCCCCTGAGTGTGTGAACTTGATGGCATTCGCGATCAGGTTTGTCAAGATCTGCCGGAAGCGCACGCAATCGCCAACAATGTAAAGCGGTAGCTCGCTATCCATTTCGTCGGTCAGAGCGACGTTTTTGCTCGACGCCCGCAGTCGAAGCAACTTCAGAACCGCCCTTACGCTCTCGCGCAAGTCAAATGGTTCATCCGTCAGAGAGAGCCGCCCGGCGTCAATCTGCGAAAGGTCCAAAAGATCGTTGATGATGGTTAACAGGTCATTTGCGCACTGGCTGACAACGTCTGCGTACTCCCGTTGATCCGCCGTCAGCTCCGTCGTCTTCAGAAGGTTGATCATGCCCATGATGCCGTTCATGGGCGTGCGCAGTTCGTGTGACGTGTTGGCCAAAAACTGCTCTTTCAACTGGGTGGCTTCGCGCGCCAGACGAAGCGCCGTACTCAGCTTCTGATTCTTTTCCTGCAGCTCCTGACTCGATTCCAACAAGCGCTGCTGGGCTAGTTTCCGCTCCGTGATATCGCGTCCGATGCCTTGAACGCCCACTGGATTGCCACGCCGGTAGATGATGCGCGTGCTGACTTCAAGAAACCGCCGCGTGCCGAACTTCGACAAAATGGGAAGTTCGTAATGCTGTGTGGCGCTGCCCCCTAAATGGGCCCGGATGTTGTCCTGTGTCTGATGCCGGGCCTCGGGCGCGATCAGTTCCTGGAACTCTTGTCCCACTACCTCGGAGCGCGAATACCCGGTGAGATACTCGGCGGCGCGGTTCACCGCAATGATCTTTCCCTTCAAATCGTGCAGAAAAATCACGTCGTTGGCGTTTTCAAACAGTTCACGGTACCGCTCTTCGCTGCCGCGTAGCGCCTCTTCCGCGCTGTGCCGGCCGGTCTCATCCTGCAGGATCGCGATCCGCGCATCCACGCCTTGCCGGTCAAAAGCAAAAAACACCATGCTCACAATCAGTTCCTGATTAGCGGCCCCACGGTGAGTATATGGCCCCAGTGAATTAATGGGCTTACTGAGTTCGCTCGAAAGCTCTTCCGGACTGGTGTAGCGATCGAGCGAGAATAGCTCAAGCATGGTCAGGCGCCGAATCTCCGCCAGTTCGTAACCATATAGCTTGAGCGCGCTCTCATTGGCTTCCAGAATCTCGAAGCTTTCCGCCGCGTAGACGATTGAAGCGACAGGACTGTGCGAAAACGCCTGTTCATAAGCGTAAACGCGGCTCTGCAGCCCCCGCACCGAGCTCTCTAGCTCGCCGATCCGGGCGCGTAACACGTCCACCCGCTCTGTTCCGGACAATTCCTCTTCAGCGGAAGCCGCTTCAGTAATCAAAGCGCCGTTAAGACCTGGAGCTGCCACAACCATCCAATTTAACAGTCAATTTCAACTTATTGGTGCGGCGTTCCTGATTAAATGCCGTTTACTCTCAAGCCTACTTTGGGGGAGCCACCTTGACCGGCTCGGCCGTTTGGCCATCAGAGGCATAGGTAACTCTTGAATCCGCCTCGAATTTGCGGTATTCGCCGAACCATATCTCGTTTCGAATATTGTTCCTTCCAGTGTCGAGCAAAACGCTTGCTTCCACCGGTAACAGGTACGTGGCGCCGGCAATCGGTACCTCGCCGTATTCAATCGTTGTCGCGATGCTCTTGGTGCGAATTTCGGGCGGTATGTCATATGGGCTCTCCGTAATCCTCCAAACCTCACCGCTTTCCGGATCTGCGTATACCGAACCATGATATGGAACAACAGAGTGCGCCAGATCGCTTAACGTAAGTTTTAGCGTCGAGTGCGCCTGATCGACATCGAAATCGAACACCACCACTCGATGGCCCCTGACGGTGTCCCATCCGTGCCACGTGAAACTGGTGTTGCTGCTTGCGCCGAAGATACTTCCCAGTAGCGTGCCAAACTCGCCCTCGGTGGTGAAGGGAGCTCGCCAGCGCTGCCCAGGGGCCGGTGGCCGATTGTTCACCAGTTCAATGCTGCGCTCCTCGGTCCCGCCGTTGAATAACAGCTTAAAGCGCAGCGTGTCACCCTTGTGCCAATGGGTCAGCTTCCGCCCCGCCTCGAACTGTCGCGTATCTTGCATGCAAGTGAAGTTCGGCAGGTGAGAGATGTAGTCCGCTGCATACTGGCGCATCGCGCTGAGCATCACCTGCTGCTCGGCTTGGCTCGGAGCCACAGGGTCAGTTTGCCCAGCCGGCAGCCGTGCCGCAAGACTTAGGGCGATCAAACCGAGGCTGACCAGAAGGCGAAAACGGGGCTTCCGATAGCACGAGTTCACGGCAGGCGCTCCGTTGCCGTTTATATCACGGCCCCGATTGCCGGTCCATGCGAGAAACTAAACATCCATCGTGGTGATCCACTTGGTGTGTCTACACAATTCATCAGTTTGCCCGCGCAGGCGATCCCTGTTCTGCCGTTCCCTGTTCTGCCGTTCCCTGTTCTTCCGTTCTTGGACGAGCGCTCTATCTCGATTCGCTATCTAGGTCCGAACGACAGCAGCATCAACCGCGGCGATCGGGAAGATACGGGGGATAATGAAGCCCGGCCGGACGAAATAGGTTCAGGTCCGGCACAGCCCACCGGCGACCCCACCAGTTTCGGCGGTACGAGTTCCATTAGGCAACCATCCAGCGACCCTTCCGCCCGTGAGCAGGAAGTGTTCGAGGATGACAGCTTCGAAATCGTTGAGGCAACCGACGGCCGGTTGGGACTGACCAATATCGGCAATAAGCCTCCGGAAGACTGGGCTGCCGACACGGGTCCCACGGCCACGCCCGAGAGCGAGTCATAGGGGATAGAGAATCAGGTCTCGGTTCCGCTCTACTCGCCGAACCAGTGCGGCAGTTTAAGACTGAAGAAGTAGGGAGTGCCCTAAAATAGCAACGGATGCCTTGGGAACATCGCAGTTTCTGGATTGGGCCGCTCATCATCGCGGCGATTCTGGGCATACTCGCGTTCGTCGTCTTTGGCACGGGCCTGCGGCGCATTTACCGGCAGCGCCTCGCCGAAACCCGCAGGGAGCGGCTGTTTCTAGCTTCTGTCGGCTTCTTCATTTCTGTCGTGGTGATTCGCGGCCTCACTATCGCGATCCATAACGACATCGGTCCGTTCCACAACGTGGAGATGCATGGTCGCCACATTCATCACATGGTGTGGGGCATCCTGTTGCTCCTGCTTGTGGGCTACATCTGGCTGCTGGAGGTCGGGACCGGGTCGGCGGATTCCTGGCGATTCGTAGGCAGGCTCACCTCGATGCTCTACGGCGTGGGCGCGGCGCTCACCCTCGACGAATTCGCTCTCTGGCTCAATTTAAGCGATGTGTACTGGCAGCGCCAGGGCCGCGAAAGCTATGAGGCCATGGCCCTCTTTGGAGGATTGCTGTCGGTTGGCATCTTCGGAGCCTCGTTCTTTCGCGGCATTGCCCGCGCCGCTGTCGGAGCCCCGGATAAAACGGCTTCTCACTGACATCAACCGAACACGCTGCGGCGCAGCACATCCGTGAGCTCTTCAGGCGATCGCTGTTTTTCGAGTTGCAGAACCTCACCCACGTTCACCGCAATATTGCCCGAGCGGAACCAGCGGCTGTGTCGCGCTTTAATCTCTCCCAGTCCCTCCAGCCGCACCGGTAGCGCCGGCGTGCCAAGTTCTTTCCATAGTAGTCCCGCGCCGCTCTTGAAGGGCTGAGGCATCCCATCGTCGGAGCGTCGCCCCTCGGGAAACACAATCACGCTGTAGCCCCGGTCGATCGCTTCCCCTGCATGGCGAAAGCTGCGCCGGAACCCGCTCGCCTGCGGCAGTGGAAAAATGTTGAACAATCCGGTTACCAGCAGATATTCAATCGGCGCAACAGCATTCAAGAACCAATGCCCTTGATTGCGCGCGCGCCGCCAATCGAGAATCATTTCGCCCGACATCGCCACCGCGACCCGCCGCCTGATACGGCCGGGCATTGCATACAAGATGAACGGCACATCGTAGGAAGTCACGTGATTGGCCACAATGAGCATCGGTGAGGCAGGCCACTCCGTCACGCTGCTCTTCACGCGCGGCTTCGCCAACAGCCGCACCAGCGGCATCGCAATCACCTCAAGAAACGCGTCCCGCACTGCTTGCATCACGGTGTTCCATGGCCAGTACGGGTAAATATGTTCGGGACGTTTCGCCGGCCGATCCGGCGGCGCAACCGGCGCTTGCGTAATTAGCTTACGCACGTCGTCGCCGGTCTTCACCTGTTGCACTGTAGCGTCGTCGAGCGCGATTCCATACTGCTGCTCCAGCCGCGCCTGCAGTTCCACCCGCCCAAGACTGTCTAAATTCAGATCGCCTTCGGGCGTTTCCGGCAGACCCGCTCGGCCCACTTCGCCCGCCGCGATTCTTCTTGAAACTTCACGCCGCAGCACCTTCCCTGTGGACGTTCTCGGCAGGTCCGGTTCAGGCCACACGATCCAGCGGCGAATCTGCTGAAAATCGGCCAGTTCTCTATTCGCCGCCGCAACTGCCTGACTCGCCTTCGCCCCATTCGTCATCACGATCGCGGCCAGCGCTTCCGGTCCAGTCTCAGTCGCCGTTTCAACCACGGTGGCTGTCTTCACCTCAGCTTGGCGAACCAGTGCGGACTCCAGGTCTTCCGGATAAATGTTCAATCCGGAAGAGGTGACGATGACATCTTTCTTGCGTCCGCGAAAGCGCAGATTTCCGCTCTCGTCGAATTCGGCCAAATCGCCCGTCGCCAGCCATTCCGATTGCCCATGCCGCGCTTCGCCTCCTTGCCACGTCGTGTTCGAAATCGTATCTCCCCGCACCAGCACTTCGCCTTCTTCGCTGAGGCGCACCTCGCGTCCCGGCAGAACTTGGCCGATTGTTCCTTGCGCGGCATGGAAGGGATGATTCAAGCTGACCAGCGCAGTCGTCTCCGTCATTCCATACCCTTGCACCACGACGAACCCGAGCCGATGCCAAAACTGTTCGCTGCCCGAGGGGAGGGAAGCGCCGCCACAGACAAAGGCCCAATACTTCAATCCAAACAAGCGATGAACATCCTGAAAGCGCCACCACTTCTGCCAAGGATTTAACTTGCCTGCCGCTATGATTCGCGACTCCAGATTCGGAACAGCTTCGAGCACATAGCGCTGCATCAGATCCAGCACCCGCGGCACAGATGCCAGAACGGAAATCCGCTCCCGGTGAATCCGTTCCACAAGATCGGAAGCGACTAGCCTCGGTTCGTAGTGAACTTCCGCCCTCAGCAGCGCAGGCGCCCACAAGCCCATGAACTGTCCAAAGACATGACTCAACGGCAGCGTATGCAGAATGCGAATGGGGTGCACCAGCCATTCGTATTTTAAATATTTCTGCATCTCCTGCTCAATCGGAGTGAGGCTGGCGAGAACGTTTTTATGCGTATGAACGATGCCCTTCGGTTCGCCAGTCGTACCGGAGGTAAAGATGATCTGCAGAGCGTCCGATTCGCGAAGCCCAGCGATCGCGGCTGCCGTGTTCCTGGTGATTGCCGTCTCGAACTGCTGAAAAGAAATGAAGGGAGTGCCGGAGTGCAAGCCGGCGATTTTCTCTTGATCGCCCACCAGCAGCTTAGGCGATACTTCGCGCTCTACGCGCCGCACGAATTCAGTGGCGCTCGCGACATCCACGGGCGCCGGTAAAACGCCGCGCAGTACACAGCCGAAAAAGGCGGCGACCCATTCGGAACCGTTTTCGCCCCAAATCAAGACCCGATCGCCCTTCGCGATACTGCGTTCACTTAATTCAGCCGCGAAACGCCGCGCCAGCAGCGCCAGTTCACCATAGCTGGTTCTCCGTTGGCGCAGTCCGCGCGGAGCGACTACCGCAATTTCTTTTCCGTTGCGCTCGAAATCGTCTATTAAAGAAGCGAGATGCCCTCGAATTGGAGGACGTGCGGCGGCCACACTCCCAGCCTACGACTGTGAGTCTGTTGCCATGACGCGTCGCGCGACACCAACAGAGATGAAATTCTGGCACAGCGCCGCCTCAGTTGGCGACAGCATTTTCAGAGACTCCACCGACGTAGTAGCCGTCCCGCGCTTGCACGGTCAAGCCCTTCTGCCTCACGGTCAACTGGATCTTGCGGTAACCCGTCTCTGTGTCCGGCCTGTCGGACGTGTAACCGAGACTGTATTGGTTCCGCAAGTCCTCTTCAATATCGCTGTAGATCTGACCAACGGTTTTCTTCTTCGAAACCTCGAAATAGGCGCCCCCGTCTCTTTCGAGATCTGCTGCAGAATCTTCTTACCGTCCGGCCGGTTCATGCCTTGACGCCCGCCACCATACGGCCCTCTGCCGTAGCCGCCATGCCGCCCCATGCCCATCGGGGGGCCGAAGCTTGAGCCATCTTCATCCGCAATGCGAACCGAATAGCCGAGTGTATCGGAGCGCTGCGCGGTTCGGATCGCCTCGTCGAGCGAGACCTTACTGGCGTTATCTTCCCCATCCGTCAGCATGATAATCGCCTTGCGGCCCGTCTGCTTCCCGAGAACATCGTCCGAAGCCAGATAAATCGCGTCGTAAAACGCCGTACCGCCGTGCTGTCCGCCGCCGCGTCCATGGCGTCCACCGTAGCCGCCATAGCCACCATTTCCACTACTCTGGTTGTTGCCATTGTTACCCCATTCCGGCTTATCTAGTAGATCCAGCGCCTTCTCCAATTTTTGCCGCGAAGATGTCAGATCCTGCAGCAACTCCACATCTCGATCGAAGTGGATGAGAAATGCTTTATCTCGGTCCGGCCGAAGCACCTGCTGCAGGAACGTATAGCTGGCGTCGCGCTCTGTTCCTAACATGCGCCGCTCACTTCCGCTGGTATCGATTAGTAATCCGAGAGTCAGGGGCAGATCGCTCTGCTGGGCGAAATAGCGGATCGTCTGAGGACGTCCATCCTCTTCTAAAGCGAAATCGTCCTTAGTCAGGTTCTTAACAATCTGTCCTTGCTTGTCCCGCACCGTCGCGAACACATTCACCACTTTGACGTTGCTGGAAAACTGAGGAACTGGCGCGGCTTGCTCCGGTTGCTGGCCGCGTAGCAATCGAGCGGCAGGCCACAGGGACATAGCGGAAAGAAGAGCACGTCGTGACACCACGAACGTGTGAAGCGGATCGCGGAACTGCTGCATCACTGCCAGGGATGTCGCCGGCAATAGCGGGGTTACGCTTTTCCGTTCAAAGTCACCCGCTGGCAGCTTTGAACAGAGCTTTAGCGACGGCTTTATTGGCGTTTTCCGGGCGAGAAGGCCGGACCGCCTGAACAAGCGCCGGGCCGCGCCGAACGGGAGTCGATATTTCCCTCAAGAACACCAAAGCTTCAGGCGTTCCCGCGGCAAACTGGGTGCCGTGCTGGTGCATATCTCTTAGGAGCTTGCGCCCATCGGCGTCGCAGCCACTGATGTGGGCCAGATCGACGATGAATTGTGGTGAGTGTGTATTGCGGAGAGCATTTTTCCAGGCGCTGCGAAGTTCGTGTACGCATGAGCCTGCGAACAGCCCGATGAGTTCGACTCGGAACTCGTCAGTCCTGTCATAAATTTTGAATGTTGCCAAGGCTTACTCCATGATGCCGTTCGTTGGACTGTGAAAACCACAAGTGCGCTACACGAATTGTTATGTAAACTTTAATGTTTCTGGTAACGTTTTGTAACCAAAAAAGGTGATTGATTGCCCCGTAGATCTGCGAAGGGGGTCTCCTGATTCGACCGATTGCGGTCTCAAACTCGTCATCGGCGCCATGCCTCGGGCGGCGTCTTGAAAAGCCTGAGCAAAGGAGGACTCCATGACGCCATTGGGCGCATAGATGGCATAAACTCTCTCTTTTGAAAAATAGAACGTAGTTTCTAATAATTCGATTCCGTAACAGTTTTCAACTTGAACGCTGACACTGTTCCTTACGAGGCCCCGTGACCCGAAGGCCCCATCCGTGGCAAACTGGTCCAGCAGTGATCTCCGGGCCTATCCCCGCCCGCGCTCCTGCGCCAATCGTTCCGCCAGAAACACCTTCAACAGCGACTGATACGGAACATCGCGCTGATTCGCCAACACCTTCAAGTCCTCGATCATCGCGACCGGCAACTGCAGCGAAATAGTTCGGAGCGAAGGCTTCAGATTCGGGAACTTACCTCGTACCGCCGCGCGCCAATCGATAAACTCGGGTCGAATCGTGCTTGGCCCGAACGCGCGTTCCTGCTCTTCGGAGCCGAAATCAGGCACACTCTTTTTCTCGCTTGGCATATGCTTGCCGCTCCTTCCCGTTCATATTCTCGGGCCGAGATCACCCTGATCATGTTCCGCCGAACAGCGAGAGCAACGAACAAGCGACGGCCGTGGGCTGTCTGCCCCAGTGCGCAATATCGCTTCTCTCGTTGCGAATGATGCACGTCAGCGCCTACCACGATCGGCTCATGGAAGAACATGTCTTCAGCTTTCTCCGGCGTGACCTGATGCAGATCCCAGTTCTTCTGAGCAGGGCAGCCACCCCATTCCTTCGAAAAACGTTGCCCATAAGCGCCTGCAAAGTCAATAACCTAATAATTTGAGCACCCCGAATTAACTTCTGCTGACCGAGAGCTGCATGCAACGGTCGGGGCGGAGCGCCGTTTTCATCTCTCGTTGTCCCGGCCCGCCGCCATGGCGGAGTCACAAGAGCCACTTGCAAAATTCAGAGTCGAACTTCTCCGATCATCAGAAAACGCGAAAGCCCGGGACTGACTTGTCTGTCCCAGCGGTTTTCCCCACACGGCAAAGTTCCAAGCGGTCCACCGCGAATTTTGCGAGTGGGTGACAACTTCAGAAAATTCTCCTCCTCGCCCCTTCTCAACAACTTAAACCCCAAATCCGCCTACCGCCATTCCAACCCATTCCCCGCTGATGTTAGCTTCCAATCGGGCGAGAACGCCGTCACAGCGTTTCTCGCCCTCGCCATTTTAGGAGGCAAACAATATGACCCCTCGTCAAGCTCGACGCGAGCGCCGCGAAGCCGAGCGCAAAGCAAAAAAACTCGAATTCAAGAAAGCCCGGCAGGCAAGCGGTGCTTGGTCCTCAGCGACGGAGAACCGCCAAGCCTCCGCGCCGCCGTTGCCGGGCGTAAAGGAGAGCCCCCGGCAGGCAAGCGGTGCTCGCTCCTCAGCGACGGAGAACCGCCAAGCCTCCGCGCCGCCGTTGCCGGGCGTAAAGAAGAGTCCCCGGCAGGCAAGCGGTGCTTGGTCCTCAGCGACGGAGAACCGCCAAGCCTCCGCGCCGCCGTTGCCGGGCGTAAAGAAGAGTCCCCGGCAGGCAAGCGGTGCTCGCTCCTCAGCGACGGAGAATCCCCAAGCCTCCGCGCCGCCGTTGCCGGGCGTAAAGGAGAGCCCCCGGCAGGCAAGCGGTGCTTGGTCCTCAGCGACGGAGAATCGCCAAGCCTCCGCGCCGCCGTTGCCGGGCGTAAAGAAGAGTCCCCGGCAGGCAAGCGGTGCTCGCTCCTCAGCGACGGAGAACCGCCAAGCCTCCGCGCCGCCGTTGCCGGGCGTAAAGGAGAGCCCCCGGCAGGCAAGCGGTGCTTGCTCGTCAGCCACGGAGTTCCCGGAAATCCAGCCGCGCTGGAATCCAGCACTGGAAGACGAGTTTCCCCGCGAAGAACAAATCCGCAACAACGCCATGGCCGATCGCATTTCACTCCAGGCCGGCCTCCCCATTCCGCCTCCCGGCCCCACCCCCGGTCCGTTTTCCTCCCTCCAAGAGATGCGCGAGCACTACCTAGCCAAAAGAAATGCAGCCGCCAGAGCAGACCAATACATCGGTCCCGCCCAGCCGGCCGATTCTGCTGCGGAAAACGGGTTCGTTTCGCACGAATTCGCTCCGCTCGAAATCCTGCGCCCAGACGCGGACGTAAACGAGTGGTTCGAAAGCGCGCGCCAAAGCTTCCTTCATGCGGACGATCCCGCGGAACCCTCCGTACCCGAAATTGGCTTCGTTTCGCAAAACGGCCCCACATCCACCGAACGCGCCGAAACCGGCCGCGCCGCCATCAATCGCGCCAATGCTCAATTCTCTAGCGGTCCAAAAACTCCGAACGGAAAGTTGGTTTCATCTCGCAATGCCACCAAGCACGGCCTCGCTTCCGGCCAGCTCATCGTCCCCGGCGAAGATCCCGCCGAGTTCGACTCCCTCCTCGCCGCCCTCCTGGAGGACCATCAAGCCTCCGGCGAAACCGAACAACTCCTCATAAAGGAAATGGCCCAGTCCCATTGGCTCGCCCAGCGCGCCATCCGTCTGCAAAACGGCTGTTTCACCGAAGAAGGCGTCAATGAAAAGAGTCTCTCACTCTTCCTGCGCTACTTCACAACCCACAACCGCGCCTTCCACAAGGCCTTAGCCGACCTGCAACGTTCGCAGAAAGAGCGCCGCAAACAGGAGCGTGGCTTCGTTTCGCGGAGCGCGGCACAAACCGCCGCCAACATTGGCTTCGTTTCGCAAACCGCCCATAACGAAACTCCGGATGATGAGTTCGTTCGGCAAAATAACCCATCAGCCGGTCTCGAAACTGGCTTCGTTTCGCAAACTGCATGCTCCGAGTCCATCGCAACGAGGCAAAACAGAACAGAGGCCGCCTAATCGGCCGGTCGTACATCCTTAATGCTCACGGACCATGAACCATAACCGCGTTTGCGCCCGCTCGGATCGTCTTCAATCTGGAACAGCACGTCCAGCTTCGTCCCTGGTTCCAGGAATAAAGCTCGATCCGCGAAATTCCACGCCTTCGAAAACAGCAAACGCCCGTTCTGACGAAGAGGCACATTGAAATGCTTGCCACCCGAGAGCGCCTTCGCCGGTCCAGCAATCTCCACCGCGCGCGCATAAAACAACGGGCATGCGTTTCCGAACCCGAACGGGCCCAGCGCCAGCACTTGTTGAATGGCCGCATCCGTCAGTTCCGCAAACGACGCTTCTGCATCGGCGGAGTACTCAGGTTTCAAATCGTCGGCGGTCAATTTCGTCGCGGCAAACTCGCTGAGCTGCTGCCGAAAAGCAGAAAGCTGGTCCGCATGCAGCGTCACACCAGCCGCTTGTCGATGGCCCCCGAATTTCTTGAAGAGCGTGGGCATGCTTTCCAGCGCTTCCAACAGATGAAACGCGGGAATGCTGCGCGCCGGAAGCCCGGCCAATCGGCCGCCGGATCTCGATTCTTCAACCGCTGCGGCATCGCTGAGCACGAACACAGGTCGGCTGAACCGTTCCACCAACCGGCTCGCCACAATGCCCAGAACGCCCAGATGCCAGCCCGCACCGGCGAAAACCATGGCCGGTGGCTCGTAAGACACTGCTTCTTCCTCACACTGCTTGAGGATCGCCTCCACAATTTCGCTTTCCACCTGCTGCCGTTCGCGATTAAGTGTGTCCAGTTGTTCCGCCAGATCGCGGGCGCGCACCGCGTCGTTGGTGAGAAACAGTTCAATCACATCGCGCGCCGTCGCCATACGCCCCGCGGCATTGATACGCGGAGCCAATCGAAACGCCACCTGGTGAGCGGAAGGACATTCGCCCAGGTCAAAACCCGCCACCGCAAGCAGCGCTCGCAGCCCGGGATTGCGCACCTCGCGCAGCCCCGAAAGCCCGCGCCTCACTATCACGCGATTCTCGCCAACCAGCGGAACGATATCCGCCACAGTGGCAATCGCAACCGGCTTCAGAAAGGAGTCAAGCAGCGCCGTCTGCCGTGCTGCCGGCATGCCGCTCCGCGCCAGCAGACCTTGCACCAGTTTGAACGTCACGCCCGCGCCGCACAGATGTTTGTTCGGATAATCGCAATCCCGCCGATTCGGATTCAGGACTGCGATGGCTGGCGGCAACTCGGCTTCCGGCAGATGATGATCTGTCACGATCGTGTCGATCCCCAGCTCGTTCGCGTGCCGCACCACTTCAGTGGCACGAATGCCCGTGTCGACGCTCACGATGAGCCGCACTCCCGTCTCGGCGGCCCGTTCGATCACCTCGCTACGCATGCCGTAGCCGTCTTTCAGGCGATGCGGAATATGAAAATCGGCTTCTCCGCCCAGAATTTCTATCGCCTTCTTCAGCACCACAATCGACGATGTCCCGTCCACATCGTAATCGCCGTAAAGCAGAATCCGTTCCCGGCGCACCACCGCCACCGCGAGACGAGTAACGGCGCGATCCATATCGCGCATCGCAAACGGATCGTGCAGAGTCTTTAGATCCGGAGAAAGGAATTCAGATGCGGAGACACAATCGGTATAACCGCGGCGAACCAGCACGGCCGCGACCAGGCGCGGCACTCGCAGTTGCTGCTCTAACTCCGAAATGGCGCCGGCTGAAATGTCCGGCAGCAGCCAACGCGCTGCGGGACGTACCCAGCGCACGCCGGTGGTCACCGAAGCGGCCATTAGTTATTCGAGAAGTATCCGCCCAGGCTGCCGTCGTCCCCTTCTTCGTCCGTAACCACTTCCAGCTCGGCGAGAATTTCGGCCAGCGCGTCATACCACTCTGTATGCAGCTCGAACATATAGATCAGGCGGTCCACGCAAAAGGAGAGTTCCACGGAACAGGTAAACCCTTCGTAATCCTTTAGCTGCCGCAATCGCGCTTCTAAATTGCGTTTCTCATCGCGTGTGAAGTCGCTCTCTTCCAACTCATCCAGCGCTTCATCGATCTGATCGAGAGAAAACGCCTGGTGATGGAAAACGAAAAGCTTCGCGCCGGCCTTCTGTCCGGCGCTCACAAACGCACGGAAATCCGGATGAAGCTCCGCGTCCCACGCCACCTGGTTCACGGTGTCCGGCATCCGATGGTACCCGTAAAAGACCGCAACTCCCAGTTCATCCAAATAGGCCTGTATTTCTGTTCGCAATGTTTCCAGATCGAGAGCCATCCGCTTCAACCTATCAGATTCGAAATCGTTACTGTACCCTGCGCCCGAAGGCGTACCGATCAAGCGCTTGCCGGCAAAACGCACCCTGCGCGGTAACCTCAACTCGCCTGAGCACATCCTTACGGGAAGGGGATCTTGGAATTTCAGAAAGTCGAGCGCTACCTAAACTTTGCTGCGCGTAAGTATTGTCCTTTTTCTCCTGGCCGCCACGCGCCAAGCGCTGTTTGCGCAGAGCGGTTTCGTAAAATCCGGCGATCAAGCAGTTCCCGGAGCCACTGTCACCGTTACCCAGGGCGCTCAAACATTCTCAACTGTCACTGACGGGGACGGGCATTACGGGTTCCCGCCGCTCGCGCCGGGTGCTTGGAGCGTCGAGGTGCGGATGTTCGGCTTCGACACCTTCAAGAAGGACGTGGATTATGAAGCGGCCAAGGGAGCGGTCAACTTCGACTTGCAACTCGCTCCTTCGCCTATCCTCGAAAGGTTGCGCCGATTCGCCGCCGGCTCCGGTTCTATCAACAGGCCCGGCTCTGCATCGAATGCCCCCGGATTCGGCGGTGTCGGCCGCAGTGGAACGGCAGCCGGAAATCGTGGCAATACGGGCAATGCACAGCAGATCGATACAGAAATCCAAAATGCGTTGAACTCCGAGACGCAAAACGCGGTGGCGCCGTCCAGCGGAAACGAGGGCGGTAATGAAGCGTTCCTGGTCTCTGGAAGTCTCAGCCCTGGCGTCGCGCAGGGCGGCCAAGCCGATTCCGGACCGGACATGAGGTTCATGGGCCAGAGCCCAAACGGCTCGGCCGCCGCGGAAGGTGGCGATGAGAACGTGCCCGGGTTCGGCGGCACCTCCGGCGCTTCCGGTGGCCCCGGTGGATTTGGCGGCGGAAGAGGTTTCGGCGGCGGAGGCTTCGGTGGTAGAGGCGGTTTTGCTGGCGGTCGCGGACAGCGCCGACCCGGCCAAGTCCCCGGCGCGGTGTTTGGCAACCGCCGCAGGCGCACTCAACAGATCCACGGCCAAGCCTCCTTTCAGCTAACCAACTCCGCTCTGAACGCCAAGCCATTCTCGTTGAACGGGCTGGATATCCCGCAGGCGGCGTACGCGCAAAGCCGCTTCAGCCTCATCGTCGGCGGCCCGCTGCTCGTTCCCGAAATCGTAAAGGATCCCAAGACCCAGTTCTTCCTGACGTACTTCGGGACCCGCGCGCGCAACCCGGAACTGTTCACCCAGACGGTCCCGACCGCAGCCGAGCGAATCGGAGATTTCTCGCAAGCCACACAATCGCTCGGGACCGCCGCAACTACCAATGTCCCTCTCACCATCTACCAGCCGACGAGTACAGGCGCGCGCACGGCCTTCCCGGGCAACGTGATTCCCGCCAGCCTCTTGAACCCCGTCTCGCTCGACTTGCTGAAGTTTTATCCTCTGCCGAATCAACCAGGTACCGCCAACAACTATCAATTTGAAACTGCCCAGGCCAACAATACGGATAACCTCGGCGTCCGCGTGCAACGCAGTATCACAAGCAAGGATCGCCTCTCGATGAATGTTCAGTATCAGCGCCGCGACGGCACAACCGCGCAGCCCTTCGGCTATTCGGACACCGTGAGCGGTTACGGATTGAACACATCGCTACAGTGGACGCGAAATTTGACGACGGACGCCATCAGTAATGCGCGAGTCACTTTCAACAGGAACTACACGGAAATCGTGCCCTTCTTTTCGAGCATGGCGAACATCGAGGCTCAATTAGGAATACAAAACGCCTCTACCAATTCGCTCGATTATGGACCGCCTACCTTGAATTTCACGAACTTCGCTTCTTTGAGCGATTCCGCGCCCACTCTCAACCGCAATCAGACGCAGGGCGTGAGCGAAACCGTCAATCTGTTGAAAGGGACGCACAGCGTTTCCCTGGGCGTCGGTTACACCCGCTCGGATCTGAGCGCTCGCACTGATCCGAATGGACGCGGCGCTTTGAACTTCACCGGTCAGGCAACCAGCCAATTAGCCAACGGCACGCCGGTCACTGGAACGGGTTACGATCTGGCGGATTTTCTATTGGGTGATCCGCAATCAGCCTCCATTCAGTACGGACAGACGGATTACTTCCGTCAGAACCAGCTTTTTGCCTACGCCCAGGATGAGTGGAAAGTGCGCGCCAACCTAACGTTGATCGGAGGCTTGCGTTGGCAGTACTACTCACCTTTCAGCGAAGAATATGGACGTTTGGCAAACCTGGATCTCGCACCCGGGTTTACGAACGTGGCAGTTGTGACGCCGGGCAGTGCCGGTCCCTATACGGGCGCGTTTCCCAGCGGCTTGATCAACCCTGATTACCACAATTTCGCCCCACGGCTAGGGCTGGCGTGGAAGATCACCCAGTTCAAGAAGTCAACGGTAGTGCGCGCCGGCTACGGAATCTACTACAACAGCCAGGCCTACCAGCAATTCACAACCGCTCTCGCCGAGCAGCCGCCGTTTGCAACCTCGCGTAGTGTGAACACAAGCGTGGCGGACCCTTTGACGCTCATCAACGCTTTTTCAACCACCGTGCCCAACGAGATTACCAACACGTTCGCGGTCGACAGGTACTACCGCACGCCCTACGCCGGAACCTGGAACGTGTCGCTGCAACGCGACTTCGGCGGCGGATTCTTCACCGAACTGCTGTATATGGGCACGAAGGGTACAGGTTTGGACGTTCGCATTGCGCCGAATCTCCAGCCTGCTGGAACTGCCGCGACCCTCACCCAGACCACCCAAGTAGGAAACGCATCCGGCTTTATCTATGACGAGCCGGTAGGCAACTCAATCTTTAATGCGCTTCATGTGCGGCTGGTGAGGCGCTTCAACCACGGCATTTCATTCAATGCTCTCTACCAGTTTGCAAAGTCGATCGACGATTCCTCCACTCTGGGCGGGGGGGTCGCTTCCGTGGCCCAGAATTGGCAGGACATCGAGGCCGAGCGCGGCCTCTCCAGCTTCGATATTCGCCATCAGTTCACCGGCAGCTTCGTCTGGACCTCGCCGGTCGGCGGCCCCGGAAATCATATGGCATCCGACACCTTCATTGGGCGCCTGTTGAAGGACTGGCAATTGAGCGGTTCAGTCACAGCGCAAACCGGTGAACCGCTCACCGCCCGCGTCTTGGGAAACACCACGCAGTTGGCCCAGACCAACGGCGCCGGTAGTGAACGCGCGGATGCCACCGGCTTGCCCATCGACTCCGGCAGCGGATTCTTCAACCTCGATGCTTTCGCTATACCGCCGGAGGGGACCTATGGGAATGCGGGTCGCAACACAATTACCGGTCCCGGTTTGTTCAGCCTGAACACCGCCTTCGCCCGCTCCTTTAACCTGAGCGAGCGCAGGCGCATTGAGTTTCGTTTGCAGGCGAATAACGTCTTGAACCATGTGAATTACACGAATCTGTACACCGTTGTAAATGCCGTGAATTATGGGCTGCCCAGCGCCGCCGGCGGCATGCGAACTCTAACTGCTGTGTTGAGGTTCCGGTTTTGAAGCTCACAACGCTGTTCCTCATCATTGTGCTGGGTGTTCAACCTGTCTTCCCGCAGCAGATGCCTCGCGCTACCTTCTCGACCACTACGAACGTAGTTATCGTGAACGTCACGGTTCTTGATCGGGACGGCAAACCCATTGAAAATCTGACCAAAGACGATTTCCTCGTCACCGAAGATGGCAAGCCGCAGAAGTTACAAGCCGTGGATCTCCAGCGGCTGAATACAAATGTTCTCCCTCCTTTGAATTCGGCGGCGGCAGAGCCTCCGCCCCCGCCCAAGGGCTACAACCCCGAGGCGGACAAGGCGGCTCTCAAGACCAGCATGCTTTCCAAATATCAGGACCGGCGTTTGATGATCCTGCTGTTCGATTTTTCATCCATGCAGCCGGCCGAGCAGATCCGTGCCAAACAGGCGGCTGTGAAGTTCCTCACCGCCCAGATGACCTCCAGCGATTCAGTTTCCCTGATGGTTTTCGGAGCCTCTCTGCAGACGCTGCTCGACTTCACCTCCGATCGCGATCTGCTGATCAACACCATCAACCAAAAGCTTCGAATCGGCGATTCCAGTGAGAACGCTGCCGTTGCGGACGAAGGCGCGGATGCGCAGGATCAAAGCGGCTCGTTTGTCGCCGACGAAACCGAATTCAATATCTTCAATGCCGACCTGAAACTCGCCGCCTTGGAAGATGCCGCCCGCAACTTAGCTCAGTACCCCGAAAAGAAAGCCATTATTTACATTTCCAGCGGTGTCCAGAAGAACGGTGTCGACAACCAATCGCAGTTGCGGGCCACTGTGAATACTGCCATTCGCTCCAACGTGGCCTTCTATCCCATCGATGCTCGGGGACTCTCGGCGCTGGTCCCCGCGGGAGATGCCACACAAGCGGGAGCCGTTGGCAACAACCTTTATAGCGGGGCGGGGCAGACCTCCCTGAGAAACAACTTCATCAACCAGCAGGAGACGCTTGCCACACTCGCGCTCGACACCGGCGGCAAGGCGCTGCTTGATTCCAACGACCTGACTGAAGGTATCCGGCAGGTTCAGCAGGACTTCACCAGCTACTACGTGCTCTCCTACGTCAGCACCAACACGGCCGTTGACGGAAGATACCGACGCATCCAGGTCAAATTGGCCCCGAAGGATGCCGCTTTACGAGCCAAAATCGATTATCGCCAGGGATATTACGGACCGACCACTTTTGCGCACATGCGCGATGTCGATAAGGAAGCCCAGCTTTCCCAGGCCTTGCTCTCTGACAATCCCGTGACCGATTTACCGATTGCCGTGGAGGTGGATTACTTCCGGCTTGAAAAAGACAAGTACTTCGCCCCCATCTCAGTGAAAATTCCCGGTTCGGCGCTGGCCTTCCATAGTAAAGGAAGTAAGCAAGCGACCGAACTCGATTTCATCGCCGAAGTCTTCGATGCTCGCAACCGCCCTGCCTCAACCGTCCGCGACACCATCCCCCTGAAGGTGGACCAGGGCGTCGCCGGGCAAGTCGTGCAAAAGAGCTTGCAATACGATACCGGGGTGACGCTGACTCCCGGCAATTACAAACTGCGCTTCGTGGCACGGGAAAACGGCGAGGGCAAAATCGGTACTTTCGAAACTCCGTTCACCATTCCCGATCTGGCGGCGGGCAAAGCGCTCCGGGTGAGTTCCCTTGTGCTTAGCAATCAGCGCCAACCCGTTGCTGACCAGGTGGCGGGCGTCAAGAACAACAAGAAGCTCACCGAAAACAATCCCTTGATAGACAACGGGCAGCAGCTTATGCCCAACGTGACGAGGGTCTTCCGGCCGGGACAGAACTTGCTCGTCTATATCGAAGTCTACGATCCGGTCATTCCCGACAGCTTGCCCGAGAACTTCCGTCGAGCCGACGTAGAGGCTACCCTGGCCCTTTACCAACACAAAAAGAAAATCTTTGAGACGAAGCCCGTCCGCGCCAACAAGTTAAGTGAGAAGCGCGCCGGAACTTTACCCGTCTGGCTCCAAATGCCGGTCTCCCAAATCCAGCCCGGCAAATACCAATGCCAAGTCACTCTGATCGATGAGTTCGGCCGCAAATTCGCGTTCCCTAGGGCTCAGATGGCCGTACTACCGTCGGTTAGCGGCGTTACGCCCACAGCATCAGAGAAGCCAAGTGAGTAACATCTACATACCTTATGGAATTTATTCCATAAGCGTGGTAACATGTCTCTATGCGATTTCGTTATAGCTGCCCGCGAAAGAGCCTGTCTGCGTTTGCCAAGCGATTTGCCGTCATGACTGGTCTAGTGCTGATGCCTCTGACGCTGACGCTTGAAAAGATCGGCCACGCCAAGCCCCTACAACCCGCAAAACCCGTTCAACCCATCGCGCCGCCTCCTCCTGCTCAAGCGCACGCGACTCAAGACCCGCGTACCGTCTGCCTAAAGAGATTCTTTTCCCATCTGCATTGCCCGGTCACAAACCTTTCCGAAGACTTTGTCCATGCTGCGGACGACAACCAGCTTGACTGGCGCCTTCTGCCAAGCATCTCTGTGATCGAATCCGGTGGGGGCAAGGCTTACCGGAACAACAACATCTTCGGCTGGAATAACGGCGCCGAACTCTTCCCGACAATCCGTGCCGGTCTGAACGAAGTCGCTTTCAAGCTGGGCAAGAGCCCGCTCTACCGGCATCGTGATTTGCTGGGCAAGCTGAAGCTTTACAATCCGGACCAGACTTACGCTACCTCCGTCTTGAACGTGATGAACCGTATCAGCCCGGTCGCTAACCTCACACCGGTCCGCCATCTCGTGAGACGGCAGACCGAGTTCGTTTACTCCGTCGACTAAGTCGCGCTCGCTTTCTTCGTTGTGTGCGAATGTACCGGATGCTTGTCCTGAAGCGTGGCTTCCTGGATGAGCGGTTTGGCTACTTCGGACAGGAGAAAATCAGTGCTTTCTTCTTCGCCGAGCGTGTGGCTCAGAAGCTTCGCAACCTCCGTCTCGCCAATCTGGCGGGCGAGAGCGCGCACGGTGCCATAGCCTGAAATCTCATAGTGCTCCACCTTCTGTGCAGCGGTGATCAAGGCCAGGTCGGCAGCCAGTTCTTGTTTCTCGGCGCCCTCTTTGATGGTCTCCTGGCCCTCTTCAATCAGGCCCATCATGGCCTTGCAAGGTTTGGCCTCTGCCTTTGTCCCGAGGAGTTGAAATGCCTGTTTCAGCCGCTCGACATGCCCCTCAGTCTGGATGAGGTGCTTCTCGAACGCCTCTCTTAGCTTGGGATTGTGGGCGGCTTTTGCCATCTGCGGCAGTGCTTTTGTCAATTGACCTTCCGCATGTAGCAGGTCTGCAAGTTCTTCAATGAGGAGTTCTTTGATCTGTTCCATTTTTAGCGCGATGCCCCTTTGCTGACGATTGGTTTGGTGGTTGCCACGGTGTCCTGGTTATGGCTCTCAGTAGTCTGGCGCTCGCCCGTCTGGGCCGATTTGAACTTCTGGAAAGCCGGTGCTTCCACAAACTGCCAGCCGTTGCCTTGGTTCCATGGGCCGCGGGCGTCCGGTTCTCCGCGGTCGCCTACGCCGGTAGAGTCGTTGAAGTATTGATCGACCAAGCCAGGAGTCGGCGGAATCTTTCCGATCGAAAGCATTGGTTTACCCATGCTCTCCAGAGCCAAGGTAAACGCCTTCATGTGAGTGATTTCGCGCGTCATCAGAAACTGCAGCGCGTCCTTGCTTCCGGCGTCGTCGGTAAAGTCAATGAGGCGCTCATAGGTGATCTTGGCTCGTGCCTCGGCTGCGATGTTGCTGCGGAGGTCCACATCCAACTCGCCGGTCACCTTCAGGTAATCGGCGGTCCAGGCGGAACCCACTGAATTGTAAAGGTTCACGCCTCCCCCACCGATCACGGCAACGAGTGGGTCGGCTTCTGCGGCGTTGCGATTGTGTTTGGTCGGCTTGAGGTGCAGTCTGGCGAGAACGCCGATCACTTCCAGGTGGCTCAGTTCTTCCGTCCCGATGTCCATGAGCAAATCTTTGCGTTCCGGATCCTCACAGTTGAGTCCCTGAACGGAATATTGCATGGCGGCGGCGAGCTCTCCATTGGCTCCGCCGAACTGCTCCAGGAGCATGTTGCCGAAACGGGGATCGGGAGTGTCAACCCTCACCGTGTACATCAACTCTTTTACGTGGTGATACATATCAGTGGGATCGTGCCCGCTGAACGTTGTTACCCTCGGGACTTTGGCAGGGAGATATGGACTAGCGACCGAAACTGCTGGCCGAACGGCGTCCTGGACCGGGAGGCGGGGGCGGCGGCGGTTCTTCGATAACCACTCTCTTGGGCCGCGCGTCCAGACGCGCCGCAATGAGCTGCTGATGGACTTTGGCGTACTTGGGCGTGCCGGGCTGAGCGCCCTTTTCTAGGACGTCCTTTTCCGTCACTTCCTGCGCGGTCGGCAAGTACTTCTGCAGATGGTTCTTCACGCGATCGAGGACCAGCCGTTGCCCGGACCGCATTAGCAGGAACAGCAGTACTTCGCCCGGAACCTTGGAAAGAACGTTGTAGAGTGCAGAAGGTTTGTGGAGCTTGGCGGTGGTAAGTTCCTTCTCCAGTTTCGCGGCTTTGCCTTCCAATTTAGAAGCGGCCTCCAACTCCTGCTTAGGAATGGGAATCGTCTTGGTGATTTGAGCGCGCTCCTTGGGGCTGAGCTTTTCGAAGAGCAGAAATAGGAACAGCGAGTAAGAATCCACGCCCAGGTCAAGCCCGAAGGGCAAGGACTGGCGAGCTTTTTGCAGCTTCTGAAAGCCATGCAGGTTCAGCTTGGGACCAGCCAGGGCGGGCGAAATGAGCGACAGCAGGTTTTCGTCCTCAAGCGCTTTGAGAATGTCGCCGGCCAACGGATCGATCGCGATCTGCATGATCTCATGCTCCAGCGCCGGAGCCGGAATGCGCTCTTCTAGCTTCGCTTCCCGCACGTTCGCATACTGGCTCATGGTGCGCTCACTCACCGTGAAACCAAGCCTCGTGCGCAACCGCATGAGGCGCAAAATGCGGGTCGGATCGTCGTACAGCGCGTAATTCGAGGTGGTGCAGAGTTCCTTTCGGGCAAGATCGCCCAGTCCGTTGGTGGGGTCGAGCAAGAGCCCTCGCGAGCCTTTGCCTAATGAGAGGGCGATGGCATTAACCGTGAAGTCGCGTCCGCGGAGATCCTCGTGGATGGTCGCTGGCTGGATGTGTGGTTTGGCGCCGGGTTTGGCGTACCGCTCCTGGCGGGCCATGGAAATGCTGCCGCTCACGTTACCAGGGAAGCGTAGTTCAACGATCTTACGGCTATCGTCGACACTCAGGATTTCGGATCCGTTCTTCTGCGCCAAGGTCTTCGGCGAACTTGACCGCCGGACCTTCGATGGTGAAATCGAGATCCCGGATCGGGAAACCGCCCATCATGTCCCGCATGGCTCCGCCCGTCAGAAAGACGTTCAGATTGGCGGCTCCGGCTTCCTCCCGAACCTGTGCCACGACCTTGCTCTGCTCACCCGAAAGGTGGCTGTCCAGCATGAACATGTAGTCGCTCATGATTTAGCTCCTGGCTCTCGCACAACCTGAGATTTGCGCGCGGCTCTGGGGTGGTGCCGCTCTACCGTCTGCTGCAAGCGAGAGCGCATGACGTGCGTATAAATTTGAGTTGTGCCGATGTCGGCATGGCCGAGCATGGTCTGGACACTGCGTAGATCCGCTCCGCCTTCGAGGAGGTGAGTTGCGAAAGTATGGCGAAGCACGTGAGGACTCAATTTGCGAAAGATACCGACCGCCTTCCCATGAGATTTGAGCAAGTTCCAAAAGGCCTGGCGAGTCATGCAGGTGCCGCGTGCAGTCACGAACAAATAGGGGCTGGTGCGTCCCTTGAGCAGCCGCGGGCGCAGTTCCGCGGTGTAACGCTCGACCGAGCGCAACGCCTCCTGTCCTACGGGTACCAGACGCTGCTTGTCACCCTTGCCGATCACTCGGACAGTACCTCCCAGCGGATCGAGATCCGAGACCCGAAGTCCGTCAGCTCCGACACGCGCAGACCGGTGGCGTACAACAGATCGAGCATGGCGCGATCCCGAAGGCCAGTGGCCGAACTCTCCGAAGGCGCTTTCACCAACTGATCGACGCTTTTTACATCGAGGTATTTGGGAAGCGAAGACCCGATTTTAGGCGCCACGAGCAGTTCCGCAGGATTAGTCGACAGCTCTCCTTCCTCGATGCAGAAGGCGAAGAAACCGCGCATCGTGGTTACTTGCCGGGCAATGGAGCGATTCCCGAGGCCGGCGGCGCGCAGATGGTCAAGATAGGAACGCAGCGTTTCGAGCGTGACGGCGGGCAGGGGGTTGGAATTTCAGAAAACGGCCAAGCTGGGCGAGGTCTCGTCCGTATGACTGTAAGCTATTGTCCGCCAAGCCTTTCTCCATCCGGCAAAACTGCAGGTACGACCGCACTCTACGCTCGAATGTGGAGATCCCAACCATTCTGCCAATGATACAATATCCCCGAAATTGTTTGAAACAAACTAGTGTTTCTCGCCTACCTTGCCGACCAGTACTGCTAAGCGTGTAATTCTGTACCGCTTCGACCGTCAACCGGTCGAAGGTATCGTCACTTCCGGCGCCTACCTCTTTCCGGATCACATGGAGCTGATCACGGTGAATGGAATCTTACAAAGCACGCCCTATCCGGAGCTGAAGGCCTTATGCTTTATAAGCGAGAGCGCAGGTAACGACCTATTCACCGAACACAAGCTGTTCGAGCGCAGGCCCAAGGTACCGGGACTTTGGACGCGGTTCACCTTTCGCGATGGTGACAGGCTGGACGGTATCTTGTCGCACAATCTGCTGGAATGGCCGGAAGCAGGGTACTTTGTCACGCCGCCACGGGCGGGAGCGGGCCGGCAGCGGGTGTTCATTCCGCGTGCCGCGCTCATTGGCACGGAACTGCGCGGGGTGGTCGGACGCTCAACGATTGCCCGCAAGCAACACGAGGCGGAAAAAGCGGAGCAACAGAATCAACTCAGTATGTTTGACCCGTAGCGGCAAGGGTCGCCGGCGCCTCACGGCTGGTTTCCCGCGTTTTCAAGTCGTGAGACCAAAGACGGCCCCACTCGCTTTGGTGACCGCCCGGCCGCAGCCACAAGCAGACGATCTCCTGGAGCATAAAGCGGCGGATGACCGGAGCGGAATCCCATGCTTTTTTCGTGAGCTTGTACCCAGTTTCCATGTCGCTCGAAAACTTCGGACAGCCGAGCGTCAGATGCGGCCGGAATTCGAATTCTTCGTTATAGGCCAAGTCGCCCATGCCGAGCGCGTCGTGAAGCGCATGGAGACGGGCGCCCCCCTCGCTGATATCGACATACAGAACGTTCGTTTGCTGGAAGCGGCGAACGGAGGACAACTCCACGGCAAACGCGCGAAAGCCGGTCAGGAGCTTCAAGGCCTGCTCGCAGGCCGTATCCACCGGTACGCTCAATGGGCGGCGAGGCAGAATGGTCACGTGCGCGTGCGGAGTATCTTCGCCGCTGAGGGAATGCCGAAGGCCATTGAGAAAAGACCCGAGCGGATCGGGAATGTAGCTCACCAGCGCAAGGGAACCCCACCTGGATGTGTGCGGAAGCTCGTCCATTATCGGGATTTTGCGGAAAACGGCGGCAGAGATGACCTCAAGACTCCGCCACGACAGAGGACGGTATCCTACTGGTGTTTAGATCCGTCTTAAGCTCCGGAACGAACCATTGCGCAGGCTCGAAGCCGATGTATTTCGCGATTCTGAGGTCGCCGGCGTTTACTTCCGGAGTAACAGATTCGAGGAGATCGCCGGGATGAATCGGAGTTGCCTCTGCAGTCAAGGCTTTCCAAGCTGCGTATGGCGTGGCGGCTTCGATTTCACCGCCGGCATCATAGTCCTTAATCTTTACTGTCGCGATGCCGCCAGTGTGAGCGGCCCAGCGGAATGTTTCGCGTGGTCCCTCCTTCATGCGGTAAATGCGATAGATCGGCATTAACGATACAGTCTAACGTAGAAGTTTGAGGAAGGCGAGATAGCAAGAGTTTGGCGAAGGTTTGTCAAAATGTTACGGGAGTCCTAGGAATAGCCAGGCAAGGTACGCCAGGTGTATTGCCTTCATCCAAGGCAATGTGCCGCAGTTGTGTGGTCTGGCTAAACGCGTTGCGACATGCGTAGGTATTGGTTGCTGTTGATATTGCCGGCACTGCTTCTGTTGTGGTGGGGATTGGACCACCATGATGCAGTGCCGGAGGTCCATTTCGTTGCGGTATCGCGAACTCGCATCGAAAGTACGGTTTCCACCAACGGCAAAGTGGAGCCGCTGGAATGGGCGGCAGCGCGAGCCGAGACGGCGGGTGTTGTTAAGACAGTCGCGGTGCAACGTGGGCAGTCGGTGCAGGCGGGCCAAACGTTACTAAAGCTGGATGTGACGGCGGCGCAATCGGATGTTGCCGCGGCGCAGGCGCGGGAACAAGCAGCACGCGCCGAAGTAGCGACGCTCGGCCAAGGTGGCAAAGCATCGCAGTTGGCGAGCTTGAAGGATTCAATTCACAGCGCGGAAGTTGCGGTCGAAGCGGCTCAGCGCAGCTATGATTCGACGCAGCGGTTGCTGGCGCAACAAGCCGCAACAAAGCTGCAAGCCCAGGACGCCGCCGATGCTCTGGAGCGGGCGAAATTGAACTTGGCGTCCTTGCGAGACCAGCGAACCACCCTAGTAACAGCGACCGACAAGACGGTTGCCGAAGCCCAGTTACACGACGCACAGGCGGCGCTGGCTCTCGCGCAGCATCATGTGGGGCTGGGAGAGATTAAAGCGCCGATCGCCGGAACGGTGTACCAGTTCGACTTGAAAGTCGGCGCTTATATGCAGCCGGGCGACTTGGCGGCCCTGATTGGAGATCTCGATCAAATCAAGGTGAAGATCTATGTCGACGAGCCCGACCTGGGACGGGTCTCGGCGAACCTGCCGGTCACGATCACCTGGGACGCCAGGCCCGGACAGAAGTGGATGGGAAGAGTAGAGAAGCTGCCCACCGAGGTAATCGCATTGGGGACAAGGACTGTGGGCGAAGTCACGACGGTAGTGGATAACCCCAATCATGACCTGCTGCCCGGCGTGACAGTCAACGTGACAATCACGTCACAGCTTGTGAAGGACGCGCTGAGTATCCCAAAGGCTGCGCTCCGAACGCTGCGAGCTGTCGACGGGGTTTACAAGCTGCAAGGCAATACGCTTGTGTGGACGCCGGTTAAAACCGGCGCAAGCGATGTGAACAACGTGCAGATTCTATCCGGTCTTCAGGAAGGCGATCGGGTGGCGGATCGCGTTGTGGAACCGAGCGATGCCGAGATCAGCGACGGCATGCGAGTGAGAGCGACAGGAAAGTAACCGCGCGACGGTAGATGTGTCTCAGAATTCGAATTCGCGGATGACGGGCGGATTTTGATCGAAGTCGCTATAGCGGAGCCACCTTGGCTTAACAACGAAGTAGACGATCCCCGGCCAGCTTTGGTGCGCCCGGCACTCCGGCCACGTTTCGAAATAGATTTTCTGATAGCGGGCAAGTTCGGCACCGGAAAATTCGCGAGCGTTGCCTTCATATTGCACCGTCTGTTCACCGGTCCAGCCGATCACGCACGAACATGCGGGATGCAGAATCAGATTCGAGTATTTTCGAGAGCTCTTCACGGTGTCGAAAACGATTTCCAACTCCGCCGTGACGGCAATGCCGATGAGGGCCGATTGCGATGAGTTCGCCGAGTTAGTCGTCGAGAGTACAGCCAGTTTCTGCTGGGCGATGAAATCATGAACGGCGGCTAGAGTCATATCGGGAATCAATTCACTTTCAGCACGATAAAGGTAAGGTCGTCGTGCTGGTCCGCGTTCGAAATCCAACTTCTAAGTTCGCGTGAAATTGCGGAGGACATTTCCGCTACCGGCAGATGAGCATACTCACGCAAAAGGCTCTTCAGCCGTTCTTCGCCGAATTCTTCTTCACCTGGGCTCAGCGCCTCGGTGACCCCGTCCGTGAACAGGACCAGGACATCGCCGGACTCGAGATTCAGGGTCGCCTCTTCGTACTTGGCTTGTGGAAACATTCCGATCACAATCCCGCCGGTGGAGAGCTCTTCAATTTCGGCAGCCGCAGTGCTTCCGGTGGCGGAGCGTAGCAGATAGGGAGGATTGTGCCCCGCGTTGACGTAACGCAGCTGCCGCGTGCTTTCATCGAGCTGGGCGTAGAAAAATGTGGCGTAGCCGTTCGCACCGGTAGAACGATAGAGGTAACGATTCATCCGTGCTGCAAGCTGGGGGAGGGAAACACCTTCTTCGGAAGAAATGATGCGCAGAGATGCTTGCACGACGGCCATAAGGAGAGCGGCGGCGACACCTTTCCCGGCGATGTCCGCTAGTGCGATGCCAATTCGGTGATCGCCGATATCGAGGAAATCATAGTAGTCCCCGCCGACACTGCGAGCGGGGACGCTGACGGCTGCGAGCGAGGCAGCTTGTGAATCCGGGGAGCGCTCGGGCAGCAGTCGCTTTTGCACTTCCACGGCCAGCGTGACATCGCGGCGGAGTTTCTCTTGTTCGACGACGCGGCCGGTGAGGCGAGCGTTCTCTAGCATGAGCGCGAACTGTTCTGCACAATTGCGGAGCAGGCGTAGCTCGAACCCGTTGTATTCGGAACGCGCCAGCGGCGGCCCGAGCAACAAGATGCCGAGTATTTCAGTTTTGGTTCGCAACGGAACGGCGATGCGCGCTTTGGTTTCCGAAATGGCTTCTATCTCAGGAACATATTCGGGTCTATTTTCAATAGCCCAATGCAACCAGGTCGTGAGATCGCCAGCCGTGATAGGTAAAGGCAAGCTGTAAAAACGGACCCGGTTCGAGAGAAAGCCGGGAGCGGGCAAAGAAGGACACGGCATCAGTTCTGCGGGTTCCGCAGCGATACAGGAGTATTCCGTGCCAGAGATATTTTCGAGCAGCATGGCAGAAGCGGCGCTGAGTCTTCCGCAGAGGGTCGCTAAAGCGAGACGGAGTGCTTCGTCAAAGGTTGCCGCCTGACGCGTGGCGTTGATGAAGTCCGAGAGCAGTGTTGCGTCGGCGATCGCGGGAGTGCCGGAAGAATGCGCAATGCCAGTAGAGACTCCGGTCAAAAGTTGGCGAATCCCGCGGCCGCTGCTTTCCCAAAGCGAGAGCGATTCGTTCCGAATGGCCACCATGGGCGTGAGGAGAGTGGCGCGCCAGGCCGGAAAGAAAGAAGCCGCAAAAGTGATGAGGACAACGAGCAAGAGCGAGTAGACAAGAGGTAGGGCATCGACTTGGCGCACAATTCCGAAAACTTGCACGAGGAACCAAGTGGCAGCGGTGATGGCGACCGCGCCGATAGCAACGGCATAAGCCGCCATCCGAAAGCCTTCGCCGAGTACGAGCTGAAAGAGATCACGATTTTCCGCCCCCAGGGCCATCCGTGTACCGATCTCGACGGTTCGCTGACGGACTGAATAGGAAACGACCCCGTAAATGCCAAGCGCCGCCATCACCACAGCCACGAGCGCGAAAACAATCATCATTACGGAGCTGAAACGCGGCAACGTCAGCGATGTTTTGATCACTCCGCTCATTGGCATGACATCGTAGATGGGCTGAGTCGGGTCGAGCTTAAGAACGGCCCGGCGAAGCGCGGGAACGAGCGTATTCGGCGGGACGGGCGAACGCACGATCAAATTCATGGGGTTCACCCCAAACACGGCGCTTGCGAGATAAATCTCTGGCTCAGTCACTTCGCTGAGACCCTTGTTCCGAACATCGCCCACCACGCCGACTACTTGGAAACGGGGTCCTGTACTCGTTCTGAAATGTCCATAGGCGCCTACCGGGTCGCGATTCGGCCAGTAGTGCTTGGCCGCCGCTCGGTCAATTACGGCGGCAATAAGGGTTTCGCTCGTATCGCGCTCATTGAGAAAACGTCCAGAATACAGAGGAATTCGCATGACGCGAAAGTAATTGGGACTGACGCCATGAAAATCGATGCTCTGGACGGCTTGCGGATCCACGCTGCTTCCCTCCGGGTAAATCTTCGTCGCGAAGCAGCAGCCTGCAAGCGGCAGTTCGTTGGTAAAGGTTGCGCCGCTTACGCCGGGCGTGGCCTCGATTGCGCCGAGCAGTTGGCGTTGGTAAGAGTGGAAGGCCGAATCGGGATATCGAGACGGATCCGCTGTTACTGCAAACGTAAGCAGATCGTCCGAATCGAAGCCTGGAGAAACGCGATACAGCTTCGAGAGTTGCGCGAGCAAGAGGGCGCTGATCCCAAGCAGCGTGAACGCGAGCGCGATTTCGGCCACCACCAGCGATTGCGATAGTCTGCGACTGGACAGCGTTGTCGAAGCGCGGACACCCTCGGTCAGAACCGAATTCGGACTTGTGCGGAAAGCTTGCCAGAGTGGGGCACAACTGAAAAGAGCAGTCGCCAACAACGCGATTCCGAAGACAAAGAGGAAGACCCGTACATTCAGGGACGTTTGGTCTGCGAATGGATCGTATTGTCCGGCAATGGATAGGACGAGCCGCACCAATGCTACTGCGACGAACATGCCGAGCGCGGCGCCGGCAAAAGAAATGAGTAGACCCTCAAGGAAGAATTGCCAAGCGAGTTGAATGCGAGTGGCTCCGAGCGCGACCCGAACAGCGGTGTCGCGAGCGCGTGCGATGGAGCGCGCTAGCAGGAGTCCGGCCACGTTGGCGCACGTGATCAGGAACAATAAGCCCGCCGCGCCAAAGATCAGCAGGAGCGCCGGCCGGACGTCTGCTACAGCGGAATCGCGCAGAGTTTCGAGACGCGCAGAGTAAGAGGGATGGTTGGCTGGATCGGCTCTCGCGATCTGTGCTGCTACCCGTTTCACATCGGCATCCCCGGCAGCAAGGGTCACACCGGGGCGCAATCTCGCATAACAGATGTAGATACCGCTAGTAGGATCCCGAGCTTCGATGCGCGGATCGAGAGGTATCCAAAGATCATTCTGTTGAGCTTGGCGGTCCACCCCGACGAGAGGAAAACGAAAACCGGGTGGCGCGACACCGATCACCGTGAACTGCTGATCGCCGAGTTTGAGTGATTTACCTGATATAGACGGATCCGCGCCAAGCCGCCGCCAGAGCGCATTAGAAAGGACAGTGACGTTATAGCCGCCCGGGTCGCGCGAGGGGTCCTGAAACCAGCGGCCGAGCGTCAGTTTCGTGCCCAGATTGCTGACCAGCGATGGCGAAACACTCAAGCAGTTCACGTGCTCGGGATGTCCACGATAGATCAAGTTGCCGCTCTCTGCGGTATAGACGAACCAGCCGAAGACATCGAAGCTCCGAGAACGGTGCTGATATTCGAGCAGGTCGGCGTACGACAATCCGCCCCGCTCAGTCGGTCTGCTCAGTTCAACTGAGTATAAAGCGACAAAACGCTCGCTGTGTTCGTAGGGCAGCGGTTTGAGAAGAACTGCGTCTACAACGGTGTAGATTGCTGTTGTCGCGCCGATTCCTATGGCAAGAGCAAGGATTGCGAGCAGGGCCACTGCTTTCGCGCTTTTCCATGATTGCCAGGCGTGCGAAACGCGCGAAAACATACAGGGATGATAACTTGCCGGAATCTGTGTTCCGGCAGAATATCGAAGTCGCGCGAACCTTTACGCGATATTGACCATCGCGGAACCGTTGGCTGCCTGGAGCACGGCTTCGGCGTCGGCCTCGGTGAACTCTTGCGTTTTCGCGGAGTGATTCATCGAGCAGAATTTCGGGCCGCACATGGAGCAGAAGGCGACATCCTTGAAACCCTCTTCGGGAAGGGTTTCGTCGTGCATGGCTTCGGCGGTTTCGGGATCGAGCGAGAGCGCAAACTGCTTTCGCCAATCGAATGCGAAACGGGCGCGGGACAATTCGTCATCGCGATCGCGAGCGCCTTTGCGGTGACGGGCCACGTCGGCGGCGTGCGCGGCAATTTTGTAGGCGATGATACCTTGCTTGACATCTTCCCGGTTCGGCAGGCCCAAGTGCTCTTTAGGCGTGACATAGCAGAGCATCGATGCGCCGTGCCAGCCGATCATGGCGGCGCCGATCGCGGAGGTGATGTGGTCGTAACCGGGAGCGATATCCGTGACGAGCGGCCCCAGAGTGTAGAAAGGCGCTTCGTAGCACATCTGGCGCTCCTTTTCGACCTGTAGGGCTATCTGGTCCAGCGGGATATGACCCGGACCTTCGATCATGACTTGAACGTCGTATTCCCAGGCCTTTTTCGTCAGTTCACCAAGGGTTTTGAGTTCCGCGAATTGGGCGGCGTCGCTGGCATCCGCAATGCAACCGGGGCGCAGGCCATCGCCTAGGGAAAAGCTGACGTCATGTTTTTGAAAGATTTTGCAGATATCTTCAAAGTGATCGTAGAGGAAGTTCTGCTTATGGTTCTTGACCATCCATTCGGCAAGAATGGCGCCGCCACGGCTGACGATGCCGGTAATACGCCGGGAAGTGAGCGGGACATATTGGACGAGGACGCCGGCGTGGATGGTCATGTAATCGACCCCCTGTTCGGCCTGTTCCTCGATGACTTCGAGCATGACGCCGATGTTGAGGTCTTCGACGCGACGGACACGGCCGAGAGCTTCGTAGATGGGCACGGTGCCGATGGGCACCGGGGAAGCTTCGATAATCGCTTGCCGGATGCGTGGGATGTCGCCCCCGGTGGAGAGATCCATGACGGTGTCGGCGCCAAACTTGACGGCATAAGCGAGCTTGTCGAGCTCGTCGCCGATGTTTGAGGTGGTAGAAGAATTACCGATATTGGCGTTGATCTTGCACTTGGATTCCACGCCGATGCACATGGGCTCCAGGTTGTGATGGTGGATGTTGGCCGGGATAATCATGCGGCCGCGCGCCACTTCCTCGCGGATCAGTTCAGCCGGCACTTGCTCGCGCTCGGCTATGTAGTGCATTTCGGCGGTGATGAGGCCTTTGCGCGCGTAGTGGATCTGAGTACGAATGGGATCGTTTAAGCGCGACTGGATCGAATCATGGCGATTCATGTTCCGATTATAGGTGGAACAGCATTTGGTGAGCGGCCCGTCGGCCACAGTTTCAGAGTTGGTCCGGTTCGGTTCAACTGATGGTCGGGAAAGCCGAGTTTCTCGTACTGCTGTTTTCCCAGCCCGGACTCCGCTAAAGGCTTTCCACCTCGCGCTTGGGCTGGTCTGATTCAGTTCTACCGATAGCGCGTGTTAGGCAACTTGGCGGACGGAACTTCACCGTCGGTCAACAAAGCTTCCTCGGATGCCGCTTTTCGGATTCGTTACGGGCAAGGTCTGTCGGCCAAATCGACTCATTGACGAACAAAGCCAAACCAGTGCTAGGCAATTGATGAGTGCGACCGTGTTTGCGTGCGAGGAAGGGTTACTGACCTGGACTTGCAATGACAGGACTGGTGACTTGAAAATCGAGTTCTATTGGTTTGTGGGTTATATGTTTCGTGCTCTCATTTGGGCTAGTGTCATTCAGGCCGAGTAGTGGGGGGGTCGACCCAAAGCCCCACACCGACCTGTCGAGGCTTCCCTTGAAGCCCTGGCCCCTTGGCCCGCCGAGAGCGGAACCGATGGGGATCTTGACTCCGTTTGTCACTATTTCGATAAGGCGATAAGCGTTACGCTGTATAGACTCAACTCTTACGATGGCAAGCGATCCTTCTGGGGCCACGACTGTTCCTTGTACTGTGATTGGGTTTGTGAGAACGCCCGTAAATTCCTTTTCCGAGTTGGTGTCAACGGTTCTGATCGAGATTCGAGTGTCCGTCGGGATCACCATTGCCTTGCCAGCGTGCGCATAAATAGATAACGTCGGAAATGCGCCTAATCTTTCAGGGGGTACTTCCTTGCTTGCGCGTTCGGCGATTTCTTTTTCCACATCTGTGGGTGGACTTGCCCCCAAATTTGAGACAAACAGTTAAGACTCAAAATTCATCGAAAGGGGAAAATTTTGAGTCATGGGATTGTCACGCAGGCAGTTCACGAAAGAGTTCAAATTAGCCGCCGTACGGCGGCTGGAGCAAGGGGTATCGATTGCGGAGGTGGCACGGGGAGTGGAAGTGAACCCGAACGTGCTACACCGCTGGCGTCGCGAGTTCCGGGAAGCACCCGGCAACGTATTCCCCGGCAACGGCAAGCAGCGCTGGTCCGAAGGACGGATCGCTGAACTGGAAAGAAAGATCGGCCAGCAGGCGTTGGAGATCGATTTTTTGAAGGGGTGCTTGCAGCGCATCGAGGAACAGCGGATGCTGCAGGCGTTGACTGGAAATCCGCCGTCTACCGGAAGGTCAAAGAAGAAATGAATGCCTGCCGGGGACTGACAGCGGAGCGCATGATGCAGCTCGGGCGCGTAAGCCGCGCCAGCTTTTACCGCTTCGACGGGAACGCTCATCCGAGCCACGACGCAGACATGGATCTGCGCGATGCGATTCAACGCATTGCATTGGAGTGGCCGGCTTACGGGCGGCCGAGGATCACCGCGGAACTGCGACGGCGCGGGTGGAAAGTGAATCCCAAACGCGTTTATCGCATTCTGCGGGAGGACAATCTGCTGTGCATGCGGAAGCGGAAGTTCGTCGCGACAACCGATTCCAATCACGGCCGCAGAATCTACCCGAACCTGGCGCGCACGATGGTGCTGACCGGCGTGGACCAGCTTTGGGTGGCTGACATCACCTACATTCGGCTGCGCGAGGAGTTCGTCTTTCTAGCCGTCATCCTGGACGCCTGCTCGCGACGCATAATCGGCTGGGCGTTGGACCGGACCTTGGAAGACCAGTTGACGTTAGTGGCGCTTGAAATGGCATTGTCACAGCGCAGCGTACCGCCGGGGCTGGTGCACCATTCCGACCGCGGTTCGCAGTACGCCAGTGGCGATTACACGGACTTGCTCAAAGAAAACGGCATCGACATCAGCATGTCGCGCAAGGCAAACCCGTGGGACAACGCGGCCTGCGAATCGTTTATGAAGACGCTGAAGTACGAAGAGGTTTTTCGCAGTGAGTACCGCGATCTGCCGGAGGCGCATCGGTCGATTCGCGAGTTCCTGGAGAAAATCTATAACGAAAAACGGCTTCACTCCGCACTTGGCTACGTGCCTCCAGCGGAGTTCGAAGCCAATCTCGCGGCCAAGCAAAACGAGGCCGCTACGCGGCGGCTTTCTGTATGAGTTTTTTAGGCATGCGGAAATCTATCCATCCGATGAGGACGCCAGCATCGCCGGCGTCCCCGTCTCATCGTTCGGATGAGTTTCCGGCTGGCTATTCCTTGGCGGGGTTGCGCTCCCGCATTGGCCGCCTCCGCTTCACCAACCGCTTCGAGTATGCGGTAAAGTCGTCTTGCCGGTCGATTGTTTTTCATCGAACGGTCAACAGTGTCTTAACTGTTGGTCTCACCCCAGGGGGCAGGTCCAGGGAGAGTAGATGAAACTTCGATTTCCTCCCAATGGGTAAGAGTTGGTTCAGTTCCAGTCAGATCGTAGATGATTCGGTCGCTAGCCAACCGATAGTAGGCTTCATCTCCATCATCCCGAATGAGTGTCGCCTCACAAGCGGTTGTGCCCTGGCTTAAGGTCAACTGTAGAACCGTAGGGAAACGGGAGTAGTGAAGCTTCGAAATAGACACTGTCACACCTTTTATCGGTAGGTTGTCAGCCTTAAAAAAACCTTTGTTGTCCGTGACAGTTGTGCGGGACATTTTCCCGCTCGTTATGTCTATTGCCGCGTTCTCCACCCCTACCCCCGTTACGTCGTCCCTTACGGTGCAGATTAGTGACCCATGACTCGCAAATGAAGGGAAGGATAGCAACGCTATTAGCAACGACTTCATTATAGTTAGCAAAACGCCAAAGGCACTTCTACGCATAACATTGGCCCCTCACTCGGGAGGTCGAAGAGTAAGTTCTAGCGATTTTCCGATTCCGAGCCACTTATCTCTTGCCACAGGTGAAACGGCCGAGATGGTGACAAAATATTCGTATTTCGTAAACGCCTGCAACGGCTCACTAGTAAACATGACCGTTACACGCTTCCCCATGCCAGTTGAATATAGCTTCTGCTTCACCGTTCGACTAACTTCGACGCTGATAGGCACATCGGCCACCGCAGACATCTGTCCCATTACGCCGTGCGGGTAAGCGCGACCAGAGAAAATAATTCCTTTTAAAGTACAAAGCTTGTTCCCAAAGTGCTCCACGGTCGGCGAGTTCCAGCTGAGTCGAGGCCAGATTCTCAGGACTCTTTCCGGTGCCTGGAATTTGGATTTCGGCCAGAACAAACCCTCCTTGGCCAGGATTGCGACGCTTAGGCTGTAGTCCGCTGGGCCGGGTTTTTTTGTGGTTAAAATTGGAGTTTGTCCAGACATAATCCCACTGATTGTAGAGCCTGGGTCGAGTCTAGATGAGATGATCTCGGCCGCTTTGAGCCTAATCGGTGAATCCGGACGTTCTCTGGAAATTGCCTCCGCGCTAGTTACCCAAACTTTTGCGGGTGCATAACGGTCTTCATTGATGACATTGAACTGTAAGGTGAAAGGAGACCTATCAAGCACATCAATTGGTGCTGAATCTGCAAATTGTACGGCAACATCAGCCGGACGAAGGAGACGCGCGTAATAGTCCTGAATGACCGACAGTGCGCCGAAAAGGGCAGCCGCCGCGATAAGGCCGTTCTTAATCATTAGCCATCCCAGCCTTTTCTTCGGATGCTTCTTTAAATCAACGACCACTCCCGCGAATTCCTTCAATCCACATTCCAGAAGTCGTCCGAACTCAGCACCATCGGCACGGTATCCTGATTCGTTTCGCCAATACGCAATAATCTTGCCGCAATCGTCGAGGCGGATTGAATGGCAACTGATCAGTCCAGGAAACTGCCCGGCCCTTAAGGAATTTCGCGACTTGGTGTCGCCCTCAGAATAGATGCAGGCAAAGGGTATGTTATCGTCATCGCGAAAAAGTCGTTGAGGGTTGAAGCCGAAGTTCATGGTGAAGATCCGGATCTTTGAGTGATTATAAGGAAGCAGAAGTGAGGATTCTCAGATTGACTTCTCCTTCACTTGAACCTCCGCAGACTACTCCGTGCACTGGCGCTCCGAACAAAGACGTGCGTTCGCTCCACAAGTCGGGCCTGTGGGAAATAGCGAGCTGCGAAAAGCTCCCACGGAAACCACATGAGCGTGAAGTGGCGTCATCGGAAAAGTGCACGAGTGGGCCGGAACGGGTCTCACGGAACCCCAATCGGGGAAACATCCTCAGCGCATCACCATGAGGTAGGCTGCGACTCCAATCCCGACCGCCGCAAGCGTCAACGCAAGGCCAACGCCCAGTGCCGATGGCCGGCCCGCAACGTCTTTCCCGCTGTTGAGATCCCGGACGGTTTGGACGTAGCGTAGCGTTGAGGACACGTTCACGGCCACTCCAATCAAGACCAAAACGATGCCGCCCCAGAGTGAAGCGCCTGTAGACGCTGTCATCCGAGCGCCAGCCGCGAACCTGAGTTCACGGAGAAAAAGTCCGAAGCGCGCGACTACAAAGCCGAAGCCCATCAGCGCGATGCCAGTGCGGATCCAGGCGAGTAGCGTGCGTTCGGCTGCGAAATAGACGCGCGGGTCTTTTGTCGATTCTTGGGCCGGTACGGGCATCTTACGGAAAGTCGCGCAAAACGGGCACGGTGTCAAGCGCGTCCCGGGAAGAGCAGCGGTTCCTCTTCTGCCTCGGGGCGCGCGTCCGCGCTCTTTGCGGCTCTTATGCCGATTGTAATTCTCTTATTGCAAAGCGATGCCACTATCGAGAGATGGCGTTACGGCTGCTTTCACTGTTCAGTCTGGCTCTGCTGTGCGCTGCGCAACAAACGCCGGAAAATCCGCCGGCAAAGGGCGGCGAAATCCCGCGGCAGGAAGAGAATAAAGCGCCGCAGCAGCCCGAAGCTCAGCAACGCTGGAATCTCTTTTGGCAAGCGACATCCATCGGACAGTACCACGGCACCTTCCGATCGCCTTACCAAGGGACCAATAGCTTGCAAGATAGCGTGGAGCGCGACGCCTCGCTGACCAGCACCCTGTTCCTGGGATTTCGGTTGGACGACAATACCGAGATCTATGTCAACCCCGAATTGGCCGGGGGACGAGGGTTCAGTAACGTCACAGGGCTTGCGAACTTCACCAACGGAGAATTGCCGAGAGTGGCGAGCGCCACGCCGAAGCCGTACCTGGCGCGGGCTTTCATACAGCACGATTTCACCTGGGGTTCGCAGCGTGAATCGTTCGATAGCGAAGAGAATCAGCTGGCGGGAACGCGTTCTGTCGATCGTTACACGATCGTAGCGGGACGGTTTACGGTAACAGACTTCTTCGACAACAACCGTTACAGCCACGATCCCCGGACGCAGTTCATGGGCTGGGCGATCATGTACAACGGCGCCTGGGATTATCCGGCCGACACGCGCGGTTACACGTGGGGTTGGTATCACGAACTGCATTTGAAAAATTGGTCGTTCCGATACGCGAGCGCCGCCGAGCCAAAGGTAGCGAACGGATTGCGTTTTGACAGGCGGCTGTTCCGCGACCGCGGCGATATGTTCGAAGCCGAGCGGCGCTATAGCCTCGGCAAACATCCCGGTGCGATTCGCGCGCTGGCCTTTTTGCTGCATACCGATTCGGGCAACTATCAGCAGGCATTGAATATCGCACGCGCCACCGGAACGATTCCGAATGTGATTGCGACCCGGGACGTCGGAACGCTGAAGTACGGAGGCGGGCTGAACTTCGAGCAAGAGATTACATCGGATATCGGCGTGTTCTCCCGCCTTGGTTGGAACGACGGCCGGACGGAATCCTTCGCGTTTACCGCCATCGACCGTTTGGCGCAAGGCGGCGTGTCCGTGACGGGAACACGCTGGCATCGGCACTTCGACACGGTGGCCAGCGGGTTTACCGCCAGCGGGCTCTCGTCGGTTCACGCGCAGTACCTAGCCGCGGGCGGCCTCGATTTTTTGATTGGCGACGGGCGGCTGAACTACGGGCCGGAGTACGTGTGGGAGAGCTATTACAGCTTTCGGGTGGCGCCCGGCTTTTTCACCAGCTTCGACGCGCAGCGCATTGCGAATCCGGCCTACAACCAGGACCGTGGGCCGCTGTGGGCGTTGAGCTTACGTCTTCACATTGAAGTGGGACGCTGAAAATGGGGCGCCGAACGTAATCGCAATGTATACTGTATTAGTCTACTAGTACACAGCATTGCTGCTTCGTCTAAATCAATCGTCGGGAATCCCGCTTTATTTGCAACTTGTGGAGCAGGTGAAGCACGCGGTAGAGACCGGTGAATTACATCCGGGAGACAAATTACCCACCATCCGAAAGCTGGCTGAGGACTTGGTCATGAATCCCAATACCGTCGCTCGGGCATACCGCGAACTCGAGCATGAAGGAGTAGTTGAGTTGAAGCACGGGTTGGGAGTATTCGTCGCTGAATCAGTGGTGTCGCGCACCAAGATCATGCGGAAAGGGCAGGCTATCGTGCAATCGGCAATCGAGCGTTTGGCTTTGCTCCAGATTAGCGAAGACGAGATAAGAAGGCTGATGGAGAACGAGCTAGCGCTCATGCGTTCGCAGCGCGTTTCGGGAAGGTCCAATGAATGATTTCGTAATTGAGACGACCAGACTTTGCAAATCGTTTAAGGGCAGACCGGCCCTACGAGGGCTTGACCTGAAAGTACCGGCAGGAAGCATCTTCGGTTTTCTTGGCCGGAATGGGGCCGGGAAGACGACCACCATCAAGTTGTTGACGGGAATTTTGAAGCCGGATAGGGGATCGGCAACGATTTTTGGATTGCCGGTGCTGGACGCTCGGGCTGCTGTCGAAATCCGCCGGCGCATTGGCTTCGTGACCGAGGACAAAGATCTGTATCCCTATATGACTGTGGACCAGCTGATTCGTTTTACCCGGCCATTCTTCCCCAAGTGGCGCGACGATCTGGCGCAGCGTTACTTGACGATGTTCGAATTGCCGCCGAAGCAAAAAGTTCCGGGCCTCTCGAAAGGCATGCGAACCAAACTGATGCTGCTGCTTGCGCTTTCACGGGGAGCCGACCTGTTGATTCTGGATGAGCCGACCGAAGGTCTGGATCCCGCCACGGTGGAGATCCTACTTCGTGAGATGGTCGCGCTCGCGGCGGCTGAAGGGATCACGATTTTCTTTTCATCGCATCAGTTGTCAGAGGTGGATCAGATCGCGGATCACGTCTCCATCATCGATCACGGAATAGCGATCGTTAGCGATTCGCTGGACGATTTGAAGGCTCGCTACCGGCGGCTTCACATCGTGTTCGAAAGGGAGCCGCTCGGGGCGATCCAGTGGCCAAGTGGAGCGGAGCACTTTCGCCGAGAGGGCCGGTCGGTATCTATCCTGGCAACCCGGAATGTGAATGAAATTCTGGAGAAGGCCCGTTCGATTCCCGGAGCTTCGGTCGAGCAGTTTCCCGTGACGCTGAAAGAGATCTTTCTTGAACACGTGAGCAGCAACTGATGCTGTGGATGAAGGCTTGGCTTGAAACTAGGTGGCGCTTGGCCCAGGTACTTGGCCTCGTTGTGCTGGTACTCCTGATGGGCGAGCAGGGCGGCGGCTTAGGTTCAACCGAAAATGCGGACAGGCTGATGCTCCTGCTCTCAATGCTCTCGATTTTTGGCGCAGTAAATCTGGCCGGGGCGGGTATCAGCACTCAATCGCCGCTGCGGGCGAGCCGCGGGTTACATGGATCGATGTATTTTACGCTCTCACTACCGGTGAGCCGTTTCAGGCTGCTCGCGGTCAGAGCGGGATTCGGGCTCTTGGAAACGACTGGAATAAACGTCTTCATGGTTGTCTCCGCTTGGAGTCTGTTTCCATTGGTGCGAGCGAATTCGACCCCTCTCGATGTCTTGCGATTGATTTTGGCCGCGATCGTCTGCACCGGGTGCTTTTACTTCATTTCAATCTCAGTAGCGACGGTCTTGGACGAACCCTGGCAGACCTATGGAAGCTACTTGGTCATAGGGATCGCGTGGTTGATAGTCACCCTCCTTGCTCTTCCACCCTCAGCGAATGTCTTCCGGTTTATGACCGCCGCCTCGCCACTCCTAACGCACCGATTGCCGTGGGCCGCGATGACTATTTCACTGTGCGCCTCAGTCGTGCTGTTTGTGGCCGCTTTGAAGATCGTTCAGCGCCGTGAGTACTGACCGCGCGGGCACACGGTACGTTGAAGAAGCTTTGTCGCTCCGTCGCGCGTCGGCTCGGGCGTCCTTTGGGCGGCAGCAGCGTCTGCACGCTACTCGGCCGCTGCGGTCTTATGTACGTACTTGCCGTGATCCGGCACAGCGAAGTGATCGAAGTTCATGGCAAGGCGTTGTAGTTGGTCCGGAACCTCGTCGCCGCACATGGGCAACCCATGGCAGGGCGCAATGGTGCGAGGGCAAAGCTTGGCGAGCGCCAGCACGGAAGCGCGCGCTGCGTCCCAATCCGGCGTGTAGTAGGAGGGCGGTCCATGCAACTCCGGCTTTTGCTTGGCGACCGCCAGAAAAGACTCCTGCTTGGTCGTGCAGAAGGCGTCCCCGGGCAGCAGAACCTTGTCCTCCTCGCGGTACAGCGAGATGTGACCGGGGGCGTGACCAGGCGTGTGGAGCCACCGCCAATTCGGCAGCGTGGGCACAGCACCATCGGCAGGCAAAGGTTGAACACGATTGCTGAGATCCGCTGAGGTACGTGGGTAGAGTGGGGACATGACGGCCATGAGTCCTCCGCCAACCCCGGGGTCCGGCGGCGGGTACTTGGCGTGCCCCGTGAGAAATGGAAGCTCATCGGGGTGCGCATAGACAGGCACGTTCCAGTCGCCCAGCAGGTCCTTGACGGTACCGACATGATCGAAGTGACCGTGCGTCAGGATGATGGCCTCGGGCTTCGTGCCTTTGCCGAAATGGCTCTCGGCCCAATGTTTAATCTTGCCGGCCGAGAGGTATAAGCCGGTATCGATGAGAGTCCAGCCGCCGCTTGGGGTGGACAGTGCGAAGACGTTTACGAAGAGGATGCGCAGGCCCTTGACGCCGGAAGCGATGTCATCGAGGGGAACGACCTCGTAAAACGGAAGAGGAATTGCGTCCATGGAAGTCTCCTCGTGCTATAGATGCGCTCGGCGCGAGGACTTGGTCGCGAATCTTACTTGTCAGCGGCAGGGAACTAACCTGGCCGGCCGTTCGTATGCTTGAAGTGAAATGGCGACGGATTATGCGCTTGAGGCACAAGGGCTGAGTAAGGTCTACCGGTCACGCTTCCGGGGGCGGGAGATTCAAGCGGTTTCGAATCTCACACTGCGGGTACCGCAGGGCGTGAAATTCGGGTTACTGGGGCCAAACGGGGCAGGGAAGACGACCTTCGTCAAAATGTTGCTATCCGCCGTAAACCCGAGTAGCGGCTCTGCTTCGCTGTTTGGGAAAGACGCCCGGGACCCGGAGGCTCGCCGGCCAGTGGGCTATCTGCCGGAGAACCATCGCTTCCCCACCTACTTCACGGGCAACGGCATGTTGGACTTTTACGCCGCTCTGTCCGGCCTGGAAAGAACGGAACGCAAGCGGCGAGTTCCCGAGTTGCTGGACCTGGTCGGCCTTAAGGATTGGGGCGATGTGCGCATCAAGAAGTATTCCAAAGGCATGCTGCAGCGCTTGGGGCTGGCGCAAGCTTTGATGCACCGTCCGCGGCTGCTGGTTCTGGATGAGCCGACCGACGGCGTGGATCCCGTGGGCAGACGGCACATCCGCGACATTCTGAACGGGCTGACAGGGACCGGCGTGACGGTCTTCATCAATTCCCATCTGCTCGGCGAAGTGGAGTCGTTTTGTGAATACGTCGCGATTTTGCACAGGGGCGCACTGGCTCTTGAAGGAAAGATCAGCGCGCTGGTAGCTGGCCGCGGGTATCGGGTGACCGCCAGCGGTTTTCCGGAATCGGCATGGCCCAAAATTCGCAGTATGGGCGCAGTCCTTTCGCGGGCTGGAGACGATATCGACGTCCAGATCGGCACACGCGAGGAAGCTAATCGAGTGATCGATGAAATTCGTGCCGCTGGGGGATTGATTGAAAGCGTGGCAGCGTCGACCAGCAGCCTCGAAGACGTCTTCATGCGGGCTACTGAGGTGAAGAAGGCCGCATGAACTCTGAGCTAAGCGAATCGCGGCTGGGCGTTCTGGCCGCGCTCATCAGCGACACTTTTCAGGAAGCGCGGGCGCGCTGGTTGTTCTGGGGTTTGTTCGGTCTCTCGACTTTGCTGATTGTGATCTTCCTGTTCGTTTTGAAGATTGATCTGGTCGCGGGCGCTGTTTCCATCCTGGGAATTGAACGGACGGCAAGCCGGGTCGACGTCCAGAACTTCGTCACCAAATCCTATGCTTTCGTGTCCGTCTTCCTGTACATCTGGGGCACATTTTTAGCCATCTTCGCTTCTTCCGGATTAATCCCGAGCGTGCTCGAAGCCGGCCGCATTTCACTGCTCTTGTCGAAGCCGATAACACGGCCGATGCTTCTGTTGGGCAGATACGCAGGCAACATTCTAGTCGTCGCGGCGAACCATATTTACCTGGTTTGCTCGATCTGGATCATCATCGGCGTGAAGACCGGCATCTGGGAGCCCCGCTTCCTACTGGCCATGGTGGACAGCCTGTTTATTTTCGCCGTGCTGCTGACGGTCGTGGTTTTGATTGGCGTCATCTCGGAAAGCGCGGCGCTATCCGTCATGGTCTCGGTAGCGCTGATGTTGATCAGCTCGATTCTCGCGCAGCACCAATTGGTGGTGAAGCTGTTGAGTTCGGAATGGTCGCGTGAATTGTGGATGGCGATCTACTGGATCGTTCCGAAGGTGTACGATCTAGCGAATGCGATGAGACAAGCGATCGTCTTCGACCGTCAAGCAGATTGGTGGACGCCCGTTTGGACCTCCGCGGCATTCGGTGTCGTCGTGCTGTGGAGCGCGGTGCGAATCTTCCAGAAAAGAGATTTCTAGTGCGTTATCTAGCGACGCTCGCGATTTCCGGCGGGTTGGCCTGCTTGTGCGGTTGCGGCGGGAACACGGGGGGCGGCGTGACGGTCGAAAAGGAATTTCGACCGCTTGTGCCGTCGGATACGAAAGTCCTGGCCGGCATCGATCTGGACAAGCTGAAGGCAGCGCCAATCTACCAGCGGCACGAGAAAGATCTGAACTTCCCGCTCTTGAATGGCTCTTCGGAGCGGCTTAGATTCGATCCGCGGCGCGACGTATCGGATGTGCTGATTGCGTGGGACGGTAAAAGGGCGCTGTTTTTTGTGCGCGGCAGATTCAAGCCTTCAGCGGTAGAGCAAAAGCTCTCTTCCTTCGGTGCGCCGCGAACCAGTTACAAGAACCATCAGGTGTTTGGGGACACGAGAAACTCGCTCACATTTCTGGACACCTCGGGGAACAAGGGATTCGCAGTCGCAGGATCCGCAGGCGATGTACAAAGGACCATAGATTTGGAGGGCAGCAGCGCCGATACTGTTCCCGAAGAATTGCAGGAACGGCTCCGGCAGGTTCCGAAAGCCGATCAACTGTGGATCGTCAGCCACGGCGGACTTCCCTTCGGAGACGCGCCGATGCGCTCCGACATTGAATCGGCGCTTTCGAACATCGTTCACTTCATCAGCGGCGCAACTGTGGGCATAAAGGCTGACACGGGAACACATTTTCGAATTGATATTAGCTGCATTTCCGAGCAGGGGGCGCAGCGCGTTCATGATGCATTGCGCGGCGCAATCGGCTTGGGGCGGCTCTCGACGAAAGACGATCAGCGCGAGTTACTGCAGGTCTACGATGGTATCAATGTGGACCAGGATAAGACGGCTGTGCACGTGCACGCCAATTATTCCGGCGAACTCACTGACAAACTGTTCGAGGAGATCGGGCAAATGCGGAAGGCTGCTGGGCGTTAGAGCGTCGATTTGCCGCCTTCACTGATGTAGTTCTTGTTCCAGGCGGGGATTTCCACTGTCACATCGCCCTTGACAACAGCTTGGCATCCCAGTCGCGAGCGCAGAGTCAATCCGGGCGCCATATCAAGTCGATCTAGCTCGTCGTCATCGGCTTCCGACAGGTTCTTTTCGCCCTCAGTCACGATCACGTGGCAAGTGGTACAGGCGCAACTTCCTCCGCAGGCGTGTTCCAGATGAATATGGAAGTTCATCGCAACGTCGAGAATAGATTCCGGTTTGCCGTGGTCGTCATAGGGCAGTTTGCCGGACTCGAATTCAACAGTTTTATTTTCCGGCAGGAAGGTCACTTTCGGCACGTATTCAATTGTAGCGGCCACTCGGTCTTTTCTCGATTCGGCATACTGAGAAGCAGTGTTTCAGAAGATAGAAGCGGCCTTAGCGGCAGCAGTGGAGCGGGAATTAGCCGCGAAATTTAATCTAAACCTCAAAGTAACCGTTGAACAACCGAAACAAAGCTCGTTCGGCGAACTTGCCATTCCGGTTGCGTTTCAGCTGGCGCGGCAGCTCAGGCGGCCGCCGAAGCAGATAGCGGAGGACATCGCCGGGGGTGTGGCCGCTGTCGCGGGGATAGCTTCGTTCGAGATCGCCGGGAACGGTTATCTGAACGTACGGCTTGATCGCGGGGAGTATGCCTGGTCGCTCCTGGAGGGCGAGGACTCCGTCGAGGAGGCTCTCACACGAGGCAAAGTAATAGTTGAACATACTAATATTAACCCCAACAAAGCAGCCCATATAGGTCATTTGCGGAATGCCGTTCTGGGCGATACGTTCGTGCGCATGCTGCGCAAACGGGGGCGCTTTGTCGAGGTGCAGAATTATATCGACAACACGGGGGTGCAGGTTGCGGATGTATTGGTCGGTTTTCATTACCTGGAGAGGAAAACGGCAGGGGAGGTGCAGCGGCTGATTGCGGACCCGAACGTTCGCTTCGACTACGTCTGTTGGGATCTCTATGCGCGGATATCCGGCTATTACAAGCAGCACCCGGAAGCATTGCAATGGCGCAGCGATATGCTTCACGCGATTGAAGCGGGGCAGAACGAACTGGCGGAATTGGGACATACCGTGGCGGACGCGATTGTCCGGGCACATCTAAGAACCATGTCTCGCCTGGGCATCGAGTACGATGTGCTGCCGCGCGAGAGTGAAATCCTTCACTTGAATTTCTGGGCGACGGCCTTCGAATTGTTAAAGCAACGTAACGCGATCTACTTCGAAGAGCAAGGAAAAAATAAAGGTTGCTGGGTGATGCCGTCTTCTGCTTTTCGCGATGGGGCGGCTACTGCGGAAACAGCGGAAACGGAAGCCGAAGGGGATAGTAAAGTCATTGTGCGGTCGAACGGCACGGTGACGTACGTGGGTAAGGATATTGCGTACCAGCTCTGGAAATTCGGGCTGCTGGGCAACGATTTCTACTATCGCGAATGGTCATCGTACCCGGATGGCCACACGGTTTGGGTCACAACGGACCGGCCGCAGGAGGGAGATGCGCCTCATTTCGGACGGGCGCGGCAAGTGTTCAACGTCATCGACTCGCGCCAATCCTACTTGCAGGACGTAGTGGTGGCGGGCTTGCGGGCGCTGAATTACGGTGAACAGGCAGATGCCTCCATTCACTTCTCCTACGAGATGGTGGCGCTAACGCCGCGAACGTGCCTGGAACTCGGAATCGACTTGTCTGAAGAGGACCGACGGCGACCCTATATCGAAGTATCGGGACGCAAGGGACTGGGGGTCAAGGCGGACGATCTCATCGACAAGCTGATTGAGACCGCGCTCAAGGAAGTGGAGGATCGGCACCCGGAAGGCGATTCGGGACAGCGGCGAAAAATCGCCGAACAGATTGCGGTGGGTGCACTGCGCTACTTCATGCTGAAGTTTACGCGGAATTCCGTGATCGCTTTCGATTTCCAGGAGGCGCTCAGTTTTGAAGGCGAAACGGGGCCATATGTCCAATACGCGGCCGTGCGGGCGGGGAATATTCTTCGGAAGTTTATCG
>CAVSTO010000026.1:0-37299 GCA_963730865.1 uncultured Acidobacteriaceae bacterium | reverse complement strand
CCTGATCGCCCTTTCGAACTGATATAGTGAGATCACTATACGCGCAGGAAGCATGGCAGATGAAGCTTCTTTGAAGGCCGGTGATCTGGGTTGGCTCAAGCCGCAAAGATCCCTGTGCGTTCCCGGAGCCGGTACAGGATCATGTGGGTTACGCGCTTTACGTTGCGCAACTCGGGGGCAAACACCGCGATGCAAAGACGCTGAGTGGCTTCGGCGGAGCCGGAGTGATTGAAATCATCAGGGACTATCGGGGCGACACATTTCGTGCGGTCTACACTCTGCGTTACGGCGGGGCGCTATACGTCCTTCACACTTTCCAAAAAAGTCGAAGACCGGGCGCGAGACTCCGCGTCCTGACATGGAATTGATTAAACGACGTCTGCAAGAGGCCGAACAGATCGCAAAGGAGTGGAATCATGAACAGAAATAAGCACGAAGTCGGAAGTGGCAATGTATTCAAGGACATTGGCGTACCGAACGCAGAAGAGCACTTCGTCAAGGCGCAGCTTGTTTTGAAGATCGACACGATAATGAAACAGCGCGGCCTGAAGCAGATAGAGGCCGCCGCTCTTCTGGGTATTCGCCAGCCCGATGTATCCAAGATGCTGCGAGGTGAGTTCCGGCAATTTTCTGTTGAGCGCCTTCTGCATTTCCTAGTTGCGCTGGACCACGACGTAGAGATCGTCATAAAGCCGCATCGAGACAGGAAGAGCGCTCCAGCGCTGCATGTCGCTTGAAACGAACAAAAGGGCTGCCTATGCGAAGAAAGGCTTACAACAACTTGTCCGGAGTAATCGGCAACTCGCGAATTCGCTTGCCAGTCGCGTGATAGACTGCGTTCGCCACCGCCGCCGCAACACCAGTAATTCCGATCTCACCCACACCGCGACAGCCAAGCGGGTTGAAATGAGTATCCGGAACGTCAGTGAAGTAAGTCTCAATGGCGTGGATATCCGGATTTACGCAGACAGCGTAATCGGCGAGGTTATTCGTCACTGGACGCGCGGTAACCGGATCATACAAAGTCTCCTCCATCAGCGCTGCACCAATGCCCATGGTGACCCCCCCGATGACTTGGCTCGCCGCAGTCTTCGGATTGATCACCCGCCCGACATCCATCACGGACACGACGCGCTTCACGCGCACCAGCGGCACTGGCTCATCGATCACAACCTCCACAAAGTGCGCACCAAATGAATGGAACGCATACTTTCTCTGATTGGCTTCATAGTCTTCCGAATCCGATTCGCCCTGTGACTTGACCTTCACTGGGCGATCGCGGCCAGGCTGCGAACTGACGCCTTCCACATACGGACGCCCGCTCTTCACAATAAGGCCGTTCACGTCGACGGAGCGGCTGCTATCGCTGACCGCAACCAGTTTGGTGCCTTGTAGAGTCACTTGACGCGCATTTAGTCCTGCGAGCGGTGAGTTGGCCTCCGCGGTAGCGATCTTCAGCAGTTCGGTCCGCAGCGCAATGCCCGCCTCGTTCAGCACCTTTGCGATTCCCGCGGCAGTCGCTGACCCTCCGGACACACCCGAACGCGGCAGGTTACTATCGCCCAGTTCAAATCGAACCTTCTCGACCGGTAAACCAACCTCGGCCGCCGTGATCTGCGTGCCGATGGTCCATGTACCGGTTCCTAAATCCTGTGTGGCGGCAGCGCCGACCGCCTGCACGCCGTCCCTGCCATCGGACATCACGCGGATACGTGCGCTCCCAGGGAAAGTCATGGCCGGATAGGCCGCAGTGGCCATACCCCAACCCATCAAGTGCCCATCCGAATCACGCATGCTACCGGGCTTCGGATCTCGCTTGCGCCAACCGAATTTCTGCATCCCGACGTCGTAGCACTGGCGCAACTGCTTACTCGACCATGGCTGGCCGGTCTGCGGATGCTTCTCCGCATAGTTAGCGAGCCGCAGCTGTACCGGATCGATCCCGAGCTCAAACGCAAGCTCGTCCATCGCCGATTCCAGCGCAAATGATCCGGGCGTCTCCCCGGGAGCACGCATAAACGTCGGTGAAGCGATGTTTGACCTCCGGACCGTATGCGTGATGTTTAAGTTCGGAGTGTCGTAGAGAACAAAGCTGGTGCCCATCCCGCAGGTTTCGACAAAATTACCAACATTCGAATCCCGCACCAGCGATTCGTGGCCGATCGCAGCCAGTTTCCCGTCCTTCGATGCCGCCAGCGTGAGGGTCTGCTCTGTAGGGGGACGATGACCGCAGCTCGTAAACATTTGCTGACGTGTCAGAACCAGCTTGACGGGCCTTCCCGCGAGCTTCGCCGCCGCAACAGCTAAGCTCGTATGCGGCCAATGCGAACCTTTGCAGCCAAATCCGCCACCCGTGTAAGGGCAAAATACTCGAACGTTCTCCGGCTTCAGCCCGAATAGAGCCGCCAGTGCGTCGCGCGTGCCTGTCACATCCTGCGTTGAATTCCAAACGGTTAAACGATCACTCCCTTCCCACATGGCCGTTGTGGCGCTCATTTCGATCGGATTATGAGTTTCAACCGGAGTCTTGTAGACCTGCTTGATGACCGCCATCCCATCTGCGGCCATCGCGCTCTCCACACTGCCCCGAGTTACCTGAATCGGCTCACCGAAATTGTTTTTCGGCGTATCCAAACGCCCTTGGGCATCGCTTAACTGCTGCACGGGACGCTGCTGAGAGGCGTACTTTACGGTGACCAGCCCGGCAGCTTGCTGCGCCCGCTCCGGCGTATCTGCAATCACAACAGCTAAGTGTTGACCCGCGTAAACTACCGTCATGTCACTCAGCGGCTGCCGCTCTTCGCCCAACATCGGGCCCTTCGGCTGCCGCAGCTTCGGCATATTGCGAGGCGTGAGCACTGCAATCACGCCCGGTGATCGCTCCGCAGCCGCGACGTTGATCACGCCTATCTCACCGCGCGCGACCGTGCTCTGGACGATGACGCCATAGGCCATGTTCTTCATCGCCGGTTCTGCAGCGAAAGTCGCTTTGCCGGTTACTTTCGCGCGTCCGTCGACGCGGTTCAGCGGCTGTCCCACGGCGCCCGTCGTCGATCCGTGTATAGTTTTCTGCATTGGCTTTCCTATTTCGTTCTGTCCATCAAACGGCTGCCTGGAGTGCCTGCACAATAACGCGCTTCGAAAGCTCTACTTTGAAGCCGTTGTGACTCTGGGGCACCGCCGCTTTCAGCTCCGCGTCGGCTGCCTCTCGAAAGAGCTCAGGGCTCGATTTTCGGCCGCGCAGCGTACGTTCGGCCGCCAACGCTCGCCACGGCTTCGTCGCCACTCCGCCCAGTGCGATACGGCAGTCGCGTATCGTAGCGTTCTCGACATAGAGCGCCACTGCGGCGGACGCCAATGCGAACTCATAACTGGCGCGGTCCCGCGCCTTCACGTAACGCGAGTTGCGAAACCAAGGGATTGCGGGCAAATCCACTCCCGTGATGAGTTCTCCAGGCTCCAGCACGTGCTCTTTTGCCGGATCCTCACCATAGGCAACATAAAACTCGGAGATTGGAATCGCGCGCCGTCCTTTAGGACCTTGCGTGCGCACCGTAGCATCAAACGCAACCATCGCCACGTCCATGTCCGATGGATGCGTCGCAATGCACTTACTGCTTGTGCCCAAGATGGCGTGGATCCGATTGATTCCCGCTATCGCCGAACACCCCGATCCGGGGACATGCTTGTTACAGGCCGAAGCCGTGTCGCGGAAGTAATAACAGCGGGTTCGCTGCAGCAGATTGCCTGCCGTGGTCGCCGCATTGCGTAGTTGCGCACTAGCGCCCGACAAGATAGCCTGCGAAAGCGCGGGATACTGCTGCCGCACCCGCTCGTCGTACGCCAACTTTGTGTTCCGCACGCTGGCGCCAATACGCAATCCGCCCTCCGGAAGAGTTTCGATCGCATCGAGCCCAATATGCCGTACATCAATAAGATGGTCCGGCTGCTCAACGCCAAGTTTAAGGTTGTCCAGCAGGTTTGTTCCACCACCTAAATAAGCCGCATTGTTTACTTTTGATCGTTCATTGATCGCCTGCTGAGTGCTGGCCGCGGCGCTGTAGCTGAAAGAATTCATGATCTGTTCCCCTGACTCGCTAAGTGTTCTGCATCGCTTGACGGACCGCAGCAACAATGTGCGGATAAGCGCCGCAACGACAGATATTGCCCGCCATGCCTTCCCGGATTTCATCGTCCGTCTTGGCGTGGCCTTCGTGAATCAACCCGACGGCTGAGCAAATCTGCCCCGGCGTGCAATAGCCGCACTGAAATGCATCGTGTTCAATGAACGCCGCCTGTACCGGATGCAACTCGTCACCTTGGGCCAACCCTTCGATGGTCGTGATCTCGTCATCCTGGTGCATCAAGGCCAAGGTTAGGCACGAATTCATGCGTTCGCCATTCACCAACACCGTGCAGGCGCCACACTGGCCGTGATCGCAGCCCTTCTTCGTTCCGGTCATCCCGATGTGCTCTCGCAAGGCATCGAGCAGTGTGACCCGCGGCTCAATCTGCAATGAATGCGCTTGACCGTTGATCTTTAGGGTTACGGGAACGAGAGCGGCGTATGGTTTGTCTTGGGCGCTCTCGACTGCCGGGGCCGCTTTCAAACAGTCTGGCAAGATCGAGGTAAGGGCGGCACCCACCCCGACGGTGATCGCTGCACTGACGGCGTCACGCCGAGTGACTTCCGTCGCGCCGCCTCCGGGCACTCCATGCACCTGCAGTTCCGGTGATTCGTGATCCCGTTCGTCCATGTCCTACCTCCTGCTTCAGACTGATTGTCTCAAGTGAGCTTGCTCGCGATGCGAAGTTCTAGCGAACTCGCCCCCCGCTCTCTTATCCATCACCTTCAAGGGCTTTACTCCCTGCACCAGCAGGCCAATTGTCCCGTCCCGTTTAGCGCTGTATACTCATGCTTCAAGCAAAAATTGGAATCCCCGGGCGACATCACGGTCCTCCTGCGTGAGTGGTCGAGTCGCGGCTCCGGCGAGCTCGATCCGCTCTTCAAACTCGTTTATCCACAACTGAAGCAAATCGCTCACTCTCTGTTTCGAAATGAGCGGCCGGAATCGATTCTGCAGCCGACGGTTCTTGTCAATGAGCTTTACCTCAAGCTGCTGAGTCAACACAGCCTCCGTGTGGAAGATCGCAAGCACTTCTTCAGCCTCGCGGCACGTCTGATGCGCCGCGTTCTGGTGGATCAGGCGCGTTCAGAAGGCCGGCAAAAGCGCGATCCCGGCGTCTGCGTTCCGTTGCATGAAGACCTCGCATGGATTGACGCAACCTCGCCCGCGATGCTCGATCTGGACCAGGCTCTCGATGAGCTGGAACAGATCGATATTCGCAAGTGCCGCATGCTGGAGCTTCGCTGTTTTCTCGGTTTCACCGCGGAAGAAACAGCGGAGCTGATCGGTTCCTCAAAATCCACCGTCGATCGTGATCTGAAATTTGTGCGGAGCTGGCTCTATAGCCGTCTTGAATCGCCGCGCGCGTGAGGCATTTGCACCGGAAGTCGCGCCAACTTCCCTGATAGGAATCGATTACGTGAACGCCGAAAAATGGGAAAGGCTGCAAAAGCTCTTTCACCTCACGGCAGAACTGCCGGAGGATAAGCAGGAGTCCGTCCTTGAGGCCAACTGTCCGGATCCCGGTCTCCGATTGGAAGTTTTGACTCTTCTGCGCGCCAGTAAGAGCATAGAAGAGCCTTCCACCCCGGCCTTTCCGCGCTCGAAGCCTCCCCTTTCCTCCATCGGGCCTTACACGTTACTCGATTGCATCGGCTCCGGCGGAATGGGCTCAGTTTACCTGGTCGAGCGCAGCGTAGCGGGTATACGTCAACGCGCGGCTCTGAAGGTCCTGGCCCCGCACGCCGTCGGACCGGCTTTTGTGGAGCGCTTCCGCCGCGAACAGCATATCCTGGCCTCGCTCGATCACCCCAATATCACACGCATGCTCGATGCCGGCATCAGCGATAGCGGCCAGCCTTACCTCGTGATGGAGTTTGTCGAAGGCCGGCAGTTGGATACCTACTGTGACAGCGAGAAGCTCGGCGTGCGCGAGCGACTGGAGCTATTCCTCGAAATCTGTACGCCCGTAGATCACGCGCATCGCAACCTCGTTGTTCACCTCGATCTCAAGCCGTCGAATATTCTCATTACCCACAACCGGGTTCCCAAGCTCCTTCGATTTCGGTACTTCCAAGCTGCTTCATCAGGATGGCCGGTTCACCAGTACTCACCTCGCCACGCCCTCCTATGCCAGTCCCGAGCAACTGCGCAACCAACCCGTCACGACTGCATGTGACGTCTATTCGCTGGGAGTGGTCCTGTTTGAGAGTCTTGCGGGTCAGCGGCCCAGCGGCGATTCTTCCCTGTTGGCACTGCTCGAAAATGCCGTGGAAGAGCGCGAACCCCCACGCCTCGCCGCCAACATAGCACCCGATGCCGCCCGCAAGCGCGGCACGACGGAAGCCGCTCTGCGCGCCTCGCTCAGTCACGACGACCTCGAAACCATCGTCGGGCGCTGCTTGCAAGTTCGTCCGCAGGACCGTTACGCCTCCGTGAGCGCACTGGCCGACGACATCGAGCGCTACTTAAATGGACTGCCCATCCTAGCTCGCCCGCAGACCACCCTCTATCTTTTAGAGAAGTTTGTTCGCAGGAATAAGGCCAGAGTCACTGCGGCTGCGTTGCTGATCACCGCGCTGATAGCCGCGCTCTTCTACGGCTTGACGGAGCAGCGCAGGGCCCTTGCTCACCAGCAGCGCGCCATCGAGGAAAGCGCTCGTGCCGCACGAACGCAGGCCTTCATGAATGAGCTCTTCCGCATGGCGAACTCCAACTTCTCCGGCAAGCAGGTTACGTCCCTATCTGATTTCCTCGCGCTCGGAATCAAGATGGCGCCTTTGCTCGCGACCGGTAAGCAACAACTGGCTGAGGTCGAGTGTTCGCTGGCCATTTCGATGCATGACAGCGGCGATCTGAAGGGCTCCACGCCCGTCTTTCGAAAAGGCCGTCGCCGACGCCCGTGCTGCCGCGGACGTGAATACGGAAACCGATGCTCTGTCCTATCTGACAGGACTCTACTTCGATGACGGCAAGTCGGAGTTAGCGTTGGCGACCGGGCGCGAGGCCATTCGGCGCTCGCAAATGCCGGGTGTATCGGGGAAGTCCCGCTCCGATGCCTACCTCACCCTGGGTTACTCTCTTCTGTTGCTGAAGCCAGGTGATCCGGAAGGCGTTCGTCTCCTGGGCGAGGCCGCTCGGATCGCGAGCCAGGCTCACCTTCCCGCCTGGGACCGCGCCAACGTGCTCGGCGATCTGGCATGGGGCCAAAGCATACGCGCTCAACTCCCCGCCGCCGAGCGAAATGCTGCCGAATCCATCTCTCTCTACAAGAGCCTGCCTGTCCAAGTCTGCCAGATCGCTATGCCGGTACTCGCCATGGCTCGTGTGTATCGCGTTCAAAAACGCTTCCAAGCCGCGGAACGGATCTTACGTGAGAACTATCAGCGTGTCGCCGTTTGCCTGGGCAGCGGCTACGATCTCGCCCTATCCGTTCTCGGCCAGTGGGGATACGCCTTAGTCTTCACCGGCAGATCGCAAGAAGCCATTGATCGGCTCGAGGCCGGTCTGCCACTCGCGCGCAAAGCTTACGGTCAGCGGAACTCCAACTACATCGTTGATATTCTGGCGCCGCTCGGCTTAGCGTATGAGGCGGCGGGGCAACCCGCAAAGGCTGAAGCCGTTTCCCGCAACGCTCTCTCCATTCTTCGCGAAGATCCGGAAAACCCCGACGTCGCCCAAGCCAAAAGAACTCTTGGCCGGGCACTCTATGCCCAGCACAAATTCACTGAGGCTCTTGCTTATTTAGAAGCAGCCGATGCGGGGTACGCCAAGCATGCTCCGGATTCGATTTATGCCCAGGGTTTGCATGCCATTCTCCTTGACGACCGCCGCCAGATTGCTCTCGCGCAGAAACAACTCATTCGGTGAGTCATTCCAGCCCTCGATAGCGCCACTGGAGTCAGAAGTGCCCTGAACGGCATTGTGACGGGGAACAGAGGATCATGATCAAGTGGACGCTTTCGGGGTTCTTGCTCGCGAGTATTGGCTTGCCGGCGTCAGGAACCGCCGTCGGGCCCGATAGCAGCGCCGCTCCAACTTGCTGCCTCAGCCATCGTCAAAGTGTAGAGCAGGCCGCTACGGTTCCGGCGCCCGCAGAGCTGGCCATTACATTTCTAGGCATGGCCGGCTTCGCTGCTTTTGCACTCATACGGCGAGATCGGAGGAGCAAGCACTAGCTTCTCCTCCGGGCGGAACGTGGATTCCTCCGAGCCACGTTCCGTAGCCAAGCCCTTGCGCAGCGCAACCATCCGATCTACCCTCATAGCCCTTCTCGCCGGCGGCTAACAGGCGAGTAACGCGATCGAGCAAAGAGCAAGCACCACTGGGACAAACGTAGCCAGATCGTTCGGCTTCACTCCGAACAACATTCCGGGCATCAGACGCGTGAGCCCCAGGGCCGCTGCTACGCCACTTCCCACGCCCGCCGCCGTCATGCGTCGGAGAATGCGGTCCCATCATCTTCGTTCCGCTTCATCGGAGTTGCCAGCGTGAATATTGGCTCGCAATCGCGGTGGTATAACCTGAGCACATATCTTCCCCGTTCCCATGTTCTATTGCCGGATATTTTTGTGTCTCGTCTGCCTCTCGTCCGCCTTCGCCCAGAATCATGCGGGCGAAGAAGGCTATCGTCCTTCGAGACTTCCTGTTCCGTTTGTCACGGCAGTGACGGAACGGGCGGTGAGTTCGGTCCGAACATTTCCGTGCGTCTCCCTAAGTTGGACGACGAGCGGCTGACTGCTGTCATCCACGGCGGCTCTTCCCAAAAGGGGCATGCCCGCGTTCCCAAACATAGAAGGCCAACGATTATCGCAGTTGATCAGCTTTCTTCGCAGCTCTGAAGCCGAGATTCACAGAAGATGTGAAGCGCAAGGTCGTCACAACACAGGAGAGACTTTGGAAGGAGTTGTCCTGAATGAAAGTAATGACGACTTAGAACTGCAGACTGCGGACAAGTCCATTCACCTTCTGCGGCGCGCGGGCGGCTCTTTCCGGGAAGTGACCTCAGAAACCAACTGGACAACTTACAACGGCGATCTAAGTGGAAATCGTCTCACTCAAGTTAACCCAAATCGACAAGTCGAACGTGTCAGGACTGGCGCCTAAGTGGATGTTCACCATGCCGGACGTCTCTTATCTTGAGACCACTCCCATTGTGATAGGCGGAATTATGTACGTCACCAGTGCGAATGAGTGCTATGCGCTCGATGCGGGCAATGGGCGACGCTCTGGCACTTCGAGCGACCTAAGCGGAAGGAATTATTGGGCGGAATCGAGATCAACCGCGGGGCAGCAGTGGCCGGGCGAGCACTTGTTCATGGTGACGGACGACGCTCATCTTTTGGGGATAAATCGTCTCGACGGAACAGTCGAATGGGACACCGAGATGGCGGACTGGCACGAGAACTACTTCGCAACCTCAGCGCCGCTGGTTATCGGCAACTTGGTGATTTCGGGCACGTCCGGAGGTGAAAATGGGGTCCGAGGATTCCTTGCCGCGTACGATCAGTCGACAGGCAAACAGGTTTGGCGCTTCTGGACGGTTCCCAGTCCTGGGGAACCTGGATCCGAAACCTGGAAGGGCGTGGCTTCGAAACACGGCGGAGCGGTGACTTGGTTCACAGGCTCCTATGATCCTGAGCTTGACACGCTGTATTGGCAGACCGGCAATCCGGGTCCTGATTACAACGGAGAAGAGCGTGCCGGCGATAACCTGTATTCCGATTGCATTCTGGCTCTGGATGCGAAGACAGGAAAATTGAAGTGGCACTACCAGTTCACACCGCATGATGTTCACGATTGGGACGCAGCGGAGCCCGCAGTTCTTGTAGACGCGGAGTGGCAAGGCCAAACCCGCAAGCTGCTGTTTATGGCGAATCGCAACGGATTCTTCTACGTTTTAGACCGAACGGATGGGCGCTTATTACTCGCTAAGCCCTTCGTTAAGAAGATGAACTGGGCCAAAGAAATTGGTACTGATGGCCGTCCTGTCCTCACGACTCTGGAGAAGGTCGGAAACGGAACGAAAGTATGTCCCTCTCAAGACGGCGCGACCAACTGGTATTCCACTTCGTATCTGCCGTCGACGGGTCTGTATTACTTACAGACTTTGGAGAAGTGCGATATCTACTCCGAAAGCCCCGCCGAATGGCAAGCCGGTCAAGGATACTTGGGCGGATCACAAAAGCCCGTGCCCGGCGAAGTTCCGCAAAAAGTGTTGCGGGCCATCGACCCGCGAACGGGAAAGATCGCCTGGGAACTCCCGCAGGCAGGTAGAGCGAATACCTGGGGCGGCACACTCGCGACGCAAACCGGCGTGCTGTTCTTCGCTGAGGACAGCGGAAGGTTTCTGGCCGTGGATGCCTCAACGGGCAAGCCCTTGTGGTGCTTCGAGGCAAACCAGTTCTGGAAGGCGTCGCCCATGGCTTACCAATTCGATGGTCGAGAATATATTGCGATTGCGTCGGGCCAAACGATTACTGCGTTCGGTTTGCCGAACTAATCATAAGCGCCTTTTCTATTTCAGCAATGGCTTTCGTCATCTCTTCCGGCGTCTGGACATCGAACACTTTCGGATTTAGCGGCTTGAGCGTAGGCTCCAACTGATCCACGACCGCCCGGCGGACGATCGTCGGGTTCATAGGACCGCCCATGCGTGAACCGCGTCCACGTCCCCCCATCCTTTCTTCGAACGGGTAAACCGAAGGCTCCGCCGTCTGGTACCGGATATAGACCACACGGCACGCAGGCAAGGCTTCGAGCGAAATCGGCTGTAGGTCCTCGCCGGATTCGAACGCCACGGCTGTGCTGAGCACGGCAAGGACGCAGGGCCCTTCAAAGCCCCGGAGAAGGCGGCGAACCTGCGAAACGAAGAACTGCGCATCGTGATGCTGCTGTGACAATGAGTGGATATCGATGGACGCCGTATTCGCTTCTTCTAAAGATGCCTTCACGCCAGGCCAATCAAGCTCATGCACGTCCTCCTGGTGGAAGACGACGCGCCTCCGCGCCAGGTCGAGCAATTCCACCTGCTCCGAAATAGAGGACGATCCGGTCTGAGAGATCGCTTTGAGCGTCGGAATTAGAGCTGGCAGACCGCTGGCGGGCGTCGCATGCGATCCAAGGGCCGTCACGGAAGGGGCCACATTGAGGATGACGTTGAGCCGAACCGGGGAACGAACCGCTGCGGCCCACTGCAAGCGGCCGCGAATACCGGGCAGATACCAATCATCGGTCGCTTTCTCCGTGCCGATAAATTCAATTGCCGGCAGATCGCGCCATGCGTCGGGCATCAGATTGTGCCGCGGGGCCGCTACCCGAAACTGCGCCTGAACGGTGCTGTGCTCCCCCGTGACCGTATCCAGGATCGCCACTTGAAGCCCGTAGTTTCCGGGCAAAAAGAACGCAGCCTGCGAGTATTCCAGGTTCGCGACTTTGACGTTCTCGTCGAGTTTGCTGAGTTCGATGCTGCCGTGAGTTTGATACGGTGTTTGGTCGCGGTCGGTGATTTGCACAAAGAACACCAGCTTGCCTTCGCCGCGACGGCTCTCGAGTTGCCTGCCATCCGCGGTGATCTCGACTCCCGCCATCAGCCGCTGGTGAAATGACAGTTGTGCCTGCGAGACCCTCGCGGTGCAGCGAAAGCCTGCGGCGTCGCGCTCGCCAAGCCATTGCCGGAACGGGATCTTGTCAAATGCAGGATCAAGCGTGCCGCGCGGCGCCGGACTGCTGGGCCGCCAACGCCGCACCGAGGAACAAGAGTAAAAAGCTGCGAAACACTACCAACCTTACTCGAACGGCATCGGACGTTGTTTTACGGTCGCTCAAAATCGAGACGCTCGAATCCATGTATCCGACCGAGCCCAACTCGCCTCGAAGTCCTTCTCGACATCCTTCGAAGGCTTACCCTGTCCTTCCAGAGCCGCTCTGAGTCCGATTAGCGACCAGCCGTTATGCGGGTGGTTCTTCAGCTCCTCGCGGTAGACGCGCTCGGCGTTTCCATAATCCTTTTTTCCAGCAGCGCCGCACCTAGCCACTGCCGAGCGGCGAAAGGTAGCGGCTCAGGCTCGTCGTAGGTCATCGCGTCCTCCTCTGTAACGGCGCGCTGAAATGCTGCCACAGCTTTTTCGGGATCACCGTTGGTGCGGTAAATCTCTCCCTCCAGAATGCCTCCCAGTGTTCCGAGAACATGGCGCGCGGAATTGAACCGGAATGTTCCGGATGTCGTAGCCGCAGCGTCCAGCAGGCGCTTCAAGTCCGCGCGTGGCTCGTCCTTTTCGCCTTTCCGCAGACGCGCGTAACCTTGACCGAAATCCCAGACGGCGGCCGATCGCGCTGCTCAGGGCGATTCTTCATCTCGAGAATCTCATCGAAGCGCCCGAACCGGATCAACGTCAGAATGGGATAAACGCTGTCGCGCTCCATCTTGTCGTAATCTCTCGCAGCCTGCATGGCGATAGCACCCTGGCCATCCATGCTCGCCGCGTACAGCAGCATGTGCAGATTATGCGGTGCGTAGATCGCAAAGCCTTCTCCTATGGCCAGCTTTCTGATCGGTATGCCAGGCCTGAATATTCGCGCGCACCGAATCCCCCCACCGGCCCAGCCGGTTCCAGGTATGCGAGGGCATGTGATTGATATGGCTGGCGCCGGGTATTGCACTTCCGATGGTGTCAGCGCAAGCTTCGGCCCTTTGCGGTTCCGTCGTCGCCTCGGTGAGATGAATGTAAAGGTGACACGCGCCTACATGAGTGCTATCAACCGCCAGAACACCTTCGAAAACAGCAAGGATGCGTTGCACATTCGCAGAATGAATATCCTGCCAGCCCAGCCTCGGCTCTAGCAGGAAAAGGGCCTCGCCACATAGTGTGGCTGCATCCAGATCTTTGGGAAACCGTCTCGTGAACCTTACGCATAGCTTCTGCATAGGCGACATCTTTCTCTCGCCTTCTTGCTGGGTCGAAGTCTTTGACATAGCGCACGGAAATGGCCTCAATCAGCGCGCTTTCCTCCGCAGTGGCGTGACGGGCCGCGAGCTCCGGCGCCTTCTGAATGGCTGCAAACGCAAAGGGCGCTTCACGGGCTGCATCGCCCCGTTCAGAAAGGATCCCCACGACCAGGTCTTCACCCCAGTAGCAGATCGCGCAATTCGGGTCCCGCTTCTCGGCTTCACTGAATCATCGCACCGCGTCCACCTCATCCAAGGCGTACATGAGCTTAATCCCTTGATTGAAATAGGCCTGAGCCTCTCGATTTGAGGAAGAGATCGGATGTACGACAGTTTCCGAGTGCTTTCGGAACCAGCGGCATCGGTTCGTTGAAGTCGTTGGGGAGAGATGACGCCGCATCGTGATCATGCTGCGCGGAGAGGAGAGGGAGTTTGACCCCGTATGAGCTGACGACCTTGATCTCGAAGATCGCAAGGCCACTGCTTTCCAGTCACGAACAATCGATCGCGCTGAGCATCGTAAGCAATGCCGTTCAGCACGGACTCTTCGTTTATCTTCCGGTTATCCGGCAAAAGCCCCGTAAGATCGATCCAACCAATCACATGGCCATCGCTCGGTGAAATACGTGCGATCCGGTCTGAGTGCCAAACGTTCGCGTAGATCTCACCCTTGATGTATTCGAGTTCGTTGAGTTCGTCAATCGTCCTCACCATCGTCTTTGACGACAATTTGATGAGTTTCGTCGAAAGTTGTTCGGGTTCCGAAAGCGCAGCGTCGCTGAGCCGTCGCTGGTAATGATCTCCGTCGCGTTTCGAGTCATGCCCCAGCCTTCACCAGCATAGGCAAACTGCTTGACGCGCTGCAGACTGAAGCGGTCGTACACGAAGCAAATGTGCGATTGCCACGTCCACTCGAAAAGGGTATCGACCCCAATCGACCACTCCTTCTCCGAAGTATTCGTTGGGTAAAGCAACCCGCTGAAGGACCTTGCCACTTTCAGGATCAGTGACGAAGAACAGCAGAGTGTCCCTTGAGACCCGTACCCTCGTAGAACAAAAACCGCCGAGATAGAGAAAGCCTTCCGTGTAGCTGTCGGTCGAATGCGGATATTTCGCAATGATTCTGTAGCCGTCGATCGGAGCAGCGTTCCCACACGTCGAATACTCCCGCCCACGCAAGAACGAATGCGAGCTTGCAGAGACAGCGTGTCAATCCCGGCATCGTGTTCCAACTTACCGTAAGCCGTTCACGTACAGATAGTATTCTGGAGATGATTTGGCGGGACACTGTGTATGCGTTGCGCACGATGACCCAAAAACCGGCCTTTGCCGCGACGGCCATTCTCACCTTGGCACTCGCGATTGGTGGGACCACGGCGATGTTCACGGTGGTCCGCGCCGTCCTACTGAAGCCGCTTCCTTATCCTGACTCTGATCAGCTGGTGCTCCTCTCGGGCGGCGCGACGCCGTCGCGATTTGAGGAAATGAAGGCCAGTGCGCGATCCGTCTCCGGGATTGGCGCATTTACGGGGGAGGAGAGCCCACGCTTTCCGGCGGAACCGAACCGGAAGTCCTGAAGGGGGCCCGCGTATCGGCCATTTCCTTCAGATTCTGGGCGTGGAGCCGCTACGCGGACGGGGCTTTCGTGCTGAGGAAGATTCTCCGGGCGGCCCGCCTGTTGTGATGATCAGCGCCAATCTATGGCAGCATCGGTTCGCGGGAGATCCGGAGATTGTCGGCAAGACGGCGACCCTTGGAGAGACGCCGTACACCATTATCGGCGTCCTTCCGCCCCGCTTTCCATTTCCCTTCCCTGACTTGGACGTGTGGATGACAGCGCCTTCGGAATGGCCGCTGATGCCTCCGAAATCAAGAGCGTTAAGCCCTTTCTTGACCATATTCGGACGGCTTAAGCCCGGCGTGAGCCTCGAACAGGCGACCGCGGAGGCGAAAGTGATTCACCACCAATATGCCGTTGCCCATCCGACGATGCTCGACGCCAAGCCGAAGAAGCCGGTGGCGGTAACGGCAATGAAGGATAATCTCGTGGCCAAGGTGCGATCGATGCTTTGGATGCTGCTTGGCGCGGTGGGTTTTGTGCTGTTGGTTGCATGCGCGAACGTGGCCAGTCTGCTGCTGGCGCGGGCGAGCTTGCGTTCGCGCGAAATTGCGGTGCGGTCTGCCCTCGGCGCAGCTCGTATCCGGCTCATTGGACAATTCCTTGCGGAGAGCGTGGTGCTGTCGCTTTCCGGCGGAATACTCGGTGTGCTGCTTGGGTATTGGAGTCTGCGCGCGATTCCCGCGCTCACTGCTTTCGAGCTGCCGAGGGCTCAAGAGATTCATTTGGATTGGGTAGTGCTCGCGTTTGCCGCGGGGATCTCGATTCTAACCGGCGTGCTCTTCGGATTGGCGCCGGCGCTTGGCGCGTCACGGCCCGATCTTATCCGCGTATTGCGCGCGAGCGGGGAGGACGCGCATCAAGGCATTCCCGGAAGGATTCTGGCGGGCTGAACGTGCGCGGACTGCTGCTGGTTGGACAAGTCGCGGTTTCGATTGTGTTGCTGATTGGGACGGCGCTGCTGATCGAAAGCGTGGGCCGCCTGCGCGGTGTGTCCGTGGGGTTCAATCCCGGCGAACGTTTTGACAGCGAGTATCTCTCTGACCCCGGTGCACTACGACACGAACGAGAAGAGGGCCGCATTTTTTCAGGAATTGGTTAGGGGCGTGGGATATTCGCCGGGTATTCGCAGCGCGGCGGCCGCAATGTTTCTCCCTATGATGGGCTATGCAGGAACACCTGTGCAGGATGCGGCAAAACCGCTCCTGAAATTGAACGAGCGCCTGATTTCGGTCGTTTCGGTGATCACGCCAGGGTATTTTCGTACTCTCGAGATTCCGCTGCGGCGTGGAAGAGATTTTACCGAGCGAGACAAGGAAGGCGCGCAGCGTGTGGCAATTATCGATGAGGCTCTGGCGCGGCGGTTCTGGCCGGCGTATCCGCGCGGCCTGGACCCGATCGGCCAGCACATTTGGGTAGGCGGCGTGAACCCGAATCCTGCCGAAATCGTTGGGATCGCCGCGGACGTACATCAAAATCTTGAGAACAACGCCTGGCCCGAAACGGTATACGTATCCTTTGCCCAGAATCCTCAACCATTCGCAACCCTAGCTGTTCGGACGGAGGCCAGCCCGCTCGGCTTCACCGGTGTGGTGCGTGAACAGATACGGGCATTGAATAGAAATCAATCTATTTCGGCCGTTCGAACCATGGACGACTTGGTAGACGAGCAGGTAGGTCAGCGGCGTTTGTTGGTGATGCTGTTGGGATCTTTCGCGCCGATGGCGCTGGTCCTCGTTTTGATGGGGATCTACGGGATCATCGCGTACACGGTGGCGCAGCGGACCCAAGAGATGGGCATCCGGCGCGCACTGGGCGCGCAGCAGAGCGATGTTCTGCGGCTTGTCGTGGGACAAAGCTTTCGCCTGGCTTTGACTGGACTGGCGATTGGGATTGGCGGAGCTTTTGGTTTAACCCGGCTGCTCCAGAATCTGTTGTTCGGCGTCAGCGCGACTGATCCTGCGACGTTCGTGGTCGTCGCTTTACTGTTCCTGCTGGTCGCCCTTGCGGCCAGCTACATTCCGGCGCGCCGCGCAACGCGAATCGATCCGATCACGGCACTGCGAACCTGAGCTGTCGGACACATCGTTTACGAATCGCGCTTCGATTCGAATGAGAATACTCGCCACCACTTGCCAGCCCTTTCGACGCGAACTGAAGGAATCGGCTCACCGGCGAATGCCGCGATGGCACGTTTCCAAAACTGATGTGCCGCATGATTCGAATCCATCACGCGAACCTCCCACGCGCCCGGAAACCGCCGCCACACTTGGTGGGCCGTCTCACTTCCGACTCCGCGCCTTCGGTACCCCCGAACAATAAAGAACTCCGCCATGTCCCAGACAGTCTCATTGCGGGAGAACTCCGACCCTCTCTTCACCAAAACCAAACCTGCGAGATTCCCATCAATCCTGATAAGAAATGGGTGCCGGTTAGGCTCGCGCCAATAAAGCGGAAGTTGTCCGTACCCGAATCTGCCATCTGCGGCTAACTCTAAGTCTTGGAATTCGCTGAAATCGTGTGCGTACAACTCCAGGAGATTGGCAAGGATCGGCGCCTGCTCCGGTGCGGCCGATATGACTTCGATGTGTGCGGATGCCCTCTCTACAAGTCTTGTCACAATGACCCGGCTTCACTCGACAACTTGATCTCGGGGTAAAGCGGAGACGAAATGTTGAGCCGCGAAAAACCTGGTCCCTTAAGGTACGCGTCGAAAAAGCTGTGTACGCAGTACGAAGTAATCGCAAGCTGGCGACGTCCATCGATACCGAGAATACCTAAACCACGGAGCGCTCCCAGGACGATATGGCTCTTCAACAGCGCTCCGTCGTCGCTGAACAAAAAGTGATTCGCACCTCGGATCACGATTTCCAACCTACGGTCACTCGGCAGGCGATCGTAAATGGACCGGATGTTCGCTTGCACCTGGCGCGTCTCCGCTTCGGCTCGCTTCTTATGCTCGCTCAGGAGAAACATAAACGGCTGAGTGACGCCTTCCGCGATAACACTGCCTAGGGGAGCACCGTCGATGTCAATGCCCGCCTTGCATCGGAAATCGTCTGGCAGAACTGCAGGGCTGTGGCGCCGCCCATTGAGTGGCCGAACACTCCCACCCGCTGCATATCCAGCCGGCCCAGGAACCTGCCCGAGGGGTCAGACGTGTTCAGCCGTTCCAGCTGATCGAGTGCGAAGCTCATGTCCGCGCTCCACGCCTGCACCAACTTGATAGCGAGCTTCTCTTGCTCAACCCCGCTGAAAAGCTCGGCGTTGTTCTGAGGCGCCCTCGCAATCACCTTTCCGTCGGGCAAAACCACTACGGAACTGCGATAAGGTGCATCGAAACCCACCACTACATAGCCGTGACTGGCAAGGTCTTCGGCAAGGCTCGTATAGCTGATCGTCAGCGCGGCAAGTCCCGCGCGCATCAGTACCACGGGATAGGAACGCTGCTGTGAGGAAAGCTCGGCGTCGCGAACGCTATGCACCCGGACCCGTGACAAATCTCGCGTCAGCAATTGCGTGAGCACCATGCCCATCTGCCGTTCGACGGCTGTCCGCCAGGAGCCGGCAAGTAGTCGTCGATCGTCTGCGACCGTTGACGAGGAACCGCCGGATACCACATCCAGACAAGCAGTTCGCGTTTCGTTCCCGGAACCGGCGCGAGCGTGTCCGAATGCACATCGTCCGCCCACGCATACATCGCGCGGCCAACCGCAAATGGCCCTGTCGGCATCGGGAGCGTGACCTCCGTCCTATGGTCGAGCCACAAGGCGCCCAACAACACCGCTAGCCCGAGAACAACGAACAACACCAATGCGCGTAAGACTCTCATCGAAAATCGCCGTCCGACAGATCAAGTACTTTGTATAGTAAAGAGTGTTGACCTCCTCTGTCAACCGCATAGATGGATGCTCAAATGACGGACCGCCACCCCGACGCGCGCAGCCGTCATGGCCTCTCTACGTCCCTGATCGGTCGTATGGGAGCGCCCGGAATCGACATCAACGATGGCAGCTCACAGACTTTTTGAGAGCTGGCCCGTGTGCCTCGCCTGCAACTGTCTAGTGATAGCGATTAAACAACAGAGAATTCATAAGCCGGCTGCACGGCGAGGGTATCGTTCGGATAGTAAACGTTGACGTTCTCTTTCGTGATGAGGGTGTGCTTTATGAATACCGCCGGAGGAACCGACTCGCCACGAAGAATGTTCAACGCGAGCGCCATTACTTGCTCGCCGTATCTCTCCGGGAAAAAGCCGACGGAACCGATCAGCCGCGTATTCGGCTCCGCGCAACTCCACCCGCGCTGGAAGCGTGCCGTTCTGTCCAACAATGGCGCAGTGCTCAGATCTTCCCGCGTCCGCAAACGCTCGTACCGCTCCCAAGCGCAACCGAGTCGTTGATGCATCCCACCAGGATGTGCGAGGCCGTTGAACGGGAGAGATGCTTGTTCACCGCTTCAATGGTTTCCGCGTATCCACCCTTGACATCCAAGCTAATGACGTCTGCTGGATTGAGTTCCTGAAGAATCTCGCTGATGCCCGCCGCTACCCCCGTAAGCCTCGAATTGGTGAGAGGGCCCGCCGCCGAGTGGCCCAGCAAAAGAATGGAATCGACCTTGCCTCCCCAGGCGCGCGCCGCCCACTTCGCTAAAGCGCGTCCCCCCAGCCGGCCGGCTACGTAGTTGTTGCCACCAAAGAAGACAGCTCCCGGATGTGGCGTATGAATCGCGATCATCGGAATACCTGCCCTGCTAGAAATTCGACCGCAATCTGCGCAGCGGCTCTCTGATGGACCTGAAATTCTATCGCGAGATCGACGCGATCCCGAACCAGGCGCTCCGAGTTTCGTATGGCTACTCGCGCACTCATCCGGTTGTCCACCTCGATCAGCTCGATATTGTTCGCCGCCGCCGCCAGGCGGAGACTGTTGCTCATCTCCTGAGAGAAAAGGGAATTGCCCGCCATCGCGGCATAGCCGATACGGAACTCCCGCGTTTGGCATGGCCGCAACAAGGCAGCGGTAATGATCCCCTCCGGCGCGCTCCAGCAGCCCACCCGCAACCAGACTCTGAGCTGCCCGAAACACCGTCGTCTTGTCCAGCTCTGTGCGCGCCACCAACTGGCAAAGCGCCAGCGACTCACCGGGCGACGAAACGCCTTGAGCAGGTCACAGGCTCTCAGGATGGCGCCGACAAGATACGGAGGTTTGATCGCTCCCGGCGGTGGGCTCGACGGAAGACTGCCTCATCTCATCCCGCTCCTCTCGTTTCGGAGACAGAAACAAATTAGTAGAACCACGGGCCCGTGATGCACAACCTGCCTCGAGCGAATTAGCTGTCGTTACTGCGTTTTTGCGCGTTTTACTTGATCCACATAGAACCCCGCCGTTTCTCACAACGAAACGCTCAGAAAACTCCAAAACAATACAGGCCGGAAGCTCACAGATCGATTATCATAACCCCCGAATACCGTATCACAAACATCACGAAATGTTCCGGAACACTGTTTCCGTTGAGTGGGAACAGAGCTGCCACCCGCATTGCGGCCGCCTGGCTCTGAATTTACAGGGGTTTTCGATGGCCTTTCGGGCCAAGGAGAGGAAATGAAGTTCAGGAGACTAATCACCACGTTGGTCTGGGCCGCGTTGCTTGGCCTGATCGTCGCCTTCACAGCAGTCGCGCAAACAAATCGCGCGCAGATACAGGGTCTGGTTACGGATAGCAGTGGAGCTACGGTTCCGAACGCCACGGTGACCCTTTCGAACGTTAAAACGGGACTGACTACAGTTCGGAAAACAAGCGATACCGGATTGTATGTCTTTGACTTGGTCGACGCCGGGACCTATACGGTTTCCGTCGAAGCGGCAGGCTTCCCCAAATTCATGCAGCCCGCTATCCAGGTCGAATCCGGCGGCGACATCACTGTCAACGCCGTCCTTACTCTTGGCGCCATACAGCAATCCGTCACCGTCAACGAAGACGCCGAAGCGGTGGAGTTCAACACATCAAATGACGAGCTTACGATCGACACGAAAATGGCGAACGATACGCCGCGTCTCGACCGCAATCCATTTAAGCTGACCTTGATCGAGCCTCAGGCCGTCAATACCAGGGGCGAGGTTCAACCTTACAATTCCTGGTCGGCGAACAGCGTGGATCTCGGCGGGGACACCAACTTGAAAAATGAGCTGGAACTCGACGGCATTCCGCTCGGCATCGGGCAGAAAGTTGCTTATGTTCCAAATACTGACGACGTGCAGGAGAGCATCATCTCAGTCAATAGCGTAGAGGCGGAAACCGGTCATAGCATCGGCGGCGCCATCGACGTCACGACGAAATCCGGCACCAATGAGTGGCATGGGATGGCCTTCTACCTGGGGCGTTATCCCTGGCTCAGCGCCGTCCAGGACCGGACGACAAACAACATCAATTCCATCCGCCAGAACATGTATGGCGGTACGTTCGGCAATCCGATTCTTAAAAATAAGCTTTTCAACTTCTTCTCGATCGAAGACTGGCACGTCAATTCTCCTGGCTCGCTCAACTTGACGGTACCCACAGCTCTTGAGCGCACTGGGGATTTCTCACAGTCGCTGAACGCCGATGGCAGCCTGCGCAAGATTTATGATCCCTTCAGCACGGTAGTCAATCCAGTAACGGGCGCAATCACGCGCACGCAGTTTCCCGGAAACAAGATTCCCGCGAGTCGCTTTGATCCCGCCGCGCTGGCTTTAATGAATGACTTCTGGGCGCCTAACAATCCCGGCACGAATCTAACTGGCGAGAATAACTACCAAACCTCTACCCCTAACCTGTTCAGTTACTACAACTTACATGGACCGGGTAGACTACAACATCAACGATAAATGGAGGCTGTCTGGCCATTACGCGCGTTATAACACCCAGAATACAGGCGGCAATCCCACGCCGAACAAGTCGTTCCTGATTCAGCCAACGGGGTCCATTCGCGGTGGGAATCAGGCCGCCGCCGATCTGGTATGGACGGTAAACCCAACTACTGTCGTCGACTTCAACGGCGACTGGCACAACTTTAGCGATTCCTATACAGCTCCGAATCTGGGGCCGAACGGATATTCCAAGGTTTGGCCGAGCAGCAACTGGTATGCCCCTTACCAGACTGCCACCAACAATCTACCTGTGTTCGAGCCCAGCCTGAACATTGGCGGCACCAGCGTCGGCGGTCCCGGCTTCTATTGGTTCCAACAACCCGCCGCCGAGTCCTTCAGTGCCACCATTGCTAAGCAGCACGGCTCACATTATCTGAAGACTGGCTTCCAATGGCGTCGCGAAGGCGGCGTTACTTACGTAAACAGCGCGAACCAATTTCATTTCCCCGCCGTCGTCACCGCCAGCACCTTCAACAACCCTCCTGCAACAGAAGGCGACGGCTTTGCCACGTTTTTGCTCGGCGCGCTGGACGGCAGCTCCAGCGTTTACGGCGGACCCGCTCCGACCCCTTATTCGAGCTGGTACGGAGTGTTCATCCAGGATGACTGGAAGGTAACTCCGAAGCTGACGATCACCTGGGGACTTCGGGATGAATACGAAACTGCCTTCAGCGATCCCAACCATCTGTTATCTCAAGGGCTGAACCTCAACACGCCGATTCCGGAGTTTCAGGCCAATCCCCCGCAGATGCCGGCGCAAGCGACCGCGCTTGTGGGCGGCAGCGGATTTTACAAATACAATGGCGCCTGGAACTTCACAAGCGGCAGTCATCCCGGCATGTGGAACGCGCAGAAGCTTTCGCTTGCGCCTCGCTTCGGCGTGGCTTACCGGCTGAACGACAAGACGGCTCTCCGGGTGGGGTATGCGCGTTACGTACAGCCGATTTCTCTGGACTTCGCCCATGCTCCGCTCTCGGGATTCGAAGACATCAACATCCTGGAGGCCCCATTCTATGGCGAATCGGCCAATCAAAATACGCTGGGCTGCAAAACGGAATACCCCAGCAGACGTTCTCGAATCCGTTCCCAGCGAACGTGAATCCGCTTGTCCCGATTCAGGGCAAGGCGGGAGGCGCAGCGACTGGCCGTGGAAGCACAGCAGGTCTTCTCTGGTACGACCCGAACTCGGGTCAGCCCTACAATGACCGTATCAATATTACGCTTCAGCACGAATTTCCGGGGCAGATCGTAGCATCGGCGACGTACTTCACGAACTTCGGCAATCAGCAGTACAACAAAGAATTGAACGCCGTGAATCCGCAGCTGGCCGCCCAGCTCGGGACGGCTGCTCTTCAGCAGAGCGTTGCCAATCCCTTCTATCACTATCTGAACAATCCGGCACTGCTGCCCGGCAATCTCTACAGCCAACCAACTGTTCAATTGCAGCAGTTGTTGGTTCCGTATCCGCAGTACGGACCTCTATTCGAGATCGGCGTTCTGGGCGCATCCGAAAGATATAACTCGGGCGGAATTCAAAGTACAGAAACGGTTCAACCACGGCTACAACTTCGTCGTGTCTTATGTGTATATCCGTGAGAGCCTGCAAAACTTTGCCAATGCGGTCGACGAATACAACAACGTCCTGTCCTATCAGGAAGGAGATCAGCCCCGCAACCGTTTCAACGTAGCGTTTACTTATGAATTGCCCTTTGGGAAAGGCCGCACCTTCCTGAGGTAACAGCAACCGTGTGACCGATGCTCTTCTCGGGGGTTGGCAAATCACGGCACTGTCCACGTTTACCTCCGGCGATTATCCTCGCTTCAACAATCTGAACAGCGGCGCGGTACCCATCAACTCTCCCGTAACCATAAACGGAAACGTGTGCGCCAGCAATCCCACGCCGCAGCACTACTTCAATACGGCTGCCGTTCCGCTTGCGGCCAATGCGGCCGCTATTGTGCCTTACAACGTGCAAGCCTCCTGCTTGACAGGTCCTTCGTTCTGGGATGTCGATGCCAGTCTCATCAAAAACTTCAACATCACGGAGCGGATCCATAGCCAACTCAAAATTTCGGCCTACAATGCGCTAAACCGCTTAAACCGCGGCGATCCGAACCTGAACCCGAATGATCCTAACTACGGGACCACCCTTTTCCAGGGTGCTCCCGGCGGCACTTACGGCGCACAAGACGCTACACCGGCAAACGTAACCGGGCCGCCAGATGGAACTCGGATTGAGGATCTTTTTCTAACCTGAATTCCCGTCGGGGGTGAAGTCACTTTCACCTTCACCTCCGATTCCACTCCGGCACGGTTCCTGCCGGAGCTTGCGCTAACGCCTCTTTCAAAGCCTCCTTGATATTGGCGTTTGCGGGATCGAGAACAAGGGCGGCGTGCAATTCATTTAGTCCTTCCGTCCATTGCCCCAAACGCAGCAACGCGATCGCATAATTGACTCGCATGGCCACGTTTTTCGGGGCAAGCTCCACTGCCGCCTGATATTTCTTCAGTGCTTCGCGCAACTCTCCTGCCTTTTGCAAGCGCGCACCTTCATTGTTCAAGGCCGCGGCCGTAACCGCATTCTGATTGGCGTAATCCTTGTTTCGCAGCAACTCGGAAAGCTTCTGCTTAATGCCGTCTGCTTCCTTAGTTCTACCGTCCGCCTAAGCGCCTTTTGCAACGCATTCAGTGTCGATTGATCGTCGGCCTTTAAGCGATACGCCTGTTCAAGATGTTCAAGCGCCGAGTGCGGCTTGTCGCCATCCAGGTATTCCGCGCCCAGCCTATACTGCGCAACCGAATCGTTGGGATCCAGTTCCACCGCGCGCCGATACGCGGTAAGCGCACCGGCATCATCCAGCAGCGTCTTACGCGCTTCTCCAAGGTCAGACCAGGCGGCCGGGAAGTCAGGCCGAATCGCGACCGCCTTCTGTAACTCCTCGGCTGCCTTTGCACTATCGTTTCGCGCGCTGTACACTTTTGCGCGCCAGTAATGGGCCTGCGCACAATCGTCGCTCCGCCCCAGGAGTGTGATGGCGCGGTCCAGATGTTTCGCGCTCAAATCCAATTCACCCGCGTCGAGCAAAGCCTCACCAAGATTCATTTGCGCGACTCCGAAATCGGGCTTGATGCCCACCGCCCTCTCGAACGGTTCGCGCGCTGCCTTGAAATCACCAAAGCTGCTGTACGCCTCGCCCAGCGCATTCTGCGCTTCTGCCGAGCGCGGCCGCAACTTCACAGCTTCGGCCAACTGTGTGATGGCTTCAGACTGCTTCCCTGCCTCAACGAACAAACTTCCTAATAACAGACGGGCATCCGCATCGCGCGGATTGTCTTTCACAAGATCTTGCAGAAGGTTTACGGCCTCGTCTCGATGTCCGTTGGCCGCCAGTTTCCAAGCCTGGTCGAGCCGTGGCGTATTCTGAGCCAGCAACAAACCCGCGAGCGCCAGAAGTATCGGAAGTCGCATGATCATTCAGGACTCACGGAAGCGTTGGGTGTTTGTGATGCCCGAACCTTCCGTAACGTGGATCAAATGATTCGCCTCCACATTTGCGATCTTTTCCGTTTCACCAGAAGGCCATCGTATCTCTAAATCGACAGTCGTAACGGCGCCCAGCCCGAAATGCAGCCGTTTGTCATTGACTGACAAATATGAGGATTGACTGAGCACCTCCTGCACCTGCGTTTTGCCGCCATAGTGCACCGTCACTCGGCCGCCGATGGCACTGCGATTTGATTTCACGCCGTGTAGCTGAACCTTCACCCAGTGATTATTCCCTTTCACGTCATTGCGCAGCAGTGACGGCGGCTCGTTCTGGTTCACAATCAGAATGTCCACATCGCCGTCGTTATCGAAATCGCCAAAAGCGCATCCCCGGCTGCAATGCTGCGCATCCACGCCTGGGCCTGCCTGGCCCATCAACTCCTCGAAGCGGCCATTGCCCAGATTGCGGAACACGATGCGCGGCGCTTTGTACGGCTCTTCGGGCTTGTTTGCAAGCTCTGGATAGATGCCGCCGGTCACCCAGAAAATGTCGGGATTCCCATCGTTATCCAGATCCGTAATGCCGGTGCCCCAACTCACAAACCGTGTTTCCGTGCCCAGCCCGCAACGCAGCGCATCATCACGGAAAACACCCTTGCCATTGTTCACATACAATGCGGTCCGGTCGGCGGCAAAGTGCGTTTTGACGATATCCAGATTACCGTCCAATCGGATGTCTCCCACGGCAACTCCCATACCCGCCTGCTCCATGCCGTCCTCGCTTAGCCCAACGCCTCGTTCGAGTGCCTCTTCAACGAACGTTCCATCATGCTGGTTTCGAAAAAGCAGACTGGGTGTCGAGTCGCAGGCGACGTAGATATCAGGCCAGCCGTCATTATCGAAATCGGCCGCTACCACTGTTAAGCCATAGCCTCCGGCGGACTTTCCTATGCCGGATGCGGCGGTCAAATCCGAGAACGAACCACCCCCATTGTTTCGGTAAAGAGAATGATGACCGTACGGCAACCCGCGCGGTCCAACGAAGAGCTCACCATCCCGAGGAACAGATTTCCGGCTGAATGCCACGTAATTCGAGACGAACAGATCCAACTTGCCGTCCCGGTCATAGTCAACAAAGGTACAGCCGCTCCCAAAGCGCGGTTCCGCATTCAACAAACAGGCTTCTCTCGTGACGTCCGTAAAGGTTCCATTCCCGTTGTTGCGGTACAGAATGTTATCCGGCCACCCGGTGATGAAAATGTCCTCGAAGCCGTCATTGTTGTAGTCGCCGACAGTCACTCCGAAGGAGTATCCGGTGTGAAACAAACCCGCTTTGTCAGTAACATCCGTGAACGTGCCGTCCCGATTGTTTCGATAGAGACGGTTCGATGCATAGGCAGGCGGATCCCCGAACCGCGACCCCGAAAGTACCAGCACGTCGAGCCAACCGTCATTGTCGTAATCCAGAAAGGCGGCGCCGCATCCCATGGCTTCAATGACATAATCCACCCGGTTCACGTGCCCGCAAACAGTAACGCCGTTGAGCCCAGCCGCCTGCGCGACGTCGGTGAAATGAGCGTTGAAGGGCAGCCCCGACTGCTTACCGCGCGGTGTTGGCTTGACATGGCGGGAAGCCATACCTTGCCGCAGATCGGGTTCTTGCGCAAGCAGGCCCGCTGCCGGAATCGCAAACCATCCGAGCATGCTGCGCCGGGTCATGACAACTAACTCGTCTAAAGCCATTACCTCTGCGATGACCTGCCGTCTCCATGGGAAATCCTATCAGCCGCGGGACCGTCAGCTTTCAATATACGCAGCGCGCACTCAATGCATTACCATCGCGATAGCACTGGGGTCGATGAAGAACTTTCTGAACTGGGCGGGAAGCTTGCTTCTCGTCGCTTTTAGCCCACTTATGGTCGTTGCGCAGACAACCACCGTCGCGTCGGGGACAAAATTGGCGCTGGACAGGTTTGGTTTCCAAATGGTGGGTCTATGAGCGCAGCGCAAGTGTACGCCGCCGGCTCTTCACTGCAACCCGTAACCGGCCTGCCATACTCAGCCGAAGAGGAGGTTCAGAAGGCAATGCTCTACCGGGACTCCAAAGGAAGAACCAGAACTGAGACCAATATCACGCCCTGAGGGGGAGCCAGGGCAGCCGCAAGACAGTCGGGCGGGGCACGGCGTTTCCTTCTGGGGTGCTGCTTTCGCATCGGTCTGCGGTCCTCCTAACCGCGAATCGATGATGCCCAAACGAATTGACGGATAGCGTCACACGACAACAACCCAGAAAACTACTTCTTGCGTTTCGTTCAATCCGTGCGACTACAGATGAGTTTTCCTACTTGGCCCCGAATGTCCGAGGCAGTGATCGGGCATTAAGGTTCACGACAACTCACCCGAAATATGTCCGAAGACGCTAGTCAGGCGGGAGCATTCAAACGAATCGCGCGGCGCATCCAAAGGAACAGCAGAATGAATTCCTGGAGCCGCCACCATGAAGGCCAACTTAATGGGATAAATGGCCGCGTAGCTCATGTCCAGGCTCCTCTCCGGCATGCTGATCTCCAGTTTTGGATGGGCCAATTCCAGCCCTTGGGCATCCTGGAGATTTGTCACGATAATCCTTTGCCGCAGATGTCGCGTTGAATGATACCGGCCCAGTGCCGCGGTGTTGCCGCGTAATCGATAGTCATACGCACCTTGTTGGAGTGAAGCTCCGCTGTCATCGACGATTCGCCAATCCAGGTCTAGAGCTTTCCATTGTGCGCTGCGATCATTCCACTGGATGTCGATTCGGTAATCCTCGTTCAACTCTGTTAGGAAAAAACGGGACGAGTATTCGCCTCGCTTGAGCGGAAGCGGCATGCTAACCGGGCGCGAACTATGGGTCACTCCCCACAAGCACAAGATCCCCAGAGGCGCGAATCCCAAAAGAACTAACGACCAGGCCACGCCGGCAACTATCTTGCGCCACGCCCAACGTTTCACTATGTGTGCACTCTCGGCGGAATAGTTTAAGAGTAGCTCCTGTCGAGCCCTGGGCGTCACAGTCCACCAATCGAGATAAAATCAGCCACATGACGAACTCCTTCCGCCATGTTCGGCGCGATTTGGATGGCTGCTATGACTGAGGAAGAGTTTGACTCGTTCATGCCCAAGCGAGCTTTTCGACGTGAGGATTTGGCGCGGTGGGAAGCTGATGCTTGCGAGCGGTCACGGGATTGGAAGCTCGCTTAGAAGTAGTTCGTCGAGCAATCGGTTACCGAAAGCCACTGAGAGTTCGGCCACTTGGACAATTGTCTCCGGTTCGCGCGACGTCCCGCAACGGCGTGCAACTGCGCGAATGAAGAGGCCTGATTGACTTATCGGCTTGCCACGCTCGCGTTCTTTCTGGTGCTCATTCGTGTGTTGTTGCAGGCGCAGTTGCCCTCACCTCAGAAACTCTCTCCGGAAGACGATCGAACATTCAAGAAGGAATTGCAGCGACTGCGGGCGCTGCTCTCAACAGCTAACGACAAAGGCGCGATACAACTCCAGATCGCCAACACCTACGCGGCGGGCGGCCAATATCGGGAGGCGGTTCGACAACTGCGCAAAGTAGTCGATGCCGACCTTGGTTTTGACCCGACCCGCGATTTAGACTTTCGCAATCTTCTCAATGCTGTTGAACTTCAGTCGATGATTAAAGAAGTCCGTCGCCAAACACCGCCTGTTCTCAATAGTCTGCTGATTACGACCTTCAACGAACGAAATCTGTTTCCCGAAAGTCTTGCGTTCGATGCAACGCAGAAAGTTTTCGTTCTGGGAAACACGGCAAAAGACGAGATCGTCAGATGTTCCGTCGTCACGGGATGCATGCCGCTGGTCGCGCCTCAGGGAGGAGAAGGCTACGTACTCGGCCTCAACATAGACAAGCTCTCGGGTGCAATCTGGGCTACAAATAATACGTCGAGCGCGGCGAGCCTTCGACGCTACGACATCGAAACTGGGAAATTACAACAGACTGCATCGATTGAAGGAAAACATGTCTTCAACGATCTTGCTCTCTCACCTACCGGCGTCGTTTATGTCACCGATACCAGCGAAGGGTCCGTTTATCAGCTGGACATTCGAAGCAACACTTTACGAAGAATGCTGCCGGAGCACACATTCACTGCCGCGAACGGAATCGCTACCTCTCCGGATGGAAACATCGTCTATGTCTCGGCATGGCGAGATGGCATCGACGTGATCGATCTCCGGTCCGGATCAGTAAAGCCTATTTCCCATCCGGATAATGTCTGTTTGGCATTCATCGACGGCCTCTATGCGATGGACGGGAGCCTCATCGCGATTCAAAATGGCCCAATGGTGCCTCGCATTGTCCGCTTCAGGCTGAATAAGAGCGGCCGGGAAATCGTGGAGATGACCACGCTTGAGCGTCGCAACCCACTATTCGAGGGCATCACAACGGGAGCGCTGGTCGGCAACGAACTATACTACGTTGCAAACCCGCAAACCGAAAAAAAGAACAGCACCCGGTTATATCCTCTTCAGATCCTCTCTGTACGCGTCGTTCCCGAGTGACGAAAGCGAAGCTTCCGGTCCAATTCCCGTTCCAATTCGCTGTTCCATCTGACGCTAACGCTGCGCGAGTAAGCCGCGGGTAATCGCTGCTGCTCGCGGGTCTCACGCGCTAGCCAGGTGTGTGACGTACTCGATGGGACTGCCACAACCTTCCACCTTCGCTCCTAAGCGTTGCAACGCGTCTATGGCGAGCATCCGCCTATGGGCATTGAAGGTAATCACGTCCGCGAACATACCGCCAAAGGTGAAGGTCTCCGGCGGCTCGCACAGCGCATCGACAAACGTGTCCTCCCAGGCGCTTCGATTGCGCACATCCGTGAGTACGCTGTGAAACGCCGCATCTGCTTTGTCCATACGTGCGAGCATCGCCGAAGGAGTTCGATCTTCCGGCGGTGCATTGTCCAACAACGGCATGCTGCCGGCTGTAAGTGCCGCGGCCCAAACTTCCTTGGTTTGCACCATTCGGTCCAGAATCTCGCGTACATTCTGATCCGGGCCATCCCACGGAAAAACCTTCATCTGGTTTTTCAAGGGACGGTCAAGCTGTTCATCGTTCAGTGTCTTCGCGAGCTCAAGAAGGCGCCGCGTGTGCCAGGACTCCTGGCCGGCGAAAATATCAAAGAGATCCATGGATCGATCAGTTCCTTTCGTGTCATCCCTGCCAGAGCAGTGATGAATTCCGTTGGTCGTGTGCAGATGAGTGTACGTCGCGCCCATACGACGATAAAGGCTGGGTGAAACCTTGAACGCCTTTCGGAAGGCCCTGGTTAACGCTTCGAGCGATCCGTAATTTGCGTTAAGGCTGATGATTGTCACCGAGAGTTGAGTGCGAGACAGCTGCCATGCCGCTCTTTCCAGTAACAGCCTGCGACGCATGGCCACCGGTGTTTCCTCGATGATTGCGCGGAACACGCGATAGAACTGCGTCCGGCTTCGATAAGCATGGCGGGCGAGGCCCTTTGCATCCTGCTCCTGGTCGAGCGATTCCAGAACTGCTCCGCGGAGCCGTTGCGCTTCGTCCACACAAGGAAAAGTAGCATTTGAAAGCCAGGTCCGCTTGATCGGCAGTCCCAAATCGCCGCAGGGCATGAGGTGTAACTGCGCCGACGGCAACTCAAATCCCATCTGACCGGCTAACGGTTAGTTTTCGAGTTGCTCCGCATGCTCGGCCATCCAGTAGTTGGGCACAGAAAAGGGAGTTCAACAGCCATCGTTCGCTGGGCTATCGCGCCAAGAGCCAAGTTAGAACCTCCTGCATGAAGATCGGTGAATCCTTGCCCCACCACTTTGGGTTTTCCGGTTCTACTTTGAGACGTACTGCATCCGGAACGCCCAGAAAAAGGCTGGCCATGCCTTCGCCCATTACGACAATTCGTGCTCCGTTGTCGAGCTTCACGTACGCAGCAGAGGGCTGGGCCGGGTTGCCCGCCCGGTCTAGTTGAAAGGCGAACGGCGTACCTCCAAATACCTGGCGGCCGCCATCATAAGGGATTTCACGGTCGGCCTTGTTGATTTCTCCGGCTTTCGCGATGGCGCCCGGATTCACGACGCGGGGTGTATCGCCCGACAGCTTTAAACCGAAAGGTTCGATGACGTCATTCACTCCCACCACAGCCAGCTTTTGACGCTCCTCCTCGTCGAGAACAAGCAGCAGTGACCGACCGGCGTTGATAAAGGAGATAATCGCCTGCTTTTCGGAATCCTTGAAAGCCTTACTGGGTGCGCGAAGGTAGATCAGTTGGCTTCCGGCGAGGGCGGCTGCGGTGATGGGTCCGCGGCCCGGCTCAAGCTTATAACCCACACGTTTTCCTATCTCAATCATTTGAGGCGGCCACGGAGTCTCGCCATGCGCCATGTCGAAGTAAATTGTCTTGGCGCCAGTCATGTCCGCCGAAGAGAGCACGCTGCTGGGCTTTGGCGTGATCTTCAAGCCAGCAAAGTAGCCTTCGGTACCTGGACCGACCCATAGGGCAACTCCACCTTCTCGCGGCTCGATCTTCAGATCATTGACAATCAGACTCGGTTGTTCGGCACCGTGTACGTAGAGACGCGCTTTGCGGCCGTCGACTTCGATCCTGTACTTGGTCCACGCGCCAGGCTCCAGGTCCACATAGGATTCGTACTTTTCGGGCGATTCCTGCCGCAAGCGGGCAAAGTCGAATTCCGGGTGTGAACTGTACTGGGTAGAGTGATTGCGGCGAACCTGGTCATCCGCGCGGCCGTTCGTAGGTCTCAGGTAGATGTATTCGTACGTTTCGTCTTGGAGTCGGAAGGCCATACCGATGAAACCACGGGCCCCTGGTCCGGCTCCAGTTGCCGGCTTGCCGGCGAGATCGACCTCAATCGAACCGTCTCGAAAACTAGTGTTCTTGAGAACCGCATAGGAAGAGCCGTTGACCACGTCCGGGGCTGCGATCAACTGTACTGCCGAACGCCCCTGATAGGTCACTTGATTCATCGCGACATGTCGCGGAATCAAGTCGTTGAGGCTCTGTGCCCATCCTGGGAACGCAAGAAATAAGGCAACAAGTGAAGCGGATAGGACGACGTTCATAACAGGTCGACTGCACATGACCAGCTTTTTGCAATGGAGTGGCCGTCCCCCTTGCACGAGATCTTCCAAGTGATTCTGCAGTGTGGCGCGCAACCTTGCGAGAGGAGCCTGTCCGCTTTCGAGATTTCTATACTCCAAAACCGAAGTGTTTCGCGTTACTAAGCCGCCGTTCGGCGCTTGATTCCCGCTCAACTCTGGGTTTTGTCGAGCCAGATATCCCATGTGAGCGGACCAATCTGCTCATCGTCAAAAGGGTGACCGGTCGCCTTCAGGGCTGACTTAATCTGGCCGTGGTGATAGCCTTCATGCCAGATCATGTGCTGAAGATAGAGGAGTGGGTAGTCATAGTGAACCTTCATCTCTCGACCTAGCCCTATGCAGCTCTGAACAGCTTCGCGCACGGCTTTGGCGCTCATGTTGAGCTCTTCGGCAATGCGATCCGGGTTCTGTTGGTTGAGCCACTCTCGCTGCGGCAGCTGGGTTGCGAACTCGGGAACGTCCTCCGACAGGAAGACCAGCCGCACGAAGTGGATGTGAGTGAGCATTTCAGCCACGGATGGACTGCTCGGCATGACCTGAGCCTCCAATCCACCTGCAGGCAACGCGCGGAGCAGATTGATCAGAATGGTGTTGTTTCTATCCCAAGAATCAAGGATCACATCAAGCAACGTGTTGTCTTTTGCCGTTAACATAAGTTCGTTTGTTACCACGACCGCGCCGGTGTGCGTGCTGAACCTTCCTCGCTCGTCGCGCGAATGGCGGGCATAACAATGCGACATTCGCCTGGTGAGAGCCGCCGTGCTCAATCGCGGGACAAGCGCAAGATCGCCAACCGCGCTCCCCCCGCCCGGGCATGTCTATTAGGCGAATGCGCCGATCGCTCGAAGATTGTAATCGGACGATACTCCGTGCGACGGATGCGATGGACCGCACCGTTGCCGCACCGCTCTGCATCGCACGCCTCGCGCACATTGCGGAGGATGAGCCAGTTCACTCCGCCGGCAGCACCGCGCAGCGGTTCGCGTTGTTTCCTGATCACTCCGACCGCAAACTCGACGATGGTCTCGACGACCAGCGCCCACGAGAGCGAAATGCCCAATTGCGTTCGTTCCCAGAGTGCCCAGATTACGGCAACTGCGATGCGCCCGCGAGATCCCCGACGACGGCCTCGGCCGGAGCAACGACAGATTCCTGCCCGCACACCGTACGAGCAAGGCGAGCGCTGTGAAGGTTCATGCCTGGAACCAGAGCGAGCCGGCCGCTAAGTGTGCACGAACGTCAACTCAATGGATTTCCGGTTCGGCCGTCGCCTCCCCACTTTCCAAGAAGTCGAAATCGCAGCCTTCATGTGCCTGGGTAACGCGCTCGCTGTAGAGAGCTCCGTACCCTCGCGAATAGTGCATCGCGGGCCGAATCCATCCAGCGTGTCTTGTCGCGAGTTCTGATTCGGTGAGGACAACGTTTAGGCCTCGATTGGGAACATCGAGAGAGATGAGGTCGCCATCGCGCAACAATGCGAGCGGTCCACCGATATAGCTTTCGGGAGACACGTGCAGTACGCAGGTGCCATAAGACGTACCACTCATACGGGCATCCGAGATGCGGACCATGTCGCGAACGCCCTTGAGAAGCAACTTCCGGGGAATTGGGAGCATGCCCCATTCCGGCATACCCGGGCCGCCCAGGGGGCCCGCGTTTTGTAAGACCAGCACGGAATCCTCCGTCACGTCCAGATCGTCACGGTCAATCCTCGCTTCCATGTCCGCATAGTTCTTGAAGACGATCGCAGGGCCGGTATGTACCAGAAGATCTGGATCTGCCGCGGACGTTTTAAAAACGGCGCCGTTCGGCGCCAGATTGCCATAGAGAATTGCCGTGCCGCCGCTCGAAACGAACGGATTATCTCGAGAGCGGATCACTTCTGGATTGTTAATCGCGGCACCTTGCAGGTTCTCACCGAGTGTCCGGCCATTCACCGTCAGGCAATCGAGATGCAGAACATCGGTCATCTCGGCCATGAGTGCACGCAGCCCACCCGCGTAGTAAAAGTCTTCCAGCAGAAATTTGCCTGAGGGGCGGATGTTGGCCAGCACGGGAACACGGCGCGAGATTTCATCGAACCGGTTCAACTCAACATGGAGCTTACATCGTCGCGCGAGCGCAACCAAATGAATGATCGCGTTGGTAGAGCCACCGATGGCCATATCAACGGCGATGGCATTTTCGAATGCCTCGAGCGTGAATAGCGATGACGGTTTGAGATCTTCCCAGATCATGTCGACTATGCGTTGTCCGCAGTTCATCGCCATACGTACGTGGTTGGAATCGGGCGCCGGTATGGAGGAGGCGCCGGGCAAGGTAGCGCCGAGAGCTTCTGCGACGGCAGTCATAGTGGATGCGGTTCCCATAGTCATGCAAAACCCAGGAGAGCGCGCAATTCCACCCTCCATGTCGTTCCATTCTTGTTCGGTGATGGTACCGGCGCAACGTTCCGCCCAGAACTTCCAAAGATCGGTGCCGCTGCCGAGCGGCTGTCCTTTCCAATTCCCACGCAGCATAGGTCCAGCAGGAAGGTAGATAGCCGGCAGGTCATGCTGATGGCGCCCATGAGTAAACCGGGTGTGGTTTTGTCGCACCCGCCCATCAATACCGCGCCGTCGACGGGCAGGCTGCGAAGGTTCTCCTCGGTCTCCATGGCGAGCAGATTCCGGTAGAGCATGGGACTCGGCTTCATATAGGTCTCCGTAATGGAGAATGCCGGGATCTCTACCGGAAACCCTCCGGCCTGCCATACGCCCTTTTTGACGGCCTCCGCTCTCTCGCGTAGATGAGCGTGGCAGGGATTGATCTCGCTCCAGGTGTTAATGATGGCGACGACGGGCCGACCGGTGAAATCTTCCTCTCTGTATCCGAGTTGCTTCATACGTGAGCGATGACCGAAGCCCCTCTGCTGGCCGGGCCGAACCAGCGGAAACTCCGCAGCTCTTCAGGTGTTTTCCTCATAACGTTTTTGTGGGCTCTCCGATGCGAATCCGAGTGGCAAGCAGCCCCGACGTGAGCATACATCCGGTCAAGAACCAGAGCCCGCTTTCGTAACGACCCGTCGCGACTTTCAGGTATCCGAATATGTAAGGTCCGGCGAATCCGCCCAGATTACCGAATGAGTTGATCGTGCCGATTGCTGTTGCTGCGGCCGACTTACCGAGGTATGCGGTTGGCAGGGTCCAGAATGGTGCCAGGTATGCCTGAAATGAGAAACCCATAAGGCAAAAGAATGTTATGACGAGCGCCAGACGGTCGCGCGCAAGGATCGCGCAGGCAAGAGCCGAGCCGTCATCAAGATAGGAATCGCTGTGTGCCAGCGGCGCTCGCCCGTGCGATTGGAGGAAAAGCCGTTCAGCAGAATGCCGGCCACGCTGCACACGTAGGGCAATACGGCGATCGCTGTGCGCCAGGCAATCGACATACCCTGCATGTTCTCGGTGATCGAAGGAAGAAAGAAAAGAATGGCTTGATTGCCCGTGACGACAAGGAAGAAAACGGTAATCAAAAGCGCTGTTTGGGGATGACGAAACGCGTCGACGACCCGGATACGGCCCGTGCTGGATCTCTCCTGCTGTTCCTTCTTCAATTCGCCCAGTAACCAATTTTTCTCGTCATCCGGAAGCCAACCTGCCTGAGCCACGCGGTCGGGCAAATAATAGAGCGCCATCACGCCGCACAATATGGAAGGTATACCTTCCAGAACGAAAACCCACCGCCACCCGTGCACACCGTGCCAGTGAATATTTTGGAGAATCCAACGGGAGAGCGGTGTGCCTACACGACCGATAGCGGCTGCGTCATCATGAACCATGACTTCGCGCGTGTGCGGTCGTCATAGCGAAACCAATGTGAAAGGTAGACGATGACACCCGGAAAGAAGCCCGCTTCGGCCGCTCCCAACAGGAAACGCGAGATATAGAATTGACGCGGTGTGGTGATGAAACTGGTTAGCACTGCGACCAGGCCCCAGGAAATCATGATTCTTGCGAACCATTTGCGGGCACTCCACCGTTCCACGATCAGACTGCCGGGAATCTCAAGAAGGAAGTACCCGACGAAGAAAATGCCGGCGCCGAAGCCGATTGGCGTCCGTAAAACCTAGATCGCCCTGCATCTGCAGCTTGGCGATGCTCAAATTGGCGCGGTCGACGTATGCCAGCAGATAGGCCACGATCAGGAAGGGCATGAGGCGCCGGGTGACGCGTCTGCGGGCGCGTTCCCCGACTACTCTCGCGTGCCGTTTGCAGGAAGCTGCGGCCGGCCGGTGGCAAGATCGCCTTCATCACTACCATGATGTACCGCGCTGCCCTCCTTGGCCATTGCCGTGCAGCCTCCACGGTCGGAACGAGTACGCCCAGCGCGTTGCCCCTTTCAGTGACGGCGGAAATGATGTTATCAGACGGGTATGGGACTTGGGGATCCTGCAAGTCTGGTACTGGCCATTAAAGAACGGCCCTCTGCGCTGGCGCTGGCGCAGAGCTACTGCAAACTGCCAGAATAGAGAAAGATGGGCCATGTCCACTGAAGCCACAAACATTCACCTCAATGACACGGCGCTGGCAGCATTAGAGGTCGCTGCCCAGCGTGAAAACAAGAGCGTGGACGAGAAGGCAGCCGAACTCGTGATGGCGGGATTGGACCGCAACGAAAGGCTAGAGCGCCTATTCGAGCGTGGGGATGAGATTCGCGCTAACAATCCCGATACGCCCACTGAAGATGACATTGCCCGCACAGTTCGGCTTGTGCGACGCGATCCACAGCCGAAACGGCTAGCGCCTGGCAGCAGTCCGTTGTCTCGCGTCACCTTCGATACCAACGTCTTTATATCCGCCCTTGTGTATGAGCGACCACCCCGACGGCTGCTGCGAATCGCCGAAGAGGGCGAATTCCGGCTTCAGCTATCGAGCCGATTCTCGACGAGACCGCGCGCGTACTGGAACAGAAATTCCACTGGGCCGTCGAGGACATTCAGGAACATGCGCCGTCCTCTCCTCCATTGGGCAGGCGGTGGTGCCGCATATCAAGCTAAATCTCTGCCACGAT
>CAVSTO010000025.1:0-89836 GCA_963730865.1 uncultured Acidobacteriaceae bacterium | reverse complement strand
CCTCTTCACGATGGCCGGCTTGGCCGCCTATTCCGAGGAAATCCCCATTTTCTCGGCCGTAGGGCCGGACGCCGCCGCTTATGATGCAGCCGAGCACTTTCCCGTGGGCTCGCCAAGCAACTTCTTCGAGCAGAGATACATGGTTGGCTCCTTCAGCCATTTCGATCTGCTGTTTCCTAACCAGGCGCTTGCACCCGCTGCGCATCCGTGGCCGTTTCAACGCCCTTCCACGCCCCCGGAAATTAGCTACTTTCACGCCGGCAGCCACTTCTCGATCCAGGATTATCTTTCGCATCTTCCGGTGACGGGCCTGTTGATCGCCAAAGACGACCAAATCCTGTTCGAGGCCTATCAATACGCCCGCACGGATCGCGATCGCCTTACGTCGCAATCCATGGTGAAGACGATCGTCGGCATGTTGATGGGCGTGGCTGTCTCCGATCACGCCGTCTCTTCCACAACCGATACTGCCGGGAAATACGTTCCGGAATTAGGCAATTCCGAGTACGGCAAGATCACGATTCGAGATCTGCTGCATATGTCCTCAGGGATTTCGTGCCAAGGTCCGCAGTCGGAGATCGAAACAATGAGCCTGCAAACACTGGCTCACGATTGCAAATCAGTAGCGCCTGAGGGCACCCAGTTCAAGTACTCCTCAGCAGACTCGCAATTATTGGGCCTGATTATCGCGCGAGCCGTCAAAGTGCCGCTTTCGCGCTATCTGGATGAAAAGATCTGGCGCAATATCGGGGCTGAAGCAAGCGCTACCTGGACCATCGGTGCATCCGATCAGCCAACGGCGTTTTGCTGCTTCAACGCAGTGCTCCGCGATTATGCGCGTTTCGCCAGGCTGCTGGCGTTCGATGGCGCCTGGAACGGCAAGCAGCTCATCTCGCGGCAGTGGCTGCTGGATGCCACGACCGTAAAGAACTCCGATCCTCAACTTGCGCCGGGCGTACCAATCCGCTTTTTCGGATATGGTTACCAACTCTGGATCTTCCCCGGCGCGAGACGGATGTTTGCCTTGCTGGGAGCAAACGGTCAACGCATTTTTGTAGATCCCGAATCGAAGCTGATCATGGTACAGACCGCAGTAATGCCGAAGGCAATGGACCCCACAAGACGCCGAAATGATCGGACTCTGGTTCTCGCTCATCCGCCATTTCGGCAACACATGAGAGCAGGCGTTCCCAGACCTGGATGGCAGTCTCGCCGTGAGCTTCCTCATGGCGGTGTTGCTCATTGAGCAGGGCTTCGCTGTTGTGAATTTTTTTAAGATCTGAGCGCTGCGCGACTGCGGCAGGCGGCTCATTTCCCGGCCAAAGTTGCGAAGCGATATTCAGGCCGGGGCGGCGCTGGCCGGAAGCTGCGAAAATGCCTGATATCTACCGAACCATTGATTTCGAAAACCACTCGGTGCACGATGTCGCGTAATAGCTCCACATCGCCGAGGGCGCGGATATTAATCGCTAACTGATGGTCCGCTGCGGATTCCGCCACCAGATCGCCCTGCGGGTCCGGCTGTTGACCATTCGCCCGAATGCTCGCCATCAAATGGGCATTCGGAGTCTGATCGAACAACTTCAAATGAGCGATTGTAATTGCTTCAGCGGAGAGCGCCGTATCCAACTTATCGAACAACGGACCGATCAGACCAGCGGGACTGAGCGGTTCTTTCAAGCGAATCGCCGCGTGCAGATTCAACCACGCGAGAGCGGCTTCCGCCTCGGCATACTGCTGGTAATCTACATCTAACACACGCGCCCCCACGACACGCTTTCCACCCAAAACATCATCTAGCCATGAATCCACACCCATGCCCGATCGTGCGCTGATGTGGAAGTCCAAGGGGAACGGCAGTTCGGGCGTAAATGGATAAACATCCGCCTTGCTCATGCAAACGATGTCGGCCTCGCGAATTTGCTGCTGGAACAGGTAAGCAATCGCGGGCGCGGCCACGCCCTTCAAAACATCCTCATTCAAGTTCGGATCGAGCAAAACGGTAAGAGGCGCCGTCTCGAACAAATCGCGATGATGAGCGCGAAATGGTTGCAAAATCGTTGCGGAAAGATCGATGCAACTCCCCACCGGCTCCGCGAAAATTACATCCGGGTCTAGAGCACGCAACTCTTTCGCGCGCTCTAGCAAATCGGAGAATCTGCAGCAGAAGCAACCGCCGGCCACTTCCATGGTGTCGAAGCGCTCGGCGCGGGCGTATTTCGTATCGACAAGCTCACTGTCCTGATCGTTGAGGATGATCCCAACTCTGAGGCCGGCGGCTTTCAACGTGCGCGCGGCCGCCAGAATGAGCGTCGTCTTCCCCGCCCCTAAAAAGCCGCCGACCAAAACAAGCTTCGGAATATTTGCCATAGAGCGCTAAATTCTCGCCGTGAGCCGAAGCTGCTCGCCGGATTCCAGAACCAGCGCGTTATCAAAACGAAACTGCACACCGTTCTCAGAAGGAGTGAGGTGATGTGCGATGTGGCGCGAACCGCGCAATGCGCTACTCACGCTACCCGTCCCATCAAATGCGCATGCTCGCAGAGGCAGACGGCCCGAATGAACGCGCAGAACCAACTCAGTCTCATTTGCCGCGCGCTTCCGGTCGAACACTCCCCAACCGGTCCCGCTAGACCAGATGCAACGAAAATCGGGAGAGTCGCTCTTCGGGAACACGGACACGCTCTGAATTCCTCCGTTATAGCGGAATCCGCTCAGCGCGAGAATGCCCGACCAAGCGGCCATCGCCCGCGCATAATGATGACCGCACTCCGCTTCATCCCAAGCATTCCGTCGCTCTCCGTCATAACGCTTCCGGATGCTCGCGATACATTCCTCGCCTTCGCTGAGCATTCCTTCGAACAGCATATGTGTTGCGGCCGTGTACTCAAATCCGGTCATGACTTCGGCGAAATACGGAAACGGAATGCGCGGCCTTGGCGATAGCGCATAATTGCAGATCACCGTCGCCGATTCATCGTTCAGAGCGAAAGTCCGCTCCAGGCACTCATGCTCGTAAAGCGTCCGCTTGTAGTTGTATTTGTGAATCGATTCCAGCGTTTTACGGATATGCGAAGGGTTCAGCAACGGACCGAGTCCGCAGACCTCAGCCAAATATTGCCCCACCAGTTGATCCACCAGACAGCCCTTTCCCAGCTGAAATTCCGGGTGTTCCGGATCGGCAGCACCCATATCACTGCGTAGAGACGGCGCGATCTGATCGTTGCGATAGCTCCGCACGTCTTGCACATAAAATTCGCCATTGAATAGGTGCGCGTCGATCCATTCGCTGCCGTTCTGAAACAGCCGCCGGCACTCTTTCGCGAATGCAGTCTCGCCCAGGACGGTGGCCATCTCCTCGCACGCGCGCAAGGCGGCGAGATAGTAAATTCCGCATTGCGGGTTCGGCCCATAAAACTCAACGTCGTACGTGTTGTGCTGAACGCCTTTCATTACGCCATCGCGATTGGCGTCCCAACCTCCCGGTACCCAGGCAAATTCAAGCGCCTTCTTGATACGCGGCCACAAGTTCTCGAGCCACTGCCGATCGCCCGAGATGGTCCAGTCCAGATAGGCATGGACGATCTGTCCCATCTGCCCGTCAGCTGCCGCAAATCCGCTACGTTCTTTACCATCGGGTAATAGCTGGCGAAAATGCATGGCGCCCGCGTCATCCATCGAAAATCCGAATGCCGATTTTCGCAACGACCGCGCAAAGCTCGGGAATAGATGCGGAGTGGTCGTTTCGTAGTTCCACACATGCGTGCAGTTTCCGAAGCAGCAGCCGAGCTTATCGTCCACTCCTTCAAACCCGTGGAACTCTCCATCGGCCGTGCGGAAACAAGTCGTTGTCGCCAGGGTCGATAAATTCGCCGAGGCGGCCTCCAGCACAGCCGGTGGCAAAGTGCTTTCACGCAACGCTGTCGAGAAGACACGGGTTTTTTGCTCTAGCTCGTCCAGACGATCAGCAGCAAACTCAGCCGCCGTCCATGCATCCGCGAACCGCGTGCAATACCAATTTCCGATCACCGTATCGCCTTCGCCCTTGGGAGCCGTCCATCCGCAGCGCGCCGGGGTCCGATTCGGAAAATGCCACGCCAGAAGAAACTCGAATACGCCGCTTGCGCCAGCCGGAATTGCTCTGGACAGGCAAAGCGCGCCGACAGAACTGGCATTAGGTGCTTGCGGACCAAGCTGGCCGTCGCTCGAAAAATCGTCCCAGAACAACAGCGCCGAATTCCACCATCGCCCGCCCGGCCAGCCCGTGAGATGCGTCAGGGTTCCTTCTCCTGCATTTCTCACCGCCAGAGTAAAGCTGCCGTGAAGAGGATCGGTTTCAGGCAACGACGGATTCGTCATCACGAGGCCGGCTAAAGAGCCGCTTGTCCGCAGTTCGTTCGCCGGGTGGTCCTGCCCCGCGGGCGATGCGTGCGCGGTACGGCTCGCTCGTACCGGGTTATCTATCGACCATGCGATTGACACGTGAGCCGTCTGCGAACTGTTGTTTTTGGCGGTGTAACGCAGCACGGCCACCGGCAGACCCGAAGCATCAGGTTCATGCGGTATGAAGGGAGTGAATGCCTCGAGCGAGATATCGACCGGCAGCGAACGATCCTCGAAATCGATGCGCGCAAAAGGATACTCACCGGTAAAGCGAGCGCCTTCAAGCCTCGATAAACCAGGAGCGTTTTGCGACCCAAGACCGTCCTGGCCTTCATACGGCGGTTGATATCGCGCCTCCAGAACTCGCGCCACGGGCGCATCATCTCCAGATTTCACCCAAATAGAAGGCAAAGCGTAAGCCGGACTATTTCCCTTGTCAGGCTTATTGAAGATCTCCCAATCGCGAAGGTTTCCTCGACCACCCAGACTGATGCTGCCCGCACCTACACCGCCCAAAGGAAATGCCAACATCGCCAGGTGCTTGCCTGTAAACACTCTCGGGAAAGCGACACGCTCAAGATGATCCTTCGATTCGGCTGATGGTGGGCGCTCGACGGGCCCCGTCGTCTGACCGTCGAGCGGTGACGAGCCGGCCGTCACACCGGCCGCCGCACCCAACGCTACAGTACCGAGAAAATTCCTTCGCGACTTCTTGTCGTTTGACTTCACTCGGAAGAATCATATCCTTATCTCGTAACCGTGAACATCACAAAGCTCGAAACGATACGGATTGCGGAATTCCCGCAGCTTCTTTGGGTGCATATCCATACCAACGAAGGTTTAGTCGGACTGGGGGAGACGTTCTTCAACGCCGGCGCGGTAGAGGCCTATCTGCATGACGACGTGGCGCCGCGAATTCTGGAACGCGATCCACTGGCCATCGATGCCATCTCGCGCGACTTGGTGAGTTATCTCGGCTTCCGCTCGACTGGCGTCGAGGTTCGTGCCGCATCGGCCGTTGATATCGCCCTCTGGGACCTATTCGGCAAAGCCGTCGGCCAACCGATTGTGCAGTTACTCGGGGGTTGGACACGCAATCGTATCCGTACCTACAACACTTGCGCCGGAGACCAGTACATGAGAAGAGCGGAAACCCAATCGACTGAAAACTGGGGACTCGGCGACCAGACCGGCACAGGAGCGGTGACCGGTTTCGACGATCTGAACGACTTCTTGAATCGAGCGGACGATCTGGCCGAGTCTCTTCTCGCCGAAGGAATCACCGCCTTGAAGATCTGGCCGTTCGATCTTGCAGCCGAACAATCCCATGGGCAATACATCTCGAATGAGGATTTGAAAAAAGCGCTGGAGCCCTTTGAAAAAATCCGCAAGCGAGTGGGCGACAAATTGGACATAATGGTCGAGTTCCACTCGATGTGGCAATTGGTACCCGCCATGAAGATCGCCAGGGCGCTCACTCCCTTTAACACCTTCTGGCATGAGGACCCGATCAAGATGGACAGTCTCGGCAGTCTCAAAAGATACGCCGCAGTCTCACCTGCGCCGATCTGCGCCTCCGAAACTCTGGGTACCCGCTGGGCTTTCCGCGACCTGCTTGAAACCGAAGCAGTGGGGGTCGTTATGCTCGATCTCGCCTGGTGCGGCGGACTGTCGGAGGCGCGAAAGGTTGCAGCCGTGGCGGAGGCTTGGCACCTCTCTATTGCTCCTCACGACTGCACTGGGCCCGTGGTGTTCACAGCTTCCACCCACCTCTCCCTCAATGCGCCGAACGCGCTTGTGCAGGAATCCGTCAGGGCCTTCTACAGAGGTTGGTATCCGCAGGTCATGACCGCAGTTCCGAACGTGAAAGACGGTTTCGTCACCGTCCCCGGCGGCCCGGGCCTGGGTTGCGAGCTGTTACCCGACATCGACAAGCGATTCTCAGTATCGCGGCGAAGCTCCCCCGCGAGCTGAGTGAATACTCTGATCCGGAGCCTCCGGAACCTGCTCTATTCTTCCGAGCAGAAAAACGTAGGCGGCGATCCCTAGCAGCACAAGAACCGCCGCGACCGCGAAGGCAGAAGAGAATGAATTCTTCGGCCCCACCAGATAACCCGTCACGATGGATGCGAAAATCCCCGCCACTTGATTTCCGAAATTGAGAATCCCACCTACTTTGCCAACGCTATCGCGCGGAGCGATCAGCGATGGCAGGGACCAACCGACTGGCGCAGCGGCGGATAGCCCTCCGAGGGCAATACTGATCCAGAGCGTCGCGATCACAGGATTGCGGGTGGACATTGCTCCGGCCAGGGCGAGTCCCAGGGTGGTACCGGTTATTAGGACGGTCTGGCGCACCACGGTGTCCTTGTAACCTCGTCGAACCAACACATCTACCAGCCAGCCACCGATAAGAAGATCCGCTGCTGTTGCGACCAGCCAAGGCACGCTTGTGTAGAGCACGGTATGTAACGGGTCCAGGTGGAGCGCGGAAAAGTAACTGGGCATCCAATACAGCAACAGGTAAAAGCAGTAGTTATAACCAAAGAAACCCACCACCAGCCCGAGGACCTTTCGTTGCCGCAATAAGTAGCCCAAGGGAGCGCTCTTTTGTCCGTCGCCATTTGAATCGGCTTGCGCGCCACCTTGCGCAATGTAATCACGTTCCGCCTCGCTCAGGTGTCGGTCACGTTTCGGATCGCGATAGAAAGCGTAGAACGCGACGAAGTAAAGAAAGCTCACCAGCCCCGTAGCCGCGAAACTAAGCCGCCAACCGAAGCGCAGGACCAGAACGCCGACGAATAAGACACCGACCGCCGGTCCAAACTTAGCGGCTGCATCGAAGATGGCGGTCGCCAGACTCCGCTCCTGCCTCGGAAACCAGTATCCTGTCGCTTTTGCGTAGGCGGGAAACGTCGGGGCCTCGCCGATTCCCAGCAATAGCCGCATCGAAAAGAACGTATGTGTTCCCGGTGACAGGGCTGCGCCGAAGGAAGCAACGCTCCAAAGAATTGCACCCAGCCTGCCGAGCGTTGCCACGCCGAAGCGGTCCAGCAGCACGCCCATCGGCAGTTGCAGCCCGGCATAGGTCCAGTTGAATGCGCTCGACAGGTAGCCGAATCCGACGGTAGAGAGACCGAACTCCGAATGCAGTGCGTCGCGCGCCACCGAGAGGTTGACACGATCGAAGTAGTTAACCAGAACACCGATGCCGAGCAGTACCGCAATACCCCAGCGCCTGCGCGGGATCGGCGACGCACTTCGCTGATGTTCAGACATCAACGAAGGTCATTGACTCGGCTGATCCAGTGAGTAATAGGTGTAATCGTATTTCCAGCTAAATGTCTTGCCGGGTTCAATCGACATATCAATGAAAGGTTCCATCGCGAGAACGGAGCGAATAGACCAAAGGTTCGCCTTGCTGAGCGGCCGGTCACCAACGATCTTCATGCCGACTCCAACTTTGTGGTTCTCGATCGTGATGTTGTAATCTGCTGCCGTTGTTCCGAAACCGGCGAACTCAGCCGAGACTGTCTCAGTCCCTTCCAGCGGTCTCCGGTACGTAAACTGGTGTCCCTCTATGCGGGCGAGATCCCCATTCTGAACGTGTTCAGGCCGAATGGCAAATGGCACTGTCAACACGAAGTCTGGGCCGGTCGTTTGCTTATCGAGGACCAGGAAGTTGTGGTCGTACACGCTTGTCTGAATGTTTTGCCGGCCCGTATTCTCCAGGTTGTGCTCTAAGGCGAGTTCTGGCTTGCCTTTGATCAGCCGCACCGTCTTCTTGTATCGATAGCCGTACCCGCTAGCCGAATCGGTTAACTCTTGCGTGAACTCGACCGCATCGCCGTGCGTCTGAACGCTCCATTTCCCGGGATTGACGATGTCATACAGCCGGTAAGGCGTGTAAGGCTTGTCATCCGGCTTGCGAAGTACTCCGACCCCAATCTTGAGAAACGTTCCGCCGGCTTTCGCCTCTTCGAACCCCAACGCCTGTCCTTGCCAGGAAAATTCCTCCACAGGACCGGTGATGGCACTGCACGGACCCGCAATGATGTCGCCCTGGTCGAAAACAAAGTCGATCACCTTCGGGTCCGTTTTCGTAAACCACGGCCCGTAATAGTTGTGACCCTTGTACTCCAGGCTGCGGATCACTCCGGACCAATCGAATCTAGTACCGCGATAGAAGCCGTTATTCACATCGGGCAAATAAAGAGCGACACGCAGCACTCCGTTCGAAATGTGAGCTTGCGGCGGGTCCTGAGTTTGTTCCATGGTGGCTGCACCCACTTGTACCGCAAGCAGAAGAAGAAAAGAACCTAGCAAGAGACTCATGGCTTGATTATCCAGCAGGTGGTCAAAAGGTGACCACCGATACTTGCAATCCGGTCAAACGTATCGTTTGCGAATTGACTTGCCGCGTTTGCGGAGGCTGTTCTTTGGTTGTCTGGTCCACGAATTCGACAGTCTTGGCTTGCTGCGGCAGGGTCACTTCCATTTCACGGTCACGCTTATTCACCAGCAGTAACTTATGTTCGCCCTTTGCTGTAATTACAGCAAGCGGGTACACATAATCGCTTCCGCTGGAGCTTGACACGATTCTGTCTCCCGGGCCAAAGTTGTTCTTGAGCAGTTCGAGTACACGAAACCGCGCGTTCGGAGCGCCGGTATTCCAATTCACCATCGTGACGCTGGGAAACTGGGTCGGATACCCCACCAGTTGCGATTCGCCAGTTACGTTGATGCCCAACTCACTGAGATTGCCGAATACATAAGCGTAAGTGGCCCCCGAGAGGTTCCAATACGAATTGGGCAGCCGTTGTGCAGTACGCTCGGCGGATTCTACTTTGTTGTCGTTGGCCGCAATCGACCCGATCTCGTCCACATCCGTGCTCGTCGCCGGCAACAAGCGCTGGCGAATCTGCTCGATATACCTCACGGCATTGACGAACCCGTCAGCTTGATCGAAGAAGGTATATTGCTGGACCTCGGGGGATTCATCCGCCGCCGGACTGGCATAGAAATGATAGGAGATGAGGTCGATGGGAATGCCGGATTTGTGATTTTTCGGATCTAAGAAGTACTCGAACATGCGCGGATTCTTCCCCGGCATCGCTAAAGCCAGTGCAACGAATTTCATGGAAGGGGCAACGCGCCTGACCGCCGACACAATGGCATCGTAAATCGTGGTGTACTGCTCTGGCGTCATCTTGTGCTCAAAATCGACCTCGTTGAGCACTTCCCAATACTCGATCTTGTAATGGTGGCCGGATTGGTGGCGCTTTCCGTACTCGTCTGTAAACCCGCCGTTGATATACCAACTCACCAGCCGCGCGTAATAGTCGCCCACTTCTTTTCCAGAGGGATCGCGAAGTTCTGTGCCTTGCGTATAGTCCCAATCGACCTTATTAGGGTCGCTCGGATATTCGATGCGCTTCGGCGTCACCCACATCCAAGCCGGAATCGTGCTGAAATTCACAATCACGGAATGGCCGGCGGTAGCGTTCATGAAGTCTTCCATCATGGGATCGATCAGCGAGAAGTCCCACGACGTGTGATCATTGCTGGGCGGCTCAAGTTCGGCAACCGCGAGCTTAGGATACGGTAACCATGGGACGTAACGCACGAAATCGGCGCCAAGATGTTGTAGCTCGGAAAATGTGCGGTCGTGAATAGGCGAGCCGCGGCGCAACGGAGGGTTTACCACAACCTGCAAAGTGGGTGTCGTCCGCGAGACCCGTTCAATCTTGTCCCAATTGATCTCCAGCTTTTGCGCCAATGCCGGCAATTGACTCGCCGCAAACAGCAGAACTATAAAAGGCAACTGACGTTTCAACAAACCTGGACCGCCTCCAATCCCAGCAATGAAGCGAATTTCTTTAACTTACTCGCAATGTGCCCGATTCCGATGGCACAATGATGCGCCGGGCCGTGGGCGTTCCAATCTGTTACGAATTTTCGGGCGCCGATGGGAAAGCGATAGCGACTGTTAGTGTTTCCGATTTCGAGAATCGGCCCCGCAACCGACTCGGCCTCCGCGAAAAGAAGCTTCATCTGACCTTTGGATTCCACTACGGAAAGCAGCGTCACCGGCCCATTCTTTACGGACATCTCGACTGAGAGCCCGCGGCCGACCTTGCCGTGATAAACGCCAAGCGGTTTCACCTTCGCCTTCCCCTCAGCCATCGCGAGGTGTCCCGGACCATCGTGCCCCCAAAGCACGACATCGTCCTTGAAATCGATCGCGTAGTATTCGGAGAATGACCCTCCCGCTCCAAAGGCGTCCATGATCTTCATCGCTTGAACGTTCTTCACTTCGTACTCGCCCGCCACCGGAATGCCGCGCGCTGTCAGCAGGCTGTTACCCAAGATGATCGACGCGATTGCCTCTTCATTAGCCGCATTGCCGGTTCCTTTGTAGTAGTAGGCTAGCGAGCCAAGCCGATGCTGCTCCACCAATCGATCCAGCGCGACTGAGGTCCTTGCGCAGCGCTGTAATTCTTCCGCGGAGCAATCAGGCTGTATATCGAATTCCTGGCTGAACAGGCGAACCCGATCCGAGACTTCAGGCGCAGTAACGCGCTCCCGTAACGCCGCGAGTTCGTCCACTTCAACGAAATCCATGTGGCCGCCAAACACCGCGCAATGTTGCGTGAGGTCGGAATAGATGTCCAGCATGCCGCCGTAGTAATGGCCCATCAGGCCTAGGCGGTTGTGTTCCATCGCGTGTACGACTTTGGCCGCTTGCACCCATTCGCCCATTTCGCGGTGCGCGATCGGGTCCTCCTCCATGGCTCCAGTAACTTGGAAAAACGGGATTCCCGACCGGCTGAAGACGTTGGCGATTTCCGGCACCGGGCACGGCCCGCACCAAGCGAGCCATTCGCCTGTCATCTGCTGCCGGTCCCGCATTCGATTGAATGCGCTATAGTCGATTGCCGCGCCCGGCGCCAGATTCAGAATGACGACCGGCACTTTGGCGCGCCGCACCACCGGCAGCACCATTGAGGATAGTGCGTACGTCGCCGCGTGGAGGAAAATCAAGTCCACGTCGGCCTGCCGAAAGCGATGTCCGGCCGCAACGGCCTTCTCCGGCGTATCGATCAGGCCAAGGTTGATAACGCGAGCGCCGGCGCTTTCCAATCGGCCTGCGATCGTTTCGTTATAGCGGAGGAGCCGCTCCGCCAAACCTTCAAATTGCGTCCAGTAGACGTCGAGCCCAACGCTAAACAGCCCGATCTGGACCGCATATCGAGATTGCACCCGGCAACCCTAAGCGAGAATCTCTTTTACGACCACAGCCCGCTTTTCCGTGCCGGTCAGTTTCTGGTCCAGCCCTTGATATTTAAAAGTGAAGCGCGTATCTTCTATGCCGAACTGGTGCAGTATCGTGGCATTCAGATCGCGAATGTGTACCGGATCTTTGACGATGTTGTACGAGAACTCGTCCGTTTCACCGTGTACTACGCCGCCCTTGATCCCGCCGCCCGCCATCCAGATAGAGAAGCACTTGGGATGGTGATCGCGGCCGTAATCCTGCGCCGTCAATTTCCCCTGACAGTAGATTGTTCGACCGAATTCCCCGCCCCAAATCACCAGCGTGTCATCCAGCAGCCCGCGTGATTTCAGATCTTGAATCAAGGCATAAGCGCCTTGATCGACATCGCGGCATTGGCTTGGAAGCACATCGGGCAAGCTGCTGTGAACATCCCAGCCGCGATGATAAACCTGCACGAAGCGCACGTCGCGCTCAGCCATTCGGCGCGCCATCAGGCAACAGTTGGCGAATGTGCCGCCTTTCCGTGCATCCTCTCCGTACAGCTTGAACGTACTCTCAGGCTCTTTAGAGATGTCCGTCAATTCCGGTACGGAGCTTTGCATACGAAACGCCATTTCGTACTGCGCGATGCGGACTTGTGTCTCCGGATCCGCTATCCTGGCCATCTGCATCCGATTCAATTCGTCGGTCGTGTCCAGCATCCGGCGCCGGATTTTCGCCGGAACTCCATCGGGATTATTGATAAACAGCACCGGGTCGCCGCCCGATCGCAACGCGACGCCTGAGTACTGTCCGGATAGAAATCCGGAACTCCACATACGCGCCGAAATGGCCTGAACGTTCGCCTTTGGGTTCGAGTGAGACGCATTCAAGACCACGAACGTCGGCAGGTCCTGATTCATGCTGCCCAACCCGTAAGAGATCCACGATCCAACGCATGGCTTACCGGCGATCATGAACCCCGTTTGCAAAAAAGTCACGGCAGGGTCGTGATTGATCGCGTCCGTATGCATGGAACGGATCACGGCGATATCGTCGGCCATTTTTGCCGTGTTCGGGAGCAGTTCGGAAACCCACGTCCCGCTCTGGCCATGCTGCGCAAACTTGAAGATCGATGGCGCGACGGGAAAGCGCGTCTGCCCCGACGTCATCGTGGTCAAACGTTGGCCCTGGCGGATGCTTTCGGGAAGATCTTTATCGAACCAGCTCGCCATGGCGGGCTTGTAGTCGAACGTCTCCATCTGCGGCGGCGCGCCCAACATGTGCAGATAGATGGCGCGCTTTGCCTTAGGCGCGAAGTGCGGCAACCCCGGCAACCCGCCGAACGCTTTCTTCTCCGCGGCTGCGGATGCCTGTTTTTCGAGGAGCGTATACAACGCCAGCGCTCCCAAACCGCGCGCTCCTCGAGCCAGCAATTGACGGCGCGTTTCTACAATTACTTTCTCGTCATTCGGGGTCATTCCGTTCCCTTCACGCTACTTGACCAGCACTTCATCCAGGTTCATCATTTCGTTCGCCACCATCGTCAGCGCCGCGAACTTCGGCTCTTTGAGCTTCGCATCGGCGTTCGCTTCTCCGACGCTCAACAACTTGCTGGCATCGTCCGGAGAAGCGGAATAATACGCCAGAAAATCTTGGTACGACTTATTCAACACGTCGATCTCTTTCGGTTCCAGCGGCCGCGCGAGCAGACGTTCGGCCATGTAATTCGCTTCGCCTTTGAATTGGCGATTCTTCTCGAGCGCATTCTGCGCCAGAACGCGCGCCGCTTCCACGAACTGTTTGCCGTTCATGCTGACCAACGACTGAAGCGGTGTATTCGTCCGTTCACGGCGGACCGTGCAGTTCTCTCGCGACGGCGCATTGAAGATCTCCATCGAAGGGGGAGGCGCCGAGCGCTTCCAGAACGTATACAGACTGCGCCGGTAGAGATTATCGCCGGTGTCCTGCCGGTAATGGCGCGTATCGCTTTGCTCCATAGCCACGGTTTCCCAGATGTTCGAGGGCTGATACGGTTTTACGCTCGGACCTCCTATTTCGGGCCGCAGCAAGCCGCTGGCAAACAAGGCGTAATCGCGGACCATTTCGCCGTCCATTCGGAAACGCGGTCCGCGCGCCAGCAGGCGGTTGTCCGGATCGCGCGCGATCTTCTCCGGCGTAGTTTCAGCCGATTGACGATAGGTGGCCGAGAGCACGATCGTGCGAAACAGCCGTTTTACATCCCAACCAGAGTCGCGGAAATCGACCGCCAACCAGTCCAGCAGTTCAGGGTGAGTCGGAGGCTCGCCTTGCGATCCAAAATCCTCTACCGTTTTCACCATTCCGGTCCCGAAAACCTCTTCCCAAAAACGATTCACCGTGACACGCGCCGTCAAAGGATTCGACGGATCCACAATCCACATCGCTAATCCGAGCCGGTTACGCGGCATCGATTGCGTCATCGGCGGCAGAACGCTGGGAGTCTTGGGAAACACCTCGTCGCGCATTTGGTCGTATTGGCCGCGGTACAGCACATGCGCTGTGGGCTGGGTGTCCGTGCGCTCCTGCATGACAAATGTGGTCGCCGATCGAGTGCGGATGGAATACCAGGCTTTCTCCGCGTCATGCAACTGAGCAACCGTGTTGCGGCTAGCCGGATCGGCAACGTATTCGTAATAGGTTCCTAACGCCTGGCGTTCTGTCTCCGACAATGACTCGAACGGCTTCTTTTGAGAAGATTCCAGCGTGTTGGAAAGATAGAGTAACTGCGCATCTTCCGGATCCACCATGCGGTTCAAGATCTGGAAGCCGGAAATCCCGCCACCATCGAAGGTCTTTTTCTCATAGCTGCCGAGAACTAACGGGGCGCTCGATTTTATGGACGACGTAAGCGAATCGCTGTCGTCGACGGTTCCAATCGCAGTTACCGGCGAGCCATTCACGTACATGCTGAGGCCCTTCAGCCTTCGGCTCCCGTCGTAAGTAAACACGACGTGGTACCAGGCGTCCGGCTTGAAACGAAAATCGGGTACAGGCCGGGCGCTGATGGACTTTCCGTCTTCTCCCATCAAGTAAAGAGACGGCGTATGAGGGTACAGTCCCAAATTGCCCGAATCGAGAGTCATTCGCCAGCCGCGATGCTTCTTCTCTCCTGGTTTATCGCCATCCAAGGTGTCGTATTGACTGGCAACCGCGACAGCATCTTTCGTTTCAGGAATATAAATCCAGCTTGCAATCGTGAACGGTTTGCCTGCATCCACCTCGGGAACATTCGCAAGCGTCACTTTGGCACCCTTTGCGAAGCGCAGGGCTCTGCCTTCAGTTGCGGGCTCATCCGTCGCGGTCACGCCATCGGGTAACGTCGCGGATTGAAGATCCATCACTCTGGACTCCGCAACGTAAGGCGGCGCCGAGGCTAACCACTTCTGAACCTGATCGAGCGCTTTCTCGCCGCCGCGCCGCCAGCTCGTTCCGCAGCGCTTCACGTCTCGCATTCAGTTCGTCCCACTTCGCGCGGTCTGCCGCCGGCGGCACATATACGACTGGCGGCGTGTCCGAGATGTTCATGTCCATCGTCGGCTGCGTGGTGTTGCGGAAAAACGAGGTCAGCGAATAGTAATCCTTCTGCGAAATCGGGTCGAACTTGTGGTCATGACACGTTGCACAGCCAACTGTCAGGCCTAACCACACGGTCCCGGTTGTGTCTGCCCGATCTTTGGCATACATGGCGTCGATTTCAGCCGGGATCGATCCAGCCTCGTCTGTCGTCATGCTGCAGCGCTGAAATCCCGACGCGATCTTTTGGTCCAAGGTCGCGTTCGGCAACAAATCGCCGCCCAATTGCTCCACGGTGAAGCGGTCGAACGGCATGTTTTTGTTGAAAGCCGCGATCACCCAATCGCGATAGGGCCATATCTCGCGGTAATTATCGAAATGCAAGCCTTGCGTATCGGCGTAGCGCGCCGCATCCAGCCAATACCGGGCGCGATGCTCGCCATAACTCGGCGAAGCCAGCAATCGGTCAACAACCTTCTCATAGGCATCCGGCGATTTATCTTTAACAAAGGCCTGCACGGCTTCCGGAGTAGGCGGCAAGCCAGTCAAATCAAGTGTGACTCGCCGGATGAGCGTGCGGCGGTCCGCTTCGGGCGCTGGCTGCAATCCGTTGCTTTCGAGCTTGGCCAGGATGAAACGGTCGATGTCGTTGCGCGGCCACGAGGTATTCTTCACGACTGGAACGGCTGATTTGACCGGCGGAATGAACGCCCAATGTTGTTTCCACGTGGCGCCTTGCTCAATCCAGCGCCGCAAAATATCTTTTTGATCCTGCGTTAACGTCTTATGCGCAAACGTGGGCGGCATCCGGAAATTCGGATTATCGGAGTAGATCCGCTTGATGAGCAGGCTTTCGTCCGGTTTGCCCGGAACAATCGGAGTGCCGTTCTTGCGCTTCGCCATAGCGCCTTCCTGCGTGTCCAGACGCAGGCCTACCATTCGCGTGCCCTTATCGGGACCGTGGCACAGGAAGCAATTGTCAGAAAGAATAGGCCGGACTTGCCGCTGGAAATCGACGGTTGTGTTGGTAGCAGCCGAAGTTCCACCGGCGAGTAAGGCAAACAGGGCCAAACTGCGAAGCACTGACAGACGCTACCTCCAGAACTGTCGTAAGGATACTGGCTATTAGATCACGATTCGCATCAGTGCATCACCCAGCCGCCATCGACGTTTAGAGTCTGTCCCGTCATGCCGTCGCTCAATTCAGAAGCGAGGAACAGACAGACTCGCGCAATGTCAATGGGAATGATCCGCCGCTTGAGCGATTGCAGTTCAAGCCAGCTTTTGATCTGTTCCTCTGAGACGAACTGCTTCTCGGCTTCGACTTCAATGGCGCCCGGCGTGACACAGTTTACGTGGACATTGTGCGGGCCGACTTCGCGAGCGAGAGCGCGCGTGAGGCCGATCACCCCGCCTTTTGATGCTACGTAATGCGTCAGATTCGCCATGCCGAGGTGGAACGTGACGGAAGAGATGTTGATGATCTTCCCCGACCGGCGGCCAATCATATCCGGCAACGTAGCTTGGCTCGTGTGGAACATGGATTTGAGATTGATCGCTTGCATCTCGTCCCATTGCTGCTCAGACATGTCGAGAAACGACTGTCTCGGGTAAACGCCCGCATTGTTGACCAGTACATCGAGTGGACCAAGCCGGTTGTGAGCTAACTCGATGGCCGCGTCGATTGCCGGACGATCCCGCAGATCCACTGAGAAATCGAGCACTTGAGTGCTCGATTGCAACTCCGCCGCAGTACGTTGATTCCCTTCACTGTCCCGATCGAGAAGCAAGAGGTTGGCGCCTTGTTCCGCAAAGAGGCGCGCGACGGCTTGACCGATACCGTTCGCCGACCCGGTGACCACGGCAACTTTGTTGCGCAGCAGCATAGAACTATCGTGGACCCATTCTTCTACACTTGAAGGCAGGAAGGTGAATCATCATGGCTAATACCGAGCAAAAGAAATGCGCGCATCCGGCATGCCGGTGCACGGTACCGGAAGGCAAGAAGTATTGCAGTCAGCGCTGCGAAGACTCCAAGGGAAAGGTAGAGATCTCCTGCGAGTGCGGGCATCCGGGTTGCTCGCTTTCAGCATAGGACCAAGAAGCCGGTAACGAGATGCCCGATTCCGTCTATCTTGTTATCGGCACTCCTTGTTACGGCAGGCAGGTGACGGATATGTATGCAGCGTCACTGCTGAAGCTGCAGCTTGCCTGCTATCAACGCAAGATCAGGCTCGTGGTGCACATGCTCGGCGGGGACGCGCTCATCACGCGCGCCCGCCAGAACATTGTGGCCGGATTCCTGGCTAACGATGCGGCCACTCACTTGCTATTTATTGACGCGGACATCGGCTTCGAGCCGGAGCAAGTGTTCCGGCTCTTGGATTTCGATGCCGCGATGTCCGCCGCTATCTATCCGATCAAACGTCTCGATTGGGAGAAGGTCGCGGCCTGCGCGCAAACCGGCCGCAGCCCCATTCAATCGGCTGCCCTGACTTACATGCTGGAGTTTCAAGGCGGGGAGCAGATCGAGATTCGAGACGGTTTCGCCCGAGTGACCTATGCCGGAACCGGCTTTCTGATGATCAAGCGCGAGGCAATGCTCGCGATGATTGAACGGTATCCCGAACTGCATTACGAGCGGGAACATGGGCCTAGCCACGGTCCGGTGGACGTGCAATGGCGCTATGCGCTGTTCAATTGCATGATCGACGAGGCGACCGGGTTTTATCTGAGCGAGGACTTCAGCTTCTGCCGGCGCTGGATCGACATGGGCGGCGAGATCTGGGCCGATCTCCAAAGCAAGTTGCGGCATGTGGGCGCGGTCACGTTCGAAGGCGACGTGATGACGCAGTTCACATCGACTCCCGAAGAGGTAGCATAGAGCGTTATGGGAATGCCCGCCGCGCGCGCGACCGATATGCATGTCTGCCCGATGGTTACGCCGGGAGTGCCGCCGATTCCGCACGTGGGCGGCCCTATCATTCCCCCTTGCGCGGTGACGGTGTTGACCTGCAGCCTGCCGCAGGCTCGTGTCACCGATATGGCGACATGCGTGGGCCCGCCGGACGTGATTGTGAAAGGTTCAGTTACCGTGCTTGTGAACGAGCTTCCGGCGGCACGTCTAGGCGATACGACGGCTCACGGCGGAACAATCATCCTCGGCGCCCCCACCGTACTGATCGGCGGCTGAAGCTCACTTTTTCGCGATCTCAGACACGCAACTCATTCCCGCGAAGTAGCCCTTCTGGAAGATCGCGTTGTCGATGCTGAACTTGACAACGACGGGCTGATTGGTGACGGGCGAGAGCACCGGGCGATCGCGACTTGCCGGCCTTGAGCCTCCATTCAAGAGTCGATCCCTGCTGGGCATCGGCGTCACCGACCCACTCAAACACGGCCCACAAACCGTCGTAGGTAGGGTATTGAAAATCGGTTCCACCCTTGAACTTTCCGGAGAGCTGCACGCCATGCGCGCCGGAAACTTGCCAGGTAAAGGCCTTGGCCGGCGAAGCCGGAGTGAAGTCCGCAGTTTGGCCATCGATGGTCAGCTTAAGACTTTCGATGTCTTCGGAGAAGACGGGCTTCACGTTGTATGTGAAGTGCGGATCAGCGGCACCGCTCGGATACGCCATTTCTGAAAACGCAGCCGCACGATTGAAAAATCGCGACGAACGCCGGGTTCAGAGGTATCGAAGCGCTTGGATCGGGAGCATAAGCGGATCCTTGACGGACGAGGTATTTGGAAAGGTTCTGGTCGTAGAAGGTCCAGAGCAAGCCTTCCTTCGGCTTGAAGGCGGAGTTCACATCGGCGGGCGTGGCCTCTGCCTTGGATTTGGGATTGAATGGCGCCTTTGATAAGACGGCGTATAGCTGGCCACACAACATCTTGCCTTGGGCGTTCAATTTATCCGGGCCAAGCCGACCTAGCAACGCCTCAACGGAGGTGATGGGATCTTCCATCAGCTTCTCGACCGTCGCTTCTAGGTGCGCATCGGGATCGAGGCCGAAGTTTTGAGCCATCTGACGAGTGACGAGTTTGGCGTTTTGGGCGCTGGCAAGTGTTTGAGTGGCAGCGGCGTCACTCGGGGCGCCGGGTTGTTGGGCGACCTGGTCCAAAGAAATCTGGAGAGCAGCCAAGGCCTTCATATAGGCGTCATTCGCGGGGACTATATACTGCTGTGTCGCAGCGGGCGGCATGACAGCGTGAAGCGGCTTAAAGGCGTTTGTGATGGTGGGATTGTCCACGGCAGTGTTCTGAGAAGCAAGCCAGAACATCTCCAGGAGAGGCGATTGAGGGCCGCTCAATGTGCTGAGTTTTTGCGATGCGTCGGCGACACTGCTGTACGGGGCGACGGAGGCGCGCTTCAAATAAGTACGCCAGGCGTTCAGGAAATCAGACGTATAGCGTGCGCTCAGAGCGGCCTGCAGTTTGCTCAAATCGAGATTTCCGGAGGCCTGATTTCCCAAGACCCATTGCTCGCCATTGAAGAAGCGATCGATGTGCTTCAGGCCGTCGTTCATGGTCTTCCAACCGCCCTTCGTAAACGCGCCGGGAACTTCGTAGTTATCGAGTACGAAAGCGGCGGAACCGGGAAACTTGGCGTTGAAGTTGATGGGTGGGTTGGCTTTGTTCGCCTCGGCCAACATGAACTGATAGACGCGCTCGGTTCCAGCGAACTGGGAGAGATAGTGCCGGGCATGCTCGATGGCGGCGGAATCGTTTTCGGATGAGAACGGATTCTCGTTCTTCAGTTCCTCGCCATAGAAGTCAAACTGCTTGCGCGCGAGATCGGTTCTTGCCGGATCGAGGGTGCGCCCGGCAAGCCAACGACTCATGAGTACGGGCGTTAAGTAGCTGCTTGTACTCTTGTCGTGGTTTGAGGTGGTGATGAGGTAGGACTTCAAGGTGTCGTAGGAACTCTGGTAGTCATCCGATGGCGCGGGAGAGGCCGGCAACTCTCTGAGTCGAGTCAGCAGATTCTTTTGCGTCGTGGCGAGGAGGAGCTGATGAAATTTATCGAAATAGAGGCGGCGCGCGGGAACAAGTAACGAGCTACCGGTGTACAAGCCCCAGCGCAGCTTGAGCGGCGGGCCGTCTGCTTGATATCCGGACAAGGTGGAGACGGATTGGCGCAGGTTATCGAGGCGCTGGAGGGAATCGAGGGAGGGTAAGTCACTTAACTGCAAACCGGCCGTCGAAGCAGTTCCGGCCGACTCGGCGGCTGAAATGCCGCGCACCGCATTGAGTACGCGATCTTCGAGCGCGCGATTATTGAAGAAGGAAACGGCAAACGCGATTGAGAGCAGAAGGCAAGCGGCTGCGACGGCGCCGAGCGCGATACGCCGCGCCAGGCTGGTTTTGGAGCTTGCGCCGCTGGCCGCAAGCGCGTCGTGATCGGCTAACAGAACGTCCGTGAAGAGGTGACTGAGAAAGACCCACTGAGGGACGCGCCGCTGGACGATCTCGGGCTGAGCCTCGGCTTGCGGCCGCTGCGGCTGAGCGGAAAAAATGGAAGTCGCGTCGGAGCCGGGGTTGAAGCGCTGCTTCTCAGGCTCGCGATGCACGGAGGCAGCCACGCTCTGGTTCACGACAACGGGCCGGACGCCGGTAAAGTAGAAGCCTCTTAAAAAAGGAGCGAAGCTGAGTTGACTGGGGCGGCCCAGTTCGACGAGGAATTGAACGATACCGTTGCGAAGCTTGTTGAACTCGCGCGGAAATTCATATGTTCCAGGCAGCTTCGACTGATCGTGCTCGCGTGAGAGGTGATCGGGCCTTCTTGCGGCGAGTGAGAAATAGAGATTATCGAAGGCGTTGCCGAGCCGCGTAGACTCTTCTTCGGTATAGATGCGGCTTTGATCCCGAGGCATGGCGGCGACCGTGGTACCGAAAACCTGCGCGGCTTCCTCATTCGTCAGATTGGCGACAAAGTCGAGGAAGAAGCTAATGCGATCGGCGCGGGTGAAGAGTACGTAGACGGGGAAACTGATGCCCAGCTTCTGAGAAATCTCATTTAAGCGGGCATGCAGTTTGCGCGCGAGGCCCACGGCAGTTTGCGCGGCGTCGGGACGAAAAAAGGTTTCGGTGTCGAAACACACGAGGGCGGCGCGGGGCGCCTGTTGGGTCTCTTTAACCGTCGAAAGACGCCCGGGACGCAGCCGCGCGACCAGTGAATGCCAGCGTTTGTTGTCATCGAGAGTGGGGCCGGCGGCTTCCACCAGGAGGTTTTTGCGAGCGAACCAGATGTTCGCCAGAGGGGTGGGGATGACGTTATTGTCGCGGTAAACCTGCCCGCCGATCAGCTCCGGTTCGAGAGCGGAATTCAGGACGACGGTGGTTTTGGTAGAGCCACGTTCGCCTAAGACGAAGAAGACGGGCAGCGTACTGAGCTTTGCGCCCGATCCGAGTTGAGATTTCGCGAGGCGGGATTCTGCCTCGCGGAAAAGGACCTCGAGCTCATCTTTGTCATCGAGAGGGGCGGCGCTATCGGTTGAGGCGGCCGTCTTTTTCGGTTTCGAGAACCACCAGAGTGCAAGCGCCGCGAGAATTCCCAAGAGAGCGAGCCCGCCCACTAGAATCCAAAGGTCGGTTCCATGCAGCTTCATCAGTTTGCCGAGAGCAACCGCCAGCCCGATCCAAACCAGAACGCCGGCGGCAATAGCAGGAGGTTTCATCGAATCACCGCCGCCGATTGCGAGGAGAGGTCACGGATGGAGGAAACTCCAGAACTCAAGGCCAACTTAAAAGCGAGGAAGAGCAGGACGCACAATACGGCACAAGCCACGGCGGAGTATAGGAGCCAGCGCACCACCGAATCGCTTTGGACGCGAGGAACAGTTCCTGCGGCAGGCGCCCAGCCGGGCGAAAACTCAACCGGCCCTCGGATGCGGCGTATCTTCTCCGCGATCGCCTGTTTGATCGCCTGAAGCTCGCCGCGGTTGCCTAAGGTATATCGGCCCTGATAGCCGAGGAGCAGGCAAAGTTGATAGACCTCGAGGACATCAGCAACGGTGACCGCGTCATTGGCTTTGAGGAGCTGTTCGATGTTGACGAAGAACGTTTCTCCGGCAACATGACCGCCGAACATTTCTTCCTGGAGCGGCTTGCGCGGCCAAGAGGAGAAGACAGGGCTGCGGGAATTGAGCACGGACTCATCGAGAAAGGCGACAACGGCGAAAATCGCCAAGCGCATGTCGTCGCCCGAATAGCCTTTTTGTCTTCCCTCCGCTTCCACATTGCGCAGGGCGCTGATCATTTGGGCGCGGAAGCTTTCGGCGTCGGAAACAGTTTGGGGGTTGGCGCGGAGGCGCACGATGGCCGTGAGGACCTCTTGCAACACAAGCGCCAGATTACGGGTACTGCGGGATGTAGAGGGTTCCATTACTCAGGATTGAGGACAACGATCAATTCAGGTTCCGGCCCTGGGATGTCCTCGGGCACATAGATGCCGACGAAATTGCTTTGGCGGATGTGGTCCCAGCAAGGTCCGGCTTTCGCGATGCCAAAGTATTGGGTTTCGACCGAGGGGGCAACGGCGGCGGGCGGCGAGGGAAGGTGCGTAAGGGGGAGGCCGGGCAAGGCGCGCTCGACCAATTTGGGAACGAAATCACGCGAACAAACTTTGACAAGACGCGGCGCGCGTTCGATCACTTCGGCCATGGTTGCCTGGGAATGCAGTGCGAGCAGCCAATCGGAGCGGTCGAAAGCGCGGCGGTCGCGAACTTCGCCGGTCCAGAAGGATTCGGAGGTGCGCTCGAGCGGAATTCGAATGCTGTTGGTGGGCACGACCAGATCGAGATGCATGCGAATGACCTGATCCATGGCGGCAAAGCATTCATCCAGCCGGGAGTGATCGTAAAGCGGGAGTGAACGCGGATGGGATTCGAGGGCGAAGGTAAACAAGGCGCCTGCCAACCTGGATAATTCGAGCCAGACCTCTTCAGGATGGCTGTGCTTCGCAAAACAGAGATGGCGAAGCGGCAGCAAACTGGTGTTGACGCAGTGAGTGAACCAATAGGTGGCGAGCTCACGGGTGGAGAAAGCTTGGCGGCTGCCGGAAGCGCGGACTTCGAGCGAGGCGCTTTTGTCCTGCATCATCTCGATGAGACGGCGGAGGATGAGCATCAGGCGCTCGCTGGCGGTGATGCGCAGGCTTGGGGGGATGAAGGCGGGATCGAATTCAAATTGACCCGAGCCGGTGCGCATGATGCGAGCGATGTTCACACAGACCTGATTTTCCGCATTTTCAACATCCAGCAGCAGGCGAATGTTTTTACGTCCTAAGCGGACGGGCTTTTCATCGCGGCCGGTTGTTTCGTCGGTGAGCGGATGGCTTTCGGCGATGTAGCGATAGCCGTTCACGTCACCTTCCGAGAGGGCGGTGTTGCGTGCATCGGGCTTTCGGGCCGGGACAGCGAGAGAGACGGTGAGTTTGTCGCGGGTGGGTGGAAAGAGTTCACCGATGGCGCGGGGCGGAGGGAGTGCGTCGGACTCCGGCATGTTGAAAGCCAAGCCGTCCGGGAAAACTCCACGGCAGTGCACGACAGAGACGGTGCCATTGCGCAGCGCGGCCGCATCGATTTCACATCCGGCTAGTCCCCAGGCATTGGGCCATAGCGCCGTAACTGCAAAACGGATGGAGTCTTCGAAGTAATGGCTTTGGGCCTGGAAGTGATGCGGCGAGAGGTGCATGCCCTCCGACCAGACCACTCGGGAAAGAGACTTCATAGTCGCTCGACTGAAATTTGTCCGAACCCGATTATCCTATGATAAGTTTTTCGCCGCAAACCAAAGATGGGATTAGCCGAACAGTACGAACTGTTGGAACTTGTTCACCGCGATGTGGCGACGACGTGGCTGGCGGTGGAGAAAGGCTCAAAACGCCAACTTCTGCTGCATAAGTTTAAAGAGGGTACAGGACTGAGGGACCGGCTGATTTCGATGGCCCCGAACGACCTTATCATGCTGGTGAGCGCGGAGAAGGAAGGCGACGCCTATCTGGTTGTGACGCATGACGTTCCTGCGTTGCGGCAGTTTCGTGAATGGGTGGAGAGCCGGTCCGACCCGCCGCCGCCGAAAGAGGCTCCGGCGGCGGGAGCGCGGGGGCGCGTGGAAGCGGCGTTCGATCCGGCGGCTACGCAAGTGATGCCTCGAAAGGCGTTCGAGGCGCCGCCCGGGCCGACATCTCAGCAGGCGACACCTCCGGCGGTTGGGGACGAGTTTACGCGGATGTTCGAGAGGCCGGCGGCGGGAGCACGATCGGCTTTTACTGAGGAAGCGGATTCCGGGCTGCCGGCGGCTGCGCCGCCCGGCGAGTTCACTCAAATGTTCGGGCCGCGTGCCGCGCCGGCGAAACCGGCGCCTGTTTTGCGAAACGAACCCAGTGCGATCAGTGGTAAGAGCCCGGTTTTACCGAACGAACTGTCGGCACCCTCGCCCGGCCCCGAGGAACCGGGTGAGTTTACTCGCATGTTTCGGCCTCCGAGTGCGACTCCGGTGCAGCGGCCGCCGGTTTTGCGGAACGAACCCAGTGCGGTGACCGCCGACAGGCCGGTTTTACCGAGCGAACCCACGGCACTCCCCTCGGGCGCGCCTCCGCCCGCTTTGCGAAACGAACCCAATCCGGTGATCGTCGACAGGCCCGTTTTACCAAACGAACCCACCGGGCCTCCACCGGCAGCTCCCGAACCGAGTGAGTTTACTCGTATGTTTCGGCCTCCGAGCGCTCCTCCGATACAGCCGCCGCCCGTTTTGCGAAACGAACCCAATCCGGTGACCGCCGACAGCCGCGTCTTACCGAACGAACCCACTGTACTGTCGTCCGACGCGCCCGCACCGGCCAGTCCTGAGCCGGGTGAGTTTACTCGTATGTTTCGGCCGCCGAGCGCTCCTCCGGTGCAGCCGCCGCCCGCTTTGCGAAACGAACCCAATCCGGTGATCGTAGACAGGCCGGTTTTACCGAACGAACCCACCGGCACTGCCCTCGGGCGCGCCTCCGCCCGTTTTGCGAAACGAACCCAATCCGGTGACCGTTGCCGGGCCCGTTTTACCGAACGAACCCACCGGGCCTCCACCGGCAGCTCCCGAACCGAGTGAGTTTACTCGTATGTTTCGGCCTCCGAGCGCTCCTCCGGTACAGCCGCCTTCTGTTTTGCGAAATGAACCTAATCCGGTGACGGTAGATAGGCCCGTTTTACCGAAGGAACCCACTGTACTGCCCTCGGGCCCGCCCCCGACCGGTCCCGAGCCGGGTGAGTTTACCCGCATGTTCCGGCCTCCGAGCGTTCCTCCAGTACAGCCGCCGCCCGTTCTGCGAAACGAACCCAGTCCGGTGACCAGCCCCGAGCCGGTTTTGCGAAACGAACCCACCGTATCGCCGACCTCCGCACCGCCACCGACCGCTGCTGAAACCGGCGACTTTACTCGCATGTTCCGCCCGCCGAGTGCGACTCCGGTACAACCGCCGCCTGTTTTGCGAAACGAACCCACCGGTACCGGCTCCCTCCACACCACCGCAAACCGCTCCCGAATCGGGTGAGTTTACTCGTATGTTTCGGCCTCCGAGTGCGCCTCCGGTGCAGCCGCCGCCGGTTTTGCGAAACGAACCCAACCTCACTCCGCCCAGCGGTCCGGTTCCCCGAACGCAACCGAGTGAGTTCACGCGCATGTTTCAGACGCCGGCTGCGGACAAGCCAGCGCCGATGGCTCCTCCGCCTCCGAAGCCGGCTAGCGGAGCGGGTGAGTTTACGAAGATCTTCAGCAACCCGCTGCCGACTACGCCTCTCGCGGAAAAGCTCGAGGGAACACATGCAGTCGGTAAGGAGACCGCGCCACGGCGTCCGGCGAGTGATTTCACACAGATGTTCGGGCAACCGCAGAATCCTGCAACGCCGGGCATGGCGCCGCCGATGAATGCGGGGGCGACCGGAATATTCGCCGGACCGAAAATTCCAGCGAGCGGTTCGGCGCAACCGCCCGCACCTACCGGACCCAGCGAGTATACCCGGATGTTCGGGACACCGGTAACAGCCTCCGCGTCCGCCGAAGCGCCCGCGGAAAAGCCAAAGGCCGAGCAGAAGCCAGCAGCCGCACAAAAAGTTCAGGCCGACACTAAATTTTGGCCGCTTGTGATCGTGCTGGCAGTGCTGGTGATTGCGGCGATTTTGCTGCTTCTTTACGTTCTGAAGAAGCACTAGGGGTGCTGCTGTCGAGGGGCTGAGAGGCTTCGCTCGGGTTGATTCTCGCATCGCTTGATTTGCAACGCTTGCTTCGTGGACGTGGGCCGAGTTGATGTATTTTTCAGGTTCCGAGTGGCTCGTCATACGACAACAATCTGCAAAAGGGCGGGGCGGCTCTCCGCGTGATCATTGCCATTTGACAATGCCTCGCCTTCATGCCAAGCTCGCGACTGCGCCTTGAGGCACCGACGAATTAAAGTGCGTTTAGATTGCTGTATGGACCTCGACTCGTCGAGAACCTACTGGGATCGCGTAGCCGCCAAAAAATGCTTCCACCACGAACTGCGAACCGAGTGGCTAAGTGCTTACGTGGCGGGCACGGATATCTTGGATTGCGGATGCGGCTATGGACGACTTCTCAGAGAGCTGGTTCACCTCGGGTATCTCGGCGCTGTCGGAACTGACTTCTCGGCGGCCATGCTCGCTCGTTGTGCAGCCAGCAATCCGGAACTGGTGCCTCGGCTCGTGCAAGCAGATAGTCGATCGCTTCCATTTCGGAACACCTGCTTCGATGCCGTTGTCGTCTTCACGCTGTTGACCAGCATGCCTGGCGATCCTGAGCAGCGAGCATTGATACGAGAGATTCAGCGGGTCTTGCGCCCTGGAGGAATCGTCTATGTCAGCGATTTACTTCTCAACAATGACACGCGGAATCTCCAACGATACGATCAGTTCGCCAGCGAGTTCGGCACGTTCGGAGTATTCCGGCTTCCTGAGGGTGTAGTCGTCCGTCATCACAGCGAAGAATGGATTCGCACGCTGACTGAAGGCTTCACTGAATTGAAATACGAACGACTCACTGTCACGACCATGAACGGAAACAAGTCAGTCGCGTTTCAATACCTCGGCCGACTGGAATAGCCTGTTTCAACATTGGGAATGATCGAAAGGCACAGTGTTTAGGAATCGTGTACGGGCGGTCGGCAAACTGGACATTAGAGCATGGTGGGCAGGAGCAATCTCACTGCGAAAATGCCTCTTTGTGGGCAGCACTCGCCGATGTTCTCCGTGGAGTGAGTTCAGCCGGTGCGGAAGTGATCAAGCCAGGCTGCGGACGCCTTTTGGGGCGGCTATTCAGGCTACTTTCGAGACCTTGACGGCTACATTTGGGAGGTCGCCTGGAATCCAGGTTTTCCTCTGGACCCAACCGGCGCTGTTAAGTTGCCCGAGTAGAGATCGAACTCACCTGAGCCGAGACTTCTCCGTGTGGAACCCTGCCTTGCAAGAGAAGATGGATCAGAACTCGCACGGCAGGACTGTCGACGATGCCTCAATTGGACCATCAGCTGACAGCAGTGGACGGTCAATGTCCAGTTTGTGCGTGACTCGACCGCTCTCACGTGGGCAACGCGCCAGCTTTGCGATCCGTCTAAGTGCTTGTGTTCTGGTTCCGATGTTTGAGTATCACCTTCATTGGCATGCTTGCCTCCGTCGTCGCTCTGGCAGGGTTGTTGCTAGCTACCGAAGACACACGATCCAAGGCTGCCCCTCTAAAGCTGCTTTTGCAGCCAAGTGAGGCAACCGGTGGAATGCCGAACGGCTTCAACTTCAGTATTGTCAACGCAACCGATAACGACGTCAAACTGCCGCCCCCACGGTCGAGTGCTCAGATTCGTTTGACGGCTACGTCATGTTGTACCTGAAGTACATTCCTTCGGATGGGTCGGGACCAATGGACGGGGGCGGTTGCAGCAAGAGATCGGTTTGGAAAGTGGCCCTCTATTCTTGAGCGGAGAAAAACGTGGCAGACGCTCGGCGCCGGCGAAGCTCTCATCCTCAAGGGCAAACGCGAGCAGTTCTTTTATTCAGATCAAAGACCAGGGATACGAATTTTGGGCATCGTACACACCTCCGTACGTACAAGACCTCGACAAGCAACTCCTATTTGGCTCTGGCATTGAGTTTCCGACTAGCACGGTGGTGTCTTCTCCCTTGATTTTCGAGCGAAAGCCATAGTGGCAGCCAGCAGCTCAGAAGCCTTTCTCGGCCGTTCTGGGGCCCCGCCGGGATCTGTTCCAGGATGGTCGGTAACTCGGTGATTGGACGTTCGCAGCCGAGCGCGGAATCCGCATTTGCTACCAGGAAATGTGCAGACCGCCCGATGCAGGAGCACGCTTAGGGGCCCTCGGATAAAACGGAAATGCGCTCAGTAAGTGGACCCGCTTCACTTCTTCGAGTCCTTTCTTTCTCCATCTTCCGCGCTTGCGCACGCACCCAGATGAGCCATGCGTCGTTGGACGAGTTCAGTTGTTCATTGACAGGAGCTAGCGCTGCCCAGTTTACGGTGAATGCTCCGGTCTTCGTCCTCTTGAGGAAGAGAACATATTCTGCTCCTTTTCGATATGAGTTAGCGAAGCAACTGCCTGCGCGACCACCCGGTCTGACGAAACTGTAAGGTGCCTGCTGATCGTTGAAATCGTCTTGCTGTACGAGGTATCCGGGTAGGACCAGCCGTGAAGCGTCTGCGCCACGAATCAATTCCATCTGGTCGAATCGCACCTCCGAATCTGGCACGCCTGTTGTCCAGCTGTTTGGATCGGACGGCGCTTTCGCGTATTCCATAGCTTTGGCTCGTATTACCGAATCGGCTTGTTGAACCAGTTCGATGTTCGAGGTGATCTGTACAACTGAGCACGCCCAAGCCCTGGCCAATGCAAACGACAGTCCAACACGATCAAACACGATGACATATGCCTGGTTGACATGGCGCACCTCATCCTAAGCTGACGCCAAGTATGGATGTTGAGTTCCCGCATTTGACTCAATCCCAGGTTGCATTCGCTGTAGCTGCGGGCTTGAGCGCGGATTGTCGGTCATCCGGAAACAATCGTACGTGAATCAGTTACCGCGCGGCGGCAGACGCAGCAGCCGTTGTGCCGACATACCTACCCATAATGTGGTTGCGTTATCGTTTCCGAGTGGCGCGTTGTGCGGCAACAATTCGGAAACATCGTCACGGGAACGCTAAATGCTGCTCAGGTGCGCTGTACCCGATCGACATATTTGATGAATTCCGGATTGTTGACAAACTCAGATTGTGTTCGCGGCCATTGCTCGCGGAAAACCGATAACCGAAGACCACGCTTCGCCTCCGTGTCAAGCGGTTTCCACAGCCATCCCGAAAAATATCCGGTTCGGTAGAGGGTGAATGCCGCGTTCATCAGGTGCAGGAAGTCCGTTACAATCACTGCGGCTTGTTCTTGCGATCATGTTGTTGCAGTATCTATTGTCCGTGTCGCAGCGATTCAGGATCGATGCGCAGACACCAGCGGCCAATACGGAGTAGAATTTGGTCGGAGTGCGTATGGTGGCGAGATTGTACCTTTCGGTACCTTGGCTTCTAGTGAGCCTATATATGCTCTGGACGTGCAACACCGCGATAAGTGAAACCCTGGAACAACCTTTAGTCCGGATTGCAGAAATGGAGATTGATCCCGCTCAGCTAGACGCCTACACAACCGCACTGAAAGAAGAGATCTCAACTTCGATACGTGTGGAATCAGGGGTTCTGACGCTGTATGCCGTGGCGATCAAGGATCATCCGAGTCAGATCCGGATTTTCGAGACGTACGCCGATCGGGCCGCCTACGAAACACATGTACAGAGCCCCCACTTCAAGAAATACAAAAGTGAGACACAGGGCATGGTGAGATCTCTCAAGCTCATCGAGACGAAGCCCATTCTGTTGGGTGGGAAAACGGGTCGGCATCAAGCGGGCGCCGATCAATAGGCGCATAGCCTCCGGCAGGCTTCGTGGGAGGCTCAACGGCCGGAATGTGCGGAAAACACTGCTTCCGGTTGGCGTCTTTTGCGAGCTATTCGGCGGCTTCCGCGAGTGACGGGGCCTCCGCTCGCCGCTAGACTGAGTTTAGAGGCGGCAAGAGAGCACGGACCGTGGTCGATTCTTGCGGTACAGATGGCAGATCGTTTTCGAGTTCTTTCGGTAATGGGGCGGCAGCTTGAGAGCATGGGCATTTCCCCTAATGCCGTGTTGAGGCTCGCGGGGTTGCCAGCCGAGCTCTTCCAGCAGACCCGTATATGGCTCACGACTGAGGAAATGCGGGCTTTGTACGACGCTATTGCCGACGTTAGCGGTGATCAGGCGATCGGTTTAAGGCTGGGCTCGGAGGAGCGACCTGAGAACTACAGCCCCATCGCTATCGCGGCCTTGTTCACTCGCTCGTTTCGTGATGCCCTGAATCGTGTCGCCCGATATAAAAGGCTGACTTCCCCGCAAGAGATCCGGCTGTTTGAGCGGGGTAAAGCGTGTGGAGTTGAATTTCTATGGGTTTTGGCGGACGTGCCGGAGTCCCCGATCTGGATTGATGCGTGTTTTGCGTGGACAGTAACGATCGGCCGCCGTGGAATCGGCCGCAGCATTCATCCATCGCGCGTGGAGTTGCGCCGACCGATTGCAAACACAGAGCCGTATGAAAATTTCTTTGCGTGTCCCGTGAAGTTCGGGGCGCGGCACAATCGGCTGTTTTTTCGAGTAGAAGACATTGACCAGCCGTTCATAACGCACAACCCGGATCTGCTGGAAGTAATCGCTCCACAATTGGAAGCCGAACTGACGCGGTATCTGGCGAACAGGTCGCTTAAAGAGCAGGCGAAGGGAATGTTGAAGCGCTCACTTGCGGGGCAGCGGCCGCGTCTGGAAGACGTGGCGCTAGAGTTACGCATGAGCGTCCGTACACTCCAGCGGAAGCTGCTTGAAGAGGGAGCGACGTTTCACGCCTTAATGGAAGAGGCACGCCACGAGATGGCGCAGCACTATTTGCGTCAGCCCTCGCTCGAATTGAACGAAACAGCATATCTGCTTGGATATGAGGATCCCAACTCTTTTATCCGAGCCTTTCACAAGTGGGAAGGGACCTCCCCAGGGGAGTGGCGCTCTACCCACTCGCGGAGAGTCCACTAGCGATTAGCGCAACCTGCTGCATCGGAACTCGGCGTCACGATGGGAAACGGCTGCACATGGCGCGTATACCGGCACAAAGAGTCCAGCGTTGTGGATAGGGACTGCGGCGAGGTTAAGACATAAGCAAACAGGACAGGTATAAATGATGGCTAAGAATACATTAGATTTCACGGGCAAAGTGGCCCTTGTAACCGGAGCCTCGTCCGGCATGGGCCTCGCAACTGCGCAGGCCTTCGCCGAGGCTGGCGCGGCTGTCGTACTGGCAGACGTTAGAGAGGAGTTGGTCAACGCGGAAGCACATAAGCTTACCCACACCTTAACCGTGGACGGCGGAATGACAGTTATCTAAGGAGATTACATATGAAGGGAACTGTGCTCTACGGCCCGCGAGACGTTCGTTTTGAACATCGACCCGACCCTACAATCATGAAGCCGACAGATGCCATTCTTCGACTCTCGGCCACCTGTATATGCGGATCAGACCTATGGCCCTATCGCGGGATCGGCAACTTCGCAGAACCGCCGGCTCCCATGGGTCACGAGTACTGCGGGATTGTGCAGGAGGTCGGGAAAGAAGTCAGAAAGGTCAAGCCCGGCCAGTTTGTTGTGGGTTCGTTTGCAACCTCCGACAACACTTGTGTCATCTGCAAGGACGGATATCAGTCCTCATGCGTGCAACGCGAGTTCATGAGCGCCGCGCAGGCTCCCCTGTTGCGCGTTCCTCTTGCTGACGGCACATTGGTACCAACGCGCGAGATTCCCACGAAAGAACTCATCCCGAGTCTGCTGGCGACCTCCGACGTTCTCGGTACCGGTTGGTTTGCCGCGGACGCGGCGAATGTAAAGCCGGGCAAGACAGCCGTAGTGGTTGGCGATGGCGCAGTCGGTCTGCTTGCGGTGCTTTCAGCTAAGCAGATGGGTGCTGAGCGGATCATTGCCATGAGCCGGCATGAATCACGCCAAAAACTCGCACGTGAGTTTGGGGCCACCGACATAGTAGCGGAGCGTGGTGAGGAAGGTATTGCTCGGATCAAAGAGCTTACGAATGGCCTCGGCGCTGATTGCGCGCTGGAGTGCGTTGGCACGCAGGAATCCATGTTGCAGGCGATCCGTTCTACTCGCCCTGGCGGGTATGTAAGCTACGTTGGGGTGCCACATGGGGTTGCACTCGAAGGCGGAGACTTGTTTTTCGCAGAGGTGCATCTGCACGGTGGCCCAGCCCCCGTTCGGCGCTACCTGCCTGAGCTGATCGACCTTGTGCTGAACGAGAAGATCAATCCTGGTAAGGTGTTCGATCTGACGCTACCGCTCGATCAAGTTGCGGAAGGCTATCGCGCGATGGACGAGCGCCGGGCGATCAAGACGTTGCTCCGTACTAACTGATATGGAAATCAAACGAGTTGGGTCACAACCATCCGCGAAAGGACCTTCAGACTGGTTCACCGGGAATGTACGCATCGATTTACTCTTCCAGGCGCCTGACCCCGCGCATGTTCAGGGTGCGAGCGTAAGCGACGGGAATGACGCACATCGCTATTCAGGAGAATCTCGACGGCAAAGTCGTTGAGTGGATGGAGCATGTCATCGACGAGCAATACCGTTCTGGATCGAACGGGCGCAACTAGAGGGCGAGATGCTTATCCGTTTGGACGATGTCAGTCCAGGAGGCCTGGCGATTCACAAGGATGGGCGTATCTTCATGGCCGCCATGAATCTCGCAAAGGGAACCGGTTCTATCCTCGCCGTGAAGCCGGACGGAACGGGGTTGCAGACCATCGTCCCTGTGAGCGCCGGCTATATGCCGAATGACCTAGTCTTTGACACGCGCGGCGGCATTTACTTCAGTGACTTTCGAGGGATCTCGACCGAACCGACGGGAGGTGCTTACTACGTGTCACCTGACTTCAAGACAATCACGCCTGTGCTCCCACATCTTGCGCTGGCAAACGGCATCGCGCTTAACCCGAGCGGAACGGAGTTGTGGATCACCGAATTCGCCAGAAATCTACTTCACCGAGTCGAATTGGCGGGACCAACACAGATAGCAGCAGTCGGCAGTGTGATTCCATATCATTTCACTGGTCCCGCTCCTGATTCGATGCGCGCTGATAGCGACGGCAATCTCTACGTAGCAATGTACAGTCAAGGCCGTGTGCTGGCGTTCAATAAGAACGGTTTTCCGATCGGACAGATACTGTTGCCGGGCAGGGATGAAGCGCACAACCTGCTGTCCGCCAGCATGGCGATCAAGCCCGGCATGAATGATGTGTATATCGTGACCAGCGACGGCAATGGCGGACAAGGCGCGACCATCTTCCATGCCAAGGTTTTCGCAAACGCCCTCCCGCTTTAATCACACCAGTAAGGCGCACTTGGTAGAAACAGCAACAGCGCCGATCGTGCAAACTCAGAACATGGCTGCACGTTCACGGGACACTAGACCTCTTGGGGGCCGCTGGTTTCGCTTTCGGAATTTCTGGCTGCGAATCAGCGACGGGGTGGCCGTTCAGCAACTGTGGTCGCAGTTTCATAGCGACGCCCGTGCGAGTTATCGTCTCTACGCGAGAGAGGTCGACTGGACCCGCGGCCAAGACGAAACACGCCACCGGAGAGTCAGGCGCGTTGTCAGCGGGCTGTTCTGGGCTATGGTCCTGAAGCTTTCGCCCGGGCGGCGCGTGCTCTTCGTATTTGCGCTCATCCTTCTCGTGTTTCCCGGCTTCGATATCCATTACAGGAGCGCCGAGGCGCAGATGCCGAACCTTTCGTTCTTCGGAGCGATCGGATTGCTTATCCTGCTTGCTCTTGAACTGGCGGATCGGGTCACGATGAAGCGTGATCTGGAAATCGCCAAGGAAATTCAAAGCTGGCTGATGCCTGCCGCGGCTCCGCCCGTCCCCGGAGTGGAGATCGCATTCGCAACCCGGCCGGCGAACACGGTCGCCGGTGATTATTACGATGCGTTCTTGCGCCCCGATCGAGGCGGCCGGTCACAGGAGTGCCCGCCCCTGCTCCTGATAGTGGCTGATGTAGCGGGGAAAAGCGTTCCCGCAGCCCTACTGATGGCGACGCTCCAGGCGAGCTTTCACACCCTGGCGGGATTGTGCGCAACGCCACTCGAGTTGGTGGAACGCTTGAACCGCTACGCCTGCGAACAGAACGTAGGAGGGCGGCGTTTCACAACCGCGTTTCTGGCGGAGTTGGACCCGGTTACGCGCCAGCTCACGTATGTAAACGCAGGACACAATTGGCCGGTATTGCGCCGCGCCTCAGGCGCCGTGGAACGCCTTCAGACGGGAGGAGTGCCCCTCGGCCTGATGCCGGGCGCGCGCTACGAATGCGAACAGGCCACGCTTGCGCCCGGCGACCTGTTACTGGTCTTCACGGACGGACTGGTTGAGGCGGAAGACGATAACGAGCAAGAGTACAGCGAGTTCCGAATGCTAGCCACCCTGGACAGCCAGTGCGCCGGTAGCGCCGGGGAAATTCTGCAAAAGCTGATGGAATCCGCAGATAGGTTTGTAGGCTCAGCTCCTCAGCACGATGACATCACCTGTCTTGTTCTACGGGCCGTTGCCTGACACGCAATCCTGGCAGTCAGTACAAGCCATATGCGCGTGCGGAATCCGACATCTTGTAACCTTTCGCTCGTACCTCAGTATTGAACTGTGAGGCCGAGTGGATTCTCCAAGTGACAGCGCTTTAATGGAGCAAGTGCAGGGCGGCGATACCGCCCAGTTGGCTCTGTTATTTGAGCGCCACCACCTGGGGCTATTCCGTTACGTAATACATCTCACGCGTAACCGTCACCTGAGCGAAGACCTCGTGCAGGAAGTGTTCTTGCGAGTTTTGAAGTATGCGCGGAGTTACGATTCCAGCCTCTCATTCCCGGTCTGGATCTACGGAATGGCGCGGAACGCCTATTTCGATTGGCTCCGTAAGAACCGGGCGGAAATAACCAGCGACGGCTTGCCGGAAGTAAGGAGTCCGGATCCCATGCTTGAAGAAGTGATGGCGCAAAAGCAGGACACTGTATTCCTTGAGGAAGCGCTGCAGCAATTACCGCGGGATAAACGCGAGGTACTGGTGCTGAGCCGCTTCCACGAGATGCGCTATGAAGAGATCGCTCGCATCTTGGAATGCGAGGTAGGAACGGTGAAGGTGCGCGTTTATCGCGCCCTCAAGGAATTGCGAGGCAAATTCTGCGCCTTGCGCGGAGAGAAGCTTTATGACGTTTGATGAACTCCGGCCGCTGATTCCGAAATCGGAAATTGAGGAACTGCAAGCCTTGTGGGAGAGCCTGGGAGCGCTTGGCGAGCAGCAGCCGAGCCCCGAGCTGCGGGTAAAATTTTACCGGCGTCTAAATGCGATCGAGCAAAAGGAAAAGAGAGGTTTCTGGAACAGGTTCGGCTGGTGGAAGCAGGGTCTGGTGCTGCAACTGGCCGGCGGGCTGGCTATATTTCTCGGCGGTATTTTTGTCGGGCGCCTGAATACGCCCCACGGAGTGGCGGCGGGTGAGGTGGCGGAATTGAGGACGCAGGTGCAGGGCCTACATGAGACGGTGGCGTTGTCGCTGTTGCAGCGGCAATCGGCTACCTCGCGGCTGGAAGGGATTTCGTGGGGCAGCCGGGTAGACCAACCTGATGACGAACTGCTATCGGCACTGGTGAGGACACTCAACCGCGATCCAAACACGAATGTACGGCTGGCGTCGCTGGATGCGCTGGAAAAATTTAGCGGCGAAGCGACGGTTCGCAAGGCTCTGGTGGATTCGCTTGCAGTTCAGGATTCGCCACTGGTGCAGATCGCCCTGATCGATGCCCTGGTTCACGTTCACGATAAGGCCGCCACCGGACAATTTCGCAAATTGACCGGCGACGGGCAAGTAAACGTGGCCGTGCGGCAGCGGGCGCAGTGGGGCCTGGAGAAACTCACTTACCAATAAGGAGATGAAACATGAGGTTAGCCGTTTTCCTGGTGCTTCTGTGCGCCGGGCTAGCAGAGGTGTGCTTGGGGCGGCCGGATTCAGATCGTTGGGCGGTTCGCGAGCAGGAGACGATCCAGAAGACGCTGTCGCTGTCGGGAGCGCCTATGCGGGTGGTGGTTGACAATGTCGATGGCTACGTTCACGTCACGGGCACAAGCGGTTCACAGGTTAGCGTCACCGCGCATAAAACGATTCGCGCCGAGACGGACAGCGATTTGAATCAGGCGAAGAGCGAGGTAAGCCTGCAAATGACGGGGGCTCCCGGTTCTGTTTCGGTTTACTACGATGCACCCTGGCGATGTAACGGAGAAGGACGAGGCTGCCGCGGAAATAATCAACGACGCTTCTACGAGGTGATCTACGACATCGACGTGGAGGTCCCGCGCGCAGCGCGAACCGTGATTTCGACAGTTAACGGCGGAGAGGTTCGTGTCGCACAAGTAGACGGCGATTTCGAAGTGAGCAACGTGAATGGCGGCATCACCATGAACGGCATCTCGGGATCGGGCGCGGTTCACACGGTGAATGGGCCCATAGTAGTTCACTTTGCAAGGAATCCCGCGGCAGCCAGCAGTTTCAAGACGGTGAATGGGCACATTGACGCTTACTTCCGGCCGGATTTGTCGGCGGACCTACTTTTTAAGACGTTCAACGGCGAAATCTACAGCGATTTCGATGTCAGTCCAAGAGCCATACCGGCCGCTGAGACTGAGCAGCGCGATGGAAAGTTTATCTATCGCAGCAGAGGTCCGAAAGCAGCACGCGCGGGCCGGGGCGGACCGGAACTAAGCTTCGATTCATTGAACGGGAACATTCGGCTGCATCAGGAACAGTAAACCGGAACAGTAAAGGCTAAACCATATGAAGACAATTGCAATTTTGTTTTTCTGCGCCGGCGCTCTCGTAGCGCAAGACGGCGGTGAGAAAGCAACCGTGCCGCTGCACGATCCCTCGCGTCCGGCGCGCATTCATGCGCACTTGCTCTCCGGAGGGATCACGGTAAGAGGCGCCGCGATCAACAACGTGGTGGTGGAAGCTCATTCCCAAGGACATGGGGAATACCGCGAGCGGCACCCTGACCAGTCCGACGGCATGAAGCGGCTGGAACTGCCCGGCAATTCAGGGCTGGAGGTGACAGAAGACGACAACGTGGTGAATATCAAGACGGCTGCGTGGAACACAGCGAGCGATCTAGTAATTACGGTTCCGCGCCGCTCGTCGCTCGAACTGAAGTGCGTAAACGGGGGAGATATCCACGTGGAGCAAGTAGATGGGGAAATCGATGCGGACAATTTGAACGGCAGGGTCACGTTGAAGAACGTATCGGGTTCGGTGGTGGCGCATTCGCTGAATGGGGCAGTGGTCGTAACGCTCGACCGCGCGGATAGCGGGAAGCCGATGTCGTTCAGTACGCTAAACGGTAATATCGACGTCACGCTACCGACAGATGTGCGGGCCAACGTTCGCATGAAGACGGACAACGGCGATATCTATAGCGACTTTGAGGTGAAGCTGGATTCAGGTGCGCAGTTGATGCACAACGACTCCGGGAGACAACCGGATGGCACATATCATTTGAGATTTGACCGTGCGGTTCGCGGAACCATCAACGGCGGCGGCCCGGATTATCAATTCACCACGTTCAACGGGCAAATCTACATCCGCAAAAGAAAGTAGGCGATTGCCAACGCTGCTCCCGACCGACCGTCGTGCTGAGGCGCAGCGTAATTTCTCCCACATGAACCCAAGACTAGCGCAGCATTGACGATATCGATTGTTTTTTGCAAGTGACTTTGATACTGTCTGCGATGTGCGCGAAAGTCGAAAGGGAGGAAAACGATGAGCGGGGTAAGGGTACTGGTTGGAACGCACAAGGGCGCGTTCATTCTGAGTTCTGATGGGAAGCGCGAAAAGTGGGATGTGAGCGGGCCCCACTTTGCCGGTTGGGAAATCTACCATGTGAAGGGATCACCGGCTGATCCGGACCGGCTGTATGCATCGCAATCGAGCGGCTGGTTCGGACAAGTGATTCAGCGCTCGAATGATGGCGGGAAGACGTGGGGTCCTGTGGGGAACCAGTTCAAATACGAAGGCGACGCGGGCACGCACCAGTGGTACGACGGCACGGCACACCCTTGGGAGTTCAAACGCGTTTGGCATCTGGAGCCATCGCTGCACGATCCCGATACGGTCTACGCGGGAGTGGAAGACGCTGCGATTTTCCGTTCGAGCGATGGCGGCCAAAGTTGGCAAGAGTTGCCGGGGCTGCGCGGCCATGGCTCAGGGCCGCGGTGGCAGCCCGGCGCGGGCGGGATGTGCCTGCACACGATCATTTTGGATCCAAGCGACCCCAAACGGATGTTTATTGCGATTTCAGCGGCGGGCGCGTTTCGGACAGATGATGGAGGCGAGACATGGCGGCCGATCAACCGTGGGCTGAAATCGGAATATGTGCCCGAACCAACGGCTGAAGTGGGGCATTGTGTTCACCGCATTGCGATGCACCGATCGCGTCCCGGCATTTTGTTTATGCAGAAGCACTGGGACGTGATGCGGAGCGATGACGCAGGCGAATCGTGGCGGGAAGTAAGTGGGAACCTGCCGAGTGACTTCGGCTTCCCGATTGAGGTCCACGCGCATGAGCCTGAGACGATTTATGTGGTTCCGATCAAGAGCGACTCGGAACATTATCCGCCGGAGGGTAAGCTGCGCGTTTATCGGAGCCGAACTGGCGGGAATGAGTGGGAGCCTCTGACGAAAGGACTGCCGCAGAGCGATTGCTATGTAAACGTGTTGCGCGATGCCATGTCGGTTGACTCGCTCGACTCATGCGGCGTGTACTTCGGCACCACCGGCGGACAGGTTTATGCATCGGCCGACGCAGGCGACAGTTGGGCTCCGATTGTGCGGGATCTTCCGGCGGTGCTTTCGGTTGAGGTGCAGACGCTGGCATGATGCGCGTGGTGCTGCCGGCGCATTTGCGAACGTTGGCGCAGGTAGAGGGCGAGATACAGCTTGAAGTCGCGGGCGAGGTTACGCAGCGCTCGGTGCTTGACGCGCTTGAGGCCCGTTATCCGATGCTGCGCGGGACGCTGCGCGACCACGTGACGCAACGGCGCCGGCCGTTTGTGAGATTTTTCGCTTGCGAGCAGGATCTCTCGCATGAATCGCCGGACGCTCCGCTGCCCGAGGCGGTGGCGAAAGCGGCTGAACCGTTTCTGGTTGTGGGGGCGATTGCGGGAGGTTAGCGGATATCCGTTGTGTAGTTTTTAATGCACCGTAAAGTTGGTATTCGAGTCCGTTGTAGAGGCGTCGGTACCCCAGACGCTCTGGGTGGCGCTGGTAGTGGAGGGTCCTTGCGTCGTTCCCCAGACACTTTGTGTACTCGAAGGGCTTTGCGTGCCCCATACGCTTTGCGTACCCCAAACGCTTTGCGTGCCCCAGACCGATTGCAAACCTGAAAGTGAGCTGGTACCCCATACGCTTTGCGTACCCCAGACAGACTGATTGGCATCGACGACTGTGGTCCCCCAAACGCTCTGGGCGCCCCACACGCCTTTGGTGCCGCCGACGGCTCTTCCCGCGTAGACATCCGAGTCGTCCCAAGTAGAGGAAGGATCGAAAACGAGCGTTGCGTTGCCGGACGCCGGGTCATAAGAAGCGGTAGGAGACATGGCGGCACCCGTTGCGAGATCCTTGCTGGCCAGCGCCGCGGCAATATCGAGATAGCCGGCACCGATGGTGAAGATGTCATATTGACTCACGAACGTCTGACCTGTCACCGGATCCACTGCGGTGCTCGAAGTGGGAAAGGTTTTGTAGGCAGTCTTCATCAGGCGAGCCTTCACCTGATCGGGGGTGAGGGAGGGCTGACCCTGGAGCATATCCGCCACCGCACCGCTCACCACCGGCGTCGCCATGCTGGTTCCATTCAACATCAGAAACTTGCCGGATGGCGTAGCGCTCGAGGTGGATTCGTAATAGGAGAGGGGCACCGCGTTTTGCGAGTTGGCGGCGAGGGTCGAACCTGGGGCTAGCAGCGATACAACCTGGTTGCCGGGGGCCACGATGTCCGGTTTCACGATATGGTCTATCGCGGATGGACCCTTCGAACTGTAGCTGGCGATCAGGTCGTCGGCTCGGGGATAAGTTCCCATCGCTTTCATCGCACCAACAGTGATCACGTAAGGGTCGTTACCGGGGGCCTCAATCGTACCGTAGCCATTGTTCCCGATAGAATTATCGCGGCCATCGTTACCAGCCGCTACCACAACCACGATACCGGCCTTCCAGGCCGCTTCCACTTCCTGACAGAGTGGGTCCTGCGCATAACTCTCATAAATGGGCCGGCCGACTGAAAGATTGATGACTCGAATGTTGTACTGCTTCTTCAAGGCGATAGCGCGCTCAATGGCCGCCATCACCAAACTGTCTGAGCCTTGGCCGTTGACGTCCAAGACACGGAGATCGACCAGTGAAGCATTGGGTGCAATGCCGACGAATTTGCGCGTGCAGTTTGAGCAGTTGGAACTCAAGCCGTTGGCCGCGATGATACCGGCAACATGGGTGCCGTGGCCGTATTGATCCGTGCCATGTTGATCAGTGACATGACTGCCGGTGAAATCCTGCCTATAGATGACGCGGGGCAATAATCCGAGCACGCTGAGATCCGGGTTAGAATCAATGCCGCTGTCGATCACCGCGACACCCACTCCGCGGCCGGTTAGATTGGCGCTCCAGGCAGCGTTGGCATTTACAGCGGCCGCCGAGTAGTCCAGACGACTCGCAACCGGCCGGTCCGGAGAGATATACGTCACGTTGGGATTGCCGGCAAGAGCAGGCAGTGTCGAAGCCGGAACCGTGCATACAACGGCGTTCACAAGGCCAAGCACGAGGTTGACAACACCGCCCAGCAAACCTCCCGCGAGGCTAAGCACGCCTCCGAGAAGACCGCCGCCGCCGCTCTGGTTCGAGACATTCGAAGGCATCTGGGAGTACTGAACAATGACCCTCACATTCGAGTTCGGATCAACGTTCTGGAGATCGGGGGAGATCTTTGAGGAAGCGCCAAACATGAACAAGCTCGAAGCTAGCCACAAGGCCAGGAGGCGAACGGATTTCTTCATAACCGATCTTTCTTGCCGGGAGAGAACACGCCCAGCTAAAGGTGTCGACAAGCATCCTCATCGAAAACGATTGCCAGCTCTTTAGCTGCCCGGCATCGGTTTAGTACTGGGCCCCTATTCTTTTCAGGCGCTTGGCCGATACGTTGATCGAAGGGTATAAGTACGCGCAGCGCATGAGTTCAACGATCAGGATATCCGTGATCGCAGTCGGGATTGCGTGGCTGCTCCCATGTGCGCTGCGGGCCGGCCTGGATCCCGGAAAAGCGATCACTCAGTACGTCCACGATGTGTGGACTAATGAGCGCGGCCTGCCGCAGAATTCCGTGATAGCGATCGCGCAAACTCCAGACGGATACATCTGGTTGGGGACTGAAGAAGGACTCGTACGCTTCGACGGGATACGGTTTGTTACGTTCGACAAACGCAATACGCCGGAACTGCAAAGCAACGAAGTGGATGCAATCCTGGTGGACCATCGCGGCGATCTATGGCTCGGCATGCGCGGGGGAGGCCTGGTATCGCTGCGGCGAGGGGTGTTCAAGGTTTTTACTACTAAGGATGGACTCTCAAGCGATTCCGTACAGGCGCTCTACGAGGACGGCCGTGGAGATCTTTGGATCGGAACGGATGGCGGCGGGCTCAATCGTCTTCGCAACGGTAAGTTCTCCGTGTATAAGCGTGCGAATGGATTGGCGAACGACGTTGTCTTCTCGTTGTGCGGAGATGGGAAAGCTGGAATCTGGATCGCTACGCACGGAGGTCTAAGTCACTGGAGTAACGATCAATTTACTAACCTCTCCACCCGAAGCGGCTTGCCCAGCGAAGATATTCGATCGCTCTATAAGGATCGCGACGGCAGTTTGTGGATGGGAACAAGCGGAGGAGGCTTGGGGCATCTGACCTCCGGCGGAATCAGCACTTATACAACTGAAGACGGCTTATCGAGTAACCGCATCTGGTCCATTTTCAGGGACAGCTCCGGGTCTCTCTGGCTTGGCACCGGGGGCGGAGGAATCTGCCGGTTCAGCAACGGGGAATTCAGCCGCTTCACCGTCAAGGAAGGCTTTTCAGGCGCAGATGTCTGGGCGATCACTGAGGATCGCGAGGGCAGTTTATGGATTGGGACGGCGGGAGGCGGCCTGAACCGTTTGAGGGATGCTTCGTTCGCCACCTACGGCGCGTTGGAGGGTCTTTCAAGCAACATCACGCTGGGTGTGTATGAAGACCGCGAAGGGGCGCTGTGGATCGGTACGGCCGATGGCGGCGTGGATCGCTTGCAGAACGGCAGGATCACAAATTTTACCGTGCGGGACGGTCTGCCCGACAACCAAGTATTCTCAATCTCCGAAGATGGGAACGGCAATCACTGGTTTGGCACACGGCGCGGTTTAGGCAAGTTGAGCCAAGGCAACTTGACCGTATACCCGATTCAAAACGGACTGTCGCACGATTTCGTGCGCTGTACGTTTATCGACAACGCCGGCCAGCTTTGGGCAGGAGCCCAAGAAGGGCTTGTGCACTTCGATGGAGACCGTCTTGTGAGGTACGGAACCAAGGATGGGTTGTCGGACGCGCACGTATTTTCCATTTACGGGGATACGCGCGATCACACACTGTGGGTTGGAACGGCAGGAGGCCTAAATCATCTGGTAGACGGCCGATTCCGCGCTTATACGCGGAAGGATGGACTATCGAGCGATGTTATTTTCGCGATGAGCGGCGATGCGGATGGAACGCTATGGATTGCCACCGACGGAGGAGGAATCGACCGGTTCAAAGACGGCAAGTTCGTGAGCTACACGACGCGGAGCGGGATGCTCGATGACGCGATATTCCAGCTTCTGGACGATGGCCAAGGAAACTTGTGGATGAGCTGCAATCGAGGCGTTTCCGAGGTTTCCAAGAATCAGCTCAACGCGTTTGCCGATGGCAAGATTCGGCAAATTTCTCCGCGTTCCTTCGGCGTGGCCGACGGCATGAGAAGCGCGGAATGCAACGGTGGATTCGAGCCCGGTGGATGGCGGCTCACAGATGGCCGGCTGGTCTTCCCGACGACGAAGGGTATCGTCATGGTCAACCCGGCCCATATCATCAGAAGCGGGCCCAAACCAAACGTTCTGCTGGAACGCATTGTGGCGGATAAGCGAGAGATTCCCGCCGGCGACCTTCTCAGCATTCCTCCCGGCAAAGGGCGGCTGGAATTCCAATACACGGCAACGAGCTTCATCGAACCTAACAAGATTCGCTTCAAGTACATCTTGGAAGGATTTGACAAAGACTGGACGGAGGCGAGCGCCCGGCGAACGGCTTACTACACGAACATTCCACCGGGCACATACCGGTTCCACGTTGTCGCGTCCAATGAGGACGGGCTATGGAGCGGGGCGGAAGCGTTCGTTACACTCACGCTTCAGCCGCATTTCTATCAGACGTTGCCATTCGACGCTGCTCTTGGACTGGCAGTGGCGGGGCTCCTTATGGCAGCGCATCGGGTCCGTTTGAAGCAGTTGCGGGCGCGCGAAAGAAAGCTGGAGGCGCTGGTTGCGGAGCGCACGGAGGAGTTAAGCGGAAGCGAGAAGAAATTTCGCCAGTTGGCGGAAAACGTGCGCGAGGTGTTCTGGATCATGGATCCCAATACGGGCGCATTCCTGTATTTGAATCCGGCATTCTCGGAAATTTGGGGATTTTCTCCGGAGGCAGTTTTGCAGGATTCCGAAATGTGGTTCACGCATATCCACGCGGCAGATCGCGAGCGGGTCCGCGAGATGCGGCATCAGCAGCGGATGGGCACTCGGTCGGACTGCGAATATCGAGTCGAGCACGGTGGCCACACTCGCTGGCTGTGGGATCGAGGGTTTCCGGTCTTCGACGAAGCGGGCCGTGTGAATCGCGTAGTCGGCGTGGTAGAGGACATCACGGCGCGAAAGGAGGCAGAGCAAATACTGCGGAGATCGCGTGACGAATTGGAAGAACGCGTGCACGAACGTACGGTCGAACTTACGCATCTGAACGAGGCGCTGCAGGACGAAAATCAGAGAGCGGCGCCGAACGCAAGAGCAACTCAAAATCGCCAAAGAAGCAGCAGAAGCCGCGAGCAGCGCCAAGAGCGAGTTCCTGGCGAATGTGAGCCATGAACTTCGAACACCGATGAACGGGATTCTCGGCATGAGTGAGCTAGCGCTTACAACCGAACTGGATTCCGAACAAAAAGAGTATCTGGATGTCGTACGCTTTTCGGCGCATTCACTGCTCCGAGTCATCGACGACATTCTCGATTTTTCCAAAGTGGAAGCGGGGAAACTGAATTTAGAAAAGATACCGTTTGACCTGCGGGAATGCCTGGAACAAGCGCTCGCGTCGGTTTTTGTCGCAGCCTCCGAGAAGCACTTAGATTTGAGCTACTCGGTCGATGCCGCTTCGCCGAACATTCTGGTGGGCGATCCTTACCGGCTACGCCAAGTTCTCCTGAATTTGCTCGGCAACGCCGTGAAGTTTACGACGCGGGGCAGGGTCTCAGTAAATGTCCGGGTTGTGGAGCAATCGGAGTCGTCCACCACGCTGAAATTTTGTGTCAGCGATACCGGTATGGGAATTCCGAAGGCGCAGCAAGGTCTCATCTTCGACGCCTTTACACAGGCGGACGGCTCTTCAACGCGCGAATTCGGGGGCACGGGCTTAGGATTAGCGATCTGCTCGCAACTGGTGGCCTTGATGAATGGCAAGATCTGGGTAGAGAGCGAGGTGAATTGCGGAAGCGACTTTTACTTCAGCGCGATGTTTGAGACTGCGACATCGAGCGACGGTCATCCCGCGATCGCTGCCAAGGTGGACAGGAACGGTTCAGCTTAGACCAGAGCTTGAGCGTATCGCGATAACTTTTACGCCGCGGTGAGTCCTGCTTCAAGAAAGCTTTTGAGATCCTGCTCGTTCACAAGGGGCTCACCGAGGGCGACATTGCTGAGCTTGCCGGCGCGCATCCAGCGCTCAAGCTCATCGACAAGACTGAAGAGGTGGTCGAAAGAATCGACAATGAAGAGCAGCGGTTGATAACGGTCGATCTCGAAAGACTGATTGATGAGCCATTCGAGCTGAATTGGATAGCGCTGCACTTCGTCGGATTCGATGGCGTGTGCGATCTCTCCATAGGAACTAAGCAGGCCGCTGCCATAGACCTTTAAGCTATTCCCTCTTGATTCAGCGCGGCCACGCATCAGGCCAAACTCGATGGTGAACCAGAAGAAGCGAGCCATGGCGCGGATGATGCTTTCGAGCTGCTGAAGCTTTTTCGCTTCGTCGCGTATGCCGGATACGATTTCAACGGCTGTATGAGCGCATTCGCCGAGCCGCACCAGCGTGTCCGCAAACATGCGGTCAGTGTGCATCGGCACATGGCCGGCAATGTCGTGGAAGATATCCGGCTCCGGCAAATAATCGAGCTGATCGCTGCGACGGATAGTTATGGTGGTGGGAAACTCGCGATTGCGAAGACAATCGAAGAAGACGAAACTGGGCACATAGCCGCTGACTGCTTTTGCTCGAAAGCCGGTGAGTGGGTTTAAGAAGCGATTGACCTCCTCGAGCTTAGGTACTCGATCGGGATCGAAGCACAAGGATGCAATTCCGCGCAGGAAATGTTCGTTGGCGTATTGCTTCCACTTCTCACCCATGCGCGAGTAGAGAATACGCCAAGCGGCGTGATTTTCGGCGGAGTACAGTTCGTACGGCTGACGAATGTAGAGACAGCCGCGTTGCCGGGCGTCCTCGATAAACGCCGCTTCGGTAGTGGTTAATCCGCTGGCGATGGCGGTACTCATGCCTACGGTTCTACTATAGCACCACTCTGGGGTGGTGGTTAGGCGCTGCCGATAGCAGTATGATGCCGCTGCAAGTACCGAAGCCAATACAGCGAAAGCCTTCGCGAACGCAAGAACCGCGAAGGATGACTTCGTCGCCATCCTCGAGGAAATTACGCATTTGATCGTTGGGTAGCACCACAGGATGCTTCGCTCTGTCGGTCAGCTCCAGCAGACAGCCACGGTTTTGAGGTTCGGCGCCAGAGACAGTTCCACTGCCGATCAAATCGCCCGGCCGGAGCGGGCATCCGTTCGAAGTGTGATGAGCGATCATTTGGCCGAGCGTCCAATACATGTCTTTGAAGGAAGCGTCACTCAGGCGTACGGGTTCGCTCATTTGCTGAGTTCGAAGCCATGCCTCCAACCGTACGTCGAATGCGCCGGGTTGAGGCGATTGCAGGTACGGCAGAACGGGCGCATCGTGCGGGGGCGCGGGGACTCGAAACGGCTCAAGCGCTTCCGATGTGATGAGCCAGGGAGATATGGACGTGGCGAAGTTCTTGGCGAGAAACGGGCCGAGCGGTTGATATTCCCAGCGCTGAATATCTCGCGCCGACCAATCATTCAGCAGGCACACTCCGGCGAGATGATCTTCCGCAGCACCGATGGGAATTGGTTCTCCATGCGCGTTGCCGGGGCCGATCAAGGCGCCTAGTTCGACTTCGTAGTCGAGCTCTTGCGAGGCGGCGAATTTGCCTGCGCCCAACTGACCAATAGGACGGCGGATGGGTGTGCCGCTAACCACGATCGACGAGGCACGGCCATGATAGGCGATCGGGATGTGATCGTAATTTGCCAGCAGCGGTTGCTCCGGACGAAACAACTTCCCGACGTTGATGGCATGATGCCGGGAGGCGTAGAAATCCGTGTAGTCACCGATCCGGGCGGGCAGGCACATTTGGCATTCGGATTGGGCTATCAGTTCCCGTCGGGGGGAACCTTGGCGGAGGTAGTTACTCCACTCAACGCGCAGATCCCGGCGCGAGGTTCGACTCAGGGCAAGGTATTCGTTTAAGCTCTCGCCCTCGATCCAGGGGCCTAGGTCGAGAATAAAATCGCCGATCGCGACGCCTACGCGAGGCTTCGAATCGGCATGATGTTTGAAGACCCCGAGGGGGAGGTTCTGGATGGGGAAATCGGTGTGAACTGTGTTTGCGGATTCCACCCAGCTCTGCAAGCCGGGATCATGTGTTTCGTCGATCACTCGCTTCAGTCACTTAACCAATCACTTAACCAATCACTTGACCAATCACTTAACCCAGCCATGAAAGATAGTAATCGCGATCTTCAATTTCGGTGGCGTCGCGACTGACCTGCAGGCCACGAAATGTGTCTACCATCACCGCCAATTCGTTGGTGTCCTTCTGGCCTATGGAGGCTTCGGTGCGGCCGGGTTGCGGGCCGTGCGCCAAGCCGTCTGGATGAAGAGTTACGGAGCCATATTCGATTCCTTTGCGGCTCATAAATTCCGAGTTGGCGTAGTAGAGCACCTCGTCGGACATGACATTCGAATGGCTATAGGGCGCGGGAACAGCTTCCGGATCGAAATCGTAGGGACGGGGGCAGAACGAGCAGACAACAAAACCGTCTCCTTCGAACGTTTGATGCGTCGGGGGAGGAAGGTGGAAGCGACCGACGCGGGGTTCGAAGTCGCGAATGTTGATGGCCCAGGGGTAATAAAAGCCGTCCCAGCCGATGAGGTCGAAGGGGTGAGAGGCGAGAACCATTTCGGTCAAGGTGTTGGCTTTTTTGACAATCAAGTTGAATTCGCCCTTCTCGTTATGGGTCTCGATCTCTTGCGGACCGCGGATGTCACGCTCGCCGTAGGGGCTGGATTCGGTAAGCTGGCCGAACTCGTTGCGATAGCGCTTGGGAGTACGAACGTAGCCCGCGCTCTCGATGATCAGCAGAAGCCTCTTTTCGGAAGAGAAGCAGTAGCGATGGAGAATGCCACGCGCAATCACCAGGTAATCGCCGGGACCGAACGGTAAGTGTCCGAAGGGAGATTCGAGAACGCCTTCGCCTTCGCTGACGAATACGATCTCGTCGCCTTGTGCGTTGCGATAAAAGCTGGAAGTTTCTTCGGCGGGACGGACGACCTCCATCGAAACATCGCCGTTGAATAGTAAGGGCGTGCGGCCGGTAATCGCGTCGGCGGGTTTATCGAGGCGCTGAGTGCGGAAGTGGCGATGGCGCAACGGCTCCGGATCGGCGGGTTGCCAATTGATTACTTTGAGTGTTTTGAGCGCGCGTATGGCGGTAGGGCGCTGCGCGTGATAGAGCAGAGACGATGGGCCGACGAAGCCCATGTTTCCGACGAGTTCCTCGGCATAGAGTTCGCCCGAGGGTTTGCGAAAGATCTTGTGACGCTTTGAGGGGATTTCACCCAACTGACGATAGACGGGCATTCAGTCCTCTTTCTGGTTTAAATTTCGATGCATCGCCCCAGAAGTCGCGGCCGAGCGCATTCAACTGTCCGTGGGCGATATCGGCAGTGACGGCATTGTGCGCCGCCGCGGCATCTTTTCGGCGAATTGCCTCCACGATGGGCTTCAGCAATGTTTCGATGTCCCTGGGAACTTGCTCGGATGCGCTGGCGGCCAGGTAGACGAGCCGGACAGATCGTTCAAGAATGCCGCGCAGCACGGTTTCAAACTCGCGGTTATGGGACATGCGGGCGATCTGAAGGTGGAACTTTTGGTTCGATTCAATAAGGCGGTCTAAACTTCGGGCGGTCTGCGCCGCTGCGAGCGCTTCCCGATAATACTGTTCGAGCTTGTCCACTTCGTCCGGCTCAGCCCGGACAGCGGCAAGTTCGGCGGCGATCCCTTCGAGGATGATGCGGGTTTCTAAAAGATCACGGACCCCGCGAAAGCTTAATTCCGGAACATAGTATCCACGGCGGGGAATGACTGCAAGCAATTGCTCATTGTGCAGGCGATTGCAGGCTTCACGGAATGGGGTTCGGCCGATGGAATAGCGATGGAGGATGTCGGCTTCGCGCAAGAAGCTGCCTTCTGGAAATTCGTCATGCAGGATGCCGTGCTTCAGCATGCGATATGCCCGGTCGGCCAGGGTACCTGTGTTCGAGTCCTTGTTGGATTTCGCCATCTCTATTGGCTTGGCAGAAGATATATTATAAGTATATTGGAGACGAGTAAAGCATCGGAAATTCTGGTACCGGCCGCATATTCTGTCGCTGAAGCCGTACGAGCCCGGGCTAAGCGTGGAAGAGATCCGGCAAAGGTTTGGCCTTGAGAGAGTGGTCAAGCTGGCATCGAACGAAAATCCGCTGGGCGTCTCGCCGCTGGCTCTGGACCGTGCGCAAGCGGCTTTGGCCGATATGTCGCGATATCCCGCCGGAGGTTTGGCTCTGCGCGGGCGACTCGCGGATCTGTTCGGGTTAAAGATCGATAACGTTGTGGTGGGCGCCGGCAGCGAAGGCATCATGGCGAATATCGTTCGCACATTCCTCTGCGACGACGATGAAGTGCTGACAACGGAAGCAGCGTTTCAGGGTTTTCAGGTGCTGGCGCGTAGCCGCGGGGTCGCCTACCGCACGGTGCCATATCAGGATTGGCGTTACGATCTAGCGGCGCTGGCGGATGCAATCAGCCCGCGCACAAAGCTTATCTACCTGGCTAACCCGAACAATCCGACAGGTTCGTTTTTCACACGGAAAGCGTTTGAGGATTTTCACCGGCGCGTTCCGGAACGGGTGCTGATCATCCTGGATGAAGCGTATTACGAGTTCGCGATGGTGGAACCGTCGTATCCGGATTCGATGCATTACCGCTTTGACAACGTAATCACGTTGCGCACGTTTTCAAAAGCGTATGGTTTGGCGGCCGCGCGTGTTGGATATGGGTTCGCGCATGAACATCTGATTTCAGTTCTACTGCGAGTGAAGCTGCCGTTTGAGCCGAATGGGGTTGCGGAAGCCGCGGCCCTAGGGGCCATTGAGGACCGGGAGTTCATGCTCCGTACTCTCGCCAACAACGCTAAGGGCCTGGATTATTTCAGCCGCGCTTTAGGCGAGATGGGCTTTCAAGTAGTACCGTCAGCGGCTAATTTCGTGATGATGGTTTTTGCCGAGAAGGAGCAGGCGGAACGAACCTTTCAGGCTCTGCTGAGTCAGGGTGTCATCGTACGGCCGCTTGGCGCAAGCGGTTTGCCGAACTGCTTGCGTGTGTCGGTGGGAACACCCGAAGAGAACAAATTTTTCGTTGAGGCGCTGGAAGAGGTGCGCCAGCAAATGGAGGCTGACCTATATGCCGCAGTTGACTGAGCAAGCGGAAACAACCGTTCCCGCGCAAGCAGATTTTCTTCCCGATCGAGGGCACGGACCATGTGGAATTTTACGTGGGGAATGCCAAGCAGGCGGCTTATTTCCACCGTTCTGCTTTGGGCTTCCGCCTGGTTGCCTATCGAGGGCCGGAAACGGGCACGCGAGACCGCGTGTCCTATGCTCTGGAACAGAATAAGATTCGATTTGTGCTCACGACACCGCTGTTTCCCGAAGGGGAGATTGCCGAGCACGTGTTCAGACACGGCGATGGAGTGAAATCGATCGCACTTTCAGTGACTGATGCGAAGTCGGCCTGGGAGCAAACCATTGCGCGTGGGGCAACGAATGCGCAGGCGCCTTGGTCGATCAAGGACGAACACGGCGAAGTTCATCTCTCCGCTATCAAGCTGTATGGAGACACAGTCCATACGTTTGTGGAGCGTTCCGGGTACGCGGGAGCGTTTCTTCCGGGTTTCGTGGCGGTGACAGGTCACGATGCAGTCTCACGCGACGCAGGGCTTTTGCATATCGATCACATGGTGGCGAACGTCGGGTGGGGGCAGATGAACACCTGGGTGAACTTTTACCAAGACGTGATGGGTTTCCGGATGTTCAAGCACTTTGACGATCAGGATGTATCGACTGAATACTCGGCCTTGATGTCTAAAGTGATGGCAAACGGAAATGAAAAGATCCGGTTTCCGATCAATGAACCCGCGGAAGGTAAGCGGAAATCGCAGATTGAGGAGTATCTCGATTTCTACGGCGGCCCGGGTGTGCAACACATCGCGCTCGCGACTCACGACATCATCGCCACAGTGACGAAGCTTCACAGCCAGGGAATTGAGTTTCTACAGGTGCCGACGACCTATTACGAGGAACTGACGGCGCGCGTGGGGAAGATCGACGAGCCGGTGGACGCGTTGAAGGATCTTGGTGTGCTTGTGGATCGGGATGATGAGGGCTACATGCTACAGATCTTTACCAAGCCCGTGGAGGACCGTCCGACGCTTTTCTTCGAGATCATCCAGCGCAAGGGAAGCCGCAGTTTTGGCAAGGGGAATTTCAAAGCGTTATTCGAGGCGATTGAGCGCGAGCAGGCGCGCCGGGGAAATCTCTAAGTCAGTTGCCGCCTGCGTTAGGCAGCACTAGCAGCGCTTTGTGGTTGGTCAGGATCCGGCAGCTTGGTGGCGCGCGTCATCCAGCCGCGATCGAAGGCCACCAAGCCGGGGTTGCGCTGTTCGAGCAGCTTGTAATGGAGCGTCAGCAGACTGACGACTTCAGCCAATAATTTTGCCTTGTCAGCGGCGTTGATAGCTGCAACTGTAAGTTGGCCCATATCTCCGTCTACATTTGGCCCGGAGAATCCGAGCGCCTTCTGCGCGATCATTACGGCAGGTGAGAGCCCTAAGTTGACATGCATGTCGAATAACTTAGTGGCTATCTGCTGCGAAGCAATGCCGACATACGGCACTTTCTCCCAATAATTTGGCTGGTACCACGCGATTGCTTCTGGACGCGTGATATTGGTGATGTCGACCTGCGGCCAGTCACGCTGCAAAATCCCGAAGTTGGTTGAGCCGCCGGGATCGTTCGGATTGTTGCAGCATCCGCCCTCGTTTTCCAGAACATAGTTAATTGCAAGATTGAAATCAGCCATTGTTCCCTGCTCCTTTGCCAGGATGATTTATCACGAGCATTCTGAGATCCATTCGAATTTGCGTTTTTTCGGCTGGGTCAAACTGTAGGTAACTATCTCATTGGATAGTACGCCGGTCAATGTCTAGTCTTCAAGAGGCTCCAACCAAACTTATGGGTCACAACTCTAAAGCACGTTCAGCCTTTATCATTCGTACGTTGCGCACGATCGCATTCAGTTGCTTGCTGTTGCGGGGTGCCGCTCTCCTGGCCCAAGAGAAGGGAGCCTGCAACTCGGCAGTGACCACGGCGGCCATGCTGAACTGCGAACAGGCGCGCTATGACAAGGCGCAAAGGGATCTGAATGCGGTCTATCAGAGATTACTGAACAAACAGGATGTTACGGGAAAGGCCAAACTCGGGGCCGCCGAGGCAGCTTGGCTACTGTTTCGCAAGGCGAATGCGGACTTCATGGCAGATGCCGCTCGCGGCGGGACCATGGCGCCCCTGATTAGGCTTACGACATTGACGGAGATGACGGAAGCGAGGGCAAACGATCTAAGGCGGTCATTGCAATGAATTGCTGCTTGCCGGCGCCACTTTTCAGGACGGCAGCTGGTCTGAAGTTTGCAGTCTTGCACAACGTCGGGGCTCGGTAGAGGGGCGTTGTTATTCTGCTCGGAGGCCCGCGTACAACGGGTAATGATCTGAACCCTTCGCGTCCTTGTCGACACGACCACTTTCGAGGGTGATCGGGCCGCGGGCGAAGATCCAGTCAAGGGCCATCGCGATGACGTGCGTACGCTCGATGCGCTCGCCGGTGGCGCTAAGAAAGCCTTCGCCCTGCAGCTTGTGCAGAAAATATGAGGGGAGATATTTGGTATTCAGATCGCCTCCGATGAGGACGGCTGTGTTGGGTGGGTATCGTTGGAGATCGTTAAGGATCTCATCTAATTGAGCGGCCTGGATGCCGCCCAGGCTGCGGCTTTCAAGGTGGAGATTATAGACGATCAATGGGCGGCCTCCAAATTGAAGTTCCGTTACGAGCGCGATTCGATCACCCAAGCGCCTTTGCATGAGCGGGACTGATGAAGGAATCCAGCTATGCGGTTTCCAGAATCCGGACTGGCGTTCGAAGCGCAAGACGCGCGCATGGCGCAGAGGAAGGCGCGTGAGGGTTGCTTGCCCGATGAACGCCCGTTGACCGCGCTCCTGGCTCAGTTCTTCAAATTCGATGGCGTAGGACGCGTTCAGATGAAGGCGTTTGGCGAGTTCCGTAGCTTCATCCAGGTTCCCTGCCCTGACGGTGTTTGAATCCACTTCCTGTAAGAGGCATAGACCGGCTGCGCTGTGCTGGAGTTCCGAGGCGATCGCGTTCAGCCGTTCGCCACGATCAATGTTCCAGCTCACAATACGCAGAGACCTTAAAGGACGGTCGGGAGCGACTACGTTGATCTGCCGCACCGTATTGAAGAATGCAGGAACTGGAGCGGGAGATTGCGATTCAAGAGCGAGAGAGGCCGCGAGCAGAATAACAACTCCAAAGCCGATCAGTGAAGGTTTTATGCCGCCACCCTCCGGTGTTTAGAACGCTCATCAGGCTCGGACTTAGTGCGGCTACGGTGAGAGGGGCTGTCCGAGTGAACAACGGCCAACACGCCTATTAGGGCGAAGTACCAGCCGCAAACGCCGAAACGCGCAAAAGGATAATCGACAAGGGCGTGAAGGCAGACGGCAATTACGCCGATGCCCCAGACGGACCGGATGGCTGGTCGAATGCTCCAAACGAAGACGACCAGCATGAGAGCGGAAAAGAAAATGCCGCCTTCCGCCGCCCATTGCAGCCAGTCGTTGTGGGCGCGGTTCACGTAGCGTGCCGTCGTCGTAGCGAGCAAACATACGATAAACGGGTACGTAGGCGCCAAGGCCCCAGCCAGTGAATGGATGCCGGCGAATCATTTCGAGCGACGATTCATTGATGTCACGGCGGACGGCGAGCTGATCTTTCTGTTGCAGCTTGACGCTGAGAGTTTCGGAGCCAGCGGCAATGACGAACACCGCGCTCACCGCAAGCGCGGATGCCGCGGCATAGAGGAACGCACGGTTCCGATTTCGCAGATATGCGAGCAGCAGCATAGCCAGAAGTTCAACAATGACGAGAGCGCTGCCCGCGCGCGATCCAGAGGCAACGACGGCTCCGATCTCGAGGCCGCTGAGAAGGAGAAATTGAATGGAAGGCTTCCGGCCTTTGAGCGCGAACCAGAGGGTGAGCGGGAGAAACAGTTCCACAAATTGCGCGAAGTTGTTCCAATACGCGAAGCTGCCGTTGATGGTTGAGTACTTACTTTGGATGAGCCAGAAGTATTTGCTGGTGTGAGAGGCCTGTTCCAGCAGATCGAGCACACAAACGGCGCTTCCGAAGAAGACGAAGAAGAGCCGGAACCGCGAAGCGAGTTGACGGCGACGAAAAAGCTGGGCGGAGAGCAGAGTAATTACAGCGGCCGTAAACCAAAAAAGCACGCTGCTCCAGCCGTCATAGACGATTTTGTGTGGGAACCAGAGCGTCTGAATGACACCGTAGCAGGCCATCAGAAGCAGGCAGACAGCCGGAACAGGAACGGTAAATCGCCTGGATGAAAACAAGGCGAAAAAAAGCACGGCAAATAAGAGGAGCGCAGCCGAGATCAATCGGGGTGCAATATCTCCTCCGTCCAGAGTGGAGAGCGTAAACGCGGAGAGAACGGCAAAGAGCCCGGTGAAACCAGCGTTTTCCCGCCATGCCGGCGAGAGCTTCCAGCGCAAAGGGACGGTCAGGTCCGCAACGGCCATCGACCGTAGGATCTCACTTGCCGGTATAGACAACCCGCCAAATGGATTTCGAAGCGTCGTCGGAGACCATCAGCGAGCCGTCGGGCTCTACTGCAACCCCGACCGGGCGGCCCCAAGCATTGCCTTCGGGGGTGACGAAGCCGGTGATGAAGTCTTCGTATACACCGTCCGCATGGCCGTGATTCAAGGGCACGCGGATCACTTCATAACCCGCGCGGACGGACTTGTTCCAAGAGCCGTGTTCAGCCGCGAAGATGTCGCCGCGGTACTCGGCCGGGAACTGTTTTCCTTCATAAAACGTGAGTTCGAGCGACGCGTTGTGAGGTTGCAGTAGCACATCGGGCACGAGCACTTTGTCTTTCAGTTCCGGGTGCTTGCCGGGGAGGCGAGGATCCTGATGGTCGCCCATGTAATACCAGGGCCAGCCGTAGAATCCGCCCTCTTTGACCGAAGTGATGTAATCGGGGACAAGGTTGTCGCCGAGCATGTCGCGTTCGTTGGTGGAACACCAGAGCTGACCCGTTTGGGGGTTGATTGCGATACCGACCGGATTCCGGATTCCGGACGCGTACACTTCAACATACTTGCCGTCCGGAGTGTATTCGAGGATATTGGCGCGGTGAAACTCTTTCGGATGAGTGTCCGGATCATCGACATTCGAACCGGAGCCAACAGAGACGAACATTTTGCTGCCGTCTGGAGAAAATGCGAGATCGCGCGTGGAATGGCCGCCGGTGGGCAACGTAGGAATGATCACCTGCGCGGCTCCGGTGGCCTGTAGGTCTCCGTTGTGATAGGGAAAGCGAACGACCGAGTTGGTGTTACCGATGTAGAGCCACTGCGGATTTCCTCCCGGAGGATAGAAGGCCATTCCGAACGGCTCATGCAGATTTGACGCGGTGAATATGGAACGCTGTTGAGGCTTGCCGTCTGGGGTGATGCCGCGGAAAATGTGGATTTTGTCACCGTGAGTATCGGCTACGAAAAGGTCGCCGTTCGGGGCAGTACGCATTTCGCGCGGTTCTTCGAGACCTTGGTTGGTGAAGAGTTGAACTTCAAAGCCTTGTGGGGCTTTGGGCCAAGCGTCGGCGGGCCGAGGCACGATGGTAGGCGAATTACCGACACCCTTGGTTGCGTAGGGCTGAGGGAGATCGGCAACAGTAATTTTGCGGAAGGTGCCGGGCGATTCTGTCTTGTAGCTATCGAAAGCGGCGGTCCCGGTGATTACATTCTTGACTTCGGAAAAGTCAGGACGCGGCCCGGCGGCGTGGAGAAAGAGTGCGGCTCCGCCCGCTAGAGACGCTGAGAACACCGTCGAACGTATGAGCTTCCTATTCATTTCTGTTTACCTCGTGTTTTTCTATTCGCAGTTTAGATGTGGGCGGCCAAAATAAAGTAGCAAAGTTAGACGTGGACGCTGTTAAGCTGACGAAGATCGTCGAGCCGAAGGCGGCCCGTATAGATGGACATGCCAATGGCGCAATGAACATCGAGCGATTGTAGCGCCTTCACATCATCCAGCGTGGTAATTCCGCCCGCCGCTATCAGTTCGAGGCGGGTTGCATTTCGCAGGCTTTCGAACCAGGCAAGATCGGTCCCCTGCATCATACCTTCTTTATCCACATAAGTGCACAGAAAGCCGGAACAATAGGGTTCCAATTGAGCGATAACATCGGTCGCGGTCCATTGAGTAGACTGCCGCCAGCCTTTTACGACGACGCGGCCGCCTTTGCTGTCAAGCGCGATCGTCAGGCGATCGGCACCGAACCGATTACGGAGCGCGCCGAGAAATAATGTATCGGGGCCACGAGCGTCGAACGCGGCCGTTCCGATGATGATCTTGTAGGCACCCTGCCGGATCAGTTCGTCCGCACGTTCGAGAGTGCGGATGCCGCCACCTGCGCGGACCGAAACGCGTTGCGCAATGTGCTCGAGAATGGCCGAATTGGATCCCTTGTCCATGGCTGCATCCAGATCGATGACTTGAATCTGCGGGAAGCCGGTGAATAGTTCGAGCATTTCATCCGGCGCTTTTCCTTCGAGCGCCTTCTCGCGTCCCTGGACGAGCTGAACAACTTTCCCGTCCATCAGATCGATGCATGGGATGATCATGTTGCCGGTCTCACGGGGACGTGGGCTTCGGCTAGAGCTTGTTTAAGATCTGTCACGGTGTACTTACCGTAATGGAAAATGGAAGCCGCTAGAGCGGCATCGGCACGCCCCTCAGTGAGGACCTGGACGAAGTCACTCGGGGCGCCAGCGCCACCGGAGGCAATCACAGGGATGGTGGTCGCATGGACCACGGCGCGGGTCAACGCGCAGTCGAAGCCGGTCTGCACGCCGTCCGTGTCCATGGATGTTAACAGGATTTCGCCCGCGCCGAGCGCTTCGCCTCGTTGCGCCCACTCGATCGCGTCGACGCCCTCATCGTGCCGTCCACCTTTGGTAAAGACGTTCCATTTGCTCTGACCGGAACGGCGGGCGTCGATGGCGAGGACGACTGCCTGTGCGCCGAATTCGAGGCTCAACTCGCGGATGAGTTCCGGGCGACAGACGGCAGCGGTATTGACGCTAACCTTATCGGCGCCAGCGAGAATGATTTTGCGGGCATCGGCCACACTGCGGATTCCGCCGCCGACGGTCATGGGAATGAAGACCTTTCGGGCGGTTCTCGCCACAACATCCACCATGATGTTCCGCGCGTCGCTCGAGGCGGTGATGTCCAGAAACACAAGCTCATCGGCGCCTTGAGAGTTATAGCGTTCGGCAAGCTCGACCGGATCACCGGCATCCCGCAGGTCAACGAAGTTGATGCCCTTCACGACACGTCCGCCGGTGACATCGAGACAAGGAATGATCCGTTTGGCAAGCATCAGATCTGCAAGAAGTTGCCTACGACGCGGAGGCCAACTGGCCGGATTTTTCAGGATGGAATTGGACCGCATGAATGTTGTTCTGCTCGATGACCGCGGTATAGGGACGGATGTAAGTGCAAGATGCGGCTGTCGCGTCGATAACGGGCGCATAGTAACTGTGAGCAAAGTAGGTAAACGCTTTGGGATCGAGACCTTGCAGCAGGCGAGAAGGCTTCAACCGGTCAAGCGAATTCCAGCCCATGTGGGGAATTCGGGCATCGCCAACGAATCGCATTACCGAACCGGTGAAAACACCTAACCCTTTGCTGCCGGGCGATTCTTCGCTGGATTCGAAAAGGCATTGCAAGCCGATGCAGATTCCGAGAAAAGGAGTGCCGTCGTGAATCTTTTCGAGAAGCGGCTCACGCAGGCCGAGGTCATCGATGGCGCGCATCATCTGGCCGAAGTGGCCGACACCGGGCAAGATGATCTTACGCGCGGCGCGTACAACCTCCGGCTTATTCGTCACGTTGTACTCAGCACGCAGCTCATCGAGCGTGTTTTGGACGGAACGTAAGTTCCCTGCCCCGTAGTCGACGATGGTGGTCACAAGAGCGCCAGTCACAGCAACCCTTTGGTCGATGGAAGCTGATCTTTCAAGCGTTCATCCGTGGAACAGGCATAGCGCATGGCACGAGCGAAACACTTGAAGATGGCTTCGATTTTATGGTGGTTGGAACGGCCATGGAGAATCTTGGCGTGGAGGTTCGCGCCCGCGTGGTAGGTAAATCCGGCGAAGAAATCTTCGAGGAGTTCCAGTTGCAAATCGCCCACGTGGATTACGTTGACTTGCGTCTCCAACACCAAGGCCGGGCGGCCACCCAGATCTACCGCTACGACGGCAAGCGATTCATCCATGGTTTGCACGAAGTAGCCGGCGCGATTGATGCCGCGGCGATCACCTAAGGCTTTCGTGAACAGGTCACCGAGGACAATGCCGGTATCTTCCACGGTGTGATGTTGATCAACGTCGAGATCGCCGTGAGCGGAGAGACTAAGATCGAAGGCGCCGTGCTTTGTGAATAGCTCCAGCATGTGGTCGAGAAAGCGGATGCCAGTCGAGATGTTGTATTCGCCAGTGCCTTCGATGCGCAGCGATCCCGCGATCTGAGTCTCTTTCGTATTACGTTGGACGCTAGCTTCTCTCATTGAGGACTGTTAGCCAAAGCTTCGAGTTCGTTGATGTCCTTGATGACGGTGAAGGCGCCGTGACCGAGAAGAATGTCGGCGATTTCCAGGTGGCGCGAATTGTGAAGAGTAGACACTCCGATGAAGGGGACGCCGGCTGAGCGCGAGCTGATGGCATCGTCTACCGTGTCGCCTAGATACCAGATGTTCTTGCCGGGATACTCATGCTGAATCAAGTGGAGGCCGTCAGGAGCGGGTTTGGGATTGGCGACCGTCTCATCCGTGATAAGCGGGTGGAATCGGATTCCTTTGGCGTAGCGTTCAAGAGTGACATCCGCTTCGTATTTGGCCCGGCCCGTGAAGATGGCGAGATCCGCGCGCTCACTCAGCCGTTCGAGCAAACCATTCTTGGGCATCCACTGCTCGTTCCGGATCAGGCCATCGCCATCTTTGCCGAGAAATATCAGGTTGAAGTACTCGACCACATCTGCATACTCCACTTGCTTGCCCCGGTTCAAAATCATGCGGTGCGATAACAGCCAATCGTTATTCCAGCCGCCGGCATTTTTGAAATTCTGAATCTCGTCGTGGCTGACGAGTTCACCGGTGAAGTGACGGACCGTCTCACGGATCGCCTCACGGTAGGACTGTCCCACTTCGACGAGCACACCATCCATGTCGAAGACGATGACGTCGGGAGGATTACCGCCAGTCACCAAATCTGCTCCAATTCGTCCAGAAAGCGTTGGATCTGATCGCGCGTGCCGACGGTAACGCGCAGGTAGCCCGGTAGTTCATAGCTGCGGTCGCGCACCAGAATGCCGCGATTGCGCAGTTCGTCGCGAAGCGGAATGGCGCGATCGCCCACCTGGAAAAGAACAAAATTCGCTTGGCTCGGGATATAGGGAATTTTGAGCCGCTCCAAGCCGACGTAGAGTAGCTCGCGCGCGGTTAGGACTTCGAGCACATATTCTTCGACGAAGCTTTGATCTTGGACAGCAATCCGGGCTACCATCGCAGCAAGCGCGTTCACGCTGTAGGGCGACTGCGCCTTGCGGATGTGCGCGATATTCCGCGCATTTGAAAAAAGACATCCACAACGCAGGGCCGCCATGCCGTAAGTTTTGGAAAAGGTGCGGCTGACAAAGAGATTGGGATATTCGTTGAGCAGCGGCAGAACTGTTATGCCGCTGAACTCGTAATACGCTTCGTCCAGCAAGACTGCGGCACTCGCGGCTTTTTCGAGAATGCGCCGGATTGACGCGATATCCGTCCCGGTACCCGTCGGGTTATTGGGATTGCTGATGAAGATGGCGCGAGTGGCGGGCGTGACTTTTTCGAGAAGCGGTTCCAAAGGAAAGGCCAGCGTGTCGGCCTGGTAATCGAGTTCCGCTACATCGGCACCCGCCAGTTGGGCGTAGAAGCGGTACATGGCGTAGGAGGGACGAAGGATGATTGCCTGGTCGCCGGCATTGAGATAGGTATTCACTAACAACTGGATGGCTTCGTCTGTGCCGTTCGTGAGCGTCAGCTCATCTTTTGAAACGCCGAAATGCTTCGAAAGATCCTCAAGGGCGGCACCGTATTCGGGATAGATGCTCAGGTCGGCGGCGGTGAGAAATCGCTTGATGAAATCGATGACATGCGGAGGAGCGCCGACGGTATTTTCGTTGAAATCGAGTCGGAGTTTGTTGCGGCGTGAACCCGTCGGAGGATGATAGGCATCCATCCGCAACACGGCTTCGCGAGGCGTGAGCACCTGCTGTTGTTCAGGCAGCTTGATTTCCACTACTGAATTAGCTGACACAACGGACCTCCACGGCGCGAGCGTGCGCCTCTAAACCTTCTGCTCGGGCCAGAGTTGTAATAGTTGGAGCGAGCTTTTCAAGCGCGGACGGCGAGAGTTGCTGAACGGCAATAACTTTGACGAAATCAGCGGCGGAGAGGCCGCCGCGCAGCCGGGCCGCACCATTTGTGGGCAGAACGTGACTTGGACCGGCGGCGTAATCTCCGGCGGACTCCGGCGAGTTTGGCCCTAGGAAAACAGTTCCGGCGGTCGTGATATAGGGCAGTAACTCCGTGTCGTGCAGGCTGAGATGTTCCGGCGCCCAGTTATTTGCAAGATGAACCCCGACCATCATGTTAGGAACGAGAAGAATGCGGCTGCCTTTGTCAATGGCTATCTTGGCCACTTCACGGGTGGGCAGGGTTTCGAGTTGTCGATCCAACTCCTGGGACACCGCATTCGCAAGCGTTTCAGACGAAGTGACGAGTATCGCGCAGGCCTCCGTATCGTGCTCAGCTTGCGCCAGCATGTCGGCTGCGATGACGCGGGAATCGCCCGTTGACACCAAGATCATAATTTCTGTGGGACCAGCCACGAAATCGATACCGACTTCGCCGGCCAGCAACTTTTTGGCGGCAGCGACGTATGCATTACCGGGCCCAACGATACGATTCACACGGGCAATGCTCTCCGTACCGAAGGCCATGGCGGCAATGGCGTGTGCGCCGCCTACGCGATACACCTCTTCAATGCCGAGCATGTGAGCGCAACCGAGGATCTCAGTCGATGGCCGTGGCGACGTGACACAGATGCGCGGCACTCCGGCGATTTGCGCAAGCACGGCCGTCATGAGCAAGGTAGAAGGCAAAGGATAGCGGCCCGACGGAACGTAGCAGCCGACTGCGTCGAGTGGCCGGACAATCCAGCCCAGCTTGCGGCCGGGCGAAAACTCTTCGAAATATTCTTTGGGGAGTTGCAGTTGCGCGAACTCCCGAATATTGGCGATTGCCTCTTCGACGGCTTCGCGCACCTGCGCAGACAATGCTTCCGCTGCGGCGCGAAGCTCCGCGTCACTGACTCGCAGCGGCAGATCACCCAAACTATCCAGGCGCTTGGCGTAGCGAAGAAGAGCCGCATCTCCCTCTTTGCGCACACCTTCGATGATTGGGCGAACAATATGCTCGTGCTCGGTTTCAGTGGCGTCGCGTCCCCAATTGAACGAAGCATTCCGGAAATCGTGGATCGTGATCATGGCGATTTAGATCACGATCTTGTTCAGCGGATACTCGACAATTCCTTGCGCCCCGGCTTCCTTCAGGCGCGGAATGATGGTGCGCACGGTGGTTTCTTCGAGGATCGTATTCACCGCTACCCACCTTTCGTCGCTGAGCTGTGAAATCGTAGGATTCTTCAATGCGGGAAGCGTTGAGAGTACGGCTTGCAGATCGTCGCGCCGCACATTGAGCATCAAGCCGACCCTGCCGAGCGCGCTGATAGCACCTTCGAGCAGCATCTTGATGTCTTCGAGCTTACGTCGCTTCCAAACGTCGGCCCAAGACGCCGTGTTGGCGATGAGCTGTGTGTTTGACTCGAGCACGGTTTCGAGGATGCGCAGTTTGTTCGCGCGAAGTGAAGAGCCGGTTTCGGTGACTTCCACAATGGCGTCGGCTAGTTCGGGCGGCTTCACTTCCGTTGCGCCCCAACTGAACTCCACCTTAGCTTTGACGCCTTTGCTTGCGAGATAACGTTTAGTGGTAGAGACGAGCTCCGTGGCGATAATTCGTCCTTCGAGATCGCTCACGCTGCGAAAGGGTGAGGCTTCGGGAGCCGCAAGCACCCAGCGCACTTTGCCAAAGCTTTGCTTGGCGTAGATCAGATCGGCCACGGTTTCGATGCGGGCTTCATTTTCTTCCACCCAATCGCGGCCGGTGAGTCCCCCATCGAGCACTCCGTCCTCCACGTAGCGCGCCATCTCCTGAGCGCGAATCAGCATACATTCGATCTCGGGATCGTCGATGGAGGGGAAATAGCTGCGGCTGCTCGTGGTGATGTTGAACCCGGCACGCCGAAAGAGATCAATTGTGGCGGTCTCTAAGCTTCCCTTCGGGATGCCGAGCTTCAGCTTCACTGCTTCACTCCATAGACCGCGTCAGGATTGTAGACCTTTTCGTCTGTTTCAACCCACAGCCCATTCCTGAGAGTGCGATAAAAACAGCTCTCGAACCCGTTGTGGCAGACGCCGGGACCGATCGGCTCAGCCTCAACCAAGAGCGCGTCGCCGTCACAATCGGCGGCAAGCGATTTCAGAACGAGATAATGACCCGAACTCTCGCCCTTGATCCAGAGTTTTTGGCGGGAACGGCTGAAGAAGGTGACATGGCCGGTCTGGAGCGTTTTGTTCATCGCTTCGCGGTTCATGTAGCCGACCATGAGGACACGATGCGTGTTGGCATCCTGAACGACGGCCGTAATGAGACCGTTCTGTTTATCGAAATCGAGAAAATCGCTATCGGGAAATTCACTCATGGGTGCTTTACAAGGAAAAGGCCCGCCTTGGCGGCGGGCCTTCGCAGTTCTAATTGAAGATTGAACGCAGGACTCGCCGTGCTAAACCACCGGATGGTGGTGATGATGAGGGCGATGACCCGTTGAAATCATCAAATCGCAGTATAGCAACGCTGTTCTCGCGGACCGGCGCATAACGGACCGACCTCTACCCAGGCGAAACAAAATCAGGTAAAAATGTATTGAGGAAAGACTGTGAATATCCGGTTGCGCCTGACGCCCAAGTTTCCCCGCCCTAAGAACTTGAGCTTGTGGATCTTTAGTTTCTCCAAACGTTCTCTCTTGAGAGTTCGAGTCTAGCCGGTTAAGGTAGCCACGTCCATACGTATGGCTGTACGCGATATCAGCTTGAATGAGGCGCTGCCAGATAATCTGGACGCCGAACGCTTCGTGCTCGGAGCCATCATGAGCAACGACAATGCCTTTCTGCAGGTGGCAGGAACGCTGGCGGCGGACGACTTCAATCTGGAAAAACATAAGCGCATATTTCTCCGGATGGGAGAACTGCACGAGCGCGGTGAACGAATTGACCGCGTCACGCTGGCCAACGAACTGATGAAGCACGGGCAGCTTCAGTCAGTGGATGGCCTGAGCTACCTGGTTTCGTTAGACGATGGCCTCCCAACGCTGCACAATCTGGACAGCTACGTGACAATTGTCAAAGAGAAGTCGCTGCTGCGCAGGATTATCTCCGTGTCGCAGGATACGATCAACCGCTGCCTGACGTGTGATGACGATGCCACCCGGATTCTAGGCGCGGTAGAAGACGCCTTTATGAAGCTGGGCGATGTTCAATCGAAGAACTCGCTGGCCAATCCCGCGCAGATCATCACTGAATACGATGGAGGCATCAATGCGTTCCTCGATACGAGCAAACGCATTAAGGGCACGAGCACGGGCTTCTTGAAATTCGACGAGATGACGGGCGGATTACGAGAAGGGGAACTTTTCATTCTGGCGGCGCGTCCCGCCATGGGAAAAACAGCACTTGCTTTGAATATCGCGCAGCATATTGCGGAAAACCCGAAGAATCCGCGAGCGGTAGCTGTGTTTTCGCTTGAGATGTCGAAGGAATCGCTACTCACTCGTATGTTGTGCGCTTCGGCGCGCGTGGATCAGCAGCGCTTCCGTGCGGGATATCTGAACGCGGACGAGCGGCGGTCACTGCAGGATTCGATGTACAAGATGGTGGAAGCGCCGCTATTTCTGGACGATACAGCGGGCACGAACCTGATGGACGTACATTCGAAGCTGCGGCGGCTGCAAGCTGAGCAGGATTTGGGGCTGGTGATCGTCGACTATCTGCAACTGATGCAGGGCCGGGGTCGTTTCGAAAACCGCGTACAAGAGATCAGTTCATTGTCACGCGGCCTGAAGCTTATGTCCAAAGAGCTGCGGGTGCCCTTCCTTGTGCTATCGCAATTGAGTCGAGCTCCTGAGAGCCGGCCTGGAGATCATCGTCCGATGCTCAGCGACTTGCGTGAATCGGGAAGCATCGAACAGGACGCGGATCTCGTGGCGTTTATCTTCCGGGAAGAGGTCTACCGTCCGGACAAAGAGAGCCTGAAGGGTGTAGCTGAGCTGATCCTGGCGAAGCAGCGCAACGGCCCTACGGGACGAGTGAAGCTAGCTTTTTTGAATCGCTATACGAAATTTGAGAATCTGTCGGCCGACACTGGCGACGATGATGCGCCGTTTGAATAGACGGCCGTTAGAACGTTAGGGAGATTTTGCCGAAGTGCTGCTGACGTTCCATGTAGCGGAGGGCTTCTTTAAACTCCGTCCAGGGGAAGACTCTATCGACGACGGGCTTGATGCGATGAAAGTCGATGGCGCGGTTCATGCGTTCGAACATCGCGCGAGAACCTACGTAGATGCCCTGAACACGCACGCTGTTCATGAGTATTGACGCAGGACTTACGCTCGGCTCGACACCACTCAAGACGCCGATTACGCTGATGATTCCGTGGGTGCGTAGAGCACGGAGAGAACGGGGGAAGGTGTCGCTGCCACCTACCTCGACAACATGGTCCACGCCATCGGAGGTTAGCTTGCGGGCTTCTTCGTCCCAGTTTGGGTTGCGCTTGTAGTTGATGGTTTCGCTCGCTCCCATTCTTTTGGCACGGTCAAGCTTTTCATCGCTGCTGGAGGTGATGATGGTGCGCAGACCTGCGGCAACGGCGAACTGCAGGGCGAAGATGGAGACGCCGCCAGTTCCCAACAGCAGGACAGTTTCTCCAGGAGCAGAGGGCGCGTGCTCGAACAGGGCATGCCAAGCCGTTACGGCCGCGCACGGTAAACACGCGACTTCCTGGTCCGAGAGGGAGGGGGGAGAAGGCACGAGGCCCTCTTCGTTGAAAACGGCCAACTCGCGGAGCACACCGTCGATAGCACCGCCTAATGCGGACGCGCCCTTTTGTTTCGTTGGTGGACCCTCGAGCCAAGTCTGCATGAAACAGGGCGACACGCGATCGCCTTTTTTGAAGCGGGTGACGCCCACCCCGACCTCTTCCACCACGCACGCACCATCGGAAAGCGGCACAATGGGCCGTTTCATTCGCGGGTTGTAAACACCTTTGGCAACCATGTAATCGCGGTAATTGAGGGAAGCGGCCTTCATTCTGACCAGAACCTCTTTTACGCCGGGCTGGGGAGTATCGCGCTCGACTAGCGCAAGATTGTCGATTCCAAATTCTTGAATCTCGAACGATTTCATTTTCGATGCTATTGCAGAGTGCCGGCAAACTCGATTAACGATTCGAGCTTGCGCTGTGCGGCCCCGTTGTCGATGGATTCGGTTGCCGCCGCGACCGCAGATTTTAAATCCGGTGCACGTTGCGAGACGAGCAGAGCCGCGGCCGCATTAGCAATTACCACGTCTCGCGACGGTCCGCGATCGCCGGCCAGGATTGAGCGAAGAATTCCGGCGTTCATCTCCGGCTCGCCGCCGCGGAGATCTTCGAGAGAAGCCGTCGGAAGACCGAAATCGCCGGGAATCCATCTTCCTTTCTGAACACGCCCCTCTTCTACTTGAAAGACGGTGGTGTACGTAGTAGTCGTGATTTCGTCTAAACCATCAGCGCCATGGACCACGAACGCTCGCTCTACACCGAGGCGAGCGCATGCCTGGGCCAACATCTCGGCGGAGCGGACGGAATACGCGCCGATCAGCCGCACGCGCGCATGAACGGGATTCACCAATGGGCCTAGCAGATTGAAGACAGTGCGGCCTTTCAGTTGCAGGCGCGCCTCTTGCGCGTGCTTCACGGCCGGATGAAGCAACGGGGCATGCAGAAAGCCAATTCCGGTCTGGCGTATGCACTCCACCACCTTCGCGAGCGGAAGATCGATCGGAATGCCGAGAGCTTCCAGCACCTCGGAGCCGCCACATTGACTGGAGATACGGCGATTACCATGCTTGGCAACTCGAACGCCAGCGCCAGCGACCACGAAGGCTGTCGCAGTGGATATATTGAACGTGCCGGCGGCGTCTCCGCCGGTGCCGCAGGTATCGAGTATGGGTTCGTCCGATTGATCGAGATCAACAGGCTCACTCATGTCGCGAATGGCAGTGGCGAACCCCACAAGCTCAGGGACGGTTTCACCCTTGCGGCGCAAAAAATTAAGAAGGCCTGCAATTCCTTCGGTGTCCATCTCGCCCGAGAGCATGCGGTGCATCAAATCGTATGCTTCCGGCTGTGTCAGGTGAACAAAGTTACGGAACGGAAGGTCGGGTAGGCTGCGGCTATTCATTCGTTGACGGATGGCTCGTAACCCATCTATTTTGAACTACCAGCAAAACAGGATCTGAACTGAAACGGGAATTGGGCTGATTTTCGGTACGCTAGACACCAGAGGCTTTGGAAGACCATGCTCGTTGTCATGAAGGCTCACGCGGGACCGGCGGAGATCGCACGGGTTTGCGAGCGCATTGAATCGCTGGGTTTCAAACCCCATATCATCCCCGGCGAACAGCGAACCGCGATTGGGATTACGGGCAACAGTGGACCTGTGGATCGCGCGGATTTCGAAGGCATGCCGGGCGTTGCCGAAGCTATACGCGTTTCAAAGCCTTATAAGCTGGTCAGCCGCGAAACCAAACGTGAGAATACGGTTGTATCCGTCAATGGAGTTGCAGTTGGGGGCGAACGGATGGTGCTGTGCGGGGGGCCGTGTTCGGTAGAGAGTCGCGAACAAATTTTGGAATCCGCGCGGGCGGTGAAAGCAGCGGGTGGCGATCTGCTGCGAGGAGGAGCTTATAAGCCGCGCACGTCTCCGTATGCATTTCAAGGGCTGGCGGAAGAAGGTTTGCGGTACTTAGACGAAGCTCGTGAAGAGACCGGTCTCGGGATCGTGACGGAAGCAATCGACGTGGAAACATTCGATCTGGTAGAGCATTACGCCGACTGTATTCAAATCGGGGCTCGGAACATGCAGAATTTCGCGCTTTTGCGGCGAGCCGGCCGTTCACGCAAGCCCGTTCTGCTGAAGCGTGGCATGTCGTCAACACTCGAGGAGTTTCTGATGGCGGCCGAGTACATCCTCGCGGAAGGCAACTACAACGTCATCATGTGCGAACGCGGGGTCCGCACGTTCGCCGACCACACCCGGAACACGCTCGATCTAAGCATTGTCCCGGCGGTACAGAGTCTGAGTCATCTGCCCATCATCGTTGACCCCAGTCACGGAACCGGTAAACGCGACAAAGTTGCTCCGATGGCCATGGCTTCGATTGCGGCGGGCGCCTCCGGCTTGATCGTAGAGATGCATCCGGCGCCCGAGCGCGCACTTTCGGATGGGTACCAGTCACTCGATCCCGCTCAATTCGCGGAGATGGCGGAGGATTGCCGCGCGCTAGCTGAGTTGTTGGCGTCGCGGCGGCGGGTTCGCGCCCAGGTGCAATAAGCATGCCGCGAGGCAGGTGGTCGATGCTTGCGCGAGCTACACTAGCGATTGGTCTTGGAGCGTAATTTACGCTCGAAGCTCCCGGGCTCCTGCGAGCCAACAACAGCTATGAAAATTCATGAGTATCAGGCGAAAGCGATACTAACCAAATTCGATGTGCCGGTCCCGCGCGGCGAGGTCGCCTACACCGTTGAAGAGGCGGAGGCCGCAGCAAAGAGCATTGGCGGCAGTGTGGTCGTGAAAGCGCAGATTCACGCGGGAGGGCGCGGCAAAGGCGGCGGGGTCAAGATTGCGAAGAACGCGGAAGAGGCGGCCGAGATCGCCAAGAAAATGCTGGGCATGACGTTGGTGACCCACCAGACGGGTCCGGAAGGACGCGTGGTGCAGCGTCTCTTGATTGAAGAGACCTTGCCGATTGAACGTGAGTTGTATCTAGGCATTACTCTGGACCGCGATACCGGCAAATCCGTGTACATGGCTTCGAAGGCCGGCGGCATGGACATTGAAGAGGTGGCGGCAACGACGCCTGAATTGATTTTGAAAGAAACGCTGCTACCGGGCCGTACGTTGCAACCGTTCCAGGCGCGCAAGTTGGCGTACGGCATGGACATACCCGTAGGCAGCATTAACGCGGCGGCAGCAGCAATGATGGCCCTATCGAAGGCCTACGATTCAATCGATGGTTCGCTGGCCGAGATCAATCCGTTTATCCTCACCAAAAACGGCAAGGTGTACGCGCTGGACGCGAAGATCACAATTGACGACAATTCGCTCTACCGGCATAAAGATCTTCTTGAGCTGCGGGATATGAATGAAGAAGATCCGCTGGAAGTGGAAGCGTCACGGTTCGGCTTGAATTACATCAAGCTGGAGGGCAATATCGCTTGCATGGTGAACGGCGCGGGCTTGGCCATGGCGACGATGGACATCATCAAATATGCCGGAGGACAGCCCGCCAATTTTCTGGATGTAGGCGGCGGCGCGAATGCCGAGCAGATTAAAAACGCCTTTCGGATTTTGCTCTCGGACCCGAGCGTAAAGGCCGTGCTGATCAACATCTTCGGCGGTATCCTGCGTTGCGATACGCTCGCGAACGGCGTCGTTTCCGCGGCCAGTGAATTGGGAATAAAAATTCCGGTAGTGGTTCGGATGGAAGGCACAAACGTGGAGCTCGGGCAAAAGATTCTGAGAGAATCCGGCTTCAATTTCGCGGTCGCGGATGGGATGAAAGATGCGGCTGAAAAGGTAGTCTCGCTGGTCCAATGAGCGTTCTAATCAACGAAAACACAAAAGTTTTGTTCCAGGGCTTCACGGGCCGCGAAGGAACTTTTCATGCCGAGCAGGCCATCAATTACGGAACCAATGTAGTTGGTGGAACGACGCCCGGCAAAGGCGGCCAAAAGCATCTGGGGCGGCCTGTCTTCAACACGGTGCAAGAAGCAGTGGAAGCGACGGGTGCGAACGCCTCGGTCATTTTCGTGCCGCCGCCCTTCGCCGCGGACGCCATTATGGAGGCAATCGACGCCGAGCTACCGCTAGTGGTTTGTATCACGGAAGGAATTCCTGTGATGGATATGGTTCGCGTTTGGGCTTACCTGCAAACGCGGCCCGGTACGCGGCTGATTGGGCCGAATTGCCCCGGTGTGATTACTCCCGGCAAATGCAAGATCGGCATCATGCCCGGACACATTCATTTGCCTGGTCACGTCGGGATAGTGTCGCGCTCTGGAACTCTTACCTACGAAGCGGTGGGGCAGTTGACGAAGCTCCGGATCGGACAATCGACCTGTATCGGGATTGGGGGCGATCCAATCATCGGAACAAATTTCACTGAGGCGATCAAGCTGTTCAACGAAGACCCGGATACGCACGCCATTATCATGATCGGTGAGATTGGCGGAAATGCCGAAGAGACCGCAGCGGCGTATGTAAAAGCGCATGTCAAGAAGCCAGTGGTAGGTTTCATTGCAGGTCAGACGGCCCCGCCCGGTAGGCGTATGGGACATGCGGGAGCGATTATCTCAGGCGGCTCCGGCAAAGCGGAAGACAAGCTTGCAGCCATGGCGGACGCCGGCATCGTTGTTTGCCCTTCGCCGGCGGTGCTAGGCGAAAAAATGCAGCAGGCGCTCGCCGGCGTCAAGCAGTAGAACATCAATCAGTTTAGAATTCGCAGAGTAAAGGAAGATCAGTGTCTCAGGAACGTACTTTCGGCATGATTAAGCCGGACGCGGTGGCCAAAGGCCACACGGGCGAAATCCTCACCATGATTCAACAGGGGGGCTTCCGCATTGTTGGCATGAAGATGCGGAGCATCTCGAAGACCGAGGCGGAGGCATTCTACGCAGTCCACAAAGAACGGCCCTTTTTTAAAGGTCTCGTTACGTTCATGACAGAGGCTCCGGTAGTGATGCTGGTGCTGGAACGGGATGAAGCGATCGCGAAATGGCGGGAGCTGATGGGGGCGACAAACCCGGCGAACGCAGCGGAAGGCACCATCCGGAAGCGTTTTGCCGAGAATATTGAGCGGAATTCGGTGCATGGTTCGGATGCCGCGGAAACCGCTGCGCAAGAAATTCCGTTTTTCTTCAGCGCCGCAGAGCTGCTGCAAAAATAAGAGCGCGCCGTTGCTTACGCGACGGCGCGCTCTTTTCTTCTTACGGCGGGTTAGTCTAGGCTACTTTCGGCTCAAGACCCGGAACTTCCAACGCGCTCGCGAGAGCTTTCTTCGTTTTTTCCGCGAGGTTTCGCAGACGTGCATGTTTCGGACGGCTAAGGCGCCGCTCTACGCTGCGGCGGGCTCTTAACAAGCGGATTCGAACAGCAGTCTCGGACCATCCATGCTGCCGCGCGATCTCCTGGACCTTGTATCCCTCAATATAATGACCTTCCAGCACAACGCGGTCATTGGGCTTGCACTCGTTCAGAATGCGTTTCACATCGATAGCGGCCACATTCATGCGTGGCGGCGCCTGGAGTTCCGGAAGCGTTTGGGTCTGTGGTTCGCGCCTCAAAAATGTCCGGTGAATGTTCAAAGCGATGCTGTTCGTCCAGGTGAGCACAAGGTTGGGATCGCGCAGTTGTTCTCTTCGCTCCCACCCTTTTGCCCAGGCTGCTTGGGCCGTATCGAGCGCCGCATCATAGGAAAGCCCTCTGGATACCAAAAACCGTACCGTGAGATTGAACCCACGCTGGTATGCCTTGCCGTATTCTTCTGTCGTCATGTAGCTCCACCGCTCCTGATTGTTCTTATCTCGTCTATCCCTAGGGGCTATAAAGTCCGCGCGGGAATCGATGACCTCTTGCGATCATCTTCAGGTGATTGGCTGCTATCACCTACGGCCTAATGGTAGGCAGTTTACCTGCCAACATACAATTCGAATCCACGGTCTTCGGCATAAGCGGCAGAAATATTCGAGGAATCAATTATTTGCAAGGCGGATGCAAGTAGAAGATCCAGTAAAACGTGAGTGTTGATGCGGATCTCAGAACGCCGTTTCGCAGCAATTCTTTCCCGGCGAGTGCAAAAATTGCTGCCGTGTGCAGAACGAAGAAAGAAACCTTTTTTGACGGAGAACTCGCGGGACGTAAACGGCTGGAGATGGAGGACCGTATCGAAGCCCTCGAGGGACAGAATTTCGCTACGGTCTGGTGAAGGGGGAAAGCGGACTACTTCTTCGCTTCGGCTTCGGTCGGAGTGGAAGCGGTCGAATCCACCTTGTCGGGGGATTCAGTAGCGGCCTTCATGCTCTCCCGGAAGGAACGGATGCCCTTACCCAAGCCTTGACCCAGCTCGGGAAGCTTTTTCGGACCAAAAACAAACAGCGCAATCACCAGGATGATGAGTAGGTGTTGTGGCTGCAATAATCCTTCGAACATTCAGAAGGCCTCCAGGCCTGGTGCGGAAGCCGTAGCTCCCGATCCCCTTCAGTATATATGACGAAGAGGTCTGGCCGGTGTTTGCTACGACATTTCGCCGGCCTCCACGGGGCAAAATAGCGACCGATTTTCCCGATGGAAGTTGCGCACGCGTAGGTTGACATCGGCCGGAGGCTCGGCTATAGTTCTGAAGTACTGAAGTATCAATAAGTTGACGCCCACTCACCAGCTCGCGTTGGCGGTGAGTGAGGCTTTCTCAATTGCGGTGCATTCCGGTTGCAACAGCGTCTTCCGGACCATCCGTTCAGGTTGTGATGACAAATGGCCGGTCCATCTGATGAGTATGTTGATTTGCCAGGAGCCGATAGCGCCGACTACCAGGCTTTCCTTGACGATTACAGCAACCAGTTCGCAACGGGCGACCGGGAGCTGGTGCACGGGCATGTGCTCAGTGTTTCTGAAAAAGAAGTCATCGTAGATATCGGACGCAAGAGCGAAGGTCTGGTTCCGGCTTCGCAATTTCCGCTAATAAACGGTAGACCGGCAGTGAAGCCCGGGGACGTGATTGATGTCATGTTCGACCGCACGGGCGAGCCCGTCGAAGGTTACATCCTACTCTCCTATGAACGCGCCCATCGACTGCACGTTTGGGATCACCTGGAGAAGGCGGCGGCCGAAGGAACCCCGGTGACCGGATCGGTGGTGAACAAGATCAAAGGTGGGTTGGCTGTGGATATCGGTGTAATCGCCTTTCTACCCAGTTCTCAAGTGGACCTACGCCCAACGCACAATTTCGACAGTTACATCGGCTGCGAAGTGAGCGTGCGCATTTTGAAGTTAAACCGCCGACGCGGCAATGCGGTCGTGTCGCGCCGCATTCTGCTTGAACAAGAGCTGCTGACGAAGAAGACGCAGGCTCTGGCCCATATCCACGAAGGAGCGGAAGTCTCCGGCGTGGTGAAGAGCTTGACGGAATACGGTGCATTTGTGGATTTGGGCGGCATAGACGGTCTGTTGCACGTGAGCGATCTCACCTATGGAAACGTGACGCACCCTTCCGCCGTAGTGCAGGTGGGCGACGAAATCACTGTAAAGGTTCTGAAATTCGATCGCGAGAAGGAGCGCATTTCGCTCGGGTTGAAGCAGATGCGGCCCGATCCGTGGACCGATATCGACACACGTTATCCGCCGCAGACCCGGGTGATCGGGCGAGTGGTCAGCGTGACCGATTACGGCGCCTTCGTTGAGATTGAGCCCGGTGTGGAGGGTCTCATTCACATTTCCGAAATGACGTGGAGCCGGCGCATGAAACATCCCGCAAAGGTAGTGAAGCCCGGTGATGAAGTGCAGGCGGTGGTACTGGAGGTCAGACCGAAGGAGCGGCGCATCTCACTCGGAATTAAGCAGCTGGAGGCGGACCCCTGGACGACCGTTGCGGAACGTTACAGCATCGGATCAGTAGTGGAGGGACGGGTCCGGAAACTGGCTGACTTCGGCGCATTTATTGAGATCGAAGAAGGAGTAGACGGTCTTGTACATGTGTCTGACATGTCTTGGACCGCGCACATCAAACATCCTTCAGAGCTTGTAAAGAAGGGGCAGATCGTGCAAGCGGTGATCTTGAACATTGACGCGGCGAATCGACGGCTCTCCCTGGGCGTAAAGCAGCTCCAACCCGACGCTTGGGAGACGTTCTTCCGGGCGCACCAAGTGGGAGATACGGTTCGAGGCAGAGTGACGCGCGCAGCGGCATTCGGTGTGTTTGTCGAGTTATCGCCGGGTGTGGAGGGTCTTTGTCATCGCACGGAGATCAGCGGAGAGCTAAGCCGGCGTAGCAATACGAAACCGGCAGCGGCAGAGGAACCCGCGCTTCCGATCGGACAAGAATATGACTTCCGCATCATCAAGATGAACGAAGCGCATAAGCGCATAGGACTCAGCCTACGGGCTGTGGCAGAAGAAGACGAGCGCAGCCGGTTGCAGGATTATAAGCGACAGGCCGCCGCAGCGACGTCAACGGTAGGTGATGCAATGAAGCAGCACAAAACGGACGATCGGAACATCAACTAATCGAATTAGGAATATCAAGGGATGAAAGCATGACCAAGGCTGAGCTGATCGAAGAAGTGTCCAAAGTGGTCGAGATGACCCGGAAAGACTCCGAGACAATCGTGGAAACGATCTTCGACAGCATTGTAAACAGTCTTCATAAAGGTGAGAAGATTGAAATCCGTGGCTTCGGCAGTTTCCGGACACGACAGCGCCAGCCGCGCGTTGGACGTAATCCGAAGACTGGCTCGCGCGTGGAGGTGCCATCAAAGCGCATCCCGTACTTCAAACCCAGCAAGGAACTACGCGATATAGTGAATCACTCGGCGGAGTCGAGCCAGCCTGCGACCGCGGAAGCGCCCACGCCGGGTGGATCTCCGAACGGACACCGCTCGGGCGGCTCGTAGCGGTATAAACTTTGGTTGCGTAATCCGGGCCGAAGCTCCGTCATGAAGCATCTGTGGACCCCCTGGCGTTCCACCTACATGCAGGCGAAAAAGGAGAAAGGAAGTTGTATATTCTGCGCCGCGGCTGCGGGCTCGGACGACGAGGAATCGCTGGTGGTGTACCGAGGCGAATTGAATTTCGTGATTTTAAACCGCTATCCGTATACCAGCGGGCACGTGATGATCGCTCCCTACGTACACGTTTCCAGGCTCACTCAGACGAGCGAAGAAGCTTCACAAGAGATGATACGTTTAGCGCGTGCGGCAGAGAATGTGATTGAAAGCGTGTATCGTCCGGGCGGTCTCAATTTAGGGATGAATCTCGGAGAAGCAGCCGGCGCAGGTATCGAACAGCACATTCATATGCACGTGCTGCCGCGCTGGATAGGCGATGCGAATTTCATGACCAGCGTAAGCGATACGCGGGTCATACCTGAATCGCTGAACGATACCTACGCCAAAATGAAGAAAGCCTTTTCAGAAAGTCTGCTGTTTAGCGGACGTTAATTTGAAGCAGGGCGTCCGAATGATTGTGGCGCCAATTCCAATAGGCCTGACGCTGGCGCTCGTTTGCATGGTCCCAATCGATGTAGGCGTGATGACGCTGTTCCCAATACATGTGATAGGCGCGGTCTTCGTTGCCGTTCCACTCGTGATAGTCGCGGTGATTCCTGTCGTAATATCTCTGATCGTGATGGTCATCGTGATCACGATGGTCGTCGTGATCCTGGGCCATCAGAGTAATTGGCGCGAGCAAGGCCGCCGCCAAAGAGAGGCTTGTCAACATTCTTTTCATAATCGTTTGCAAGGTTCTCCAACCTATACAATTAGACCCCAGTATCAATGCTAGGTTTCGTGCTTACCCTCTTAAAGCACGTATATTGCGGCATATTAATGCAATCTCGTAGAGCTTCAAACAATTACTCCGTCTGCGTGGCAGATGTACGCACGGCCCAGCCGCAATTGCGATTCCTGGTGGCTTTGGGATTTCTCATCGTGATACCGGCGGTGCTGCTGGAAAGCTGCGCTCCGCCCACAGCCGTGGCCACCTTCGCGGCCGATGCGGAGAAGACAGCGGACGCAGGCGCTGCTCTATTCGTCGATATACACGCCTCTTGCGTGCGCCGTCATATGGCAGCGGCGCCTGTGAGTCCCATCTTCTTTCCAGCAGCGCTTCACGCCGCCAGCGCAGGGGCGCCGCCGGAGATACCACAATGCGCGGCTTTCAAACCTGAGGGCGAAGCTCTCGTACAGGAATCGAAGGTGCTGAGCGCCTACTTCCGCGCGCTACAGCAACTCGCTTCGTTCAATAGCACCAGCGTAAGCGGCGCCGGAGGACAAACCGGCTTCAACATCGCCCTCGCGAATGGGCTGAACATGACACAGATGGACTCAATCAGCAAGCTGGCGAACGTGATTACGGAGGCTTTCACCGAGAGCTACCGGCAGCGCGATCTGGTCAAGGTTCTGGTAGAAGCAGATTCGAGTATCGCGTCCGTTACTCAGGGATTCGAAGACATCGTGTCCAAAGACTATGAAGGGTTGCTTCGGGAAGAACAGCAAACGCTGCCTGCACAGTATCAGGCTGTGGCCGACAGCAAAGATCCGGGGACGATATTGCTGCTGAACCGGGCATTTTCGAGTGATCTAAACGAACTGAGGCAACGGAAAGCGGCGGCTGAAGCCTACGTTGAGGCGCTGCAGCAAGTTCGCGAAGGACATCACACGCTGGCCGAAATGGCTAAACGTCTGAAGCCGAAACAGCAAGGTCTCGCGCTGCAGCGTTACACGGATCGACTGGAGAAGCTCCTGCCTATCGAGAAGCCTGCTGTGATGTGAAGATGGTTGGGACATGGGAGAAACCGCGGACGAAGTCAGACAATTGGCAGACTTGTTCTCGAAGGTGTCGGGGACAGTGGACGACTACCGTACTCAGCACTTTGATGCGCTGGCGCCCGACGAGCGTTTGAGGCTGGAACAGCTTTTCCAGCAGCTCTGTGATCTGCACGATCAGTTCACGGCGCTAGCAATTGAGGAAACGATTCAGGCCATGCAATTAGATCTGAAGAAGATTGTGAGCGTCACGAGCGAGGCGCAAAGCTCACTTCGGCACCTGCAGAAGATCGCGGATATCGCAAACCTGGTCTCAGCGACTGTCGGGTTAGGGGTGGATATCACAACCGGCGACTACGGCGCAATTCCCAGTGCGCTTCAGGACATCGTAAAGGCGATGCCCAAGAAAGCGCCGCCGCAACAGGCCGACGACAAAATCAGCTAGAGAGCCAATTGCGGCTACGACACTATAGTGAAATACAGCTCATGTTCGACTGGTCACTCGATCCACGGTCGCGAGTTGCCGCGCTGTGCATTTTTACGGCGTTTGCGCTTTGGAACAACGATGTTTTGTTCGTCCTCTTTCTTCTGATGGCAGTCTGCACGACGACGGGAACGGAAGGTTTGAGATAGTCTCCGGGGCTAACGCCCGGTCGCTAAAGGCGACTCGTCGTAGCGCTCAAGCAAGTCTTCGGGTCCGGCAAATATGGCGATGCAACCGGCTTTGCGCAAATCGGATTCGGAGAACCCGCCACACAGCACGCCAATAGTGCGGATACCGGCCTTGCCGGCCGCTTCCGCGTCGTGAGGACTATCGCCGACCACTACAACCTGTTCGCGACCGATCTTGGTCCCCACGCGGGCGCTTAGGCGGTCGATAGCGACTTCAAAGATGTCAGGGTGCGGCTTTGATCGCTCGGCATCGGCCGAAGAAGTCTCTACATCGACCAGATCGTCAATCCTCGCGATGCGCTCGAAAACCTTCAACTCGTCTCCTTTAGCAGACGAAGCGACCGCCACCTGCTGCCCATGAGCCTTGACCTTCAGAAATAGCTCTCGTACACCGGGAAACGGCTTTACATCTGAAAGATACTTCTCTTTAAACAGCGAGGAGCGAAATTCCTGCAATGTTTTCCCCTTCTCCTTTACCTCCTTTTCAGAAAGAAAGAAGGGCAGCAGTTGATCGCCTCCTTTTCCAATCTGACTACGGATCTCGTCGTAGGGGAAGTTGTACCCGAACTGCTGGAACGCTTCTTGCCAAGCGCGCGCGTGGAGATCCACTGAATCGAGCAGAGTCCCATCTATGTCGAAAATCACAGCTTGCGTCATCTAGCCTCTCAAAGAACTCGCGCAAAACGGCCGCGGTGTCAAGCGTACGCCGCAAAGAGCAGGATTCCCTTCCCAGACTCGGGGCGTGCATCCGCGCCCTTTGCGCTCTTTCTATAGCGCTGGTGTGACATTCATCATCCAAGTAGTGTTTCGCCTGCAAAGTGCATCATAGAGAACAGATGGCAAACCCCACTGACGTCACGTTGACGCTCCCGGACGAAGTTAAGTCAGCCCAGCAGGCCGGCTTGCGCTATGTGATTCCGGGCGGACAGGGGATTCAACGACGGCGCGCCGGGCACGGCTTCGCATATATAGACGCTGGCGGCAAGCCTGTTCGGGACGAGGAAACGCTGAGGCGCATCCGCTCACTTGTCATCCCGCCGGCGTGGGTGTCGGTATGGATCAGCCCCAGTCCAAACACACACATCCAGGCGGTCGGGCGGGATGCGCGCGGCCGTAAGCAGTACCGTTATCACCCGAAATACCGCGAGGTACGAGATCTGGTGAAGTTTGATCGGATGCGGGCTTTCGGGAAAGTGCTGCCGCGGATCCGCCGGGCGGTGGGACGGGATATCAAACGTAAAGGGCTCACGAAACGGAAGGTTCTGGCGGCGGTGGTTAAGCTTCTGGAAACTACTTACATTCGGATCGGAAACGAGGAGTACGCGGAGGAAAACGGTTCTTTCGGTCTTACGACACTTCGTAATCAGCACGTTCAGATCCTGGGAGACATGCTGAAATTCAAGTTTCGGGGAAAGAGCGGCCAGCACCACGAGATCACTCTCGAGGATGCACGTTTAGCGCGGATTTTGAAGAGGCTCAAGGATATCCCGGGAAGCGCTCTATTCGAGTACCTGGACGATGACGGCAAGCCGCAAACCATCGAATCGGGGGACGTCAACGAGTACTTGCGCGAGGTAAGCGGCGGGGATTTCACCGCAAAAGACTTCCGTACATGGGGGGGAACATGCCTTGCCGCCAGTTTTCTGCTGGAAAAGTGCAGTGCGGACGGTCCGGATGCAGTGGCGAAATCGGTTTTGGTGGATGTTGTCAAAGATGTCGCGGGCAAACTCGGTAACAAGCCCGCCACGTGCAAAAAGTATTACATCCACCCGACCGTGATGGAGTGCTTCTCGGCGGGAACGCTCCGAGAATTCGCCGAGAAGTTCCGGGATAGCCGCAACAACTATCTCTACGAGCAGATCGTTCTGTCGCTATTGACGCCCCTCAAACGGGCGCGGGCAAAGGCGGCGTGAAGGTTTTGAGGAACTCGCGCAAAACGGTCGCGCTGTCAAGCGCGGCCTTTGCCCTCCTAAGCGGCGGCTGTCTGGCTTTTTACTAGCTCCACTTCAAAGTCGAGCTTCAAATCATCCCCGAGCATGACACCACCGGTTTCGAGCGCAGCGTTCCATGTGAGTCCGAAATCGCTGCGCTTGAGCTTAGTTTTAGCGGCTGCACCGACTCTGGTGTTGCCCCAAGGATCCTTCGCTTCGGGAGCGACTTCCTCCACATTAAGAACAACCGGCTTGGTTACTCCATGCAGCGTAAGATTGCCGGTCACCTTGAGGCCGTCCCCATCCGTTTCCACTTTGGTGCTCTGAAACTTCATCGTCGGGTACTTCTCGATATCGAGGAATTCGGCTGTTTTGAGATGGGCGTCACGATTAGCCTCCAGGGTATTGACCGTGGAAGCATCAATCTCGGCTTCGATGGTACTGGCCGCGGGGTTGTCGCTGTCGTAGACAACGGTTCCTTTGACGCCCGTGAATGTGCCACGAACGTTCGAGATCATCAGATGCCGCACGCTAAATTGGATGCTCGAGTGAGCGGGATCAATCTGGTAAGTTGCTTTCATTTGTCTCCTTTAAAATTCTCCAAGTACATCTCGAGCCTGCTCGAGCAGCTCGATTAATTGACGCAGTTTCTGTTCGCCGAGCCCTCCGAGTTGCCGGCGGTGCTCAGAGGCTACCAATGGATCCAGTCTTGTCACCAGATCGAGGCCCTCGGCGTTAATTCGCGCTACGACTACGCGCCTATCCTGTCCATTTCGCTCGCGCCCGATTAGACCGCGAGCTTCAAGCCTGTCCAGCAAACGGGTCACATCAGGATCGCGGCTGATCATCCTCTCAGCGATTTGCCCGCACGAGAGCCCATCCGGAGATCCTCTCAGGATGCGAAGAACGTTATATTGCGAACCGCTAATGTCAAATTGCTTGAGGAATTGGTTCATCCGCTGCATCAAGACATCTGCAGTGCGAACCACGCTCAGCAGAGCTTCCTCTTCGGGATGAGAAAACGGCTTACTCTTGATCTCAGCCGCTAGCCTGCCCATCTGTATCGATAGTACTCGTTCAAACGACTATCGTCAAGAGGAGGTTCGGCAGCCCGATACTTGGGCGGAATTACTGGACTGTGAGCTTTAGGGCTTCGAAGTCAATTGTGAGTTCGTGCGCGGCTAAAAGAGCATCGAGACCAAGCCGCCCATAATATCTCTGGCTGTTGGGGGTCGTCTGCGCCAAGAGGACGCGAGCAGGCCGGATATGTACATCGCAGCCTCCTAAGCCGAACGTGAGATCCGGCAGCGTTATCTCGGGGAGGCGAGACTTTCCGCCGAAGCTGCTTTCGGTTGCGGTACTGGATTTGCCTGAAGCGCTCAACACCCCCGGGAATTGTCGTGCGAACGGCGGCCATATCTCCGTCATGGCGGCGCCTGTGTCCAGCACAACGGGAAGTTGCTGCTGGTTAAAGCGGATTTGCGTGACGGGGTCCAGGCCATCGAAACAAAGATTTTGCGTAGCGCCGTCTGCTTTCGTGGATGCAGAAGCGATATCCATTTTGCCGTGGCTATAGTGCAGATTTCGAAAGGCAAGAAGGACCGGAAGGCCAATGGCGCCTTGTTCGCGACTGTTGAGCCCAGCGAAAACCTGTTCGTTGTCCGGCATCACCATAAAAGCGACATGTTGCAGTTGAATATTGCCCACTACAAGATCGTCCGCGACCGCAATTCGGAAACCGGTTTGAATCCCACCCGCACCATGCACCGGCACCGCGCTTTCCTGCATAGCGAGTCCTAGACTTCTGGCCTGTGACTCGCTCATAAAAGAGAAATTGGCATCGGAATCGAGGAAGAACTCAGCCGGCCTTCCCTGAACCGTGAGGGGTATAAAGAGCCTATGTTGAGACATACGGCAGGCGATGGAAGATGGTTCAGCGCGAGTAGCAGTTTGGTTTTGTAAGGCCCGCAAGGTCTGGAGCAAAGGCGTGCCCTCGTCCATTTGTGAAGCGGCTTTTTGATATTGCCCGGTCCTCACAAAGATATAGCTGAGCCAATCGTCGGCATCATCGGCATCTTTTGACGAGGTCGTACCGTTGATGAGGGGGAGAAGAGCTTCCTCTGCATCGCTAGTCCGGCTGAATGCGGCGGCTACGGCTCCCCGGTACAAAGGCGGCACATCCTTTCCGGCTATGGCGTCGCGCAGCTTGAACCAGTCGTGCGCGTCGTACAACGTGCGCAGGTCAGAACCCGAAGCGTTCGTCGCGCTCGTGGCACACCAGGCTCCCAGCCCTAATGCCGCACAGATAGTAACGATGGTAGCCAGCCTCATCGCGAAAGACTCTATTCCTACATTCATAATCGTCTAGCGACGGACTGCACCTATAGGCGTGCAATTCGGCTGGAAGCCTAGGATTTTCCCGAAACCTGGGTCGACCGGACTCCTCAAATCGGCGCATGAAATCTTCGACCCGACCCTCAGGAGTTGTAAACAAGGGTTGCTTGTTACGATTGAGTCTTACCCTTCCGGATGGCTCTTCGCTTCTACAACACTCTTACGCAAGAGGTTGAGGTTTTTCGCCCGCTTCACGACAATGTTGTCCGGATGTACACTTGCGGGCCGACGGTCTACAACTTCGTCCACATCGGCAACTTTCGCACCTTTACGTTTCAGGACATACTGCGGCGCTGGTTGCGGTATCGCGGGTACAAATTGGATCACGTGATGAACGTAACGGACGTGGATGACAAGATCATCGCGAATGCGGCAAAAGAGGGCAAATCCATTGAAGATTATACGGCCCGATTTACCAAGGCGTTTTTTGAAGATGCCGCGGCATTGCGACTGCAACAGCCGGAGCACGTAGCCCCAGCCACCAAGCACATCCCGCAGATGGTGGAAGCGATTGAGCAACTGGCGGCTAAAGGCTGCACATACACCAGCGAGGGCTCGACGTACTTTCGGATCTCCACCTTTCCGCAGTATGGGAAGTTGTCGCACAATGATTTCAGCGGCATACGCGCGGGGGCGCGCGTGGATGTGGACGAGTATGACAAGGCGGATGCGCGCGATTTCGTGCTGTGGAAAGCGCGGAAAGATAGCGAACCGGCTTGGGAGACGCCATTCGGCGCCGGGCGGCCGGGATGGCACATTGAGTGTTCCGCGATGGCCATGAGTTATCTGGGCGAGACGCTAGATATCCATGCAGGCGGCGTCGATCTGGTGTTTCCGCACCATGAGAATGAGATCGCCCAATCGGAAGCGATTACAGGCAGGACCTTCTCCCGTTTCTGGCTGCATTCCGAGCACTTGCATATCGAGTCGCAGAAGATGTCGAAGTCGCTCGGGAACTTCTATACACTGCGCGACCTGCTGGCGATCGGGCACGAGCCGGAAGCCATACGGTATTTATTAGCCTGCGTTCCGTATAGAAAGAAGGTGAATTTCACCTTCGAGGGACTGAAGGCCGCCGCAAAGAGCATCGAACGGCTGCGTGACTTCGAGCTGCGTCTGACGACCACGAAGTTCCCGCCGGGGCGCGATGAGGAACTCAGCGATCGAGCACGGGAGGCCATACGGCAGTTTGAGGATGGGATGGACGACGACCTCAACACTGCGGAGGCGTTGGCGGCCGTGTTTGAATATGTTCGCGCCACAAACACCGCGATAGATGAAGGTGTTTTTCGGGAAGAGAATCGCTGGGACGCTGCCCGCGTACTTGAGGTATTCGACAGCGTGTTCGACATTTTAAAGCCGAGCGAGAAACAGGAGCCGGAGGGAGCCCCCGTCGCGGAGAAAATGACGTTCACGGATGCCGAAATAGAGGCTTACACAGAGGAACGGGCGAGCGCGAAGAAAGCTCGGAATTTCGCCCGCTCAGACGAGATCCGCGCCCTTCTGCTGGAGAAAGGGGTTGTCCTTGAAGACACGAAGGACGGAGTGCGCTGGAAACGGAAATGAAGTTCGAATCTGAAGTTGTTCATGCAGGAGATCGGAAGCGAAAGCCGGGAGCAGTAGTGCCATCGACGACGCCGATCCATCTGGGCACGACGTATTTCTACGATTCGGCGGCGACTTTGGACCGGGTGCTGGGAGAGCCGGAGGAAGGATTCAGCTACGCCCGTTACGCGAGCCCGACCAATCAAGCGCTGGAAGAGCTAGTCACCAGGCTGGAGCACGGGCACGGAGCGTTAGCGACCGCGTCAGGAATGTCGGCCGTGCAGATTGCGTTGCAGGCAGCACTGATTGACCGGCCGCACAGCGTAATCGCTTCCTCGTCGATTTATGGGGCGACGGTGGGATTGCTCGATCAGGTACTCGGTCCCTTCGACGTGAAGGTGAAGTATGTGGACGTTTGCAACTTGCCGGAAGTTCAGCAGGCCATTGAGCAGCGCCAACCTGGATGCATTTTTCTCGAAGGCGTGTCGAATCCCCTGCTCCGCGTGGCTCGAATCGACAAGATCGCCGAAATGGCTCGAACAGTGGGAGCTTCGGTGATCGTCGATAACACGTTCGGAACTCCACTGCTGTTCAGGCCGCTGGAACTGGGGGCCAATATCGTGGTGCATAGCGCAACCAAGTACCTGGCTGGACACGGCGATGTCCTGGGAGGGATGGTGGTCAGCGATCAGGCGCACCACGGGTCCGTTCGTATGCTCTCGCGCATTATCGGGCCAGTACTGGGGCCGTTTGAGAGTTATCTCACGATGCGCGGGATTAAAACGCTTGCGCTACGCTTCGAGCGGCAATGCCAGAATGCGAAGATGCTGGCCGAATGGCTAAAGACGCATCCGTGCGTGGAGCGTGTTCATTACTGCTCCGACCCGGATCATCCGGATGCCGCAGCCATCAAAGACCTGTTCGCGCCTGGACTTTTCGGGGCCATTCTCAGCTTCGAAATCAGGGATGCGAACAGGGCGTCCATTCTGGCGTTTATGGACCGGCTGAAGATGATTGTGCCGGGTACCTCGCTCGGCGACGTGCACACCTTGCTGCTGTATCCGCTGATTGCGTCGCATCGCAATGTGTCGCCAAAGATGCGTGAGCGGACCGGAATCCGCGACAATCTGGTACGCGTAGCGGCCGGGATAGAACACATTGAGGACATTAAAGCGGATTTGGATAACGCGTTGCGTTCGGTCTGAGGCGGGCGGGCCGGTAGTGCCGGGTTGATATCGCTGGGTTGATACTGTAGGTTCGGTTCTGTGTTCGCGCACCATCGCAAGAAAATACGGCTGCTGTTTGCGGTTGCAGACGCACTACTCACGGTTCTTGCCTTCGAGACGGCTTACTTCACCCGCACTCGAGTGTCAGGGCTGGGAACGCTTTTCTTTCTGCATCCCAAGGCGCATGTTTTGCTGCTGTGCTTTTGCGCGGTGGTTTGGGCGGCCTTGGGATCGGTCCAGCATGCCTATGAATGCCTGGACTCGGGCAGTCCGCGCCGTTTATTAGTCCGTACTTTGCGGCAGGCCGCGACGGGAACGGTGCTGGTGATTCTGTTCCAGTACCTGCTTCGCTTAGATCCGCCGCTGAGCCGCAGCTTTCTCTCGCTGTTCTGCCTTTACGACATTGCTTTACTGGCGCTCTTTCGTTGGATCTCGCCGGCGTTGGTGGGAGCTTTTCAGCGAGGTTTCGGAAGCGCCTATCACATTGTTCTTGTGGGGAGCCCTGAAAAAACAGCGGCTTTGGCGCATAAGGTTTGCGAAGGTTCGCCGTTCCGCATCCATATCGCGGCGCGGCTCACGGAAGACGAATGCGGAACGAGACTGCAAAGGATGCTGGCCGAACAGATTGTCGACGAGGTCATCTTCGATGTGGAAAGCAGCAAACTTCCCGATCTGGAAGAGGTATTTCTCGACTGCGATGAAGAAGGCGTGCGCACGCGAGTGGCAATCGATTTCTTTCCGCATGTGAATAGCGACATTACACTGGATCGCGTGGGCGATGCTCCGCTGCTGACGTTTACCGCCGCACCGCTCGACGATCTACGGCTATTATTGAAGCGCTTTTTCGACGTGGTTGTTTCCTTTGCTTCGCTGGTATTGCTCTCGCCTGTTTTTCTGATAGTGATCGCGCTGATAAAGCTCACTTCGAGAGGGCCGGTTGTCTTCAGGCAAGCTCGCTGCGGGCTGAACGGCAGGCGTTTCACCATGTACAAATTCCGCTCCATGGTGGAGGAAGCTGACCGGATCAAGCCACAGTTGGAACATCTGAATGAGCGCCAGATCGCATTTAAGATGAAGCGCGATCCGCGCGTGACAACCGTAGGCCGTTGGCTAAGAAAATTTTCGATCGATGAGCTACCGCAGTTGTACAACGTGCTGCGCGGAGATATGTCGATTGTGGGTCCAAGGCCGCCGTTACCCGAAGAAGTAGATCGCTATGAAAGGTGGCAGCGCCGGCGGCTGCGAATGCGCCCCGGGCTTACCTGCTTGTGGGCCGTTTCGGGACGCGACCTGATCGATTTCAACGCCTGGATGCGTATGGATATCAAATACATTGAGAACTGGTCCTTGAAGCTGGACTGGTCCATCATCCTGCGGACGATCCCTCACGTGCTGGCCGGGAAAGGTGCGCATTAGCTTGGCAGCCAAGCCGAGCTTGATCAACAGAGAGAAATAAGCAAGGTGGCGTAGGCGTTCCCGGGCGATGACTTACAAAAGGCCAACATGCATCTGATACCAACCAATGACGAAGTGATCGCAATGCTGCGCCAGACCGGCGCCTTGCGTGAAGGGCATTTCGAGTATGCCGATGGCATGCACGCGAACGAAGCTCTTCAGGTAGCGTTGGCGTTCCGGTACTACCAATGGGCGAAGATCCTGAGCGTGGGCCTGAGCCGGCGGCTGCGCGGCGATTCCGAGATCCGCGCCATGATCAAGGAACTTTCTATTGTTTGCCCCACGGCCGGTGGTCTGCCGATTGGATATGGCGTATGCGAGGCTTTGCGCGCACGCCAAGTGTATTGGGCCGAAAAGGACACGGACACAAGTCCGATGCGGTTCCGGCAATTTTTGGAGCCGGAAAAGGGCGAGAAGGTCTTGTTAGTTGACGACATTCTTCGCTCCGGCAGGCGTTTCACCGAGCTTCGGACTTTGTTGGAATCGAAGGGCGCCGAAGTGGTTGGATTAGCCGTCGCGGTCTACCAGCCGAATCCGACCATCGCCAACTTCGGCAGCCTGCCCGTTTTCTATCTAGCCGAAATGGACGCGATGTATTACAAAGACTCGGCTAGCTGCGAGCTTTGCAAACAAGGCGTCCCGATTGAGAAGGTCTTTGCTTAGAAAGTAAATTGGAGAAGATCTGAGGGAAAGAACACCGTAAACTGGCGGTCCAAGCAGAAGAAAATCTGCTGCCAAAGCGCACTTTCGTACAGACACTTGTGTCGACATTTATGCGCTCTCTCTTCTCTAGCTCAGTTCTTCCCTTTACCAAACGTTGTGCGATTTTGAGCAACCGCAGCCTAGTGCCCTGCTCCTTTGTTGTTTCGTTGCCATGGCGGCGCGCCCTGGCAGTCGCGCGGAATACATCGGAGGCACTCGGCCAGACATCCCGGAGAAGAACGCGGGCGAAATCAAGGTCACCGATGAGGTCTACTTCGAATTTCTATCGAAGCACACGCAAGTGAAAGTGCCTTATGAACGGATTAACCTGCTCGAATACGGGCAAAAGGTAGACCGGCGATACTTAGCGGCGGTGGTTATTTCGCCCTTGTTCCTGCTGGCCAAGAAACGGGAGCACTTCTTGACGGTGGGCTTCCAGGACGATGACGGGAAGCAGCAGGCGATGGTCTTCCGAGTGGACAAGAATGACGTGCGGCTGACATTGGTGGCACTGGAGGCAAGAACTGGGCAGCAAGTTCAGTACCAGGACGAAGAAGCTCGGATCGCGGGGAAAGGATGAAGACGCTGTGCTTGATGATAGGAGCAGTATTTGTTGCCCAGTCTGGGACCCTACCGGCACAGAACTCGGGCGGTGTCGGGCATAAAGTCGAGCAGAAGGCATCCGATGGGTCGGTGCTGAGAGCTTGCTTGCGATAAAGCGTGTGTACGTTGCGGCGCTCGGCGGGGGTGCGCAGGCGGACGCTCTACGAGATCTGATCATCACCAGCTTGGATTCCACCAAACTCTTTGTTCTCACAGACAATGAAGACCGAGCCGATGCCGTACTGAAAGGCGCGGCCGACGATCACACGTTTACTGACACGTTCGATTCGGACGAAAACGTCAGCGGGCACACAGGCGGGGGTACCAGGTCGGGCGTTTTCTCGTCCGGAAGTGGTGGCGTCTCAGCCGCTCTTGCCGCAGCAGGGAGCGAGTCGCATCATATCAAAGAACGCAAGCACGAGGCTTACGCTACTGTTCGGCTCGTCAATAAAGACGGTGACGTGCTGTGGTCGACCACACAAGAAAGTTTAGGCGCGAAATTCCGGGGAGCAAGCGCGGATGTTGCTGCAAAAGTGGCCCGTCAGCTCACACTGGACGTGGACCGGGAACGGCGCGGCGCCGGGCCAGAGACTCCACGGCCCTAAGCTTTTCAGCGAGCTGGGCAGAATTGCCCTTCAGCAGGACATCTTCGACTAACTGGCGCTCCGGGTGGCGAGCGAAGCGTTTGGGATCCGCACCGGTCAAGACGAACACCCTGATGGTGGGGTCGAGTGTCTTGAGCCGGCGGATCAGAGATAATCCGAGTTCCTCAGTGGGAAGACGCAAATCCACCACCGCCAGCTCGGGTTTGTAGGCTGCGGCCATCTCCAGGGCAGACTCGATGTCCGTTGCTTCCGCCGTTTCAAAGCCGCTCTGGCGCAGCAGCATGCCGCGAAGAAGAAGTTGATCGAGATCGTCGTCGACGATAAGAACTTTCATTCGATGGCGCGACCGCTCACGCCGCGAACTTAATCTGTGCGATGACCATTTTCGGCAGGACCTGATTCCAACCGTCCGGCAGATTATCAAAAGGAAGACGGAAGTGGCGCATCTCTCCAGGCTTCAGGGGCGCGGCAGTGGACGGCACGACCGGCACCCTTTCCCGGTGAACCTCGCGCCCATCAACCCCATAGAACAGGCAAAAAACTTCGATAGATCGAAGCGAACGCGGACCGTTGTTACCGATCGACCCTTCAATTTCGACCACCTGCTGTTTCATGAAGTTCTCGCTGGCCTTCATGGTGAGGTCTTGGAGCGTCAGATCAGAAAGATACGCTTTGGCTTCGGCCGACGCTTGTCCCTCAGGAGGCTTTGGAGCGGGTCGATTTAGGTAGAAGAGCCCGGCGATCAGCGCCACCACAACCACCGCACCGATGATGATCGGCAAAAGCGGGATTCTCCGGGTAGGAGTGCCGGTGGGTTGCATTCAAGGGTTCAGGCGTCTCCTAAGTAATAGCCCGGCAACGCACTGCGCGGGCCTTGCGGTAAAGCGAGCGGCGATCGCTGGCCAGTGTTGACCAGGCACCGCTTGGCTGCCGGGCTAGTAGCTAACGCCCTTTCTTTGCGGCGCTCTTTTTTGCGGTAGCCTTCTTGGCGGCGCCTTTCTTTGCCGCGGCTTTTTTAGCAGGGGCGCTCTTTTTTGCGGGGGTATTCTTCTTCCCCGCGGAACTCGTTCGGGCTGTGCTTTTGCGCGCCGGCTCCTCTATTGGAGCCTGATTTTTTACCGCCTGCGCCTCTGCCGGAGGTTTTCTTGGCGCTCACCGACTTGCTGCTGGTTTTGCTCCCGCTGGTCTTGGCGGCCTTCTTGGCAGGCGAGGATTTTCTTGCTGCACCCGACGATTTCCTGCGGGCGCTCGCCCGGCCTGACGAACCTTTCTTGCCAGCGGATTTCCGGGAACGGCTACGACCCTTTTCATTTTCTTCCGCCGTTTCCGCGCTAACCAGTTTGTTGAAGTTGCTGCGCTCTCCGCCCGCGGTCTCTTCCTGATAGATCAGCGACAACCCGCGTTCATCGAACTTCTCGAAGAACTGGTCCCAGGTGATTTCTTCGAGACTTCCCTCACCGCTATAACCGGGGAAATCGATTCGCAGGATACCGATGTCATCCTTTGAGCCGGTGCTCTTCACATGGGACGGCTTACCGCCGCGCTCTTCGGCCCATTTTTGGATCTCTTCATGGTTATTCGTGGTCTTCGAAAGATTCGCCATCTTGCCTCACAACCTCACGGGAATGTACCGCTGCTTATCGCTTGCCAACCTGTAATTAGATTGTGTTTGACGAAAGTCGTTTCTTTCGCAAGCAGCGCGAGTGCAGCATAGGCACGATCGGAACCGATCTGCTAGAGCTTTGAGGCGGTGATACGAAGCCTGCGGTAGTCTGCGTACCACTTGCCTTCCCGAAAGAGCTGCGGCCTCAGTTCCTCGACAACCTGCTGGACGGCATGGGCGCGTTCAGAAGCCGGAAGAACTTCAAAGTAGTACGACGAAAACTGCCGGAGCCAATTTTCCATACCTGCCTCGCCCTCTAGCAACGTCGGCCGCTCGAAAAGGACAGCCGACTGAACTTCCAGATTGTGATTTTCGAGAACGCTCGCATATTCTGCGATCGAAGGGAAGATCGTACGGCTTGGAGGAGCGGCATGCCCGTGACGTGAGAGTACATCCTTTACGGCCGATTCGATGTGACGGATATTGCCTTTCCCACCGAGTTCGGCAACGAGGCGGCCACCCGG
>CAVSTO010000024.1:0-203889 GCA_963730865.1 uncultured Acidobacteriaceae bacterium | reverse complement strand
CAGCGAGGCTGAGAGTTAAAGCAGCCTGACCACACGCACTCTGAAGCGGGCGGCACGGCTGAAGCTGATCGCCACAATCGGAAAAGGAGAAGCATGCCGCATCGACAGAAAGTCACTGGACCAGTTCGAAGGATTCCCGCCGAAGAACTCGGCGCGGCAACCCTGATCGACATCGAAGATCTAGCGCTAGGCTCCGCGCTTCTGCGAGAGTTGGGACGCCTCCCCGCGTGCACGACCCCACCGCCGACACGCTCCGCATCCAACAGCGGCAGCTTAACGCGTTGCGCAGCCGACGAAGGCAGCTAGACGCAGGCCCATCCTCACACTCGAGAGCCTCGCGCAAATCTCCCTCGAGCAGATCCCTGAAAGATCGCCAGCATCACCCATGCCGCCGCCTCCGGGTCATCCGGGACAACGGGAACACGGCACTGTCCAACCTGTCCCAGTGACCTTCCAGCAGCTCCGGGCCGAAGCGGTAGCCACCATCCGCCGGCGCATCGCAAACGGCTACTTCTCAGAAGCCGAACTAGCGCGAGTCAGCAAAGTTTCGCACGCCACAAGTTCACAACGTACTCAAGGGCGTCAGAACGCCATCGGCCGCCACGCTGGACCGAATGTACCAGGCCGCAGGCGTCGACGTCGCAGAGCTCGCGCAAGGCAACAACGCCGAGCCGTTAGAGGCATGGTGGAAGATCGCAGCATGAACAAGCTCATCGAGCCGCAGCAGATCCAGATCGCCATCGCCGCCATACGTGGAGCAACAACACACTATCTCGGAATCCGCGCAGCAACCGGAGTCAAGGGAAACGCACCGGCCGCAAAGCTCAGCAACACCGGAGACCCGCGACAGTCGCTCGAATACGCGATGTCGGCAGCCGCCGCGCAATGGCCGACGGCAACGCAATGGGAGATCATCGGGGCCGAACTGGTAGACAACGCCCCCGAGGGATTGCCGCCGGGCTTCGCCACCATGCGCCAGCCAGTCGTACTCGGAAGCTTCACCACAGGAGAAAAGCAATGATCAAAATCCAGCCAGAGGAAACGAGCAAAGGGCTGGCAGCCGTCGCGCGATCGCGCCAGATGCGACGGCAGTACACCGCCATCCGGCCCAAAGCGCCACACCTATCGAACGCGGCGAAGTCGGAAGGAGCCATGCTCGAACCAGATGTTCGACGTGAAACAGCGTTCAACACGGCACTGCAAAACGCCGGAGAACAATGGCCAGGCTGCGATGACTGGGAAGTGATCGGCGCAGACAATCTCGCAGAAGACGACGGAACGCTGATGCAGCCGCAAATTTTCGGAGCATTCCACGCGCCCTGGTTCGAAGCCCAACACGAAGAGCAGGACAACGAAGACATCGGCGACGGCCCGGGATAAGGACCGGCTCCGCGCATCGCCGGCACACCGGCCACGCACTCCGCGTCACATCGATAGCGCGATCGCCACGAAACCGGCAGCCTTTCGCTGCAACAACTGAAGTGATTCGCTGCAAGCCTGCGGCAGCATTGGAAAAAAAAGGGCCGCCGCCGCAGCGGAAGCCCAAGCTCGAGAGGAAAAGAACTAGCGATTGAGAGCCAGAAACACAACGGCGAAAACAACAGCGCCAACCAACGCGCTCACGCCAGTACTACGCCACGCATCGGCCGTGCCAGCGCCGCCGCGCCGGTAGTACGCCCAATTGCTGCGAAACACACCGATGCACACCACCGCAAGGAACGCCGCCATCATGAACGGCCGATAGGCCGGATGCCAGTGCTGGAAAAGCAGATCCAACGCCAAAGAAGCCGCCAAACCCGACCAGCACAGCCAACCCGCAAGGAACACGTTACGAGTGGACATGGATCTATTGTGCGCCCAAAACCGCATCGACGGAAGCGAGCGCGGCACGCAACTCCGAGCCACTGAACCGGCCAGACAGCTTCGGAACAGCACCCGCCAACTGCGCAGCCGAAGGAGTAGAAGGAACCAGGAACACCACGGAGAACTCACAGAGCCCGCCATCACAGAGGCCACCGGAACGAGTGTCCGGCCCAGGACCAGCGGCCACAACATTCGCACTCGACTGCTCCGAATCGCACCAACTCCAGGCAATTGATGTAACCTCCAATCGCCCCACCGACACACAAAACCTCGAAAGGCAGCAGGGGGCGGAACGAACAAGAGCCAACGCCACAAACACCCGATCGCAATTCTGCTTGCACGCATCCTCGCCATACGAATCAAGCCGAACGAAACGCGAGGAAGGGGCAGCAGCCAAACGAGAAAACAGCGCCAGGCCCATCGAATAGGCCCGCGACCCGGAAGAGCCAGACTCGCGCTGCAAGACAGTGTTCAACGCCGTCATGCCCAGTGCCAGCCAAACGATTAAAAAGCAGCCCAGGATCGCCACCAGACTCGTAGTCGGCGCCAACCGCGCGGACCTGAGCAACAGCGTCAGAGCATTCGGTCGATGAACAATGCACGCGATCAGTTCGACCTTGGCAGCGCGCCAAAGCCCAGCGAGCTGACTCGATGCGGCCGATGGCGCAGAAACAGGCGCAGCCTGAACAGCAGAAGCCGAGCCAACGAAAAGAACAAAGACGGCTACCGCGGCAGCCGCCCGAGAACGAAAACACATGGAAAAAACCTCCAGCGCCACGCTAGCGGCCCGAGCCATCGGATCACAAGGGCAAAGAGTTTGCAAACTGCGCAGGGGTATTGACCCGCAGCAGTGGCTCGGGGGCGCGGCTCCTTCGTCGCCCGCGCGTCATTCAATCAGTCCCCCCGGCCCGCCCCAGATCTGCCGTTTGCCGGTTCGCCGTCCCGCGTTGCGGGCCTGCGCCCGGCCGTCACTGCCCCTGGCGCCCGCGTTGCGGTCGCCGCGTGCTTCCGCCGCCTGGCCTACGGCCCATCCGCCCCCCCAGGGGGGCTCCCTTTTTCGGCGGCGGCTTCGCCTCGCCGTTTGCAAACCCAGTGCGGCTACCCTCACAGCATGGGCCAAATCGTCCTAGCGTCCAGCGCCGTTGTCACCGGCACAGGACCAGTGAGCGGGTCCGCTCAATCCACCTACCTCATCGACACGCCAAACTATCAGATCAACCTCATCGCCACCGACGTGCAGGCCACAAGCTTTCGCATCGGGCTGGAAGACACACCGGACGGAACCACGTGGACCCCGCTTTATGTGTGGTCCGTCGCGCAACTGATCGAAGCAAATCAGGTGCTGCTCGGCTACAACTTACCCGGCCTGAAAGTGGGCTCGAACGCAGGCACCAACGCAGCCGCGCGGCTCAACGCCTATGACCTCGAAGGAACGCAGTCAGCAAAAATCACCGCCGTGATCAGCTGGGCTTCATAGCAGCCGCTGCGAGCCCTCCAGCACGTGCGGCAGCGAACCAACCGCACGCCACGCAGCCAGAGCCAACGCATTCACGAGATCATCATTCTTCGCCAGCTTGCCATCGTTGCCATACGTCGAATTACCCGCCGCAGTTAGCGACTCTTGAAAGTTCACAAGCTCATTCACGAGCACCGGAGCATCCGGCAATCCCTCGGCGATCCGCAATTCCTGACGCTGAAACAGCAGGACCGCACGCGCGACCAGATCACGTTTCGGGACGTTGTAAATGCGCGTGCCATCGGCTGCAGGCCGGGCCACCTGACCGCTGGTATAGCTCACACCCACGAACGAAGGAACGCGCAGCCGCTTGCGCTCACCATCTACGAGACGACCCAACACCCGCCGCTCTTCAATGAAATCGAAGACAGGCCGGCCGAGGCCCGTCACATCCACGACGAGCTCCGCCAGCTGGCCAGCCACCGGAGCCTGAGCGATCAGCGCATCGCAAACAGTTTCCAGGCGATCGACAACCAAGGGATAGGGCGTGCCAAGCTTCAGCCGCTCCAAAAAGCGCACACCATACGAAACAGACCAGCTGCCGGACTCACCAGAACGAGGGTCGAAAGGACCAGGCGTAAACGTTCGAACGCGCTCTAAAACCAGCAACGCAGCAGGATCGTTCACCTTGCCGATGTCGCACGCCAGCCAGCAGCGAACCTCGCGCACAGGCCCTACAGACATAACGGCTGCAGCTCCGGAGCCAGACTCTTCAACACCAGGTCGTGATCGAACATCGCATGCTGCACGCTCGTGAACTCGCATAAATATTCCTGTCGAAACCAGCTATCCGGCAACGTGAGCCGCTCATCCGCCAGAAACTGAGGCGAGATGCGCGGACATTCCGTCGCAGGCACACAGGTCACATCGAACCGACCGCTATGAACCTCACTGTAAAAAAAACCGCGCTTTCCAAACGGCGTCGACATCAGCGAGATGCGGCCGTTTGTATTCGCGAGAAACGGACGCGCCGCATAGTACACCGCGTCAGGAACACGCGCCGCCTCATCGACGATCAACCAGGTCGTACCCTCAAGACCACGAATCGTCGCCTCACTCCCAGGAAGCGCGATCAGTTCGCCGAGCGGGAGCAGTAAGCCAGGATCATCACCCGGCCGCTTTGAAACGCGAACACGGGCGACATCGGCGAGTTCCTCAACTTTGCCCAGCAAAATGGAACTCTGACGCGAGGACGGCGCGATAACGACGATCTTCGAACCGGCGACGTAATTGCCCTCGTGAAGAGCAGCGCCGCCGACCGTCGTCGTTTTCCCCCACTTGCGCGTGCAGTTGAGCGCGTCACGATAACCGCGACCGCGAAGGATAGCAGCCTGATGTCGATCCGGATCCATCCGGAGAGACTCACGGAAAAACGCGACGGGATCCAGAGCCTGCCGAAGATCACGAGCCAGCATCGGCCAACGCACTCAGCAGCGCAGCAGTCGCATCAGGGAACGGGCGCAGCGCCGCCACAATTCTCGGCCGAAGCGCCAGCCAGTCAGCAGCGAACACAACCGCCACGTGCTCAACACGCTGCCGATCGACAAGCTCACCAGCCAGCCGGCCGACCAGCTCCGTCTGTTTTTCCAGCCTCTCAAGAGCACGCAGCGCCGCGCCGTGATCGGAGGCATGCCGCGCCTCCTCGAGTACGCCGAAAGTCGTCTCGCGCAACGCGCGAATCTCACCGATCAGTTGCTTAGCATCGACCGCCGCCAGGTCAGCCACCCGCGCGATCGCCGCCGCCAGGTGCTCGCCGGCATGCCGCTCCACCGCCGATTTCGAAACCTCAAACCGTCCCGAAATGTCCCGGTATGGAAGCCCGGCAATGATCTCCCGATCGATCTGGACACGCTCAGCGTGGATGCAAATCGTGCAGGGACGGCCCACAGCTAATGACCAACCGGCATAGCCGCCCAAGACGTTCCATCGCTGCCGCACGCCACCAGAAACGCGCCGGACGTCGCCCCGCCCGTCGAGCAATCAGCAGAGGTCGTCGCATCGCTCACGAACACAATCAGACCGCTCCAGCCGCCGCCCGCCGGGGGCAGCTGCGACACAGTCGTCACATACAGCGCGGACATCACAGGAGGCGCCGGAGTCTGAGCCTTCGACAACGAACCGAAGAACCAGGACACGCCCGCCGAAAGCACAACCGGCACTAACAGAAAACGCAACCGTTTCACCATCCCCGCCAGACTCACAAAGGCACGAGTCATACACCCGCGCCGAGCCAGCAGAACGCGATATAGGCGATTGAGTTAGCCACGGCGGATGTTCTGTGACCGGGACGGTCATGCAACCAGCCGAAGTACCATCACCAGAGCAGCACAGCCACACGCCAGGGGAAAAGCCTTTCCCCTCCCGCTCCGCAGGGCTCCGCGGCCCCTTTCGAGCGGGAGCTGCGCCCCGCAACGCCCCCGCCCAGCCTGCCGGCAGGAAGGTCGCCTCTTTCAGAACACGCGTTATCCGCCACCCGGCGCGATAATCGAACGAGCCCAGGCGCACCGCCCCTCCCTTAACCGGGAGCAAGAACCAGCAACACGCTGAACGATGCGCCGGGCGTTTCGCTTCGCCCGATAACGCGGCGTTCTGACATCGGCCACCGTCACAGGCCGCAGGCGCAAGGAAAAAAGCAGCTTCGAAAGCGTGCGGCCACGGTCGGCAGCTGGCCCCCTCGGCTTTAGCGCGGCCCTCCTCATTTTTTTGCAACGGCAGCAAAAAAATGCGCAAGGAACAAGCCTCACTTCACCGCCGCGAAAAGCCAGGGACCGGCCAGCCGCCGCCGGGCATGCTCGGGCGTTGCAAAAAGCGCAACGCTGGCACTCCCGCGGCCCGCACGCAAAAACCGCCCCCTCCCGTCCCCCGAAGGGGGAAGCGGGGAAAGAGAAGGTCAGGGAAAACCGGGGAAGGTCGGGAAAATCCGGCCTATTGCGGATGCTCTTTAAGCCCGATAGATGAGTAGGGCCACTGCGTCAACAGCGGCCCCACGAAAGGAAACCAACCATGAATCAGCATGGTCAGCCCCCCTCTGGAGTGTGCAACGGCACGCCCCAACCTCTCAAGTGCTCCTGTTCACAGTCGGCAAATTCGTTTGCTGAATTGTGCCCGGTCTGCATCGCCGATTATGATCGGTGGCTCGAAGACAACGCCGCTGAAGTGCGCGAAGAAATCATCCGCCTCAGCCCCGCGCAGCTGTTCGCTGCGCTGGAAATGTTCGATGATGCGACCGCGCCGCAATACGTGCTCAGCATCCGCGTGGAGCTGGCCGCATGAGCGAACGCAACGTGATCGAACTCGAACTCGGCAAACCGCAGCTGCTCACGCTGGAGTTTGACTCGCCCATCGAAGGGGAAAACCGCAACGGCAAGTACTTCGGCTACAAATGCAACGGCGGCGAAGATATTCTCTTCCTGCCGGAAGCGGGCAAAGCAGCCATCGACCGAACCGAAGCCAAACGCGGCGACACCATCGCGCTCACCAAATCGAAGAACGGCCGCAACAACATCTGGAAAGCCGAACTCGCGCAATCCGATGCGCCACGCAAACAGGAATCGCGGGCCCAAACCGCCACGCGACAGCAACAGCAACTCGCCGAACACATCACCCAAAGCCAGGCACAGGAAAGCGAAGTCGAACGCGCACGGCGCCTGCTAGCGGAAGCCGAAGCCAAAGAGGAAGCCGCAAAGCAACAGGCGAAGCCGCCCGCTGAAACGCCATCGCAAAGCTGGCCACTGGCGGAACAACTGCTGCCGTTCCTGCGCGGCGCGTGCATCGCGTGCGGCCAGGCCGAAAAAGAAGCGCACCAAAACGGGCTTCCAATTCAGTTCCAGCCGGAAGACATCCGGGCGCTCGCGATCACGCTATACATCGAACACCGGAAAGGCGGCCGCTAATGGCGGCCGCCCAACACAGCGGCTTTGAGATCGTCGCATCCAAACCGCAGACCGCGTGTGCCGGCACGCTCGAAGAGCAAATTTGGGAAATCATCGATCTGCTCGAAAACAGCGCCGCCGCCAAAACCGAAGAGGAACGCGCAGCGGGCGAACTCCTCATCCAGGACCGCATCATCGGCAGCCGCCAGAAAATCGACGCAATCAACGGAGTGCTTGCGGAACTGGCAGCCAGAGAATCCGCATGCAAAGCCGAGGCGAAGCGAATCAGCGCCCGCGCGAAGGCCGCTAAGAACAACATCGACCGCCTGCGGAAATACGTTTGCGCCTGCGCAACCATCCTGCAAACAAAACGCATGGAAGGAATCACCAGCGGGTTTACCATCGTTCCACTACCCGACCAACTGGACATCTTCAACGCCGAAGAACTGCCAGCGGAATACATCGAAGTGCAGATCGAGGAATGCTTCGAGCCACGCAAGGACGCCATCGAAGCGGCTCTCAGAGCCGGGACCGAAGTACCGGGAGCGAAGCTCATCACCGGCCGCACCACAGCGAGGCGCAAATGAACGAGGCACAAATGCGCAGAGCCATCCGCGAAGCGCTCGAAATCCTCTGCGCCACACTCAACAGGCTAGATGAACTCGCACGAACCGAACGCAATTTCATCCGACGCCTACAACTCCAAAACGCCATCCAGATGCTGACACGCGCACGCGGCTACCTCATCGACCAAGATCGCCAGGAGGAACGCTGATGCCGAAATCAGACCTCGAACTGTGGCTCGAATCGGAAAACGCGCGGACAGCACTCCGCGCAGCCTATAAGATCAACGACGCCGCCCGCGAAGCAAACACCATCGCAGCCGCCATCGTTACAGAAGCGCTCCTCACCAGCGAAGAACAGCACGCGTATGAGGACATGCTCACCCTGATGGACCGCCTCGCAAAAGGCGAAAACTGAAGCAACCCGCGCGGGCGAGGCCTCCAAACTTCGCCCGACGCGCTGCTATCGTGGCCGCATGAAGAACGACACACTCCCGCCCTCCGCAGCGAAGAAGAAGCACGCCAACAAAATCACCCATCGCGCCGCAGATGGCAAATTCAAAAACCCACCGCCAGCACAGCCAGCCACAGTAACCAAAGCGCCGAAGCGCAAAGACTCTTAGGTACGCGGCCTGGCGGCCGCGTTCATTCAATCACTCCCCCCGCCCCGCCCGAAGCTTTGCCGCTCTTCGCGGATCGGCGCATGGCGCCGCCCGCCTCTGCGCTGCCCGCGCCGCGATCGCGTCGCGTGCCTTCCGCCCGGTTAACTTCCCGTGCGCCCCCCCAGGGGGGCTCCCTCAACACCGGGCGGAGACACAATGAAAACAGGCATGGTGCGTAATCTCCAACGAGAACAACGGTAACCAGTGCGGACCGCGCGAGCCCAGCTCGCGACCAGGCGCAAGCGATGGGCGAGCCTGGGAAGCGCGGGAAGATGGTATCGGGCGATGAGCAGTCGCCAAACTGAGGGCGCCGCGGTCAGTGGACAAACAGCCGCCGGCGCCCGCTGAACGCTATCGCGTGCAGCCGACCAGTTCCCACCCGTCCTTCTCTTTCGCAGCCGAGGTCGTTTGCCATTGCATGTTGCTCGGCGAATCCGCACCGCCACACGCCAACGGCTTGATGTGATCGATGACGTAGCCAGGGCACGCACCACGGCTTTCGCCAGTTGCAGGACAGGGATGCTCCCATCGAAACTCCCATCGCGCAGCAGAGGATCGCACGATGCGGCCGCGCTGATCGCGCGCGCAGGACCCGCAGCGCGGCGCCGCCCAGATGCTGAAGCAAAGAAAAACCGCGAGTAAAAATCGCCACATGCCAGGACAGTCGGCAGCGATCGCGAAAATGTGAATTCAGATTTACCCGCGCGAGATCAGAGAACCCCGGCCAGCGGATCGACGCGGAAGCCCTGCGCAGGACGCACGTAACCGAGGACGGTCTGCATCGACTTCCAGCCACCGCGCTGCATAATCGCAATGTCAGAAGCCCCATTCTCACCACCGGCCGTAGCCATGCCAGCCCGCAAAGAGTGAGCACCATACAAACGAGAATCCTCACCAATACGGCCCAGCAGATCCTTCGTTACCCTACAGATCGCATGACCACTTAACCGAGCACGCAACAACCGGCGACGCCCATCAAAACGACAGAACAGCGGGCCACGCCAGCGCCCGCGAACGCGAAGCCACGCATCTAAAGCTCGCACCGGGCACGTCTCCGAATGGCTACCAAACGGAATCGAAGCAACGCGCCCCTTGCCCTCCTGATCCGTCTTAGATGCACCCAGCGTTACGACAACCCCACGATCCGAGCGAAAAGACAGATCGGCCAAATCGAGCACAGAAAGCTCAGCACGCCGCCAGCCCAGAGCAAATCCCAACAAGAAAAGAGCCAGATCACGGGCATCCAGGTCATCGCCACCCGAAAGAAGCGCGGACACAACCCGCAATTGCTCAGGCATCACCGCAGCCTTTTTGCGCGGGCGCTCCTGCAAAATACGCGCAGCATTCCCAAGCAACAGCCGCGCCGTATCATCGATCGGACTCTGCAGACCGGCAGCAAGATGCTGAGACGCAATTCCCGAAAGCTTCACGCGAATCGTTTTCAACCTGTACCGCTCCTCAAGAAGGGCCATTACATACAGAGAAACGGTCTCAGATGAAGCAGGAAGAGGAAGGCGCCCAGCCTCCTGGCACCACCGGCAGAACAGCTTCCAGGCGCTTCGATACGCAGACTCGGTATTAGGAGCTTTCGTCGCTTTCAACAGGACCTCCCGGGCGAGGCGCAAACGCGCCACATCGACACCAGCATCGAACAAGAGCATCTGATCCGGCAACGAAACAGCAGGCGTAACCGGCACGAGACAAGCGCGGGCAGTGGACATGAGCCACAGCATACCGCCTATAATTTTGTTTTGTCGAACACACTAGGGAAGGACCCCGGGAAAGGAGGAAAGCAGGAAGAAAGGCCCGATAACCCCTATTATAGAAGCCGTAGCCGTTGATGCCCGATCAATCGCAGCTCGCCGCACTTCTCATCAAAGTTGCAGTCTCCGCTTCTATCGCCAGTATTCTGATGCGCTTCGCGCGGATCCAAAAGATTCTATTGCGCGACGAGCGGACGATCGTAGAGCGGCTGCAACTCGCATTGGTCTTTTCCGTCGTATTCGGCGCCAGCGCGGAAGTGCGTGTTCTAAGCCATCACCAGTACCCTGCCATCGATCTCGCGCTCGAGGGTGCGCAGATTGCTGGAATGCTCGGGGGATATGTCAGCGGCCTGATGACGGGCATCTGCGTTTCCGTGCCCGACATGTTCACCGGCAAGTTCATGTCCATGCCGCTGTATGCAGCCGCCGGCATCATTGGGGCCATCATGCATGATCTTGCGCCTCAGAAGGAAGATATCTGGTACTTCTCTCCTTTCGTCGATCTCAACCTGTACCGGCTGCTTCGTCAGGCGCTACGGCTCAATCGCAACGCCATTCAACGCCGGGTAGTCGAGCGCGCGGCCTTTAACGTCGCTTGCAATGCCATTGTTCTCAGCACCGAGGCGCTGCGTTGGGGCGTCTTCTTCTGTTCTCGCGAGCATAATACGTTCTTCATCTTCGAGAGCGCTGCCGCGGCGCTGATCTCACACCGGGGCTCTTCGCAGCCTGTGCGGTGAGCGGCGCTGTTTCGCAGTCTCATTGCCCATCCGCGTCTGGGGTAGTTTCCGGGCCGAAAAACAGATCGAATTGCAACGCGTTCGACTGACGGAGGCGCGATTGGCCGCACTGACGAATCAGATCAACCCGCATTTCCTCTTCAACACGCTCAACTCGGTCTCGACGCTGATTCGCATCGATCCCGATCGCGCGCGCAGCATGATTTACAAGTTGTCCAATATTATGCGGCGGCTGTTGCGGAAGACCGAAAATTTCTCGCCCTTGCGCGAAGAGATCTCGTTTATCGACGACTATCTTGCGATCGAGATGGTGCGCTTCGGAGACAAGCTGAAGTTCTACAAGGAAATCGACCCGAAGACGCTCGACCGTCTGGTTCCGAGCATGATCCTGCAGCCGATCATTGAAAACTCAATTAAACACGGTCTCGCGAACAAAGTGGAAGGCGGCATGGTTCGATTGCGCACTTGGCTCGAAGGCACGCGTTTACGCATTCTGGTGGAAGATGACGGGCTGGGGATTCCGGAATAAAAGCTCGCACAACATATTCGAGCAAGGAATCGGCGTCAGCAATGTCAATGAGCGCTTGCGTGTGCTTTTCGGGCCGGGCTACCGTATGGAAATCGACAGCCGGCCGGGACAAGGAACGCAAACTCTCATCGAAATTCCGGAACTCGCCTTAAGCAGAACCGAAGGTTCTCGCCGGGCGATAGATCAGGAAGACGCTTTGCTCTGAATATTGCTGAGAACCTGTCGCATGTAGGCGAAACTTTTCTGCATGCCCGGCATCGGATCGGTATCGTTAATCTCGTATTCCAGATTCACCGCAGCCGTTGTACCTCATCTTGACCAACTGTTGCAAAATTTGCGGGATGGGTAGTTTGCCTTCACCCACGGCTACCTGGCTCTCTTTCACCATGGGGTTCGCAAGGTCCTTCGCGTGCATATCGAGCAAACGCGGTCCCGCTTCCGCGATGGAACCGACAATGATCTACGCCGGTGCGCGAGGTATGGCCAATATCGATGCAAAGCCCGCAGCGCGGATCCATGTTCTTCACCACCGCAAGAACGCTTTGAGGAGTCGGGAAGTTCTTGTCTTCCGGTCCGTGGTTGTGAACGGCAATTTTGATGTTGTACTCCTTGACGAACTTCTCGAGCTTCGGCAGAGTAACGTGCGTCGGCGCGCAAACGATCAACGGAAACCCGGCCCGCTTGGCGTATTCGAACTTGCTGCGGATGTCGGCTTCGTCATCTTTGCTGAAGCTGACGTTTCCGCAGCCCACCAGGATTATGCCGGCGTCGGCAAACTCTTTCTTCGCGGCATCGATCTCTTCCGGCGTACTGTCGAGCGTCAGATGGAAGTCCTTTACGTTCAGGTAGGGCGTGCCAAGTTGCTTGGTCATCTGCGATCGCTTGCGCTCGGGAGAATTTGCGGAACGAATAGGACGCCACGCCGAGCTTGATATCCGCGCTGTTGATGCGGTACTCCTGTGCCTGGCGGTCGCGCCGGTGAACGCCGCCAATCCGATTCCCGCCGGGATGCTTGCGACAAAAGACCGCCTGCTGATCGTGTGCTCCATGGCTCAGATTGCCTCCAGTTCCTCTTCTAGTAGTTGTTTCTGGTAGAGTTCGGCGTAATAGCCGCCGCGCCGCTGCAGATCTTCGTGCGTGCCGCTTTCCACAATCGACCCGTGGCCAATACCACGATGCGATCCGCATTCTGAACTGTAGACACGCGATGGGAGATCAGGATTGTGGTTCGGTCCCGCATTACGCTTGCCAGTCCATTCAGAATCTTCTCTTCCGTTACTGTATCCACGCTCGAAAGCGCGTCGTCGAGAATCAGAATACGTGGATCGCGCAAAATCGCGCGCGCAATTGCTGTGCGCTGTTTCTGGCCGCCTGAAAGCGTAAGTCCGCGCTCGCCGATGACGGTATCGAGTCCGTTAGGAAAGCCTCGATGTCGGAAGCTAGTCCCGCCACTTCCGCCGCCCATCGATTCTGCTCGGGTGGTGGCTCCGGTACTCCCCAGGCAATATTCTCTGCCAGCGTCGCGCTGAACAGAAAGGTCTCTTGCGGAACGAACCCAATCTGGCGGCGCAGGTCTTCCGGATCGAACCGTCGCAGATCCATGCCTCCGAGTTCCACGCTCCGTCGGTCGGATCGAACAAGCGCGGAATGAGATTGACCAGCGTGGTCTTGCCGCTGCCGGTATGACCCACAATCGCCACTGTTTCGCCCGAATCGATGGTCAGATCCACTCCTGAGATGCGTTTGCCGGTCGGCGAACGCCATGGTAACGTCGCGAAAGCGAATATCGGCAGAACAGTCCGCCGGATATCGAGGCTTCTCCAGGAGGCCGGTCTATGCTCGGACGCTCGTGCAGAATCTCGTTGATGCGGTTCAGCGAGGCCGTACCGCGCTGCATCAGGTTCACCACCCAGCCAAACGCAATCATAGGCCAAATCAACATGCCCATGTACGTATTGAACATGACGAAGCTACCCAGGCTGATACGCCCCTGCGATGAGTTGCCGGCCGCCGGCCCACAAGACCAGCAGAAACGTTAGGCCGATGAGCGCCTGCAGCAGCGGCATGAACAATGCCTGAATGCGGGCGAGGCCAATATTTTCGCGGATATAATCCTGGTTCAGACTTTCGAATTGGGCCACTTCCGCCTGTTCCTGCGCATAGGCGCGCATGACACGAACACCCGCGAGATTCTCCTGGACTTTGCTGCTGATATCGGAAAACATCTTTTGGATGTGCTCGAAGCGCGCATGAATACGCCTTCCGAAGAAGATCACTGCGATCGAAACCAGCGGCGCTGGAGAGAGCGCGATCAACGTCAGGCGAAGATCCGTTCGCGCCATCACAGCCACCGCCAGCAGCAACATCACGCTGGTCTCGGTCCAATACATGATGCCCGGTCCCAGCATCATGCGGACGGCATTCAGATCGTTCGTGCTGCGAGCCATGATGTCGCCGGTGCGATAGCGAGAGTAGAAATCTTGCGACAGCTCGACAAGATGGCCGAACAGATCGTTCCGGAGATCGTATTCGATATCGCGCGAGATTCCGATCAGAATGACGCGCATCCAGTACTGGAATACTCCTTTTACCAGCGATATAGCGATCAGCAACCCGGCTAGTTGAATGATAATCCTGATTTGAAATCCGCGCGTGAGTGAATCGACACCCGCCTTGATCACGACCGGTGAAGCGACTGCCAGCACATCCTTCATCAGCAGCGCACCGATTCCGAGCGCCATGCCACGCTGGTAGCGCCGCAAATAAGGCCAAAGGGTGGACAGCGATTTCAGCATTTACATCCCAAGCCAGGTTGCCACGGTCTTTAACCATTCCAGCAAAAATGTTTTTTGGCCCTCGCGCGTTTTCCACCAGCTATTTGGCGTAAAGGACTGGTCGGGCGCGGGCACAACCACTACATGCAGCGACGGATTGCTCTTACGCATCAAACTGGCGGCCCGATGCGTATGGTAGTTGCTGGTGACGAGCAGAATTTTGTGGATCTTCTCCTGCTTGAGATAGAGACCGTCGTATTGCGATTCGGCGCGCGTGGAATTGACGCCGGGAGGAAGGTGCAGCGGGTGAAAGAGCGAATCGGGATAACCGTTTTGCTCGGCATATTTGATAGTGACGTCCGACTCGTAACCGCCGAGCGTCTTTGGTCCGTCGACGATCACGTACGGGGCGTACCCAGCTTGCGCCAGTTGCGCGCCTTTCATAATTCGAAAGCCAGCCTCATCGCCGCCGAGCACTAGAATCGCATCGGCCTTGTGCGGCCCGTCATCTTCGACCAAGGCACTGCCCAGGGCGGTGAGCAAAGACTTGGAAAAGAGCCAAGCTGCCGCCGCGAGGACGATCAGAGCCAGGAAAGGATAAAGGCAGCCGCGCCGCCTCGCACGGCTAAAGGACAGGATTTGGGTAAACTCGCGCAAAACGGGCACGCTTTTAAGCGCTCCGCCCAAAGAACCGGCGAGTTCCTTTCGTGTTTGGCGGTGCTCAGCCGCGCCCTTTGCGCTAGTCCTCATCAGAGGTTTGCGATGAATCCGAACCGCGCGAGTCGATGCGACCGACCGTTTTCAGTTTCTGATACATGCGCTCGATCTCGTCCTCGTCTTCGCTGCTTAACATTCGCACTGGCTGGTCCATGGTCTGGTTTTCCCCGTGCAGGGCCGTCAAGGTGGTCCAGGTCCAGTAATCCCGGTACGCCACGCCGTCGAACGTCGCCAAATGGGAGTTCCTTCGAAGTTGGTACATGAGCCTGGCGATGCGTTCGGGTTCACCGGGGAAGACGAGCGTTTTGCGCCGGCTGTTCGTCAACTTGAGTTGAAGAATGAGAGGTGAAACGAAGCGGCTGCTATTGATTTCGCGAACTTCGCGCCAGGCGATGGCGCGGTCACCTATGTTGAACTGGGTTTCGCCAACGCGGATGACCGGCCGGGTAGAGAGCCAGCAGAGCCCCGCCGCCGTAACGGCGCACAGGAAAGCGGGAATAAAAGCGAGCGGGGCCCGCAAACCGCAAAGAATGCAAACGGCGGAACCTGACACCGCCACCCAGCCGACTCGAGCGTACAAGCGCGACGGCTGATAGATTTCGACGGTCGGCTCCATGCTCTCAGGCTACTCTTCGCCTTCCGCCCCGTCAATCCGGCTTTGAACGGAGAGGGGACGTACCAGCAAAAATCCGTACCTTTCCGCTCTACGAAGTCCCGGAGACCGGCTTTCGCGCCGTGAGCCGGATCCCCAGCCGGACATAATCGACCCCGCTGGCGGCGGTAAAGAGAGCAGTCACCCAAAAGGCCATAATACGCAGCCAGAGCAGGAATTCGATGGGTAATGAGGCCCATAGCAGGACCAGGAAAACGAAAACAATCTGGAAAAAGGTACTCTCTTTGCCCAGCATGGAAGGGGTGAACTCGCGAATACCCCGGAAACGACGCAGCAAAAGAGCGCCCGTTACGATCACCAAGTCGCGTCCCATCACGAGGCAGAACAGCCAGAACTGGATCAGACCGACGGCGGTCAGAGCAAAGAAGAGGGTTACGAGAAGTACTTTGTCGGCGATAGGATCGAGGACGACGCCGAGTTTTCCGCTGATCTTGAGCTTACGAGCTGCAAAGCCATCGAGCCAGTCGGTCATTCCGGCGAGCAGCACCAGCGCGACTGCCTCGCGGAAACGCCGCTGCACGATGAGCCACGCGATCACAGGGGCGGCGAAGAGCCGGAGAAGAGTTATCGCATGCGGAAGCAGGCGCAAGACCACATCTTACCCAGGAGTTGGATCAGCAGCATGTGGCCTTTCCTAAAAGAGCTCTCTAACTTTAAGCTGCGGCGCGGTTTAGTGTCACAATCTCGTAGAGCGAGGAATCGGACATGATTTTGTTCACGAGCGCGACATGCATGGCGTGTCCGGCTTTTTCGGCGACCACTTGACCCAGCAGGGGGCGCCCGATCAGCGCCAGATCGCCAATTAGGTCGAGAGCTTTGTGGCGGCAGCACTCATCCGGGAAACGCAGGCCGCCAGGGTTCGCTACGCCTTCGCGGGTAAAGCAGATGGCATTGTCGAGCGACGCTCCGCGAATCAAGCCCATATCCCGTAATTGGTCGAGGTCATATTCAAACCCAAAGGTTCGTGCCGGGGCGATCCTCTCGGCGTATGCTTCCGGTGTGACTTCAAGCTCGAGCGCCTGCTCGCCCACCATCGGATGATCGAAAAAGTTGTGGCAGCGCAACTGAAAGGTATCGCAAGGCAGAATAGCAACGCTTTTGCCGTTCGATTGCACGCTCACCGGCTTCACAATCCGCATATAGCGGCGCAGACGGCGAGATTCGTGCCGTCCCGCTTGTCGCAACAGCTCGATAAACGGCAAGCCGCTGCCGTCCAGAATCGGAACCTCCAGATTATCCAGCTCAATGAAGGCGTTATCGATGCCCATGCTATACAACACGCTCAGCAGGTGTTCCGTGGTGGAGATGAAGATCCCCTGCGGATGCATCAGGCTGGTGGCATAGCTGACGCGGGCAACATACTCCCAACTGGCCTCGATACGGGTGTTGTCCAGATCGGTGCGGATGAATACGATTCCCGTGCCCGGCGGGGCGGGTGCGATGCGCAGGTGAACAGGGGCTCCATGATGAAGGCCAACACCTTCTACCTCCACCGGACGGCGGACAGTCGTTTCGCAGTACATGCAGGACGAGAACAGAATATCAGATCAGGTCGTTGGAGTACGGCTAATCGATTGATTCTAAGCGGCTTCAGCCCGGAACAGTGTGTCTAATCTGCAACACACAGCCAGGATTTTGGGGGAGAGCGTCGCGAATCTGCATCGTTTTCTGTCGTGCCGCGTGGGATCGTGCTTTCCTAGACATCAGGAGTTCTCTTTTATGCTGCGCAGCCTACTTGGCGCCGGATGTATGATGGCACTCGCCGTATCCGCCGTCCACGCTGAGAAAAAGCCAGTCACGGTGGACGCACTCATGAGCGCCGCCAGACATAGACACAATTCGGATATCACTTGGGCCCCGAATGGATCGCAATTCGTAGAGACCCGCGAGGGCACGTTGAGGCTCTACGATGTCCCGTCCGGCAAGCAGCGAGACATTATAGTGATGAGTAAGCTGGAGGCCGCCGCGGAAACGAGCGAACCTTCGCAAGTCTATGACTGGACGAACCGCCGCGTGGGGGAACGGGACGTCCAATGGTTTGCGGACAGCAATCGCGTGCTGGTCGCCGCATCTGGAGACCTATTCCTGGTGGATGTGAAAGCGGGTAGTTTCGATCAGCTCACGAAAAGCAATGTGGCGGAGCGCGATCCGAAACTGTCGCCCGATAACAGGTTTGTCTCATTCCGTCGCGGACCGAACCTCTTTACTATCGAGATTGCAACACGAAAGGTAACGCAGTTAACCAGCAACGGCTCCGACACTTTGCTCAATGGCGAGCTGGATTGGGTCTATCCCGAAGAATTGGACCTCGGAACCGCGCACTGGTGGTCACCCGATTCGCGCTACATCGCTTATATGCAGTTCGATGTCACGCAGGAGCCGATTTTTCCGCAAGTTTCCCTTCTGAATCATCACGGCGTGCTTGAACCGGAGCGCTTTCCTCAGCCTGGGGATCCTAATGCAGAGGTGCGGATAGGGATCGTGCCGGCGCAAGGCGGCGAAACACAGTGGATGAACTTTGGCGAGCCGCGTGGGAATTTGATCGCACGTGTGGCGTGGCTGCCGTCCAGTCATGAGATTGCGGTTGAGAAGTTGCCCCGCATCCAGAACAAGCTCGATCTGCTGGTTGCCAACACAGAAACTGGAGCGTCGCGCGTTTTTCTTCACGAAGAAGACCCGCATTGGATCAACGTTAAAGGCGACATAGACTTCCTCTCCGACGGACGGCTTCTGTGGACCAGCGAGCGCGATGGATTTCGTCATCTTTATGTCTATGGCTCCGATGGCACGTTGCAGAAGCAATTGACGAAGGGCGAGTGGGAAGTGGATGCAGTAGTGGGCCTCGACGAACAGCACAATAGAGTGTTCTTCACGTCCACAGAGGCGAGCCCGCTCGAGCGTCAGTTGTATACCGTCAACCTGGATGGGACCGGCAAACAGCGGCTCACACAAGCGGAAGGGACGCACGGAATTTCGCTTTCGCCCACGGCTTCTTATTACCTGGACAACTACAGCGCTCTAAAAACCCCCAGGCGGAGTGTTCTGTCCAAGAGCAATGGCACGGAGGTGCGCGTTTTTCACGCGCCTGATTTGTCGGACGTGAATGAATATGACATTTTGCCAACCGAAATCGTGAGCCTGAAAGCAAGCGATGGAACTCCCCTGTATGCACGCCTCATCAAGCCTGCCAATTTCGATCCAGCGAAGAAGTATCCGGCGGTCGTAATGGTTTATGGAGGACCTGGCGTGCAAGAAGTGACAGACACTTGGCAGGGGTTGTCATGGGACCAACTTTTAGCTAATAAAGGATACGTCATTTGGCAACTCGACAATCGCGGTTCGAACGGCCGTGGTCATAAGTTCGAATCGGTGATCTATCACGATATGGGAGCACACGAATTGGAAGACCAGAAGGCCGGCATCCAGCACCTGCTCTCGATGGGGTTTGTGGATCCGCAACGGATTGGGCTGTTCGGGTGGAGCTATGGCGGGTATATGACGCTTTATACGGTCACGAATGCGCCCGGCTTGATCCGGGCCGCGATTGCGGGAGCTCCGGTGACCAACTGGCGTAATTACGACAGCATCTACACCGAACGGTACATGGGCTTGCCGGAAGAAGATAAGCAGGCATATAAGACCACTTCACCTGTGACGTCGGCAGCCAATCTTCAATCCAAGCTTCTCATTTTGCACAATATTGAGGACGACAATGTGCATTTCCTAAACACCGTCCAGATGGCGAATGCGCTAGAAGAAGCGAACAAGCAGTTTTTCATGGTGGTTTATCCGGAGAAATCGCATGCTGTTACGGGACCCCTCCGGCGGCAGATGCTCGAAGAGACTACTGCCTTTTTCGAGCAGAATCTGAAGTAATCGCGCGCTTCCGAGCGGCCCCCGTTACGCGAGAATCAGAACGCGGGTGGTTGCTGTGCTGAAATAAAAGTTCCACGCGGATCCGGCCTGTCCTTTACGATCGGCCGCGAACCTACAATTCTGGTCACGTATTTCAATGAGTAGAAAAATCCGTTCGACGACGATTCTTTGCGTGCGGCGCAACGGCAAAGTGGTTCTTGCTGGTGATGGCCAAGTCACCATGGGAAGTGAAGTGTTGAAGGGCGGCGCTCGCAAGTTGCGGCGTCTATATAACGGCAAAATCATTTCTGGCTTCGCGGGATCGACCGCGGATGCTTTTGCCCTTTTCGCCCGCTTCGAAGCCAAGCTCGAGCAGCACAGTGGCAATCTGCCCCGTAGCGTGGTTGAGCTTGCAAAAGAGTGGCGCACAGACAGGATGCTGCGGCACCTGGAGGCTTTGTTGTTGGTCGCCGATGCAACAGACATGTACATTGTCAGTGGAACGGGCGATGTGATTGAGCCGGATAGCCCGATTGCCGCCATCGGGTCGGGGGGTCCTTTTGCGAAGTCTGCCGCGACTGCGCTGTTAGAGAACACGAACCTTGGTGCCCGTGAGATCGTCGAAAGGGCGATGAAGATAGCTGCCGAGATCTGCATTTACACCAACGAAAACATCACATATGAGGAGCTTTCGTAATGGTGATTTATCTTCCTCAGCAGTCGTCGGACGAAGCGCCTCTGCTGGATGAACTGACGCCGCGCGAGATTGTCGCGGAACTGGACAAGCACGTGGTAGGGCAAGCGGATGCAAAGCGTTCAGTCGCGATCGCATTGCGCAACCGCGTTCGGCGGCAGAAACTGGAACCCGAAATGGCCGAAGAGGTGATGCCCAAAAACATTTTGATGATTGGGCCTACCGGCGTCGGAAAGACGGAGATTGCCCGCCGTCTGGCGAAGCTTGCCAACTCTCCCTTTCTGAAGGTAGAGGCGAGTAAGTTCACGGAAGTGGGTTATGTCGGCCGTGACGTGGAATCGATGATCCGGGATTTGGTGGACATCTCGATCGACATGGTCCGCGAAGAACGCCTGGAACAGGTGGCGGATCGCGCCGAGCAGCAGGCAGAAGACCGGCTTTTGGAGTTGCTGATGCCGCCGCAGCCCGAATCCCCCGAAAGCGTAGAGCGTACGCGCGAAAAGCTGCGCGAGAAATTGCGCGCCGGCAAACTGGACGACCGCATGGTGGAAGTGGACGTGAAAGAGCGCGGCCCCACTTTTGAGCTTTCGACCAACGGCAACATTGAAGAGATGGACATCAATTTGAAAGATGTCATCCCGGGACTCTTCGGCCCCCGCACCAAGAAGCGCAACATGCGGGTTTCAGAAGCGCTGGAATACCTGGTTCAGGAGGAAGAACAAAAGCTGGTCGATATGGACCAGGTCACGCGGATCGCGCTCGAACGCGTGGAGCGAAACGGCATTGTCTTCCTGGACGAGATCGACAAAATCGCGGGGCGCGAGGGGGGCCACGGACCCGACGTCAGCCGCGAGGGGGTTCAGCGCGACATTCTGCCCATCGTCGAAGGAACCACTGTCAACACCAGGCACGGGTTCGTTCGCACTGACCACATTCTCTTTATCGCCGCGGGCGCCTTCCATGTCTCGAAACCGGCCGACCTGATTCCCGAACTGCAAGGCCGATTCCCAATCCGCGTGGAATTGAAATCCCTGAGCGAAGGCGATTTCATTCGCATTCTGAAAGAACCGAAGTCGGCGCTGGTGAAGCAGTATACGGCGCTGCTCGAGACGGAAGGGATCAAACTCAGCTTCAGCGAAGATGCGGTGGTGGAGATCGCCCGCATCGCAGCGCAGGTAAATCAGTCCGCGGAAAACATCGGCGCCCGGCGTCTCCACACCATCATGGAGAAGTTACTCGAGGACATTTCCTTCGACGGACCGGATCTCAAGAAGAAGAACATCAAGATCGATGCGGCGTATGTGTCGAAGCAGCTCGCCGAAATTGTGAAGGACCAAGATCTCAGCAGGTACATTCTGTAGTGCGGGCGCGACAGTACGCGTGGTGCTTAGCATTCTTGCTGTGCGCCGGCTGCGGCTACGTTGGGCCCGTTCTTCCGCCCTCGCCTGAGCTCCCTACGCCGATCGCAGATCTGAGAGTTGTCGAAAGAGGGGATCAACTTGTCATCAACTTTTCCACTCCCGTACACACGACCGACAGTTTGACCATCAAGCGGTTCTCCGAAGTGGATTTGCGAATAGGGCCGGCAGTCACTCCCTTCGACTTCGACCAATGGGCGGCATCCGCCACGCAGTATCACTTGCCTCTACCGGCCATCGATCCTGACAGCCCCAAACCCGTGCCGGTTTCAAAATTTATACCCGCTGGGGCGTGGGTAGGCCAACGCATTGCGGTGTTGGTACGCACTGCCGTCAAAAAGACCGACCACTATTCGCAATGGTCAAACCGTGAAGTGCTTGATGTCGTGCCGCCGCTCGAGCAGCCGGTCCTCACAGTGACGGCGGTGAAGCAAGGCTACATGCTGACGTGGAAATCCACGCCCGACGTCAAATACCGGATTTTGAGAGAGGGGCCAAGCCAGACGGCGCCGGTAGAGATCGGCACCGCCGATGCATCGCCTTACCTGGATGAAACCTCGCAATGGGACACTCGCTACACGTACACGGCTATTGCGCAACAGGAGAAAGCGGAAAGTTTGCCATCAGAGCCGGTTTCGATCGTTCACGCTAATACCTTCCCGCCTTCTCCGCCGCAGAGTCTAGCGGCGCTGGGTGGACCTGAATCGATCGAACTTTCGTGGTCGCGCAATGCCGAACCTGATCTGAAGGGATATTATGTCTACCGGTCAGTGGATGGAGGGGCGTTCGAACGGCTCGGTGATCTGATAAACGTACCCACATACAGTGATCACAAAGTGGAGCACGGCAAGAGCTATCGCTACGCGATTACGGCTGTGAGTCAAAACGGCTATGAAAGCGACAAGTCGCCTGTTCGTGAAGTCGTTTTCTAAGTAGATAGCGCGGTATCGCTTAGGAGCGCAAGCGACCGCCGAAACTGCACGCTAGGCCCCGACAGAATTTGCAGAATGATGTACGCTCCAAAGAAGAGCACAAATAATGGACGTCTTTTCTGAGGCGCAACGCAGCGAAATCATGGGTCGGGTGCGTTCAAAGGACACTCGGCCCGAAATGACTGTTCGCACGATGCTGCACAAGGCGGGATATAGGTACCGGCTTCATGTCGAGACGCTTCCGGGCCGGCCAGATGTTCTGTTCCCTTCACGTAGAAAAGCTATCTTCATCCATGGGTGTTTCTGGCATCGCCACACTTGTCGTTGTGCGACCTTGCCGAAGTCTAACTGTGATTATTGGGAAGGTAAGCAGGCTCGAAATTCGGCGAGAGATAAGAAAAACCTATTTGCGTTGAAAAAATTGGGCTGGAGAGTGCTTGTAATTTGGGAATGTGAAATCAAGGACGCGAAGAAACTCCACCGTCGTTTATCGCAGTTCCTAAGGGACGAATAACATGCCACATCGGCACACGTGGTACGAATTTTTTGCGGGCGGGGGAATGGCGCGTCTGGGCCTCGGAAAACAGTGGAATTGCACCTTCGCCAATGAGTGGTGTGGAAAAAAGACGACCGCCTACCGCGCACACTTTGGACGATGCGATGAACTCAAAGAAGACGATGTAGCCGACGTGACTACTCGAGATTTGCCCGGCACGGCGGATCTGGCATGGGCCTCGTTTCCATGTCAGGATCTGTCGCTCGCTGGAATGGGGGCTGGGTTGGACGGCAATCACAGCGGCAGCTTTAAGCCGTTCTGGAGGTTGATCAGCAAGCTGGTTGACGAGGGCCGCGCGCCAGAGATCATCACCCTTGAAAACGTAGTCGGCGCGATTACGTCGCACAACGGTAGGGATTTTGAGGCTTTATTAGCTTTCCTGGTAAACGGCGGGTATCGCGCGGGAGCGATGATCGTCGATGCTGTTCGATTTCTTCCTCAATCCCGTCCTCGCCTCTTCGTTGTGGCTGTTCGACAGAATAGGACGGTCACACCGGATCTATATCTGAGGCAGCCAAATATCGCGTGGCATCCGCCTTCTCTTAGGAGAGCCTATGCGGCATTGCCAAGCCGGATTCAGGAACATTGGATGTGGTGGAACCTGCCTGAGCCAAGTGCGCCAATTAAGAAGATCTCGGGGTTGATCGAGCGCAACCCTGTCGGAGTGAGGTGGCATACGAAAGAACAGACCAGACGCTTGCTCGGCATGATGTCAGAGGTGAATACCGCGAAATTGCATGAGGTCCAGGCATACGGTGAACCGATAATCGGCACCGTGTATAAGCGAACAAGGGCTGATAGCAATGGACGAAAAGTTCAACGGGCCGAAGTCAGGTTTGATGGGATTTCTGGGTGTCTGCGGACCCCCACAGGCGGCTCTAGCCGCCAGACTGTACTCGTCGTGCAAGGGGAAAGCGTGAGTTCGCGGCTTCTGTCTCCAAGGGAAGCGGCAAGGCTGATGGGATTGCCCGAGGACTACCCGATTCCGGCGAATTACAACGAGGCTTATCATCTTTTCGGTGACGGCGTTGCGGTGCCAGTAGTCGCCTGGCTCGAAGAGCACCTGCTCCGTCCCCTCATATCCAAAAGTGCGAGCCAGATCAGCGAATACGTAGCCTAACGGATGTCAGACGAAGCGCACAACGGGCCTCCTACCGAACTTGATTTCGAGAAGGCTCTGATGTTCTTTCACGCCTACATGTTCGGACCGCTTCAGGGAAAACTGCGCCTGTACGCGGCCCGGCACGTTCGATCCGCGGGTACTACGATGTCCTCTGACTGGGAAGTCTTTGCTTCGATTTTAGTGAAGGATGTTGGAAGAAAGTTGGCCGCGGGGATTGATTTATCGAATTACGAGGTGAAATCCGCCGTTGAGGGCAGCAGCTACGAGTACCAGTATCACAAGAACACGGGAAAGGAGAAGCTAACCCAGGACATGAAAAGCGGGCACTTATTTTTCGCCCATGCCGACAATCTGAAAAAGGTAAACCTGCGGTATGCTCACGGCAGTGAGCTCAACCAATTCTTTAGCAAATGGCTCGCAGAATACCCTGATCCATATCCTCAGCGTTATCGAAAGAACATTCCCTTCGGGTGGGTTGACAAAAACGGCATATTACTTATGGCCCTGATAAATGGGGAAGTTGCTTTCCCGCGTTCAGCAAAGCAGGATTAGGACTATTCTACGCGCCCATTGGCGATTTCTGTCCCTCGATCTCAGCTTGACCTTCCGACCTGGAAAGCTATGCTAGCATCGAGCCATATGTGGGCGAGGGCGCTACCGGGAGCTCGTGATTGCTCCGAATCCTGACGACTTGGATCGAGTCTTTCCAGGAATTTCTGCTCCTCGCCGGCCGGGCAATTCTGAGCATTGTCCGTAAGCCGTTTTACTCCGACGACCTCTATCTGCAAATGGACATCATCGGCGTAGGTAGCCTGCCGATTGTTGTTCCTACAGGTGCTCTCAGCGGCGCCATCATCGCCCTGCAGATGGCGCGCGCACTCAGCACCTATGGCGCGAACAGCGAAGTGGGTCCTATCGTGGCTGTTACTCTTGTTCGCGAACTCGGCCCCATTCTGACAGCCATCAATGTCGCTGGGCGCAATGCTTCCGGTATTGCCAGCGAACTGGGATCCATGAAGGTGACGGAGCAGATCGATGCCATGCGCGCGCTCGGCACTGATCCTGTCAGAAAGCTCGTGGTGCCTCGCCTCATTGCAACTGCGGTGATGCTTCCCTGCCTGACCGTGGTTGCCGACGCGATTGGTTGGTTCGCGGCGTATCTCATCGCCGTGCCCCTGCTGCACTTGGTGAGCAGCGGCTACTTTTGGTCCAGCTCCTGGCAAGCTTTGCTCTTCCCTAGCGATCTGATTCAAGGCCTTGTCAAGCCGTTCATCTTCGGGATCATCATCGCGCTGATCGGCTGCTTCTATGGTTTGCGCACGACAGGTGGAACGCAGGGCGTGGGGCGGGCGACCACGGAAGCCGTCGTTTTCGCATCTATTTGGATCTTCTTCGTTACGTTCCTGATCGACAAGATCTTTGTGGGTTTGTAAAACACCATGCCAGAGGAAACCGGACCGCTCCTAGAGTTAGAAGGCGTGAATCTGAAATTCGGACAAACGTGGGCGCTCCGGAATGTCTCTCTGAAGCTGTATCCAGGCGAAACTCGTATCATTTTCGGGGCCGCAGGCAGCGGAAAAACGATGCTTCTGAAGGCCATCATCGGGCTAGTTTGTGTGGATTCAGGAGATATTAAGTTATTCGGTCAAGATGTTACTTCTCTTAAGGAGCAGCAACTGTACGGGCTCCGCAGCCGAGCCGGTTTTCTGTTCCAGGAGGGCGGCCTTTTCGATTCGCTTTCCATCGGGGAAAACGTCGAATACCCGCTGCTGAACCGGCAGGCTTCCGATGATCAGGATGAGAAGAAGGATGCGCCATCCGAGGACGATGTCGAGAAGCGAGTGCGCGACGCATTGCGCTTTGTGGAACTGGAACAGACATTCGACAAATACCCCAGCGAGGTTTCTGGTGGCATGCGGCGCCGAGTCGGAATTGCACGGGCCATCGTGACGGAGCCTCCCCTGGTGCTGTATGACTCGCCTACCGCGGGATTGGACCCGATCACGGCGAACATCATCATGGCGCTCGTTGCGAAAGAACGCGCCGTGCGGAATTCGGCCTCGCTGATTGTGACGCATCGCTATCAGGATGGAGAGTTGATGGCGAACTTCCGCTACGACCCCAAGGACGAGGAACTTACTCCGGTTGACGGGAAAACAACCGAAGAACATGCGACCGAATCCCGCACGAAGTTTATTGTGATGAAAGAGGGCGAGATTGTCTTCTTCGGGACGCGCCCAGAATTGGAGAGCTCTGACGATCAGTACGTGAAGAGGTTCATCAGACACGAAAATTAACTATGCCCAGCAAAGAAAAGGTCAATCTCTCACAGCTAAAGGTCGGCATTTTGGGACTGGTGGCGCTGTTCTTCGTCACGCTGCTCATTTTTCTGCTGACGGGCAGTATGGACTTCTTTACCCATCAGGTTCCGCTGCACGTGTATGTCTCGGATGCCGCCGGACTGACCTCCGGCGCGCCCGTCCGCATCAATGGCATTCAGGCAGGCAAAGTAACGAAGGTTGCACTCTCAGGCGAGACCAACCCGCAGAGAATCATCCGGGTGGATTTCGCGGTGGACCAGGATATGCTGAAGCAGATTCCGGTGGATTCCATTTCCTCCATCTCCTCAGACAATCTGCTGGGAAGCTCCAAGTTTCTAGAGATTAATAAGGGAGTGAAGCAGGACACGATTCGCCCTAACGGGACAGTCAGGGCAGCCGACACCCGCCAGTTCGATGCGCTCGTTCAGCAAGGTTATAACGTTCTCGATTCGCTCCAAGGTATTCTCGGACGGGTCCAGACGATCGTGGGTGACGTGGAATCGGGGAAGGGAAGTATCGGGAAACTACTGGTCGACGAGTCTCTTTATAACAGTCTTCAGGCAACCGTGAACCAGGTTCAACTGCTTGCCACCACGCTCAATTCGAAGACCGGCACGATTGGGCACCTCATCAATGACAACGCTCTTTATGAGCAAGTGCAGACCGTCATCAGCAGGTTGGACACGATCACGACGGACCTCCAGCAGGGCCAAGGAAGCGCTGGCCTTTTCTTGAAAGATCCCAAGGTGTATAACCAGCTCAACGCGGCGCTCGGCCAGTTAAACACCACGCTTACCAACCTGAATGAAGGCAAGGGAACAGCCGGTCAACTGCTAACTGACGACAAGATCGCCAAGCAGCTTTCTGCCACGCTCACCAAAGTTAACGTCACCATCGATAAAGTCAATTCGGGCGAGGGCACCATCGGACAACTGTTAGTAAATCCGCAGCTTTACGATGCTGCGACTGGCACTACTCGCGAATTGCACGATCTGTTGAAGGATTTCCGGGCCAATCCAAAAAAGTTCCTCACGATCAAGCTGCACATTTTTTAACCTGAGCTACGGGCGCAAGAGAAGCCCGCTGGGCAACTTTTTATAGGGCGAAGGTTCAGGCCCAATGATTACTTTGCCGTCGAAGATTGTCAGGTAGACCTTCGTGTCCGCGATCTTCACCGGATCGATAGAAAAGATGTCGTCGGAAAGCACCGCCAGATCTGCGATTTTACCTGGTTCGATCGAACCTTTGATCTTTTCGTCGAAGCTAGCATAAGCGGAGCCCATCGTATACGCCCGTACTGCCTCCGCAACCGTGATCTTCTGCTCGGGTATCCAGCCGCCGGGCCGCTTTCCATCGAGAGTTCGTCGGGTTACCGCAGCATAGATTCCCATGATGGGACTCATGGGCGCAACATCCCAATCCGAACCAAACGCCAACGTGGCTCCTGAATCCAGCAGTGAGCGAAATGCGTACGTCGTCTTGGCGCGCTCCCGACCAATACGCTTTTCGGCCCAGCGGCCATCGTCGATGCAGTGGTACGGTTGCATCGACGCAATCACGTGCAACTGCGCAAAGCGTGGAATGTCGGAAGGAATCAGGTGTTGAGCGTGTTCGATCCGCAAGCGCCGGTCTCGCTCGCCGTGTTCGCGCTCCACGCGTTCGTACATTCCTAGAATCGTGTTGTTCGCTTTATCGCCGATCGCATGAGTGGCAATCTGCAGGCCTGCGGCATCCGCGTTCTCGATATCCCGCCACATCTGCTCCGGATTCGAAAGCTCGGCGCTGGCGATGCCGCTAGTGCTGGGAGCATCGAGATACGGCTTGAAAAGCAGCGCCGTGGTAGACCCTAACGATCCGTCCGCAAAGCCCTTTACGCCTCCGATGTGCAGGTATTCATTCCCGAAGTCCGCCTGCAAGCCAACTGCGGCCAGCCGTTGCCACTGGGGGAGCGGTTGGCGGCCGGCAATTCGCACACGCAACTCGCCGTCATGCAGCATCTTCTGGTAGACGCGGAAGTAAGCGGGCGCAGCGGACATATCCTGCACGCTAGTCACTCCCACAGCATTCGCATAATTCTGAGCGGCGCGAATGGCTTCCCGGATCCGCTGCTCCGACGGAGGGGGAATGACTTTCTCCACCAGTTCCTGCGCAGCGTCTTTGAGGATGCCGGTCGGGTTCCCCTCAGCGTCACGCACAATCACACCACCCGCCAAGTCTTTGGTGTTTTTGTCGATGCCGGCCAGACGCAGCGCCGTTGCGTTCGCGAGGGACATGTGTCCATCCAGCCGATTCACGAACACGGGCCAGTCGCGGGTGGCATTATCAATAACCTGGTGCGTCGGCAAGCGTGCCGGAGTCCAGTTTTCGTGGTCCCAATTGCCGCCGGTGATCCATGTGCCCGTTGGCCGATGCCGCGCGTATTCGGCCAAGGTGTCGCGAAATTCGGCTTCGCTCTTGGCGTAACGCAACTGCGGCCCGGTCAAGTTGGTACCGCCGTCCACGAAATGCACGTGGGCATCATTGAAACCTGGGACTACTCTTCTGCCCTCCAGATCCAGTTCGATGCTGTCTGCCTGCTTCAGGCGCAAGATTTCCGCGTTCGAACCTGTTGCGACAATCCGATTTCCACTAATCGCCACCGCTTCGACTTCGGGTTGCGCCGGATTACCCGTCCAAAATTTTCCGTTCGTCAAAAGGAAGGTTCGTGGCGCTTGCGCGTTAACGGGAACGATCGCCGCAACCAGAACTAAAAAACCAGCAGCGAACGATTTAGCTCGGACTTGTGGCATAGTCGAACCCTACGTATTGCACTTCTTCCTGGAGGTCGAAACCGAAGCGCCTATGTACTCGCTTCTTTAGTTCGTCGACAATCGCCACTAAATCGGCCGCGGTGCCTGTGCCGTCGTTGTAAATAAGATTGGCGTGGTACGTGGCGACTTGAATATCGCCGCGCCGCATCCCCTTGACACCCGCTTGCTCCAGAAACCAGGCGGAAGGCACTTTGCCATCGCGCACCAGGTTACGTGGCACCTCTTCCTGTGCAAGCGCCGGCAACTCCGCGAAAAAGACATTCTTAAAAATGCTTCCGGCGCACTTCATCGCCGGAGGATACTTTTGGTCGCGGATCGTTCTGATCTCGCCGGCTGTTTTCGCGAGCATCTCACGATCGCCGCTGCGAAACTTCAAATCTGTCGAGAGAATTACCCATTCCTTACGTTCTTTGAAGATGCTCGCGCGGTACGCGAAACGGCAATCGGAGTTGGCCATTGTGAAGACGCTCTCGCCATCAGTGACTTCAACGCTTTCGATGATTTCCTGTATCGAATGTCCGTAAGCTCCCGCGTTGCCGTACACTGCGCCACCGAGATTACCGGGAATCCCGGTCATTGTCTGCAAACCTTCCAATCCGAAGCCGATGCTCTCATTCACTACGTCCTGCAAAACCGCCCCGGATTGCGCGTGCAGCACTTCGCCGTCCCTGGCGATCTTTGCTCCGGTAAAGCGCAGTACGATGCCGTCAAAACCGGAATCCGCAACCACCAAATTCGTTCCGCCGCCGAGAATCACGTGCGGCAGCGCCAGACTCTTGCCAGCCGCAAAGCTTCGGTAAACGCTTGGGCGTCGGCAGTCTCGCACAGCAGCGCGGCGGGTCCGCCAATTTGAAAGCGCGTAAAACTGGAGAGCGGCGCAGCGACGTGAGCCGTTACACTTGGGAGAGCAGCCAAGCGTTTTACCGCCGCCGCAGATACGGGCATCGTCCTGATTATAGGGTGCGTGCCGCTGCGCTTAACTGACGACGTTAAAACAGGAAGCCTGGGAATGTACTTACCCGGCCCTTGCTCTGATACCATTGGGTCTGTTGCAATCCAGTGACTCATTGCGTCTGTTTCGCAGCAACAAGTGCGTGCATAGCCAAATTGATCAGACATGAAGTTTTTTCTGGATTCAGCCAATCTCGAAGAGATTAAGAAGGCTGCTGCTTGGGGCATCGTCGACGGCATCACCACTAATCCTTCGCTGATCGCCAAAGAGGGCGTTCACATCGAAGAGCAAATGCGCAAGATTGCCGGGCTTATCGACGGCGATATCAGCGCGGCTGTGGTCTCCACCAGTTCGAAGGAGATGATCGCCGAGGGCCGCAGGCTTGCGAAAGTTCACAAGAACATCGTTGTCAAACTTCCGCTGATTCCGGAAGGAATTATCGCGGCATCCGCTTTCGCAAAAGAAGGCATCCGCACGAACGTCACGCTCTGCTTCAGTGCCGCGCAAGCGTTAGTCGCGGCAAAAGCGGGCGCTTATATTGTCAGTCCCTTCATCGGCCGTGTCGACGATATCGGTTGGCCGGGCTTGGACCTGATTGACGATATTGTCAGCATCTACAGCAAGCACGGCTACGCGACCCAAATTCTTTCGGCTTCTATTCGTGGTCCGCTGCAAGTGGTGGAAGCCGCCAAGGCGGGCGCGCACATCGCCACCATGCCCCTGAAGGTGATGGAGCAATGCTTCTATCACCCGCTGACTGAAAAGGGCCTTGAGCAATTCCTGAAAGACCACAACAAAGCCTTCGAATTCGCCACGGCGTAAGCGTTCCAGTTGTTATCAACTTCGTGACGGTTCTTCTCCGGGAAATGCTACTTTACCTTCACAACTGAGGGGTAGCTTCCGTGCGGCGCGTGATCCAGGATAGAGAGCGGAATGTCATAGATCCTTTCGCCTGAAAGCCTGCGTACACCGAACCGAACCCTACGATGTTTATCGTGGAGCAGGTCCGCCTGGCCCACTGTCCCATTCGAAGAATCCCGTGTGACCAATCACGCGTTGCGCAAGATCATGTGCTGCTGCGATGCGATCGACAATGACGGGAGCCAATAAGGTTTGTTCGATCAAGTTGCCGGTAGTGGGATCGTCCAGATTTATCTGCTGGAACTGCTCTTTAGAACGGACGGAAAAACGCTGCCTGGAAGCGAACCAGTAGCGCACAGTCGCCTCAACTGCCCGAGCAAGGATGAGCATTGCGTTTGTAGCATCTCGATCTGCAACCTCGAAGGCGTCCTCATACAGACATGCGGCTCCATAGCGCTGCTGTTGGAGTGCTGCTTCGGAGAATCGCGCGCCACGTTTGAGGCTCTCTCTCGCGTGCTCAAGGATCGAATCTGTCTCCGGCGATGATGAATACGCAAGAACGCCCGTGGTGAGCATGTGGGCCATTACAGGACGGCCTTCCGCTGACTCTTGCTTCACATAGCTCTCTATCCACTCAGGCGAATTCACGAAGATTTCAGTTGGGACACCCTCGAACCACTTCTGGACACGCCGCCGCCATGAGTGCCGATGAATAACGACGATGTCGAAATCGCTCGCAGGATCAGGGTTGCCACGAACAATAGATCCGGAGATCACAACGGCGAAGGGATCGAATTCGCTAAACACATACTCCGATGCAGCGCGCAGGGCTAATTCATAGCGAGGCGAGAGTGATGGAAGTGCAATCCGTGACGATTCCATAGGCAAGTTTATCTCGTTCGACGTGCGATGGAATGTTCGTCCCGAATGGTCGGCAACCGGGAAATTGAGACCACAAAGCAGGATTATCGGAAACCGGCAAACGCCTTAAAACTCTAACGGGCGACTACGTCGGCGCGCTTGCTCTGCGCAGCCGATCTAAAATCCCCGCCCATTCCGGCGTGTCCGGCGGCTTTTTCGATCGCGAGCCAGTCCAACCCTTCTGCATCAGCCGCATGCAAGTTGGCGTAAAGCGTGGCGGCGAACTTTTGCGGGTGATCCGGCATTTCGAGCACACGACCTCTTCCTTGCGGGCATCGGCCCGCCAGCTTCGAGAACGTAAAACGGCGTCTGTGGCGCATAGTGACGCGGATGCTGCCCTGGAGCTTCTTCCAGGCGCGGCAAATTCACCTCACTTTCGAAATGCATCCCGGTTGCTGCTTCCAATTGCTCCTGCGTGATCATGCCGGGCCGCAGTATCGTGGGCGGCGTGCGCACCAAGCGAGACCACGGTGGACTCGATGCCGACCTGCGCCGGTCCGCCGTCCAAAACGATCTCGACGCGATCGCCCAGCCCCGCTCCTCACGTGCTCCGCTGTTGTCGGCGAAATCTGCGAGAACCGGTTAGCGCTCGGTGCCGCGATCGGTACACCTGCTCGCCGGATCAGTTCCAGCGCCACCGGATGCGAGGGCATGCGAATGCCGACCGAATCGAGCCCCGCCGTCACCAAATCCGGCACGATCTCGGCTTTCTTGACGATCAATGTCAGTGCGCCCGGCCAGAATTTCTTCGCCAGAACCTGCGCCGTCGCAGGCCAATCTGCCGCGATCGATCTGGCCATGCTTTCATCGGCCACGTGCACAATCAGCGGGCTCGCCCAAGGGCGTTCCTTCGCGCGATAAATGCGCTCCACTGCAGCCACATCCAGCGCGTTCGCGCCTAACCCGTAGACCGTCTCCGTCGGAAACGCGACCAGGCCGCCCTGCCGAATGCGTTCGGCCGCACGCGCGATCTCTTCACTTGCTGGAACCATTAGTCGGGAAGATCTTCGCCTGTATCGCCGTAGACTCTGCCCGTCTTGCGCCAAGCCAGAAAATGCGTGGATCAATGGATCGATGTCGCCATCCAGAACTTTGTCCACATCGCCAATCGAAAGCTTCGTTCGATGATCCTTGATCATGCGGTACGGCGCGAGAACGTAGCTGCGAATCTGGCTGCCGAAATTGATGCCTAACTTCGTGTCCTCCAGCTTCTGATCCGCGGCCCGCTTTTTTTCGAGTTCGTACTCGTACAGCTTCGCCTTCAGTTGCTTCATGGCGCTGGCGCGATTCTTGTGCTGCGAACGTTCGTTCTGGCACTGCACCACCAGGCCCGTCGGCAAGTGAGTAAATCGCACAGCGGATTCGGTTCGGTTCACATGCTGCCCGCCCGCTCCGCTGGCGCGAAACACATCGATCTTCAAATCGTCCGGCTTGATTTCGATGTTGATGTCTTCGTCGATCTGCGGATACACGAAGACGGAAGCAAAGGAAGTATGCCGCCGCGCATTGGCATCGAACGGCGAAATGCGGACCAGCCGATGCACGCCCACTTCAGACTGCAATTGGCCATACACGTTCTCGCCATTGATCTCAACAGTGGCGGACTTGATTCCCGCGCCTTCACCTTCGAGCCGATCCGTAATGACAGCTTCGAATTTACGCCGTTCCGCCCAGCGCAAATACATGCGCAGCAGCATCTCCGCCCAATCCTGGCTTTCAGTGCCGCCCGCGCCGGGGTGAATCGTGACAATTGCGTCGCGTGCGTCGTTCTCGCCGGAAAGCAGCATGCCGGTTTCCAGTTCCTCAAGCTTCGCTTCAAAGGCCTTCAGCTCACGCTCCAATTCGCCATTGACGTTCTCGCCTTCTTTGGCGAGCTCAAACAGCGTATCGATGTCGGAAGTGGCGCTTGTCACCTGGCTTGACTGCTGAATCGCTTCTTCCAGCCGCTTGCGCTGCTGCATCACGCGCTGGCTGCGCTCCGGCTGATTCCAGAAATCGGGGTCGCCGATCTCTTTCTCCAGCTCGCTCAGTTCTTGCCGTTTTTGGGGCGCGTCAAAGATAGCTCCGCACAGCTTCACCTTGCTGACGGAGCGCAACATACTCTCTTTCTAGCTCTTCCAGAGTCATTCACCTGTAGTTTACTGCGACGCCCACCGTTCGTCCGTTTGGATGCCCAACGCGGTTCAAAACGAAACCGCTGTACCGAAAGGAAGTGGCGCGAAGCGTTCCAATTTGGCACTATGCTCCGCGATTCCAACAACACCTCTGCATTTTCAATGAGTTAAGGTGTGCGACACATGGCAAACAGACTGCAAAAACACTGGCATGAACATCTGGGTTATCCTCCTCGCCGTCCAAGTGGTCGCCACGCTTCTTGCTCTGCTTCGTGAGTCGGGCAACGACACGCAATTCGAAGGCGACAAGCTGGATTTTCGCAGCTAGTACCGACACTGGCCTATGCTGCCGGTTAACGTTTTGACGCCTCGGCAACATTCGCCGTCTTACGAGGGTGGAAGCTACAATACGGATTCGATGATCGAACGAGTCTCGCCCGCGCGCAGCGTTCATGGCGTTGTGAATGTCCCTGGCGACAAGTCCATTTCTCATCGCTACGCAATGCTCACATCGATTGCGCAAGGCGATTCCGAAATCTATAACTATTCGAGCGGCGCCGATTGCCAATCCACGCTCTCGTGCATGGAAACCCTGGGCATCCGCTACAAGTTCGCGGAGGAAGACGGCCGCCGTGTCCTGACGGTCCAAGGTAAAGGTACGCGGGGTTTGCAGCCGCCGCCGCACTTTTTGGATGCGGGCAACTCGGGTTCCACCATCCGCATGCTGTCGGGTATCCTCGCCGCCCAGCCGTTTACGACCGAAATCAGCGGCGACTCCTCGCTCGCTAAGCGTCCCATGCGGCGCATCATCGCTCCGCTGTCGGAGATGGGCGCGCGCATCGATGCGATCAATGATCAGTTTCCTCCGTTGACCATCTACGGCAGCCCGCTTCATGCTATCGATTACCAGCCGCCCGTTCCAAGTGCGCAGGTGAAAAGCTGCATTCTGCTCGCGGGGCTCTATGCAAATGGCGAAACCGTGGTTCGCGAAACTACCGCTACTCGGGATCACACCGAAATCGCCCTCTCCGAACTGGGAGCCGACATTACCATCGAGCCTCGCGTGGTCCGAGTAAGCGGCGGCGCTTCTCTCTCGGCCAAACGCCTGGTGGTTCCGGGCGATATCTCGTCGGCCGCATTCTTCCTGGTCGCCGCCCTCATCGTGCGCGACGCCGATGTAACCATTACAAACGTAGGACTGAATCCAACCCGCACTGCTCTGCTCGATCTCCTGCGGTCCATGGGCGCTCCGATCAAGTTGCTGCACATCGAGCAAATTAATGGCGAACTGATCGGCAACATCCAGATCAAGTCCTCGCGTGTTCGAGGAGGGGTGATCGAAGGCGCCATGACTGCTGCCTTGATCGATGAAATTCCGATCCTCTCCATCCTCGGTGCGCTGAGTGAAGACGGCCTCATCGTGCGCGACGCGGCTGAACTGCGGGTCAAAGAGACAGATCGGATCGAGACGATCGCGGATAATCTTCGCCGCATGGGCGCGAGCGTAACCGCCACTCAGGACGGCCTCGAAATCCCGGGCCGGCAAAAACTTCATGCCGCTGAAATTAACTCCCACGGCGATCACCGGATTGCGATGGCGTTTTCCGTTGCTGCTCTTGCCGCTGACGGCGAGTGCAGCATCCACGATGCGGAGGCCGCCTCGGTGTCGTTTCCGGAATTCTTTGGGACCCTTCGGCAAATTACCGACTGAGGCCCGTATGGAAGAACCGCTCGATGCAGATCTCACGTACGAGAGCCTGGTGCACGACCTGAATAACGTATTTGAGACCATCACGGAAGCAGCGGAACTGCTCAAAGCGGATAAGCGCTGGAAACCTCTCGCCGCGACCCTCTCACGGAGTGTCACGCGCGGAAAGCGTCTGCTTGGCGCGATCCCCGATACCACGCCTAACCTCGCGGCCATTGTCGACGACGCTATCGAATCGGTCACCGACTATTGCACTGCCGGGCGCAAGCCGCGCATGCGGTTCGTGTCTCATATTCCCGCTGAGATTCGTCTGCCCGGGAGCCGCAAAGGACTGGGAGCGCGTCTTCGCCAACCTGTTCTTGAATGCCGCCCAGGTGATGCGAAAACCGGGGCGCATCGACATCACCGCGCAACAATCCGAAGCATCGCTCATCATCACTGTTTCAGATGACGGGCCTGGTATTCCAGCCGAGATCCTGCCGCGTGTCTTCAATTCGAACGTCTCTACCAAGACGAAGAGTTCTACGCGTTCGGGTCTCGGGCTGCACATCGTCGCATCGATCGTGAAGAAATATTCCGGGCGCGTACTCGCGGCTAATCGCGAACGCTCCAGTGGAGCTGTGTTTACGATTACGCTCCCTGCGGTTTAAGTTCCGAGGCATGAAATATCTCTGCATCCATTGCCACTTCTACCAACCGCCGCGCGAGAATCCGTGGCTGGAGCAGATTGAGCTGCAAGATTCCGCCTATCCATATCACGACTGGAATGAGCGCATCTCCGCCGAATGCTATGCGCCCAATCTGTCCGCCCGCATTCTTGACGATTCGCAATACATAACCCTCATCGTCAACAATTATTCGAAGATCAGCTTCAACTTCGGACCGACTCTGCTGTCCTGGGCCTGCGACAAGGAACCGGAAACATACAAGGGAATTCTCGACGCGGACCGGGTGAGTCAAAAGCTCTTTTCAGGGCACGGATCTGCCATGTCGCAGGCCTACAACCACATGATCATGCCGCTGGCCAACAGCCGCGACAAGAAAACACAAATCCGTTGGGGAATAGAGGATTTCGCCAGCCGCTTCGGACGTTTGCCCGAGGGCATGTGGTTACCCGAAACCGCCGTCGATTTAGAAACGCTGGATCTCATGGCCGAAGCCGGTATTGCCTTCGCGATTCTCGCGCCGCACCAGGCAAAGGCGATCAGGCCGCTCGGCGCCGCTGGAGATTGGATGGATGTCGGCGGCGCAAAAATCGATCCCACCCGCGCCTATTCGCTGAAGACTCCGGGCGGCCGTCAGATTAATCTCTTCTTTTACGACGGGCCGATCTCGCAGGCTGTCGCGTTCGAAAAGCTACTCGACAATGGCGAGAAGTTCGCGTCTCGCCTGGTCGGGTCCGCCCCTGACGCGCCGAACGTACCGCAGCTCATGCATATCGCGACAGACGGCGAGACCTACGGGCATCATCATCGGCACGGCGAGATGGCGCTCGCGTACGCGCTGAATTACGTTGAATCCAAAAAGCTGGCGAAAATAACGAACTATGGTGAGTTCCTCGCCAAGAATCCACCTACGCACGAAGTCCGCATCTTTGAGAACACTGCGTGGAGTTGTGTGCACGGTGTAGAGCGCTGGCGCAGTAACTGCGGCTGTAATTCCGGTCGTGGCGGATGGAACCAGGAATGGCGCCGGCCGTTGCGCGAAGCCCTCGATTGGCTGCGTGATTTCGTCGCGCCGCGCTATGAAGAGATAGGGTCGAAACTCTTGAAAGCGCCGTGGGCCGCTCGCGATGCCTATATCCATGTGGTGCTCAACCGCAGTCCTGAGGTCCGGCAGCGCTTCGCCGAAGAGCACTTCGCCCGCCAACTTACACCCCAAGAGCAGGTGGTTGTCTGGAAGCTCATGGAGCTACAACGCCACGCGATGCTGATGTACACCAGTTGCGGCTGGTTCTTCGATGAGCTTTCCGGTATCGAAACGGTGCAGGTCATTCAATACGCCGGGCGTGTTGTCCAGCTCGCGGAAGAAGTTTTCGGTGAGCCCGTCGAGCGCGAGTTTCTGCGCAAGCTCTCGGCGGCGAAAAGTAACTTGCCGGAATACGGCGACGGCGCTATCATCTATACCCGCTATGTCAAACCTTCGATGGTCGATCTCGAGAAAGTGGGAGCGCACTACTCCATCAGTTCCTTGTTTGCCCCCTACGGTGAGCGGACTGACATCTTCTCCTACAGCGTGAAGCGCCTCGACTATCACACAGGCGACGCGGGCAAGATGCGCATGGCGCTCGGGCAAGCTTGCTTTACCTCAAAAGTGACGCAGGAATCGGAAGTGCTTACTTTCTGGGTTGTCCATTTCGGCGACCACAACGTAGCAGGCGGTGTACAGAAGGCTGATGGAGCGGGAAGATATCGCGAAATGCTTGAGGCGATCAACGACTCTTTCACCCGTGTCGACATCCCGGAAGTGATTCGTCTGCTCGACAAGCGATTCGGCGAAAAGACATACTCGCTCCGCTCCCTCTTTCGCGATGAGCAGCGCCGCATAGTTCGAACTATTCTCTCGTCCACCCTCGCCGAAGCCGAAGCCGCCTACCTTCAGCTTTATGAGCACCACGCCGCTCTCATGCGCTTCATCAGCAGCCTGGGGACTCCCATGCCGCGCGAATTCAGTGCCGCCATCGAATACGCCCTCAACAGCCTGCTGCGCCGCGCCTGCTCGGCTGAAGAGCTGGACGGCGAGCGCATTCGCAATCTTTTACGCGAAGCTCAGGTCGGCAACATCACTCTCGACAAAACCACCCTCGAATTTCTGCTGCGCCGGAAAATCGAAACTCTTTCCGGGCATTTTGCGGCCGATCCTTCCAACCTCGCAAAGATGGACGAGTTGCAATCTGCTCTCCGCACCATCAAACAGATGCCCTTCGCAGTAAATATGTGGGCCGCGCAAAACCAGGTGTATGCGGTCTACGCGGGTCTCTTTCAACGCACGCGCAAGAAGGCACAGCGCGGCGACGCGCGCGCTAAACTCTGGGTCGATAACTACCTGGCGCTTAGCGAACTTCTTTCGATCCGGGTGCAATAATGCCCTCGTCGGAGTTGAGTTCAGAACCATCTCGCGCGCGGGAGGCGAACTCGCGTTCATCCGCGAGGCGCAGATGGGTCATTTTGGCTCTGGTGTGGGGACTTGCCGCATTCTCATCCCTGCCGATCCTCTTCCATTGGGCGGCGCGAACCCCCAGATTGTCGAGGACCACTCTCGCGCTCGAGCTGGGATACGCGGCCGCCGCGCTGATTTGCTTCTGTATCTATCGCATCGAATGCCACCGGCTTCCCCGATCGCAAGCGTTCACTCTCGTCTTCCTCGTTTTTCTGCTGAATGGCTTCGCCAATCACATCCACGCCGTGGATGTCGATTATGCACCGCAATCGAACGACATGAGCAACGTCGATTGGCAGAAGATGGTGCAGAACGCTGTCGTTCAGTCCGATCCCCGCGTCTTGCCTCATTCGTACCGATTTCTTCCCAACGGAATTGTCCGTTGGCTCGAAAGACACAGCGTGTCTTTTGAAGCGGCTCGCGATCTGTATCGTCTGCTGTCTGGGTTGCTGCTCTTCTACGCGATCTATCGGTATGCTCGCCTATATACCTCTCACGTAGGCGCAATTCTCACCATGCTGTTCGTGTCACTTCCTTACCCGGTCAGCTTCGAATATTACCGGGGCCAGCTCACAGATCCGCTCTCTCATTTGTCGTTCGTCTTAGCGTTCATCTTTCTCGAGACCGAAGATTTTGCGTTCCTATTCACCACGCTTCTCATCGGGTCCCTCGCGAAAGAGACGGTCCTTTGCCTGACGGGCTATTACATACTCTTTCGCAGAAAGGATCTTCACTATTTAAGAAATGCGGGGTTACTGGCCGCAGTAACGATCATCGCTTATTTCGGAGTTCGTCTGCTTGTGCTACAGCACGGCATGGATTATCAGCAGGTGAGCGGCGTCGACCTGAATCACATCATGTACAACATCAGAGACGTGCGCTGGCCCGTGCCATTTCTTTTGACCGCCGGCGCCTATCTTCCATTCCTGGTATTGAGTTGGAAGAGGACGCCGGCTTCGCTCAGAAATCTCGCGTTGTTCTTGCTGGTTGTGCTGTTCGCATCCAGCTTCTTTCTGAGCTGGCTTTGTGAAAGCAGAAACTACATGCCCGCGGTGTTTGTTCTGGCCTTAGTTGCCGCCCGCTATTTCATCCCAGAGCCCGATCAGGATGTGCTTGCGGTTTCGTCAGCCAATCTTGCTTAGCCGTTCGTCAAGATCCTGCTGATGTCGTTGTAAATCACAAACACAACCACCATCATCAGGAACACAAACCCGAGTTTGAAAACCGTTTCCTTGACCTGCAAACTCACTTCACGTTGCAGCAGCATCTCGATCGCCAACAGCAGAAGCGTGCCTCCATCCAGAATCGGAATGGGCAGCAGATTGAAGATTGCGAGGTTCAAGCTGACGATCGCCATTAGTCCCAGGTAGCTCGACAGGCCCTCCTGCGCTGCTTCGCTCGACATTTGTGCAATGCCGATCGGCCCCGACAATGTCTTCGGCGAAACTCTGCGAGCGACGATGCTTTGCAGCACTTCGAAAATCATCGTGGCATTCTGCCGGTTAAACCGTAATGACTCGATGAACGCGGGACCGAATGCTAGCTTCACCATCTGCACCGGCGAACGGAAGGCGATTCCGATATGCCACGGCAGCTTGGGATTGTTGTTCGGTTGTGGCGTGACGGAGATGCGTTCCAACTGGCTGTTCCGCAGGATTTCCAGTTCAACTGGCTTGCCGTCGGAACGGATGATCGCCTGTTGAACCGTAAGGATCGATTCCACGGGCTGGTTGTTGACCTCAATCATCAAGTCTCCGGGATGCAGTCCAGCGGCTTCGGCGGGCGAACCCTTTTGAACCTCGCCCACTTGTACATCCCCTCGCCAACCGGCTACGCCGATGCCCTCTTTGGGATCCATTCGAGGGGTCACTCCGACAGGCAGCCTCTGGCCTTTACGGTTGATTATGAGTTGCAGTTCGTGCCCCGCGTTTAAGGCTTCTTGAGTGAGCACATCCTGCCAACTTGGATCGCGTGTGCTGCCGATCTGCACAATCTTGTCGCCTGATTGCAGGCCCGCTTCGGCAGCCGGTGAGTTAGCGGCGACGCTGCTGATCACAGCCTCTGTGGTTGCTACCTCTTTCGGGAAACCGTACATGTAAAGGCCTGTGATCAGACCGATCGCCAGCAGCACATTCATCAGCGGTCCGGCGATGATCACAATGGCTCGCTGCCAGCGCGGCTTGGCCTGGAACGAACGTGGGTCTGCCGCAGTCTCATCGCCCGGTTGCTCGCCGAGCATCCTTACATAACCGCCGAACGGAATCGCCGAAATGCGGAAATCGGTTTCACCCCGCCGAAACCCGAACAGTCGTGTCCCAAAGCCAATGCTGAAAGTTTCTACTTTGACGCCGACCGAGAGAGCGGCCCAGAAATGGCCAAGCTCATGAATCAGGATCATGACGCCCAGCAGAATTACGACCCAAAAGAAGGGTCCAAAAAAACCCACGCCTATATACCTTTCCTTCTCTCTTCGAGACCGGTCTTTTATTCGACGCGGCCGCCGCTACTTCGCTTCGCTTCCTGCCGTGTGACTAGCTAACTATGTGCCGGAGAATTAGCGGCCCGTTTATGGGGCTCAGCTATTATCCGTCGCGCCAAATCGCGCGACTCAAGATCGATTGAAATGACTTCCTCTATTGTCGCCGCTTTTCGGCTTGGTTGTCTTTCCAGCGTCTGTTCCACTACCTCTGCAATCGCCGGGAAGGGAATACGCCCCTCCAGGAACGCCTCCACCGCCACTTCATCCGCCGCATTCAACGTGCAAGTAGCGGAGCCGCCCTGCTGCTGCGCTACATAGGCAAGCTTCAGCAGCGGAAACTTGTCTAAGTCCGGCGCCGAAAAGTGCCACGTGCGCGGCTTCGTCCAATCCAGCCGCGGAACGGGCGCCCGTTCTCTCTCCGGATAGGTCAAAGCGTACTGAATCGGCATACGCATATCTGTGGCGGAAACCTGCGCGATGACACTACCATCGTTGTATTCCACCATGGCATGAATGGAGGATTGTGGGTGAACTACGACGTCCACCTGAGACGGCGGTAGATCAAACAACCAGCACGCCTCAATCACTTCGAATCCCTTGTTCATCATGCTGGCGGAATCGATCGTAATCCTCCGCCCCATCTTCCAGGTTGGATGATTCAAAGCCTGTTCAGGCGTCACAGACCACAGCGCCTCTCTCGGAGTGTCACGGAACGGTCCCCCCGAGGCCGTGAGTAGAAGGCGCGTTACTTCCGAGCGGCTCCCAGCCCGGAAACACTGGTGCGCGCCATTATGTTCGCTATCTACCGGAACTAGCTCGGCGCCCGTTTGGCGCACGGCTCTCATCACCAGTTCGCCGCTCGCGACCAGTACCTCTTTGTTCGCCAGACCAATGCGTTTTTTCGCCTGAATTGCGGCGTAAGTAGCTTCTAACCCCGCTACGCCTACTATGGCCGACATAACAAAGCCAACTTCCGGAGCCGTCGCTGCGCTGATCTGCGCCTCCGTGCCCCAGTTCAGCTCCGGCCAATCCCGCCAAGGTACCGAGAGTTCAAGAAGCCGGGCTCGTACCCGTTCCAGCGTCTCGTTATCTGCAACAACTACTAGCCTTGGACGAAACTCCAGAATTTGGGAACACAGAAGGTCAACGTTGCGGCCAGCTACCAAAGCATGGATTCCGAACTGCTCGCCCCTTTGGCGCACCACATCCAAGGTGTTCACCCCTATGGAACCCGTTGAGCCCAGGAGAGTTATCTTTGTCATTGGCTCTCGTAGAAAGGGTGATCGATCATGCGCTTCCTCACGATATCAAAAATAATTTCGATTTCTGTAGAGAAAGTGCTTGCGCTCCGCAAAATCATATCCTATTATTGAAATACAGCCAGGGAGGCAACTCCCACCAAAGCGAGACTAACCTCATAGAAAGACCCCTGAAGCAACACCTCCCTGGCGCCCGAAAGGGTCCTCTCGCAGCTTCAGAAAATAACACCCCAGTCAGCCATCCAACGTACCCCGAATTTAGTTCGTTTCGTAGAACCAGTTCAGTGGCTTCGTTTCTTCTACATTAGTTCATCCGTCCTTCCCTAAAAGAGAAAACGGGCCGCCCGGAGCTACACTCAAGTCGGAGGTGCACGTGTCCGATTCCAAGCACCCGGTTCAGCTCCGCCCGGAAACCGACGTCCTCACCCGCGGCTTCGATCCCAGTCTCTCGGTCGGCTCAGCGCGTCCGGCTGTCTTCCGTAGCTCAACGTACGTTTTCTCTAGTCCAGAGGCTGCCGAGCGCGCCTTCGACCTCATGGGCGGCCGGGGACAGCGGCATCCCGGCGAGAACGTGGACCTGGTCTACTCGCGTTTCAATCACCCCAATGCCCAGATTCTGGAAGACCAGATCGTTCCTCTCGAGCCCGGCGCCACGGCCGCCGCTGTTTTCAATTCAGGCATGGCTGCCATCATGACCGCGCTCCTTGCCGTAATCCAGCCGGGTGACAGCATCCTTTACACCGTTCCCATCTACGGCGGTACCCAGACGCTGATCCAGAAGTTTTTGGAGCCGTTCGGCATTCGTGGCGTCCCAGTGGTCGCCGGCCAAACTACGTCAATTGCGGACGCCATCCGCACCACCAAGAATTTGCGCGTTGTGCTGATCGAAACCCCGGCCAACCCGACCGTCGTAATGACCGACATCAAATCGGCCTGCGATGCCGTCGCGGCTCATCCCGCCGCCGCACAAAATGGTCACGCTGCGCCCGAGCGCCCCGTCGTGATGATCGACAACACATTCTTAGGACCGGCCTTTCAACACCCCCTGCAAATCGGTGCCGACGTTTCTCTCTACTCCGCGACTAAGTATTTGGGCGGCTACAGTGACATCATTGGCGGCGTTGCCCTGAGCAAGGATGCGGCGCTGATGACGAAGATTCGCAGCAAGCGCAGTCTGTTTGGCAACATTCTGCAGCCGGATGAGTGCTGGATCCTCGATACGCGCCTGCCGACGGTAAATCTCCGGATGAATCGTCAAAGCAAAAACGCTCAAAGAATCGCCGAGAAGTTAAATGGTCATCCTAAAATTAAGACGATCTATTACCCCACGTTGTTCACGGACCCTGAGCAGCTTCGTATCTATCACGAACAATGCGATTTCCCTGGCGGCCTGATTTCACTGGACCTGCAGGGAGGCAAGGCGGCTGCCTTCGACTTTCTGCGCCATATCAAGCTAGCTCGCAATGCTGTTTCCCTCGGGGGCGTGGAGACTCTGGCCTGCCACCCGCGTAGCACCACTCACTCCGCCTGGTCGGCCCAGGATCTGGACGAAGCCGGGATTACGGAAGGTCTGGTTCGTCTTTCGCTCGGGATTGAAGACTGGCGCGATCTGCTCGCCGACTTTGAATCGGCGCTCGACCGCATTTAGATCGATTTGAACAAGACGCGCCACGTTGTGACGACCAGCGCGTGAGTCACCATCGGGCTGCGCACGCTTCCCGTGCGCCAATAAACCGTCCCCAGCGCGACTCCAAGGAGCATCACGACCAGAGCATGGCGCCAGTTCGGCAAATGAGCGCAGCCGTAAAGAATGGCTGAGAGCGCGATGGGCAGAGCCGGCGAGCGCCAGGAGTCGAGTAGCGCCCGCTCGAGGAATCCGCGGAAAAATAGTTCCTCGCTCAGCGCTACCACCCACAAAATTCCGAAGAACGTTCCCACTCCTGCGCCGGCGATTTGCCACCATGCGCCATGGAGCGGCTCGAAACGCGCGTCGTGCAGCATCAAGGAAAAACAAACCAGCGGAACAACAGCCAAAGCATAGTAAACGGCTCCCGACTTCCACTCGCGCGCCCTTGGCCAGAAAGTAAAAGGACCCGGATTCCAGCCGCGCAAGACAAGCAAGGCCATAATGCCGAGTCTGATCCACATGAGATGACCCAGGATGTCGATATGAAGATGTTCGTCGGGTGAACGGTAAATGCGCGGGAACACATGCAGCAAAACCGGCGCGGCGGCGATCACTAGAAACCCGAAATCGTAGGCGAAGCGTTGCGGCGATACAGCATACCAAAATGCGAAGACGGCTGTGAGACCCGCGAGCAGATAAAAAGCGTGGCGGTCAAACGTACCCGCGGCCAGGCTGAAGACCAAAAACGGCAGCGGTGCGCTCAGCCACAGCAGGCCCGCTTGCGCATGCAGAGATGGAATGCGCGCGAACCAATTACGGGTTTCACGGAAGCCCGCTGCGAGATAAAAAATCGCCTCTATGCAAAATGCGGGCAGCGCAGCCGTCATGATCCAATGAGAGTGTGGATGCTGCTTTGAATACACCAGAGCTGCGACGAATAACGCGATCCAACAGCACAGCAACGCTATGAAAAATGGCCGCATTGTCCGTAACATCGCCCTCATCGTAGCATCGGGTTTCCTGTTTCCCTGGGTGCATGTCCGCGCAGCCGATCCGCCGCCGGGTCTACTCCGGAAGATTGCCGAACGTGAGACCGAAAACGCCCAAGCGCGCGAAAACTACACGTACCGGCAGTCCGTCACCATCCAGGAGTTCAACGATCAGGGTTTGGTCACGGGGCAGTATCACGAGGTGCGCGATATCACTTTTTCCCCCACTCGCGGCCGCTATGAACAAGTTGTGGAAGCGCCTCGCAATACCCTCACGCGCATTCGCCTGACGCCTGAAGACTTTGCCGATATCCGCAATATCGAACCCTTTCTCTTGACATCGGACAAGATCTCTCTTTACGAAGGGCAGTACAAGGGCGAGGAGACGGTTTTAGGCGTCAAATGCTTTGTCGAATATGTGCGTCCCAGACAGATTCTTTCCTCGCAGCGTTTTTTTGAAGGAACGCTGTGGGTGCGGGAGTCCGATTTTGCTGTGGTTCAGAGCGAGGGGCAGGCCGTTCCGCAGATCGAAACGCTCCATGAACAGAACCTGACGCCGCATTTCACGACTACCCGTTATGAGGTGGATGGAAAATGGCTGTTCCCGCGCGAAACTTACGCCGACGATACCTTGTTTTTTCGCGATTGGCCGCAACGCATCCGGATCACCATTCGGTACTCCGATTACAAGCGTTTTGGCGCGGAATCCACCGTGACCTTCGGCGATCAGCCGCAAGCCGGCCCACCAGCCAATCCGCCGAAACCTTAAGAAGTAGAGCTCACCGGTTGGGCCGCGCCCCTGAGAGCGGCGAAATCTTCCGGTGTGTCGATATCCGTCGCAGCCTCCGTCAAAGGAAACGGTGTCACCGCCAAACCCGAATCTCTCAATAAGTGCCGAGCGCCTGCCTGTGGAGGTAGGGCCGAGAGAGTTGTGAATAACTCCCGTTTGAATAGCGCCGGCACTCCCAATGTGCCGTTGTATTCAGCGGCAACGATGGGCGCTCGTCCCGTATAGAGCAGCCTGCGCATTTCCTTCAAGTGATCAGCGTTCACTAGTGGCTGGTCAGCAAGCAGGATCGCGATGGCGGCGGAATTTGGTGCAACCTCCTGAAGCTGTTGAACGCCAGTCGCTATGGAAGACCCCATGCCCAGATGCCACTGGTCATTGTGCGCAATTTCCACTGGTTGCGCCGCAACAGCCGCGCGGATTGCGGCAGCTTCCGCGCCCACCACCACGACAATGGGGCCAAACCCCGCGTCGATAGCCTGCTGTACCGAATGCGATACAAATGTCCGATCGCCGTAGGGAAGCAATTGCTTCACTCTGCCCATGCGGCTGGCGGATCCGGCAGCAAGCACAATGGCGCCGACGTGAAGACATCCCGTAGCTATCAAAATCTCTCGCTCTTCACCAACTGTAGCTTGGAACCGGCCGCTTTGTTGCCCTGCACAACAGTCATCGCTTCCAGCTTGCTCAATTCGCGCCGGGCAATCTGCCCCCAAGCGCTCGCGCTGTCTAACTTCAGGAAAGCTCTCCAGTGGCGCATCGCGCCCAGCACATCCCGCAAGCTTTGGTAGAGCAGTGCGAGATTGTAATGTGCATCCGCATAGTTGGGTTGCAGCCGTAGGGCGTCCTGATAGTGCAGCAGGGCGTTGGACGGATCGCCTTGCTCATCGTAAAGATTGCCGAGATTAAAGTGCGCCAGCGCGTAGTCCGGATCGATCTCAAGCGCCTTCCTGTAATGGTTCTCCGCGTCCGACCAAGCGTGCCCATTGAAAAAGACTGTTCCCAAATTGACCAACGCACCGGCCGAATGCGGATCCAGTTCGGCCGACTTTTGATAAGCCTCGATGATCTGCTCATAGGGCGCGCCGGTCTGCTCCAGTTCCAGTCCCTTCTCGAACCAGTGGTCGGCTTCCATCTTCTTTCTGAGTTTTTCCGCAATCGCTTCCCCGCTCTTTTGCGACGCCGGTAGCTGCAGGAGTTTTTGGATCTCCTGTTCGGCGAAGTCGAAGAGAAGTTGTCCCGAAAGCGGCTCCATTTTGTGTTTGCCGATCTGGATGCGAACCCGTTTCCCGTCTTTGTAGACCTGAACGTCCCCGCTGAGATAAGGGAGGTCTTTCAATCGTTCACGAGCTGAGTTGAGGGCCTGTTTAATCAGACGTGGGTGAGCGTTTTCCCCGCGCAGCCGGATAATCCGTTTCAATAAGAGGAGGTCGGAAAAGCTGTATTGCGCAAGCTCCGGAATCAGCTCCTGGCGTTCCCAGCTTCTGAGCTGTCGGCCCTCGATCTTGAGCAATCGACAGACTTCCTTGCGGGTGTAAGAGCCACCCGCCTCGCGTTCCGCAACGGGCGGAAGTTGCGAGCGGTCTCGCAGCACAGGTTGATGATAGCATCTGTTCATCCCCTCGCAACCTCACAAAATGACCGTTTAGCCGCGAAACCTATCCTGTTAAATTGCACTGCTTGAACCCCTGAGCGCATGTCGTACTAAACTGGTCGTATATCCTATGGGCCTCAAGAAAAGCGCTGCTCGGCGTGCCTCCCGCAAAGCGCCGCGGACGCTTGCGGATTTGCCCACAGGACAACGGTGTATTCTCGATCACCTTGAACTGCCGGAGGATACCGCGCGGCGCTTAATGGAATTAGGCTTTCTGCCCGGCAATGAAGTAGTTCCGGGTAAACGGGCCCCCGGCGGCGGTCCCAGGGTGTTTCGGGTCGATGGCTCCGAGGTTGCCCTACGGGACGACACAGCGGCCCGGCTCTTCATAAGGCGTGATCCGGAATCGGATTTTGTGGTTCTTGCCTGAAGCGTTTTGAGATGAACTGAGTGACATGTACTTGGCTCTGTCATGAGTAGCTGCCACGGAGACTCGCCCAAAGCGGGCCTCCTGCCCAATCCCGCCATCCTGCCGCCCCGCCCGGCTCCGCTCGGTCCGAAAAATGACCGGCCCATCATTGTGGCCATCGTGGGTCCGCCCAATTCCGGTAAATCCACGCTTTTCAATCGCCTGACCGGCTTGCGGCAAAAAGTTGCCAATTTCCCCGGGGTGACGGTCGAGCACCGGATGGGCAAAGCCAAGCTGAAAGGCGCAAACGAGGTTTTCCTGGTCGATTTGCCTGGCGTATATAGCTTGCACCCTCGCGCCGAAGACGAACAGGTTACCCACGATGTCCTGAAAGGCGAGCGGCCTGACTTTCCCAAACCAGATGCCGTGATTCTCATTCTGGATGTCACAAATCTGGGCCGCAATTTGGTTTTGGCTGCTCCCATCCTGAGCCTTGGCCTGCCAACGCTGGTGCTGCTGAACATGGCGGATGACCTGGCGATTCGGGGTGGCAAAGTCGATGTGGCGGCACTCGCGGCGGAGCTCAATTGCCCGGTTGCTTTGATCAGCGCCTCGAAGGGTACCGGAATCGATCGCATCCAGCAGTTCCTTTTGGGAACAGCTGCCCGTCTGAACGCTCCTCCCGCCAAGATTGAGCTCCCGGTCTTGCAGGATGTACCCAAGTGCCGGCAATGGGCGGCAAATTTGGGAGTGAGGGCCTCATACCGGGCACCGGCGCCCCCGCTGTGGACCCGGCGTCTGGATGCCGTATTTCTGCATCCAGTCGGCGGACCGCTCATTTTCGCCGCGATTGTTCTTGCGGTTTTCCAGAGCATCTTTTCATGGGCGCAACCGCTGATGAATGGTCTGCAGCAGGCGGTTCTCTGGTCAGGGCGCTGGATGACCGGTGTCTTACCCGACTCTCCCTGGCGATCTCTGCTCATCGACGGTATATGGAGTGGTGTCGGATCGGTCATCGTTTTTCTCCCGCAGATCTTGCTGCTATTTCTGTTCATCGGAATCCTCGAAGACTCCGGTTATCTGGCCCGTGCCGCCCTGATTGCGGACCGTACCATGGCGAAGATCGGGCTGCAGGGAAAATCGTTTATCCCTCTGCTCTCCGCCTACGCCTGCGCGGTACCCGCCATCATGGCTACGCGTGTGATCGAGAACAAACGGGACCGCACCGCGACGATCATGATCGCGCCGCTGATGACGTGTTCGGCCCGCCTGCCGGTCTATACGCTCTTGATTGCGGCCTTCGTGCCGAATCTGCACATCATAGGTGGGTTCCTGTCGCTGCCTGCCGCGACGATGCTCGGGCTGTACGTTCTTGGCTTCCTGGCGGCGGTTTTCATCGCTCGCCTGTTGAAGTCGACCGTGTTGAAGAGCGGAAAAAGCTCCTTCGTGCTTGAAATGCCGCCGTATCGCTGGCCCACTTTCCGCTCGTTAAGCTTGCGGCTGGTCGACCGGGGCAAAGTCTTCCTGAACCGCGCGGGAACTGTGATTCTCGCCGTGGCGGTGGTGCTGTGGGTACTCGCCCACCTTCCGTTTCACGACGGCAAACCGCCTACGCTTGAACACAGCTTTGCGGGCATGGTAGGCAAGGCGATCGAGCCGGCTATCAAGCCGCTCGGCTTCAACTGGAAGATCGGCATCGGGCTGATCACGTCGCTGGCGGCACGCGAAGTGATAGTTGGAACCCTTGGGACAATCTACGGCATCGAAGGAGACGAGCAATCGCACGGCCTGCAACAGGCAGTTCACCAGGATCTCAGCGCGGCGGGAGCGGTCGCGCTGCTGGTTTTCTTTGCTTTCGCAATGCAGTGTTTTTCGACGCTCGCTGTCGTCAAGCGTGAAACGGGCGGCTGGAAATGGCCCATTTTCCAGTTCTCGTACATGCTTGCGCTAGCATACTGTGGTTCGTGGGTGGCGTTTCACATCACGAATTACTTCCTTGGATGAGCGAAGAACAAACCGTACGTAACGTAGTAATTCTCGGGTCTGGCTGCGCCGGGAACACAGCAGCGGTCTATACCGGCCGGGCGAATCTGCAACCTCTCGTTTTCGAAGGTCACGAGCCGGGCGGGCAGCTTTCGATTACCACGGAGGTGGAGAACTTTCCTGGTTTCCCCGAAGGAATTATGGGGCCGGCTTTGGTTGAAAATATTAAGCAGCAGGCCCAGCGCTTCGGGGCCATTTATGAGCACGGACGAGTGGTGCACGCCGATCTCTCGAAGCGCCCTTTCACACTGGAGCTGGAACACGGCGAAAAGGTTCAGACGCATACCTTGATCATCGCCACGGGTGCATCGGCTCGATGGTTGAATCTCCCGAACGAGCAGAAGCTGATTGGGCGCGGTGTCAGCTCTTGCGCCACCTGCGATGGCTTTTTCTTCCGAGGCAAGAAGATTATGGTAGTCGGCGGCGGCGACTCGGCAATGGAAGAGGCCAACTTCTTAAGCCGGTTGGGGAGCGAAGTCGCTCTTGTTCACCGCACTGACACGTTCCGTGCTTCAAAAATCATGCTTGACCGGGCCCAAGCCAATCCGAAGATCACGTTTCTCACCAACACCGTCGTGGACGATATCTATGACGTTGAAAAGGGCGAAGTGACCGGAGTCAAGCTGCGCAATCTGAAGACGCACGAGGCTTCTACGCGTGACGTAGACGGTTTTTTTGTGGCTATCGGCCACATTCCAAACACGAGGCCTTTCGCCAGTCAGTTGGACCTAGACGCGGACGGCTACATCATCACGCATGGCGGAGCCCGCACTAACATTGCGGGTGTCTTTCACGCCGGCGACGTTCAGGACCGCACATATCGCCAAGCCATTACAGCCGCCGGCGCAGGTTGCATCGCCGCTATTGAAGTGGAAAGGTTTCTAGAAGCCGAAGGTCATTAGCGCGGGAGGTAGGCCAATACCTGCGATCTCACCTTTTCTAAATGTTTGAGGGCGTTCTCGAATTCGACCCGCGTATAAGGCGCCAGATTGTATCTGGCTTCTCGGCTCATGTCCTTCAATCGCCTGTAATCACTCCAGATTAAAGCCAATTCCGGCGTATCCCTGATTTTGCTTTCTCTCTGTGTGTGGAAGAGGGGCTTGTCGGATCGAGCCGCAAAGAATGCGTCCACATAATGAAGGGCGGCGTAAAACGTCGCAGTAATCGCCCAGTTTGCCCGAACGCAATCGGAAAGATCTAGCTCTTTCGCAAACCGCTCGTTCCGTTCAGCCCAGTCTAGATGTTCTTGAACTGAGGGCACTCGGACTTAGGCCTTGCCCAAACTGGAAGGTTGCTGCCAACAATTGAATTTATAGCGCGCCCGCGCCGAGCGACAACACTAAAGTCGAAGAGAATGGAAGGGAGGCTCTCGGCAACTTGAAGCTCTTTTCGATAAATGCGTTCGTAAACGTCTTCGTTTTCATCGTTTACGATAGTCAGTACCCGCAAACCTTCCTCGCCGGCGTGGCTGATGTAAATCGCTTCGACTTGCGGAACAGTCTGTAAGCAACTGGCGATTTTAGAATCGGTGGCGGGCATAGGAGCGCTAGCCATACTTCGACGCTATCTGGAATACTGCGCGTTGTCAATAGCACCCCCGTACCTGGCCTGGCGTAAGGTGCAAGCGCCGCTGGTAGCATGAAGACGACGTGAAACTTTCGGATGCCGTCAGAGTAGCGCGATCGGTGAAAGTGGAGCATGCGCGTAGGTTCGCGACGCACGTGGTGCCGGAAGTGGTCCGTCCTGCCCGTATCCTCTGGAACCAAGCTATTGGGGGCGTGTTTGTGCTCTTCGCGATCTCGTTCTTCTCGTACGCCGCGATCCACCGCGATAATCCTGCCGGCATCGCGGGCGGCATCTTTCTCGGGCTTGTGATGAGCTATTTTGCGTTGAGCTCCTTTCTAAAGGCGCGGCGGATTGGCCGGCAGTTCAGGTAGGGTCCTTGTCTCCCTCTGAGCAGCCCGGTGAATTCCCGTTTACACGCGGAATTTATCCGGATATGTATCGACGACGCCTCTGGACGATGCGGCAATACGCCGGTTTTGGAACGGCGGAAGAGAGTAACGGCCGTTACAAACTTCTGCTGTCGCAGGGCATAACCGGTCTATCCGTAGCCTTCGATTTGCCGACGCAGATGGGTCTGGATTCCGACCATCCGCTGGCAGCAGGCGAAGTCGGGCGTGCCGGGGTTGCGATCGATTCACTCGCCGACATGCAGGTCTTATTCGAGGGCATCAAACTCGACGAAGTCAGCACGTCGATGACGATCAACTCGACGGCCGCGATCTTACTCTGCTTATACGTCCTGGTTGCCGAAGAGCAGGGCATTGCACCGAACAAGCTTTCAGGAACCATTCAGAACGACATTCTCAAGGAATACATCGCGCGCGGAACATATATATACCCGCCCCGTCCCGCGATGCGCATCATCACGGACCTGTTTGCGTGGGCCGGGCGCGAGCTTCCGGAGTGGAACACTATTTCCATCAGCGGCTATCACATTCGTGAAGCCGGTTCGACCGCGATTCAGGAAGTAGCGTTTACGTTAGCGAATGCCATCGCGTACATCGAGGCCGCCCGCCGTGCTGGACTCGATGTGGACGCTTTCGCACCGCGGCTCAGTTTCTTTTTCAACGCGCATAACAACTTTCTGGAAGAACTGGCGAAGTACCGGGCCGCGCGCCGTCTTTATGCTCACATCATGCGCGAGCGTTTTGGGGCCAAGTCGGACCGTTCATGCATGCTGCGGTTTCATGCGCAAACCGGCGGTTCCACGCTGACTGCGCAGCAACCTGAGCTGAACGTTGTGCGTGTGGCGCTGCAAGCCATGGCCGCGGTGCTCGGCGGTACGCAGTCATTGCACACCAACAGCCAGGACGAAGCCCTCTCGCTGCCGACCGAAGAATCCGCGCGAATCGCGCTGCGCACGCAGCAGATCATCGCCTACGAGAGCGGGGTGACGGCATCGCCGGACCCGCTCGGTGGTAGCGAATACATCGAGAAACTGACGGACGAAATCGAAGCGGGTGCGCGGCAGTACATCGCCAAGATCGATGCAATCGGTGGAACGCTCGCCGCGATCGAGCGGGGCTATATCCAGAATGAGATTCAGAACTCGGCTTACGAATACCAGAAGGCCGTTGAAGAAGGGCGCCAGATCGTTGTCGGCGTGAACAAGTTTCAGAGCGACGAACTCGAACCACCGAAACCATTTCGCATTGATTCCGCCTTGGAGCGGCGGCAAGTGGAGCGTGTTCGGGCCGTTCGCGCGTCTCGCTCTCGGGAGGCGAGTGCCGAGGCGCTCTCGCAACTGGAAAACGCCGCTCGCGGTACGGAAAACCTCATGCCGAAAATACTCGAGTGCTGTCGCGCGTTGTGTACCGTGGGTGAGATATCCGACAGACTCCGCCAAGTTTTTGGCGAGTACCGGGAGTCATTCTGAGCGAGAGAAGCATCACATCGAACGATGAGCGAAATTCAGGCGCTAGCGGCTAAAGAGGCCCACGGAAGATTGGAACCGTTTTCTTACGATCCCGGACCGCTGGGTGACGAACAGGTCGAAATCGAAGTTCAGTACTGTGGCATTTGTCACTCCGATATCTCGATGCTGTTTAACGAGTGGGGCATGACGAAGTTTCCTTTCGTTCCCGGACATGAAGCGATTGGCAAGATTGTAGCTCTGGGAAAGAGCGCTAAGTTCCTCCAGGTAGGGCAGATCGTAGGCTTGGGTTGGAACTCGGGAAGTTGCCTTCATTGCCGTCAGTGTCTGCACGGCGACCATAATCTGTGTGAAAACCTGGAGCAGACTATCGTGAGCCGGTATGGTGCCTTCGGAACCAAGGTTCGTTGCCATTGGTGTTGGGCGACGCCATTGCCCGAAGGCGTAGATCCCGCGAAAGCTGGTCCGCTTCTCTGTGGCGGCATCACGGTTTTCAACCCGCTGGTGCAGTTCGATGTCAAGCCGACGGATCGCGTAGGGGTAATCGGCATCGGCGGACTCGGACACTTGGCGCTCCAGTTCTTAAAGAAGTGGGGCTGCCATGTGACGGCATTTACAACTTCTGCCTCAAAGGCTGATGAAGCGAAGAAGATGGGCGCTCACGCGGTTCTCGACACGCATTCGCCAGAGCAGTTGCAAAAGGCGGGTAGCTCGTTCAACTTCATTCTTTCGACTGTGGCTGCCACGACGTTGGACATCAATCCTTACCTTTCGGCTTTGGCGCCGAAGGGGCATTTCCATCTGGTAGGAGTGATCCCCGAGCTACGCGTGGGATTGTTTCCACTGCTGATCGGCCAGAGGTCGCTTGCGGCGAGCCCTTCGGGAGCGCCTGCGACTGTGATGACGATGCTCGATTTTTGCGCGCGCCACAATATCGCGCCGGTCACGGAAGAGTTTCCCATGACCAAAGCGAATGAAGCGTTCGAGCACCTCGAAGCAGGAAAGGCGCGCTATCGCATCGTCCTGAAGAACGATCTGCAGTAACTCTAGAATAGGGCTTGGAAGCAATCCAGATTATCGGCGCCGGGCTCGCGGGCTGCGAGGCTGCTTTTCAGGCAGCTGAAGCCGGGGCGCAGGTCGTGCTTTATGAAATGCGCCCGGAGAAGCGCACACCGGCCCATAAGACCGACTGCTTTGGCGAGTTAGTTTGCAGCAATTCACTGAAAAGCGAACAGACGCACTCAGCTCCCTGGCTGTTGAAGCAGGAGATGCGACGCTTGGATTCGCTGCTTCTGAACGCAGCGCGCCGGGCGCGCGTTCCCGGTGGGCACGCGCTCACCGTGGATCGCAAAGTGTTTTCGGCTGAGATCACCAGCGCCATTGAATCGCACCCTCGAATCGAGATTCGGCGCGGTGAGGTGACCGAAGTGCCACGCGATGGAATTGTCATCGTTGCAAGTGGTCCGTTGACGAGCGATGCGCTGGCGCAGGATATCAGCCGAGTGACCGGTTCGGACCGGCTTTACTTCTACGACAGCATCAGTCCCATCGTTTGCGCGGATTCGATCGATATGTCGGTGGCGTTCCGCGCTTCACGGTACGGCAAGTCGTTGGACGGCAGCGATGATTACATCAACTGTCCATTCAACAGAGAGCAGTACCGGGCGTTTCTCGACGCGCTACTTGAGGCCGAGTGCTACGAACCTCACATTGAGGAAGACAAGACGCCGTACTTCGAGGGTTGTCTGCCGATTGAAGAGATTGCACGTCGCGGGCGCGACACATTGCGCTTTGGCCCGATGAAGCCTGCGGGGCTGGACGATCCGCGCACGGGGCGTTGGGCCTACGCAATTGTGCAGCTTCGGCAGGAAAATCAGCGGGCGGACAGTTACAATCTGGTCGGATTTCAGAACCACATGCGTTTTGGAGATCAGGCGCGGGTGTTCCGCATGATCCCCGGACTCGAGAACGCAGAGTTCGTGCGCTTCGGTCAAATGCACCGCAATACTTACATCAACTCGCCGGCAGTGCTGCGGCCCACTTTGCAGTTGAAGGACGATGAGCGAATCTTCTTTGCGGGCCAGATTTCGGGGGTCGAGGGCTATACGGAGTCGATTGCGGCCGGATTGATTGCGGGCCGGAACGCGGCGGCGCTAGCGGAGGGTGAAGAACCACAGGTGTTTCCGCGCGAGACGGCGCTCGGTAGCTTGTGCCACTACATCACGCACGCCGACCCCACGCGGTTTCAGCCGGCGAACATCACCTTCGATTTGCTGCCGTCGCTCGATGAAGCGAGTAAACGCAAGCTGCGGCACGACAAGAAGGCGCGACATGCGGAAGTCTGCCGTCGGTCGGAAGAGGCGTTCGAAAGTTTCCTACATGCCACTGCTGCGCGAATCGATCTCGCGGTATCTCGCTGAACTCGAGCGGCGCGGCGCGTCGAAGCATACCCTGCGGAACTACGCCTCCGATCTAGAGCAGTTTGCGACGTACTTTGAGCCAGCGGAGGAGAGTGCTCCGACGGTAGAACAACTCGATCTCCCGCTGCTCCGGGAGTGGTTGGCGAGCCTCTATGACCAGGGCTTGACCGCGGTGAGCGTGCGCCGGAAGCTGGCGGCCGTCCGGGCCATGTTCAAGTTTTTGCGGCAGGAGGGCATGCTCGAAACCAATGCCGCAGCCCGGCTGCGGACCCCCAAGACCAAGCAGCGGTTGCCGGATGTCATGAGCGAGGAGAAGACCAATAACCTGCTGGACGCCGTGGAGGCGGGGGAGACGGTCGAGAAGCCCTCGCGGGAACGGGATATCGCGTTTCTGGAGCTATTGTACGGCTGCGGCATCCGGGTGGGAGAGCTGGTCGGCATCGATCAGGAGGATCTGGACCTGCGAACAGGTTGGCTCCGGGTTCGGGGCAAGGGCAATAAGGAGCGTGAGGTGCCCGTAGGTGGGCGCGCGGCGGCGGCGGTGGAGCGCTATCTGGAGTGCCGGCGGCCTTCCAATGAGCAGGCCTTGTTTCTGAACTCGCGAGGGGGAAGATTGAGCGACCGGCAGGTGCGGCGGCTAGTGAAACTCTACGCCTCCCTCATTACGGGCGATTCGACGGTGCATCCGCATAGCTTCCGCCACGCTTACGCGACGCACTTGCTCAGTGATGGCGCGGACCTACGGGCGATCCAGGAACTGCTGGGACATGCGCGGCTTTCTACCACACAAAAGTACACTCAAGTGTCGCTGAAAGACTTGCAAGCCGTTTACGATCGGGCGCACCCTAAGGCTTAGAGAAGCCCGCGGCTGCGAACACCGCCTGTCCTGCCGGACTCAGCAGAAAATCTACAAACTTCTGAGCTGCCGGCCGGTTTGGAGTTGAGGCTACAATGCCCACCTTCTGAACAATCGGCTGGTGCCAATCTGCCGGGACCAGATCCGGATTCTTTCCGACCAGCAGGGAAGCGGACGTGAGAACCGCGTCGGCGTTGCCGCTTTCGAACAGCTCTAGCGCCTGACGGACATTCTCGCCGTAGACGACTTTAGATTTGACGTGCGACCAAAGCCCGGCGTGCTCAATGGACTGTTGGGCGGCGACGCCATACGGAGCCAATTTTGGATTGGGCAACGCTACGAAACGAACCCAATCCGCCGCTAAGTCGCTGAAGGGGTGGTGCTTCCCATCGCGCCACAGGACGGCAACGCGCCCGACGGCATAGGTATGGATGGAGCCGGGCAGCAGTTTACGAAACGAAGCCAATCTATCGACGAACTGAGCGTTGGCCGATAGAAAGACATCGTAAGGTGCGCCGTTCTCGATTTGCTGGGCAAGCATGGCGCTGGCGCCCGTTACGAAACGAACAGCCATCTTGGGTTCGTTTTTACCAAACGAACTGGCGAGGGCGGGTTCGAGGTTGGTGAGGTCGGCGGCGGCGGCGATGGTGAGTGTATCCTGCGCTACACAGATACAGGAAAAGAAGACAAAACAAACGGGCAGAGAACTTGACAACCGGGGACTCATATTCAATAATAAAGATGTGCTAAGGACGACCAACCGCCGAGGGGGTTGGCGGAGGATTGAGAACACATGAGTAAGATTATCGGAATTGATCTGGGTACCACGAATTCCGTGGTGGCGGTGATGGAGGGGGGACAGCCTGCGGTGATCCCGAACCAGGAAGGCGGACGGACCACGCCGTCCGTGGTGGCCTTCACCAAGAACGGGGAGAAGCTGGCAGGGCAGGTAGCCAAACGCCAGGCGGTAACGAACCCGGAAAACACGATTTATTCGATCAAACGCTTCATGGGCCGTCGCTACAACGAAGTGAGCGAGGAATTGAAGCTGGTGCCCTACAAAGTAGTGGCCGGGGAAAACGGGGACGCCCGAGTAGAGATTCAGGGCAAGAAATATTCGCCGCCCGAGATTTCGGCGATGATTCTGACGAAATTGAAGGAAGCGGCCGAAGCCTACCTGGGCGAGAAAGTCACGAAAGCAGTCATCACGGTGCCGGCGTACTTCAATGATGCGCAGCGCCAGGCGACGAAGGACGCGGGGCAGATTGCCGGCCTCGAGGTGATGCGAATCATCAACGAGCCGACAGCCGCGGCGTTGGCCTACGGTCTGGACAAGAAGAAGGACGAGACGATCGCGGTCTACGATTTCGGTGGCGGCACCTTCGACATTTCCATTCTGGAAGTGGGCGACGGCGTGGTGGAAGTGAAGTCGACCAATGGCGATACTCACCTGGGCGGCGACAACATCGACCAACGGATTATCGAATGGCTGATTCAGGAATTCAAGAAGGATCAGGGCGTCGATGTCTCCAAGGACCAGATGGCGTTGCAACGCCTGAAGGAAGCCGCGGAGAAGGCGAAAATTGAGTTGTCGACGCTGCTCGAGACCGAAATCAACCTGCCGTTCTTGACGGCGGATGCGAGCGGTCCGAAACACTTGACAATCAAGCTGACGCGGGCACGTTTCGAGCAGATGGTGGACGACATTCTGCAGCGTTCGGTAGGGCCGTGCAAACAGGCTCTGACGGATGCGGGCGTGACGCCGCAGCAGATTGACGAAGTCGTGCTGGTGGGCGGCTCGACCCGCATTCCGAAAGTGCAGCAGATGGTACGCGATCTGTTCGGCAAAGAGCCGAATAAGAGCGTGAATCCGGACGAGGTTGTGGCGATCGGGGCGGCGGTTCAGGGCGGCGTGCTGGGCGGCGAAGTTAAAGATGTTCTGTTGCTGGACGTGACGCCGCTATCGCTCGGGATTGAGACGTTGGGCGGTGTGTTCACGAAGTTGATTGAGCGCAACACGACGATTCCGACACGCAAGAGTGAGGTCTTCTCGACGGCGGCTGATAGCCAGACGTCGGTGGAGATCAAGGTCTATCAGGGCGAACGGGCAATGGCGCGGGACAACCGCTTGTTAGGTGTGTTCCAACTGGTTGGCATTCCGCCGGCTCCGCGCGGGATACCGCAGGTGGAAGTGACGTTCGACATCGATGCCAACGGCATTTTGAACGTTACGGCCAAGGATCGGGCGACCAACAACGAGCAGAAGATCACGATCACGTCTTCTTCGGGCCTGAGCAAGGAAGAAGTGGAGAAGATGGCGCGCGACGCCGAATCGAACTCCGCGGATGACCGCAGGAAGAAGGAAGAGATCGAAGCTCGCAATCGCGCTGATGCGATGGTCTACAACGTCGAAAAAATGTTGAAGGAGCATCGTGAAAAGATCTCCGAAGCCGATGCAAAGCAAGTAGAATCGGCGGTCGAGGAGGTCAAGAAGGCGATAGCCGATGGCAAACTCGAACAGATCAACGCCGCGACGGATAAATTGACGACCGCTAGCCACAAATTGGCGGAGGCGATGTACAAGTCGCAAAGCACGGCTGGCCCGAACGGCGCTGGGCCGGGTGGACCTCAGGGCGCGCCCAGCGACGGTGCGCAGGGCGGCGCTCAGCAACCGAAGGACAACGTCGTCGACGCGGAGTTTGTCGATGTTGAAGACAAGAAGTAAGTAATGAGCCGGCCAAGCGCCGGCTCAGATTTTGAAATTGGAACTGGCGGTGGCTTCTTAACGAGGACCACCGCCTTGCTTGATGAGTTAACCAATGGCTTCTGCGGTAAAGAACGAATATTACGAAACACTGGGCGTCGGGCGTACTGCGGACAGCGATGAGATTCGCAAGGCGTATCGCCGGTTGGCGCGCAAGTATCACCCGGACCTGAACCCTGGGGACAAAAGCGCGGAAGACCGTTTCAAAAAGGTTCAGGAAGCCTACGACATTCTCAGCGATGAAGATAAACGTAAAGTCTACGACCAGTACGGCTTCTATTCGCCGAACATGCCGCCCAACGGGGGCGGACCTGGATTTGGAGGAGGAGCAGCGGGAACGAACGGCGGCCCGAATTTTGGCGGCTTCGACTTCAGCGAGTACTTGCGCCAACAGCAGGCGGCAGGAGCCGCCGGAGCAGGGGGAGCGACGGGGCCGCGCACCGAGGAATCGGAAGGGTTTGGATTCCGGAACATCTTCGATCAGTTCTTCAAAGGCGGCGGAAGACAGGCCCCGGTTCAGCCACAGCGCGGAGCGGATTTAGAGTACGGCCTCAACGTCGATTTTTGGCAGGCGATTCGCGGAACGCAAGTGAAGCTGAATATCTCGCGCCAGGAGACCTGCGAGACCTGTCATGGGACAGGCGCGGCGGGCAGCAATGTGGCGGTTTGTCCGGAGTGTGACGGGACGGGTACCGTGACGCAGATGGCCGGCGCGATGAAGTTCAACCTGACCTGCCAACGCTGCGGTGGAACAGGCCGGTTAAAGAACACCTGTGCGACCTGCCGGGGCGAGGGAACTGTTTCGCATCCGGATTCGGTGGAAGTACGTATTCCGCAAGGGGTCACGTCGGGATCGCGGCTGCGTGTAGCAGGCAAGGGAAATGCAGGCGAGAACGGTGGCCCGGCGGGCGACCTATATATCACGGTTCGCGTGGAAGACCATCCGTTTTTCAAACGGACGGGCGACAACATCGAAGTTCAGGTGCCATTGACGGTGGCGGAAGCCGGCCTGGGCGCCAAGATTGAAGTTCCGACCATTGACGGTCGCGCCATTCTGAAGATTCCGCAAGGAACTCAGAACGGCCAGAAGTTCCGCTTACGAGAAAAGGGCGTCATGAATGGACGCAAGAATTCTCGCGGCGATGAAATTGTAGAAGTTGTGTTGCGAGCGCCGGATGTGCATAATGAACGGACGCGGGAACTGCTGCGCGAACTAGCGCAGGTGCAAACCGAAGACGTTCGTTCGGAGATGTGGGCGCAAGCATCTTAAAGTCTGGAAGCAACATTATGAAGAACAGGAGTAAAGCGGCGTACATGATCTCGGCCGTCGCCGAGCAGTACGCGATTCATCCGCAGACGCTGCGCTTGTACGAGCGCGAAGGATTGTTGGCGCCGTCACGGAGCGAAGGTAACACCCGGCTTTACACAGATGAAGATCTGGAGCGATTGGAAGTGATTCTGCAACTGACGCGCGAACTTGGGGTGAACCTGGCGGGTGTCGAGATCATCCTGAACATGCGCGAAAAGATGGAAGCGATGCAGCGCCAGATGGAGGGCTTCATCGAAACGCTCAATCACGAATTTTCTTCTCGTGCCGCCGCCGCGCACCGGCCCGGCGGCGCGAGTAATTCCCTGGTTCCTGTAATTCAGATCAGCTCGGTTGCCGGACGGAGCGACGGCGCACGTACGGCGGACCGAAAGCGCAAGACAAGATAGGCTGTAGCCGTTTCACGCCCGCGCGAAATGACCAGGATCAGCGCGCTGGCCGAAAATGCACCGGCTGCGACCATCCACGGATTCTTGAATACCTGTGATCTCGCGTTTTTTTGCGTGCTCAACGCACTCCGCCAGTTCGCCGAGATCGTAATTGACCGAGGCTAGTAAGCACTTGTTCGAAGCCGGCAAGCAAATGACTGCATCGAGGATTGACGTTTTAGTTAAAGCGCGCTCCTTGACAGTCGCGCCTCGGATAGTCGCATGAGTTTGCGATCGATTCGTTCGATAGCGACTTAGAGCGCTAACGACCGTTACGCATCTGCTTCCAGAGCGCAACGCCGCCCGCCACCAGCACTCCCGCCGCCGCCGCGGTCATCACCGGATAGGCCGGTTCGGCCTGAACCCAACCTGTCTCAATGTACTTCTTTGGTGGAGGCAGTGGCTGGTGCAAAGCCATTTGAATCACTTCGGCGAGATGCATGCCATGCCGTTTGGTGCCGTGCATGATCTGCTCACGGCAACTGAAACCGTCTGAGATGATGAGCGTGTCGGACGTCGCCTGACGCACCTTTGGAAGCAGCACGCGTTCGCCGATCTTCATCGATACGTCGTAATGCCCTTCTTCATATCCGAAGGAACCGGCGAGCCCGCAACAGCCATCATCCAGCAGATTGGTTTCGAGTCCCATCTTGGAATAGATCTTCTGCTCATGCGACATGCCCCACATCGCCTTTTGATGGCAATGTCCGTGCAGCAACGCTTTGCGCTTCAAGGTCGGTGGCGCGTAGTTGATGCCGCCAAGAAACTCTCCGAGGGATTTCGTCTGTACACGCAACCGCTGGGCGTCCTCGTTATTCGCCATGATGTTCGTCATTTCATCCCGAAATACCGACGCGCAACTTGGCTCGAGTACAACCAGCGGCACGCCTGCCGTAATCTGCGGCCGCAAGGTGTCGAGGATGTCTTTCAGATTCTGTTTCGCCTGGTCGAGAAAACCGTAATCGTATAAAGGACGGCCACAGCAGAGATTCCGCGCCGGAATTTCGACGCGGTATCCAGCGGACTCCAACACTTCAACCGCGGCTTCCGCCGTATGCGTGAAGAAGTAGTTGTTGAAGGTGTCGGGCCAGAGCACCACGGGAGGGCGCCCTGCATAGTCACGGCCCTTTGTTGCGCGGCGCGCGGCGAACCAGCTTTTGAAAGTTTTCCGTGCGAACGCGGGCATGCGTCTCTTCTGCGTGAGCCCGGCGGCCGCCTTCATTGCGGCTGAAAGGCCTGGAGTTTGCGTCAGAAAGTTCGCCGCATCGGGGAACTTCGACGCCAGTTCCGCCCAGCGAAAGATCTGCCCCATGGCGTAGGCTGCCGGCGGCCGCACACTTCCTTCGTAGTAGTGGTGAAGAAACTCCGCCTTGTAAGTCGCCACGTCGACATTCACCGGGCAATCACCCTTGCAGCCCTTGCAGGAAAGACAAAGATCCAGCGCCTCTTTGACGTGCGGATCTTTCCATCCGTCCTGGATCACTTCACCGCGTAACATCTCAAACAGCAGGCGAGTTCGACCGCGCGTGGAGTGCATCTCTTCGCGGGTGGCATGGAAACTGGGACACATCGTGCCGCCGTCGAGTCCACGGCACTTGCCCACGCCGAAACAGCGCTCGGTCGCATGGGCGAAGCTGCCTTGATCCTCCGGGAACTGGAAGACCGTCAAAACGGGTTTCGGCTTGAAGTCCGGCCCAACGCGGAGGTTCGTATCCATGGGATACGGATCGACCACCTTACCCGGATTCATCTTCCATTCCGGGTCCCAGGCAGACTTGAACTCGCGAAAAGCCTGGATGATTTCGGAGCCATACATGATCGGAAGAAACTCAGCGCGGGCCTGGCCGTCGCCATGTTCGCCCGACAGCGATCCACCGAAGCGGGTGACGATGTGAGCCGCTTCGGTCATGAAGGCGCGATAATTTTTCACCCCTTCGGCAGTTTTCAGATTGAACGTGATGCGCGTATGCAGACAGCCGTCGCCGATGTGCCCGAACAGAGTCATCTTGTAGTTATGCTTGTCGAGCAGCTTGTACAGCTCACGCAAGTAATTGCCTACCTGCGGCACAGGAACCGCGGCATCTTCCCAGCTTGGCCAGGCGTCCTCGATGCCCGGAATGCGGCTTGCCCCCACGCCGTTCTCGCGCACTTTCCAGATGAGTTTCTGGATGTGATCGTCTTCCACCAACTTCACTGCGGTAAAGTTGTCGCCGGTAGCGCGAATTTTCGTCATGGCCTTACGGGCCAGGTGGTTCGCCTCTTCTTTGGAATCGGCTCCGAACTCCAGCAAGACGTATGTATCCGCCGCCGGTAGATACTGCAAGCCCGGCGAATGGTTACCTTTTCGCTCTTCGTTGTCGATGACCTTGTGGTGGAAGCATTCGAGACCGATCGGGCCAAGCTCACGGAACGGCGCCGCATGATCACCCGCGCTGAATACATCCGGAAAGCCGACCACGATCATCGTCCGATGCTGCGGGCTATGGATGAGCTTGATTTTGGCGCGGAGCACGATCACGCAGGTGCTTTCGGTTCCAACCAACGCGCGCGCGACATGGAACCCGTTCTCCGGCAGAAGTTCCGGTAGATTGTAGCCGGACACCCGGCGCGGGATATCCGGGAAACGACCGCGTATCTGTTCGGCATAGCGTTCGCGAATATCTTTGAGTTTGGCGTAGATCTCGCCGCGCCGTCCTCCTTTGCGTATGATGGACGCGAGTTCGGACTCGCTCGTCTTGCCGACAGTCATCCGCACGCCGTCGTACGTAAGGATGTCGAGTTCTTCGATATTGTCTTCGGTGCGCCCGGCCATGATGGAATGAACGCCGCAGGAATTGTTGCCGATCATTCCGCCGAGCGTGCAGTATTCATGCGTTGCCGGATCAGGCCCAACCGTCAAATGATGCTTTTCGGTTTCCTCGCGCAGGGTGTCTAAGACAAGTCCCGGCTCGACCCACGCGTATTTGCCCTTTGCGTTGACCTCTATAACCTTGTTGAGATACTTCGAGAAGTCGAGGACGACGGCGGTGTTGCAGCACTGTCCCGCGAGACTGGTTCCGCAGCCACGGCCCAGAATGGGCACTTTGTATTCGTGACAGATGGCTACGGCCTTGATCACATCGTCATAGGTACGCGGAATCACCACGCCCACCGGAACTTGCCGGTACATCGACAAATCGGAGGCATAGAGCGCGCGCGAGCCGCTGTCGAAACGAACCTCGCCCTCGATTTTGTGAGTCAGCGCCTTCTCAAGCGACTCAGCTTCCTTCGCCGAGATGATTTCTTTTACGGGGATCATTCGTCGTCCTTCTTGTCTTTGCTGTCCTTACGTTGGCCGCCGACCTTCTTGCCAAGTCGTGCGACCGCCCCGTAATCGCTGGCCGGAAACAAAGCTTCGTCCATGGCCTGACGCCCAATCGTCAGTGCGATTCTTCCTCGATCGCGCTCACCGCGAGCCAGCGCTTGGGCCAAGTGTTTCATCTCCGCTTTTGTCGCTTCGGGTGGCATGGGAGGTTCGTTCGGATCGGTATCGCACTGAATCACCACTGGACCATCCATTGCCAGCGCTTCCTTGAGCTGGTCTCTGCACTTTTTAGGGTTGTCGATGTGGACGCCCGTCGCTCCGCACGCCTCAGCTACTTTTACAAAGTCGATTGGGTACAGATCCACACCATACTCGGGATTGCCGAGGTAGATCATCTGTTCCCACTTAATGAGGCCAAGCGTGTTATTGCGCAGGACGACCATCTTCACGGGAAGCTTGTATTGGGCGAGCGTCGCCAAATCGCCCATCATCATGCTCATGGAACCATCGCCCGTGAACGATACGACTTGCCGCCCTGGATGCGCCACCTGCGCTCCGATCGCGTAAGGAAGCCCGGCAGCCATGCTGCAGAGGGTTCCGCTGAAGGAGAACTGCTGCTGGGCACGCAGCTTCATGCGCGCGATCCAGGTGGTTACGGTGCCCGAATCCCCCGTGATAATGGCGTCGTCCGCTAAAAGCTCGCCGAGATTCCACGCGACCACTTGCGGTTTCATCGGCTTGTCGGTCCGGGTACCCCGCTCCTTCATCAGATCCCACCAGTCCTCCATTCCCTGCTGCGCCTGGCGCAGGAATGACCGGTCTTCATTGCGCGGCAGATACATCAGCCATTCACGCAACGTGGCTTTCGCATCGCCAACAAGGCCGTAATCAACCGGATAACGAAGTCCGATTCGCTCCGGCCGGTTGTCGATTTGTATGCCGAGCGCCTGTCCCGGTTTTGGAAGAAACTCGATGTATGGAAAGGAACTGCCGATGATAACCAAGGCGTCGCAGTTCGCAAAAACTTCGTAAGATGGCCGCGTCCCGACAACGCCGGTGCCGCCGGTCGTGTAAGGACTGTCGTCCGGGATCACGTCTTTGCCGAGCAACGCCTTCACCACGGGAGCGCCCAGCCGATCGGCGATTTGCGTGACCTCGGCTCCAGCGCCACGCGCGCCGGACCCAACCAGGATGGCGATTTTCTTTTTACCTTGCAGCGCTCGCGCCGCCTTCTCAAGCTGTTCGCGTTCGGGAACGCGCTTGGGCACCGTGAACGCCTCGGAAGTATGTCCCTTCAGATTGCGTTTGGACCGCTTGGCGTCGGACATGTCAGCGGTCTGATAGTCGATGGGCAGCGCGATGTGCGAAACGGCGCGATGGCTCAGAGCGGCGCGGCACGCATAATCGACAATGTTTTTGGCATGCGCCGGGCCCATCAAGCGTTGGTTGTAAAAGGCAACGTCCTGATACAGGTAGTCTTGATTCATGTCCTGCAAATAGTGGGTACCAATCAGGTCGTGATAGGTCATCCCGGTGATGGCAAGCACGGGCGCTCCGTCGATCTTCGCGTCATAGAGACCGTTGAGCATGTGAATTGCTCCCGGCGCGGCGGTCGAGAAACAGACGCCTAATTTGCCGGTGAATTTCGCATACCCTGTTGCAGCCATTGCCGCTGTTTCTTCGTGCCGTACGTGAATGTAGCGGATGCGATCTTTGTGGGTTCTGAGCGCCTCCACGAAGCCGTTGATGCCATCTCCGGGAAGACCGAAGATGACGTCTACTCCCCAGTCGAGCAAGCTTTCGACCAGGACATCGGACGCAGTCATGGATGCACCTCAAGACGCAGGACCAGCAGATCACTTAGGATCGGCCGTCCTTCGATTTTTATTCTTTCCGTGCTGGTGACGCTGCTACGATTCGGCGTGTTTCAGCAATAGTAATGCGGGGAACTACGACGACGGTTCGAAATCCAAGTAGTGTTGAGCGAGGATAAACAGGTCCTGTTAGGCGCGTCACCTTCGAGGCATCGAATAGCGCGCGTCAGCGTGACGACATTATGGAAAACGAGCAGGTTGGCGGTCGTTGCTCTGACGCCATTCTGTTGCGGACCGCGCCGCTGCGCTGAAGGAGTTGAATAAACTCGGCGTCGAGTTTGTCTCACTGACCGGAGCCTTGCATTTGACAAAGCCCGGCAGAGCTACGGGTGGCTTGTCAGTTTTTTCAGATTCGAACGCGAGGTTTTACGCGAGTGCATTTTGGCAGGCATTGCTCAAGCTCGGAAGAAAGCAACACGCTTGGGACGGCCGCGCACTGCATCAATCAAACGGATGGAAGCGCGCAAGCTCTGTACCAAAAGGTCTATCCAAATCTGAAATCGCGCCAGCTTGCGATCGGTCGCGCATTGATTGTCGCTTTATTGACCCGGTGACCGCCTTGCAGTCTCCAGGAACGCATTCCGCCCGCCACTCGGCAGAAGCCGTTTGCAGCCTTCGGGAAGCGGCAGGTGCCTTGACCGCCAATTGAGTTTCTGTCGTCCCGCCAAATTGACAACCATAGTCGGATCTCGATATAGTCGGATTTCGACTATGGAAACAAAAAGCAAGACTCCGTCGCCGTTATCACCGGCAGCGCTTCAGATTCTGGCTGCATTGGCAACTGAAGATCTTCATGGTTACGGAATCATCCAGGCGGTATCTGCTCAGTCGCAACGCAGAATTCAAATTGGCCCCGGTACCCTGTACGATAACCTAAAACGCCTCATGGAACAGGGGTGGGTTCGCGATCTGAAACCCGCATCTGAGAACGACAAACGCCTCTATCGCTTGACCGCCGCGGGCAAAGCTGCTCTTTCATGCGAGATTAGTCGTCTCGATGATTTGATCCGTCAAACAAGGCGCTATCTAAAGGGAATGGAACCGAGGAGGGCAGAGTGACTGGATCAATTTCACGCAAGTTATATCGGTGGATTCTGCTGCTGTACCCCGAACCTTTTCGGCATGAATTCGGAGACGAAATGCTGAGCATGTTTGCAGAATGCAGGGCGGCACAAGGCGCTTGGCATGTACTTGATGACGTGCTCCTTTCGGCTGCAAAACAACAGATTCACTATCTCTCAATTCCTGCGCCGAAGAGAGCACCTCTCTATTCGGAGATTGCGTGGTCTCCGAATTTAGCCCGAATTTTTGCGGTTGCCGTGTTTTGTGTAGTGCTGATCGCGAGCGCATTGGCGGCACGAGGGAAGTCTGAAGTTCGTGAATCTTGGACGAGGCCTTGCGGTTCGAGCAGGATTGCCGCGAACCAAATCATGGGGCTGCCTATTCACTTCAGTTCAGGAGGCTCGGCACGCCATGAATAGTCTTCTTGCGCAAGTGAGTTTGATTTTCTTGACCGTCGTTTTAGCTGCACCCGCCGCTGCGCAACGCTCAGCGCCGCCTCAGGCCGAGGTTCCCGAGCAAGTTGCTCCTTATCTCAACCCCCAGCACCTGGTCCGCACCCAGGGAGGGCGCACGATCAATCTCGTCTGCCTCGGGCACGGCTCGCCAACCGTCGTCCTGACGGCAGGGGCGGGAGGCTGGTCGCTAATGTGGAACCGGATTCAGGCCCCGGTTTCACAAAAAACTCGCGTATGTGCGTGGGATCCCGCCGGTCTCGGCTTCAGCAGCGCAAGCCCTGAGCCACAGGACGCCATTCACAAAACCGAAGATCTCGAAGGGGCGTTGAAGGGAGCGCACGTTGACAGCCCCTACGTGATGGTCGCGCACTCCGCCGGGGCCTACGTCGCTCTAGCTTTCACCGACCAGCATCGCGAGGCTGTGGTCGGAATGGTCTTGGTGGATCCCGCCATCCCCGATGAAGCCGCGATCAGGAAACGTGTCGCGCCGAAGTTCGCGGCTTTCGGCGATGCAGCGCCGAGAGCGGATATGGAACGACTGCGGCAGTGCGCTGCCGGCCTTCGGAGCGGCGCTCTGAAACAGGGCACGCCAGGGTTCGACGAGTGCACCGCTCAGCCACTGCCGGCCGCCTTTTCAACCTTGTCCGCGCGCCTTGCTCGACTCAATGCCGATCCAGCGAGGTTACTGACCCAGGCCTCGCCGATTGAAAATGCCTTTCGGAGCGAGAGGGAGGTGGTCAATCCGAAGCGCAATTATGGTGACATGCCATTGATCGTGCTGACCGCAGGCCAACACCCGATGCCGCCGAACGTGCCCGCCGACGTGCGTGAACAGGCAGCACAGTATTTCCGGGCTCTGTCGTCCGGACATGATGCCTACGCTGCACTATCCACGAACGGACACAACCAGCTTGTCCCCGGTTCAGGGCATTTTATCCAGCTTCAGACTCCCGCGGTGGTTCTCGGCGCCATCAACCGCGTCCTGACAGAAATTGGGCCGCAGCCGCCCAGACACTCGATGGTCCACTGATACAGAACTGCTGATCCATCGACGAGGCGCCCAGGCCGCGGCGAGATTCGGAAGTGGCCCGACTCTGTTGAAATCAGTAAGCCACGGCGGCCGCCTAGCAAATCGCCGTGGCCCCTCGGGACAGCAAGAAAGCTCTTGCCTGAACCGTTTTCACTGTTGCTTCGAGCCAGCTTGTATAAGGATTTTGTGTAGTCGTAACGCTAAGCTGAGGCGATGCGAGATGTTCTCCGGATTCAGCTCTGCGCTGCTGCAGGTGTTCTAATCTGCGCACTGGCGGTTCAGTCCGCGTTTACTGCTCCGGCAACAATCGGTTGGACTGGCACGGTTCGCGACGTTTCGGGCCATGCCGCTGCGCGTGGCGAAGTCATTTTGCAATCGGCCCGCCAACGGTATTCGGTGTTGACTACTGACGGCGGCAACTTCCATTTCGGAGCACTGCCCGAGGGCAGCTACCGCCTTTCGATTCGCCTGGAAAAGCAGACCTTTCTTCTCTCCCAACCGCTATCGCTTCCAATCGATAGTCCTTCTAAAATCACGTTGCTTGCGAACGGCTCAATCACGCTCGAAGCGAACCTTCGCAATGAAGCAAGCGGTGGTGAAACACTCTCTGGGACGTCCGCCACCGCGATTCCCCTGAACAAACGCGACTTTAGCCAACTCTTACTGCTCGCCGCCGGCACCATGACGGATACCAACGGAACGACAAACTTCACTCAGCAGTTTGCCGTAAACGGCCAGCGCGGCGTGGAAGCAGTGTTTGCCATGGACGGCGCCGATACGAGCGATCCTGAAATGGGCGGCGCGACACTTTCAAACTTCAACGTGGATGCCGTGCAGGAAATTCAATCGGCATCCGGCTGGATGCCGGCGGACATTGGGCGTGGAGCCGCCGGATTCACCAACATCATTACGCGTTCCGGAGGCGACTCGGTGCACGGCTCCGTTTTTGAATTTCTGCGCAATTCGGCGCTCGATGCGCGTAACTTCTTCGACCGGCGGTCGCCGATAAACCCCGACCGCATTCCGCCGTTTCGCCGCAACGAGTTTGGCTTCACTCTCGGCGGCCCGCTTGTGCTGCCCGGCAACAGCGGCCCTGCCAAGACCCAGTTCTTTGCCGAATATCAAGGTTTTCGGCAGGTTCTTGGCACCACGCAAGTTCTGCCGGTTCCGAGCGCTGCTGAACGCGCGGGGCTGGACACCACGGCGTATCCTGGCGATACTCTGTTCGTTCCTGTCAATCCGGCAATGGCGGCGCTACTTCGCCGTTATCCGCTTCCTAATGATCCAACCGGCCCCTTCGGCGCACGCACTTTCGCTACGTCATCGAAGGTGGTTACGGACGCTGACCAGTTCTCGGTGCGGTTGGATCGGCAGCTCTCCAGCAACGATCGCCTCTTTGCCCGTTTCACTTGGGACAATTTGAAAGGGCCGACTACCAACCCCGATCAGACCGCGATCGATCCAGCGTTCGGCATCACCTATATCGACCACCAGCGAAATGCAGTACTGAGCTGGTCGAGGACTCCCTCCGCACATTTTTCCTTCGAATCTTCGGTGAGTTTCACTCGAACGACGCCGAATTTCCCGACGCCCGATCACACCGATCCCTCGCTGATTCTTGCGGACGGACTGTATGAAGCGTTCGATGCGCCGGGCGGTTCGGTCACCGCGTCTTTCGGCAATCTGTTCCAAGGACGGCAAAACTTCACCTGGACACGTTCGAAACACACGGTGAAAGCTGGCGGCGAGTTTCGCGCAAATCGCGATACGACCTATTTCGGCACCACTCCCAATGGGCAATACACGTTCGGCGGCGGGGCGGCGTTCGCGACCACCGCTATTCGTTCGGCGAGCGGTCTTCACGATATTCAAGCTGGGCAGCAACTGCCCGATACCTTGAGCGCGTTCCTGTTGGGTAGCGCGTTCTCCTACACGGTGGCGGTGGCGCCGCCGCAATTTCCGCAAGGCGATCAGATCGGCGTCGCGGCGGATTCCCGATACGGTCTCAACCTGTATGTGGAAGATACGTGGAAGATCTCGGAGCGCTTTGTGCTCGATTACGGACTGCGCTATGAACTGTACTCACCCATCAGTGAGCGCGCTCGCCGCACTGCCGGTGTTGATTTCTTAAGCGGGCCCAGCGGCCCCGTGCAGGAATATCTCATCAATCCCGAGCCGGTGTATCGCTGGCGCGGCAATAACTGGGGTCCGCGGATACGCCTGAACTGGCAGCCGAGCGCGGGCTTCTGGATCAGGGCCGGCGGCGCACTTACTACGATTCCTCCGAACATCTGGCAAGATAACCTGGTCACGGGCGCGGCTCCTTATGTGGACTATCCGCGGATTACGGCTGCACCGGGCTCGCCGCTGCTGATCGGGACAACCATCACGCCGGCTGATTTGCCCGGTGTCTATACTCCTTCGGGAGTGAACATTCTCGCGTCGGGCAACTCGAAAGCTGTTCCGGCGAACACGGTCTGGGATGTCGACCGCTTCGAGCAATCGCTGGCTGCGAAGACTTCCAGTCATCTGATCAGTCCGTTGAACGAGAATGCGATGTCGCAAGATTTCCGCAATGCTTACCTGGGCACGTGGTCTCTGAGCGTGGAACGCTCCTTGCGCGGCGTTAGCCTTAGCAGCGGATATGTCGGTACGGCGGGTATCGATTTGCCGGCCGTCAACTTTCCAAATGGCTTTCCCGGTGCGAGTCCTGCGTTTGCCCCGTACACGCAGTTCAATGCCGCCGGGCAGATCACGGGCGGCTTCGGGACCGACATGCTAATGACCAATCGGTCGCACTCTTCGTATCATGCGCTGCAATCGTCGCTGCAGGGTTCGATCGGGAGCACGGGGCCGCAGATTCAAGTGAACTTCACCTGGTCGAAATCGATCGACGATGGCAGCACTGTGATCGGGCCGGGCGTCGGGAGCACGTCCGGCGCTTCCGCACTCGCTTGGCCGCAAGATCCCTTCGACACGCGCGCGGAAAAGGGTCCGTCTACGTTCGATGTCGGCAAAGTTTTTACCGCGACTGCCGTGCAGGACTTGCACGCGGAGCGCGTACCGGTTTTACGATTGCTCAGTCCCAAGCTGACGCGAGGCTGGGAGCTGCTCAGCATTTCCACCCTCACTAGCGGTTCGCCGTTCACGGTCTACTCCGGCATTCAGCAAACGGGTGTGGGCTCGATCGGGACCGATCGTCCGGATCAGATTGCCGCACCCGACCTCTCGACCAGCCGCACGATTCGGGAAGACTATTTCGGTCTGGGCACGAACAACGCTTCGTTTTTCTCAATTCCCATCAATGTGCCGAACGGAACCGGCCCGAACAGCGGTCGGTTCGGGACACTGGGCCGGAACACTTTTCGTGGCCCCGGTTTGTATAACTTCGATTTTGCCCTGATCAAAGACACGACCTGGGAAGCGGGCCGCGCTCGCAGATCCCTTAATCTTCAGTTTCGCGCCGAACTCTTCAATCTCTTCAACATCGTGAATTTCGGTCTGCCTTCGAATGTCATCGATGGATCGGGCTTCGGGCTCATTAGCCGAACCGCGAGCAACTCGCGGCAGATTCAGTTCTCTTTGAAGAGTATGTTCTAGGTTGCGTCCCGCTCATTCCGAAGCGTCTATTGAAGGGATGCAGGCGAGTGAAATTACAGAGGGACTCGACGCACAAGGTGATCGTAACCTGTCTTGTTGGCCGTCAACGTGATCTCAAGCCGTTCCGACCTATGCGGGTGGTACACAAGCGCGGGTCGAAAACACGCGATGCACTTAGAACCCCGATATCTGACGCTGGGATAGACCAGCCCATTTGAGCCCTCGTTCAGCAAACGTCGTGCTAACGCTTGCGACGCGGCATAACAGTGCGGCACCGGCTCGGGTTTTAGGAGTGCTGAAAATTTCTCGGGCGGCTCGAGAACGTGAAAGTCCGCTTGGAAGTTCGCCAGCCAATCATCGTACGTTGACACATCCCGCGGAGGTCGCTGACCCGGTTCATCGGGGACGATGATGTCGCCCAGCCGCTTACTCTTGTGATAAGCGACTTCGGCGGTTGAGGCGTCCTGGCAATCCGCGGCATACCAAGCGCCGCGGGTATTGTCATTGAATCTGGATCCTGATTCGTTTGGGTGTGTGAAGGCCGCATTCACAATATGCGCGTTCGGAACAGCGTACAGCAGCTCGAACGTGCTGATGCCGATAAATCCTCGATGTTCGCTCTGCACGCGATCGTTTGTTGCACCATCCAGCAACACCAGGTCTTCGATCTCGTCGTCATTCTCTGCCACTGCTGAGAGTACTGTTCCAGTTTCGCTGTAACGCGACGGGATCAAGCGGTGAGAATTTTTCCAAGTTAGTGAGCGAATTTGAGGATCTGTCAACGGCCGCCACGCCAGGCATCTAGCATCCGACGCACCTGACCCATGCCTGGTTGTCCCTGGCGAATCATGTACTCGATAGGCGCAGTGCCGGCGAACATCGATCCTCTATTGCCTAGCGTTACCCAGCGATCAGCCCACGATTCACCGAAATAAATATGAAGGGCCTTGTAGATCCCGATCACAAGCGAAATTCTCAACAGGGTGTCCTGTGTCAGTCTTTGATTGTTTGGGTCGCTTTTCCACGTATGGAATGTAGACGAGGCAATACCGCCGAGCAAGCCACGCGCCTGAGACTCAGTGAGTCTCCATTTCCCGGCGATCTTTACAAACGCTTTGATCGCACTGCCGCTTAACTTTTCGCGAACTTCGGGATCCGTCAAATCCGGTGAGTGGTCGAATAAGTAGCCAACGATGGGGCTGTGCGCCGGCGACGTTGCGATTGAACCTCGATTCCGTGATCTATTATCCACGAAATCGATAAAGTGCGCAAGTGGGGAAAATGCTGACCTAATAGTCCTCATCGCACCGATAGCAAAACACCCCTGAGTTGATAAGCAGGGGTTCTGTTGGAAACTACTGAGAACAAGAGACGAAGTAGGTTTCCAGAACTCTTGTGAACGCGCTGTGGCGGCTGGCTGGAACGAGCAATAGAAAGTCGCGCAATCTCTCTAAACAGCTATCTTAGTTGTTGTCTCTTTCCGACGGTGTGGCGCCCGATGTGAACCGGGCGTTCCGATTTTACGGCCGTGTGAATCTGCGTTGCATGGCAGGGGAACGGCTATGAAGGACTCTCTCCGTTGGGTATGAGCATCTTCGAACAAATGATTGGTTCTAATTGCCGCGTTGTCTTATTCGTATTCGGCGTGATGTGGCCGGCGTTCTCACAAGACACGCACTTCGCGCCCAAGAATCAACTGATTCCTGCTCCGGACTGCTTGACGCTGAAAGGCGCCTGGCAAGGAGGATACACTGCCTGCACGCCGGCTACGCATCAGGCTTGGCTGAAAGACGTAACCCACTGGCGTTTTGAGCGACGAATCCGCATCGGGTACAACGGCTGGCGATATGATCAACCCGCGCTCAGTTGGACCCGCAGGAGCTTCATTCAACCGCAGATGATGGTGCAGGATCGATATTTCTACGATTCCGTTTCCCGGAAATATACGGTCGATCGATATCTAGATGATCTAGAAAAGCGTTACGGCGGGATAGATGCTGTTCTGATCTGGCCGACGTATCCAAACATGGGGATCGATGATCGCAATCAGCACGACATGATTCGCTCCATGCCGGGCGGAGTCGCCGGTGTCAAACAGATGGTTGCGGATTTCCATCGCCGCCGTGTGCGTGTGCTCTTTCCCATGATGATGTGGGACCAGGGAACGCGGGATGTGGGCAAGCCATGGCCGCAAGCCATAGCGGAGCTCATGAAAGAGATCGGTGCCGATGGAATCAATGGCGACACGCAGGATGGGGTGCCGCTGGCGTTTTCGGAAGCATCTGAAAAGGTCGGACATCCTCTTGCATTCGAGCCGGAGGGCAGTCCTTCCGATGAGGCGCTGGCCTGGAACGTGATGACCTGGGGCCAGTACGGCGGGCAGTTTAATTTCGTCCCCGGCGTCGATCGCTTTCGCTGGCTCGAACCGCGTCACATGGTCAATATTTCCGATCGGTGGAACCGAAGCAAAACGGATGACCTGCAATACGCTTTTTTCAACGGCGAAGGTTGGGAGAGTTGGGAAAACGTCTGGGGTATCTGGAACGGCATAACGCCTCGCGATGGCGAAATGACGCGGCGCATGGCAACGATTGAGAGAGCAGTTGCTCGGTTTCTCAACAGCAGCGCGTGGGAGCCCTTCTATGCAATGCACTCCTATGGCGTCTATGCCAGCCGCTGGCTACTCGAAGATCAGACGGTGTGGACCGTTGTGAATCGGAATGAATACGACATAGATGGCCGCCAGATGTCAGTGCCGGTTGAGAAAGGCATGCGCTACTTCGACCTGTATCACGGAATGGAACTGAAGCCGGACGTTCAAGGCGACAAGGCCGTTTTGTCGTTTTCTCTCGAGGCGCACGGGTTGGGCGCGGTTCTTGCGACGCAGGGCGATCCGGGTCATGACATACAGAGGCTCATGACAAGCATGAGGACGATGGCGGTCCCTGCGTTGTCGAGTTACTCGAACGAGTGGAAAGTACTGTCACAAAAGATAGTGGACGGTGAGCCGCGTAAGGCAGTTGTCTCCGCCCCCGAAGGCATGGTTAAGATTCCGGGTGGTGATTACGTTTTTAAAGTCGAAGGAATTGAAATTGAGGGCTCCGATGACATTGGTGTTGATGTTCAGTATCCGTGGGAAGACGCGCCGCGGCGATTTCATGAGCACCGGATGAAAATCGAACCCTTCTTCATCGACAAGTATCCCGTCACGAATGCAGAGTTCAAAGCATTTTTAGACGCTAGCCATTACCATCCGGCCGATGCTCTGAATTTTCTGCGCGACTGGCACGACGGAGCTTATCCGAATGGCTGGGCCAATAAGCCGGTGACTTGGGTATCCATTGAAGACGCACGGGCGTATGCGAATTGGGCCGGCAAGCGGCTTCCGCACGAGTGGGAATGGCAGTTCGCTGCACAAGGCTCCGATGGCCGCGTCTATCCCTGGGGCAACGAATGGAAAGTTTCAGCTACTCCCGTGCCCGATGAAGGGAGAACGCTTCGTGCGCCGGACGATGTCGATGCTCATCCTGAAGGCGCAAGTCCGTTCGGTGTCAGGGATATGGTTGGGAATGTCTGGCAATGGACTGATGAATACGTGGATGAACATACGCGGGCCGCGATTCTTCGAGGCGGGAACTACTATCGTCCGCAAGGCTCTATCTGGTATTTCCCGGAAGCGTATCGGAACGATCAGCATGGCAAGCTGCTGCTGATGGCGCCGAGCTATGATCGCGCGGGCACGCTTGGATTTCGGTGTGTGGTGGATGCGCGGTGAAAACAGCCGCGGAACCCGCGTTCAGATTCTGTGGCGGTGATTCAAACGGCCCGCTATTTGCCGGCTCTTCGTGTTCCTCTGAGCAGAAACAACAAGAGCAATGCAATTAGAAAACTGCTCGAAAGCACTTGCAGCAGCAAACTTGCCTGAATGCTGAAAGAGCCGATTCGAATCCAGATGTTCATCTCCGCTCAGGCAGGAAGCGCGCCTGACGCCCCCTCTGTGTACAATTACGTCGTTTATGCGATTGATGACAAGTATAGTTAATCTGCTTCTCGGATTGTTGATTTCCGCGGCGCTGACGGTTTCCGCGGCGGAAATGCCGAAATTGGTAAACCACCATGGCCATTTCGAGTTCGATGTAGACGGCCGCCCTTATTTGATCCTGGGTGCGCAGATGCATAATTCGAGCGCTTGGCCTAGCGTTTTGCCGAACGTCTGGCCTGCTTTTGAGGCGATGCATGCCAACACTGCCGCGGCGCCCGTTTATTGGGAGCAGATTGAGCCTGAACCCGGCAGGTTCGACTTCGGAAACGTCGACATTCTTATCCAACAGGCGCGCGAACATCATCTGTATCTGGTGTTGCTCTGGTTCGGGACTTGGAAGAACGGGAACATGCATTATGTCCCTACCTGGATCAAAACGGACACGGCACGATTTCCGCGCATGATCAATGCGAACGGGCAGCCGTTGGATGTGCTTTCCGCGAATGCACCGGCGAACCTGAACGCGGATAAGAACGCTTTCGTGCACTTGATGCGGCATCTGAAAGAGTTCGATGGCGATGAGCACACCGTGATCCTGATGCAGGTGGAAAACGAGTCCGGGGCGATTGGAACGGTACGGGATTTCTCATCGATGGCGGAGCGGCAGTTTCAGAGTAAGGTCCCGGCAGAAGTGAAGATTTCTGGGAAGCCCGCTTCTGGAACATGGCGCGAAGTTTTTGGCGGAGAGGCGGACGAATACTTTCAGGCCTATTACCAAGCGCGTTATGTGAACGCGGTCGTCGAGGCGGGCAAAGCCGAGTTCCCGCTGCCCATGTACATCAATGTCTGGCTGGCTTATCCGGTGGCTGAATTGCCGGAGCGCAGATACTCGATTCCGGGGCAAGGTTACCCGAGCGGAGGGCCAGTGCAGAAGATGGTTACGTTCTGGAAACTGAATGCGCCAGCGATTGACATGATCGGGCCAGACATTTATAGCGACAGTCCGGACTTCGTTCTGGATACGATGCACACTTACCATCGACCTGACAATCCATTGTGGATTCCGGAGATCGGGTCGTCCAATGGATTTGCGAAGTATTTCTTTTCCGCCATCGGAAATGGCGCGATCGGCTTCTCGCCTTTCGGAGTCGATCATCCTGAGGGTGGGGATGGGAATGAAGCACCGACGATGCAGGCTCAGAATTATCAGCTGTTCGCGCCTGCCGCGCGGGAGATGGCGCGACTGATCGCCGAGGACAAAGTGAAAACCGCAGTGGAAGAGATCGGGCAAGCGCGCCAGGAAATTGATTTCGGGGACTGGCAGGCGCAAGTGTCATTCGGCTTTCCGCAAAGAGATGGCATGCCGCCACCGGGCACTAGGGATGCGCATGGACGGGCGATGGTAGCGCAACTTGGCGCCGATGAGTTTCTGGTGACTGGTTTCGACGCGAGCGTTGCGTTTCATGTTCCCGGCAGATTACCGGGGCTGCGCATGCAGATCTTGCGTGCGGAGGAGGGGCGATTCGAAGACGATGGAAGCGGCCGCGACGTTTGGAAAGCGCTCCGATTGTGGAATGGGGACGAAACCGATCGAGGGCTGAACTTCAGGCAGCAGCCGACGTGGGTTCGCATCCAGGTAGGCAGATTTTGAAAAGTCCGCTAGGCTTGGCGCAGTGCCGTGATGGGATCGACACGCAGAGCGCGCCGCGCGGGTAGCAGACAGGCGATCAGGGCCGTTGCCACGATCAGCAGCGTGACGGCGAGATAGCTGGTAACGTCAGCCGGTTTTACTTCAAAGAGCAGATCTGCCAGAAATCGCGTAATCGCCAGGGACCCGGCAATGCCGATTACTACTCCGGCGAGAATCGGCCGCATACCCTGGCTGACGATGAGGCCGAAGATGGTTTTACGATCCGCGCCAAGCGCAACGCGGATACCGATTTCGGATGTCCGACGCGTGACCGTGTAGCTGAGAACGCCATAGATTCCGGTCATCGCTAGCAGCAGGGCGATCAGCGCGAAGCCCGAGAGCAGCGCGGTGTTGAGTTGCTTGGAACCGAGCGACCGGGTGATCAGCTCGTCCATTGTTTGGACGCCCGAAACAGGAATCCTCGAATCGATGGTGGACAGGATGGATCGCAAGGAAGATGCGATTTGGCCCGGAGAGCCGGGGCTGTGAACGATGAGTTGCACGGGAGAGCCCGACTGGCCGAGGAAGGCTATGTAGACCATGCGAGTGGGATCCGCGTCGAGGCCATGGTCGCGAATGCCGGCGACGACTCCGATCACCTGAGCCGCGTGATTCGATTGTCCCTTCCACAGGATGATCTGGCGGCCGATGGGGTCTTTGCCGGGCCAGAGAAGATTGGCGACGGTGTCACTCACGACGACGCCTCTTGATTCGGCGTGGTAATCGGCATCCCTGAAAGTGCGCCCCTTTAGCAGGCGGATTCCCATGGCGCTGAAGTAACCGGTCGAGACAAAGCGCCAACTAGCCCAGGGCACGTCACGATTCGCGGCGCGAGCGGAGTCCGGGGCATCGAAACCCATTCCGGGATCCCATCCCAGGATCGGTTTTGAATTAGTGGTTCCGGCAGCTTGCACTCCGGGCAGTGCGCGGAGTCGATCGAGCAAGCGCTCGGTCACGCTGGCGGCGCGTGCATCGTCGTAATTAGAAGGGATATTGACTTCCGCGATCACGCGGTTTGCGGTTTGGAAGCCTCTATCCACCGTCAAGAGCTTTCCGAAGCTGCGGATCAAAAGGCCCGCGGCAATCAAAAGCATCACTGAAAGCGCGACCTCCGCGGTGACTAGAATGAGGCGCAGGCGGTTCTGACCGCGGCTGGCTGTCTGGCTGCGGTCGCCCTCACGAAGCGCTCCGGCGATATCTCCCGAAGAGGATTGAATGGCTGGCATCAGGCCAGACAGAGTTCCGGAAATAAGAGTGGCGAGCAGCGCAAACCCGAGAACCCAGCCATTGATGGAGATCTGCGAGAGACGCGGAACCCCGACGAGTTCCGCTACGCGGATGAGGTGCAGTCCCCAATCGGCGATGAGCAGGCCGAGGGCGGCTCCGGCCATGCCCAGTATCAAAGATTCGGTCAGAACAAGGCGCACGATGCGCCAACGGCTTGCCCCGAGGGCTTGCCGGACCCGTAGTTCGCGGCTGCGGCCGTTGGCTTTGGCAAGCAACAGGTTCGCGATGTTCACGCACGCGATCAGCAGCAGAAGATTCACGGCGCCTAGCAAAACCCAAAGTGCCCGGCGAATGACGGGCCGCGCGACCCAAAGCTGCGAAGGCGAGACGCGTATTCCCATGCCGCGGTCTCTCGCGTACTGCGCGGAAAGGCTATGCGCGATGCGCTGAAGATCCTGATGTGCAGCGGCAGCGGTGACACCTGGAGCGAGCCGCCCGATGACGGAAGCCTCGAAACTGCCACGGTCCTCTGTCGGGTTATAGACCAAAGGGACGAAAACATCAGCGTCGTCGAGCCATGGCTGCCCTTCGGGCAGTGTGCCGATTATCGTATAAGCACGGCCGTCCAGGTGCATAGCGGTCCCGAGGATTGCGCGCGACGATGCGAAATGGTTCCTCCAAAAGGTATTAGAGAGCAAGACAACCGCAGCCTGTCCGGGCCGATCTTGTAGTGGTTCAAAGTCATGCCCAAAAACCGGTGCTACACCGAGTACGTGAAAGAATTGCGCGGAGACCAGCGCGACGGAGAGATGCTCCGGATCTCCGCTGCCGGTCATGTTCATATTCGAGGTGATCATGGCGCCAACGGATTCGAACGTTCTATTTTGCGCGCGCACGTCCCAGAAATTGGGTGTGGAAAAGGAGGCCTGATCCCATCCCTGTCCAGCGCGTGTTTCCCAGAGCTGGACCAGCCGCTCCGGATTCCGAAAAGGTAGGGGTTGCAGCAATACGGAGTAGAAAACGCTGAATATGAGTGTTGTCGCGCCGAGCCCCACAGCGAGGGTGCCTATGGCGAGGAGGCTTGTGCCTGGGGACTGGCGCAGGCTGCGCACGGATTGTTGAATATCTTTCAGAACGCTTTCGAAAACGCTCCCGATGCGCACCTCACGAACTTGCTCTTTCACTTGCTCGATGCCTCCAATCTCAATCAATGCCTGACGTCGAGCGGCATCCGGGCTCAATCCACGGTGGATCTTCTCTTCTGTCAAAAGCTCAGCGTAAGCACCGAGTTCTTCTGAAAGTTCTTGCTCGGTTTCCGGTCTGCGGAAGAGACTGCGCCAGAGGACCTTGATAGAAAGCATGGATGCGTCTCGTTCAGACGGCTTTCAGTGCGGAAGCAATGGCAACTGACACTCTGTCCCACTGCTCTTTCTCTACACCGAGTTGGCGACGTCCTGCCTTGGTGAGCTGGTAATAGCGGGCGCGGCGTTTATTTTCGGATTCTCCCCAGGAGGAAGTCAGCCAGCCCGCTTGCTCCATGCGATGGAGGGCGGGAAACAGCGATCCTGGCTTCACATCGAATGTGCCCGCCGTAATTTGTCCGATGCGGCGGGAAATCCCGAGGCCATGCATCTCGTCGAGAGCGAGAGCTTTCAGGATCAGAAGATCGAGAGTTCCCTGCAGCAGGTTGGAAGTGGGAGTAGACATCGTTGCCCTATCGAGTCTCTATATGAGAGTAGCGCTGCTCGTATAGATTGTCAATAGGTGATTATTAAGCCGGGCTTGACTGCTCAGGCGCGTCTTCAAGATTTTCGACTGTGATGCGTGCCGACCATTTTGCTCCGCCCAAGACGATCAATGTCGCAATGAAGGCCCAGAGAATGATGCTGATGGATTGCACGAAAGGAGGGGTTTCGTTGCGAAGTTTGGCGCGTAGCCAGGGCCAGGTCAGAATGTTCAGATACTTGGAGACTTCCAGCAGCACGGCGACGACGATGGCGGACGGGATGAGCCGCCGGGCGGGAATGCGCGTGTTCGGAAGGATCCAATAGACCAGGAAAATCATGAGCATGGTGATCGGCAAGGCGCTCAGCTTCAGTGCGATCGACTGAATGGTGGCGGCGCCGGGGCGCGCACCGAAGCGCGCCATGAGGAAGTGAACGTTAAGAGTAGTGACGCTGATGGAAGCGAGGACAAGAGCTCCGCAGAGGAAGATGAGGCCCAGACTGACGATTTGATTTTTCAGGAAAGTGCGGTTCCGCTTTACCTGCCAGATGCGGTTGAAGGCGACTTCGAGCGGCACGAAGATTCCGTTGGCCGTGAACAACAACAGAAAGACGGAGAGCCAGTTGAACGGGTGAGAGGCGGAGCCGAGGAGATAGCCTTTGAAATCGACGCCGAAGCCGGCGGGAAAATATTCGTTTACGGTTTGCAGAATGATGTCCACCGCGGCTTGCCAGTGGAAGGCGGACCGGCAGAGGAGAATCATGGCAACCAGGAAGGGAAAGAATGAGATGAGGATATTGGCGGCGACTGCGAACGAATAGACGTGCACCTCGGTTTCAAAGAGGAAGGAGCAGGAAGACCATGCACTTTTCCATAACTCCGACCATGAGTGAACGTGGACGCGCGAGGTGGTTTTGAACGGGTCCGGCTGCGGATTGAGCGACGGATCCGTGGCAGGTGTTATGACGCCCACTACCTGTTTCCCGAGCTTTGCTTTTGAATGTTGGAGAGGTTGTAGTCGTCGCCGGAAGCGCTGACGTTGAGCGTGGCTTTGATCTTGTCACCGACGTGCAAGGTGGTAAAGTCCGCCTTCGATGGGATGGGATAATCCATCGCCATGGCATCCATGTAATTGGGAATGGCGGCCGCGTTGATATTGGCGGTCTGAGCTTTCGGGTCGAGCGAGAGAATCTGACCCGTGAGCGTGTAGTGCTTTACGGGACCGCTCAACTCGGCGCGCTTGGGGCTGCAACCAAGAGTGAGGGCGATGGAGAGAAAAAGAGAAAAGAGAGTGGGCCGCACGATCCTATTTTCGACTGTGAGGCGTGAAGGGCGCCAGGCCCGGGTATCTTTGGGAACCAAAAATATGGTTATAATGCGTTTCAACATCCCAACATTTCAACATCCAACCAGGAGAGTGGACGATGAGCACGTTAGCGCCCGATCTACCGGCAGGGCAGCGCGAGAGTATCGGCGACGATGTAGCGGGCATGTTCAGTTTCTATATCGATCCCGCAGGGGCGGCGAGGCGCGTACATCATAAGTGGTTCTGGATAGCGCCGCTTATTCTCGTTTCGATTGTCTCGATCATTACTGGAATTGTCAGGATACCCGTGGTTGAACATGCGATGGAGACGATGCAGATGCCCGGGAACACCACTCCCGAGCAGCTCGCAACCATCATGAAATGGCAAAGAATTCTGGTGTGGATCGCGCCCATTGGAGCAGCGTTGGTGTATGCGTTCGATGCGCTCATCTTGTTCGCTACGGCGGCTGTCTTGTCCGTGAAAGGAAGCTTCAGGTCTTACTTTAATCTGGTGGCGGGACTTTCACTCATCTCGCTGCTGGCGCTGATCGCTGGAACCATCATTCTGAAGACGAAGGAAATCGGCAGCATGGCGGAATTGCAACCGGCGCTGGGACTCGACATTTTCATGCCGGAAGGCGCCAACAAGTATTTGACGGCCTTCCTTGGCTACTTTTCATTATTTGAGATTTGGTGGATTGTGATGGCGGTGTTGATCATCAGTCATGCTTTTGGTGTTACGAAAGGGAAGGCGTTCGCGGTGGTGCTGCCACTGAGTCTTTTGGGATTGATCTTTAAGGTTGTGATGGCGGGGTTCCAGCGCACGTGATCACACGGCGGCGAAAAGCATTCTACAATAGAGCTTCAACGGAGAAACGGAGGCGGAATGCTTAGATCCATTGGCCCGATGGAGATTCTCATCATCGTGATAGTCTTCGTGCTGCTGTTTGGCGGCAAGAAGATTCCGGAGTTGGCCAAGGGGTTGGGAGAAGGCATCCGTCACTTTAAGGAGTCCGTAAAAGGCGAGGACCCGAAGGATGGCGATAAGCGGGCCTGAAGATTTGCAGGACCGTTCGGATCGTCTGGATGTAGAAAAAGCCTCGCAATGCGCGAGGCTTTTCGTTTTGCAATGGCAACGGACAGTTACTTGGCGGCAGTCTTTTTCGGCGGCACGATTGCATCTTTCACGGATTTCGCGACGCGGAATTTAACCACCTTTTTGGCTGGTATCTTGATCGCTTCACCGGTCGCGGGATTGCGTCCGGTGCGAGCTTTCCGATCGGCGCGAACCAGGCGTCCGATGCCTGGCAGGATGAAGACGCCACTCTTTTTCGTCTCGCGAACAGCGAGGTCTGCCAGTGATTCCATGAACTGTTTGGCGACTCTGTTGTTGACGCCGGTAGTTTCGGCGAGCTCCCTCACAATCGCGGTCTGAGTCATTCTTTTGACTTCGGCCATATAGCCTCCCTAAGGTATTGGTTGGATTTCGACAAAGATCTCTGTACCTTCATTGCTTCCACCCAGGCATTGGTCCCACCTAAGGTAAAACAGAACGATGCAAAAATGTTTGAGTTCTTCGCGGTCAACTCGATCATACGGAAGTAGAAAGCCGTTGTAAAGAAGAAAACAGCAGAAAATCGCGGTTTTCCAGCACTTTTTGTTGCGGGGAGCGCTCCGAGGCCCGTGAAATGGGCTTTCGGAGTGGATAGCGGCGACCAACTAACGATTTTGGCCAGGGTTTTCACTGATTCGGAGGACGTCGGAATCCCACGCGCCCGGAGAATTACGCGAGCACTGAACGGAACCGCGCGTTACCCACGAAAGTTTTTGGAACCTTCCAATGACTTGCGGCTAATACTCATTTGAAGGCATTGCGGACTGCGTGAGAACGACCGCGACAGAGGGGTTGCGCGATGGAGAGCTGCTGGAACTCTCAAAGAGAGGCGATGAAGAGGCTTTCGTGCTGCTGTACCGGCGTCATCAAGGTGCGGTTTTCCGCTTCGCTTTGCATATGTCGGGGCGGAGGGATACAGCGGAAGAAGTGGCGCAGGACGTGTTTCTGACACTACTCTCCGCGCAATTGATGTATGTCGAAGAGCGCGGCGGGTTGCAAGCTTACTTGATTGGTATCGCACGAAACCAGGTGCGGCGGCGCCAAGCCCGCAACGGCGTGTTTGTTGAAGAATCGCTAGGCGAGCGGCGCAGTTCCGGAGCGGAATTGCTCGATAGGTTAACTAGCGAGCAGGAATTGGAGGCGTTGCGACGGGCAATACTCACCCTGCCGGAGAAATATCGCGTGGTGGTGGTGCTTTGTGAGCTGGAAAACCTGGATTACGCGGAGGCCGCTCAGCAACTGGATTGCGCGGTTGGCACGGTGCGGTCGCGATTGCACCGGGCGCGGGCGCTATTGGGAGCGAAATTGCGCCGTCGCGAAAGGTGCGCCGTATGAGCAGGGACGAGGAATTACAAGACACGCTGCGAAAGTTGGCGCGCGCCGTGCCACAGCGAGCAGGCGGGGCGGTCGAGCGGGAATTGCGCGCCAAGTTCCGCGCGAGGCGAAGGCAGAGAAAGGTAGCGTGGACCTACTTGGCCGAAGCCGTTGCACTGGCCATTGCTGTGGCGGGATTGTATCTGGGATTCATCCACGGCAGACCTACCCAGCGGAGTAGCACGACATCCGGAGCGTTAAACCAGGGATCGGGATTCATCATGCTGCCGTACGCGCAGAGCGATGTCCCGATGGAGCAGCCCGTGATTGTCAGGGTGAAGATTTCCCTTTCCGAACTGAGGGCGATCGGCATGCCGCTGTCCGGTGCGCCCCGCGGAAACGTCAGCGCGGATTTATTGATAGGTCAGGACGGAGTGGCACGCGCGGTGCGGTTGGTGGAATAAATCCAAGTGGAATAAATCAAGGAGATAAGAGATGGGTAAGGGATTGTTGATTTCAATTGTGTGCGCGGGATGCGCATTCGGGCAGGCGGCAGTAACGCCGGCCGGGCCGAAGCCGCTTGTACTCAGTTTGGGCGATCCGTCGCAGTTCGGACCCGTGGGCATCACCACTGCGCTCGCTGGACCCATGGGAACGGTAACCGGCGCCCCTTACTCGGCGCAAGTGACGACTGAACGAGTGCAGATGCTGGCGGACGGGAACAGGATTAAGCAGACGAGTTCCGGCAGCGTGGCGCGCGACAGCCAGGGCAGAGTAAGAAGAGACGAAGCGTTGCCGGGGTTGACGTCGAATAGCGGGGAGGCGCCTCACATTGTGATGATTGACGACCCGGTGGCTCACGTGCATTGGACGTTGGATGCGCAGACCAGGACGGCGATTAAGATGTCGATACCGACGGGCAAGAGTGGCGTGGCTACCTCCCTTGGGCTTCTGCCTCCGCCGAGCGCCACGACAAAAACGTGGTTTTACTCTTCGTCCGCAATCCCTCCCATTACCGCAGGCAGCGTTCAGATTTCTACCAGCGCCGCCGTGTCGAAGAATGGGAACGTTTCGGAAACGGATTTAGGAACACAGACGATGGAAGGCGTTCCGGCACAAGGCAAGCGGACGACGCGGACGATTCCCGCAGGCCAGATAGGGAACGAACAGCCGATTGTGATTGCGACGGAGACTTGGTACTCGCCGGATTTGAAGGTCTTGGTGATGAGCAAGAGCGACGACCCACGCATGGGCGAGACTACTTACACCCTGAGCAATATCCAGCGTGCGGAGCCCGCAGCCAGCCTGTTTCAGGTGCCGGATGACTATACAGTGAAAGACAACCCCGACGGCAACTTTGTGTATCAGGAACTGAAAAAGAATCAGTAGAGGGCCTCCCTTATGATGGGGCTGTGCCTTCCCAAGCGGGTTAGGCTACTGGAAGCAGAGCCCGGGTGGCGAAATCGGCAGACGCAAAGGACTTAAAATCCTTTTTCGCGCAAGCGGAGTGCGGGTTCAAGTCCCGCCCCGGGCACCACTTAGCTGGCTTTAGTACTAAGGTAGATCTGCATAGCCGTTTCCGGGGCATGGCGCGGATCATACGTTGTACCCGTCATTTCGCTTCCAAAATAGCGCTCCTTTCATTTCCCGCATCTTTGATGGCGCGCGTATGGGTTGGCCTGACCCATGTCTGCGGCTTGCGGACATTCTGGAGAGATGCGGAGTGCAATCGACAATCACTTCGCGCGGACTTTCCACGAGAGATCTGCCCTGTGATTTCTCAAGAGAGCGAAGCCGAACCCCGCTCTCCTGAGAAGCCAGGAATTACCTACGGCGCAAAGTAGCCGGAGATATCCAGAATCAGGTGCGTGGGATTGGATGCGAACGCATCGATCGTTCCTTTGCTATCGGGAACAATCGCCAGGTTCGATGTGATTGCTCCATCGAAGGCGTTCAGCGTTGACACCGTCGGCTGGCTTTGCCCGTTCGCCCAGAGCGTGAGGTAGTCGAAGGGACCCGGCGGAACAACAGTCGCATTGAAGACCAGCGCCTGTGCGGAGCTAGGTACGGAACACGAACTGGCGCTCGCATTCACAACTTTCACTCCCGAAAAGGGCGCCGAGCCACTGGGCTGCCGCGTATCCAGAACGCGGCACGGTGTCAGGTTATAGAGCGAGAGTGCACCGCTGCCGGGTGCGGCGAAGTAACCGTTCACATCGATAATCAAGTCGGTGTTATCCGAAGCATAGACATCAATGCTTCCGCTGTCAGCGGCAGGCACAATGGCCGCGTTCGCGGTCACGGTCCCAGTAGGAGCATTCAGCGTCGAAACATTCGGCTGAGCTTGCCCGGTAGGCCAAACCGTGAGATATCCGAGGTGGCTCTTTGGTACGGCGGTGAAGTTTAACGAGTACGCGGCGGCTCCTTGCGGCAGATTGCACGAGCTCGAAAGAACCGGAAAAGTGCGTGGCTGCCCTGCAATCAGCGAGGGCTCGCCGAATGCACCCGATCCTGACCGCGTATCCGCGATGCGGCACGGTTTGATGGGATAGAAACCGAGGGCGGACGAATCGCTCGAGGCGACGAAGTAGCCGTCGATATCAAGAATCACGTGCGTTGGATCCGTGGCATACACACTCACCTCTCCATCACTGCCTGAGGGAATAATCGCGGCGTTCGCTTTGATGCGCCCGTCCAGTGAATTGAGTGTGGAAACCGTAGGCTGCGGCGATCCGCTGGGCCAAACTGTCAGATACTGCAGTTTTCCGGAAGGCACAACCGTCACGTTCAGCGAATAGGCCTCAGCGTTGTACGGGATGTTGCAAGCCGAGCCGTCCGGAACGACAAAGTCGCGAGTGCTGCCGCCTGCTAATGCCGGACCCCCGAAAGGTCCTGTCGAGTCGCGGGTATCCACCACGCGGCAGGGAGGAATCGGAACGAAGCGAAGCGCCGTGATGGCCCCAAAGTTCGCCGCCACTGTCTCGTTCGCCGTCATGGTGAGACAGCCCGAGGAATCGAGCGCAGCGCCGCTCCAACCAGTGAAGATGTACCCGGTCTCCGGTGTGGCCGAGAGACACACTTTCGTGCCACTCTCGTAATAGCCGCCCGGCGAAGCTGGCGAGGGCGTTACTATACCTGCGCCATCAGGCGACGCCGAAACGCCGAGATAGTAGAAGGCGGGATTCGCAGCCGGAGTTGTTAGAACCGACACGGAATAGCTGCCCACTCCGTCGCTGCTGTCATACCGCGACACAACCACCTTGTAGGCTCCGGCTACAGTCGCAGTCGTGTGAATTGTCGCCGATACATCTTCGCGGCTATACCCATAGCTGCTTCCATCTGGTCCAATCAGGCTGATCTGCGGAACGAACGCAGTATTTGTTCCGGTCTCGCTGACGCCCACCGTGATGTTGGCGCCTTGAACTGCGTAAAAGGTCCACTGGTCTAGATCGCCTCGCAAAATAGTACCCGTATAGCTTTGACCACTATTCATGGGACCACCGTCGTCCCCACTGGGAACCACAAACGTTGCTGGCGATCTTTCCATCGTAAGCAAGTAGTTTCCAGGCCCATCGGCCGTGTCATAGCGGGAGATAACCACCTTGTAGGCCCCGCCAATAGTTGCAGTCGTATGAATGCTTGCCGAGAGATCCCCCCTGCTGTACCCATAGCTGCTCCCGTCTGGACCGATCAAGTTAATTTGAGGAACAAACGCGGTATTTGTACCTGCCTCGCTGACGCTGACCCAGACATCATCACCTTTATTTGCATTGAAGCTCCACTGGTCGAGGTCGCCTCGCAGAATGCTGCCTGTGTAATTCTGTCCATTGGTCATTGCTCCTCCTTGATCGCCATCTGGTACGACAAATGTTGAGGGTGACTGAGCTAGCGTCAGTATGTAGTTTCCATTTCCATCTGCCGTGTCATAGCGCGACACCACGATTGTGTACGCTCCTCCTAAAGTCGCAGTCGTGTGAATGTTCGCGTCGAGATCCCCCCGGCTGTACCCGTAGCTATTACCATCCGGACCAATCAAGTTGATTTGAGGAACAAACGCGGTGTTTGTACCCTCCTCGCTGACGCTCACCCAGATGTCATCACCTTTATTCGCATTGAAGCTCCACTGATCGAGGTCCCCGCGCAAAATCGTACCCAATTTATTCTGTCCATCGGCGATGGGTCCGCCTTCATCCCCGCCTGGTACGACAAAGGTGCCGGGCGACTGCGCCAGCGTGATCACGTACTCGCCCACGCCGTCGCTTGCGTCATACCGGGAAACAACTGCCGTGTAAGTTCCAGTCAGAGTAGCTTGCGTGTGAATGCTCGCCGACAGATCTCCCCGGCTATATCCGTAGCTACCTCCGTCCGGGCCGATCAAATTGATTTGCGGAACAAACGCGGTGTTAGTGCCCGCTTCACTGACACTTACCCAGATGTCATCACCCTTTTTCACACTGAAACTCCACTGGTCCAGGTCGCCGCGCAGAATCGCCCCTGAGTAATTCTGGCCATTGTTCATTGGCCCCCCTTGATCGCCGGGAGGAACGACAAACTGGCCCGGCGATTGAGCTAACGTTAAGACGTAAGCTCCGCCCTCCGACGCGCTGTCATAACGCGAAACCACTGCTGTATAAGTTCCACTCAGGCTTGCGTTGGTGTGAACACCCGCTGACAGATCGCCTCTGCCATAGCCGTCGTTGCTTCCATCGGGGCCGATCAAGTTGATTTGTGGAATGAATGCGGTGTTTGTACCTGCTTCACTGACACTGACCCAGATGTCGTCCCCTTTGTTCGCGTTGAAGGTCCAGGCGTCCTGTTGCGCCTGGGTCGCAATGGACCCGGTGACATTCGCGCCATTGCCCAGGGTTCCTTGCCCCAGCGCCTGCCCTGGTAGAAATGGCAACCAGAGTAGCAGCCACGGCAGCACGCGAAAATATATTGATGTAATTGACACAATCTCTCCTTCTCACCCTCACGCTTATTAGTTACCTGTTCGCGAAGGCAAATGAACTTTCATCACATGCGCAAGGTCGCCGCTTATAACTCACATTGCGTGAGATACAATACGGGATCACGATCGACTGTTCGCCGCATCCCTGGCATGTCAATACATACTTCGCAAAAGGACGGACAGGACGGACAGTCGCTGGAAAACTAAGAACGGCTAGAAAGCTCGATGATGGAAGACGTAACCCATATCGATGACGAGCTGTTCTCGGAAGCCTATGATGAGCTGCGCCGTCTGGCGCACAGGATCTATGGACAGAACGGCAGTTTGACCTGGAATCCAACCGCCATGGTCAACGAGGCCTACCTGCGGCTCGCTAAGTCAAAATCGTTTCATCCTACTTCCGCGCTGCATTTGAAGCACACCATCATCCGTGCAATGAAATACATTCTCGTCGAAGCGGCCCGGCGAAAAACCGCCGAGCGGCGCGGCGGCGGTACCGTTCCCTTACAAATAGTTCCGCTGGACGAATCAATCGCCCACCCTGTTGCATTCGATCCACGCGAGATACTCAGCGTGAATCTTGCTCTCGATGAATTGGCCCGCCACAGTGATTTTCAGGCTCGCGTCTTCGAGTACCAGTTCTTCGGTGGATTAGAGATTTCGGAGATTGCCGAAATGCTCGACGTCTCCGACAAAAAAGTACAGCGAACGTTGCGTCTGGCGAAGGCTTTTCTCTCCCTCGCTTTGAAACGAGGCAGCACGCAATGATTTCAGACCGGCTCGCCAGAATCGAAGAGCTATTCGAGCAAATAGCCGATCAGCCAACTTCCGATCATCGGCGTCTGCTCGAGGCGGCCTGCAGAGAAGACCAGACTCTCATGGCCGATGTCATGAGCCTTCTCGAAGTGGATGCGTCAGGCAGTAACGGCTCGTTAAGTCGGGAGTTGGCTGAGATGGCCGGCCATCTGCTCGATGCTGACAATGAGCTCGAAATCCCTCGACAGTTCGGCCGATACGTCGTTCTCGATTTCCTCGGCCAGGGCGGCATGGGACGTGTCTATCTGGCTCAGCGCCAGGATTTGGGCGACAAGGTCGCCGTCAAGTTCCTTCAGGACGCTTGGATCTCCCCTGCGCGCCGGGAGCGCTTTTCGCGAGAACAGCGCCTGCTCGCCCATCTCAATCATCCTCACATCGCGCGCCTCTACGATTCGGGCACGGAAAACGGCGTTCCCTGGTTTGCTATGGAGTACGTCGAGGGCGGCGTACCTATCAATATCTATTGCCGGACAAAACGGCTGGACTTGCGCGCGAGGCTTCAGCTGTTCCGGGCAGCCTGTGAGGCCATTCGCTATGCGCACCGCAATTTGACAGTGCACCTGGATTTGAAGCCATCCAACGTTCTAGTCACCTCTAACGGCAACGTCAAACTCCTCGACTTTGGAATCGCCAGGAACCTCAGCCACCCCGGGGGCGAGGTCGAAAAAACCCGGACTGGGCTCCGGCCCTTTTCGCTCAACTATGCCGCTCCCGAACAGATTCGGGGCGAAGTTCTGGATGTCCAAACGGACATCCACGGCCTAGGCGTCATCTTGTACGAATTGCTCACCGGCAAAACGCCTGCCGACTTATCTCAGGCGAACGCTGCCGGCCTGCTCCGCTTTACCGAAGAAGAAGTGCACCGGCCTTCTCTCGCGGCACGTGAAAATCAGGCGAACGCTATCCAAGCCTCCAAAGCCGACTGGAGCGACCTGGACGTTCTCTGCCTGACCGCACTGCACCGGGATCGGAGGCGACGCTATGACACCGCCGAAGCTCTCATTCGCGACGTTGATCACTTCCTAGAACAACAGCCATTAGAAGCCCACACCGACACTGTTCGTTATCACCTGGTCAAATTCGTAGCACGCAATCGCCGGCATGTCGCCGCCGCTGCCGTGGTCCTGATGCTGGTTGTTGCTTTAAGCTTCGTCTTCACGATTCGGCTTATTATTGCCAGGAATCGCGCCCTTTCTTCCGAAGCCCAAACCCAACGGATTCAACAATTGATGATGAATCTCTTTCAGGGAGATGACGCGGCCGCCGGGCCAGCCAAGGAACTTCGTGTGGTCGACCTGTTGGAGCGCGGCGTACAGCAAGCCGAAAGTCTGAAGGGCGAACCAGCCCTACGAGCGCAACTGGAATATACCATCGGCATGCTCTATCACAAACTCGGACGCCCTGACCGCGCTGAACCGTTGTTACGCTCTGCCCTACACCAACGAATAAGACTCTTTGGGCTGGAGAACTCGGAAACCGCAAAAAGTCAGATCGAACTTGCTTCTGTTCTGTCCGACCGCTCTAAGTTCGGCGAAGCGGAACAGCTAGCTAACCAGGTGCTCGCCTGGGAAAAGCGAAAGTTCGCAAGTGACAGCATCGAGGTCGCAACTGCGCAGGGAACTCTTGGCTCGGTTCTTGAAGCGCGAGGGGATTACAAAAATGCCCTCCTCCTGCTCGACAGTGCGAAGAACGTATTAGCCAAAGGTCCCGCTACGGTAGCGTTATCCGAAGTGCTGACGAATCTCGGAGACACCCATTACTATCGCGGCGACACTCAGCAGTCCGAGGAAATCTACCGCCAGGCGCTGTCCACGGATCGACAGATCTTTGGGCCACGTCATCCCAGTGTCGCTGTCGATTTCGAAGACCTGGGCAACGTTCAACTCGATCGGGGCGAATATGTCGTGGCGGAAGGGTTGTTTCGGCAGGCGGTCGAAATCAATCGGGCTTGGTACGGTGAAGCCAGCCAAAAAACCGCGGACAGTCTTGCGGGCCTCGGGAGTTCGTTAATTGGTCAAAAACGATTCGATGAAGCGGATCAAGCCTTTCAACGCGCTCTGGTCGGAACCAGAGTCTCCTATGGTGAGCGCAATCCTCGATTCGCTGCCCTGTTGAGCCTGATCGCGGACTCCGCAAAGCTCCAGAACAAACTCGGTGACGCCGAGAAGCTATATCGCCAGGCAGCAGAAATCATGCGCCAGACCGTCGGAGAAAAACACGCGCTCTATGCGTGCCAATTGTCGAGTTTGGGCTCCATCTATACGGCCAAGCGAGAGTATCGAAAGGCCGAGAAAATACTGCTTCTGGCTCTCAACACGTTACAGGCTACCGTTCCTGCGGAGCGCTATACAGGATTGACCGAAATACGCTTAGGCGCTGCGCTGGCCGGGGAAAAGCGCTACGCCGAGGCCGCGCACCACGCCCTTGCCGGATACGCCACTTTGCAGAAGAAGACTGCTCCTGCGTCCTTAGAGCAAAAGAGTGCACGCCAGATTCTCTACGGGATCTACATGGCCGCAAACCAACCAGCCAAGGCAAACCAGTTTCGCTAATGGCCGAAAACCGAGTGACAAACTAAATCCTTAATAGCATCAACAACTTACAAGGAATTGCTTGGAACGCTGTGCTATGCTAGACGCATCCGGGGCGGTTATGCCTCGAAATTCGAAAATGCCGGCTGGCCGATGTGCCTCGCCGGCTTTTTCATTTCTGGAGATCTTGAACCATGTCTACTCAAGCCCAAGCCGAGGCCAACAAGGCGAACGCACAGCATAGTACCGGTCCGAAGAGTGAAACGGGTAAAGCCGCTTCCTCGCAAAACAACTTCCGCCATGGCTTCACCGGTCAGTTCAAAGTGCTCGATTGGGAACGCCAGGAAGACTTCGTCGATCTGCTCGCCCGCTTCTGCGTCGAGCATCAGCCCTCCAACGAATGTGAAATCGTGCTCGTGGAACGCATCGCTCAGCACTTCTGGCTCGCCGGTCGCGCTCTGCGCCTTCAGGAGCAGTGTTTCCGCCCGGATCTTGCGATGAAAGAGGCTGATGATGAGTGCACAGGGCGTTTGGTGCCCGTTGTGCACGATCAAGAAAAGACACTTGCGCTCTATCTCCGCTACCAAACCACGCACGACCGCGCCTTCCGCCAAGTCTCCGATGAGCTACGAAAGCTAAGAAACGAAAAGCGCAAACAGGAACGGGATGAGGCCGCGCTTTCTCAGCGAGCCGAAGACTCAAGAATTGGGTTCGAATCGCAGCAGGCCAAACAGGCTCAGGAAGTCCGCAAGCAGGAAATGCACGAAGCCCGGGTTCGTTTGGTGAATTCCAAGGCCGATCACAACGAAATCGACAACGACATACGCCAAACTATCGAGGCGCCGCTCCCCGGTCACATGCGCCTGCCCTTCGACACCCTGAAGAAGGTCTTTTCCACCGCCGTCGACCAGGTCAACCGCGAAGCCAAGGCCGCCGAAGCCGCCTAAACCGCCTCGCCTTCTATTCGCGCGACAAGCCCGGCACTCGAGTTGCGCCTGGATAGCTTAGTCTTCTGGAAGGACGTCTTTAAGATCCACTTCGATTTCGGGTTTAGAGCATCGGAGTTTGCCATTCTCTGCGTCGACAAGCCCCTGGGGCGTAGCGATCCAAGCTTGCCTCTCTTCAGGATCGATAATCCAGATCGTTTGCACTCCGAAAGCCAGGTAATCTCTGACCCGATCCTGGAAACGTGTCCACCTATCATCGGGAGAAAGGATCTCCACACAAAGAAGCGGCGGATCCTGAGCGATGTCATCGGCGCCTTCTCGCCTGATCAGGCAAACGTCTGGTATACGGACACGGGATCTCGACACTCGTGTTCTCTGCTCCGCAATGACGCGGCACTCCTTGAGCTTCAAAGAGAGGAGGAATGCGCAGAGTAACGCTTGTGTTTCGCCGTGCTTTCTCTTGCCCACATTCCTCTCCTCCAAAACGCCATCAATATACTCGCAATCTGGCTCGTACTCCGTATTAAGGTATTCGGAAAGGCTGACCTGAGTGGCGGCAGACATATCTACAGGCTACCGTCTTTTCGTCTTGATCACGATCGGCGTCCCATCGAACCCGAACTGCTCCCGAAGCCGGTTCTTCAACGCCCGCTCAATCGAGAAATGCATCTTATCGGCCTTGTCGGTGAAGACGATAAACGTCGGTGGCCGGATCGACGCCTGCGTCATGTAGTAGATCTTGATCTCGCTCTCGAACTTCAGCGTCTCTACGAACCGGTTCAGTTCGCCGGTGGTGACGCGCTTCGAAGCCGATTCGAAACACCGCCGGACGGTCTGCATAATCCGCCGGATACCTTCCGCATTCTTCGCCGAAGCAAACAGCACCGGGGCGTAATCGAGGAATTTCAGCTCGTCGCGCACGGTCTCGTTGAAGGCGCGCTTGCTTTTCCCCTCCGCTTCCGCAACGTCCCACTTATTCACCACAATCACTACTGCCCGGCCCTCTTCGTCGGCGTAGCCCGCGATGGTCGCGTCGGACCCAACCACGCCTTCCGTCGCATCCACAATCAGCAGCACCACGTTCGCCATGCGGATATGCCGCCGGGCCATCACCACGCTCAGCTTCTCCGTCATCTCCGTCGTGCGGCCCTTGCGCCGGATTCCCGCCGTATCCACAAACCGGTACGTCGTGTTCCCCTGCTCCACCCACTCATCCACCGCATCGCGCGTGGTGCCGGCCACGGGCGAAACGATCGCGCGATCCGAGCCCACCAGCGCATTCAGCATCGTCGACTTGCCGACGTTTGGACGCCCGATGATGGCCACTTTGATACGCCGCTTCGCATCCTCCGATTCCGGTTCTTCCTGCACTGGTTCATCAGCCGGAAACGGCCTCGTCACCTCCTCCAGCAACGCATCGATACCCAGCTTGTGCTCAGCCGAGACTGCTACCGGATCGCCCAAACCGAGCGAATAAAACTCCGGAACCAGGTTCTCCCGCACCTTCGCATCGATCTTGTTCACCACCAGGGTCAGCGGCTTACCAAGCGGCCGCAGCAGCTTCGCCAAATCCCGATCCGATGCCGTGATCTCCGTCCGCCCGTCGATGACGAACAAAATGTGCGACGCCAGATCGAGCGCCACCCGCGCCTGCTTCAAAATCTCGGTTGGAATGAGCGCCTGATCGTTCGGAATGATGCCGCCCGTGTCGATCAGCCCAAAACGCTTCCCGCGGTAATAGGCCTCCCCATAGATGCGATCACGCGTGATGCCGGGCTCATCGCCCACAATCGAGCGCCGGTCTCCCAAAATGGCGTTGAACAGAGTGGATTTGCCGACGTTGGGACGCCCCACGATCACTATCGTCGGTAAAGGTTCGTCAGCGGCCATAAGTCGCTATAAGGTTCGCATATGGGCGAATAGCTGCGCGTGAGACCATGAAATTTACGAATGGCTGAAGGATTTGAACATAGCAACACCCGGAATATCGCGATCATTGCGCACGTTGACCACGGAAAAACTACTCTCGTTGATGCCATGCTTCGCCAAAGCGGCATCTTCCGAGCCAATGAAGAAGTCGCCGAACGCGTCATGGATTCGAACGACCTGGAACGCGAACGTGGCATCACGATTCTCGCCAAAACCACCGGTGTCCGCTACCACGGCACAAAAATAAACATTGTAGATACACCGGGTCACAGCGATTTCGGCGGTGAAGTCGAACGCGCCTTGAAGATAGTGGATGGCGTAATGCTACTCGTTGACGCAAGCGAAGGCCCGCTGCCGCAAACTCGCTACGTTTTGATGAAAGCGCTCGAAGCCAAGCTTCCGCCGGTCCTCGTCATCAACAAAATCGACCGTCCCGACGCGCGCGTTCAGGAAGTGTTGAACGAAGTCTACGATCTTTTCATAGATCTCGACGCCGAAGAAGATCAGCTCGATTTCCCCGTCGTCTACACCAACGCCAAAGCCGGCATTGCCAAACTTGAACTTACGGACGATAGCGACAATCTGCAGCCGCTGTTTGAAACCATCCTCAAGCACATTCCTTCACCCACCGGCGATCCCTCCGCGGTTTTGCAGTTGTTGGTCGCCAATCTCGATTACAGCGACTACCTCGGCCGCCTAGCCATCGGCCGCGTCTTCGCCGGTACGTTGAAGCACGGCGACGAAGTTGCCATTGCCAAACTCGATGGCTCGCTCCACAAAACCCGAATTACGAAGCTGTATTCGTTTGAAGGTCTCAAACGCGTCGATGAAACGGTCGGCAAACCGGGCGACGTCCTCGCGATTGCGGGCGTCGAAGGCATCACCATCGGCGAAACCGTTACCAGCGCAGAGACTCCCGAAGCGCTGCCGCATATTCAAATCGACGAACCCACCATCGCGATGACGTTTACCGTCAACAACTCGCCGTTTGCGGGCCGCGAAGGCCAGTTCGTTACGTCACGCAATCTCCGCGATCGTCTCGATAAAGAGCTTTTAACCAACGTCTCTATTCGCGTCGAAGAAGCCGGCGGCCCGGATGCTTTCAAAGTCATGGGCCGCGGCGAACTGCAACTCGCCATCATTATCGAAATGATGCGGCGCGAAGGCTTCGAACTCCAAGTCGGCAAGCCCGAAATCCTCACGCGCAAAGTCGACGGTGTACTGCAGGAGCCCTTAGAACTTCTCGTCATCGATTGCCCCGAAGAGTTCATCGGTGTCGTCATCGAGAAGATGGGCGCACGCAAAGGCAAGATGAGCAAGATGATCAACCACGGCTCCGGCCGTGTTCGTCTCGAATTCCTGATTCCGTCCCGCGGCTTAATCGGCATTCGCAGCGAAATGCTGACCGATACCAAGGGCACCGCCATCATGAACTCGCTCTTCCACGGCTACATCGAATGGCAAGGCGACATTGCCATGCGGCCCACCGGTTCCCTTGTTGCTGATCGCCCGGGTGTCGCCACCAGCTTCGCCATCTACAATCTGCAGGAGCGCGGCGTTATCTTCATCTCCCCTCAAACTGAGGTCTACGAAGGCATGATCATCGGTGAAAACGCCCGCGATAGTGATCTCGACGTCAACATCGTCAAGGAAAAGAAACTCACTAATATGCGAGCCTCTACCTCCGACGAAGCCATCCGCCTCGTGCCGCCGCGCATCCTGAACCTCGAACAAGCTCTCGAATTCATTCGCGAAGACGAATTCGTGGAAGTCACACCCAAATCGATCCGGTTGCGCAAAAAGATTCTAAAAGCAAATCAACGCTAAGCAACATCCGGCAACAAAAATTTCCAGGTTTCATCGAAGCTTTTCAAAACCGCTTCCGCCGCCAGATAGCCGCTCCGGACCGCGCCTTCCATAGTGGCCGGCCACCCGGACCTGGTCCAGTCGCCCGCCAAGAACAGGTTCGGGATGGATGTTTTGCTGATGGGTCTCTTCTCTTCGAGCCCTGGACCGGCGCAGAACGTGGCCCGAACTTCTTTCACGACATGCGCCCGCTCCAGCGTCGCATCCTTCGCCTTGGGAAAGAACTCCGCGAGTTCCTTGAGCGCCAATGCGATCACGTCCGCCCGCGGCATCTCCGTCAAGCTGCGCGACGCGCTGACCACAAGTTGAATATGCTTGCCGCCGTGCTTGTTAAACATCCACTGAATCGTTCGATCGAGCAGTGTGGCATGCGGCAAGTTGGTAATCGCGCGGTCAAACCAAAGGTGAATGCCTGTAATGGGCGAATGGCTAAACTGCGAACAATCGATGTCGAGCCCTGGCGCCAGCGCGGAAACTCTTTCGAATGGCACCGCGAGCACATACGCATCCGCCTTCACGCACTGGCCGTCAACAATGACCCCAGCCACGCGGCCGCCTTCGATCCGAACTTCTTGCACAGGCGTCCGATGCGCAATCTTTACGGTTGGGAACTTCGACCAGGCATCTTCCGAATACAACTTGCCGAGCGGCACCGCTGGAATGCCCATCTCATACGATCTGGCATTCGAAAGGAATCCCAAATAGAACACCTGCAGCCCATGAATCGCGGCCATCCGATCCAGGTCTTCGTTGATCGCACTCACCAAAACCTGATTCCAGAAGCGATCGATCGCTCGTTGCGTCTGACCCTTCTCGCGCAGCCAATCGAGCATCGTGATCCGCTCCAGGTCGGCCCGCTTCTTGTATTCGTACTTCACCGAAAGCAGCCCGCTCGCCACGCTCATCTTGTCCGCGAGAGATAGGAAGCGCAGCTTCGCAAACGACTCCGCGAAGTGCAAAGGCGCCGGCAAAAGGCCGCGCTTCATCACCGACAGCCGGCCGCCAGGTTCGATCCAAAAGAACTCGCGATGGAACTCGATCCGGTCTTCGACGCCCAGCCGCCGATAGAAGTCCATCAGGTTGGTACAACAGCGCAGCAGCACATGTTGGCAGTTGTCAATTGTGACGGCGTCCTGCAACGGATACGAAGTCGCTCGACCGCCGACGAACGGCCGGGACTCATACAGCGTGACTTTCTGTTCAGCGGTGCCGAGGGCCAGCGCCGTCGCAAGACCCGCGAGACCGCCTCCCACGACCGCAACATTCATCCCAAGATCTCTATCGAGGCCTGGCGCCGGCGTGCGCGTGAGCATACGTCTCAATCATGTTCTCCATGAGACGAAGCCCGCAATCGCGCTCGAGCGTCAGAATCGATTCCGGATGGAACTGCACCGCTTCGATGGGGAGATCCCTGTGCCGGATGCCCATGATCACGCCATCTTCCGACTCAGCCGTAATCTCCAGGCACGCCGGGAAGCTCGCCCGGTTTGCATAGAGCGAATGGTAACGGCCCACGCGGAACGGCGAAGGCAAGCCATGAAAGACGCCGAGGCCGTGATGTGTCACTTCTGATCCTTTGCCGTGCATCGGGTAATCCAGCACGGCGAGCGTTCCACCGAAAGCCTCGACCATCCCCTGCAATCCCAGGCAAACACCGAAGGTGGGTACACCGCGCTTCGCCAACTCTTGCACGAGTGTCGGCACGCCGAAGTCGGCCGGTCTCGCTGGTCCAGGCGAGATCAGCACGATATCCGGTTTCTCGGCGTCGATCACTTCGAGCGCCGCACTCGACCGGTACGTCGAGACTCTGGCGCCCGTCTGTCGCGCATAGTTGGCCAGAGTGTGAATGAAGCAGTCGTCGTTGTCGACCAGCAGCAGATGAACGCCTTCCCCCACTCGTCGCTTCTCACGTTCCGCAGGTCCGGAAGCGAGCGTCGGATACAAAGCCCGGAAGAAGTTGGTCGCCTTCAGCCGGCACTCCTGGTCTTCCGATCTTGGATCCGAATCGTACAGCAGCGTGGCGCCTGCCGCGTACCTGGCAATACCGTCTTTGAGGTGAACAGTTCGAATGGTAATCCCGGTATTGATATCGCCGTTCAGGCTGATCATCCCGACAGCGCCACCATACCAGGCCCGCGCGTCTTTCTCGAGATCTTCAATCGCCTGCGCTGCCGCCTTCTTCGGAGCCCCGATGATCGTCACCGCCCACATGTGGGTGAGAAATGCATCGAGCGCGTCGAAGCCGTCCATCAAAGTTCCCTTCACGTGATCGACAGTGTGAAACAGGCCGGCATACGATTCAATCAGCCGCCGCCCAATCACCTTCACCGAACCGGGCACGCACACGCGCGACTTATCGTTGCGATCCACGTCGCTGCACATGGTCAGTTCCGACTCTTCTTTGGTCGAATTCAGCAGCTCACGAATGCTCTCCGCATCGCGCAGCGGATCTCCGGAGCGCCGAGCCGTGCCTGCAATCGGGCAAGTCTCCACCCGCTCGCCTTCTACCCGCACAAACATCTCCGGCGACGCACCGACAAGCTGTTCGTCGCCCATCTGCAGGATGAACTCGTATGGACTCGGACTGGTCTTCTGAATGCGTCGGAAAAGCTCCGAAGGGCTCCCACCGAAGGGCGCGCTGAAGGTCTGCCGCAGCACCACTTCGTAATAGTTGCCCTGCCGCATGCCTTCGCGAACCGTCTCCACCTTCTCCATATACTCCTCGGGAGAATGATCCGAGACGATCTCATGCCCAGCATCAGCCGCCGCAACGGGCTCAATATTGGGCGATGTTCTCGGCAGCCCCGCCGTATCCCCGCCATTGCCCGCGAAGTCGTATTGGAACCGCTCGATCACCTCTTTCTTGCGATCCATGTAATAAATGTCGTCGCAGAGAAACAGGTGCAGAGCCTTGTGATTGTCGCGCGGCAAGCGCAGCTCAATCGGATCGAAGTCCAGCAGAAGATCGTAGCCGAAGGCTCCAAGCAGTTCCAGACGCGAATCCTCAGTCGTCCTGAACTCCTCCACAAGCGTTCGCAAAATGGAGAACGGGGAGGGCTGCTTGCTGCGTTCTTCTTCCGGAAATCGCTCGGCCAGCGGCTTCAGATCGATCGTTAGCACCTGCGGGCACTCGATGAACATGCGCCGATGCGGATGATTCCGCAGCAGAGGCTGCAAGAGCTTCAGCAGCACTTCACCTCGCTGATTCAGCGATCGCAATTCCAGCCGTCTGCCGCGTCCCACGATCTCGAGCGCCGGCGCAACGCTGGCCACGTCCCAGCGCGAGTAGCGCTCCGGGTACTCATAGCCGGACGAGAGATATACGCCGCGCTTGCTATCCAGTTGCTTCAGAATGTGCTCCAAGCCGCGCGCAAACGGTACTTTTGAGCCCGAACGCGTCACTGTGATTCCGTGCGGAGTGGTGTAGCGCAACTGCGGCATGACGAAGGGGAAACTTCAGAATAACAATCAGATCTCGATATGTGGGAAGCTTAAAGCATGGCACGAGGCTGGGAAAGTAAAGAGGTCGAGTCCCAGATTGAAGCGGCGGAAGCTCGCGCGTCGCAAGCGAAAAAAAAGCGCCTTTCAGACGAACAGCTCAAAGTACAGCGCGAGCGGGAAAGTCTTGAACTCTCCCGGGTCCGCGTCGTTCGAGATCTGGCCTCAGCGGTGAACCCGAAGTACAAGGAACAGCTGCAAAAGTCTCTCGATCACCTGGACAAGAAGCTGGCAGAGCTTAACAAACCAGATCGTCCCGACTGATCTGCAGGTCCCCGAGCCGCCCCAGCATCGCGAGAGCCATATCCTCCGTGCGGAAGAATTCCTGCGCGATCATCTGCACTTCATCCCGAGTCACCGATTCAATCTTCTCGAGCATCTCGTCCATTGTGGTGAAGCGATCGAAATAGAGCTCTTGCCGCGCCAAGTTCGACATACGGCTGGAAGTCGACTCCAGGCTGAGCATCAGCGAGCCTTTCAAATGGTCCTTTGAGCGCCTGAGTTCGTCTTCCGATATCAGCTCGTTCTTCAACTCGCGGAACTCATGCATCACAGAGTCGACCACCTGCTTCGCTGTTTCCGCGGCGGTTCCGGCGTACACCGTGAAGCAACCGGTGTCGCTGAACAGGTTTAGCTCCGAGTACACAGCATAGGCCAGACCTTGCTTCTCACGGATGTTCTGGAACAGCCGCGAACTCATGCCGCCACCCAAAACCGTGTTCAGCACGTACAGCGGGAAGCGCAGTTCATGCGCCAGCGGATAAGACGGGACGCCCATGGCAATGTGAACCTGCTCAAGCGATTCCTTCTTTTTCAGAATGATCGGCGCGTGGGTCTTCGGAACACTATCGGCAGGCAGCCCATCACGCTGCTTCATGTCGGAGAACTTTTCGCGAATGAGCTTGACGATATGGTCGTGCTCCAGGTTGCCGGCCGCGGTGATGAGAATGTTCTGCGGAGAGTAGACCCGGTTGTAGTAATCGAGCAGCATCTCCTGCCCGAACTTCTTGACCGTCTCCCGCGTGCCCAGAATCGGCTTGCCCAGCCCGTGGCTCTTCCAGAAGTTGCTGATGAAGCTCTCATGCAGCACGAATTCCGGCTGATCGGCCTCCATCTTGATCTCTTCGAGGATGACGCCCTTCTCTTTCTCAATGTCGCCTTCACGGAACAGCGGGTTCAGAACCAGATCCGACAGAACATCCAGTGCAAACGGCAAATGCTCGTCCATCACTTTGGTGTTGAAGCTCACCAGTTCCTTGCTGGTAAACGCATCCAGCCCGCCACCGACCGAATCCACGGACCGTGCAATCTCCTCCGCCGAACGGTTTTTCGTACCCTTGAAGACCATGTGTTCGATGAAGTGGGAGAGCCCATTTTGCGGGCCGCGTTCAATGCGCGAGCCGCTGCCGATCCACACGCCGAGCGAAACCGAGCGTACGTATGGCATAGATTCCGTCACGATTCGGAGCCCGTTCGGAAGACTCGCCCGCTCGATTTCGCGGACTTGTGGGGTTACAGAAACCATATGCCTATGCCTTTCGGAGTGTACGTCGGTACACTGAGAATTAAATGCTGCAAGTAGCTGGGGGCCAGGCGCTGGTCGGGATGGACCTTTCCGACCTCAAAGACCTCCTCGGCCCGGAGCAGCCCACATACCGCGCCCGACAACTATATGACGCGCTGTACCGGAAACAAGTGGCTAATTTGTCTGAAATTTCAAATTTGCCGCAAGCTTTGCGTAATCAGCTAGTTACAAACAGTTCTGTAGGACTTCCAGCGGCTGAGCACCGCTTTGACTCGTCGGACGGTACACGCCGTTACCTGCTTACCCTACAGGATAACAGGACAATCGAGGCCGTTTTCATGCCGGAAGATGGTCGAGACACCCTATGTATCTCCAGTCAGGTAGGATGTCCGGTCGATTGTCGCTTCTGTCTGACGGCGTTGATGGGCCTGGAACGCAACCTGACGGCGGGTGAAATTGTAGGCCAAGTGCTATATCTCGCTCGCGAGAACGGCTTACGGCCAACACACTCGCGCATGAACATTGTGCTGATGGGCATGGGTGAACCGCTACTCAATCTCGACAGCGTACTGAAGGCCACCAGGCTATTAACGGATGAGAACGGGATCGGCATGTCGCCAAAACGCATCACCGTATCGACTGCCGGCATTGTCCCGAAAATCGAAGAACTCGGAAGGGCGGAAGTGCGGCCCAAACTCGCCATTTCGCTGAATGCATCCACCGAAGAACAGCGCCGCGAGTTGATGCCTATCACTCGTAAATATCACCTGAAGGATTTGATCGCCGCATGCCGCGCCTTCCCACTGCGTCCGTGGGAGAGGCTTACGTTTGAGTACGTCTTGCTCAAAGGCGTGAACGACACCGATGCAGACGCCAGGCGCGTAGTGCGTCTGATTGCAAATCTGAACGCAAAAGTGAACCTGATTGCGCTGAATCCCGGACCGGGCATTCCGTTCGAAACACCCGAGCCCGAGCGTGTTGAGAGCTTCCAGGATATCGTCCGTCGCAGCGTCCCCTGCTTCGTGCGCAAGCCGCGCGGCCGCGACATCTACGCGGCTTGCGGACAGTTGAAGCGTGTCGCGTCAGACTTAGTGAGTATCGCCTGACGTTTCCATTGGCGGCTGCGGATGCGAAGCAGTACTGCCTTCGGTCTCGCATAAGACCCACTTGATGGCCTCGAAATACATCTTCTGAATGTCGGGATCGTCCCAGGCTTCTGTGGTGTGCCCCAGGGTGGAATAAAAGACCCTTCCTTTGCCGTACATCTTCGACCACGCTACGGCAAAATCGTGATCGGTTCGATGAACGCGTGGATTGTTGTAGTCGAGCTTGCTGGCATCCAATCTCAGCAACACATTGACCTTCTCGCGTGACCAATCCTTCGGCTGATAGATCTCATCGTATTTCGTGAAGGCGTGTGGGAAGTGCCGGACAGCCGGGAACGATGGTTGTTCGTTGATGATAGGTGCGTCGAAAGTGAACCAGGGATGCTGGTCAAACCAGCCGCCGATCATCTCTCCATACTCCGGCCACTTGTAGTTGGTGTCGAGCGCTGCGTGTACTCCGACGAAGCCCTTTCCGTCTTCCTTGATGAAGGACATCATGTCCGTCTTCTGCTCATCGGTAAGGTCCAACTCGCCCGTCGTGCTGGCGAAGATCAACGCATCGAAGTAATCCAGCGACTTGAAATTGGCCTGCTTCGTGGGGTGCTTGGTGATGTTCTCGGTGTCGGTCCGGAGAGTCGCCTCCCAGAGCCTGGTATCGTGACCCATTCGCCAGATGGTAGCCATGGCGTTCGGCACGGAATCGTGTTCAAAACCCTTTGTCTGACCAATCACCAGGATGTGAGCCATGCCTTTGGGGGGAAGAGTTCGAGGACCCGGCGGCGTTTGCGCTCGCGGCGCTTGAGCCATCATCAACAGGGCGGGCAGTGTGGCGCTGAATGCAGCGACTTTAACGGCAACTTTAACGGGAGTTTGGAATCTCACATGACACAGCATACTGAAGCGCACGCGAGCCTAATTCTTTCTTGACGAAATTTTTCCAACCTCTCATCCGGCTGCTGTTCCATCTTGGGTATTTCGGACCCTTCGTAATGGGGACGATGGACTCCTCGTTTCTTTTCGTTCCCGTCGGAAACGATCTCGTGATTGTGTTGCTTGTGGCACGCCACCATGCTCATTGGTGGATTTACGTAATCTCAGGCGTCTGTGGATCGACGCTGGGCGTGTTTTTCCTGGACTTGGTGGCGCGTAAAGTGGGTGAAACGGGGGTCCAAAAAATCACCGGTCAAAAAAGATTCGGCTACCTGAAACGTAAGATCGGCGAACGGGGTGCGGGGGCATTGATCCTCGCGTGCCTTTCGCCTCCACCTTTCCCATTCACCATGGTGGTCGCAACCACCAGCGCCTTAGAGTATCCCCGGCGCAAGCTGCTGCTGATTATTGCCGCCAGCCGTGCGGTGCGGTTTACCATCCTTGCCCTGCTGGCGCTTAAGTACGGACGAGGGATATTGCGCATAGTAAATAGCGCGCCCTTCAAATGGACGATGATTGCCTTCGTTGTCCTATGCCTCGCCGGCAGTGTTTTTTCTATCGTGAAGTGGGTGCGCGGAAGCCGGGGCCGTGCTGCCGCGGCTCAGACCGCTTCGTAGTCCGCTTTTCGAATAGACGCCTTGAGCAACCGCTTCTTCGGCTGGTACCGGATACGCCACACTGTTGCAACGGCGATCAGCAGCGCGCAGCCTTCCACCAATACTTTTTCGCCGTCAAGCGGATCTGGAGGGGCGTTCTTCAGTTCCGGATCAATCAGAATCCCGTGCAAAAACATGAGGGCCGCTGCGGCATAGGCAACATAGTGCAGTTTCTTCCAGAGGCGGCTGCCAAAACGCGAACGGTAATACGAAGTGACAACGACGAAGATGACGCAGTAAAACGCCGCAGCGCCAAGACAGTTGTATTTCGTTTGCTTGGGCGAGTGTAGCGGAGAGAGAATGTCGATCACACGGAATCCGGCAGTGCTCGAGAGCAACAGCAAAATCGGATGCAGAAAGATTAATCCGAGCGCGACATACGCCGTCCAGTTGTGGATGTCAAAGACCGGAATACGGCGGCGAGGCCATTGACGAACAACGTTGTAACGCGAGGATAAAAGCAGGCCCAAAAGAATGTTGACGGTCAGCAAGACCATGGCGACCAGTCCGGCATCGCTTGAGAGATCGACCGCTGTCATGAAGGATTCTTTGCAGATTAGCATTGGGGTGGTCGCGATTTCGCGAAAACCTCATAACGCGCGCCCGTTTACAACAGGGGATGAATGGCCCTTGGATCAGTTGGCGCGAAGAGCGATCATCGGATCGATTCGAGACGCCCGCCGGGCGGGCAGGTAGCCGGCTAATGCAGCCACCGCGATCAGGACGGCCATGGCTCCGAAGAACGTCACTGGATCGGCGGAGGTAACGCCGAAGAGCAGCCCCCGCAATGCGCGAGAGAGCATGGATGACGCGGCAACGCCCAGCAGCATTCCCGTTGCGGCGAGCCCCAAGGTTTGCAAAACGATGCGGCGCTGCACTACGCCGGTGGACGCGCCTAGCGCCATACGGATTCCGATGTCCAAGGTGCGCTGATTGACGGAATAGGCAATCACGGCATAGATGCCAAGCGACGCGAGAAGCAGCGCGAAACCAGCAAATCCGGCAAGCAGCAGGACAATAAAGCGGCGCGGGGAAACGGCAGTGTCAACGAGTTCCTGTAGCGGGTGGAAACCACCTTTGGGTAGGTTGGGTTGGATCTGCCGTATACTGGCCTCGACAGGTCCCGCGAAGGCGGCGAGTTGTAAGCGGGAGCGCACCACCAAATCAACCATCATGTGATCGTCGCATTGGCGCATGGGGAGATAGAATTCTGAGCCGGATTCTTGTTCCAGCGCGACATGGCGCACGTCGGCTACCACGCCAACCACCTGTCGGTCGGAGCCGCATTCACCAAGAATTGTCTTGCCGATGGGATCCTGACCGGGCCAAAGGGCGTGTGCCAATGTCTCGTTGATGACAATGACCGGAGTGCTGGACAGCGTGTCATGTTCGGTCAGGTCGCGGCCCTTCTTCAAGGTGATTCCCATGGCCTCAAAATAGCCGTCGGTAACGATGCGAACGAAGCCCTCCGGCGGTTCGTCGACGCCTTGCTTGTAAATGTGTCCTTTAACGGCGACACCCCAGGTGCGATTACGACCGAGCGGCAACACGTCGGTTAGACCCGCATCTTCGATACCCGGGACGGCCCTTGCCCGACGCAAGACTTCATCGAAATATGCATTCTGTTGCACTTGTGTACGGTATTGCGAATCGGGATCCACACGCAGAGCGGCGGCGGTCTCAGGCCTGAAGCCGAGCTGAACGTCGAGCACGCGCAGGAAGCTTCGGATGAGCAAACCGGCGCCCACAAGCAGCACGCAGGCAAAGGCGATTTCCGACACAACAAGGCTGCCGCGAATCCAGGTATGGCGTTTGGTTTCGCTGGAGCCGCGTGAACTCGCAGCCAGGGCGGAGTTCAGCGAGATGCTGGCGACCTGAATCGCGGGCGCCAATCCGATCACGACACCGGTGAGTACGGCTATGAGCAGCGTGAAAACGAGCGCGCCCGCATCCACGTGAACGCTTTCGAGAAGCGGGATCTTAAACGCGGTGAGATGAGAAACGGCCCGGGTTCCCGCCATTGCCAGAAGGAGTCCAAGGATCGCCCCGCAGGAGGTCAACACAATGCTTTCCGTGAGCAACTGGCGAATTAAGCGGTTGCGTCCAGCGCCGAGCGCGGAGCGAATCGCCATTTCCTTTTGGCGCGTCGCGGTTCTCGCGAGCAGCAGATTGGAAAGATTCGCGCAGACAATCAACATCACGGCTACGACCGAACACGCAAGAACGAGGAGCGCGGGGCGAAGTTGTCCGCTGACGTGCTGCTTCAGCAAGCTGAGGGTGGGAGTGAACCCGTTGCGGTGCGGATCGTCCTTTGTAATTTGCACACCCAGGGCAGTAGCCTCAGCCTGTGCGCTGCCTAGCGTGACGCCCGGTTTCAAGCGTCCAATCAGAGCGATAGTGTTCCCCCAGCGGTCCGTTTCGGCGCTGAGCGGAAACGGAAAGTAGACATCAACGCGAGTGCCGGGCGCGAAGACAGATCCGAAATCGAAAGATGCGGGCATAACTCCGACGATCGTGAACGGGGCATCATCCATCGTGATGGGACGGCCGACGACGGCGGGATCCGAGGCGAAACGTCGTACCCAGAACCCATGGCTCAACAGCACGGCCTTGGGTCCATTGAATTTGCATTCCTCAGCGCTGAATTGTCGTCCTAGTTCGGGCTGAACGCCTAACAGCGGGAAAAAGTTTTGTGAGACAGGGACGCCCGTGAGTCGTTCCGGTTCACCTTGACTGGTGAGTTTGTTATCACCCACACCATAAAAGGCGAAGTAAGCGGCGACGTCGGAGAAAGACCGATTGTAACGGCGGAAGTCGAGTAGACGTTGCACTTGTACCGTTTGGCCGGAGAGATCGCCGTCTTTGGCCTGATTCGCGATCCAGACCAGAGTCTTTGGATTGTTGAACGGCAGCGGTCGGACCAGCAGGGTATCGAGCACGCTGAAAACAGTGCAACTGGCGCCGACACCGAGTCCGATGATGAGAATGGCGAAGATGGTGAATCCCTCCTCTCGTCGTAGCGTGCGCAGGGTGTACTGAAGATCCTTTAACAGCCCGTCGAACGTGGGGAGTCCACGTGCATCGCGGTGCGTTTCCCTGGCCTGCTCCATGCCCCCGAGCCTGAGTAAAGCCTGCCGGCGCGCTTCTTGCGGGGACATACCTTGCTTGACGTTTTCTTCCACTGCGAGTTCGAGATGGGAGAACAATTCGGCATTGAAGTCGCCCTCTCGTTCTCGTTTAAGGAAGAATGAGCGCAATCTGCCGAGCACTTCGCGTAATGCATCAATCACGATTTTTCGACCTCTGGAGCGAGAGTCAAGATGCGGCTCATGACCTCAGCCAGCCTTTGCCAATGAGCAGTGTCGGTCGCAAGTTGTTTGCGGCCCCGGCGGGTTATGGAATAGAACTTGGCTTTGCGGTTGTTGTCGGACGTGCCCCATTCAGCCGCAATCCACCCGCGCTGTTGCAGCCGTACGAGCGAGGCGTAGATGGTTCCTTGATTGAGAAGAATCTGATCTCCGCTGATTTGCTCAATGCGGCGCGCCACTCCGTAGCCATGCAGCGGGCCGAGCGCGGAAAGCGTTTGCAGCACCATGACGTCTAAAGTGCCTTGCAAAAGATCGAGTTTCGAATCGGGAGCGGGGCTCATGTGCGGTCGCCACACAGTATGGCACAGGTCCATGTGCGTCAGCCACAGGGCACCTGGATACTGGCGTTTGCCCGGCTAATTAGCGAGGGGCGTAATGAACCAGAGTTGGTTGGCTGCGGCCGTCGGGGTGGACTGATCGATCAACGTGCCCTGTCCCTCAAAATATTGCGTCGCATTCTCATGCGAAATTACGTCTAGATCCCAGCCGAGGTTATTTATGCGTTTTGGGCGTTTCATTGCGACAGTAGTGGCCGGCGTTTGCGTTTCTGGTGGAGCGTGGGCCGGTTCCATCGATTCAATCGTGGTTTACGGCGATAGTCTTTCCGACAACGGGAACTATTTCGCCGCCACCGGCATGCCGGGCGCGCCATACTACAACGGCCGCCGCTCCAACGGGCCCATGGCCGTCGAACAAATGGCCACTATGCTGGGCGTGCCGCTCACGGATCACGCCTATGTCGGCGCAACCACTGGCATCGGCAATTATGAAGATGGCGGCACTCCGTCTTCCTTCGGCGCGTCTCATCTTCCCGGTATGCTGACGGAGCTGAAAAACAGCCCAAACGCAGTGAGTTCCAATCCCGGCGCGCTGTTTATCGTCTGGGGTGGTCCGGATGACTTCCTCTCCGAACCGAAGGCAAACCCGCTGGCAGTCCTCCAAACAGCGGTTGGGAATCTAGTGACCACCGTCAGTACGCTCAAAAGCGAGGGAGCGACGGACATTCTAGTACCCGGGATGCCCGACATAGGGCTGACACCGTATTACCAGTCGCTGGGGCCGGTGACCGCTGCGGAAGCTTCTGCTCTTACTGATGGATTCAACGCCGCACTGAAAGCCGAACTTCCCTCCGGCGTCACATATGTCGATACAGCTTCGCTACTCCGCCAGATCGTGGCAAATCCCGGGACCTACGGATTCACGAACGTGACCGATGCCTGCTACAGCGGAACTGGAACGTCGGCTTGCGCCGATCCCAATCAATACGTTTTCTTCGATGATTTTCACCCGACGTTTCACGCTGACACGCTGGTGGCGGACACGTTTCTCGCGACGGTAATACCGGAGCCGGCTACGCTGTTCGCCATCTCGATCGGACTCGGCCTGCTTTGCGTTTTTCGCCTTAGTCGCAAATGGCGCATAACAGCCTGAAACGGTCGAGCTTTTATCAACGTTTGTGGGAATCCGCGCCCACCCGCACTTCATCGCCCGAAAGCGTCGCTTTCCAGTTTTTACCATCGTTCGATTCGGCGCTCTCGAAATGGATGCGGTTCTTCCCGGAAAAGACGTTCGTCGTCCGGTAGTAAATCGTTCTTCCGCTGTCATCTCTTGTGCTGGTATAGGTCCAGTGGTCGCCCCCCGCGATCTCCAGATCTCCGCGCCCGCTCGCGAAACCATCCACCCTGATGTTCTGCGTATAGTACCGACCCGCCGTTGCGGCGGGAATGAAGACCACCAAGGCGCCCTCCTGGCCATTGATGATCTGCTGGCAGGCAAAATACTTGCCTAGCAGCGCGCATTCATTCTTCAACTCATCCGGCTTCGCTCCGGCAGCCAGGTTGCTTCGGCTCACATACCAGCTTCCTTGATAGAGCCACAGCGGCGCATACACCGGATCCGCAGGCGTCGCCGCGCCCATCAACGGAATCATCCACCCTAGCGCCGCTAAAACCAAGGTCCGCATCTTCAATAGCTTACAGCCGTTCTCCTCCCGCGTGCGCATGTCCCTCAGCCAAACTGCTTCCGTTCACGCCAGCGTCGGTTGGCTTCGTTTCGTAATTCACGCCGGGTTTGGCTTCGTTTCGCAAACGGCGGCGGCATTGGGTTCGTTTCGTAATCCGGGGGGCAGTGGGGGAGTTCGTTCGGTAAAATGCGCTATTTCTTCCAAATGGGTTCGTTTCGCAAAATGCACAACATAACGGCTGAAATGACGAATGCACGCTGAGGGCACGCCATACTAATCAATATGCTTCAGGACGGCTCCATGGACTCGCGCGGATACTCGCTGCCCGAAGTCCACCAGAGCGTCCCCACTTCACACACCCGGTTCTGGAAGCGGATGTTCGCCTTTGCCGGTCCGGCCTATCTCGTGAGTGTCGGGTATATGGATCCGGGCAACTGGGCTACCGACCTGGAAGGCGGCGCCAGATTCGGATACCGGCTGCTCTGGGTCCTGGTCGTGTCAAACCTCATGGCGCTTCTGCTTCAGACGCTGAGTTCGCGGCTGGGCATTGTTGGGCGCCGCGATTTGGCGCAAGCCTGCCGCGACGAATATCCGAAGGCCGTCTCCTATGTTCTCTGGATGCTTTGCGAAATCGCGATTATCGCCTGTGACCTTGCCGAAGTGCTCGGAGCGGCCATCGGCCTTCAACTGCTATTTCACATTCCGCTCCTGGTCGGTGTTCTCCTCACGGCTGCCGACACGCTTCTGGTGCTATGGTTCGCTCATCTCGGCATTCGCGTGATCGAGGCATTCGTCCTCGCCCTCATTGCAACTATCGCCGGATGTTTCCTCTGTGAGATTCTATTTGCCCATCCCCAGGCAGGAGAAGTCCTGACCGGACTGCTGCCGCGGCTGAACTCGCAGAGCCTCTGGCTTGCCGTCGCCATCTTCGGCGCCACGGTGATGCCCCACAACCTGTATCTCCACTCGGCTCTCGTGCAAACGCGGCAGATCGGCGAAACAGTGGAGGAAAAACACCAGGCCTGCCGTTTCAATCTACTGGATTCCACAATCGCTCTGAACGGCGCTCTCTTCGTGAATGCCGCCATTCTCGTGATGGCGGCGGCGGTCTTCTTCAAACGGCACATCGTCGTCACTGAAATTCAGCAAGCTCATCAGCTTCTATCGCCGTTGTTGGGCACCACCGCCGCTAGCGTGCTGTTCGGCGCGGCGCTACTGTGCTCCGGCCAATCTTCCACGCTCACGGGCACCATGGCCGGCCAGATCGTAATGGAAGGGTTTCTGCGGTTCCGCATGCAGCCCTGGTTGCGCAGAGCTGTGACCCGCTTCTTTGCCATTACACCGGCCGCTCTTACCATTTACCTGGCTGGGGAAAGCGGGACTTACCAGCTCATCCTGATCAGCCAAGTTGTTCTCAGCATCCAACTTCCCTTCGCCGTCATCCCTCTGATCCAGTTCACCAGCGACCGCAAACGCATGGGCGAATTCGCCAACGGCAAATGGCTACGGCTAGGCTCCTGGTGCTGCGCCGCATTCATCCTGGTTCTGGATATTTGGCTCGTCTGGCAGCAGCTCGTCGATTGGCTGGCAATCAGCGGCAGCTATCGCCCGCTCGTGGTCGTTCTGGCGGTCGTCGTGGCGGTCGGGTGCGCCGCTCTGCTAGGCACCGTGACGTTCTGGCCCTGGATTCGCCAGACAGCAGCTCCGGTCACGCCTTTCGCGGCTGCTGTCGATGAGAACCCCGCGCCCATACTCTCCTCGCGCGTTTACTCCAGCATCCTGGTCCCGCTTGATCACAGCGAATCGGATCATGCGTCGCTCGTCAACGCGCTTGCCCTTGCCAAGGTTCACGACGCGCGCATCATTCTGCTTGCACGTAGAGGAAGGCGTGACCAGCCAGATGTTCGGCTCGCTCTCGTCTACCGCGGAGATTCAGGAGGGCCAACGTTATCTGAGCAACATCGTCGCGTCTCTCCGGTCTCAGAATGTCAGCGTGGATGTCGTGGTGCGCCATGGTAACAGCCCCGCCAAGGAGATCGTTGGCACCGTGCGCGATCTCGATCCAGACCTCTTGATCATGGCGTCTCATGGACACCGGGGTCTGAAGGATCTCATCTTTGGAACGACCATTAATGCCGTACGGCATCGCGTAAAAGTGCCGATGCTCATAGTGAGCGGAACGTAAACATGACGGATCTTTCTAAAGGACGAATTTTAGTGACCGGCGGCGCCGGCTTCATCGGCAGCGCCTTGATATGGGAGCTGAACAGGCGGGGCATAGAGAACATCCTGGTCGCGGATTTTCTGGGCAAGGACGAGAAGTGGAAGAACTTAGTCCCGCTCCGCTTTGCGGACTACGTTGAAGCCGACGCTCTGCTGACGCGACTTGATGATGCGCCTTATAAATTCAGCGACATCCGGTTGATCTTTCATTTGGGCGCGAACTCGTCTACGACCGAGACGAACGCCGCTCACCTGATTGAGAACAATTTCGAATACAGCAAGACGCTGGCGCGCTTCGCACTAGATGGAGGCCGGCGTTTTCTGTATGCCTCATCGGCGGCGACCTACGGCGCCGCCGAAGAAAGCCTCCCCGAATCCACCCCGCTCGAAAACCTTAGGCCCCTCAACATCTACGGCTATTCCAAGCACCTGTTCGACACTTGGGCGGAACGCGCCGGCATCCTGCCGCAAATCACCGGACTGAAGTACTTCAATATCTTCGGCCCGAATGAGAACCACAAACGCGATATGCGCAGCGTAGTGCAAAAGGCCTTCCATCAAATCCGCGAGACCGGGCAAGTTTCGCTCTTCAAGAGCTATCGCCCCGAGTTCAACGACGGCGAGCAGCGCCGCGATTTCCTCTACGTGAAAGATGCTGTACAGGCAACGGTTTTCCTGGCCGAACGAGTCGATGGCGGCGCTCTGTTCAACATCGGTTCCGGCAGGGCCAATACGTGGCTTTCGCTCGTAAATGCAATTTTTACTGCCCTAGAAAAACCGGCGAACGTGAACTTCATCGAGATGCCCGAAGTTATGCGCGACAAGTATCAATACTCCACCTGCGCCGACATCACAAGGCTTCGTTCTTTCGGCTTTACGCAACCCATGACGCCGCTCACGGATGCTGTTCGTGATTACGTAGTCAACTATCTAGTTCCCGCGCGTCATCTGGGCGATGAGGGGAAAGTCCGCAAGTGATCAGGCTGCGGCGAGCCCCCGCAGATTCCAGCCGCAGATCCGGCTTGCTTCCATCTTGTTCCCGCCCGGACCCTGCCAGTGGGTCTCCAGGCTGATGTAGCCCTTATATCCATCCTGTAAAAGCGCGGCGATCTGCTCTTTCCAGAGAATGTGTCGGGTACCTAAAGGCCCCCAGACCGGCTTATCGCCTTCCATATGACAATCCTTGGCATGCACGTGAACTATGCGATTTTTGGGTAACAGCGCGTAGCCGGCGGGAAACGGATCTTCACCCGCCACGAGGCAATTCGCTGGGTCCCACACGAGCCCCAGATTTGCACGCGCGACAGCGTTCAACACCCGCGCAGATTCCGATGCCGTTCCTACATTGCAGGCATGCTCGTTTTCCAGTCCGATCGTCAGGTCCTCTGTTTGCGCTAGCGCGGCCAAACCATCCAGCGCATCGACGATCTTTTCAAAGCACGCTGCCGGCTGAACGGTCCGCCAATACGAAAACACCCGAACGATGCGCGCGCCAAAAAACTTCGCCACCTCCATCGCGTGCTCGGTCAAGCGCGGCTGGTCCTCAAATGTGTGCTTGGAAGCAAAGGCATCATGCTGGAAGCGGCTGTCCAATTCCGGCGCATTCGGAAGAACGCATTTCAGCAGTGGCGAGGCGATTGAGATCACTCGCAGCCCAGCCCTATCCAGAGCCTCTTTGGTGCGCTTCAACTCCTCATTGCTCAGATCCACAATGTTCTTGCCATCCACCACACGGAGCTCAGCAGCCGTCATGCCGATCTCTTTCATGACCGGAATGGCTTCCGAAAGCTGTCGCGGAGAACTCATCTGTTATGGCCGCGATCGGGATACGAGGATCAAAACTCATGCCGCTCTTAAGGAACGTCGCGCAAAACGGCCGCGGTGTCAAGCGCGCCCCGTAAAGAGCAGAAGTTCCTTTCCTTGCTTTGGGGCGCGCATCCGCACCCTTTGCGCTTCTATACTAAGGGTATGTTCTTTCGCCGCGAGCGCCCTAAAGTTCGAACCTTTGCCGACCACCTGGATCTGTTAAGGAAGGCAGGATTCGGCATGGAGAACCTGCCGGATGGCCGCGTGAGAATCTCGAAGAACGGCATCGGGGCCATCGTCGGGGATGCAGGAAAGAGTCAGCCCGGCATCCAGAAAGCGGGCGTACTGGTTGGTAACGAAGTCGCTACGCTGCTGAGCAGGGGCTATCAGATGTTCCTGGAAACTGCCAGCGGACAGCGCATTCCCGCGACCGCCGGCCAGCTCAAAGCTCTGCATGAATTCGAGGATGATGTCAAAGAAGCGCTCGATCTTGTAAACCTGTACAACACCTCCCTTGGCACGACCACACCGAAGCACCTGTATGACCGTGTGTTCAAGCGCGACACGGGCAATCAGCCTACTCCGTGGAAGGACAAGGACAACCGGATCGTGCCTCCGGACACGAAAGGCTCAATGCACCTGTAGGTTTAAGAGCCTTCGCATCTCCCGAAACGACACGGCAGCAAACAGATCGCCGAATTCCGGCACAAACGGCTCCACCAAGACCTTCCCCACAGCTTGCGAGTTACCCGCACGGTCGAGCGAACCCGCGAGCATCGCTCGCGCCAAAAGGTCCGTTCCGCCGGATCGATTGACGGCTTGTTGCCAGATCTGGGCAGCCCGGTCATAGTGACCGGCGAGAAACAGGCCGTATGCGAGAACACGCTGCTTTTGCTCAACGGTCATCTGAGCGGACTGCACAGTTCCTTCCCACTGCTCAATGGGTAGATCAGAGCGGCTCAGTAAAACCGCCTGAAGCGTAAACGCCCCAGGTTTTCCAGAGATTGACGTTACCGCCTGCTTCGCCGCCGCAAAGTCTCCTTGCATCAGATGCCAGACGACAAGCTCGGCATTCATTGCGGATTGAAGGTTCGGATCCGCGGAGTGCTGTCCCTCCAGAGCGCCAATCGCTTTAGCGGTGTTCCCGGATAGGGAGAGCCAAGTAGCACGATAAATCATCTGCACAGCAGGCTGAAGCGATTCGCTGAATCGCTCACTTATGGCGCTTGCACGCCGCACGTCTCCCTCTAGCAGCACGCACGTCGCGAGAGCAGGCAGGACCGCCGGATTGTTGTCTAATCCAGTTAAAACTTTTTCGGCTTGCGCAAACTGCCTGGTTTCAAGGAATCCGCGCGCAAGTTGCTGCAGCACGTTCACATTTCCCGGACTTAAATCCAGCGCGCGAGTCATGAAACGTTCGCCGTTCGCCAAGTCGCCATCGAGGAAGCGCAACGATCCGAGGCCGGCCAGCGCATCCAAGTTGTTCGGCGCTAGTTGTAAAAGCGTGCGCAGCGCTGTTTCCTGCTGCGATATCGGCGCGTGTACAGCCTGAGCAGCCAAGGCGTAGAATTTGGCCCGATCAAGGGCGGTGAAGGAACTCGCGTGCGAACCCGCTTTCGCAAGCAGGTCCGGTAAGCTCTGTGGGCTCGTCTGCGCGGTTAGCTGGGCCAGAATGGTGTAAGCAAGCCCGAATTCCGGATCGATGCCGATTGCGTCGTTCAGCGCCTGCATTCTTGGTGCCGCGTTCGGTGCTTCGAGCGCGCGCGTGAAAATCTGAAAGGCTCGCTCGTTCCTGGTTGAGAACTCCGTGGCGTGCTTGTCTATGTCTTTAGCGAATGCATTCGCGATCGGCAACACGCCGGCTGAGGCAGTGCTCTCGAGATCGAAGACCTCGCGGTTGCGCTGCGTGGAGGCATCGGATACTGCGCCATGGAGGTGAAGCTCCCCATGCCGGTTCTCGATGGTTGTCCGAAGCACCTCTGTCGCTCCGAACTGATACGCCGCTGAGGCATCCTTTACAACGTCGATGAGCAGATGTGGTGCGGTGGCAAGATCCTCTTCCAAAACAATGGGCAAGGCCGTACTCATCCACTGAGCAGACGGATCGTCGATCAGAATTTCAGGTGGAAGGATAGCCAGACGCCACAAATGATCGGCGGGTTCTTGTGAACAGCTCGAACACAGAAATAACAGGGCGAGGGCGGCGAACCACCCTAGGTGAGATCTCAAAGCGGCTTCGGATTTTCGGCGATAAGCTGACGGAAAGCTGGGGTAGTCTTTAACAGCGTGAACTCGGGCATGCTTGGAATCTTTTCGCGATTCTTAACTCCTTCTTCAAGAGCTTTCCGCAAATAGATTAGCGCACGGTCGTTGGCACCCGATTTGGCGTAGAACTTAGCCAGATAGAGATGGAAGGTTGCGCGTTCGTCAACGGTCCTCTCCTGCATCAAAGTTCCGAACGTGCTGTGGTGCTCGAAGACGTCCGGGTCCAGCTTGAGCGCCTGTTCGTAGTATGCAGTCGCTTGCTTATAGTCTTTGCGGCCGAAGTACGCAGCGCCTAAATTCGCGTAGATGGATGCCGACGGACTCGTGTCCCGAAGGGCGCGTTTGTAATAGCCGATGGCGCGCCTGTAGCTCTTCTGCGCGTAATAAATGGTGCCCAGATTATTGATCGCCTCCGCGTACTTCGGATCCAGCTTCATGGCGCGCTCATAATTCTTCTTCGCGAGGCCGAATTGCAGCAGTTGGTGAAAGGCGATGCCTATCTTGTTCGCCAGAACGGGCGAATTCGGCGGTCCCTGACGGTACATATCGATGGCCTCGAGATACATCTTCCGAGCCATATAGATGTCGCCTCGCAACTCAGGCGTGAGAGGCGGGCGAGCAGGTGCGTTCACCGATGGCACCGAACCCGCCGATGCACGAGCGCTTTGCGGATTGAATGGAGTTTGGGAGAGCGCTGCGATTGGACCCAGGAAGGCTAAACAGCAGGCGAGAGGTGTAGCTAGCCCGGCAGCCAAGCGACGCTTGGTCTGTACAGAGAGGAAATCGCCAAGCCGTCGCGCGTGCGTTGCCGGGCGATTACTTAGAAGAAAAGAGATCATACCGATCCCCCTTTATTTGTATCTACTATATACCTCTTTAGTGAGGCCTTGGGCGGCTGTTTCTCTCGAGGCGCTCGCAAGGGCGCCCTTCGCGCTTAATGGAAAATGCTCTTCAGCTTGTCGAATAATCCGGGCTTCTTCTCGTTCGGATTCTTCTGCGGTTGCTGCTGAGTACTCACATCGGGCGCGGTACTCGGAGGCATGACGCCCGCAGCGGCAGGAACGTTCGGAAGCGCGGCGGGTTGAGCGGGTGCAGTTTCCCAGCCTGCAATCTCTGTAGACCCGCCCTGGTGCAGAGGACAGAATTGTACGGGCTGAGTACCAAGCAGATAATATGCCGTGATGACGCGGGGACAAGCTGTGGTGGCGAGTTCACCGGTAGCGGGATCGATCTGCGCACTGACGACGCCGTCGGGAACACTAAAATCCGTCACATCGCGGTACGCGCGATGTTTGTGCGCGCGCTTCATGAACTCCGTCCAAATGGGAAGGGCTGCCTTAGCCCCATCCATCTTCAGATCTTGATAATCATCGAACCCCACCCAGACGATGCAAAGCAGTTTGCTGGTGAAGCCGGCAAACCACGCGTCGTGAGAAGTTCCCGTTTTGCCCGCGGCGGGCAGAGTAAACCCGCGGGCCCGCACGCTCGCACCCGTGCCGCTGCGAAGAACCTCCTGCATGAGACTTACCATCAGGAAGTTGACGCGGGGATCGAGAATCTTCTTGGTTTCCGGTTGCGAGGACCAGACGTCGTCACCGGATTTCGCAACGATCCGCGAGACCATCCGCGGCTCGACCATCACACCCTGATTGGCAAACAGCGTGTACGCTCCGGCGATCTCGAGCGGAGTGACATCGTAAGCGCCAAGCGCCATGGCGGGAGTCGCTCGAATGTCGGACAAACCTGCTTGGTGGGCCAGGGTTGCCACTGCCCCGTACCCGGCAGCTTCAGCGACTTCCACTGCGGGTACGTTCAATGATTTCGCGAAGGCAGTCGTGAGGGTGACATCGCCCTCCCACTCACCTTTGTGGTAATCGGTGGGTTCATACGATTTCCCGTCGAAAAAGAAGCTGCGAGGCTCATCCGGAAAGATGGTTGACGGCGTAATGGGATCTGGATGATCCCACAACCCGGTGTTTAAGGCTGCTGAGTATACAAACGCTTTGAACACGCTGCCGGACGGCCGCTTGGCTACTACGTGATCTAACTGGCTCACGCCGTAGTTCTTGCCGCCGATCAACGCTTTGACTTCTCCTGTGTGCGGATCGAGGCAAATCAACGCGATTTGAGGGTCTTCCAGCGGTTGTCCCGGTTTGTGGCGCTTGGCGACAATGGCATCCAGCGCATGCGTTCCCAGTGCAACCGCTTCCGCAGCGTCACGTTGCAGGTCAGGATCAAGAGTTGTGTAGATCTTGGAGCCGGAATCCTGGAAATCACGATCCTGAAATTGATCCGCTAAACGCTCGTTCACCAGATCCACGAAATAGGGAGCATCGGCCGATTCGACTCCCGGCCTCGCAGTCACCATGGGCGCTTGAATTGCGGCGTCGTACTGCTCTTGCGAGATATATTTGTTCTCGAGCATTTGAGCAAGAACAATATTCCGTCGCGCTTTGGCGCGGTCCGGCCAGCGCACCGGGTTGCGAAAGCTGGGCTCCTGTCCTAAGCCGGCCAAAGTGGCCGCTTCGGGCAGTGTCAAATTGTGGATGTCTTTCCCGAAATACGCTTGGGCCGCCTCCCCAAAGCCACGAATCGCGAAGGATCCGCGCCGTCCCAGGTCTACCTCATTGGCGTAGTATTCGAATATTTTCTGCTTGGTGAGCTTGCGCTCTAAGTGGATCGTGATCAACAGTTCATCGAACTTGCGAGTCCAGGTCTTACGGCTGTTCAGCCACAGCATCTTGGCAAGTTGCTGCGTCAGCGTGGATGCACCTTGGGCGCTACGGTGCGCCTTCAAATCCACAAACAGAGCTTTGACGATTCGTATCGGATCGAACCCGGAGTGCTGAAAAAAACGCTTATCTTCAATCGAAATAACGGCGTGAACGAGCACCGGCGGGATATCTTCGTATCTGACCAGACGCCGCTTCTCGCGGTTCTTGTCGTACAAGCTGCTTAAGAGTTGCGGTTCCAGCGTGTACTCGGTGCGCGCCGAATTGTCGCTCAAACCGGTTATGGAAGAGATCTTGCCCTCCTCGAAGTGAATCACGCCGGGTTCGGAACCCGCGTAAGAGCGGTCGCCTGGGAAGACTTCCACGGCGTCCGGACGCACATGGTACCAGCCGCTAGGGTTTGTGCGGGCGTCTTCCACGTATCCGTCCTGCCGCAGACGCGCCGCAAAATCGCGCGGCGTACCGGGGTCGCCGATTCCCACCGAACGAGGCGCCGCGTAGAGCAGCGAGGAATTCGGGAAAGGTCCCTGTGCGAGCTTCTCGTCGGTGAGGCGCGCGTACTTGGAATAGTAGAAGAAGACGACAGCAATCGCAATCGCCGCGATTCCAATAGCAGTAAAAGCAATGACTTTGCTCAGGGTGCTAGCGGGTCCTCGGGGCGTGCGACGAGCGGAACCCGGTTTGGAGGGAACTTTGATGCGAACGGGCAAATCTCTGGCCTGGGAGGATCGATCGAACTTATCGACGCCCGATTCGCTGCGTCACTTACGGGCCTGACTATACGATTCTAACTCTTTCCAGATGTCGCCGTCGTGAGGGTGCCAATCTGGAAGCTGCCGGCCGGTGATCTGGAGTTCCTCGATGCTCAAAGTACCGTGGCCGTAGGGACAGATCACTTCGGTTCGTGGACGGCCGAAGATGACCATGTGGCCCCATGAGCCTGTCTTTACGGGCATAATCAGGCGGCGCAAACAGGTGCGGCAGCGGCGCCGCTGGTCCCATAGAATCAGGCGAAACAGGCCGGTGCCGATCAACCCGACTCCCAAGGTGGCGAAGGTGAACAACATGTCGTGAAGAAACAGTGGCTGAGGCGGTCCGAAGCGCGCCAATGGAGTTGGCGGCGCTGGATAAAGTCGCTCCAGCGCGGTTTGGGTTCCGTACAAGGCGCCCAGACCGATCACCAGTTTCGCGACCAGATAGAGCCAGTATTTCATCTGCTTTGTACTACTCATGTAGATTCGCTTTCCATGCGAGCGGTTCCGAAACTTAGGGTCGAGCTAATTACGAAGCAAGTTTCGGGCCAGGAAAAGCACGTTGGCAGGCCGCTCCGCCAGCCGGCGCATAAAGTATGGATACCAGGCGTCTCCATACGGTACGTACAAGCGCAGCCGAAAACCCCGGCTGACAAGTTCCCGTTGCAAGTCACGACGAATGCCATAAAGCATCTGGAATTCGAAACGATCCGCTGCGATCTTTTGTTCCTCGATATGACGTAGCGCGTGGCGGATGATCTTCTCATCGTGGCTGGCAATTGCGGGATAGGCGCCTTGATCCAGAAGCAACTTCATCAGCTTGAAGTAATTAGCGTCGACGTCAGATTTACGCGCGAAGGCAACGTTGGAAGGCTCACGATAAGCTCCCTTACAAAGCCGGACGGGAATTCGGGAGTCCGACAATCGCCGGATGTCGTCTTCGCTGCGAAATAAGTAAGCCTGGATGACGGCGCGTATATTATCCGGAAAACGCCTTTGTAGCTCCCCCACGAGTTCCAGGGTGCGGTCGGTATATTCGCTTGATTCCATATCCACTTCGACCCGGCTACCGATCCGTTGCGCGTGCTCGACGAGCGGTACGACGTTGTCACAACAGGCTTGCTGGGAGAAGTCGAGGCCGAACTGAGTGAGTTTGATGGAGACTGTCGCGGGCAGAGCGGAGCGTTCTATCTCAGCCAGCGCGGCGAGATAGGAGACCTTAGAGTGAGAGGCTTCCTCAAGCGATTTAACGTTCTCGCCCAGAAAATCGAGAGTCGCGAAAGTATGCTCGCCGGAAAGCTTCTTGAGAACGCGGATGCCGTCCTCCAGTGTAGGACCGGCGACAAACCGGGATGTGAGCTTCTGCGACAACGTCGAGTGCTCCATCCACTGGCGGAGGGATCGATTTCCCGAAAGAGCGAGGAGTATGCGGCGCAGCATGAGGAGTCGTTAGCCCCGGTTGGGGTTCGCGGGATCCCTTACCCACACGGCCGTGGTGCTTTGCGGCCCTCATTCACTATAACGGCAGTCTAGCGGGCCGGGATTAGTTTTATGCGAACAAAGCGTGGCTGCTCAGGGCAAGTCCGATTCCTAGAACGGCCGCGACGGCCACGTCACTGAGGAAGTGCATGCCGAGGAGAATGCGCGAGATTGCAATGCTGACAGCGCAAAACAATAGCGCCGGCAGCAACACCGGATAGAACGAGCCCATCGTCACCGCAACCCCAAACGCTGTGATTGTGTGGCCGGACGGAAATGAGAACTGGTCAGGGGGTAAGAGGCGAGCCCAGCAGTGTGGCTCTATTTCGCACGGACGCTTGCGGCCGGAGATCTTCTTAAGAGAAATGAAAATACCGATACCGACAACGGCCGCTGAACCGGAAGCAGCATTCGCAGTAAAGCGGTTCTCGCCTCCAAACAGCAATACGGATAATCCGGTGAGGTACCAAAGCCACCCGTCGCCCGCGCGCGTGGCGGCAATAGCCCACATGCGGATCCAGCGGGGCGCGGGCCACTTATTCACTCTGCGCATCAGTTTGTGATCGCCCGTGGCAATAAACTGAAACATCGTGTGATGGGCTGTCATAGGTTCGCCCTCTCTTGAAACCAGTCTACGTGATGGAGCATCGACCACGATCTCCTAGTCTCGTTGTAAGCCAATTGCGTTACGAGACGGTGACGGGCGCAAGAAACGTTCGTGAACTGTTTTTTAGCCCGGTAGGATAGAGGGTTGCAAAAGACAGCGACTTTGGATTTTGTCTACTTCGATGCCGGAGGGGGACATCGGAGCGCAGCGATGGCGCTCCAATCCGTCATCGCCTCAGAAGACTACGGATGGAACGTGAGGCTGGTGAATCTGCAAGAGATTCTGGACGAATTAGATATTTTCCGGAAGATCACACGCATCCGGCTGCAAGACATCTATAACCTGATGCTGGCGAAGGGATGGACATTGGGTTCACCGCACCTGCTTCCGTTGATGCACGGTGTGATACGGATCTACCATTCCGCGCAAGTGAAGTTGTTGACGGAGTTCTGGAAGCAACGGCATCCCGATATGGTTGTGTCGCTGGTTCCGAACTTTAACCGGGCCATGTTTCAGAGCCTTGAAAAAGCTGTACCCGGTGTTCCGTTCGTAACGATTCTTACCGATTTGGCCGATTATCCTCCGCACTTCTGGATGGAGAAGCAGACGCAATACCTGATTTGTGGAACGCAACGCGCGATGGAACAGGCCCGGGCGCTAGGGCACATGGACTCGCACGTGATTGGAACCAGCGGCATGATCCTACGGCCGCACTTTTACGCGGAGCGCCGTTGGGATCGCGCAGCAGAACTTAATCGACTCGGCCTCGATCCTCGGCTGCCGACAGGCTTGGTTCTGTTCGGCGGCGAAGGATCGAACGTGATGTTCCCGATTGCGCAACGGCTTGGGAACTCCGCGCTGGATCTGCAACTTATCATGATGTGTGGCCGCAATCAGAAACTCCGCAAGCGCCTGCAAGCTTTAAAGACCAGGAATCGGATTTTCGTTGAAGGCTTCACGAAAGAAATTCCGTACTATATGCATTTGGCCGATTTCTTTATCGGCAAACCGGGGCCGGGCAGCATCTCCGAAGCACTGCAGATGAATTTACCGGTCATTCTGGAGTGCAACGCGTGGACACTGCCGCAAGAGCGCTACAACGCCGAGTGGGTGCGGGAGCAAGGGGTTGGCATGGTGCTTAAGAACTTTCGCCGAATTGAGAACGCTGTGCGTGAGCTGTTGTCATCAGATCGCCTCTCTCAGATGAAGGCGAAGATAGCTTCCCTGAACAACCGCGCCGTGTTTGAGATTCCCCGAGTTCTCGAACGCATTCTCAGTGCTGCAAACGCTGAATCGCAAGATCCGCGGCGCTGATATTGTCTATCGCTTGCTGCCGGATCTTGTTGAGATGGATCGTAAGCGGCTGGGGAATGGACAGAGGCACGGCATCCCCGGTCCGCGGATTGGCGGTAATGGCGGATCGATTACTCTGCAGTTGTCCAAGCAGCAGTTGAATCGAACCGATCAATTGTTCCTCACCCGCTTTCACGTTTCCACTCGCTATCCGAGCCAGCGAAGGAAGCGGGACTTGAGAGAAATACGCGGCGATCTTCTCATTCTTTTTACTCACCGAATCATTGGAGTTCGATTCGGAGACAGATAACCACGCGGCCCGGCTGGCAGCCTCGGCGAACAGGAGTGCGGTAGTTTGCTCCTGCGTGTCCCGCAGGTTCGCGGCAGGAGAGGGCTGAAGGATATCGATAACCAGCTTCGCTTGATCCACAACGCTTTGGATGTCTTCGATCGTGTTGTTCACATCGTTTCGCGTACAGGAGTACGTGGTTACCAGAGCGCACAAAATCGCCCTCACCTTTCGCGAACAAAAGCGACTCGTCCCAAGCACCAAGTACTCATTTTCGATCAGGGCGCCTTCGCAACTTGATCGCTAGCCCTATTGCGTCAGACAGCCCTTCTCTTTGAGCACTTTGTCCAGTTCTTCATCGGTCGGCTCGCTTATCACTGTTCCATCGATATCTAACGTCGGCTTCTTTTCTCTTCCGTTGTTTTGCTCCGCGACCCATTTGGCTCCTTCCCGGTTCTGATCGATGTTGATGTATTCAAACGGCAAGTTCAACGCCCTCAGATGCGCGAGCGTGTTTTTGGTCATAGAGCACCAGTCGGCGCCATACACTTTGATTTCCGCCATGTTATTCCTCGCTAGGTCAGAGTCGGGGCATGAAGAAGAGTTTCCTGTTTCGATGTAAGTAGATTCTTGCGGCAGTAACACGAGTGCAATTCTCGTGCTACGATTCGGGTTGCCCTTAGCAAGGAAAGGGAATCCCATGAGAGCAAGCCCCAAAGCAATTACTTGGGCTTTAGCCCTCTTGATAGTAGTGGTTTCAGCACGCCCGATGTGCGCTTTTGCGGGAGGCAGCCTGTCGGGAACAATTAAGGACTCCAGCGGGGGCTTGGTGCCCCACGCACACCTCACCTTGATCCAGACAGCGCAGAAAACGGAACTCAAAACAACTTCCGACGCCCAAGGATTCTATTCTTTCCCGGCGCTCCCGGTGGGTCGCTATGATTTGCGGATCGAGGCCACGGGATTCAGAACCGAGGAAAGGAGGAACGTAAGCATCGATGTGGATGCAGCACTTAGGTTGGATGTTGTGCTCGAGGTTGGACAGCGATCAGACACTCTGACCGTAAAGGCAACAGAGGGCAGTATCGAAACGCAACCAGATACAGTAGCGATTCACTTGGGCGAAGTCGTATCAGAGAAGCAAATCGGGGCAATACCGTTAAATGGCCGCAGTTACACGGACCTGCTGGCGATTCAACCGGGGGTCAGCCCTGTCACCACTTTGACGCCGACTTCGGTGATCATGGCGGGTGTTACCGGAACCATCAATCCCTCAGGCGATTCGAACCCGGGAGACGTTTCGATCGACGGCCAGCGGGAATCCGCGAACGGATTCATGGTGAATGCCACCGACGTGCAGGAGCACATGAACGGCGGTACGTCGGTGATCCCGAATTTGGATTCGATCCAAGAGTTCCGAGTTTTGACGAACAACTTCGATCCTGAATACGGTAATTACAACGGCGGCATGATCGATGTTGTGACGAAGTCCGGCAGCGACTCTTTTCACGGGGATGCCTTTGAGTTCCTGCGCAACACCGATCTGGATGCAAGGAACTACTTCGATAGCAGGCGAGGCGCTTTCCAGCAAAATCAGTTCGGCGATACGCTAGGAGGTCCGATTCAGCGCCACAAGACATTCTTCTTCGTTGATTATCAAGAAACCAGAACTGTAGAAGGCATCACGTCACCTGAGACAACGGTCCCGTCCGTTCAGGACCGTTCCGGGAATCTCAGCGATGTCGCCAATTTGTTGACCGGCACGGTTACCGGCCAATATACAGCTAATTTACTCGCTCAAAAGCTTGGTTACCAAGTCTCACCGGGCGAGGCGTATTATGCGCCGGGATGCACCACCTCGGCATCCTGTGTAATTCCCAATGCCCTCGTTCCGATGAGCGCCTGGTCCGCTCCAGCTCTGAACTTACTGAAGTACATTCCCAGACCGAATATAGGAATGAATGAGTTTGTAACTTCCACTTATCCCGAGACGGTGAGAGATGACAAGGGATCCGGCCGGATGGATGCGAGCACTCGTTTAGGTCAGATCTCGGGCTACTATTTTGTCGATAATTACCGCCTAGATAACCCCTATCCCGGTGGCCAGGGCGGCGCCAGCGTTCCCGGTTTCAACGCCTTGACCATCGGTCAGGCGCAGATGTTCACGATCGGCGACACAAAAGGGCTGCGCGCGACAGCCGTAAACGAATTTCATGTGGGTTTTATCCGGAATGCCAACAACATCGGTCAGCCGAATGGTGGGCTGGGAGTTAGTCTTCAGTCTCAGGGCTTTGTCACGGGCGTCGGTACGCCCGGCATTGTGGTCCAGGCGCCTCGGCTCGAGGGTGTAGAAAATATTGTGTTTCCTTCCTTCGTCATGGGAGTTCCAATCACAAATGTAAATCAATGGAACAATACGCTGTACCTGAGTAACATGCTATCGAATGTGCTTGGCACTCATACTTTGAAATTTGGGGGCCAATTCCATGCCGATCAGGTGAACGAATATCCCAACGCGACATTTAACGGGACGTTCAACATCGACGGGACGGAAACAGGGTCTGCTTTCGCCGACTTTTTATTGGGCTTTCCCAGCAATTTCACCCAAACGTCCGGTCAGAGCTTTTATCTGCGAAACCGATACGGCGGAGCATTCGTGCAAGATAGCTGGCGCGCTCGGAGCAATCTCACTCTGAATTTAGGTGTGCGGTGGGATCTGATTATGCCCTGGTGGGAGAAGTATAATCAAATCCAAACCGTCGTTCCCGGAGAGCAATCGGTTGTCTATCCCAAGGCGATGAACGGATTGGTTGTGCCGGGCGATCCGGGAATCCCATCTACCTTATCGCCTTCGCACTATCACAACTTTGCTCCCCGGCTTGGTGCCGCCTATTCGCCAAACTTCCACGATGGATTGCTGAGAGTGCTGTTCGGCGATGCAGGGAAAAGCAGCATCCGAGCCAGCTATGGAATTTTCTATACCGTATTCCCAGGATTGACGGCTGGAATAATGTACGGAGTTCCTCCGTACGGATATAACTATCTCAGTCCACAGCCACCGCTCTTTTCCAAGCCATTCATTAGCGCGGCCAATGGTCTGGAGAATATGGACCCGTTTCCCTTGAACTTCCCTCCGCATAACGTCTCCGCGAACAATCCGTACACCGTGTTCGATTTTGCGGCCGTGACGCCGATCAGTGCGGATCCCTACTTTTATTACCGCAATAGCGTTGCCTATACCGAGAACTATATGTTCTCCATTCAGCGGCAACTCGCTAGTAAAGCTTTGCTCACGGTCAGTTACGCCGGGAATGAGGGCCACCATCTTCTCGTCTTAGTACCGCAGAACGTTGGTAACCCAGCACTATGCTTAAGTCTCAGTCAGCCAAGCGAAGTAGCTCCGGGAAGCTCGACGTGCGGCCCTTTCGGCGAAGATGCCGTCTATACGTCCGCATCGGGCAACGTCCATCACGGAACGCGGGTTGGTTTAGGATCTAACTTCGGGTCCACGACAGCGCAAAAATCGATTGGCAATTCGAATTACAACGCGCTGGAAGCAAATCTTCGTTTCACTGCCGGCGGCCGGGGAAACCTGCTCGTCGGCTACACCTACTCCAAGTCGATCGACGACGCGTCAAGCCTGGGGGAACAGGCGAATCCATTCAATAACAACCTGACTCGGGTTCTCTCTTCGTGGGATATGACGCATGACTTCGTCGCCACTTACATCTATGCTCTTCCGTTCGACCGATTCTTTCGTAGAAACCGGATGACGCGCGGATGGAGTCTGTCCGGCACGACACGATTCAGCACCGGATTGCCCGTGACGTTATTCAACGATTCGGACCGCTCGCTTCTGGGGACGTTAGGCAACGGTGTAAACAACGAGTTGTTGGATGCTCCGGATTACTCGGGAGGTCCACTTGAGATTGATAGGAATCCGCGCAACGGAAAACCTGAATTCAACACCAGCGCCTTTGCGCCGGAAACGCTTGGTCAATTGGGGAATGCCGCCCGCCGGTTTTCCCACGGCCCCGGTATTGAAAACTTCGATATGCAAGTCAGCAAAACTGTGCGTCTAACGGAATCGAAATCATTCGATATCCGCGTCGAAGCGTTCAACCTATTCAACCATGCCCAGTTTTACGGTCCTGCGTCAGTGGATGGGGAAGTGAATGATGCGAACTTTGGACGGGTTGTTAGTGCAGCCGCTCCCCGATTAATTCAGCTAGCCGCGAAATTCCACTTTTAGCGAACCGGTCCCAAAGGACTTCTAAGTAATCGCCCGGCAACGCGCGCGCGACGGCTTGGCCATTTCCTCTCTGTACAGACCAAGCGTCGCTTGGCTGCCGGCTAGCTAGGCCGTCTTCGGGAGCACGATTTTAGGCGAACTCATCACGATGCGGCCATGATGAATGCCTTTTGTGCCTATCAACAGATCTGCCAGTTTTTGTATTTTGCCCGAGCAGCCTTTCACGACGATAATCTCGAGGCAATTGCTGTGGTCCAGATGAACGTGGGTCGTGGAGATGATCAGTTCGTGATGTCGATGTTGCAGGTCCGTCAATTTCTCGGGCAAAAGGCGCGAATGATGGTCGTAGATCAAAGTTACTGTACCGACGACGAGCGCCTCCGGATCCTGCACGGCTTCACCGACCAAACGATCGCGAATCAGGTCACGGAAGGCTTCAGACCGGTTCGTATATCCCTGCTTGGCAATGAAACGGTCAAACCGCGCCAGCAGATCAGAGTCGATCGCTACGCCCGTTCGAGTTAGCTCACCCATGTGAAAAAACCGTGCTCACACACGATAATACGAGTTAATGGGCGAGCGCGGCGCAGATGAGGTCCCGCAGCTGATTGAGCCCGGTTGCGATGTCCTTTGTTAAATGGACCCGCAAGGCGCGGCGGTGCCGATCCGCGAGAACCTGGAAATCGCCGCGCGCCTGGGCGGCTTTCACAATGCCGAAGGTATATCTTTGCTGGGGTACGGGCAAGTCGTCCGGCTCGTCACAGGTGATTTGAAGGAAAACACCTGAGTTCGGACCGCCCTTATACGCTTGTCCCGTGCTGTGGAGAAAACGCGGGCCAAAACCGAGTACCGTCGCAACCTGTTTCGATTCGACAATCTCTGCGCGAATTTTCTGTAGGATCTCCTCGTATTCGGGGAACATAGGAATGTAGGCGAGCAGGCCGAAATAGTCGCCCCCCTGAAGACGGTCCACATGTTGGCGGATCACCGCGCCCAGAGTGTGGCCGCCTTTCAGAAGCGCGTCGGCGTTCGCTTTATCCGTGAACAGCTTGATGCCATCCTGCTCTAGAATAGGCTTTTCGGGCGGCAGAGAACCGGTTTTCTCAAACTCAGAAGTGAGTTCGCGCGTGACGTTCTTGCTGGCCTCGACGTCCGGCTGATTGAACGCGTTGATGCCGAGAACGGAGCCGGCGACAGCGGTTGCGATCTCCCATTGAAAGAAAGTCTGGCCGATATCGTACAAATCATTCAGCACGATGCGGACCACGGGCTGGCCGGCGCTTTCGATGGCCGCGACCTTGGATTCCATCTCCGCGTCATTGTCGCCGGCAAACTTGATGTAAGCGAACAGGCGATCCTTGCCGTATTCGGCTGGTTCAAACAGTGGTTCGCGATCCACCGGGATGAGGCCTTTGCCTTCTTTACCCGTGGATTCAGCGAGTAACTGCTCAAGCCACGCACCCAAATCATAGATTGACTTGGAGCAGACCAACGTGATCTTGTCGCGGCTGAACTTTGTAGCCGCGGTACCCAAGATGAGACCCAGTGAGACGCCGGGATTTTGGCTCGAATCGGAGTTCTTGCAGGATTGGACCATGAGAGCCACGCGCTTGAGAAAGCGCTCTGTATCCAAACCCATGGCGGCGTTGGGAACAAGGCCAAAGTCCGACAGTGCGGAATAGCGGCCTCCGATACTTGCGTCACCGTGGTAGAGACGCCGGAAAGCGAGCTTCTCGGCGACACCTTCGAGCTTCGAACCGGGATCCGTGACTGCGATGAAATGGTGGCCGGCCCTATCGCCCACGGCTTTTTTCGTCTCATCGAAGAAGTACTGCATATAGATGTTCGGCTCAAGTGTTGTGCCGGACTTACTGGAAACGCAGAACAAGGTGCGCGCCGGGTCGATCTTGTCGCGCATGCTCTTGATCTGCACTGGATCGGTGGAGTCGAGGACCAGCAGTTCAGGAGAGCGGCCTTGTCTCCCAAACGTGACGCTGAATACTTCTGGGGCGAGGCTCGAGCCGCCCATACCCAACAGCAGCATGTGCGTGAAGCCGTCCTCGCGAATCTCCGCGGCCAAAGCCTTGAACTTAGAGACGTCGGCTAACTCGCGGTCTACGATGTCGAGCCACCCGAGCCATTTGCTCTCGTCGGTGTTGGTCCACAACGAGGCATCCTTCTTCCAGAGCCGCTCAGTGCTCTTCGAGCCGTCCCAATCTTTGTGGGCCGCCTGGACGGCCTTCTGCAAATCCTTCGGAAGTGAATAAGAAAAGCTTTCGATCCCTGCACTGCTTTGCGCGTTAGCGGAACTCATTTGTTTCAATTCCCTTTACTTTGTTGAGGCGGCGAACGTGGCGTTCTTCACCGCTGAAGGTTGCTTTCAAGAACGACTCTGCCGCGTCTTGGGCCATCATGGGCCCGATAATGCGCGCCCCCAGAACCAGAACATTCATGTCGTCGTGTTCCACGCCCTGGTGCGCGGAATAGTGATCGTGACATAAACCCGCGCGGATACCTTTGAACTTATTGGCAGCCACCGAAACACCCACACCGCTACCGCACACCAGAATTCCGCGGTCGGCCTTTCCAGCGCGGATATCTTCCGCGACCAAGCCGGCGTAATCGGGGTAATCGTCCGGTTTATCCGGGTCAAACGTGCCTACATCGTGAACAGTGTGACCGAGCTTGCGGACTACTTCGATCAACTGCACCTTCATCTCGTAGCCCGCGTGGTCGGCCCCAATTGAAATAGTCATGGCGAGAAATAGATTAGCGTCTCAATAGCCGCCGGACGTTAGATGCAGCAGAGATCGAAACATGCTTCGGTTGAATTTCAGACCCGTTTCATCACGAGAGTGGCATTGAGGCCGCCGAAAGCGAATGTGTTCGAGATGGCCGTTTCGATGCTCGCCCTACGCGCCTGGTTCGGAACAACATCCAGATTACAGCTTGGGTCGGGCGCCGTGAAGTTCGCGGTGGGCGGAATCAGACCCCGACGGAGAGCCAACAGAGTGGCGATCGCCTCAATCGCTCCCGCGGCGCCGAGCGTGTGGCCGTGCATGGATTTGGTGGAACTGACCGGCAAACGCTCGGTGTGACTCGAGAATACGTCGCGGATAGCCCCGGCTTCGGTCATATCGTTTGCCTGCGTGCCTGTCCCGTGGGCATTGATGTAGTCGATCTGCTCCGGTTGAAGATGTGCGTCGCGTAGCGCCCAGCGCATCGCTTTGGCCGGGCCCTCCACGCAGGGCTGCGTAATGTGGTGAGCATCCGAGCTCATACCGAACCCGACGATTTCGCCCAGAATGGAGGCGCCTCTAGCTTGCGCGTGCTCCCAATTTTCCAGCACCAGCATGCCGGCCCCTTCCCCGAGCGAAAGGCCGCGCCGGTCTAGCGAAAAAGGCCGGCAGACGTCCGGAGAAACCACCCGCATCGCTTCCCAGGCGCGCAGCAGACCCTCCGCAAACACTGCCTCGCTGCCGCCTGTAATCGCCGCGGTTACCTGGCCATTACGAGTCATCCAGAACGCCTGTCCGAGAGCGTGATTCGAGGAAGAGCAAGCGGTTGCGACTGTGTAGGCCGGTCCATGAAGGCCGAATTCCAGCGAGATACGGCTGGCTCCGGCATTCGCCATGGTGCGCGGAATCGTCAGCGGCGCCACGCGCGGATTCTTCTCGCCGAACAGGCGGCGATATCCTTCTTCCTCTGTAAACTGTCCCCCTACGCTGCTGCCGGTCACAACGGCGGTCGAGTCCGCCAGATCGCCATGAAACTCCAGGCCGCTCTGCGCAACGGCTTCACGCGCCGCCACTGCGGCGAATTGGGCGAAGCGCTCCAGCATCACCAGGTCTTTTTCGGAAAAGTGATCGGACGGGCGAAAGTTCAGTGCTTGGGCCCCGTTCTGGAACTTATAAGGAGGAGAGCCGGCATCCGCCAGCGGGCCGATGCGGCTCTCACCGGCGGCTAACCGCTTCCAGCACTCCGCCACGTTATTGCCAAGCGCGCAGACCAGTCCCAATCCCGTAACCGCGACGCGGTTCATGCCGCACCCGGGGGAACGGGCTCGCTCTTCTCCTGCTCGCTCTTCTCCTGGTTGTTCTCCTGTTGCCCTTTCTCTTGAACGAGGTTCCGGACTCCTTCCACGGTTTGCCGCACCGAATGGAGGTTCTGGACGCCGTCATCGGGAATGTTAATCCCAAACTCGTTTTCCAGGGCGAAAACGATGTTGATTCCATCCAGCGAATCGATTTTCAATTGCTCAAAGGTGCTGTCGAGCGAAATAGATTCGGGCGGTATGCGCTGGGTCTGGGAAATTACCCGGATGACGTGGGCGCCCAGCTCATCTGTTTCGGAATGGTCGGGCATGGGTCGAATACTCGATGATAACTCCCCGCCATTTATCCACCGGCGCCACGCGAATGCCCGTTCAGAACGGCCACCGAATGCAAAGAGGCCGGACATTCCTGATTGAATGCCCGGCCGGAAATGAAAAGGAGCTAACTTATATGAACAACGAGGAGCTAACCTATGCCAGGAGGCCGCCATGTCCTAAGCAGGCGATCTCCCATCCCGAAATCCGGTACTTGGCCAAAATGGGAGGCAAGATCAAGTCCAGAATGTTCGGTTTGATCGACCGGAAGCAGCACGGAGCCGACACAATGGGTACATCGTCCTTATAGCTCAGCAGCATTAGATTGCCGGGCTCTACAGGGGCGAGGAATCTTTCGATGTGGGCGCCCAGGCGGACCAACGCTCTGCCGACGACATCTTCCGGACCGGCAGGGGCGGTGGTGGACGCCACTAGAACGGCGGCGGGTTTCGTGCGAAGTAGATGCTGCAGCGCCCGCGCCACCGGTTCCTCCTGTTCCACCGCGCTCATGGCGTAACGAAGGCTCGCCCCGAAGCGTTCCATGCGTTGATGGACCACGGGTTCAAACAAGGTGCGCGCACGGTCTCCATGCACGGGATCTGCATACAGAACAGCTACGCCCGGATCACGAATGGGGCGCGCTTGAAGAATGGCGCCGCGCTCGTTCAGAATGGACAAAACTGTATCCAGTTGCGATTGCGCCACCGCGAACGGAGCGCTCTTGACCGTCGCGATGCGTTCTCCTGCCCGCGCATAACGATAGTTGGTTACCGTGGCGATCACGACGCTGCTTGTGCAGTTGATCTGCTTCAAGAGTTCGTCGTCCACTAGCGCGCAACAATCTTCTGTTGCGACCAGGTTTGCTCGCCCTCCCGCTGCCAATCGAATCTCGACGGATCCACAGCACATAGCTTGCGCTACGGCCATGACAGCATCATCTTCCCCGACCTCACCCTCCTCCAGTTCTGTGACCCAGACTTGACGCATTCCTTCGGTCTCCAAAAGACGAATGTCTTCGTCCCGAAGAATATGTCCCTTCGCTAATAGCTTTCTGCCGCCCGGTTTGAAAATCGTACAGCAAAGAATACGACCAGCCGATTGTTGAACGTCCACGGTTAAAGCGCGCAATCCGTCCCTCCGCGAAAGATTAGTACTACCTCAACTGCTGTTGCGGTACCAAGTATACTAGTACTAAATGGACGAATCCAGACAAAAGATAGGAAAACGTGGAACTTTTACTTAAAATAACTCCATCTTTCAAAGATGATTAGGTAGTTTTTACCGTACGCTACGGCGTTGTTCGGGTATGACGTGCGGTAATTGGATCAGTTCGGAATAAAAGCTGCTCTGCAGTTTGTGAGCAGACCGGAATTCAGGCGATTTGAGCCGCTTCAAAACCGCAATTTCGTCGCAATTCTGAAATTTAGGACACCGCAGGCAGTCTTTCCAGGCTTTTAACGGAAGCTCCCCGCGTTCCACCTCCACGAAACCCGACTTGGCGAAAAATCCGGGCGCATACGTGAAGGCAAAGATAGCCTCCAGATCGTTTTCGCGCGCTTCCGCTTCGAGCGCCTCGACCAGCGCGCGTCCCACACCATTTTGCTTTAAATCCGGCAGCACGGCGAGAGACCGTAGTTCGGCGGTTATCGGAGTGTAGAAATGGAGAGCGCCGCAGCCGGCCAGGCGCTCGCCGTCATAAGCCACCGAAAAGTCGCGGATGTTTTCCGACATCTCAAACTCAGTTCGCGGCAGCATAATGCCATCGGCTGCGTAGGCGTTGATCACCGAGAGGATAGGCCGAATATCCCGCATGCCCGCCTTCCGGACTGTCAGACAGGTTTGCGTCATGCCGGTCTCTTATGCGCGGCGGCGGGACAGCCGATGACGCGTGTACCGATCGGTTCACCTTCCATCAGCCGTTCACAAATGTTCGTTTCATGGCCCGCTGCGATGACGACCTGTTCTAGACCGGAAGCCAGCGCGACGGCGGCGGCTTCGAGCTTCGCCTGCATCCCGCCCTGGGCGACTTTGCAGGCTACCAAGCCGTCGATTTCACTGGCTGCCAGTTGCTCGATGACGCGTCCGTCCGGTCCTTTGACTCCTCCGACATCCGTCAAAAACAGCAGCCGGGACGCGCGCCAGCCGATCGCACACGACACTGCCATTTGGTCTGCATTCACGTTGTAGACATTGCCCCGGCGATCTCCCGCTATACAGGCAATAACCGGCATATATCCGGCGCTCGCTAGTAAGTTTAACAGGCGCGGCTCCGTATTTTCCGGTTTTCCGACAAACCCCAGGGCTGGGTCCAACTGCCCGGCGCTGGTCAGGGTTCCATCCACGCCGGAGAGCCCTACGGCCGGCTGACCGGCAGCGATAACGGCAGACACCAACTGCTTGTTGACGCTGCCCGCGATCACCTTGGTGACAGCATCGATAACCGCCTCGTCAGATACGCGCAATCCGTTTACGAACCGGCTGGAGACTCCCCGCTCTTCCAGGTACCGGGTGACCTGTTTCCCGCCTCCGTGCACCACCACGATTTCATGCTCGCGGGCGATCCCGGCGAGCTGCTTCGCAATCGAGTTTCGGCTGGCCGCTTCGTCGAGAAGCGTGCCACCCAGCTTAATGAGCGCCTTCACAGCAGCGCCTCGGTTTCCGGAAAGCCAAGCAGCAGGTTCATGTTCTGCACGGCCTGACCGGCGGCGCCTTTCACCAGATTATCTTCGACGACGACGATGGTAGCGCGCTGGCTTTCGCCATCGAACACGAAGCCGATATCGCAGAAATTCGTACCTTGGACGGCGCGCAAATCCGGGACTTTGCCCGGTGCATAGAGACGGATAAACGGCTCGTCTCCATACGCCTCTTCATAGATCGAGAGTAGATCGACGGCTTTCTCTACCCGCTGCGTGCGTACATAGATTGTCTCCAAAATGCCGCGTTCTAGTGGAAGCAGGTGAGCGGTAAATGTAAACTCACGCTCGCCCAAGCCGGAATTCTGCAGGACTTCCGCCACGTGCCGGTGCCCAGCGAAACCATAAGCGCTGAAATTCTCCGCCACTTCACAGAAGCTGGTCGCGAGCGAAGCTTTGCGGCCGGCGCCGCTGATGCCCGATTTCGCGTCGCAAATAATCCCACGGCTTCGGTCCGCGACCTGCGCATGAAGCAGCGGCCGAATGGCTAAATTAGCCGCGGTCGGGTAGCAGCCCGGATTGGCGACCAAGCGCGCGTCGCGAATTACTTCGCGATAAAACTCCGGCAGTCCGTAAACAGCTTGCGAAAACAGATGAGCGGCGGTATGGCGCTCTTTGTACCAGCGCGAATACGTCTCGGCATCCCGCAGCCGGAACGCACCGCTTAAATCGACGACCTTCGCTCCCGTAGCGAGAATACCTGGCGTCAGGTCAATGGATACCGGCGCCGGAGTAGCAAGAAATACCAGCTCGAGACCTTCCTGCTGAATAGCCTCGGCACTAGCCGGAATCGTTTTAGGCGGTGGCTGACCGAGCGGTCTGGTACGTTCTTCAGGATCGGAACGGTGTTCGAGGAGAACGACTTCCACCAACGGGTGGCGCCTGAGGATGCGGACCAGTTCGGCTCCGCTATAACCCCGGAAGCCGACGACGCCGACGGTGCGTCTTGAGTAATTATTCACAACGATGAATAATTATACTAGAGCTGTTCAGTGGTGGAGCGTGCCGCCAAGTCGCCGATGATGGGCAAACGCACTTGTTCCTGCTGGGCGGCCTTCACCAGTAGATAAATCCAGCAGATAAAGAGCGCCAGCTTGGTCAGCTCGAGAAACGCGTGTTCGATCCCGGACCCGGGAACGCCTGAAAACAGGAGTGTTGGAGCCGCCGACGAGACGATGAGCCACGCCAGGAACAGGTAAAGAGATTGGAAGGAGTCGAAGCGGACACGCGTGTTCATTCTAAATTTCTGGGAAGCGAGGAAAACCACCGCTGGAATGACTCCAAAAACCGGCACGTAGCACAGAATGCAGGCTGTCCTATCGCTTAAGCTGTCGAGGAAGTCCGTTGCTTGCGCCGTGTAGCGGGGCTGTGCTGTTCCGCAGTTGGAGCAAAACGATGCGCTTGGATCTACTTTCGTCCCGCAGTTGGTGCAAAACGGCAACTTCCGGTTCTCCTCGTGTTCCTACTCCAGAGTACGTGAAGTGGGGCACGAATGTTCCCGCCGACCGCTGATTCAGCGGGTGTTAATGGAAGCGGACGTCAGTTGAATTGAGCGAGGATACCGCGCGCCATATCCTTGAGAGGCAGAATGTGATCGACGGCTCCCAGTTGAATGGCTTCGCGAGGCATGCCGAAGACCACACAACTGGCCTCATCTTGCGCAAGCGTGCGGGCCCCTTTCTGCTTCATCTGCAACAGGCCATGCGCGCCGTCATTTCCCATTCCGGTTAAGATGACGCCGATCGCTTTCCCTCCCGCCGCATCGGCAACAGAGTCGAACAACACGTCGACCGAGGGCCGTTGGTAGCAGACTCGCGGTCCTGTCTTTATCACGGCGCGGTAACCGGCGCCGTTTTTCCGGATCAGCATGTGGAAATCCCCCGGCGCGATCAGCGCCCGGCCCGGCTGCGCCAGATCTCCGTCGACAGCTTCCTTCACTTCGAATTTGCACAACTGGTTTAGACGGTTTGCGAAGGCGAGCGAAAAACCAGCGGGAATATGCTGGGCGATGACAATGGCCGGAATGTTTTCGGGAAGCTGCACCAATACATGCTGCAAAGCCTCCGTACCCCCCGTGGACGCGCCGATGGCGATGAGCGAGTCCGCGGAGGCGCCCTTGAAGATCGGGCAAGGCTTCGCCGGCATAGCAGGCGCGGCGTGGTCATCGCAAGGTACGGGCGCCGGCAATGGGGTAAGGCGTCGGCGCGCTCCCGCTTCCGCGGCAGCACGTACGTGATGCGCCAAATCCAGACGAAGTTCTCCCACCGAATACGGTCCGCCCGGTTTCGCCAGCACGTGAACGGCACCGGACCGCATGGCTTCAAGAGCCGATTGCGAGGAAGCTTGCGCAAGCGAGCTGATCACGATCACGGGTATGGGGTGGTACCGAGCCAGCTTTTTCAGGAACGTGAGACCGTCCATGCGCGGCATTTCGATGTCGAGCGTTACTACGTCCGGGTGTAGCGATAAGATTTTGTCGCGCGCGATGTAAGGGTCCGGCGCGGTTCCCACGACTTCTATGTCCGCGTGTCCCGTCAAGGCTTCCGTGAGCAGCTTCCTCACAATCGCTGAATCGTCTACGATCAAGACCTTGATTCTGCGATCCGGTTCCGAGCCCATCAGTTCACCTTGATATAGATCTGTATCAAGCCGTCTTCTACATCGAAGGTCCGGCTGGTCGCTTGCGCAGCCGCCTCGAGCGCCCGTTCCGGGCTTTGCAGCGCTGGACTGGTCAGCTCAAACAGATTGTCTCTGTGAACCCGGGTCAGAACGGCACCGCAGATCATGTTGCAGAGCTCGCAAACCACCTCGGTAATCTGGGCTTCGGAGACTATTTCCGGTTCATCACCCAGAAAATTCGAGGTGATGACCCGCGCAGCGCTCTCGGAAAGATTGACTCCAAAGGAACCCGACGGCTCGCCCCGGAACTCCAGGCATGCGCACAACGGCAGTGCCGTCTCGGGCGGGTTCTCGCTGTGCGAAACCATTGTCATGAAAAACATGGTGTCCAGCACTTGCTCTACCGCCGCGGCCAGTGCCTCAGAAATCTGTTCCAACGCTATCGGGTACGCCAAGCACAACCTCCAGTTCTTGCCGAAGTCCCTCGGGCGTGAACGGCTTGGTCACATAACCGCGCGCCCCCAGGTTCATCATCTGCGTTCTACGTTGCTCAGTCGCGTCGGTGGAAATCACAATCACCGGAATGGCTCGTAAATGCTCGTCTGCTTCCACGTGCCGCAGAAACTGCTCGCCATTCATTTTCGGCATGTTAATGTCGGTCAGAATTACGTCCACCCAGTTGCCGTTCAACACTTCGATCGCTTCCTCGCCATTTCCGGCTTCGAAAAACAAACCAGCCTCAAACCCCGACATCTCCACCACGCGCCGGACAAAGGCGCGCATGGCGGGCGAATCGTCCACGATCAAAACTCGAAATGCCATAATTTGTTCCTTAGAGCTGCTGGGGGTGCCGCCATCATGCCTCGCATTCCGGCTCGCCTGGTCCGCGCAGCCATATCTTGCCCGTGTTCACTTCCAACCGGACCGTGCGGGCCGCGGTTCCGCCGACAGCCTCTTTGTGAATGAGGACTCCCGCCTTCCAGAAAATCTTGCGCAGCGCCGCATGATTTCTTTTGCCGATATTGAACAGCGAATTGTCGTCCATCACCTGCGCCCCTCCAAACACGCCCACCTTCAGGCGCTTCTTATCCGCGCCGAACTTGTACGCAGTACGGAACAGCAGCGGAATACCCGTATCGGCGAACATATGCGGATTCTTTTCCGCTTTCGCCGGATCGATGCTCGATTCCGGCAACATGAAATGCAACAGCCCACCGATGTGGGCCTGCGGATCGTGAATCAGAACCGCGATGCACGACCCCAGAGCGTAGGTCACCAGCGTATGCTCCGGATTCGGCGGTGACCTGCGCGTCGCCGACCCCTACCACCAGCATGCTCATCCGCGCATCCTCTTTCGAGGAGTCGAAGCGGACTTCCGGCACCCGGCTTCCGGTAAACTGCCGGCATCACGTATTCGAGCGGCTGATCGGTTCCCATCAAACTTTCGGAGTGCCCGATGAACAAATGCCCGCCCGGCTCCAGGTAATGCGATAACCGGTTCACCACGCGTTCCTGCGTCGGTTTGTCGAAATAGATCATGACGTTCCGGCAGAAGATGACAGGAAACGGCTCCATGTCGGGATACGGCTCCACCAAATTTACGCGGCGAAACTGCACCAGCTTACGAACCTCGGGCTTTACTTTGTAAAACCCTTTCGAGTGCCCCTCGCCGCGCAAAAAATACTTCGATTGCAGCGCCGGCGGCACTCCCTGTAGCCGTTCGGCCGGATAAACCGCACGCTGCGCAGTTTCAATGACGCGCGTGGAGATATCGGAGGCGGTGATCTCCACGCGCGCCCGGCTTCCGGCAGGCAAGGCCTCAAGTATCGAGAACGCCAGCGTGTAAGGTTCTTCGCCCGTCGATGAAGCAGCGCACCAGATGCGGATACGATCGCGCCCTGCAAGCTCCGGGACAATATGGTTGCAGAGGAATTCGAAATGCGCCGGCTCGCGCAAAAAACTGGTGTGATTGGTGGTGAGCGCGTCCACCATCGCCAGCAGCGCCTCACCCGTCTTGTCCGCCACTACATGGTCGTAATAGTCGTTAAAAGAACTGAAGTTGGACCGGGCAATCAACTTGCTCAGCCGGGAGGAAACCAGTTGTTCCTTGCCTTCTTTCAGGTCCAGGCCGAAGGTTTTATAGGCCAGATCGCGGAACTGTTCAAATTCCTTGTTTGTCAGAGGACGGATGGTCCGCGTCTCTTCACGCGACAGCATTCCCGGCCTTTCCGTGAATCGACTCCACGTCGAGGATCAGACCCACGCGCCCGTCGCCCAAAATGGCGCCACCCGCGATCCCCGGCACGTTTTTGAATATCTTGCCCAGGCTCTTGATCACCACTTCCTGTTTCCCAATCAATTCATCGACGGCAATGCAGAAGCGCTTGCCTTGGCCCTCGCAGATGACGAATAGGCTTTCGGAGAACTTTTCAGAGCGGGCCGCAATCCCAAACTTCCGGTTCAGCCGGACCACCGGAAGCAACGTGCCCCGGATGAGGACCACTTCCGATCCGTTCGGCAATGTCGAGACCATCTCCTCGGTGGGACGCAGACTTTCGTGAACCGCGATAGATCGGAACGATATATCGCTCTTCCCCCACCCCCATGACCAGCCCGTCGATGATCGCCAGCGTTAAAGGCAATTTCAGGAAAAAAGTTGTGCCTTGGCCCCGAACGGAATGGATGTCGATACGGCCGCGCAGTTTCTGAATCTGCCTTTTCACGACGTCCATGCCGACGCCGCGGCCCGAGATGTCGGTGATCTGATCGGCGGTCGAGAAACCAGGCTCGAAGATCAGGGCAAACACATCGTTGTCGGCCATGTGATCGCCGTGCTCGATCAGTTTCTTCTCTTTAGCCTTCTTGAGGATCTTCTCGCGATTGAGACCGCGGCCGTCGTCCCCCACCTCGATCAAAATATTGCCGCCCTGGTGATAGGCGCGCAGAATCACTTTCGCTTTCGCCGGCTTGCCCGCCGCAATGCGCTCCTCCGGCGTTTCGATACCGTGGTCGAGCGAGTTTCGCACCATGTGCATCAGCGGATCCGCCAGTTCCTCGACGATGGTGCGATCGAGTTCGGTCTCTTCGCCGCTGATTTCCAGTTCCGCCTGCTTGCCTGATTTGCGCGTCAAGTCCCGCACCAGCCGGTTCATGCGCTGAAATACCTGGCCCACCGGCAACATGCGCATCGCCATTGCGGTCTTTTGCACTTCGGCCGTAATGCGTGTCGCTTGCGAAACGCTGCGCAGCAGCCGAGGACTTTTCACCTTCGCCATAGTCAGGATCGTGGCGGATCAAAGATTGCGCGATGACCATTTCACCCACCATGTCCACCAGATAGTCGAGCTTGGCGGTATCGACTTTTACGGAGCGAGTTTCCGACGCATTCCCTCCCGCCGCTCGCTCCCCTTGCTCCGGCGACAGCGGGAGCGCCGGACCGTGCCGCCGGCTTTGCTTGCTTGGACGCCCGTTTCTCAACCCGAAGAAGCCGGCTCGCGAACGGCAGTACCCGGATTTTCGATCTTCTCACTCGCGGCGGGCGCTACCGGCGGGGCTTCCAATATCACTGCTTCCGAAAGCGTCGCCAGATCGGATGTCGCCGCCTCGGGAGCTTGCGGCGGCTGCGCTCCCATCGTGTAGCGGCGAATCCGCTCGTGCAACGGATGGCCGTCCTTCGGTTCCTCCTCGGGCGTGCCGCTCAGCACCGACGAAATGTACTGCATCCACGTCTTCAGATGGTCGGCGCCTTCGAGAATCACGTCCACCACTGGAGGCGTGATTACCAGTTCGCGGTTGCGAGCTTTGTCAAGCAGCGTCTCCACTTCATGCGCGCTTTCCTGTACGGCTGAAAACTCGAGAAATCCGGCAAGGCCCTTGATCGTGTGGAACGCCCGGAAGATGGAATTGAGCGCATCCATGTTCGTCGGGTCCTGCTCGATCGTCAGCAGTTGGCTTTCAATCGTGGATAGGTGTTCCCCCGATTCCATCAGGAAGTCGCCGACCAGTTCCGGATCCTGCGACAACGCGCTGCTCGAAAGCAAAGACGGACGGCTTGCGACCTGGGCGCGTCACGGTCGCGGGCGCTTCCTGCTGCTCGGGCGTCCTAGCACGTCGGTCCGCGCAATAGCGGCCTGCAGCCGCGTGATGCCGGTTTGGAGTTGGCTTTCGAGCGCCGCCCGGTCCTGCTTCGGATTTTTGGCCGCCGCCAGACTATCTTTCAGATCCGAAACCAGCTCAACAGCTTCCGTAAAACCCGCCGACCGCGCCGACGCATAGACCGCGTCCGCTGCTGCCTGGAGGTGTGCGAGAGTTTCCGGGCTTTCGCTCTCCGCATCAGCTTCACTGCCCGACAGATCGCCGGTCACCAGCAGCATCGCGAGACGCTCGATCTGCTCAGTCAGTTTGTCTTTCGTCGCGGAGTCAAGAACTTGAAGGGCCATAAAAAATCAAACATGTCACTAACGCACCGGCAAATCACCGGCTGAGAACTGCCGCCTCTCAGAACTCTTTGAAATCGTCATCCATCGGAATCGCGCTCGTCGCCGGCCGGGTAGTCATGGCCATACTGGGCTGACGCACCGGTTCAGCTCTCTTTACCGCCACGCGTGGCGCGGTGGCCGTTTTCAGCGCGCTCAAGCTCCGGGTCATGGCACGCGGTTTCTCCGTGATCAGCCGTGTATTGCGTGACCGAATTGCCTGACCGGCAGCCGGCGAATTGGAACTCCGCACCAGACTTTCAATTTGTTGCACGATCGCGCGGATAGCTCCCACCTGCGCCGTCAGCTCTTGGGCCGCCGACGCCGCCTCTTCCGAACTCGCGGCCGCTTGTTGCGTCACTTGCTCAATCTGCACAATGGCTTTTGAGATCTGCTCCACCCCGCGCGCCTGCTCCTGGCTGCCCAGATTAACTTCGTCCACCAACGTCTTCACCTGGTTCGTGCTCTCCGTAATGGTGCTGATCGCTTCCGACACTTGCGTCAGTTTCGCGCTGCCTTCGTTCGACCGCGTGATCGATTCTTCAATCAGAGCGGCCGTGTCCTTGGCCGCCTGGGCGCTGCGTTGCGCCAGGTTGCGCACCTCGTCGGCGACCACCGCAAAACCCATTCCGGCTTCCCCGGCGCGCGCCGCTTCCACTGCCGCGTTTAAGGCAAGAATGTTGGTCTGAAATGCGATTTCGTCGATCACCTTGATGATTTTCGAGATCTTGTCGCTCGAACTGTTGATCTCTCTCATGGACGTCACCATCTGACCCAGCGTCTGGTTCGCCCCGGTGACCCGCGCGTCGACCTGCACCATCAACTTCGCGCATTGCTGCGAGTTGTCGGCGTTCTTGCGGGTCATCGAGGTCATCTCTTCGCTCGACGCCGACGTCTCTTCGAGCGAAGCTGCCTGTTCGGAGGTGCCTTGCGCGAGCGACTGGCTCGAAGCGGCAATCTCGGTCGCCGCGGTAGCCACCTGCTCGGCGCCGCTCTTCAGCTCGTGAACGGCATTGTTCAAGGCTCGATTGATCCCGCTCACGATAAAGAATATGACCGCACCGCAGATACCGAGTGACGCAATTGACAGCAACCAGGACCACAGACGCAATGTAGCGAGGGCGTCTTCGGCGCGCGCCAGGTATTGCTCCTGGTTTCCCTGATTGAGCTTGACCTCGTCTCCGATCGCCTGAGATTGGGCGCTCCGGGCGGGCACCGCCTCCGCTGTCCAGAGAGCTACCGCCTCGCGCGCTTTGCCGGCGCGGCTCAACGGCTGCATCTGCGTCCACACGCGCCAAAAACGCTCATGCGCCACCGGAATCTTTTGAAACAACTCGCGATCCCGATCCTGAGTAATCGTCTGCTGATAGTTCTTTAACTCGGCTTGAAATTGATCTTCGAGCTGAGCCAGCCGAGACTCGCATTGGGACATCTGCGCCGCATCGGGGGTGCTAATGTGCGTCAGCATCAAGGTGGCCTGCTCGGCTGCGATCGCCGCCAGCTTATTCATTGAAGCTACGCCGGGGACCGAATCGGTGGCCATTAGCTGCAGCGCTGTTTCCACATGGCTGGCGTTAATCAGGCATGTCGCTGCAAGGACCAACATAAACGCTAGTACTACTCCGCACGTCGCGGCGATCTTTTTTCCGATTGTCATGTTCTTCACCTGTTTCTCCTTACTGCAATACGCCTTGCATGCTGTCCAGTTCGCTGCTGCTCAGAGCTTGGTCGATATCGAGCAGGATCTTCACCTTGCCCTTCTGTTTCGCCATGCCCAGAATGTAAGGCGTGGGTACGTTCGAGCCGAAAGAGGGCGCATCCTCGATTTCGCTCGCCGCGATATTCACCACCTCCGAGACTTCGTCGACTACCAGCCCCATCAGCATTTGCTCGCTGTCGGTCTCTACTTGGGCCACCACAATGCATGTACGTTGGTTGTAGGCCACTGTGGGCATGCCGAACTTCAGCCGCAGGTCGATCACCGGGATTACCTTCCCGCGCAGATTGATTACCCCCTTCATCCAGGCGGGCGTCTGCGGCACGCCCGTGATCTGCTGAATGCCCATGATTTCCCGAATCTTCAGCACCTGGATCCCGAACTCCTCGGTCCCCAGGTGAAACGTGAGATATTTACCTGCTCGCTCGTTGTTGTGCAATAGAGCGCTGCTTTCTACCGGCGCGGTTAAGCTTGTTGACATAGAAATCCCCTTACTGTAAGAACACTTGATTCGACGTATCGTTCGGAAACCGACAGGACGTGTGTCATTTGTAGCGCGTACGGACATGCAGTCCGGCCTGACTACCGCTGCGCGTCTTTGGGCGCCAGGCAGATCTTCACGTCCATCTTCTCGGCTTCCACTTCATACGGGATGACGCTCCAAACCTGCTGGCCGGGGCTATTGGTTGAGAAGTTGCGTCCAAACACCACCGTTGGAATACTCAGGCCCAGCGGACCGAGCTGCCCTTCCAGAACCGTTTTAACGTTGCCGAACACCATATTGGTGATCTCCGCCATGGCGTCGAGCACCTCTTTGTTGACCGACGAAAACTCCTCCATCAGCATGGAAGAGGACAGCTTGCAGGCCAGCTCCAAGCTGCAACTGGATGCTTCCCGCGCCAATCCACGGCCCGCAATGCCGATCAAAGTGACGATCCCTTCCGCTTCCGCCGGAGCCGCCTCCTGCGTGTAGACCTCGCCGGGCGTAGCGGGCAGCCCGATCATCATGCCGAACACTTCTTCTACAGCGCCTCGCGCCGAGCTAACAAGGATTTCCTGGTCCATTCCTATTCCATTCCTCTGGGGGCCTTCCGCAGTCCTCAGCGGCGCATCGACTACAACCTATATCGATCAAAAATGGCAGTTCTTACAGCACGTTTTGGGGGTGATAAGCCCGAGCCGTGGAACTTCAGCCAGCGCGCTAGCTTGGCTTTGCTACGATCAGGGCACATGCGGGCCGCTATCGTCGCGTTTCTCGCTCTTCTCTCACCTCTCTACGGCTGCGGGCGAGTCAGAAGCCTCTGGAGATTTTCTTTATCGATGTCGAGGGCGGCCAGTCCACTCTCTTTGTCACCCCATCCGGCGGCATCTCTTCTCATCGACACAGGGTGGGGTTACAACGCCTACCGCGACGCCAATCGCATCGCGGCGATCGCCAAACGCGCCAAGATCAAGAAAATCGATTACGTGCTTATCACCCATTACCACGCGGATCATGTCGGGGGAGTGCCGCAACTGGTCACCAAAATCCCGGTCAGCACCTTCATCGACCACGGTCCTAACCGCGAGGACAGCAACGCAACAAGTCACTTGTATAGCGAGTATCAGGCCGCTATCGCCGGCTCCAATCACATCCTCGCCACGCCCGGCGAAAAGCTGCCCATCAAAGGACTCGATGTGGAGGTTGTCAGCGCCGATGGCAATCTGATCGGTCAGCCTCTTCCAGGGCGCGGGCCAGCCCAATGCCTTCTGCTCAGGAGTTGCGCAAAAGGCGACGGACACGACCGAAAACGCCCGTTCCGTCGGCACGGTGATCACCTTTGGGGCGCTTACGGATTGTGGACCTAGGCGATCTGACCTGGAATAAAGAACTCGAGTTGATGTGCCCCGACGAATAAGCTGGGCCACGCCGACATCCTGGTCGTCTCGCATCACGGCATGGATCTCAGCAACAGCCCGGCACTAGTGCATGCGCTAGCGCCACGCGTGGCGATATTCGACAACGGGGCGAAGAAGGGCGCAGCCGCTTCCGCCTGGGACATCGTGAAATCTTCACCAGGACTTGAAGACATTTGGCAATTGCACTTTGCCGATGCGGGCGGGACCGAGCACAATGCGCGGATCCGTTCCTGGCAAATGTGACGGAAGCCGATACCGGCTTTTATTTGAAGGTGACAGCGAATCCGGACGGCAGCTTTGAAGTGTTCAACTCGCGCAACAAGTGAGAAGCGCTACGACGCGCGCTAGCTAGCCCGGCAGCCAAGCGGTGCCTGGTCAACACTGGCCAGTAATCGCCGCTCGCTTTAGCGCAAGGCCCCCGCGCAGTGTGTTGCCGGGCTATTACTTACGAACGCTTAGCCGAAAAAGTCGCGAACCTTTTCAAAGACGCTCTTCTCGTGAGGCGTGTTTTCAGCGGGCAGCAATTCATTCAATTGCTCGAAGAGTTTGCGCTGTTCGCGCGTGAGTTTCTGCGGCACCTGCACGTCCAGATGAACGTAGAAGATCGCCGCGCGCGCGGCTGCTCAAATGCGGCACGCCCAGATTGCGCAGCCGGAATTGCGCGCCGGCCTGGGTGCCTTCGGGAACACGAATTTTCTGCGGACCATCGAAAGTTTCAATCTCAATTTCAGCGCCCAGCGCGGCTTGCGCGATATTGACCGGAAGCGTGCAATGCAGATCGTATTCGCGGCGCTCGAAGATCGAGTGATCCGCGACTTTGATGACGACATACAAATCGCCGGGCTGGCTGTTCGGCGGACCCGGATTGCCTTCGGCCGATAAGCGCAAGCGTGTGCCATTGTCGACGCCTGCCGGGAATATTGACCTTCAGCTTCTTCTCGGCGCGGCTAAACCGCTCGCCGCGGCACTGCGGACAGGCCTGGCGGATCACTTTGCCGCGGCCGCCGCAGGTGGGACACGTTTTGCGGATGGATAGGAAGCTCTGCTGGTAAAGAATCTCGCCGCGGCCGTGGCAAGCGGCGCACGTGACCAGGCCTACGCTCGGATCGGCGCCGCGTGCCCTGGCATTTCGTAGCAGGCTTCCATCCGCGGGATCTGCAGGTCCGCCGACATGCCCCGCATCGAATCCTCAAAACTGATCTCGAGGTCGTAGCGGATGTCTTCGCCGCGCTGCACGCGAGAACGTTGCCGTCCGCCTCCGCCGCCGAAGATGTTGCCCGAGGCCGAACAGATCGCCGAGAATATCTCCGAAATCCGCGAAGTTGGCTCTCGTCGAACCCAGCCGACCCGGCGCCGTTCACACCCTGGTGGCCGAAGCGGTCGTAAGCCGCCCGCTTTTGGGGATCGCTAAGAATCGCGTAGGCTTCGGCGGCTTCTTTGAAGCGCTCTTCCGCTTCCCGATTATCGGGGTTGCGATCAGGGTGATACTGCAGCGCCAGCTTGCGGTAGGAAGACTTGAGCGTCTGATCGTCGCAATCGCGCGTGACGCTCAGTACCTCGTAGTAATCTCGTTTGGCCACACTCATGTTAGACTTGCGCACATTCCGCGGCCGATCACTGATTGACCGCGACCTTCACCATGGCGGGACGCAGCAGACGTCCCTTGAAGTAATACCCTTTCTGATACTCGTCTAAGATCGTCTGGTCCGGATGATCTTTTGTATCCACCATTTCCACCGCATGGTGAACATGCGGATTGAAGATGCGGAACATCGGACGAAATCGGCTCCAAGCCGAGCTTGTGCAGCGATTCAGACAGCCGCTGGTAAATCAGTTCCATGCCGCGTGCATATTCCTTGTCGGCACTTTCCACCTTGATGGCACGCTCGAAATCGTCGAGAACCGGCAATAACGCCTTGACGGCGTCCATGGCCGCGAATTCAAACAGATCGCTGCGCTCGCGTTCGTTACGGCGGCGGTAATTGTCAAATTCCGCTTGCCGGCGCTGCAGAAGGTCTTGCAGCTCAGCCTTTTCCCGAGCTAAGCGGTCGCGCTCAGAAACCAACTCCCGAGGCGAGGAACCATCCGGTCGTGCGAACGGCAGCTCTCCGGCTCGACCACCTCGGGCGACCGTTCGCTGGGCGACGGTACTTCCTCCGTCGCGACACCAATATTGTTAACAGAATCCATTGAGACACCACGGGATGCAGGACGCAATCCCTCAATCTCAGCGTAGCAGAAGGAGGGCGCCAGGACCACCCGCGAGCTCAATATGCCGCGTGTTTATCGTCCGCGGGCGGTCGCGGTTTTGGCCGTATCGATCGGAGTCGGAGCAGGAGCGGCGGCGTCGCCTTCCGCGCCCTTGTTTAACCCCAGCGTCTTACGCAGTTCGGCATCGATCCGGGCCAGCATGTCCGGATTGTCTTTCAGGAATTGGCGGACATTTTCGCGCCCCTGCCCGATGCGCTCACCCTTGTAGCTGAACCAGGAGCCGCTCTTTTCCACGATGTTGTTCGCGACGCCCAGGTCCAGCAGATCCCCTTCGCGCGAGACCCCTTCGCCATAGATAATGTCGAATTCCGCTTCACGGAACGGCGGAGCGACCTTATTCTTCACCACCTTGACCTTGGTGCGGTTGCCGGTGACGGTTTCGCCGTCTTTGATGGCGGCAATACGGCGGATATCGAGACGAACAGAAGAGTAGAATTTCAGAGCGCGGCCGCCGGTGGTGGTCTCGGGATTACCGAACATGACGCCGATTTTTTCGCGGATCTGATTGATGAAAACGAGGCAGGTATTGGACTTCGAGACAATGCCGGTCAGCTTGCGCATGGCCTGCGACATGAGCCGGGCCTGCACGCCCATATGCGAATCGCCCATTTCGCCGTCGAGTTCAGCCTTGGGAACGAGAGCGGCGACAGAGTCGACCACCAGCACGTCGATAGAACCGGAGGTGATCAGTGCGGCCGTGATCTCGAGCGCCTGTTCCGCGAAATCGGGCTGCGAGACGAGCAAGTTATCCACGTCCACTCCGAGATTCTTCGCGTAGATGGGGTCGAGCGCATGCTCGACGTCGATGAACGCCGCCATGCCGCCGGCCTTCTGAGCTTCGGCGACGACTTGCAAGGCGATGGTCGTTTTGCCCGACGACTCAGGACCGAAAATCTCACAGATGCGCCCACGCGGCAAGCCGCCGACCCCGAGCGCATAATCGAGCGAAATGGATCCGGTCGAGATGGAGGACACCGGAACAATCGCTTCCTTGGCGCCGAGGCGCAGGATGGAGCCTTTCCCGAACTGTTTTTCGATCTGACCCAGTGTAAGGGTTAAAGTGCGGCCGCGCTCTTTTTCGTCCATAGGATTCCTTTCAGGGCTAGCTGCTCGGGGAGGGTTAGTCTCAGTATAACCCTAAACAGAACTGCATAGATTTGTTTCAGCCATTCGGCCCGGCGCGCGTAATAGCCTCGGCGGGCGCGCACGACCAGGTCTTTGCGGCCTCGCACTTTGATCTGCACTTGATGATATAGTCCGTCGGCTTTCAGAGGCTCAGGACGATAGAAGAGATTGTACTGATGGCGCAGTTCGTTAGCGACGTTTTCAAAAGATTGGTTCAGATCTTTGGCCTGGAAGGGGAAGAATGAAACGCCTCCGGTCTGCTCGGCGAAGTAGCGCATCACTTTGTCGCCGTCCGTTTCAACATGGCTGATATTGGTCGAGATCGTGTAGATCACCGTATCGGCCCGTTGCGCCATTTCGAAGGCCTGGTCGCGGCTATAGCGGCTTTCGTTGTCTTCGCCATCGCTCAAGATGACCATGGCGCGCCGGAACTTATACATCGGCTGATCCAGCATCAGCTTGTCTTTGCAGGCAAAGTAGATGGCGTCGTACAAAGAGGTGCCGCCGCCGGGCCGTAGATTCCGGACGGCGTTCTCGAGGACGTGAGTATCGCTTGTCAGATCGGCCACGAGTTCCGCGGCCGTATCGAAGCTGACCACCACGGCTTTGTCCTGGGGACGCATGACGCTGTTGATGAAGTTCGTCGCCGCTTCCTGTTGAAAGTGAAAACGATCGCGAATACTGTTGCTGGTGTCGATCAAAATGGCGAGCCGCAGCGGCAGATCGGTTTCAGAGGTGAACTCGAGAATGTTTTGCGGCTTCTTATTCTCAAACACCTGAAAGTCGTTCTTGTCCAGATCGGTGACGAAGCGGCCGTGCCTATCGGTGACCGTGAACAGCATGTTCACGCGCGTGACTTCGGCGCGAATGGGAGCGGAATCGCTGCGTGACCTGCTTCTTGCGCTCTGATGCGAGAACAGATGACGCCCAGCACGGCGGCAGCCGCCAACAGCGAAACGTACGCGAAACTTCATTCGAATCACTTTATTCTATCCGTGTTTTCGGAGCTGCCGTGTTTCGCGAAGCAAAGTGAGGGCGTCAGCAACTCGGGAGGGAGCGGGCTTTCCACCGTGATCCGTTCGCCGGTCGAAGGAGAAGTGAAGCTCAGCCGGTGAGCATGCAGGAAGAAACGATCCAGTACAGCTGACGCCGGAGCTCCGTACAGGCGGTCACCGAAGATCGGGTGGCCCAGGCTCGCCAAGTGGACACGGATCTGGTGCGTGCGCCCGGTGCCGATGCGGACTTCGAGAAAACTGAGAGCGTCGAAGTGATCGATAACGCGGTAATCGGTCAGGGCCGAGCGGCCGGATGCCAGCTTGGCGGTCATGCGCGTCCGGCGAACAGGATCACGTGCGACCGGCAAGGTGATGCGGCCTTCGAGTTGCTTCATCCGGCCATGCACCAGGGCCAAGTAGATTTTTTCCACTTTACGGTCGCGAAACTGAGCGGCAAGCGCCTGGTGAGCCTGGTCGGTGCGAGCGACGACGAGCACTCCGCTGGTATCGCGATCGAGCCGGTGAACGATGCCGGGACGAAGATCATCGCCGGTCGCATTCGATAATGTGCCGAAGTGATGCAGCAGAGCGTTGACGAGCGTTCCGGTCGAGTGTCCTGCGCCCGCGTGCACGACCATTCCGGCTGGTTTGTCGACGGCGATGACATCTTCATCCTCGATATAAAACTTTGACGGGCAGGTCTTCGGGTTCGGCTTTGAGAGGCGGAAGATCCGCGGGCGTGATCGCAATGTTCTCAAGGCCGCGCAAGATGTAGGAAGCGCGGCTGGCCTGATCGTTAAGGAGAACGCCGCCGTCCTTGATCCAAGACTGGAGGCGCGAACGGCTAAACTCTGGCAGCTTTTCATGCAGAAAAGCATCGAGCCGCTTGCCGGCGTCAGCCGTTTCGGCGTGCAACAAAATCACCGCTCGGCATACTCGACGTGCCCTTTGCCGTAACGCAACTCACCGGCTTCGACGGGGAAGGGCAACGTATTTTCTTTCGGAGGCAACGGGCAGGTGGCGTAGGGCGTGAAAGGTACAGGGCGGGTTATAGGAGAGATTGAAATCCAGGTCTACTTTTCCGTCCTTCGGCAAGGGCGTATTCAACATCCGGCCAGCTTGATAGGTCTGAGTTTTATTCGTCGGATCTTTGAAGAGGAAGAAAAGTGTTTTGCCTTCGAAGATGGGACGCAGATGATACTGCTCACCCCGGTACGTGAATTCAACCACGCCCGGGCTGTCCTGCATTTCAGTTTGCCCGACGATGTTGAGAATGGGAATCTTCTTTGCGTCCGGGACGAACCGGGCTTCGAAGTGAAGCTCGGGATTGACGGGGAAATACTTCATTCCCTGAAAGTTCTTAAGAGCGGGACTGTTGGAGTCCTTTATCGCGGAGCGCAAATCTGTCAGCGCGCTTGATGACGTAAAAGGACACCGATCCGACGTGGACGATGTCGGGTTTGTCTTCGTCGTAGGACAACGTCCGTTCCGAGCGATCGCCGGTCAGAATGGTCACGCGATCACCTTCAGCCGCACGATGCCCACGCGCACCGTGGCCGAATCCTTTGGCAGCGGAGTCTTTCGGCAACACGACCGCGATTGTCGCCCGGTTTTAGCCATTGAAGAGACCGACTAAAGCGAGCCAGCCCTCCGGGGAGCGTAACTTCGCATCGCGCGCTTTCTGCCATTCCCGAACGGAATCTGTGTAGCTGAAGTCCGGCCGCGAATCAATGCGGAAGCAACAGCGATGGCGATTCCTATTGATAGTCGGCACATTTGAATTTACTCTCGCAACTCTACAATAGTGGCGCCCGCTCCGCCTTCGTTTTGCGTCGCCGGATAGAAGCGGCTGACGTGCGGATTTGAGCCTAAGAAATCGTTGACGGCGCGCTTTAGTATGCCCATGCCGTGTCCATGGATGATGCGGACGCGATTGACGGAAGCGAGCGCGGCGGAATCGAGAAATTTGTCGACATTTTCGAGCGCCTCTTCCGCGCGCTGACCGATTACGTTTAGCTCGCGGTAGGAGACGTCCCAGCGAGGGCCCGCTTCAAAGCGAACATTCTTTAGCGTTTGCCGGGCCTCCGATTTCTGTGACACAACTTCGGCGACATCTTCGCGGGGCACTTGCATCTTTAGAAATCCGGCTTCGACTTCGAGCAGGCCGTTCTTGAGAATGCGGCGCACGGTGGCGAGTTCGCGAACATCTTTTAACCGAACGCGCGCGCCCTCTTCGATAACGAGGCGTTCGGGAGCGGCGGCTTTGGCGATTTCGGGCGGGGGCGCCATGGTTTCGGCAGCTTCTTCCCGAAACTCGCGCGCCGTCTTGGCCACTAGTCGCTGGGCCTGCTCGGATGCCTTGCGCTGCGCGGCTAAGTCGGACAGACGCTCCATGGCAGAATGCGCACGCAATTCGAACTCGGCGATGACCGCTTCTGATTTCTTCTGCCAGTCGCGCTGGCGCTGTTGTTCGTTGCGAATGGCCTCCGCTTCGAGATCGGCCTGGCGCTTTCGCAGCGCTTCGGTCGCTGCTTCCATCTCGCCGGTGCGGCGCTGGTTCTCTTCCACCTGGCGGTGCAGTTCGCTGAGCAGGTCCTGAAAATCGGCTTGCATACGCGGCAGGACGGCGCGGGCATGAGCGAGAACAGGTTGGGGCAGTTCGAGGCGAGTGGCGATGTCGAGTCCGGCGGACTTGCCGGGCACACCCAGACGAAGCTCATAAGTGGGTTGCAGTGTTGCTTCATTGAAGCCCATGGAGCCATTCAAGACGCCGGGAGTGCGGGCGCCGTACAGCTTCAACGGCAGCAGATGGGTAGAGGCGAGGCAGAAGGCGCCGGATTGGCGGAACTCGTCGAGAATGGCAACGCCCAGAGCTCCACCCTCTTCGGGATCGGTGGCGCGACCGAGTTCATCGAGCAGAACGAGACTGTCGGGCGTAACTTGCGCGAGCATTTGCTTGACGTGCAGCAAATGGCCGGAAAAACTGCTCAAGCTCTCGGCGATGGATTGCGTATCGCCGATATCGGCGAGTACGTCATCGAGCAGTGGGAACTCGGCTTCGGTACACGGGACAGGAATAGCGGCGTGCGCCATCAGAGCTAACAAGCCGGTCGTCTTCATCGTGACGGTTTTGCCGCCGGTATTCGGGCCGCTGATCAGCAGACACCGGGTCTGGCTCGGTCAGTTCGTAAGAAATCGGCGTGATCGGTTTGCGCTGCTTGCGTAGTACGGTTTCAAGCAGCGGATGGCGCGCTTCACGAAGCAAGAGCCGCCGGCCGTTCTGGCTGAAGCGAGGGACACAGGCGTTGTAGGCGAGAGCGAAGCCGGCTTTGGCGAAGATGCAATCGAATTCAGCCAGTGCTTGCCGCAGTCGAGGCAATTTCATCGTTGTGTTCACGAAGCACGCTGGTGATTTCAGCGAGGATGCGCTCGATTTCACGGATCTCATCTTCGCGCAAGCGCACGAGCTGGTTGTTGAGGGTGACGGTTTCGAGCGGCTCGACAAAGAGAGTACGGCCGGTGCCGCTGGAACCGTGAATGACCCCGTCAACACGCCCCTTTTGTCCAGCAACAATGGGAACGACGTAGCGATCGTCGCGGATGGTGACGAACTCCTCCTGTAAGGTGCCGTCGGAGCGGTGGGCGCGGAGGAAGCGCTCAAGCGAATCCTGGATCGTTCTCTGCTGGCGCTCCATGTCGCGGCGGATACGGCCGAGAGCGACGCTCGCCTCATCGGCCAGACTGCCGTCGGGAAGGAAAGTGCGGGCGTAACGGCGCGCGACATCGCGCAGATCCGCGAGCTGACGCGCGCGCAGGGCCAGGCGCGGATAGCGGGCGGAGAGCGGAACAAGAATGGCACGATACTCCCCGGCGAGAGCGAGCGTATGAAACAGGTCCAGAATTTCGCGGCCTTCGAGCGAGGCTCCTTCGATCAGGAGCGTAGCGACAGCGGCATGGATGTCCCTAAGTTGATCGAAGCGCAGACGAATGACCGAGCCGGGGCCAGCGGATGGCGCGCCCGCAGCTTCCCGCAAGTAGGCGATCGCTTCCCCGGCTTCCGCCAAGCCGTTTTCGAGCGCGGGCCTGTCATGGTGCGACTCAAGGGCGGCGATCAGAGCCCGGCCGGACACACTTCCGGCGTAGCTCGCCAGGAGCTCTTTCAGCTCGTCGAATTGGAGGAGTCCGGAACTGCTAAAGGACATGGAATGTGAAATATGTATATAGGTTAGGGACGCATGACGCCCGTCTGCATGGCGCGCCGGCCACAACAGGTGAGGATTACGTCGCGGGTACCGCCCGTCATCGTCAGGTCGGTTAACCTGCCGATTTCAAACCACTGGACGCCACTGGCATCATCACCGGGCCGGAGTTCGCCGCCCCGCACGGTGCAATAGAAGTCGATCAGCACATAATGATATTCGCAGCCACCGGACTCGTCCGGCATGATGCGCTCAAAAACGGTCGCGACCGAATCCGCCGTGACCTGGAGGCCCGTTTCTTCCCATACTTCCCGGACGAGGGCGTCTTCCAGGCGTTCGCCGGTTTCGACGATGCCACCGGGAACGGACCAATACCCCACCAAAGGCGGCTTGCCGCGTTCCACCAGCAAAACCTTGCTGCCGTCGAAGATCAGCGCCCCGACGCCGAGGACAGGACGAAAGGGGTATCGGCGCGAGTCGCTAACTTCCATGTATTAGTAGATGCTCAATTCGCCACTGCGGCCAGAACTTCTTCGGCGTGGCCGTCGACGCTGACTTTGGGGAAGATCTTCTTGATTTTGCCCTCAGGCCCGATCACAAAGGTGGTCCGTTCGACGCCCATGTACTTCTTTCCATACATACTTTTCTCTTTCCAGACGCCGTAATTCTCGGCTGCTTTGTGGGCCGAATCGGCTAAGAGAGTGAACGGCAGGTCGAATTTGGTCTTGAATTTGGCCTGTGCCTTCGAGGCATCAGGCGAAACGCCGACGATGACGGTGTTGGTGGCGGTGAACTTTTGGCTATTGTCGCGGAACGCGCACGCTTCCTTGGTGCAGCCGGGAGTGTCTGCTTTGGGATAAAAATACAGGACCACGTTCTTGCCGCGCAACGAGGAGAGTTCAAAGGGCTCGCCCGAATCCGTGTCGAGTGCGATGCCGGGGGCTTGATCCCCTTCTTTCAGATTGGACATACGCGACAAGAGATGAGAGCGGGGAGGCCGAGGCTGCAAATTACCAAACGAACCCGGCATCGAAAGCAGGGGCAAATTACCAAACGAACCCAATCCGAGCTGGTCCGGGGCGGTTTTACCAAACGAACTGCCGGCGACGGAGCAAGTGGGTTCGTTTTTTCAAATCGCATCGGGTGGCGAACTGGTGGCTGCTAGGATGGCTCGACCCGCAAACCACTTGTTGAGCCATGGGGATGCTCCCGTGGACCCGACCGCGAAGAAATACCCGGAGTGTTTCAATGAAATTCCGATTGCGGCTCGCCGCTGTGCGTTTTGTACTTCGGTGCTAGCGGGCTAATCTAGTTCGCGAAACAAGCCCAGTTCAGAGATAGCGGGACACACGGGCGATTTCACGATGCGCAGTCGCACGCGCGTTGTCGAGACCGGTGTTGCTGAGCGCAGAATACGGCACGAGCCGATGCTTGTTCCGGAGGCGAATGGTTTCCAGCCGGCGGGGCTCCCCACATCCACAGCGAAGGCTTCGATTCTCTGACCGAGGCGGATGTTTTCGCGAAGACGAACGATGTTCAGCTTGGTCTCCGCCGGGAGCGTAACGATCAACTCGGGTGTGGTCGCGGTGTCGTCTGTTGCCCAGTAGGTGTTGCTGTTGGCGTCCACGAGGGTTTTGGGGCTGTATGCCCGATCATTGCCGCGAACATTCGAGGCTTTGAAATCCGCATTCTCGGCGAGATTATGGGCGAATGTCGAACTGACGAGCGAGTGGAAGCCGCGCAGCGAGGCGGCGTCGTTTTCGTGAATGAGGCCGCGACGATCCGGTGGGACGTTGAGCAGAAAACTGGCTCCGCGTCCAGTGGAATCGTAATAAAGGTTGAGCAGTTCCTGCGGGCTTTTGACCCTGGCGTTTTCGCTCTCGTGCCAAAACCAACCGGGGCGGATTGAGACGTCGCACTCGGCGGGCATCCAGAACATTCCGTTGCGTGTCCCTACCACCGATTGCTTTTCTTGCACATCGCCGGGCGAGCCCGGACCGCCATTGGGAGAGAGCGGCGTATAAGTGGCCCAGCAGGTTTCTCCCGCTATGCCTTTCTCGTTGCCCACCCAGCGGACATCTGGGCCGACGTCGCTGAAGCGAACGGCCTCGGGCTGGAGATTGTGCTCCATAGCCCAGGTAGTTGGCCAATCGTAGTAGTGAAGTTTGTCGATGATGCGCCTTTCGCGCGCGCCGCCGTAATAACCATCGCCGCCGTTCGCGCCGTCGTGCCAGATCTCGAAAATAGGACCGTAGCCGGTCAGCAATTCACGAAGCTGTTGCCGGTAAATCGAAATGTATTCAGGCTTGCCATAATTCGCGTTGTTGCGATCCCACGGCGAGACATAGACGCCGAATTTCAGACCCGCGCGCCCAGCGGCTTCAGAAAGTTCCCTGACGATGTCTCCTTTGCCGCCTTTGTAGGGGCTGCGCTTGATGGAGTGTTCGGTGGTTTTTGTGGGCCAGAGGCAGAATCCGTCGTGATGCTTGCACGTCAGAATGACGCCGCGGCTTCCACCCGCCTTCAACGTTTCAACGATCGCGTCGGCGTCGAAGGCAGTGGGATTGAAGATAGCGGGGTCTTCGTCGCCATAGCCCCATTCTTTGTCGGTGAATGTATTTACCGTGAAGTGCAGGAAATTGTAGAACTCGAGTTCGCTCCAGTGCAGTTGGGCTGGGGAAGGCGTGGGGCCGTAAGGGCGCGGCGGCGGTGTGCCTTTGGCGGCGAAAGCCGCGGAGGAAATCGCGGCTGTTCCGGTCAGCAAGAAGCTGCGGCGGGTGGAGTCCATTGGGATCGAGGGCATTTTCAGGATGGCCACTCTATCAGGCATCCAGCTTTGGGCTGGATCGCACTGGCGGCTGTGACGAGTTGGCCGTTAGAAAGCGATTTCCAACCTCTGTTCTTCGCGGTGTCAGAAACGATACCAAATTGGCTCAACAGATCGACCAGGGGACATCCATGTTCGCGTCAAGCAGCCACATGAAAGGAATCGGTCAACTCGGACGCGACGTGAAGTACCTCGGACAGTGCTTCCCGTGGAAGGAGGTCGTCAAAGGCCTCGCCGATCTCTTCGAGGGTCATCCCGTTTGCGAGACATTCGAGTATCAGAGATACAGAAAGCCGGGTATCGCGGATAGCGAGTTTCCCGCCTAAAAGATCGGGATCGGCGACGATCCAACGGTAATCTTTGTACGCGGCTGGTTGCCACTCCACCATATCCGTCCTCTTTCGTCATTGTAGAAGGGCGGCTGCGGGTGCGATCCTATGCGGTGCGGCGCAGTAAATCAGCGCGACGGCAAGATGCTAGACATTGGAACGTCAGCGGTAGTTTACCTTTTGGGCGGGGAATGAGTGTACCGTCCGCATTTTCCCCGTCCCAACTTTCCCCGTGCCTAATTGTCCATGGGCGGATACAGGTACAGAACGCGGATTCGAAGAGTACGATAAATTGCTTTCCCGGGCCGCTCAGTCGTGACTAGCTCGTCAGCCCTGAGGAGGTATGCAGCGGCGGTGTGCAAGGCGTTCATGGCGCTGAGGCCATGTTGACGAGCCTCGCGATCTGCCATCTGTTCTATGCGTTTCCAGTCTCGAACCACTCTACATCCGGATTTCCGAAAAAGGCTTGGTAGAAAGCCGACTCGTCCTGGCGTTGCATGTAAGCGGCCTTGGGTACGGTCTCAAGGTGCACCATCGGGCTCGTCAGAAACAGACGATTTGCGTCATCGAAATAGTTGAACGCAATCAAATCTAGGGGCGGTCGACTCCGCGCGCCGCCGATGAGCACGCCCGCGTCCGGAAAAGAGCGGACCATTTACGGAACTGCTAACCCACCGCGGCGTTCAGCTATGTCTTGCTCTAACTGACGCCGGTCTAAGAGAGGAGTGCCTGCTCGCTCGATTCTGCGCCTGGCTTCTAGATTTGACGACCCATAGGAGTAAGCTGACGCTTGCCGCCCGCCACTTCCTTATCGATGATTTCAACAACGGTGGGCTGTCGGACGGAGGAGTCTTGGTGGAGCGGTTCGGCCATTGCTTTCTTTAAGAATATCGGAACAACAGATCTGTCGCGTCGGTGCGGATCAATAGCCTGGTGATCATCAATTCAGCAGGAGCGCGAGAGTCGCCGATACGTAACCTCCTGACCTCCGACGTTGCCGCCGCGTTTGCGCTTTCCTGCCAGGCAGGCTGGAACCAGACAGAGGAGGATTGGCGCATGCTGATCGATCTCTTTCCGGAAGACTGCTTCGGCATTGAGTCGGGTGGAGAACTGGTCGCAACCACAACAGGGATTTCCTTTGGACAGCAACTTGCCTGGATTGGCATGGTTCTCACGCGACCCGATTACCAGAGGCGCGGCTTAGCACGGAAGCTGGTCGCGCACGCTCTCTCGCACGCTCAGGCGAAAGGCATCAAAACTGTGAAACTCGACGCCACGGAACAGGGCCAGAAGCTCTACGAGAGTCTCGGGTTTCATCCCGAACAGGAAATCAGTCGTTTCTCGCGTCATTCCGCGGTTGGTTCTCTGATGAATCACGCGAATTACTCGAATCAGGCTCAGGTGCTGTCGCTCGATCAGCAGGCGTGCGGAGTAAACAGAACGAACCTCCTCCAACGGCTGGCGAGCCTCGGGACGTGTTTCCTCACTGAGAATGGCTATCTGTTCTGCAGGCCGGGCGCTCGCGCCTTTTATCTGGGTCCGTGCGCCGCTAGGAGTACAGAATCCGCACGGGCTCTAGTTGCAGCAGGATTGTCAATGGGTGACGGGCTTTGCTTTTGGGATATTCTGTCATCGAACACAGCAGCCCTCGCGCTCGCGCAGGAGTTGGGCTTCCGGCTGGAACGACGGCTCATGCGAATGTCGCAAGGCGCGCAGCTCGCAGGCGTGCCCGTCCTTAATTTCGGAATTGCAGGATTCGAACTAGGCTAACGACTTTGATTCAGACAGAAGAAGAACTAGAAGACGCATTGTCCCGCCCGACAGAGCAGGATGTCGCCGCACTGCGATCGATCGAAGGCGATCTCATTATTCTGGGAGCCGGAGGTAAGATGGGCCCAAGCCTCGCACGTCTGGCGCGCCGCGCGGCGGACCAATCTGGCGTCGCGAAACGCATCATCGCGGTCGCGCGCTTTACCAATCCCACTCTCATGCAGCAACTTGAAGAAGCGGGCGTTCAACCAATCGCCTGCGATCTGCTGTTGCCGGGCGCGCTGCAAAAGTTGCCCTCGATCGCGAACGTCATTTTTATGGCCGCTCGCAAGTTTGGAACAACGGGCGCCGAGCATCTCACGTGGGCCATGAATACTTATCTGCCCGGCTTGGTTGCTGAGCGCTACCGGGAATCAAGAATCGTCGCGTTCTCTACCGGCAATGTGTATCCGCTGCGTCCGATTCACCTCGGAGGAGCATCGGAATCCGAACCAACTCGCCCCGTCGGCGAGTACGCTCAGTCAGCGTTGGGAAGGGAGAGGATGTTCGAATATGGATCGAATACTTTCGAGACCCGAGTATGCATACTGCGACTCAACTACGCGATCGATCTTCGCTACGGCGTGTTACTGGACATTGCATCGGCGGTACACGAAGGTCGTCCGGTGGATTTGACCATGGGACTGGTCAATGTTATATGGCAACGCGATGCGAATTCCGTTTGCCTCCGCGCCCTTCAACACTGCAGTTCGCCACCGCTCGTTCTGAATGTTACTGGCCCGGAGACGATCGCGGTTCGTTACCTGGCGGAAGAATTCGCCAAAAGGTTTAACAAGCTCGCGATCTTCACTGGAACGGAAGCACCCACGGCGCTGCTGAGTAATGCCTCCGCTATGTGCAAGCTGTTTGGGTATCCCACAGTCACGTTGAGCGAGATGATTGACCAGACCGCCTCTTGGATCAGTGGCGGCGGCTCGGTACACGGCAAGCCCACTCGCTTCCAGGTGCGAGATGGGGCTTTCTGATGACCGTGCGCGAGAGATTGCTGCAGGGCCTGGCTATACCCGCGCATCCGCTGGCGTTAACGCCTGAGCGGAAATTAGACGAGAGGCGCCAACGCGCTTTAACCCGTTACTACCTGGCGGCCGGCGCAGGAGGAATTGCCATCGGCGTACATACCACGCAATTCAGAATTCGTGACCCCCATGTCGGGCTATTGAGACCTGTGCTCGAACTCGCGGCGGAGGAGCTTAAAGGTCATGAAGCAGTTAGGGTGGCAGGCATTTGTGGACCCACTTCTCAGGCCGTTCAAGAGGCCCAACTCGCGGCCTCTCTCCATTTCGAAGCGGGCCTGCTAAGCCTCGGCGCATTGCGCGACGACTCGACTGCGGATTTGATTTCTCATGTTCGCGCGGTCGCCGAGGTGCTGCCTATCATCGGTTTCTACTTACAGCCGAGCGTCGGCGGGCGTGTCCTCGACTGCGAATTCTGGAGGGAACTGGCAACAATTCAAAACGTTGTGGCCATTAAGATCGCCCCGTTCAATCGTTACCGCACCCTCGATGTCGTTCGCGCCGTCACCGAGTCCGGCAGATCGCGCGAAATCGCTCTCTACACGGGGAATGACGACAGCATCGTTGTTGATCTTCTGAGCACATACGACTTTCATGGGATAAGCGTTCAGATTGTGGGCGGGCTGCTCGGGCATTGGGCCGTTTGGACAAAACCATCAGTTGAGCTGCTAAAAGAATGCAGAAGACTTGTCGACTCCCAGTCGCCAATTCCCAGTGCGCTGCTGACTCGCGCTCATCAGATCACCGATGCCAACGCGGCTTTCTTCGACCCATCGCACGATTTCCGGGGATGCATTGCAGGCTTGCATGAAATACTGCGGCGGCAGGGCCTTCTCGCGGGTCGGTGGTGCCTCGATTCATCAGAAGATCTCTCTCCTGGACAGCTCTCTGAGATTGACCGCGTGTGTCGCGAATATCCGCACTTGAGCGATGATCAATTCGTAAAAGAAAATCTTGATGCGTGGCTACGATAGCCGGATAAGCGCACAATTTTCGAAGCGGCGCTATTTCGTTTCAGGAGGAGTTCAGGTATGAAGCGCTCGGAGTTATCCGGCTGGGAGCTATTCAGGGCCGCCGGGTTTCTCGTTTGGCTTAGCTTGCTAAGCAGTGGCACCAATGCTGCTCAAGCACAGCACGGCACCGTTCGTGTGGACGCGACGCCCAATCACGTCATCAACTCCTTCGATCCCGACAGCGCTCTCGGCAGTTCAATCGACGTTCTTTCGCGGTCGGGAATTGACAAAGTCTATACGCCGCACATTGTGCAGGAATCGCTCTCGGCAGGTTGGGGACCGATCACTTACCGAAATAACAGCGAGCTGCGAATGGCAGCCTGGCATTGGACCGAAAACGGCTCCTGGAGCGATGCGGCGAACCAGAGCGGCTATTTCACCGGCAGTTCTGAGCTGCGCGAGCCAATCCGGTACATCTTGTCTTACGCTCTTCCGCATCGCGGATTCTCAACCAGTGGCGATAAGCCGCTGAAGGGTCCGAACCTGCTGTATTGGAAAAGCAACCCCTACCTCACGAGCAGGTTCACGGGCGAGGACGATTCACTCCATCCGCAGTGGGTAGTCGTTGATCTGAAGGCCGAGAAGGCGGTAAGCGCGATCGAGATTCAATGGGCGAGCCCATTTGCCCGGAAATATCGCGTCGAGTATTGGATTGGCAACGACGCACTGGATTTCGATGAAGGGCCCACGGGAGAATGGAAGGTTTTTTCTAACGGCGTCGAGGAAAACGGGCGAGGCGGTACAACAACGCTGACCGCGCCGGCTGCCATCTCCACCCGCTTTGTGCGTGTGTGGATGACGCAATCGTCAAACACCTGTGATGTTCATGGCCCTAGTGACATTCGGAACTGCGTCGGTTACGCCATCCAGCAGATCCGAGTCGGCACTCAAGACGCGTCAGGGAACTTTAGGCAGCTGCCCGTAAGCGATGCGCGGCAGGCACCGGAGTATTGCAGCTCCTCCATCGACCCATGGCACTCGAAAGGAGACGTCGACGATAGCGGCAGAGGGCAGCACAGCGGGTTTGACGTATTCTTCACGAGCGGACTGACCAATAACTTGCCCGCTTTGATACCGGTCACCATGTTGTATGGGACGCCGGAAGATGCCGCCGCTGAGATCGCGTACATTGAAAAACGCGGTTACCCGATCGCCGGCGTCGAAATGGGCGAAGAGCCGGATGGTAAGCACGCGCTTCCGGAGGACTACGCCGCGCTCTACATTCAATGGGCAAACCAGATTCATAAGGTCGATCCCAAGCTGAAGCTGGGCGGCCCTATTTTCGAAGGAGTGAATCAAGACATCACCGTTTGGCCAGACGCCCAAGGGCGCACTTCCTGGATGGGGCGATTTGTAGCGTACCTGAAAGCGCACGGCTGTCTTTCGGACTTGGCGTTTGTGTCGTTTGAGCACTATCCGTCCAATCGCTGCGGCATCGATTGGCAGGATCTGTACCGGGAACCACAACTCATGAAGCACATTCTGGATGTGTGGCGCGCGGATGGCGTACCCAAGGATGTACCGTTGATGGTGACGGAAAGCAGCGTTGCCGCGGGCTTGAATGGTCATATGAGCACGATATTCGCGGCGCTGTGGCTAAGCGATAGTATCGGGTCGTTCTTTGAGAGCGGCGGAAGCGCCTATTATCATTCGCCGATACAGCCGCAGGGGACCGAAAACACTTGCCAAGGCTGGGCTTCCTGGTCCAGCTTCGAGTCGGACGAAAAGACCTATGAGATCAAGGGATACACGTCCTTTTATTTCGCGGCTCATATGATCAACCTCGAATGGGCGCAGCACCGGTCAGGCGTGCACCGGATGTTCGCGTCGTCGACGGACGTGAAAGATAGCGACGGTAATGTGCTGGTCACCTCATACGTGCTGCATCGGCCGGATCGCAATTGGTCTCTGATGCTGGTGAATCGAGACGAATCGCAATCGCACGAGGTCCGTGTCGAATTCGATGACGCTGGCGGCAAGCGGACGAAGGCGTTCAAGGGCCCAGTCACTGCTGTGACTTTCGGGACGGAGCAGTATCAGTGGAAAGATGACGGGCCGAACAGTCACGCCGATCCCGACGGGCCTCCCGTAGGTACGACCGTGATGGCAACCCCCGCGACGGCGTTTACTCTTCCGAAAGCCTCCATTACGGTTTTGCGGGGCAAAATTGACTGAACGGGAATCGAATAAACAGAATTTTACGGGCAGTGGTGCGCGCCCCCGCGGCTCTATTCGGTCAAGAATGCCGTCGTTTTTACACCGGAAATCTCGAAAGTCCGGCGGCAGCGCTGGTTCTTGCACGCCGCTTTATCGTCCAGCAAGACCATATAACTAGCGGCTTTCGCAAACTTAGCGCGGTCGCGCTCGTCGGCTTGCCGGGGCAGTTTGTCCAACTTGCGCCTGTACCAGCCAGCGTAGATCATAGCTGTCCGAAGTCTTGCAAAAAGGGCAATTCAGTGTCGCCGGCTTGCTGGTTTGCGACTCACGATAAAACGCTCGCTCATCCACGGTAACGAATTTAGCAAAGCAGTTCGTTTTCAGGAACCCCAACCCATTTAAGGCAAAAGCCCCGCCTCCTGTTGCTTGGAGATCGTCAGGCAGCTGAGCGGACGGCGGGGAATGCGGAAGTGCTGATTCATCGGTTTACTCAGATTTGAGAGAAGCCATGTCAATAGAAAACCGGTACTTCACATCGGCCTTAAGCAGTCTCTCGTAGGCTTCGTTGACCTTCTGGATGGGGATAACTTCCACATCGGCGGTGATGTTATGTGCGCCGCAAAAGTCGAGCATCTCCTGCGTCTCCGCAATACCACCGATCGGCGAGCCGGACAGGCTGCGCCGTCCGAACAGAAGCGCGAAAGCAGCGACAGAAAGAGGCTTCTCAGGTGCGCCAACCAGGGTGATGTTGCCGTCGCGCCGAAGCAGTTGGATGTAGGCGTTAATGTCGTGATCGGCCGAGACGGCGTCGAGGATGAAATCGAAACTCCCGGCGTGCTTCTGCATCTCATCGGCATTGCGCGAAATGACGACTTCATCGGCGCCGAGGCGGAGCGCATCTTCCTTCTTGTTGGGTGAGGTCGTGAAAACAACCACGTGAGCGCCAAGCGCGTGAGCAAACTTCACGCCCATGTGGCCCAGCCCGCCGAGTCCAACCACGCCCACTTTCTTGCCTTGGGCGACGCCCCAGTGCCGCATGGGCGAGTATGTTGTAATTCCCGCACACAGGAGAGGGGCGGCTCCCGCGAGACCGAGATTCGAGGGAATTCGCAGGACAAAGCTTTCGTCAACGACTATGCCGTCGGAATAGCCACCGTAAGTGACGCCTCCGAGGTGCTTGTCGGGGAAGTTGTAAGTGAGCGTCAGGTTCGGGCAGAACTGTTCGAGGCCAGCCTGGCATTCCGGGCAGGTGCGATCGGAATCAACCATGCAACCGACGGCGGCGAGGTCGCCGGGTTTGAATTTGCTTACCGCGGAGCCGACCTTGGCAACACGGCCGACGATCTCATGGCCGGGGACGCAGGGGTAAACAGTGGGCATGACGCCACTCCATTCGTTACGGACTTGATGAAGGTCGGAGTGACAGATGCCGCAGAAGAGAATTTCGATCTGTACGTCGTGTTCCGTTGGATCGCGTCGTGTGATCGTAGTCGAGGCAAGCGGCGACGTCGCACTGCTAGCACCGTAGGCTTTCGCATTGTACATTCCTTAACTGTAGAACGCCTGGCAGGATGCTCCAATATGCAAACCTCCTCGTTGCCGCATGGCCCGATATCCCCGCAGACTAGGACAGACGATAGGGGGATGTCGGAAGCCGTCAGCATGCAAGCCGGAGGAGGACGTCCGGCGCGGAACAGGAGTTCTGCCGTACCAGACTGAGCGCCTTAGCTAGTGATTCGAAAAGCGGAAATCGGAGACGGCGACTTCGTCATTGCCGGGGATATACAGACCCACTCGGCCTTGCGTGAGATCGCGTTCGCTGCTCGTTACACCGCCTACATCCGTCCATGCACTTTCCGGCGTCTTTACACGTGCATCGATTGATTTAGGCCGCACCGTCAGATCCACCTGAACCCACTGATTGGAATCCACATTGAAAGGAACGCGATTCACATCTTTGGTTCTTCCATCCCGCACCTCACGCACGGTGGCGTGCTTGCCGTCCAAGGTGAACAGAACATAATTCTGGCTGTCCTGGTATCCCGCATACCACTGCAGCTTGCCGTGCTTGAAGAATCCACCGACGCGCGTTTGAGCCTGAAAACTATAACGCCCCGGCACGTGCGGTGTGTGATACGGCACAAAGCCCAGACCGTTCCCTCTACGCACTTGCTCGCCCGGAATCTCCATGCTGCTATTGGCTCCCGCAGTGCTGCCCGTCGCGGGAGTAGCGGTCCCAGGAGCCGGGGTAGGCGGCGGGGCGGTCGCCTTGTTATCCGTCACCACCTTGTCCAGGACGACATCCGACCCTGACAGAACGGCCACATCGCCGGTGCGGAAGGTACGTTCAAATCTCTTGGGGAGCGCCTGATCGCGCCGCAGTTCCACGATGTGATCGCCCGGCTTCACGTTGGAGATGTGCGCATTGCCATCGGCCCCGATCGACGCAGCCAGATCCTTATCGATGTAGACCATGGTTCCCGGAAGCGCACCCTTGATATCAAGCGTGGCGATCTGGGGCGCAGCCTGCAGATGGAACTGCACGGGCGCTTCCGCCGCTTTCTCCACTTGCGACGCTCTGGGGCGGGGGATCGATGAATCCCGTTTTATGGACGCGAATCGTGTACTCCCCCACCTTCAGAGGAATGCGTACTTGCCCATGATCTGTCTTCCTGCGGTAGGGCAAATCGTTGATGAATACATCCACGCCGTCCTGACCGGTCATCACCACCACGGTTCCAGCGTTCGGATCGGATTTCACATAAACCGTCAGCGCGGGTGCGGCCGTATAAGTAAGGACGAATCTCTGGCGGTCCTTATTCTCGGTAACCTGCAGGTCGTGATCGGCCTTGCCCAGGTTATCGAGCGTCAATCCGTCGGCGCCCACCTCGCCCGCAGGCTTGCCATCGAGCGAGACCTCTGAGTTCTCGGCGTTCGTGATCAGGCGTCCTTGCCCGTCCTGCGCCGAGACTAAAACGGCCATGGCATTCGAAGCGGTAGGCAGACCGATTACGCGCGGCGCCATCTTCTCCGCGATATCGAACGTGAACGCCGCGTTGCCGCTGCGGCCGGTCACCTTAAGCGAATGCTGGCCCGGCGGCAGGTTGTCGAGAATGATCTCGCCATCTTTGAGGTCTTGCGGGGCGCCGTCGTCCACCGAAACGGTACCTGGAATCAGGTCGGTGTACAGCCGGACCGTCGGGTGGGTCGGAACCGGCGCGGGTGTATTCGAAGCCTTTTGAACCGCGGCGCCGTTTGCAGCCGTGCCTTGCTGCGCGGCCTGCCCTGAGGCGTCTTGCTGCGTGAAGTTCAGCTTGCGGGCGGTTTGAACCAGATAAAAGAATGCGGCAAACAGAATAATGGCGAAAAACAGCGACAGATATAGCGCCTTTTGCCATGTTTTGGAATCCAGCCTGTGTACATCGGGTGGAATTTCAACCGGTTCCTTGGCGGGAGGTGTGGCGGCAGGTTCTGTTCCTTCCCGCAGCAAACGGCCTCGTCCGATGATCTCTTCCTGGATTTCCGCAATAACAAGCTGTAAGTCGAAATCGTCGACATAGGCTCGTCGTAGCGTCTGGAGGCGGTCGAAATAGTGACGAAGCTCATCGAGCGACGACGACATCCGCGCTTCGGACTGAATCTGCCTCAACTCGTCGAGAGAAGAGAATGTGTGCCGAGGACGATCCACCGAGCGAAGAGTGCTCTCCTTGGGGGATTATAGCGATACGAAAGCGATTAGTTCGCTCGGTGTGCGTAATTCAGTTCGTAAAAGTGGCGATATTCGCCGCTTTTCACGCGCTGAACCCACGGCTGATTGGAGCGGTACCAGTCGATGGTGGTGGCGAGACCACGATCGAAATCCATCTGCGGGCTCCAACCTGTTTGACGGGTCAGCTTCTCATTCGTGAGTGCGTAACGACGGTCATGTCCCGGCCGGTCCGTCACTCGGGTGATGAGCGACTCCGGCTTGCCGGTCGCCTTCAGAATGCGATGGATGACTTCCAGATTCGGCAGCGAACAATTGCCGCCAATGTTGTACACCTCGCCCGCCTCGCCTTTCTCCAGGACCGAAAGGATCGCTCGGCAATGATCCTCGACGTAAAGCCAGTCGCGGACCTGCTGCCCGTCGCCGTAAACCGGAAGCGGTTTGTCTTCGAGAGCGTTCGAGATCATCAGCGGGATCAGCTTTTCGGGGAATTGATAAGGGCCGTAGTTATTAGAAGCGCGCGTCACCGACACGTTCAATTTATAGGTTGTGTGATACGACAGCGCCAATAGATCGGAGCCGGCTTTCGATGCCGAATAGGGACTGCTGGCCCGCAACGGATAAGTCTCGTTGGCTTCGTGCGGCGGATCGATACTGCCATACACCTCGTCGGTGGAGACATGGACGAAGCGCGCGATCTTGTTGCGCCGTGCTGCCTCGAGCAACGTAAAAGTGCCGTTGAAGTTGGTCTGAATTACTGGTGCGGGAGAGTGGATGCTGCGGTCCACATGAGACTCGGCCGCAAAGTGCACCACCGCGTCGGGCGCTTCCGTCCGAAACAACTGGTCCACCGCTTCGGCATCCGCGATATCGGCTTGTACGAACCGATAGCCCGGCTGATGCGCGATCGGCTCGACATTGTCGAGATTGCCGGCGTATGTCAGCTTGTCGAGGTTGATGACGTGCTCGGCCCAACGCTCCTTCATGGCCAGGCGCACAAAACAGGAGCCGATGAAGCCGGCGCCGCCCGTGACCAGCAGCTTCATTTGTGTTGCAGCTCCCAATCGTAGGCGATGGCTGTGTCGTTGTAAGTGATACGCCCTTCATCTTTCGGATCGTAGGTGCGATTGGTGATGTAGATCAGAACGGAAGGCTGCTCCCCGATCACCTTGTAGCCGTGCGCGACACCGGGCGGAATCAGCAACTGCCACGGTCTTAGCGCGCCGACATATAAAGTGTTCTTCCGCCCAAATGTTGCCGACCCTTGCCGCAGATCCACCAGCGCAACTTGCAGCAGTCCCGCGGCCGGAACCCAGAAGTCCGTCTGAAATTTGTGATAGTGGAAAGCCTTGATGATTCCTGGATAATTGAACGCGGAGGAAACTTGCGAAGAAGCAGCGGGGAAATCCGCGACCATGCCCTGCGTCAGGCGCGCTACTTCCAGGAAGTAGCCGCGATCGTCCGGCCATACGGAAAAAGGTTTTACTTGAACGTCAGCGATCAGATCCGCGCTCGTTGGCGATAAAATTACCTTCCCAATCCCCGGCTCGCAAGCCGGAACTGTGATCGCGACACCGGATTCCAATGCACCCAAAACAGCGGCGCTCACCGGCCTTCGCCTCCCGCGGCTGTCAACTTCAGATCGTGCTTCTGTCTTGTTTCGTATACCAAATTCGCCGCTCTCATCAGGGATTCAAACGTGCCGGCATCGGTCCACCAACCTTCCAGGTAATTGAATGTCATCGTGCCTTCCTGGATATACGCGTTGTTGACGTCCGTGATTTCGAGTTCTCCTCTGGCGGAAGGCTTCAACGTGCGGGTCTTATCGAACACGGTTTCGTCGAACATATAAATGCCCGTCACGGCGTAGTTGGATTTGGGCCGCACTGGCTTCTCCTCGATGCCAACGATGCGATCGCCTTGAATTTCGGCAACGCCAAATCGCTCGGCGTCGTGCACTTCCTTCAGCAAGATCTTTGCTCCCCGGTCCTGCTGCTTGAAGTCGTCCACCGCTTGTTTGATCGAACCTTCGATGATGTTGTCGCCGAGGATCACGCAGATTTTGGATTTCTCGGCGAAATGTTCCGCCAGTGCGAGCGCCTCGGCAATGCCGCCCTCGCCTTCCTGGTAGGTGTAGTTGATGTGCTTCAAGCCGAACTCTTTTCCGTTCGCCAGTAGTCGAAGAAAATCGCCCGAATTCCGGCCGCCGGTAACAATCAGAAGGTCTTGAATGCCTGCATCTACAAGCGTCTGGATGGGGTAATAGATCATCGGCTTGTCGAAGATCGGGAGTAGATGCTTATTGGTGATTTTCGTCAGAGGAAACAGGCGGCTCCCTGTACCTCCGGCCAAGACAATGCCCTTCATAAAACCTTGATGGTAACAGGCGGGGCGCTGCTGGTGATCGCTAGCTATGAAGGTCGATTCTGGATTGCGGATCGGGTTGCGCCGCACGTGGCGCTTTCCCTCGCGATCGCCGTCCCAGTTGGCGAAGGATGAGCAATAATACCGCCAACCCGATTGCCGCGCGTGTGAAAAAGGTCTGCGGAGCCGAGCTATTCATGCCAATGATCAACAGCACCACTGCCAGGAGCGCCACGGCCGCCGTACCCATCATCACAGAGGACTGCATGGCCGGGCGGCGTTGTTGCTCGGCGCGCTTTTCGTACTTGTTCATTGCAGCCGCTTTTCTAACTTATATCAGTTCCGGGCAGCCCAATTTGCCGGATAGCTGCGTCGAGGAGTGATAAGTTTAAGTGCTCTGTGCGCCTTACGGCCGGAAGGGTGATCTCAATGAACCGACGTGAATGGATGATGAGTTCGGCTGCTGCAGTTGGCGGTTGCCAACAAAACAGCCGTAGCGGAAGAATGGGCTCCCGAAGCCGCAGACGAACAAACTCGCGACGGCAAGTTGCCGCTCGAGGAGTTCCAACCCAAGAGCATGCTGCACGTGCCGGAAACAAACGTTCCGCGTTCCCGTTATCCGGTGATCGACGTTCACACTCACATCACTTCCGGTTACACCATGACAGGGCAGGGAGGACTGAACGTTCACATTACTCCGGAAGAATGTCTCGCGGTGATGGACCGCAAAAACCTCCGAACAATGGTGGATTTAACCGGGTCCTATGGAACTGCACTAACACAAGCTATTGCGAAGCTGCAGACCGCACACCCCGGCCGCTTCGTTGTTTTCACGGAGCCGACCTACAGCCACGCTGCCGATCCTAATTATTCTCAGTTCCAAGCGGCCCAGATTCAGGCTGCGCATGACGCCGGCGCTAAAGGGCTAAAGGTGCTCAAGACGCTCGGGCTATATCTCCGCGAGCACATCACGGAAGGCAAACTGATTCGCATCGATGACCCGCGCTTCGACGCCATGTGGGAAACCGCGGGTGCATTGAAGATGCCCGTTGCCATCCACACTTCGGATCCGGAGGCATTCTTTCTGCCGATTGATCGGTTTAATGAGCGCTATGAAGAACTACACGCTCATCCCGATTGGTCGTTCCACGGCAAAGATTTTCCGAGCAACCGCGAGTTGCAGGAGGCCCGGCGAAACGTTATGCGCCGGCATCCGCACACCCAGTTCATCTGTCTGCACGTCGCTGATGCAGAAGACCTTCCATATGTCTCCGAGTGCTTGGATGAACATTCGAATATGAGTGTCGATATCGCCGCACGCATCGGCGAATTAGGGCGACAGCCGAGGACCGCTCGAAAATTCCTCGATAAGTATCAGGATCGCGTCGTGTTTGGTACAGACGCAAGCTCCAGCGAATTCAACGCTCCTCAGCAGCTATTCGGTGACGCCCTCTACGAGATCTATTATCGATTCCTCGAAACCGAGGATGAATATTTCGACTATGCGCCGGCAGCGATCCCACCGCAAGGAAGGTGGAAGATCTATGGATTGGGTCTCACGGATCCGATACTGCGCAAGATCTACTACGAAAATTCCGCGCGGCTCCTGAATTTGGGCGACATTGGTTAGTTGGAGTACGCGTTCTAGGGCCATTCGATTTTTTCTAGAATGCCACGGAGGCGTTTGCCTCTTGCAGGATTCACCGATTCAACCCAAGCGACTCGGCCTTCCAGATGCTGCCGGAACGCCGGGTGCGATTCGCGATTCTGACTTTGTGGGCCATGCCGGACGCAGTTGGTCAGAGTCGCTTTCAATCGGTCGAAGTCGGGACGCATGACGTTGATGTGTCGATTCATCACCAAGCCGGCCAAATGCTGGCGTACTCCTTGGCGCATGATTCGGGTCTTGCGATGGTACACTTCGAAACCTTCTTCGATCAGGATGGCGGCGGCTCGCAGGGAAAAGGGTTCAGCGCCGTTTTCGAACTCGCTGTCGCCGGAAAAGGCGACATCGTCGGCGTAGCGTGTGTAGTGAGCGCCTGCTGCCTGGGCGAGGCCGGTGAGGCGGCAATCGGCCCGGTACATGACGCGATTTGCGAGTGCGGGTGATGTAGGCGCGCCTTGCGGCAGGTGACGGCGGCAATACAAGACGCTGCCGATGGCTCGGGGCGTCGCATTGGTGCAGAGGCCGGTGAGGAGAGTTGCGGTGAAATCCGGATAACCCATCGTCCGGAAGCAGGCCTGGATGCGCGCGGCGGAGATGGACGGGAAAAAGTCGCGAAGGTCCATCCTGATGACAACGCGCTGGCCGGTGTGGGGAGCGGCGAAGGTTTTCACCGAACGTGTTTTCAAGAAACCGTGAGCGGCCGGATGAGGCGGAATCTTTTCGAGAATGCCAGTCAGGATTTGGCGTTGTAATTCCTTCAGCCGCGGTTTGGGTGCTTCGATGATGCGGATATTGGCGGCGTCTTTGGCGAGAACTCGGTAACGATAGTGCTGGCTGAAGGACTTGAGATTCGCGAACCAATCGAGTTCCGCGGGATCTATGCCGAGCCATTCGGCCAAAGCGCCGGCGGATTCGATAGCTGGAATCGGCCACGTTTCAGCCGCGGCAACGGGCTGCATGGCCTGCGGATCGGTGACCCAGTGCTCGATCCGGAGTCGTTTGCGATGACGCCGGCAGGCGCGGCGAAAAAGTTCGTTGTCTAGAAGAAAACGGACCACATCGCGCCGGCGGGGACGGATCTCAGCTTCGAATGTCTCGACAAATGTGCGAGCGAGAGGTCTGAGCCAGCCCCAACGATGGCCAAGAGTGTGGGCGGCCCGGGCGACTACTCCCTCAATCGTCGGCTCGCCTGCGAGGAAGGATCTCGCAAGCACGTTTACAAGCGCATCATTAAGCATGCGTGGCGGCGGAATGCTCCAACGAATCTAACTCTGCATGAGCATTTCTGCGTGAAGCGCAGCGCCGCTCATGCGACGAACTGTCAGTCCTTCACGTTTCCCTGGGGTAACCCCGGAGAGGGCAAACCGAACGCAAGCCTGATTTACGGCAAGCCCGATTTACGCCAAGCTTGGAGCACCCGCCGCCGAAGGGCATGATAGCAGCGCCGCCGGTCTATTCCGCACGCAACGCTTCCATGGGGTCAATTCGCGCGGCGCGACGTGCGGGGAAATAGGCGGCCAGCAGCGCGACCATCATGACAACAGCGGCGGCCACAACGCGCGATGCGGCGTCCCACCCAGCCACGCCGTACAGGAGACTTCGCAACACGCCTACCAAAGAGAACGAGACGATACAGCCGGCCAGCATGCCGATAACACTGAGCCGCAGAGCGGACCCGACAAACTTCCCCAGCACCTGCTTGCGTTCAGCTCCGAGCGCCATGCGCAAGCCGATCTCGCGAGTTCGTTGCGCGACATCGTAGCTCAGCAGGCCATAGATGCCGATCGACGACAACAGCAGCGATGCCAAGGCAAACCAGCCGAATAGTTCGGCCTCAATGTCATAGGTAGCGAGGCGGTCATCGACGATCTGCCCGAGTGTCTGGACACTTGAGACAGGTTGTTCGGGATCGACGGACCAGATGGCATGGCGCACGCTTGCGGCGTAAGCGGCCGGATCTCCACTGACGCGAATGGCGAGATCGCGTGGACGGAAGTAGCCGGGCGTGGCCAGGTCCTGCAAGTAAGACAAGTACATCTCGGGCGCGGGCGCGGTTTGGACATTCACGGAGTGCACGTCCCCGTAAACGCCGGCAATGGTGAGGGCGGGCGAGTGAGGCTCATCGAGACGAAAGTGCCGGCCGACGGGATCAAGGCCGCGCCAATATTTGCGCGCCATGGCTTGATTGATGAAGGCAACAGGCGCTTGCGTATTGTCGTCATGTGGGGAGAGAAAACGGCCCGCTACAAGGCGAATGCCGGCGGCGCGGAAGTAGCCAGGCGTGGCGATTCGCAGGTGAACGTCGTTCCATTGGCCGGGGCGGAGAGGCGGAGCGCCTTCCGGCAGAATACCGATCTCACCCCCGCCGTTGGTGAGAGGCAGAAAGGTAGTGTACCCGGCGGAGACGACGCCGGGCAACTGCTCAACGCGTTCGACAACACGCTTATAGAAGCTGGTGCGCGCGGAGAACGCGCGGTACGGTGTGAGGTCGGAAACCGGTAACTCCGTGCGCATCGTGAGGACATGCTCCGGGGCGAAGCCGAGATCGGTATGGGCCAGCTTATAAAAGGTTTGGCCGAGGAGGCCCGTGGCGATCAGGATGACTGTCGCGAGCGCAACTTGTGCGCCGACTAGAACGGAGCGGGCCAGCCGTTTATCGCTGGAAATAGCGGATCTGCCCGAGCGCAAAGCGGTAGCGGAATGAGCGGCGATGAAGAGATGGCTGGCGAGCGCGAAACCGATGGCTGCGAGTAGGCAGGTAACAAGTGCGAAGGCCAGGGCGCGGCCATCGATCTGAAGATGGACCCAGCCGGCAAGGCTAAGTGGCACCAGATTTTGCAGGAGCGGTACACAGAAGGTGGCCAACAAGACGCCCGCAGCTCCGCCACACAGCGAGAGAACGATGCTTTCGAGGAACTGTTCGTAAAACAGGGAGCGCCCGGAAGCGCCGAGCGCGGTTTTGATGGCGAGTTCTCGCCCGCGCGTGGTGCTGCGAGCGATCATGAGCCCGGCGACATTGGCGCAGGTAGTGAGCAGAATCGTGAGGACGCCAACAGCGAGCACGAGGATCGCGGGACGCACCTTGCCGACCAGTTGTTCGCGAAGCGGCATCAGCGAAGTAATCACGCCGGTGTTGCTGGCCGGGTACTCGCGTTGCAGTTGCTTGGAGATGGCGAGCAAGTCACGGCGGGCGTCGTCGACTGTACTGTGAGGCCGCAGCAGTCCATAGACGAGCAGGGAATGGTTGTCGCGATCGCGCAGTTGCGCGGGCGAGAGGGCCAGCGGGATCCAGACTTGCGAAATCATGTGAACGGTGAAGCCGAAGGGCATGACCCCGGTGATCGCGTAGGGAACGCCGCCGAGGCGGATCGTTTCGTCGGTAACGTGAGGATCGGAGCCGTAACGGGTTTGCCAGAGATTGGCGCTGATGAGGGCGACCTTTCTCGCGCCGGGCTGATCCTCCTCCGGGAGGAAGTTGCGGCCGAGCAGCGGTTTCACCCCCAGGATGGGAAGCAGGTTTGCAGTGATTTCAGTGCCTTCCACCTGTTCCGGCCGTCCATGGCCGGTGATTGCAAAGATGGTTCCACCGGCGGCGCCCATATCGGAGAAGACGTGGTTCCGAGTCTTCCAATCGGCGTAGTTGCCGGGAGCAGCAGGATCTTCGTTGACGCTGAAACTCGGGCGGGTTTCTAAGACTTGCACGAGGCGCGCTTCATTCTTGAATTGCAGTGGCCGAAGCAGGATGGCGTCCGTAAGGCTGAAGACCGCGACAGTGCCGCCGATTCCGAAACAGAGCGAGAGGATGGCCGCGAGCGAAAAGCTGGGATGCTTATTCAACTGGCGAATGGAGTAGCGCAGATTCCGGAATAGTGTGGACATGGGCCTCGGTAGTCGCTTCGGGACGTGCACGGCAGCCTCCAAAGGCAATTGCAGTGAATTTGCGGTCTTTCGCGGATCTCTCGCCGGTGTCCGGTTGCTCAAGCTGTTTGCGATTCCGCTGACGCGTGTTCAAAATCGGACAGAGCGAGACAGTGGGTGAAAGGCGACCTCTCTTCGAATAGAAAAGCCGAGGCGTGTGTACAAGGCAATGGCGCGCTGGTCCACCGTCTTCGCATGCAGGAACGAGCCGAGACCGGCGGCGGCGTGCTCTTGCATAAGGTGCGTAATCAGTTTCGAAGCGTAGCCCTTTCCCGTGTGAGCCGGATGCGTGCAGACCCCGCTGATTTCGCGGTAATGCGGAATGGCCAAGCGCTCACCCGCCATGGCGACTAGTTCGCCGTCGACGCGGATGCCGTAGTAGACGCCCATTTTGCAGGTGCGAATACGAAAGAACCCGGGGAAAGCGAGATCGGTTAGTTCCACCATGGCGCCGGCGTCTCGCGCGGTCAGTTGAGCGATGAGCGGATCAGGCCGCGGTTCGGAACCCGTTTGCCGTGGCACGTTTGAAGCAATCATTTGTACACCCGGTACGCTTTCGCCGGGATTGAGTCCCGGCACCGCTGGCGGAGTGTCGCCCATGAGGTAGACGGTTTCTCCCGGCGCGAGCAGGCCGCGAAGCTGCGTCACAGAATCCGCGCTGTTGTCCGCGATTCCGGCGAACGGCGCGACATCGGAGGGATATTTGCGCGCGGCCTGCGCAGAAAGAGCAAACCGTGCATGTTCCGTGTTCAGCGCGTGCCAAATAACGTTATCGAGCATTCGGCGTATTCGAACTATAACCTTGAGCGCAGCCGGCAACGTCAGGTGCAGCCGGTGAGCCATTCTGGTTGCCAGTTATTCTGAAGATCTGTGGCCAGCAAAGGACAACTTGGCTTGGTGGAAACCTTTGAGACCGCTAAGCCGGCCAACGCGCTCTTCTGTCATCAGGATTTCTTAGAGAAGCTCGGCGAACATAGCCGCGATTCAATCGGCAAACGGGCGGCGTTCCTGTTGCAACGGATGTCGGTGGATGCGCAGCGCCTTCACTATAAAGCGACACAGGGCGTCAATCGGGGCTGGCGGCGTTCCCGTCTCGGCGGTAATCATGGCAGCCACTTCTATGCCTGGTGGGCGCCCAAAAACGCGATTCCACTAAAGGCATCGGAAGAGTTCTCGGAGGCGCCGGACGGCTCGCTCTTTCTGCGCGACATCCGGCACCACGACGATCATTCGCCGTTGACGGCGCAATCTCTCGCCACCCAGTACCTGCCGCTTACCGTACAAGACCTGCGGCGTGAGGAATACGCGCCTTTCCCGTGGACTCAACCGCAATTGAGGTTTGCTTCGTCGCGCCAGTCCGTGCGGCTCCTGAAGGGCCATCCGGGATCGGGTAAGACGACGGCTTTGTTACATGCCGCCGATGCTTCCGGCGCGCAACGCGTGCTCTACGTCACGTATTCGAAAAACCTCGCGGCGCTGGCCCGGGAGTACTTCGATCGTTTCTGCTCGTCACACAAGCAATTCCACGTTTTGACGTTTGCGACTCTGGTGCGGCAAGTGCTGGGCGTGGACGCGCCGATTCTCCCGGAATACGAGGCCAAGCGGCGGTTCCTGAAAGATGTGGCGCCGTTTGCGCGCAGCCTGGGCGCTTGGACCAACAGCCAGACGGCTCTTTATGATGAATTGTATGCCCATCTGGCTGGTGATGCGCTGCCGTTGACCGTGAGCCGATTCCCGGCTTGCGACAGCCCGCGTGTGCCGGAAAAAGCCTATCGGGAACGTCGAACGCGCTTCCTCGGTCATGCGCCGGTGAGCGCCGCACTCGATGCCGCCGCTCGCCTTGAAAAGCTCACGTCACGTCCTCTTGCGGAGAATTATTTCCCGGAAATCGCACTGGCCTGGAAAGCAGTGGAGCGGCTGCGCGGCCCCGCTCGCGACAATCATCCTGTCGACCCGGTGCTGTTGGATTTCGACTGCATCGCTGTCGATGAATGTCAGGATCTCACTCCCATCGAGGCGTTCTTACTGATCGAACTGGCCTCGCGAACCAATCGCTCGCGCCGGTTGGCTGCGCCGCTGCTGCTCTCCGGCGACGAGGCCCAGACGGTACGCCCCACCGACTTTGAATGGGGTTGGCTGAGCGACCTGCTGCATTCGCAACTGAGCACTCCATCGGAATTCAAGCTTTCGACAAACTTGCGGAGCCCGCAGCGCATTGCGGAGCTTGTCAATCGAGTGTGGGATCTCTACTCGCATCTTCAGAAGCATGAGCGGCCCAGTGGGACGGGCTATGCCGAGATTGAAGACGACGCCGCCGACCAGGTTCTCTACTGCAGTGCTACGCCCGGACCCGAGTTGAATGAGTTGATGCTTTCGCTAGCCGCTCGCGAGGGTCTTGCTTTAATTACCCTGGACGATTCCGTGCCGGCCCATGTGCCGGAAGCGGCGCGGCCCGCGGTGCTGACGGTCTCCGAAGCCAAAGGGCTGGATTTTAACTCCGTTTGCGTTTTGGATGCAGGCAGGCAATTAGAACGCATTCTGCGGGACGATAACCGACTGCGCGCAGGCGGCGATATTGAAGGACTACGCAGGCGTCTGGCAATCGATCAATTGCGGGTCGCTCTGAGTCGTCCCACGGAGCGGCTGTTCTGGCTGGACATTGAACCCACGGAGCAGATCATTCGACAGAGCATTTCATTTCTCAATGGCGGGGCTGCCGAAAGTGGAGTGGCTTCGTGCGTTCCGGCCGCTCTGCTCAAAACGCTCGAGGAAGAGGAACTCGACGTGGAAGAGCGCGTTCAGCGTTGTCAGTTGGATGCCCGCCAATATCTGGACGTGAAGCCCGAGATCGCCTGGTCGCGCGCGCAACAGGCCATTACTCTGTTGGGGCGGCCGGGTTCGCTTGCCGCCGTGACAGACCAAGCTGCCCGGAGCGCCGCTTTCCTAACCTTGGCCCAAGTGTGTTTCAGCCTGGGGCTCCGTAATGTCCGGCTCGCGGCTGAGTTGGGACGGCCGGATCTGTTCCAGGAGGCGCAACGGGCGGCCACCAATGCGAGCCGCTACGGACTCGCCGCCATCATCGGCGCCATCGGACGGCTTCATGGCGCAACGGGCGAGGACCGGCTGCATGCTCTGGTTTACCTGGCGCAAATCCTGCCGGAGCGCAAGAACGATCTCGAATCCTGGCTGATGGTTGAGCTTGGCTCCCGCGCGAATATTTGGCTGGAAGAGTTGGAAGGTGCTGTTTTCAACGGGCGCAACGCCGCCGTTCTAGTCAAACTGATCCCACCCTTGTATGAGGCGCTGAACGTACCCGACCGGCTGGTCCGCACGCAGCGGCTACAACAACGCTCCATTCAGCTATTGATTAAGGACCGGCAATTTGGGCCTGCTCTCGCGACGTTGAAGGATCTCGCCGAGCGTCAGCCGAAGCTCGAAGCGGTTTGCTACGAAGGATTGGGCGATTTTCGCAACGCGGCGGAATCCCACATTGCGCAAGGGAATCTGAAGGAAGCTCTCAGTTGTTATCGCTCGGTTCCAGATCTCGAAGCAGCGCTGAAGGTGGTGGGCTCGATAGGCGACCATCCGGCGGCCGAGTCCTTGAAGTGGATGTCCGATTTGCAAAAACTGGCGAGTAAGAGGCCTGAGAAGTTCTCGAAAGTGGTCCTGCCCGCGGAAAAGAAACTGTTGGAGGATATCCTGGAACGATCGTTGGGCGTCACCCGGCGCAAACCGGCGGCGCGTAAGACGGCCGCCAAGAAATCGGCTGCCCCTCGCAAGCGATCGCCGAAAAAGAGCGATAACGGCGGCAAGCCTTTTTTCTGAAGTCTGGGGACGGCACACTACTGACAATCGGACTATGAAGTAAGTTGTAGTACCCTGTGAGCCAGCATTCTTGATCGGTTGGGCGCTTGCCATGGTATTTTGACGATTCGGTGTCACGGCCCTGAAGCGGGGACGCTGGCAAGTCATCTATGGTCTGGCGCGGCGTCGGGAACATGGAAAAAACTCAGACAACACTCGATTCGACCTTAGACAGTGTCGACACGGCGGAGACGCTGGTCATGCGTGAAGCGGAGAGCGCCGGATTCGATGAGGATGAGCAGCACCAGATCGGCATGTCGCTGCGCGAGTGCATGGTCAACGCGGTGGTCCATGGCAACCGGTACAGCAGCAAGAAGAAGGTTCACTTGGATATTGAACGATCCGGCGACAGCCTGATCGTTACGATTGGCGATGAAGGCGCGGGCTTCGAGCTGAGCTCGCTTCCCGATCCGCTGGCGCCGGAGAACCTGTTGCGGCAGTCGGGCCGCGGTCTTCTGCTGATACGCGCTTTTATGGATGACTTCGACCTCCATCCTCGCCCAGGCGGCGGCACAGAGGTTCGTCTCGTTAAGAAATTAACCCAGCACTAGGATTGGTGTTGCAGAATCGGTTCTAATTGGATCTGATTCGAAAAGGAGGCATAAGTGAGTGTTAAATTGACATCCCGCCAGGTTGGCGATGTCACGGTGATTGATGCGGGCGGGCGGATTACTTTGGGCGAAGGCGCCAGCGCGTTCCGCGACATCATCCGCGACATGTCCGCGAAAGGCAATAAGAAGCTGCTGCTCAATCTCAGTGAGGTCTCGTATATCGATAGCTCGGGTATTGGTGAGATGGTTTCAGGGTTCACGACGGTAACCAACAACGGAGGACAACTGAAACTGCTGGGGTTGTCGAAGCGCGTCAAAGACCTGCTCCAGATCACGAAACTATATACCGTTTTCGAAGTCTACGACGATGAAGCGGAGGCAGTACGGAGCTTCAAGTAGCCCGGCAGCCAAGCTAGTAGAGTAGTCGCAAAATAAATTTGGTCCGGCGGGCCCGGGCAGTTACGGTGGCATGAGATAAGTGGACGGGATCAGGCACTGTATCAACACAAGCGTGTCCACTTCAACGACGCTACGCCCCATGCCTGGTCCCGCCACACAAGCTGTTCCCTTTCCGGCTCCGGAAGCTCGGCCGGTTGATGTACTGATTGCAGATGAGTTGACGCTGGTCCGCGAAGGGTTGGCTGCTCTCTGCAACTCTATTGCGGGCTTTCGAGTTGTCGCACAGGCCGGCACCGCCTCTGCCGCGTTGAGCGAGATACAACGCCTGGAGCCGGCTGTTGCGCTGCTGGATCTCGCGCTCTCCGATCTGGCGGCTACTGAGGTGATTCGCCGCGTTCGTAATGACGGGCTCAAGACCCGTTGCGCCGTCTTTTCCACACGGAAGGACCGCAAAACCGTTCTCGAGGTCTTACGGACGGGCGCCTGTGGATATCTTTTGAAGAGTTCCACCTCCGAGCAGATGGCGGACGCGCTGACCCAGTTCACGCAGGGCGGTATCTACGTTTCGCCGCAAATCGAAGTCATGTCTCTATTCGGAGAAAACAACGGGCGGAACGAAGTGGCGGACCCGATCGAGTCCCTCAGCAGCCGCGAATTTCAGGTGTTTACGCTCCTAGTGGAAGGTATTCGCGCCAAAGAGATCGCCGCGCGCTTGAATTTGAGCCCGAAGACGGTGGATACTTATCGCTCCAGCCTGATGCGCAAGCTGGATATTCACGATGTTGCCGGGCTGGTGAAATTCGCCATCAAACGCGATTTAGCCGACCTGCAATCCTAGCCCGCGGGAGCCCGGAAAGGGCCTTTAGCCGTGCTAATCTAATAGGTTGGCCGCCTAGAAAGGCAGTTTTTTCTCTTTGACCCGTCATGAATTAAAGGAACAGGTTGAACACGACCAGTTCACCGATACCGTTTCAAAAACCCTCGAGTACGTTAATACCCACCGTGCAGCGGTTATTCGCTGGAGTGTCATCGTCCTCGCGGTAGCCATCATAGCGGGCGTGGCTATTTGGTATTCGTCTTACGAGAACAGTATCCGTAACCAGGATCTGGAAGCGGCTTTTGAAGTTGTTGGCGCCCAGGTGGGGCCGGCAAATCCGGCGAATCCTTCCGCCAGAACGTTCGCGACGCAGGATGCGAAGACCAAAGCCTCAATCAAAGCACTATCGGACGTCGTGGCGAAGGACGGTAGCAGCCGGCAGGGTCTGACCGCTCAGTACTACCGCGGAACGCTTGAAGCGCAAAGTGGAGATACTCGCGGGGCGGAATCGGATTTGCATGCCGTCGCATCAGCGAGCACCGAATGTGCACCGCTCGCGAAGATCGCGCTCGCTCAGCTATATGCGGCCGAGAACAAGACTTCGGAAGCGCAGACGCTGCTACGCGAACTGGTCAATAAACCGACTGATTTAGTTTCGAAAGCGCAGGCTCAAATCTTGCTCGCTCGCCTGGACGAGGGCACGAACCCGCAAGAGGCGAAGAAGATTCTCGACTCGCTGAAGAGCCCGACGCAGGATCCTGCTGTCTCCCGTGCCGTTGAACAGATGTCCACCCAATTGACGAAGTAACCGTCTCTACTGAATGCTGGGCCGACTCCGCTTAGGTCCGAAGGCTCTGCGCGGCCGCAAATACCCCGAGCCGCCTCACCCATATCGCAATGATTTTCAACGAGACCGCGACCGCATCATTCACGCCCGCGCATTCCGGCGGCTTGAGGGAAAAACGCAAGTGTTCGCGGCTGGATTGTGCGATCACTTTCGCAACCGGTTAACCCACACCATTGAAGTGTCGCAGATAGCGCGCACCGTAGCGGCCACCCTCCAGTTGAACGAAGAATACACAGAGACCTTGGCGCTGGCGCACGATCTGGGACATCCGCCCTTCGCGCACGTCGGCGAGAAGGAACTGAACCGGCAAATGAGCCGCTTCGGCAGCTCGTTTGAGCATAACCGTCACGCGCTTCGCGTGGTCGATGAATTGGAACAGCGCTACGCGCGCTTCGACGGTCTGAACCTAACGTTTGAGGTTCGGGAAGGCATTCTCAAGCACTCTCGCGAAGTGGCTTCCGATGCGGAGCCGGAGTTGCACGAATTTCTCCCCGGCCTACGGCCGCCGCTCGAAGCACAACTGCTCGATTTAGCCGACGAAATAGCCTATAACACCGCGGATACCGATGATGCGTTCGCAGCCAAGCTTTGTACCTTCGACGATATCGCGGCCGCAGTCCCCTTGGTTGCCGAACTGGCCGAACAAGTGGATACGCAATTCCCGGGAGCGTCGACGCACGTGCGGTTTTGGGAAATTCAGCGGCAACTGATCAACATCTTGGTTGGCGGACTGATTGAAGGGACGGTTCGCGCGGCGGACGCTGCCGGCGTCGAGACCGTCGAGGATGTGCGCGCGCTTCGTTACCGGTTGGCGCAGCTTACTCCTGAAGCAGCCGAGATCAACCGGCAGATCCATTCCGTGCTGGTCGACCGGGTGTACTCTTTCGCACAACTGGTCGAGGACCGTAGCGCCGCGGTAGAACGCATGGCGGAACTCTTTGTCTTCTTGTTAGAACATCCGCAATCTGTTTCCCGGGGCTATCGCAAGCGTTTGCACCGCGAACCCGTTCATCGGGTGGTTTGCGACTACATCGCGGGCATGACGGATTCCTACCTGACCCGCACTCACAAGGAACTCGTAGGCGAATCAGTCGCGGGCGATTGAGCTGGATAATTCGGCGGCGCGCACCACGTACATTTTTTCAATCTGACGGCAAATTTCGCGGCCCACGCGGTCGGCCGTCTCTTCCTCGTCCAGTTCCACTTCCACTTTGATATAGAGATCTACTCGCTTCATAGCTAAATTGCGTGCCGGATGCAATCAAAATGGTATCCAATCGTGTTGCTGATCACTGTGCATGGGGTAACAATCACCAGCGATACACAGACAGCTTGCGAATAGTTGCCAGGGGTGCCTCGAATGAAAGGTCAGCGGTTCCATGCGGCAAGATAAGGCCGGCCGTGCCAGTGTTTGATCCGGCCGTAGCAGGGAGAGCGAGGGCACTCGAAAGGCCCGAGCTGCTTTTTACTCGGACCACTTCAGCGTTACCGGAAGTGTTTGTGTACTGCAAGGTTGCGAACGTTGGACCGCTGGTTGCTTCGATTCCGACTATGTTCGATTGCTCTGCAAGATACTCGGCTGGTTTTTTATCGTCGCCCTCGAAGACCAGTAGCAGGAGATCGTGAGCGGCTACGGAGAACATCGCGTCAGGCCTGGTGAGATCCCGTCCATTCCACACGTCGCGCGATGATCGCGGAGCGCCATTCAGCCCAACTTTGCTCCAATCGATCTTTACCTGCGCCGAGCTATCCGCGCCGTTCAGTATGGCGACCGCGCGTCTTCCGGCAACGGCCATGGGCTTTGCCCAGACCTGGACGCCGGGACTGGGTTCAGCGACTTTGATGGCTTGCAAACCGTATGGGTCATTGTGAATTGCGAGCGCTTCCCTATTATTTAACAACGATAGAGTTGCCGGAGAAAGCCGCGTCAGGTCGGAACCCACCATCAGCGGCGCACTCGAAATCGCCCACAGTCCCATGTGGATCCGGTCCATGCCACGAGTCATGCCGCGCATACCCATAACCATCATGTCCAGGTCGTTGTAGTAACCGGTATGTTGTGCTTCCGGATGCATTCCGGCCTCGAATGAGTCGAGCACGTTCTTGAGGGCGATGACGCGTTTGTCGTGTTCCGGGTCATACAGGCTTTCGACAACGGGAGGAATAATGTCGCCTCCCGTGCGCCAGATGCTGCTCTCGATGCCGCCGACTCCGGGAGCCCAGAACCAGGGGTTCTGGCTGCCCCACTCGCAGATTGAGAAGAACAATCTACGCCCGGTTATCTTTTCTGCACGTTGAATGGAGCGGGCGACTTCGGCATACTGCACCGCGCCGGACCGCTTCTCTTTTGCTCCGCCGCACCAGTCCACCTTGACGTAATCGAAGCCCCATTTCAAAAACTGCAGGAAATCCTGGTCGTAATGCCCCTCGCTGCCGGTGTTCATGTACTTGGGGCCGGAGTCAGGATACATGCTGCAACCGTCGCGACCTGCGTCGGTGTAGATCCCCGCCTTCAGGCCCAAGCTGTGAATGTAATCGGCGATGTTGGCCATGTCGCCATCCTTCTGGCCAGGCTTAATGGCGGGCCACTGCTTAGGATTTACGACGATGTTGCCCTCGCCGTCACGCTCTCCAAGCCACCAGCCCTCGTCGATGACCACATACTCGTAACCGGCTTTTTTCATGCCATTTGAGGCCAGAGTTTGGGCCTGCTGCTGAACGATTTTGGAATTTACGATATTGGCAAAACTGTTCCAGGAGTTCCATCCCATCGGCGCGGCACCGAAGGACACGGTTGCGGACACGGCAAATAGCAATGCAAAACGCACGAGAGCAACATATCATTGGCTCTGGTTAAAAGCTCCTTCGGCGGACCGAAGTCGCCTGCTATACGCACTCATCTACACCGCATCGATCACCAATCCGATCGCTCCCGACAGCCGCTCCCAATTCTCGAGTTCCGTATTCAACTGCTTCCGTCCCGCCGTAGTCAATGAATAGAACTTCGCCCGCCGGTTGTTTTCGGATTCCCTCCATTCGGCTTTAATCCAATGCTGATGTTCCAGCCGATGCAGCGCCGGATACAGCGATCCCTGCTGCACCTGCAAAACATCTTTCGAAATCTGCACAATCCGCTTAGCAATCGCCCACCCGTTCATCGGTTCCAGCGAAATCGTTTTCAGAATCAGCAGGTCCAGCGTCCCTTGCACAAGATCAGTCGGTTTACCCACGCAGTCGGTTGCCCATGACCATCTACAATATCGCCCCTGTTTGTAGATAGTCAAGGGGACAGACGACCTGCATAATGAAAGCTGATGCTTACCTCCAAGCTGAGGAGTTTGCTGCTTCTTTCGTGTGCGGCTACATGGACGTTCGCTCAGGAACCGCCCGCCGGCGCCTCTCACGCCGCTCGCCCTGCACAAAATGACATCAGCGCGGCGGCAATCGCGGGCTCGAAGCAGGATCCCGCCGCCGTCGAGCGTGGCGGCAAAGTCTTCGCTACCTACTGCGCCGGCTGCCACGGCGTCGCGGCTAACGGCGGCCCGGGCGCTCCGGATTTAGTTCGTTCCCTCCTGGTTCTCGACGACGAAAAAGGAATCCTCATTGCCCCCGTCATTCGTGAAGGCCGTCCCGATAAAGGCATGCCCAAGCTCAATCTGACTGAACCGCAAATTGCCGATATAGTGGCGTGGCTGCATGTCCGGACCTACGCCGCCGGCCATCGCGGAACCTACACCTACGGCAATGTGGTCACCGGGAATGCCAAACAGGGTGAAATCTATTTCAACGGCGCGGGGAAATGCAACACCTGCCATTCGCCCACCGGCGACCTCGCCGGCATCGCTCGAAAGTACGATCCTTTCTCCTTGCAGCAACGCTGGCTGCAACCTCGTAGTGGCCGCCGCGATAGCGGAGGACCCGGTGGTTCCGGTTCACCCCGATCCACCCTCGGCGCGCCTACCGTGACTGTCACGCTTCCGGACGGCCAATCCTTCTCGGGCCTGCTCGATCGCATTGACGACTTCACCGTCTCTCTTCATGACGCTAGCGGTAAGTTTCACTCCTTCGCTCGCAACGGCGCGACGCCGAAAGTCGAAGTCCACGATCCCTTACGCGCTCACACCCAAATGCTCGGCGAATATACTGACGCTGATATCCACAACGTGACCGCCTATCTGGTGACTCTCAAATGAATATCCGCCTTCTCATCTCTCTATTGGTGGCCCTGTCCGGCGCTGCCGTCGCGCAAGATCTTAATCCCGGCGCGCTGCTCAAACAGCCCACCACCATGTGGCCCACTTACAACGGCGATTACTCCGGCCGCCGCTTCAGCCCGCTAAAACAGATCGATTCCAGCAACGTCAACACCCTTGGGCTCGCCTGGGCCTCGCGCTTCACCAGCGGTAACGCGGCTACCGGCGTGGTCATCAAATCCACTCCGCTCCTGGTCAACGATGTTCTGTACTTGACGTCCCCGAATAATGTCTGGGCAGCGGACGTTCGCACCGGCCGTGAGCTCTGGCACTACCAATACCAGCAGAATACCGGCAGCACCATCGGCAATCGCGGCGTCGGCATGTATGAGAATTGGCTGTTCTTTGAAACGCCCGATAGCCACCTCGTCAGCCTCGATGCCGACACCGGCAAAGAACGTTGGAAAGTTCAAATTGCCGACCCCAAGCTCGATTACACGTCTACCGTCGCGCCCGTCGTCGTCGGCAACCACATACTCGTGGGCATCGGCGGCGATCATCTCGACAACCCCGGTTTTCTCGAATCGCGCGATCCAGAAACCGGCGCTCTGCAATGGAAGTGGAACACCACTCCGCGTAAAGGCGAGCCCGGTATCGAAACGTGGCCCGACGAATACGCTTCCGCGCACGGCACCGGCGAAACCTGGATGCCCGGAACTTACGATCCCCAACTTAATCTCTATTACCTCGGCACCGGCAACCCGAACCCCGTGATGGCCGAGAAGAGCCGTAAAGGCGACAACCTGTATACATGCACAATCGTTGCCCTCAATCCCGATACAGGCAAACTCGTCTGGTATTACCAGGTCTCCCCGCACGACGTGCACGATTGGGACGCCGTCGAAACTCCGGTATTAATTGACGGAGTTGTCGATGGCCAGCCCCGTAAGTTACTCATACAAGCCAGCCGCAACGGTTACTTCTTTGTCTTGGACCGCACCAACGGCAAGCACATCTTAACCAAGCCTTTTATTAATACAGTGAACTGGGCCGAGGGTTTGAATGCCAAGGGACAGCCCATTCCCAATCCCGCCAAGTTCCCATCCGTCGATGGCACTCTCGTCTCCCCGTCCTCGAATGGAGGCACAAACTGGCCCGCCCCCAGCTTCGATCCTCAAACCGGCTTACTATATGTCGGCTCGAGCCGCACTTACAGCATGTTCTATCTGACTGATACGGACGAGCGCCCCGAAGGCTGGGGCGGACTCGATAGCGCAGTCGGCGGTGAAGGCGGTGCGCTCGTCGCCATCGATTACAAAACCGGTAACATTGCTTGGCGGCACGATTGGCCCAGTGGCAGCGGTATTGTAGCCATGCTCACCACCGCGGGCAATCTGTTGTTTACCAGTAACGGTAACAACTTCATCGCCTTTAACCCGAAGGATGGAAAAATCTTGTGGCACGCCGGACTTACGGCAAGCCCCAGCGCTGGACCTATCACTTACATGCTTGACGGTAAGCAGTATGTGCTGGTGCCCGCGGGCGACACACTGTTCTGCTTCACTCTCGACCCGCAGGTGCAGTGATAAACGTCAAGTTACCTGCTGCGAAAGTTACTCGACAAGTAACTTATCTTCCATGCTCGCTGCCGGCTTTGCCGTCACGAACTGTTCGCGCGGATCGCGCCCGGCTTGCGCGATTCTTCGCGAATGTCGCGCAGTGTGTACATGCCGGCCCGCTCAGTTTCGAATTCTTCCAGCTTGACCGAATCCACCAGCGCCGGCTTTGCGATCAATGCTGCAATATCCACGTGAAGGGACTCGCGATCTTCTCCACAATCGGATACGACTCCGGATGCACAGCTGTCGATGTCCAACGGACTGTCGCCGCCTCGAATGCGCAAGAACCCCGCCGCTTGTTCAAAACTCTTCGGCCCGAAACCAGGCACCTGAGTCAACTGCGCGCGCGAGCGAAAAGCTCCTTTCTCATCCCGATCGGCCACCGTTTTCCGTGCCGTGCGTTCGTTAATCCCGGCCACATGCCGAAGTAGGGCGAACGAGGCAGTGTTCAAAATCCACGCCCACGCGATTCACGCACACCTCGATGGTGCTATCCAGGGCTTGGCCCAAGCGCCGCTGGTCCACATCGTGTTGATATCGCCCAACCCCGATCGACTTCGAATCGATCTTCACCAGTTCGGCCAACGGGTCCTGCAGCCGACGCGCAATGAAAACGGAAGGAACTTATACGAGGGCGGACGATCTAGTGGCGAGCTATAGTTCGAAAGGCCCCACCCAAGTGGACCACGTGGTGAAGCCGGATCTGGTCGCTCCGGGTAATCTGATTGTTTCCCTTCAGGCGGCCGGCGCCACTCTGGTGAAGCAGAATTTCGGAAACCTGGTAGCCAAGTCCTATTTTGAAGACACCAATTACCGGCAAGGCGAGCAAACGTCCAAGAACTTCTTTACTCTGAGCGGCACCAGCATGGCCGCCGCCGTGGTCAGCGGAGCCGTTGCCGACATCGTGCACGCCAACCCGGCACTCACACCGGATCAAGTCAAAATCCTGCTCGTGCAAACAGCGACCAAGACGTTCCCGGCTTCCAGTTCCCTTACCGACACGGCATCAGGACTGACGTATACTGATACGCGCGTTTCTTCGTGCTGGAGTGATGGAAGGCGGGCTGGTGAGTCCGGTGGGTGAGGGGACCCCGCAGGGCCGACCGTTATCACCGCTGTTATGGAACACGGTGCTCGAGGACTTGGACCAGGAGCTAGAGAAACGCGGTCACCGTTTCGCCCGGTATGCGGAGGCGTGCAACATCCATGTTCGGAGCCGGCGAGCGCCGAACACGAGGTGTGAGCACCGGAACGATGGCCGAGGAACAGGCCCAGTATTTAAGGCGCTGGATTAGCTATTTCGGAAAATGCGGGACGCCGAGCGTGCTGCAGAGTCTTGAACAGTTGGTCAGGCGCAGATTACGGTCTGCGATTTGGAAGCAGTGGAAGCGGAGTCCGGTGCGATTCGCCGAACTACGCCAAAGGGGTGTGGGCAACGATCTCGCACTACGGTTTTGCGGTGGATGCGTCCTGAACTCGCCAGAGTAGCCAGCGCGTGATGGTTCCGTCCTCCAGCTTTGTATCTCGTGAATAAGCTAGAACGAGACCGGGGAACGGCGGCGGTTCCGCCAACTGTGCTCCTGGCAAGAGTTCGAATTCCTGGACGATGTATTCGACGTGATTTTTTCTCAAATACTCACGTGTCACGGGCGAAGCTATTTCGAGCGGACTGATCACGCGAGTGCTCAAGTTCTTTCCCGCGAGCGGAAAATCAAAAGAATCGCTGGCCAAATTCAGCAGCACGGCCCCGGGCGGCAGATGATCCATTCGTTCGGGATAGCCGTAATTGGCGGATCGGCTCCAGTCTCCGGACCGCAGGGTCGAAGCAATGGCATGAACCGGCTCAAAGACCAAGACCGCGCATGTTGCGGCGAGGGCGGCGACGAAGAGCACGCGATAAGTCCGGGTGCGCCAGCTTTCCATCACTTCGAAAAAAGGTGCCGTGAGTAAACAGGCCAGGACAGGCAGTGCAACAATGTAGCGCAAATTCTTATCGTAGAGAAACCACCACGAGACCAGCAGGAGTGCGAGCAAACCGAGCAACCACGCCCAAAGAGCGTAGTTCCCTTTGCGCCGGAAACAGAGCCATAGAGTGTAAAACACGCCGGGAATCGTGAACGTCGCAAACATTCCGCCGAGTCCCGTGACTTCGCTATAGCTTTGCAACAGGTAGCCTGAATGACGCTTCCACTCGGTCCACGGATAGACAAGCCACTCGATAGGGCGGCGAACGAATTCGAAAGCGTATTCGGAAGGAGCGATGCCGCTGTTGCCTGTCGCGACGAAACCAGCGAAGGTGTGACCGAAAATCGTAACCTGCATGGGATATAGAGGATTACCTGTTTCGTACCAGGCGCGACAGAACCAGAAGGCAGAAGGAATGATGAGTCCGGCGAGGAATAAGGACAGGCCTGTGATGAAAACGTGATTCCGCCATCTCATAGCCCGTCCGAGTCCTATCGCGATTCCGATAGATAAGAGCGCAACCAGGGGCCAGAAAGTAGGTTTCGTCCCGCTTGCGATGCCGCAACTCAAGCCTGCTACGAAGAGCAGCCAGATCGCTCGCTTACCTTCCCGGTTGGTGGCATGTTCAGCAAAGATCAGTACCAGCGCGAGTGCGCCGAGCAAGAGTGCGACGCCCATCACATCTACATAGCCGGAGAAGGTCTGGTAACAAACCATCGGGATGGAGATGGCGGTCAAGGTGACCGGTACGAAAGATCGGGGCAAGGCGAACGGTCGCGCGCAGAGATAACGGAAGGAAAGAATGAGAAGGACGGTGGAAGGCCAGGTAACCCAAATGAGCCAGCGGTCGTGGCGCGCCGCCAGGGTGAGCATCATGAGGAGCTCGCCATTACCCGGCAGACTGAAGTACCAAATGGTTCCCTTTTCCATGTGCAAGGAACCGTCCTGAAGCCAGCGGAGCGCCTCCAGGTAGTGATAGGCATTGGCGTCATAACCCGCTGGAAACGCGAAGAAGGCGCGGATGACAAAGAGGAACAACGTGGCGGCCATGACCGCAATTCCGATTTTCAGGTGCCGGGGTAGACGATCTGTTCCGGGCGTTTGGGCCGCTATCGACGGGCGATCGGAAAGCGGCCGTAGGCTGTTGCTTCGAAAATGGACAAGAACAGCGCCCGCCATGAGAAGCGCTTGGAAGGCTAGCCAAGCGGATTCCGGCATTCGGGATAAAATACCTGCAAGCTGCAAAGCCGCCACGATCTGTGCCGGTAGCAGAAGGGCGGTATAGCCGATGACAATTCCCACAATCCAAAGAGCGTAGTTCGGGGCTAAGCCCCGCAAGGTCCGTGAGAACAGCGCGGCCACTGCCGTCGCCATCAGGAAATAGGCGGCAATCATGTGTTTCTAGTGATGGAAAAGCTTAGTCGCTAAGCGGCCGGCGGAGATCAGCAGATTCGCTGGAGCGTAGCTGTGAAACAGCCAGGCGGCAAAACTCACGACGGCTGCACCCAAGAAAAATCGGCTGCTCGCGTCCGCGACGAATCGGCTGCGCGCATTCGCCTGCACTGTTGCACTGTCCGATTGTGCGCGCACTATCGCAGAGTAGCATCTGGCCCGCAGTTCCTTTCCAGTTCAAAACCGAAGCGTTTTGTCGATTTGGGCTGCCATTGCTTGGCTCGAGAGGAGTTATGCTGTTGTTCAGTCTCTTCGCGTAGGAGGTCGGTTTCCGTGCAGATGAGATTGCTGGCTCTTGCGGGCATGGGTGCGGTGCTGTTGGGAAGCACAATGCCGGAAATCTGGAACAAGGATTTCACTTCTTGGACCCTCGAAGATGCGCGGCAGATCATGACGAAGTCGCCATGGGCGAAGGAACATCCCATGCCTCTCAGCGAACGACCCGGGGTAGCGTATGTGGACATGGATCCGGTCGTCAGCGCATCAGCTCCTCCGACCGCGGAACTTGGAAACATGCCAAACGACCGGAATGCGCCGCCGCCTACGGGACGAACACCTTCTTTAGGTTCGGCGCCTGTGGGAGCCCCGCAGAGCCAGCCTGTTCTAAAGGTCATCTGGGCAAGCGCATTGCCGGTTCGCTTGGCGGTGTTGAAGTTAAGGTCACCAAAAAGTGGGCCGACGGCCGAGCAACTGGCGCGCGTGAAGGACAATTGGCCGAAGTACGTTGTGGCAGTTGTCGGTTTGGCTCCCCCTGAGGCCGGTTCCGATCCCAAAGCTCTGGCGCGTGGCGCTTTCTTGTCGATTGCCGGGAAGCCGCCTGTGACGGCGATCGATTCCGATTACCGCCGCATTGGCACCGCCGATGTGTATTTCTTTCGGTTCCTGAAAACAGCGCTACCGATCACGAACGGGGACGGAGATGTACAGTTCGAGGCGACAGTCGGACGGATGAAGTTGAATCAAAAATTCCATCTGGCGGATATGGAGTATGAGGGCCAGCTCGCGCTTTGATCTCCCGTCCCGGTGCATCTCGTCACATCATCAGTGATGGTAAATTCGCGATATGCGGACCACAGTAGATCTGGACGAAGATATTCTGCGCCTTACTAAAGATTTAGCGCGGGAGCGGGAACAGAGCTTGGGCCGAGTGCTCTCAGACCTTGCCCGGCGGGCGCTACAGCCTGCCACAATGGTTCGGCACCCTGGGAAGATTCCGGTTCTTCCCCGAAAACCCGGCGCACGGGCCGTCACAGCTCAAGCGGTGAAAGAGCTTCTGGAAAACGACGCCAAAGATGGCCGCACTGCTGGACGTGAATGCGATCATCGCCTTAGTGGATTCGGATCATGTCGGTCACGAATCTATGCAGAATTGGTTCACGACGTATCACCGCGATCGCTGGGCAACGTGCCCTTTGACAGAGAACGGAATGGTGCGGGTCGTCTCGCAAGCGGTTTACCCCACCGGACAACGGAGCCCGAGCGAGGTGATTCAAATCCTGAATGCCTTGAAGACAGTGTTCAGCGAGTCTTACGAATTCTGGCCCGACGATTTGTCGATTACGGATGATTCCATTTTTAAGAGCGTGCCGATTGCAGGGAGCCGCCAAGTGACAGAGGTATACCTCCTTGGTCTGGCGGCACGTCACCACGGAACTCTTGTCAGCTTCGACCGGTCACTTGCGTGGCAGGCGGTCGTGGACGGGTCGCAGCGACTCCTTCGGCGCCACGTTAATCATCTCCTCTGCGCGAATGAGTGAACGGGAGCGGTCTGCTGTTCGCTTGCTCCATAACCATTACTCTGAAGGATGGTGAAGGGGTCGAGTTACCGAAAGCGAGGCCGTGCGAAGTGGCGACATTGCCTCTTTATGGGGCTTGCGCTGAGCGGGCTCTTGAGGCCGGCCGTTGCTCTTGACAGACAGGTGGGGCTTGGCCGTTTTGCGCACCAGACCTGGCGCACCGAGAACGGACTTCCGCAAAACACGGTACATGCGATTGTGCAGACGCGAGACGGCTACATGTGGCTCGCGACTGAAGGGGGCGTGGTCCGATTTGACGGCGTGCGATTCGAAGTATACGACCGGCAGAACACGCCGGAGCTAAAGAGCAACAACATCCGGGCGCTCGCCGAAGGGCGCGACGGTTCGCTGTGGATCGCTTCCGCCGTTGGATTGGTTCGATTCAAGGGCGCGCAGCATACGGCCTTTACGACGCGCGACGGGCTGCCGGGGAATAATGTATGGGCAGTTCGTGCGGACAGAGCCGGAGGAGTCTGGGCCGCAACAACGGACGGTTTAGCACGGCTGGAGAATAACCGGTTCAGAGCCGTTGCGACCGGCAGCGCGATCCGCGCCTTCGCCGAGAATCGGCAAGGGGCACTCTGCATTGCGACACAGGACGGCCTCAAAATTTTTCAGCATGGGCGTTTGGAAGATGGGCCCGAGGAGCGGGTTTCCGCAAGTGGCCAAACTGACGTGCTGCTGAGGGATTCCGCCGGCGGCTGGTGGATGGGAACCGCCAAGGGGCTGCTACTCGAGAGCGGTGCTAAATCGACACTCTATACAGTTCGCGATGGATTGCCCAGTAACCGGATCACCGCTGTGTATGAGGATCGGGAAGGAAGTGTTTGGGTTGGAACGGATGCGGGCGCAGCGAGAATCGCGAACAGTAAGGTAGAGCGGTTTTCCCTGGGCGACGTTCTTGCCGGCGAGATGATCCTCTCGTTCCATGAAGACCGGGAGGGCGATCTTTGGGCCGGGACGGAGTCGAATGGTGTAACGATACTCCGAGAGCAGAAGTTCACCACGTATACGGAGGCGGAAAGTGCAGCGCAGGATGTGGTGCGCTGTGTGTTTGAAGATCGCAGCGGCGTAGTTTGGATAGGAACCGGCGGACAAGGATTAAGGCGCTTCTCGGGCGGGCAGTTCTCAGCGATCACCACGAAGAATGGCTTGTCGAGCGATCAGGTGTTCGCGTTGGCGCAGGACGCGAACGGCGATCTGCTCGTGGGCACACCAGACGGTCTGAACCGCATCCACAACGGAGTTATTTCGGTGCTGACCTCGGCGGACGGTCTAGCGGATGATTTTGTGCGCTCGATCTTTCTGGATAGTGATGGATCGCTCTGGATTGGGACCCGCCGTGGTGTTTCTCATTTCAAGACTGGGCGCTTTGAAACGTATACGCAACGGAACGGGCTGGGCAGCGATCTGGTGGGAGCTGTGCGGCGAGGCAGCGGCGGAGCGCTTTGGATTGGAACTCTGCACGGGTTGAGCCGGTTCGAAAACGGGCGAATCGTGAATTTCACGACGACGGATGGGTTATCGAGCGACGTCATCACGGCGCTTTACGAAGACCGTGAGGGCAGTTTGTGGATTGGAACCGAAGAAGGTGGTTTAAACCGCTACCGAGAGGGGAAGTTCACCCCCTTCAGCGCTGATGCCGGTCTGCCGCAAGCGATTTACGGGATCTGGGAGGACGGGAGTGAGAACCTGTGGATGGCAGCGAGTACGGGAGTTTATCGGGCGAATGCGCGGGAGTTGAACCGATTCGCAAGCACCGGTGCGGGTGACATTACAGCGGTGTCTTATGGGACCGGCGACGGTTTGAGCATCAGTGAGTGCACGGGAGGCGGCCATCCCGCTGTATGGAGGGGAAGGGATGGCGGCCTGTGGTTTGCGACACCGAAAGGAGCGGCCTTGTTGCCTCCGGAGGAAGCGCGTCTGAATGATGTTCCTCCGCCGGTTGTGATTGAATCCGTTTCGGTAGACGATCGCAGCTATGATCCTGCAGACCTGAAGGAGGTCAGGCCAGGACATTCCCGATTCTCATTCGAATATGCGGGGTTGAGCTTCGTTGCGCCGCAGAAGGTTCGTTTTCGATATAAGCTGGAGGGATTTGATCGAGATTGGATTGATGCCGGGACAAGGCGAGTTGCTTACTATACGAACATTCCGGCGGGCAACTATCGGTTTAGAGTCTTGGCGCGCAACAACGATGGCATCTGGAATGGAAGGGGCGCCACGCTCGGATTTCGGCTGCTGCCGCATTTCTATCGGACTTACTGGTTTGCCGCTCTGATGCTCTGCATGGTTTGTTTGTTCGGATACGGAACGTATCGCTGGCGGGTAAGCGAGGTAGAGGCACGGTTCAATGCAGTGTTGGAAGAGCGCAATCGAATCGCGCGCGAGATTCACGACACGTTGGCGCAAGGGTTTGTAGCGGTTTCGGTCCAGCTGGAGATTGTAGCGCGGCTGCTGACGTCTTCGACGGAGAATGCGAAAGAGCACTTAAACCAGGCTCGGGTGCTGGTACGTGACAGTTTGTCGGAGGCGCGAAGTGCGATTTGGGAATTGCGGTCGCAATCCGCTGAACATGCGGACCTGGCGGCTCGCTTGTCGAAGATGGCGAAGCAGGTGACCGCTTCTTCCCCGGTCAAGGCGCGTGTGGAAGTGCACGGGACCTACCGGCCGCTGGGGAGCGCGCTGGAAGATCAGCTAGTCAGGATCGGGCAAGAGGCAGTTACAAATGCGGTGCGGCATGCGGATGCCGAGAACATCGCGATAGAGCTGGTGTTTGAGCCTAAGAAGCTACGCATGACCATTGCAGATGATGGGCGTGGATTCGCGATCGAGGCAAATGGGCGCGGACCCGCCGGACATTTCGGATTGCAAGGTATGCGAGAGAGAGCGGAACAGATTAAAGCTGAGTTGAAGGTGGATAGTAAACCCGGCGAGGGAACAAGAGTATCGCTGGAGGCGACAGCCAGTTGATGCAGCCGATCAGGATAATGGTGGTTGAGGATCACAATGTGGTGCGGCAGGGACTGGTGGCGTTGGTCAAGACCGTACCCGATATGACCGTAGTGGCGGAGGCATCAGACGGGAGACAGGCCATCGAGCTTTTTCGCGAGCATGATCCGGATGTGACAATCATGGATTTGCGCCTGCCGGTAATGAGCGGAGTGGACGCGATTAAGGCGATTCGGCAAAACTTTCCGGCAGCTCGGATCATTGTGCTGACAACATTTGACGGGGATGAAGACATTTATCGGGCATTACAGGCGGGCGCGCGGGGCTATCTGCTCAAGGACATGTTCGGCGAGGAGTTGATGGACGCGATCCGGACGGTACATGCTGGTAAAACACGTATTCCGCCAGCGGTGGCGCAGCGCTTGGCAGAGCGAACGGGCGGACCTAGCCTGACGGCGCGGGAATTAGGCGTGCTGAAGCTCATTGTGGCAGGGAAGAGCAATAAGGAGATTGGAAAAGAGCTGGAGATCTCCGAGGCGACGGTGAAGACACACATTAACAGCATTTTGAGCAAACTTGCGGTGAATGATCGGACGCAAGCGGCAACGACGGCTCTACAGCGCGGCATCGTTCATTTCGACTAATGCTGAAGAATTTTGCATGTCTGATTGTGTTCGGGGTTTTGACCGCGGCGCCTATATTTGCGGGGCAGGCTGCATGGCGAGCGGCCACCGAAGCTGAACTGAAAGACGTTATCCCGCCGCGCGCTCCTGTTGAGAAGGAGCGGATCGAAACAGAATTACGCACGGCATCCGGCATTACGAACGGCAAAGGAAAATTTGTGGCGGGGGTGGTTCTGATCACGGCAGGCTACTCAGCCGACGGAAAGTATTCGCATTTCTTCTTGACACAAGTTCCATTGCGCGTCGGCGATGTCAATTTGCAGCCTGGAGATTACGTTTTCGGGTGGCAGAAGAACGAAGACTCTCTTACGGTTCATTTTTATGAAGCACAATCCGGAAAATCAGTGGGTACCGTGGAAGCGGTCCGCAATAGCAGAATCGGCAGGATCGAATCGTTCCACGTTTATCCGCCGGCTGAAAAGCCGATTATTCAGATTGGGCGCTTCGGTTTCACCTACAAGGTTGGTAGCTGAGGTTGAGAGCGCTTGCCGGATTGATTTTGCTCCTGCTCTCGGGATCATGTAGCTTCGGCTACTCCGTTTTGTCGCATGAGGCTGTGATCGATGCACTTTGGGACGTTCGCCTGAGAGCCATTCTGTTGATGCGATTCCCGAATGCCACGCCGGAACAGCTAAAGGAAGCGCACGGTTACGCGTATGGTGGCGCCATTTTGCAGGATATGGGCTATTATCCGCATTCCAATGGGTACTTCAGTGACCTGACGCACTACATCCGGAGCGCGGATTTCATCGAGGCGCTCATCACAGACTCGCAGACGCTGGATGAGTATGCGTTCGCGTTGGGAGCCCTCTCTCATTACGCCTCCGACAATGATGGTCACAGGTTGGCGACGAATGTCGGGGAAGGGCTGCTGTATCCGAAGTTGCGGCAGAAGTATGGGAGCGTCATCACTTACGATCAGAATCCCACTGCTCATCTTCGGACGGAATACGGATTCGATGTGGAAGAAGTTGCAAAAGGGAACTACGCTCCCGGCGCGTACCATAGCTTCATCGGATTCAATGTGTCGAAGCCGCTGCTGGAGCGTGCGTTCCGCGAAACGTATAACTTTGAGCTTTCGCAGATGTTCAATGTAGATCAGGCGATTGGGTCGTACCGTCACACGCTCAGTACGCTTATTCCCTTCTTTACGCGCGTCGCATGGGCGGATCACCAGGATGAGATTCGGCGTGCGCGGCCGGGAATCACAAAGAAGAAGTTTCTTTACGTCATGCGCCGGTCCAGTTACGAACGAGAGTGGGGCAAGCAGTATGACAGGCCATCGCTATTTGATCGGATACTAGCTTTTTTCGTCAGGATTCTGCCGCCGATCGGGCGCTTGAAAATTCTTAAATTCAAAGCGCTGACGCCGCACGTGGAGCAGCTATTTATGAAGAGCTTCAATCAAACGGCGAAGGATTACCGGGCGAATTTAAATGAAGCCGGTACGGGTAGATTGCACATAGTGAATACGAACCTCGATGTAGGTGCGGTCAGTAAGCCCGGTGAATACGAATTGCAAGATGAAACGTATGTGTACTGGCTGAACCAGCTGGCAAACAACAAGTTCAATGGCGTGACGGCTGAGGTCAAAGACGACATCCTTGGGTATTATCGCGATCCGGACTTAGCCATTCCACGGAAGATTAAGAAAAGGGACCTGCAGCAGTTGTTTTTCCAGTTGGAAGAGCTAAGAGGCGCCACGGTGCAGCCTCAAAACAGTAGCTCAACCCCGAACTGAACAGGCGGTGAGGAATGGAAGCACGCGCAGCTACGCCCGGCAACGCGCCGTTCATTGCGACGATTTATAACCAAGGTATAGAAGACCGAATAGCGACTTTCGAAACCCAAGAGCGCACCATTGAAGACATCAAGGCCTGGTTCGACAGCAAGCATCCGATAGCGATTGTCTAAGAAGGTGATCAAGTGATTGCATTCGCCGCGGCGTCCACGTATCGTGCTCGCGCCTGCTACCGCGGTGTCGCGGAAGCGTCTGTCTACGTCGAGCGCAGCTTCCCGTGCGCGACGCTTCCATGAAGACTGACGGGCAGCTAGTATTTAGGAAAGCTATGTCCAAATCGACCGCCGTTCTTTCGATTTTTCTACTTGGCACCAGTGTTGCCGCCGCTGAATCGATTACTGTCCATTTGCAGAACGCATCAGGCGAATCCGTGGGCACGGCGATTCTCTCGCCGCTCTCGCCCCGCTCAAGGCACGGAGTCAACATTAAGCTGAATCTGAAAAATCTTCCGACCGGGGTTCACGCGATTCACATCCACGAGGTGGCGAAGTGCGAAGGCCCCGATTTCAAATCCGCAGGTCCTCACTTTAATCCTGACGGTAAGCATCACGGACTCGAAAATCCCGAAGGACCCCACGCTGGCGACATGCAGAACTTTAGCGTGAACTCGAGCGGCAAAGCAAAAGCCAACATCGTTGCGGCAAACGTAACCTTAGCGACCGGGAGTAACTCCGTATTCAGCAACGGTGGCACAGCGCTTGTGATTCACGAAAAGCCCGATGATATGAAAAGCGATCCGGCGGGCAACTCCGGCGCGCGCATCGCCTGTGGCGTGATTATCAAGTAAGCACAAGAGACATCTTTCTCATGAGCACTCTGTCGCTGGCTATTTGGAGTGGTCTTTCGAACGATATTCGCTTTGCCGTTCGGCAAGCGAGAAAGCGTGCGCTGTTTTCGGGCGCGTGCATCGCTGTGCTTGCTTTGGGGCTTGGCGCCAACACGGCTGTGTTCTCTGTTCTGTATTCAGCGGTGTTTCAGCCAGTGCCCTTTCACGACCCTGGGCAACTTGTGGCGGTTCACAATCGTTTTCCACTGCTCAACCTGCCGCGGTTAGGCGCCTCGTCGCTCGATTACCTCGATTTGAGAGAGCATCATGAACTCTTCGCGGATGCGGGCGCGTATTATTACCTCGATCTGAACCGAACTGGAATCGACATACCGGTTAAGGTCAACGCCGTCGCCGCCACGTCCAGCCTGTTCCGAACACTAGGTGTAAAACCACTTCTCGGGCGTCTCTTTAACGCGCAGGAACAGCGCTATCACGGTCCGCATGCAGTCGTCCTCAGCGAGGATTATTGGCGCAGCGCCTTTGGAGCCGACCCTGAAATTCTCAATCGTTCTCTAGTGCTCGATGGCGAACTGTATCCCGTTATTGGAGTGATGCCGGGATGGTTTCAAGTGCCGAACAATGTGACTCAAATGTGGACGCCGGTGACCTTCTCTCCGCGACAACTGATGCCATCCGCTCGCCAGAATCATTTTCTAACGATGTACGCGCGTCTGGTTCCAGGACTCACCTTTGCTCAGGCGTCTGCCCGCATGGAGCAGCTCAGCCGGCGCATGTCGCTCCAGCATCCGGAAGACTATCCGCTCGAACGTCTTGGCTGGCGTTTTTTCCTGCAGCCGCTTGCGCAAGACAACGATGGCTCGGAACGCGTGTGGCTGTTTACGCTTTTCGGAGCGGTGACGTGCCTGTTACTGATCGCTGCCACGAACGTCGCGGGGCTACTTGTTGTCCGCTCTACCGAGCGCCAGTTCGACATCTCCGTTCGCATGGCTCTCGGCGCCAGCCGCTTCCGCATTGCGCGTCAAGTTGTGGCTGAAGTGATGGTGCTCGCGTTTGTCGGGGGCTTAGCTGCCATCTTAGTTGCCCGCATTGCTCTCCAACTCCTGCACAAGTACAGCCCTCTGCGCAATCCGGACTCTCACATGGCTGGCCCTGTATGGTTCTTCGGCTCGCTACTGTGTGTTCTCACGGGCGTCGCTTGTTCGCTTCTGCCTGGTTGGGCCGCCTCTCGCACCGAACCCGCTTCCGCTGCGAAAGAAGCTGGACATCAGCGCACCGCTAGTGTCCGCAAAAGCCGCTTACGTCACGCATTCATTGTGGGCCAGGTCGCGATTGCCACGGCTCTGCTGCTTTGTGGTGGACTCTTGATTCGCAGCATGACGCGTTTAATGCAAACGTCCCTAGGTTTCGACCCTCACAACGTACTCACGATGCAAATCAGCTTGCCGCATGTGCACTATTCAGATGTAGAACATCGGCTTCAGTTCTTTCAAACGGTGATAGATACCGTACGCAGCATTCCCGGTGTTGAGGCGGCTTCTGCCTGTGACGTGCTCCCGTTCGGCTGGGGTGATGCTGCCAGCACCTTTGAAATCATCGGCAGGCCAAAACCGCGCGTCGAACCATACGCGACCCGCAACAATGTGTTACCCGATTTCTTCTCCACTCTTCGCATTCCTCTCCTTCGAGGCCGTTATTTCAATGAAGCAGATCGCACCTCATCGCTCGGCCAAGGTGTGGCGCTGATTGATCAAACCATGGTGGATCGCTATTTCGCCCACCAAGACCCGATCGGTCAATTTGTAGACATACCCGATGAAAAGCCCTTTAAAATCGTCGGCGTTGTCGCCCGCATCAAGAACGCCGCTCTCGATCGTGAAAGTCGTCCCACTCTCTACTACGACGCAGCGCAGTGGATTCCAACTGACATGACGCTTGTCATCCGCAGTTCACTGCCCCAAGGCACGCTAGAAGCAGCCGTTCAACGTAGCGTTACTCAGGTCGACAAAGATCAACCCATCTACGATGTCGCTCCATTGGAGGCGCGGATTGCGAACTCGTTCAAAATCCGGCGCTTCGTTGTTTTGCTCGTGACACTGTTCGCTGCTCTGGGTACGCTGCTCGCGGCGTTGGGATTGTATGCGCTACTTTCGTATTCCATCTTGCTGCGCAGGCGCGAAATCGGAATTCGCATGGCCGTTGGAGCGAACCGGCGTGATATCGGCTCGCTTGTGGTGCGTACCGGGATGGCGCCGGTCGCCACCGGGATTATCGCTGGTTCGGCGACCGCGGTTGCGCTGCACCGGTATTGGGCGAGTCAACTTTATGCGACGAGCGTGTCGGACGGAACCACCTGGATTGCCGTTCTGCTAACGATCAGCGTAAGTTGTTCCGCGGCATGCGCTTTGCCGGTGTGGCGGGCGGTGCGTTTAGAGCCGTTGACAGCTTTGCGGGACGACTGATGCGGAGGACCGCTCCATTCTGTCGCGGCTCTGCTTGGCGGTTAGCGCTTGCACATCGCCGGAAATTCCTTTTTCAGGGCCGCCAGCTTGGGTAGATCGTTATACATGATGTAAGGATTGTCGGGATTGTTTTGCAGAAAGTGCTGATGATAGTATTCCGCCGGATAAAAACCGTGCAGCGGCACAACCTGGGTCACAATCGGCCGCCCGAACACGTGCGCGTCATCTAACTGCTTGATGTAAGCTTCCGCGACTTTCTTCTGCTCGTCATTCGAATAGAAAATCGCTGAACGGTATTGTGTCCCGGAGTCCGGACCCTGGCGGTTGAGTTCCGTTGGATCGTGAGCAACCGCAAAATACACTTTCAAGAGCTGACCGTAGGTAATCTGGGATGGATCGTACGTGATCTCAACCGATTCGGCGTGTCCCGTGCTGCCGGTGCTCACAGTTTCGTAGTGCGCAGTCGATTTTTGGCCACCTGCGAAGCCGGAAACGACGTTCTTTACGCCTTTCAGACGTTCGAAAACGCCCTCTACTCCCCAAAAGCAACCGCCAGCTAAGACGGCTGTCTGCTTACCTTGCGCAGCAGAAGCCGGGATATCAACCGCGGCATCGGGGAAATTCGTCTTGGTCTGTGCCCCGGCGACCGATATCACCGCCAGCACGGCTGGAAGAAGCGTTTGTTTCAGCATTCTAGTTATTGATTCGTACAAAACCCGGGAAGAGTCACTTCCACTCTGGATTTTTCCCGATGCTGACCAGATTGGCCAAGATTCGATACGCCCCCGGTACCCCGGAAGGCAATTGACGGTAGAGGGCGAAGGCGTCGTAGATGTAGAAACCGCGCCCATAGCGCGCTACCAGCAAACCGCCTAACTGCGGATCTTGCTCAGGGTCGTGTGTTTCGACCAGCGGATGGTAATGCGAATCCCATTTCTCCATGAAGCCATGGCCGCGCTCTTCTTCCCAGCCGTTGAAATCGGCCTGCGTGATTTTGTTCGGCCAGGTCAACGCCGGATGAGTAGGATCGGTGAACTTCACTGCTGAAGTTTCATCTACCACCTTCTGAGCGTTCGAGCCTAACTCGAAGGGATAAGGACCGTAATCGTGGTCGAAGTTTTGCAGGTTGTATTGAACAATCAACGCACCGCCGTTTTTCACGTAGTTCAGCAGGCGCGAGTTGGCGACGCGCAGTTCGGGACGGACGGCGTAAGCACGCGTGCCCAGAATGATGGCGTCGTAGCCGCTCAGGTTGCCGGATTCGATATCGGCTCCCGAAAGGATCTGGACGTGTAGCCCGAGATCCTCGAGAGCGCGTGGTACGTCATCGCCTGTTCCAGGAAAGAACGCGACGTGCAACCCTGGAGCAGTCTTCACATCCACGCCAACAGCTTTGTAAGCTGCCGGCCGGTAATACGGATAAGGACGCAAACCGGCGTAGCCCACCAGCCGATATCCCTCTTCGTAGGTCTTACCTTGGTACTCGGCTACGGCGCGAATGTCGTACGGTTTCGGATCGATCGAGTGCGGTG
>CAVSTO010000023.1:0-83148 GCA_963730865.1 uncultured Acidobacteriaceae bacterium | reverse complement strand
GATCTTGCTCGTCTCGTTTCTCATTCTCTACTTTGTAACGACCTCGACCGAATCCGGAGATACACTCCGCTATGCCGGCGACGTTGTCCACCATTCCCGTGGAGAATCAGTCCAGTTTTGGGAATTCGGCCATCTGCTTTGGCGGCCCTGGGGTTATGTCGGCCTCAAGTGGCTCGGCCCGTGGTTCCAGCAGCAATTCGGGGATACCGATGTGCAAGCAGTTGCTCGCTTCTTCGTTGTCACCAACTTTATTTGCTGCCTGTTGACCGTGATCCTGATCTGGGATTTGCTGCGCCGGGTCGTTTCCCTTCGGCCGGCAACACTCGTTGCCATCGCGTTTTGCGGCGCAAATTGCTTTCTCGACTATATGGCGCTAGGCAGCGCCTATATCCCTGCACTCTGCTTCGAATGTCTCGCGTTGTGGCTTCTCACAAAGATGAACGGCCGCTCGCATGGCCAAGGCCTCATGTGGACATGCATTGCTGGTGTGAGCTATGCACTCTCAGTTCTGCTTTGGTTCCCTTATATCTTCGCTGGTGCAGGAATGATTGCTTTCCTTCTGCTATGGCCCCTGAACGAAACGGACAAACGCCAGAAAGCAACCGCCTGGAGTGGCAAAATCTCCCAAGCAGTAATTTTCCTTGTCGCTCTTGGCGGCTTTTATACTGCTGTTCTCGCCGCAGGCGCCGATGCGACCGGAATACACAGCGTTGCGCAGTTCAGGCAATGGATCGTCGATTCCGACAGCGGGTGGTCGCAACATCTAAACATTGTGCGCGCCGCCACTGGCGTTCCCCGCAGCCTTTACGAACTCGCCTCCGACACTATCCTTCTAAAACGTTGGTTTTTCCACGATCCGTACAACCCCGTTCACATTACCCAACTCGCCGGCGCACTGTTCCTGAAACTCGCTTTTTTTTACGTCGGCGTGGCTGCACTAATATGGATACTTGTCCTGCAAAGATCGGCTCGACCGACACTCGCCGTTCTGCTCGCTGCATCCATTCCCTTACTGTTCTTTGCAATCGTCATCTTTGAACCGGGATCTACATCTCGCTACCTGCCTTTGCTGCCTTTCCTCTATGTGGCAGCCGCGGTTGCCTTAGCTACGGGTGTAAGCGAGCGCATCGCATATGCGGGCGTAGCCGGATTGTTGGCGTCGGCGTTGGCATTCAACCTTTTCACTCTCACGCACGGAGCCTCTGCGCTCTCCTCCGAAGTTCGTCATGAAAGGACTCTTCTGGATCAGCAGATCCCAGGTCGAGCCATCGTTTTCATACCGACGCTGCACGAGGCGTTTTATTATGTGCCTCTCACTCGCCCGCTCGATCATGGTTTGTCATCATCCAAGTACTTGACCGTGGATGTTGTGGAAATCGCCTCCGTGCGTCTCTTGCACTGGCGCGCGGAATTCGCGTCCCGCGTGCTCAACGCTTGGAAGGAGGGACAGGAGGTTTGGTTCTCTCAACATTTGTATGCTGCGCGTCCTGACGCCGATTGGGCGTGGGTAGAGGGTGACGATCCCCGCATTAAATGGGCGGAGTTACCGCCCTTTTTTGAGCAGTTCCAGACCGATCGCGCCGTCGGCGCTAGACCGAACGGATTCGTTCGCCTGGCAGAGACTCCATCGAACAAATCACTGTTGGACCGTTTGCTCGCTCAGGATCCCAAATACATCACGCAGAACTCGAACGCGTACTGATAAGCGGAGTCTGCGCCGCGAGGCCAGCTACCGCGCAGCAGTCTTGAACTCGCCCATCTCAGCGGATCCATTCGGCTCAAACGGCAGCTTTGGTCCTCTCACACCCAGATAAACATCTTCATCCTGATAATGTGCGATCTTCCGGATCGAGAGGACCTCGCTCCGCGGGACTTTGGCAAGCGCTAGCGTGCGTTCAGCCGGCTCGCCTGCCGGAGTGATAATCAGCAGATCGCCCTTAGCTGAGGGACGATACGGAATTCTGTGGACATACATCTCGAAATCCAGTGGCGAGTCGAAGCTGTCTGAGCAAACGAATTGATCGCCGTTAAGCAGGCGGTCTTTCATGCCGAGGACGATCGCTTCCGAGCCGTGCCCGCCGGCAGCCTCGATCCCAGAGTTGCGCAGGGACTTCGCGGCCAAAACCGTACCGCCCATCCACGCGGTAACGAGTATCGCCAGAGTCGCTGAAATAACATCCGAATGTCGGAGTTTCCGAATAAGCGTATCAAGTCCGACGGCAGCGGATGCGAAGCACAGCGGGAGCAGAAACAGCCAATTTCTTCGGAACGGAACCACGCGTTGTAACGGAAGAAGCACGCCGGCTACCGCCGCAACGCAAAAGAATGCGGCAAGAGGAGGTAATCGCAACGTCTTCGGCGAAAATACTACTCCCGCGACGATGCCCACACCCAGCAATATGGTTATCACTCTGGGAAGGTCGAGATTCCAATAGATCCAGAGCGACATCAGCTCTCGCCCAAACTCTGAAACCCACAAATTCCGAGGGACTGGAAGCACCCATTTGTTGCTCGTTATCGCGGAGGGTCCGACAGTGGCCAGAACCGGCGCATATAAGACAACGGTCAACAGTCCCGTGCAAAATCCGGCAAATAGGACTTTTGAGATTTCGGACCGACCGAGCAGCAGGTACAGGAAGACTCCACCCACGCCGTACACCATTGTCGGAACGGCATATAGCGATAGGGCAGCCGAAACCGGCAACAAAATCCACGCACCGCCCATTCGCCGTTGAGCCAGTCCTACGAACACAATCATCAGCAGAAAGAACAGTGCTCCTAAGCTGTATCCCCGAGCGTTAAACGAGTATTCAATCAGCGGCGAACTCGCGCTTACGAGCGCCGCCGCAATCAGTGCCGCATTCTTGCCGTGGTACAACCCGGTCATGGCGTAGGTTGCAGGTATCAAAAACACTCCCACGATTAAGGTAGGCAGCCGGACAGTCCATACGGAGGCGCCAAACAATGAGGTGGAGATATGCATCAGCAAGGTATTCAGTAAGTGATTATTTACGGTGTAGTATGTAAGTCCAACATAGAAGGGTCGACTGGCGGAGTACATAAACGTGTATGATTCATCTTTCCTAATCGGCTCACTGAGAAACGCGAGTCTCAGAACAACCGCTCCGAACATTACCGCCAAGAACGCCACGAAGTGAAGCTGATCGTATCGCAATGCTCGCGCCCTAACGGCGAGCTCGTTCCCCAAAGCGCCGACCTCTCGCGACGCTTGCTCTACGGCCCGACTTATCCGGGTTGCAAGCGTTGCCAAAGCAATCGAGAAAGCGGATAGCGCTACCGCCAGCAGACGTAGACCGAAGACGATTCTCAAGTAGAGCGCTGGAGTAAACCGGTCTTCATATCCCGGAGGTACGGCCGACAACGCCATCGATCGAAGCGTGCTGAAAGAGAACGTGCAAATAATGAAAAGATAAATAGCTGCGCACGTACAGAGGACGGCAAGACCCCAAACGGCGAGCTTGAAAAGCCGCTCGGAGTTTACGGTCTGAGCGGGTGGTGAAAATTGCAAACGAACAACCTCAGTGACAAGATAACAACCTTCAGAATGTGTTGATGCTCAGATGAACGGTGGCACCATCCTTCGAACGGTACGTCCGGGATAGGAGAGCGGCGGGAGAGCCGAACCGATTTGCGTGCCGTTTGCAAGCTCGTATTCGGATTTAGCTTCAAGAAAATCGCATTGTGGACCCAACCCGGTGAGCCAAGCCGTTGGACGTTCAAGGAACTGAGGATCCCGGCGAGCGACTACCGAGACAACGGCTGCTAAATAGGCTGGCATCCCGCCACTTTATGTTCGTGACAGCAGCGACTTTGGACGGATAACCGAATAGGAACGTCGTAAGTCCCTGCATGCTTCGCGCAGTTACTTGCCAAGCCGCAGGCCGTACCTCAGTGCTGCTAGTTTGTGCGAAACTGCCCTTGCGGCTGCTGCACAGCCCCGTAGTACTTCCAATAGACGATCGCTTTGCTAGGCAGTCCCGTCAGGCTAAACCTTACCGGTCCCGGCGTACAATACTGCGCGATCCGCGTGTTCGTGCCGGCGGTGAATGTCGGATCGGCGCCATATTCCAGAGTGCATTGAATGGGATTGATACCGGGAGGCGGGGGAAGATGGGTATCGGGTTGGTCGACAGTCACAAAGCCAGTTGTGCTTCCAGTCGGCCCAAATCCGCTGACTGTAACCAATCCCTGCTTCGCTTGAACGAGATCGATGTCGGCCCCTACGTCCCTAAGATCTCCAGCAGGACTGCCGCAACCAGAGCACCAGCGAGAGGACGAGTTGAGATGCAGATCAGGATCAGGTGACGAAAGAGTATAACTAGAAGCCGCCCTGAAGAAGCCCTGCGCATTCACCGCTCCGCTTGAAGGAATATAGTTCACCAGAGGGGAGGGATAGAACGATTGAACCTGACTCTGTGTTGCGCCGAAAGAGGGCAGCAGCACGTTATGACTCATCACGTAAGATGGTGTCCACTTGCAGTCTGCGAACGCTTTCCCCGTGAGCGAGAGTGAGCACGGGTCCGTTCCCTGGAAGCCGCTGGAATCCTCTTCCAATCCTCCGAACGTCGGATCAATCTGAAGGAAATTGTTGGTGACTTGAACCCCTTCTATCGAAAAGGGTGGCTGGTCCCACCAGACGGGCTTTTCGCCTGCCCTTCCGATATCCGTATTGTGATCGATGATTACATCTTCAGCGCCTATTTGACCGCTAAGCAACCAACCAATCACCATTGCCACCTACGTTATAAGCACCGGTGATATCCCAGGAAAGATTCTGTGCATAGCGCGTTCTTACCGGGGGGCAACTTAGGACCGCATTTCCGCCCTCGATTCCACCGCCTAATGTTCCGGGACCGTGCTTGAAGGTGTTGAACATCACGTCAGCATCGGTCACACAATTAACCTCTGGTGGAGACTGAAGCGCGATCATCGCAATAGTGCCGCCTTCCTTCATGGAGCCATTGAAAATATCACCGTAGATTCTAATCCTCTGACCGCCTTTCCATTCAAGTGGCTGACGCCATGTATAGTCTAAGCCATTGGAGGAGGGAGTGCCGTAAAACGTGTAAGCGGGGTCCATAGTGATAGTTCCGCATCAGCGTGTAGTCTCCCCGAGCCTCGATACCGTCCGCAAGAATTGTCAAAGTGCCAAGGAAGCCCGGCACCGATAACCGTGTTTCCGATTGCCATCCAAGGACCGGGGCCGCAGCCCGCAATAATCGCATTGCCGAATCCCGAGAACCGCGTCCCCGTGTCAATGGTACCCACATCGTTCAATGTAAGAGGGGCAGAGAAATCAGCAAATCCAACGAGTGCACCGGTTGGATTGCCAAGATAATCTTTAGGCCATGAATCGTTGTAATCACCGCTTCCGGTTGAAGACAAAGTAGGCGCCTGTCATATGCATCCGTTGGCGTTATAGTAATCGGAATTCTCGGAAGAAAGTGGGATTCTGCATGCCGCTCGCCACGAAGTGGCCACCGACTTCGTATGTTGTTCCGGACGACATCAGATAGGGAGAGGTAAAGAGAGCAGTTTGCCAGCCGCTCACCGTTTCGTTCGATGTGGTCGCCGACGCCAGGAGGGTTCCGGCAGAGGACCACAGGTCCAGGCTGTGAGTACCAGAAATTTCATTCGGCGATTTGAAAAATCGAATGCCGCATACGTACTGAGAGCTATCGGCGGTAAACGCAAGCCCCATATCGTAGGAGTTGCTGAACGTCGAATTTTTACTCTGTGCCCCGTTCAACGGGGCCGAAAAGACTCGTCGTCGTGCCGCAGGACGACGAACTTGAAACAATCGGATCGATGAAGTATAAGTAATCGGCCCCTGATGTGGGAAAGCTCGGAGCCCCGACCGTAGCCGACGGATAGGAGTTGTAGGAGCTCGGCCCATAGCTCGCGCCGATGCCGGACTGATTGACCCTCACCACGTGATAATTGCTGGCGCCCGAGACCGTTGGCGAGATACCCGGAGGAGCAACGACATTCAGTACGCCAGCCGTCGTGAAGTAGAAGTACATTCTTTGGTTGCTGGTTATCGAACCGCTAGGCGTAATTGTCGCTGGCGTATTCAACGAAAACGTTCCTGCCCCGATCGATGTGCTGCCGCTCGCGATTTGGATATTATTACCAGACGATGAGAATCCCAATCCATTAAACTGTTGATGCCATCCCTCTAGTCCAGCCGATGTAGTTTCCCAGCCACAAATTGTTCATACCCGCCCAGTGAATCCGATCGCCATTCGAAACGGCGTGCCAGGAGCATCAAAATAACACCGATCCCAGAAGATGTTGGTGCTGTCGATGGAGGTGGACATTAATGCGTTACCGGGGCTCGGGTCCGAACTCAATCCCGCTTCAGTGGTGTCCGTGTACGAGAAATGAATGCCGATGAAGCGGATATTGGCCGGCATGGGATTGGTGTTGAAATCACCTAGCGCAATCAGCGCTGAACTGTTTAACGGAACCTGCAAGTTGCCCATCAAGGGAAGCCATTGTGTCGGGCGCGTCGGGACGCCGCTTCCATCGGGGGGACCTTGCAAAGAAGAACCTTCGGGTACGAACTGACTATCGGGCGTAGAAGTACGAACGGTGATCCAGTGCAGCTTGCGCGGATAGGCTGCATACCGCATAGTTCCGCTACCCTGATCGGCAAATGTGAGTAGCGTCCCGCCACCAAAGGAGCAGGCCGGCGCGGTGCCGTTGTTGTAAAGCGGAGTATTGTCGGCCGTGGCTACGATCGCATCGGCATTGGCCATCGGACACGTGTATAGCTGAAACGTGTTGGCATCTAAGACGTGCACATAATACGGGTAGTTGACCTGAAACGGAACCGTCTTATTATTCGATCCCGATTTCACAACCAGGAAACCCGTGCCTTGGGAACTCTGATTGCCTGGTAAGCATCCGTAACTTACACCGAATACCGCTTGAGATCCTTCTGTTAAGCCGTGATTCGTGACGCAGATTGCGTTTGCAGATATGTTGGTACAGGCCGTAGTCGTGCTTGAATTCACTTGTGAACTGGTGACCGTCACCACATCGGGAGCTTGAAATATACCTTCTCCGCCAAATGGCCCAACTCCCCCAATACTAGAGGCTGGGACCCCCGCAGGTATGGTGATTTGAACCGACTCGCTGCCTTGAAAACCGACGGCATACTGCAAACAAGCTTGAAAATTCGCGCAGTTAGCACCCCCAAGAGTCAGGGTCAACCCAGGCGTATTACTCTCTGAGCTGGATGTCGTGGTGAATGTAGCCGGTGCTATTGGCGGAGCCGGGTGAACAGCCGGAAGAGATGGCATCGTTACTGATATAGATGGCCCCCCAGTCGAATAAGCACCTCCTACAGAACCGGTGATTTCCGGGCAAAAAGAGTAGGTGTGACCGGGTGTCAAGCCTCCAACCACCATCTGATAGTAACCGTAAGTTGGTGCTCCCGAACTAGTCACATAGTTGACGGTCACCGCTCCGCCCGATCCATTAGTGCAGATTCCGCCGGGATTCGTGGTTGTATCGATATACCGGATACGATCCTGCGCGAATGTGGCAGAAGTTGTGAAGTTGATACGAAGCGTGCTGTGTGAGAGCGAGTCATAAGACACACTGGTCACCGGAGATGCCTGCCCGTAGACGGCGGAGGCAACGATCAAAACTGAAAGCAGATGACGCATAAGTTTACCGGAACCCGGTTCATTTCTGCTAACAACCTCCCATGTAGCCTGATCAACTTCTTGGCGGAGATCGCACTATCTTATTGACTGTGAATGGGATCATTAAAGTACCGAGTCTTGTGACCCTTGCAAATGTGGAAGCGGCCGAGTGTTCAGGGGAATGCAATCTCTTAAGGAGCGGCTCACCCCAAGGGAAGGGTAGGCGAGACACGAGATTTCAAGGAATACCACGGCGCTAACCGACGTTTCCATAGCTGATCGCCTCGTCAGCGCATGGTATGATCTACCTCCTAGTATGCCTCGCCTGATTCCAGTGTGGTTTGAGCGGCGCGTCGCTTGGAGTTGCATTTTTGTTTTCGTTCTAGCTCTTTGCCTTCGCCTTGCACTGAATTGGCAAAATGGGTCGTACCACACACCAGAACATTCAGAGATCCTAAACATTGCAACTTCGCTGGCTGATAGGGGTGCTTTTGCTGATGCCTACTCTGAATCCGGGCCTACGGCACATGCTGCTCCGCTGTATCCTCTGGTACTGAGCATCCCATTTCGATTCTTTAAGACAGAACGCCAGCGTTTAACGATCGCGACGACTCTTAGTACGCTGATCGCCTCACTTCAATACGGTCTTCTGCCGCTCGTTGCCGTTGTGTGCCGGATTCCGAACTTCACCGGTCTGCTCGGAGGAACCTTGGCAGCGCTGCTGCCGATCAACTATTGGGTACAAACCAGGGGCGCCCATGAGTATGCCTTGTCAGCACTGACCACCGTATTGTTTTCTCTTGTGTGCCTTCATACTTGGGTGAACCAGGATCTTTCGACTCGATGGGCTACATGGCTGGGCCTTGCGAGCGGAGTCGTACTGCTCACCAACCCGCCATTTGCCTGCTCCATCCTAGCGTTTGCGCTTCTTCAGCTTTTCTTAATCAGGCCAGAACTGAAGCGGCGTTTCCTTCGTTTCACGCTTATTCAATTTTTGGTTGCAGCTGCGCTTGTCTTGCCTTGGACGGTGCGGAACTATAAGGTGCTCGGCTCTCCGATCTGGGCGCGGTCGAATGCCGGTCTGGAACTTCATATGTCGAATAATGACCGGGCGACCGCGTTTTGGCAGAAGAATATGGATCGGGGCCTGATGAACGAGATGCAGCCGTTTTTGAGTGGCGTGCAGCACGATCGCGTTGTGAAATTAGGGGAGGTTGAGTACAATCGGCAGGAATGGCGTGCAGGGGTGGCTTGGATTCGCTCTCACCCCAAGCAGTTTGCGAGACTGACGGTCGAAAGATCCTTTCTATTCTGGTTTCCTCCGTTACTACGACATGCACAGACGCTCGCCTCCGCAATAATCACCATTGCTGCTGGGGTAGGTTTTATTTTGTTTTGGAGAACGAGCGCCATTGCATCGCGCTTCTTCTTGGTCTTATGCGTCTCCTTCGCCTTCCCGCTCTGCCTCTTCCAGGCTTCTGGACGGCTTAGATACCCCATTGAGTGGGTCTTTTATCTGTTTGACGGATATCTGATCTCGTATACGCTTCATCACATCCCGACCGCCACACTCGCGCTCCCCAAGCGACTTCGAACACGAGGCCGAGCGAACGGGCGAGAGGAAGCAAAATCGCAAGCAGCGGGTGGGTCCGCTTTCTGATGAATGCCTTTAACCTCGTCGTAGGCGGCCGCTACTCCGGTCGCTGATGCCATCTGTTGTGGGCGGCCCTTGTACCCCGCTGTGCTCTGGGACAAACTGTGCGTTCGGCGTGGAGGTGCGAATAACGATCCAGTTTGGCGTGTGCTGCTCAGTCATATAAGCCGGGTAGGAACCTGACCTCGTATCGGTCAGGACTTCCAAATGCCCGCTCGAGAAAGGGCACGCGGGCGTGGTTCCGTTGGGTAGAGTCGAACGAGCATACAATTGCACGAGACTATGTGTTCGCTTGCAAGCCACTGACATTCGTCGTGTCCGTATTCGGGGTGCTGGTGGTGGGAGTAGACGTGAACGTAAATACGTATGGCCGGTACTGGAGCATTAACTTTGGGTTCAGTAAAGTACCGGATTCGCAGCACGCCAGGCGGCCAACCTGAGTAAGTAAACGTGATGCCAAGCTGCGAGTGCGTCAGAATCGACGCACGGGTATATGGATCGTTGGTTACGGAAATTCCGGTGACCGTCGGAGTCGCGTGCGCCAAGGTGGTCAGGAACCAGGATAAAGGCAAGAGTCCTGTCGTCTTGGACGATACGTTCCTACGCAGACACCACACCACGTCTACGCGACGGCCAATCGCGCCGGCAGCCCCGCTGTCACCGAAAGTGTCTACGGTTCTGGGACTTAGCGAGACTTTTTCCGGGACGAATTGTGAACGGTAAGGAGAGCGTGTAAATGACGCAGGTCGAGCCTGTGATTTAGTGAATATTCCGGCCTGATTGCTCCCGAACATTACGGCAGCGATCGAACCTGGCGAGTCGAGTCACGAAGGTAGGAATTACGATGCACGAACGTCTTCCCTTTCCTGAGGCGATTCGAGCTGTTGAGACACTTCTTCGCGTTTTTCCTCGTGGTATTCCTGTTCGGTATTCAGCGCCCAGAGATTATCGCGGCTGCGCACGCCATCGAGGATGTTGTCGACCGCCGTCATGGCTGTCAGCATCGAGTGGTCCTGATTGTTGTACTTGTGCATGCCGTTGCGGCCCACTAAAAACAGATTGTCGAACTCGTTCACATAAGAGATTACCTGCGGAAACCGATCATACGTCCCGAAATACGCCGGATACGTCTTCGGCATGTGGATCACCGTCGCATCGTCCACATCCTCCGGGTCCAGGATGTTCATCGACGCCAGTTCCTGCTTCGCCAACTCGATCATCTCGGCGTCGCTCTTATGCCACAGCGCGTCGGTGTCGTTGCAGAAGTACTCCAATCCAATCCAGATCTTGCCCGGCTCCGCCACCATGAACGGGCTCCAGTTGTTGAAGATCTGCAACCGCCCCACCAGCACGTCCGGCTCCTGGATGTAAATCCAGTTGTCTTCCACCAGCTTGCCCGAAGCGTCGCGCAGCTTAATGCGCTCGCACAACACGCCCACCGTGATGAAATCGCGATACATCAGCCCATCGGAAATCTCGCGCACCGCCGCCGGCGCGGGCGGCTCTAAGTCCCCCATCAGTTCCTTCACCGGCATGGTCGAAAAGAAATAATCCCCGGTGAAGCGCCGCGTTTCCCCCGTCTGCTCGTTCCGCGCTATCACTGCCGTTACGTGGCGGTTGCTGCCTGCGCCACTGTGCTCGATCGTCTCCACGTTCCAGTGCGTCAGAATCTCCCCGCCCCGGCTCTTGACGATCCCCGCCACCTCTTCCCACATCTGCCCCGGCCCGTACTTCGGATACAGAAACCGCTCGATCAGCGACGTCTCCACATCCTTCTGCGCAATGTCACCCTGCTTTTTCGGCAGCATCTTCTTCACAATGTGCGTCAGCGTCTTCCAGATCGACAACCCCTTGATCCGCTGCGCTCCCCATTCCGCGCTGATCTGGCTGCACTCGATCCCCCACACCTTCTCCGTGTAGCTCTTGAAAAACGTCATATACAGCTCGCGCCCAAACCGGTTGATGAAAAACTGCTCCAGATTCGTCTCCGGCTTGATCGGAAACAGCACCGACCGGATATAGCTCAACCCGATCTTCACCGTCTTCCACAACCCCAGCTTCTTCAACGTGTCCCCGCTCAGCGTGATCGGATACGTAAAAAACTGCCGCATGAAATAGATGCGCGATTTGCGGTTCCGCACCAGCATCACACGGTCCTCGCGCTCGGGATCCGACGGAGCCGGATGCGCCGCCACCTTCGCCGTCCGGCGCTGATACGTGATCTCGGCGTGCTCGCCTTCCACCGCCTGCATCGGCAGGATCTTCAGCCACCACTGCATGACCCGGTCCGATTTCGAGAAGAAACGATGGCCCCCAATATCGATCCGGTTCCCTTTATAGTTCACCGTGCGCGAAATCCCGCCCATGTAATCGCACTTCTCCAGCACCACCGGTTGGATCCCGGTCCGCGTCAACAGCTCAAACGCCGCCGTCAACCCCGCCGGGCCCGCCCCGATGATCACCGCCCGCTTGCCTTGCTCCACAGTTACTCCCATTGATCCTTCACCAGTCTACGAGAGATAACCGCGCTTCAGCGTTCGGGTGGGATGGCCCGTTCATGCGATATTGAAATACTCGGGTTTCGTCAGGTTCGACGCTGATAAGGGTTTCCGGCTGACGCGTAGGATATGTCAGGCTCTGATTCGGCGTGCTCATAGCAGAATGCTCGATTTCACCTGCAACGTTTGCACGTCATCTTGCTCGGTACCATCTCGGACTGATCTCGGGCGAGATCGGCCAAATTGCGCCAAGTGTGGTTCGACTGTCAGATTCAGGTGGATTGTCCACGCCATCTCAACTGAACTTTTCGGGAGTAGCATTCCTTTGAAAATGTTTCCGGTAGCCAAGCATATCCGAGGGCTGGGGATGAGTGACTGGGAACCGATGGTAGACGGTTTGGCTGACAAATTTTACTTCCAGAACACGTTTCTTCATACGAGTCCGAAGTTGGATTTACTACACCTTGAGCCCGAATACTTAAGCTCCTACGATTTTGTCATCGCGAGTGAGGTTTTCGAACATATCTCCCCACCGGTCCAACCGGCGTTCGATGGTCTGCCGCGTCTTCTTCGCCCGAATGGATTCATAGTATTCACCGTCCCTTGGCGACCGTCTGGTTCGACGCAAGAACACTTTCCAAATCTCTTCGATTGGCGCATAGTTGACTTGCGAAGCGGCCATATCGTTGTAAATCGAGATCAGAACGGCGCTTTGGAAATCTTCGAAAATCCAATTTTTCACGGCGGCCCGGGGCAGACACTGGAAATGCGTGTTTTTACCCGGCCTGATCTGATCACACACCTAAATAATGCGGGATTGGGCAGCTTACAATTTGCAGCCGTCGAAGAAAATCCTCGGTTTGGGATCATCTGGGAGGGCGATTGGTCCATCGGACTCATTGCACGAAGCAATCCCAAGGAAGAAGTCTTGTTGCCGGAGATCAAGCTGCCAAATCAACTGATTGACGATTCTTGGGAAAAACGCACTCAAGAACATACAAAGGCAAAGAAGAACAAGTGGTTTCATCTTAAACTCTAGCGAAACCTCATCTTATGGAGCGCGCTCCAAAACAGATCTGGGTAACGCCAAGTTGCGGTAAAGTGTCTCCCATTGTTGCCGAACAGGCAGCCAATGATACTGCTTCACCTGTTCTAATCCGCAGGCCGTAAGCCGTTCAACCAGAGTTTCATCCTTCAGCAGATCCATGGCACGCGATGCCAATGCCTCATGGTCGTTGATATCGACTAACAGAGCCGTTTCACCATCCCTGACGATGTATGGGATACCTCCTGCCCGAGTCGCCACAATGGGAAGACCACATGCCATGCACTCGAGCAGCGACACGGGCATGTTGTCGATGTTCGGACTCGTCAGATAAACATCGACTGAGTCGTACAAAGCGGCTACGTCCTCGTGCGCAACCCGGCCAATGAACCGGGTGTTGCGCAGTTTCAACTCCTCCGCGAGCCGCTCAAGAACAGGTCGGCGAAAACCGTCGTGTGCCACTGTCAATTCGGCGTCAGGGTAGTGCTGCTGAATAAGAGCGAAGGCTCGGAGAGTGCATTCGATATTGTAAAGCGGCTCCAGACCCCGATTGCTCAGAAAGCGCGGTTTCAGTTTGCGGCGCTCTCTGTGCCGGAACCAGCTCACGTCGATGATATTAAAAACCGACTGCGCCGCAATTCCGTATTTTGCAAACACATCCACCAGAAACGCAGACGGGGTAACAATGGCATCCGCTAACGCGAGTGTAGGCTTCGCTGTGCGCCATTGAGTAAGATGCTGTTCGGCTTGGCCGTCGTGGTAATGCACCACCAGTTTTTTTTGGTAAAGCTTTCCGATCAACAGCGCCGGAATCGTCCAAAGCGAATAGGAAGACAGGCCCGCCGTGAAAATGTGAAGGATGTCCGCTTTTCGCGCTGCCCAAGCAAGTCTCCCGTTGTACAAAAACAAACTGACGACGGTCCGCAGGTAGGGGATACGCGAAATCCAACGAAGTGGCGCCGGCAGTGTTTGATCGAGCGGAAAGAAGATCATCTTCAATCCAGGCACGTCGCGTAGAACGCTCAATAACTGCGCTGCCTGGACAGATTGCCCACCGACAATCGCAGCCGATGGAGCGATAAGCAGAACACGGATTTTATTTGAAATCCGATTCGGCCGCTTCGCCGCTGTAGAACCTTCGTCTACGCTCGCTGTTGAGCCCGACGACTCTATAGATGAGTTGTTCCGTATACCAGGCAAAGCAATTCAACCCGCCTGCCGAGAGGGCACAACCGGCGTGACAGAACTTCCCGGCTGTGCACCCTGGCCAGTTCCGACGCGAACGTCCTTAACGAGCACGCGCGCCGGATTCCCAAGCGCCAGAGCGTAAGGCGGTATATCGGTGACGACTACACTGTTCACGCCGATAATTGCGCCTTCGCCGATCGTGACGCCTTTCATAATTGCGCAGCCTTGCCCGAGCCACGCTTTGCTGCAGATCCTCACCGGCTTGATTTCTTCCGGAGGCGGCGGAAGATCGAGCGCCCGCGCCTCGGCATCTCGCGGATGCGCATCGCTGTCTACGATCCGGACGTTGTCGGCAACGTTCACATCGTCCTCAATGACAACTTCCTTGTTGACTGTAAGGAAGACGTTGTGTCCCAGGTCCACACGGTCTCCGATAATCAGCTTTGGCCGATCGAAAACTCGCCCGCTACCTACTCCGAGATGCCCGAACAGATTCACGTCATCGCCAATGTAGATTTCCGTGTGGCCCGTCACATCTGGCAATGCGTATAGCGAAAGGTTACGCCCCACACGCGTGCAGCGGCTCCGAAAAGCAGGCTCTCGATAGAAATAGTTCAGCGCCCACTGAAACACAAATCGGATAGCAAATGGCAATGAGTAGAGCCCGCGATAGACTGGCCGCAAAAAGCCCGGCACCGGCAAATTGGAACGAAGGAGCCCTTTAATCGCACCGCGAACTGTCCGATAAAACGGAGTTTCGCCGCGCCGTATCTTTAGACTGAGATTCTCGAGAAGACCCATAGTGATCGGTCAGGCCGCGACGGTCTCCGGAACGCGCACGCTGCTCCTCCGGAAAAATAAGTAAGTCGCAATGGTTACGAACGTGTCTAATATCATCCCGGTGATCGCGACCGCGGCCGGCGGCCACATTAACCAGATCAGAGGGATCAGAACGATGAAGTTTAGGGTCGCGTTCATGAGAACGATTCGAAACCACTCTTTCTCATAACCGAAAGCAAGCATATAAAAGGTTGCATAGCTGGTCTGCAGGGCGAGCAGAAAAGGACTGAAGGCCAAAATCTGCAGCAACGGAATACTGGGGATGTATTTGGCGCTAAACAGAAGCTTCACAATCGGTCCCGCGCCCACGCACAGCACCACCCCACCGATGAAAAATGGCGCCGCCAAGATCAGCGAATACTTGCGCAGAAAGGCGATCGCATTCTCGCGCGACTTGAAAGCCATGTGACTGATGTGCGGATAAAGGGCTGTGACAACGGGAGATACCAATTGGCGTAACGCGACGATCAGTCGATAAGCGTTCGAGTAATAAGCGACATCGGTCGGCCCCGACCGCAATCCGAGAATGAACGTATCGGTCGAGGTGGTCAGTGTATTGGCCGCTATGGACAGGAATACCGGCCATCCCTCCCACAGAGCGCCCCGCACGTCTTTGATCCGAGGCAGCACCCACCTGACAGGCGTCGAGAAAAATACCGCCCACAGCCCGGCGATGCCGGCCACCAGCATGGAACCGGACTGAAACGCGGCCGCCCATAAGTAGTCGCGGTCATGATGCACAAATGCAAAGACGAGGACAAGCGAAAGCATCTTTGCGGTCAGATCCCGCCAGACAAGATTTCCCATCTTTTCGAGACCCTGAAAAAGCCACAACGGGAAAAGCAGATCACCGACTACAAGCATGTAGCAAATACAAAATAGACTCAGATTCTCGCGCAACTTAGCCGTCGAAAGCACAACCGAGAGCATCAGCGCAAGACCGAGCAGCGCCAACAATACCTTCGCCGTCATCACCGAGCTGAAAATGCGCGAAATCTCGGCCGGATTGTCGCGATGAATCGCAATACGCCGTGTTGCCGTGAGATTGAACCCGTAATCCACCAGGCTCATGAAGTACCAGTTGAACGAAAATGCAAACGCAATCAGCCCTAAATGGTCTGTACTCAAAATGCGCGATAGATAAGGCAGCACCAACATCGGCGCCGCATAGGTGCTGATCTGCACGATGAACAGGGCCGCCGTATTCTTTACCAGCCGATGGCGGAGGAGATTGCGCGCGCTGGTCAAATGGATCATATTTTGAGGTGCACGTTCGTCTCAGATAGCCCGGCGGCCTGCCGGCTCCTTAACCATTTTTCTCTTGGACAGCGTGATAGAGGGCCGGACATCTGGCTGCGAACTCTTCCCGCGACAAGCGAGCCTCTGAACCGGCATCCCGGCCGAGCAACGTGGAGAGGAATTGCTGGATAGGTCCGTTCTTAGACGTTGGTTTGAAATCAAACACGATCTCACTCACCTCATAACGTTCAAAAATAGCCCGCAGACACTGATATTCAATCCGGCGCGAGAACGCCCGGCAGCTCATCACCCAGCTATCGATATGAACGCGGCTTCCGTCCCGCCTCCCTCGCAGTACGGCCACCTTTCCGAGCGGTCCGAACTTGTCCTGGTACGACACGGCCAACGCGAAACCATCCGGTTCCCGAAGACCTTGCCACTCCGCATCCGTATAGCGAATCCCGTTCAGATTGAACTGATTCGTTTTGTTTACCAGCTCTACTACCCTTCTATCGGAGGCAGGAGGATCATACTCCAGAGTAACGACAGCTTCAGCGGTGGCCAGAAAATCCTCGGCCGAACCTGCCGACTCCCGCGTCCGCGAAAACTCCTGATTCTGCCGAATGCTGTCAAGACGGTACGCGTCTTCCTCAGAAAGCCGAGCTTTGCCGAACAGGTCCCGCAAGCGTTGCAGAAAAGCCAGCCCTGCCGGATAATCGCCTTTCGGAAAGCGGATGCACTCCACGCCGGGGTGGGCAGCTTTCACCTCCTCCAGTTCCATCGGGCTATCGTCCACAAACACCACGCTATCGGCCCCGACATTCCAAACTTCCAAGATGCGCGCGACAGAGCCCGACTTCGCCTCCCAGTGCGCTTCTATCGGGAAAATCTTGTCGTGCCGAATAGCTAAATCGGGCCGTCCCAACGCCCGCTTGACCGGTCCCAAAGAGTTCTTACTCGCAATCGCAATCAAGACTCCCTGATCCGCAAGCGCATGCAATAGCTGCTGATACAGCCCGTGCAATTGACTGTGGCTCGCCAGGTCCCAGGAAACGTTGTCGTGCCCTATTTCGCCGACCAAACCGGCCCAAAACGTGTCGTCGAGGTCGGTGATGATCCCCTTCTTCGGCGGCGGCGATTCGATCAGCGCCGCCAGCGCTTGGCCCAATGCGTCGGCATGCGCCATCGTATAAGGAAACCCTGTATGCAAGTCTGATCGTATGTCGTAGCGCATCTCGGTCGGAGAGATACTGTCCAGCTTTTGTCTGTTCAACACCAGAACGGAGGGATGCGCCGCAATCCGCCGCCCGAACGTCGCAGCCAGCTCGCCCAACGCCAGTTCCCCTTCGCTCGCCTGCCAGCCCGGTGTGTGAAAGGCGGGCGGCAGTGGCAAAGTCGGAAGCGATACCGCCAGGTTGCAGGAGGCCGATATCCCGGAGATGGCTGATTCCAGCCGTTTGAGCTTGGCTTCGGAAGCATCTAAAATGCTTGCCACCAATCGCTGCCCCCAACCTCCCAGTTGCCGGAACCCAAGACGGGGATCGAGATCCGTCCACTCCAGCGCCAGAACTCCGACCTGAGCCTCCCGCTGCGCAAACTGTTCCAACGTACCGGCCACGTCATCGTACAGGCCCGTTTGAAGCTGCACTCTGCGCGCCGGCATGGCCTTCTGCAGATGCGCCGCCAAATAGTTCCCCAGATGCAGCGGCGTAAATCCACACGCCAGCAAAATACTAAATTCGGGACCGCCTTCCGGGCCTTTGCGGATAATGGAAAGTGCTTCGGCGAGCTTCACGGATGTGCCACTGTTCTCATCGACCCGGATTGCTTCATTGTACCGGGAGAAACGTTATACGGTGATGCCAACGCGCTTCGCAACCGAGTTCCGTTGTATCAATAAGCCGCCCGCTCACAGCAACTTGGCCCGCCTATCTTCGTCTGAATTCTCGGCGCAGCGAGCTAATGGGCGAGACCTCTGTTCCGACTAAGATTGAGTGCCGATATTTCCCCAGAGAGCCCTTTCAAACCCCGTGTTCGTTCCATGACCCATTCGAAAGCTATTCCGGTTCTGCTCATGGTTCGGGAGCTGGGCATAGGTGGCTGTGAGCGCGATCTGACGAAACTCGCCATCGGCCTCGATCGCTCGCGATTCATACCATTCGTCGGCTGCTTTCGCCCCGATGGCCTTCGTACGGCGGAGTTGCAGGCGCACGGCATCCCGATTGTGGCCTTTGATGTTCCCTCCTTTGCGTCACCTGCCGCTCTCCGCGCCGCCCGCGGCCTGGGCGCTTTCATCAGGAAGAACGGCATACAGGTCGTCCATGCCTTCGACGCCCCGACGGATATGTTTGCCGTCCCCGTCGCCCGCTTTTATCACACCCGTGCCGTCATCTCGAGTGAACTTTCTTACCGCAGCCTCATCGCCGGCCGCCAGTATCATCTAATGATGCGGTTGAGCGCCAGGGCCGCTCACAAAATCGTCGTCAACTCGGCCGCGGTAGGAACGGATCTCGTCCAAAACGCGCACGTCCCCGCCGGAAAAATCGTACTCAGCCACAACGGCGTCGATCTTGGTGCCTTCGCTCCCGAACCTCGCGTGCGAAAAGTCTTTCCCGATGCATCTCTCATCATCGGCGCCGTCTGTGCTTTGCGTCCCGAGAAGCGCGTGGACTTACTGCTCGACGCCTTCGCCCAGGTGAAGAACGAACTCAAAGGCTTGCGTCTCCTCATCGTGGGCAGCGGACCCATGCTCCCCTCGCTCGAGCAGCGCTCTCACTCGCTGGGGCTGGATAACCTCTGCCATTTTGAACCGAGTAAAACTGAGGTAGCCGAATGGCTGCGAAGCATCGACGTGTTTGTGATGTCCTCGGAATCCGAAAGCTTCCCGAATGCTTTGCTCGAAGCCATGGCTTGCGGCTGCTGTGTCATAGGTTCCCGGGTGGGCGGTGTGCCGGAACTGATCGTGCCCGAACGCAACGGTCTTCTGTTCGAGTCGCGCTCGGTAGAAGACCTCGCCTGCGAGCTAAGACGCGTCATCCGGGACTCCCAACTCCGCCGCCGCCTGGCGCTTGATGCGGTAAGGACGGCGCGCGAGGAATTTCCCATCCAATCCGCCGTCGAGCGCATCCAAAACCTCTATCTCGCGCTGCTGAATCAATCGCCCGGAGCACGTAGCGGGACCTCATAAAGCGTGATTGCTTCTGGGCCGATTAGAATAAGGGAGCTTCGCAATTTAAACTGATGCAAACTGTAGAACAGCGCCTACAAGACGTATTCGCCGTCGTCTTTCCCGATCTCTCGCCGGAACAATTACGATCCGCCTCTCAGGACTCCGTGGAAAGCTGGGATTCTGTCGCCGCCATCACCTTGATGAATCTGATCGAGGAGGCATTCGGAGTGGAAATGGATTTCGGAGAAGTCGCCGAATTGACAACTTTTTCGCAGATCGCGGACTATTTGAAGGGGAAGCTGACCCATACTGCCGCCTAGCTTGCCAGACCTCCCGCAAGAACTGCTTCGCCTCCACCACATAGGAGACGAACTGCTTCGCCTCCACCATATCGGATTTGTGGTCGCCAATATAGAGGCTACCGGCCAATCGTTCGCCCGCTCTGTGAACGGCTTGTGGACCAAAGAAATCATTCACGACCCGATCCAACGTGTGAAGGTCTCTTTCCTTTCACTGCCCGGTACCGACGTGCAGATGGAGCTGGTGGAACCCGCCGCTGAACAGTCGCCCGTGCGCGCCTTGCTTGAAAAGGGCGGAGGCCTGCATCACATCTGCTACGAAGTTGAAGATTGCGAAAAAGGCCTGGCCGCGATGCGGCAACGTGGCGCTATGATCGTCAGACGCACCAAACCGGCAGTCGCCTTTGGCGGCCGCGGAATCGCTTGGGTCCTGACAGCCGAGAAGCTGTTGGTTGAACTCCTCGAGACAACTCTGAAATGAGAGGTTCAGCTAAGGCTTTGCCGTATACCTCTTCCCGTAAACCTGTCCGTCGATCACCTCAAATTCCTCATTGCTGTTGATCGTGTGCGTCCCGATCAGTCCTGGAGCCCAATCCGGCTCGATCCGGACGAGCGGCCTTTCCCGGTACTCCGCCGGTGTCAGCACTTCAATCTCGTTCAGTTGACACGCATAGCCGTAGCGCACGGAACAGTCCTGCGCTGGGCGGATTAATTTCCCGTTTCGCCGGAATAGCTTGCCCGCCCCGCGGCTCCGCCGTACATCCGTCACGATCGGATTGCCGGGATGCGGCTTCCATTCACCCAACAGATCGTTCGCATAGAACAGATACAAGTCATCGTTCACCGTCGCGCCCCGCTCTGCGATGTTCGTAAAGAAATAGAAAAGTCCGTTCTCTACCCAGAGCGTCGTATCCACCGCTTGAACATCTTCTTTGAGCGTCTTCACGAACTCCCATCTGGTAGGAGCGTCCGCAGCCCGGTAGAGATCAATACGCCCAGCGGCCAGAGTCTCGGGGATCATATACAGCGCGTCCTCATGCTCAAAAACGAACGGATAGGAAAGGTGATACGGCAAATCGAGCACCCGCTCGGCTTCCCTCGTCGCCCCCTGTTTGCCGATCTCCATAACCGAGATGCAGCCCCTGCCTTCGGCGAAAAGATAATCTTCGATGAAGAGATAGTTCCGGCCCTGCCACTTCAACACGAACGGATCTGCATAGAAGTGTCCTTCAGGCGCCCGGATCGTCCGAAATCCGCTCAAATCGAGCTCTTCGCGATTGCAGACGAACTTGCTATGGTCCGTCCTGTAGGCAACGAACCAATGGCTTTCCTTTTTCGCATAGCGAATTCGGCGGCTCACGGTCCGCGCCGCGTTCCGTAATAAGAAGCCCGCCATTTCCAGGTTTGTCGGCGCATCCAGCCGGGCCGGCGCGGGAATTGCAATCATCGTCGGTCTTTGAAGAGCGATTAATCCTCTTTCTGGGTTTTTGTGCAGTTGCTGTAGCGATCGGAGTGCAAATGTAGCTACCCGCCAGCAGGGACCTCTGCGGTTCTGCTGCCAAGACCAGCCCTGCGCGGTAGCGGAAAATCCTTCGTACGCAACTTGTATTCCCTCAGCCTCTCCACCCCATAGTTCTAATGCAGATCGACTGACCGGCTTGCACTCGACAAGCTCCCAGAAGTTCTCAACCAGCCTCGGCCGGTGCAGCCAAAGTCCATACTTTGCAGCCTTTCCGGCCGCCAACACGGGGTCCGTTGAGGCGAGCCAGATTAGCGCGTCCAAACGGTACGGTCCCAGAGCGTGTGCGCTCTCCTCCGGCGTAGCCTCTATTGTCGGCAACCCAGCGATCCGAGCAGCCACGTCGATTGGCCTCAGCGGATCCTTCCCCCATTCCCCGCGCCGCTGGTCCCACGCTGAATACGCGCGAAACAACCAACGTCCAGCACTGCCCTCCTTCGCTCCCTGCACCGGTTGCAGCAGAATCACAGCCGCCAGCTCCAGGAAATCAGCACCCATCAAATCCTCAATGACACCCGCTATCCAAGCCGATACGTTGTAAGAGTCCAGCGCAAGGCCGATGCGGAGGCGCTGCGCTGACTCATCGCTTTGGTCAAGAGGTGTCATTTTGCAAGGCTATTGTAAACCGCTCAATACTCTCAGTGTTCCAAACTCGCAACCTACAGTATTCTGAGAATGCACATGCACCCTGCGATCCGCGATTCAGCGGGTTCGAATCCCTCCAAAGCATTGCCTGATTGGCCTCCTGTCGTGGTCGCGGGAGCTTATCAGACCGGTCTCCTCCTCATGCGCAATCTAACTTGGAGAGGGTTGCAAGTGGTCGCCTTTGACGCTAATCCAAGTCAGCCCGGGTTCCGTTCCATCTATGGCAAAACCTTTCTTTGTCCGAATCCGGACCATGACCCCGCGGCCTGGCTCGAGTTCATGGTCAACTTAACGAAATCGTTTTCGACCAAACCGGTTTTGATCCCCAGTGCCGATCAATTTGTCACGGCCATTCATGCGCATGCCGCCGCACTGGAAAAGCATTTCATTTTTTGCCGGTCGGCCATGTCTCTGCAGGCTGCCCTCGCGACCAAAGAAAAACAGTATGAGCTCGCGGCACGCTACGGCATGCCGATTCCGCGTTCCGAGTTCATCACATCAATGGCGGACATCGAACGGTTCATTAGCGTCGCCCGTTTCCCGTGTCTGTTAAAGCCTGTGCACTTCCGCTTTTGGGACGAACTGCCGCCCTTTCATCCGCTGCGCGGAAGCAAACTCGTCACCGCCTCCTCGCCTGAAGAGCTTCGCAGCTCGTATGATTCAGTGGCTTCGTTTACGCCAGAAGTGGTGGTCCAGGAAATGATCGAAGGACCTGATACCGCCAAGTTCGTATATCTGTCTATCTATGGCCAGTCCGGCAAGCGCCTCGGCAGCGTCGTGGTTCGCCAGCTCCGCACGACCCCCATTCATTTCGGTTCCGCTGGCATAGTTGAGCCGATCGACGATCCGGAAGCTCAGCAACTCTCCAACCATTTCCTCAGCAGTGCCGGCTACGCAGGCATCTGCGAGCTGGAACTGAAACGGGATTCGCGCGATGGAGTGGTGAAGCTGATCGAAGCGAACCCGCGCTATAGCGTTACTGCGGATGCGGCACCCTATGCGGGCGTGGACATTGGCTGGCTGCATTACCTCGATCTGATTGGGCTCCAGGTAAAGCCCGTCTCGCAAAACTCAGACGGGTTCCGGCATATCTGCTTACAGCGAGATTTCTCCTGCTTGCGAAGCTATCGCAAAGCAGGTCTGCTCACCTGGGGCGGGCTCCTCCGGTCCTATCGCCCCCCGGTGCACTTCTACGATTTCGACCTCCGCGATTGGCGAGTCACCTTCGCCACCTTGCGCGAGCTATTTAAAATCGTCCTTGGCCCCTACGTTCGCCGCGTGTTCCCCAAGCGGTAGCGCAACGCCAAACTGTCTGCGCGCTGCAAACATTCTTCGTCTTCCCCGACTGTACCGTTCCCGTTCGCTTCCACCACCATCGTAATGCGCAGCGGCAGCTGTCCCGCCACTCGCACCGTTAAAGACTCCCCGAGGCGCTTGGCCCCATACGCAGGCGAGAACTTCGATGGAGCCCTTTCCGCCGGAGCAGAAAAGATGATGTTGACCAGGCTGGCCGCGGGCCCCAGTTGCCAAATCTGCTCACAAACGTGTTCGCCCTCGGAAGGGCCCTCTATCTCATCCGCCACAACCAGCCGGCCCTGTTCGAGCACGACACGCCGGCGATGCGTGAACTGTTCGTAGCGGCAAATGGCTTCTATCACTCCGCCGAGTTCGTTCGGCTCCCAAACCGTCAGTTTTACCTCCGGCTTCACAACCCAACGGAACGGACCCGCTGCCCTGCCCTGATCCAATCCATCGATGCGCACGGTATTATGCGCTCTCGAGCCCCGAAACCACTGCCGCTCTTCGGGTTCGGCGACGTAGGTGTACGTACCGGGATCGAGAAAAACCCATTCGCCCCGGTCTGACAAGATCGCGCTCAACGTATCCGAGTGGCTGTGACCAGCGCCCGCCCAACCAAACGGACCGCAGTCCATCTGCAAACGCAGGCCGCCGGATTCCAGAAAGGCCGCCCCGCTGTCGCGAAAAACTCGTGCGCCCGCCGCAATTGACGGTTCTCGCCTGCCGCCCAGCGTCTCCGCGCCCATCCACCACACCGCCTGCTCGGCCAACTCGTATTTCGTTCCCCTCCACTCTTCGCGATCGAACAATATCCCGCACGTCGCCAGTGTCGCCCGTCCAAACTGGTCTCGCTCGCCATAGGGATGAAAAAGTCTGCCGCCATCGTCATCGCCCAGAAACGCAATCCTCCGTGCCGGCCCCAGTAGCCAAAACAGATACTCCGCCATACTCTGCAGTACCGGTTCGAAGTACGTCGGCCGCCCGGCCAGCAGGTAATGCAGCACAAAAAAATCCAGCGCGTAAACGTGATAGTAAGTCGATTGCTCAAAGTGCGAGCCATCCGGCCGCACTTGAAACTCCAGCTGGGCCGCAACAACTTCCGAGCCTCGCTTCACCCAATCCTGTGCCTCTGGAAACGCCGCAAACAGCTTGCCTAGAGCATGCAGCGCAACGGCCTCGCCCAACAAATGAGTATTCGGCGAAAAGTAAACAGATAGATTTTCCTGAAGGTGACGCCCATGGCGATACAGCTCGGTTAAAAAGCGTCGTCGAAATTCGTCCGGCATCTCGCTAGCCGTGAAATGATATACCCATGTCCAGCTCAGCGCGCGAAACGCTACTTCCAGCGCGCTGGCCCAGTTGATGCCGCGCTGAAACGGATTCTGCTCGAACCAGCTTTCCAGTTGCGCGAAAATCTCGGCCGTGTATTCGTTGCGCCCTGTCAAGAGAAAAGCCTGGGCTAAGACTACAAGGTGCTGATGCCGGTTCAGCTCCCAAACAACCTTGTGATCGCCCACGGCTGCGAAGTCGAGGTAGGGAATGCGCCGGAAATAAGCCATCCCGGCTTCCTTGCCGTGCACATAGTCTCGCCGCCAGTGAATCTCGTCTCCTGTTTCAATCTCAATTCCGAGCACAGGAAACCGATGCCCTACAACCATTTGGGCAAGCGTTTCAACGTCCTTCGCGTAATCAGAACCGCGCAGGGCCTCCGCCACAGCCCCCCCGTCCGGCAGAGCTAAATGGACCGGAACTTCGCCGCTGAACTGGGGCTGCGCGACCAGGAGAAAGAAGTTTACAATCTCCTGCCGTGCTCGAAACGCCACTTCAGCTCTGCTGCGCATTCATGACCAGTGTGCAATACGCCCGTCCGCTATCTCATCTGTTCGCGGATTCCAAACAGATAGCTGCTCGCGAGCACTTGACCGATCGGGTAAACCGTCCAGCGCACGTCGGGAAACCAGCTCCGCCACTCCTGGAAGGATCCGTCATTATCGACCCCTCCAAATTCGTTCTGATAAGCGATCAGGAAGGCATCGAAGTCGCGCACGACCTCCGCCATTCGCTTTCGGAGAGGCAGCGGGCTTTCGCTCAGCGACCAAGTCGCCAGAAACAACCTTGGCCTGTGAAATGTCTCCGCAAGCGCCCGTACCTGTTCTATTTCTGACAACAACAGCACATTCGGAATCCCTACCGCGCTCAGGTAATAGCGCTGTAGTGCCGATTGCTCCGGCAGATCGAAGATCACATACTTCCCAGTGAAACCGGCGCCATGCGCAATGCGGCACAGCGATCCATATCCTCCGCCGAATTCTACAATCGTCTCGACGTCTCGAATCCTTACCTCCGTCTCTTCCTCAAACCGGCATAGGTGATAAGCGTGATGAATCGCATTCGTGCTGCTCGCCGGGTAATACACGCAAGGCAGCGGCAAGCCGGCAGCCCGCTCCCGTATCGCATCCCGCCACACCGTCCAGCCGTGCTGCTGTAGGAAATGCAGTTCCGCCCCGGCAAACGTGGCATAAGGCGGCGGAAACATGGTCTCCCGAATCACGTCCCATGTGAGAAATCCGCGCGCATCCCGCGAGATCACCTCTCGCCGCAGGCGCATCCGATTCGATTCCCAGGCGCCTAAGCCTTCGCCGTCAGCCGCTACAATTCGCGCGAACCCTTCCCTCAGTTGCTGTTGAGCCAGGCGTTCGCGTGAATCTGCCGATACGAGATGCAGACCCAATCGCGCGACAGAACTAAGCGCGCGCAACAGCGCATTGGCACACCACCTCAAAATTACGCGCAATATCAATGGACGAATGAACCTTAAAACCTTTTCACATCGTTATAGGACCGCGCCGGGGAATTGCCCCGCGTTCTCTCTAAGCGAGACAATGGTTTGAACGATGTGCGGAATCACCGGATTTGTTAATTTGAAGCGCGCAACGGCTTCGGGGCCGGACCTGCGGCGAATGCTCGACGTCATCAGCCATCGCGGACCGGACGGCCATGGCATGCATGAGGACGGTCCAGCGTTCCTCGGTCATAGGCGCCTCAGCATCATCGATGTCGCTGGCGGCCACCAGCCCATGTCGAACGAAACGGGTTCGGTTTGGATCACCTTCAACGGCGAAATCTTCAACCACGCCGACCTTCGCCCCGCATTGCAAGCCGCCGGTCATCAGTACACCACGCGCTGCGACACCGAAACCATCGTTCATGCATACGAGCAGTACGGTCCCGATTGTGTCAAGCAGTTCCGCGGGATGTTTGCCTTTGCCATCTGGGACCGTGATCGCCGCAAGCTGTTCTGTGCGCGCGACCGGCTCGGTATCAAACCGCTCTACTATTACGCAAATGATCGCTTCTTCGCCTTTGCGTCCGAAATCAAAGCGCTCCTCCGGCATCCTGACATTCAAGCCAATCTAGAAGAAAAGCTGCTCTCGGAATACCTCGCCTTCGGTTACACCAGCGGAGAAGAGACGCTCTTCCGCGGCATCCGCAAGCTGATGCCGGGCCACACTCTCACGCTCGATTCGGTCTCGGGGCGGGTCAATATCCAGCAATATTGGGACGTTCCCGAATCCGCGGCAATAGAGACGAAGTCAGACGAAGAATGGATTCGCGAGTGCCGCGAACGTCTGGAAGAGACCGTGCGCATGCGTCTCATGAGCGATGTGCCGCTCGGCATGTTCCTCAGTGGCGGGGTCGATTCGAGCGCCATCGCCGCACTGATGAAGCGTCTTCGTAGTGAACCGGTCAAAACCTTCGCCGTGGGGTATCAGGAGGCGGCTTACAGCGAACTCGCTTACGCTCGCCAGGTCTCACAAGCCATCGGCACGGATCATCACGAAATCGTCATCGGCATGGACGATTTCTTCAACGCCTTACCGCGCCTCGTCTGGCACGAAGATGAACCGATTTCCTGGCCTTCGAGCGTCTCGCTCTACTTCGTCTCGCGCCTCGCGTCCGAGCACGTGAAGGTCGTTCTCACGGGTGAAGGCAGCGACGAGCTCTTCGCCGGCTATCACCGCTATCAGCACTACCTGTTCAACCGCCGCTGGGCGGATCGCTACCGCATCGTTCCCGCCCCGCTACGGGCCGCCATCCGGCATTTCATCCAAAATTCGCACCTGCTCTCGGCCAACCTGCGCCGCAAGCTGCAACACACCTTCCTCGGCCGCGAAGGCAACGTCGAATCTTTGCAGCTCGACAACTTCTACGGCGCTTTCTCCGCTTCCGAGCGCCGCCGCATGCTTGGTGCGAGCCTCACCGCAGCTTCGAACCCCTACGCCACCTATCTCGATTACTGGACCTCGCGGAAAGGCTCCGTGCTCTCGCAGATGCTCTACGCCGACCAAAAAACGTATCTGGTCGAACTGCTCATGAAGCAGGACCAGATGAGCATGGCGTGCTCCATCGAAAGCCGCGTGCCCTTCCTCGATCATCCCTTCGTCGAGTTCGCCGCTCGCGTTCCCGACAACCTTAAGATCCGCAACGGGCAAGGCAAGTACATCGTAAAACGCGCCGTCGAAGACCTTCTTCCGCACGACATCATCTATCGCAAAAAAATGGGCTTTCCAACCCCGCTGCGCCAATGGTTGCTCGACAGCCGCTCGCAACCGCTCTACGATCTGCTGCTCGACCCAAACAGGCTGCTGGCTGAATACGTTGATCTCTCTTACGTGCGTGATCTCATCCATCGCCAGCACAGCCAAACCGAAGATGCCACGGACCGCATCTGGCGCCTGCTCAATCTCCAGCTCTGGGGCGACCTTTTTATCACCGGCCGTAAACGACGAACATTGGGACGGGCTTCTAAATCCCGTCTCAACTGAGACGCCGATTCCGCAAGCGGTATGAAGATTCTCTGGGTCAAAACGGATTTTCTCCATCCCACTACGCGCGGCGGCCAGATTCGCACACTAGAGATGCTGCGCCAACTGCACCGCCATCACGAAGTACACTACGTCGCGTTCGACGATCCCGCAAATCCCGGAAGGCCTGCGTCGCAGCTCCGACTACTCGACGCGCGCTTATCCGGTGGCCCATCAAGTGGTCTCAAAACGTTCCCCACGATTCGCGCTGCAACTCATGGAAGGCCTGTTCTCTGAATATCCAGTCGCCGGCATGCGCTATCGCTCCCCAGCCATGCGCGACACCATCTCGCGTCTTACTTCCGAACACGACTTCGACGCGAAAATCTGCGACTTCCTCACTCCCAGCATCAACATCGATGACATGACCGGCTGGGTCTTGTTCCAACACAACGTCGAAACCGTAATCTGGGAGCGTCACGCGCAAAGCGGCCGCACACCGCTGCACCGCGCCTATTTCGCCCAGCAAGCCCGCCGCATGTTCGAGTGGGAACGCTCTGTCTGCCGCGCTGCGTCGCACGTGGTAGCCGTTTCCAAAGTCGACGAGCAAATCATGCGCGAGCGCTTCGGGATTCGCGAAACTTCCTCGGTCGCGACCGGCGTCGATCTCGACTACTTCGAGCCACCGGCTTCCGCTCGCCCCCGCTACGATCTTGTCTTCCTCGGTTCCATGGACTGGATGCCGAATATCGACGGTACGCAGTGGTTCCTGTCCGAAGTTCTCCCGCTGATCCGCGCTCGGAAACCCGACGTTCGCCTCGCCATCGTGGGCCGCAATCCACCGCCTTCGCTCATTGCCGCGGCAACCGGCGATTCAATCACCGTCACCGGCACCGTTCCCGATGTACGGCCTTATCTCTGGGAGTCGGCCGTCTCCATCGTTCCCTTGCGTGTCGGTGGCGGAACGCGTCTCAAGATCTTTGAAGCCATGGCGGCCGGGACTGCCGTAGTCTCGACTACTGTCGGAGCGGAAGGTCTTCCCGTTCAGCATGGCGAGACCATTCGCATCGCCGATACCGCCGAAGGTTTCGCAGCCGAGTGTCTTGACCTTCTCGAAAATGCTAGCGTTCGAACCGCTCTCGCGCGCAAAGCTCTCGAATTGATCCAGGCTAACTTCTCCTGGGCGCAAGTCACCCGGCACTTCGAAGAAACGCTTCGCTCGGTTCGCGCTTCGCCCGCCAGAACCGCATGAGTGGAGCAGCCGTCGTTTTCACTGCAAGCGTAGCCTTCATCCTCTACGTGCTGATCGGCTATCCGCTGCTGCTCGCTATCTACGCTCGTCTCTTTCCCCAGACCGATCCGAAAGGCGTTCGCGCCTCAGAGCTTGTCGGTCATCGTTCCGGTTCGCAATGGAGCTCGCTGGGTAGAGGCAAAAATCCGCTCTCTTGCTCGCTTCGAACTATCCGGCTGACCTGATCGATATCTTGATCGTCTCGGATGGCTCTACCGACGGCACGAACGAACTCGTCCTCGGTTATCCCGGATGCTCGTGTCCGTCTGCTCGCTCTTCCGCCGGGCGGCAAGGCGATCGCCGTCAGCCGCGGATTTGAGAACGTCAGCGGCGAAATCATAGTTCTCTCCGACGTTCGTCAGGACTTCGATCCCGATGCCCTCCAGCTCTGGTGAGCTGTTTTGCCGATCCGTCTGTCGGCGTAGTAACCGGCGAACTCGTCATCCGCGCAGGGACTGAGTCTCGAAGAGTTCAACACCGGCCTCTACTGGAAATACGAGAAGTGGATCCGCCGCAACTTGAACCGGATCGACGCCATGCTGGGCGCCACCGGCTCGATCTATGCCATCCGCCGCGAACTGGCTGTTCCCGTTCCCCCGGACATCCTGCTCGACGACGTTTATGTGCCATTCACGCGCCGTTTTCAGCGGCTCTCGCATCTACTTTGAGGATCAGGCGAAAGCTTACGACCTCCCCACCGCGCTGCATTCCGAGTTCTGGCGCAAGGTGCGCACGCAAGCGGGCGTCTATCAGATCCTGTTTCGCTTCCCCGCCCTGCTATGGCCGGGCAACCGGCGCTTTGTGCATTTTCTTTCGCACAAAATCGGGCGCCTGCTGCTTCCCTTTGCCCTGATCGTGACTGCCGTTAGCAGCTTCGGCTTGCCGGATCCTTGGCGCCCGCTGGTGATTGCGGCCCAAGTGCTCTTCTATGGTCTTGCACTACTCGATCCCGCCGTGCCGGAGAAGAACCCTCTGAAGCGCTTTTCAGCCGTGACCCGGGCCTTTGTCGTGCTCGTGGCGGCGGCGTTGTGTGCGCTCGCCGTGTTCATCCTTCCGGCCCAGCGGCTATGGAAAGAGACCGAAGTCGGTGTAGCGCGCTAAAAGTACTTCTGATAAACCTGCTGCACCTTGAGAAGATTTTCCGGGCAGCCGCTATGCCAAGCCCATTCTCCGACTTTCGGCTGCTCGCCCGCTTGCCGCTTCGGATCTGGCTCAGTCTTCAATGTGCAGCGATACAGCAGAGAGATGAAATGCCCGCGAGTCCGCCGCTCTTCCGTCGTCTCCACGATCACAGTCGGCGAAGACTCGAAATCCACCTCGGCTCCCAATTCCTCTTCGGCGCATTTCTGAACCCGATCGGCGGCGCGCTCTTTGTAGCGAATGATACTTCCCGGCAAATGCCAGCCCTGTCCGAAATATTCGTCATCGCGCCAGGTCAGCAGGGTGCGTTTGTGCTCGTCCTGAATCAGCAGATCCACATTGATCAGCGGCGTCACTCGGCTGACAAACAGGAACAGCTCTTCAGGCAGGCCGTCTTGCCGGGTCGCTGGCCGCCCATCCAAGCGTGCTATAGCTTCTTGTACTTCCATCGACAAATCTTTTAGCTCGTTGCCGGAGCTCGCCATTCTTCCGCGAACGCGCAAATCCGATCAATCCCCAAACCGTCATCACCACGTACTGCAGCGCCTGCGCCAGCAGAATGTAGGCAATCGCGTCGGTGCGGCTGAATCCGAACGGCGTCAGCACGCTGACGGCAACAAACTGATAGATGCCGACGTAGCCCGGCGTGGAAGGAAGCGCGCTGCCAAGTCCAAGCCCCGTAATCAACAACAGCGCAAGGGCAAACTGACGCTCATTCCGAGCGCCTTCATCCCTACCATCGTGCCGATCCCGTCGCCGAACCAAATCACCATCGTCAGGCCAAAAACCGCAACAGCCGCCCAGCATCATGAAAGCTGCGAATTCCGATCAGAATCTGCTCCATCGCGTGGCGCAGCTTATCGCGCAGTGCATGCGGAATCGGCAGCAGGCCCAGTAAGTGTCTCAACAGAGCCCTTCAAGCTTCGGCAGAACCGCTATCGCCAAAGCGCCGCCAAGGCCCAGAACCGCGAACGGCCGCGCGGCATGGTCGAACCATCCAGGCCGCACCGGCAGAGTCAATAAAACCACGGAGCTGATCACCACCAACGTGATAGCGTCGCACAGGCGTTCCGATAGCGCAGTGGTCAGCACGAACATTTTGCCGAGACCCGACGTGAGAGCTAACCATCATTGTCCGGACAAGTTCACCGGCTCGCGCGGGTAGGAAGTTGTTTCCGAAATAGCCCGCGGAGGTAGCCCAAAACGCCGTAGCCATCTCAACGTGTCCCTGCGCCTGCAGCAATACTCGCCAACGGACGGCTCGCAAGAACAGAGTACAGGGTAACCAAGGCCGCCGCAAGAGCAACTAGGCGCAAATCCGCTCGCGCGAGGGTTCGCCATACTCCGGCCCAATCGATGCCGCGGAGCGAAAAATATAGTAGAACGCCTGCTAACGCCAGCGCGACAGCCCAGTAAATCAGCCGTGACCGACGCCGCTGAGGGGCCGCTGAAACAGCAGAGGTCAATCGCTCCCGCGCCGACGAAGTAGTCTCCTGTTTCAAGCCAGCGATTGCTCCACGACCTTGAAGTCTCCTTGTTGATTATTACAGTCGTGGACAGTGCGGCTCACATGACAGATTATGGTGTCACTTGAACCAGTATCCATTTCTGAGCCGGCGCTTCGAAATTACCCCACTGAATGACATTCGCGCCGTTGCTGAGAGAACTGTTGTAAACGGAAAGGACTTGCCCGCTGCTTACGGCCGCAATGGTCACATATCCCTGACTGTCCGCTGTCGACACAGTCCACACTTCATTGGTGTAAGTGGCTCCCCAGTACGGCCATTGAATAATCTGGGCGCCTTGTGAAAGGGAATTTCCCGAAACATTCACGCACAACCCGCTACTTTGAGCCGTTATCTCGTATCCGCCGGATACCGGCGTGAAGGAGAAGTATTCGTTGCTGTATGCACCACAGGCCCACTGAATGATGTTTGCGCCCTCGGAACTCGAATTGCCCGAGACATTCAGGCACAGGCCGCTATTCTTCGAGACGAGTTTGTACCAGCCCGTGAGTGTGGATGCCGAAGAGCCGCCCCAATTGTTGACCAGGTTGGCAGCGTTCACGGAGCCGAGGCCACTCGCCAAATCGTAGCCGCTGGTAGCGGGATAAGTCTCCTTGGAGGTGTTATAGTTCGCTTCTCCCGGTACGGCGTTGGTTCCGATCGTTACGTCGTGGAAGACGCAGGTTCCAGAGGGGAGCGTGCTGGTGTTCGAGCCATTGCAGCTCGTGATATTCGAGCTTGCCGCCAGCGTATAAAGCCGGGTGTTCGCCAGCCCCTGACGGGAGCCCGTTTTCTGATTGACGAGCGCCATCATGCCGGCAAACGAGGGAGCCGCAGCGGAAGTGCCATACACTTCAGCAAACGAAATCTGGCCGTTGCTCGTGTTACAGGAGCCGTCGATGCAGAGAAGGTACGGAACGTGTCCGGCCGCCGTTAACGCGACATCCGGAACGTCCCGAGCGCCGTCGTTCGGAATGCCGGTCACGCCCGTTTGCCACGAGGGCTTCGAGATGAACTGACTTCTTCCGCCGCCGCCCGCCAGAATGCTACCGCTGCCGCACGAAGCGCCGATACAGTTACTGTTCCAAACGTCTTCGGGAACATAAGAGAGAGCCGAACTGTCGCCGGAGCCGTTTTGCGAACTCCAGTACTGACTCGGGTTCGCATTGTCGTTGAACTGCGTACCGCCCACTGCAATATCGTAAGCAGTGGAAGCAAGCACGTTGACGGAGACAGGTCCGGTAGCGGAGCTCTCGCTGTTGAAATCATCGCAGCCGGCCGAGCCACTGTCACCCGCCGAAACGGTAAACGTAATTCCCTGAGCCGCGGCTTGTTTCGCCAAGGACGAAATGGTTGCGGCGCTCGATTGAGTATAGTTGGCTTCGCAATCGCCAAAACTCTCGCTCATGACGTTCGCGAGATTGTTGTTAATGATGTATTCCTCAGAGAGGAAGACCCCGTCCGTGGAGCCCGTAGTGGCGGAGACTACCAGGTCGACCTTGGCGTTTGGCGCGACAGCGCCTGCCCAGGACGTATCCAGAACGGCTTCCAGCTCTTCGCCGCCACCTAGGTTACCCGGATTAGAGCCGTTGACGATGATGTTGGGCGGATTGCTCGACGAGTCCGAACGCGCTTGCGAAAGCTGATGACGTCCTGCACATTGATGTTGGTCCTTCCGACGATCGCGATCACGGTTCCCGACCCGTTTATGCCCGCGTTGTAAAGCGGCTTAATGTTGTAGATGGTCGCGTAATCGGCGGGAGCAAGCGCCTGAGAACCGCCCGATCCGAATTGCGGTTGCGCCGATCCTGCCGGCACGTTGGCGACGAGATGGTCTGCCTGGGCGAGTACCTGAGGTTGCGCGACGAAGTTGTGCAGGCTGGTGATACCCGCTACAGCGGGCAACAGAGCGGCCGGAATTTGGGGATCGCTCACATTTGCCCAGTGTTCCTGATTCTTTACGAGGAACTTATGGATGGCCGTATGGAAGGCGTTTTGGACTTGGCCGGCGGTTCCCGAGAACTCGATGACACTGCGCCCTCGCGAGACCTCGTCGATCGAGAATCCTTGGGACTGCAGCCACGAGGTTACCTTTTGCAGATCCTCATCGGCTAAGCCGAACTGCTGCCCAAACTCTTCCGGTGTCAGCCACTTGTGATAGCTTGGCGACTCCGGATTTTGCTGATCTACCAGCAGTTGTGCTAACGCGGCATCCTGCTGCGGGCTGCGTTTGAGCACCAGCAGCATGCGATTCATCGCCAGATCCTGGGGAGCCGCGCCTTCATCGAACTGAGGACGGGCCAACCGGTGGACGTTCCCTGCCAGGGTAATCAGTTGCCCTTGGTTGATGGCGGCGGTAATGACTGCGGGAACAACACCCGCCGCTCGGGCTTGTAGCGGGAACAGACTACAGATCGCCCCAAGCGCTACACACCCCAAGTAAATTTAATAATCGTCTCATTCTCGTCCTATAAAAAGCCGGCGATTAGTATTTAGCGGCTACAGCTGTGAAGGTTTATTAACGTATACCATGATTTATTCAGTCATAAGGCACACATTCGAGACATAAATCGCGTCGCGTACCAGTCACAGAAGGCCGAGCTGAAATAGTCGCTAATTGGTGTATAGAGGGCGGTAAATCTGCACTTGCCCTGAAGCGGGGGACGAACCGTTCGGGAAAGTAGCAAGTAAGGCTGAACCGCCCGGGCTGACTGACCAGTTGCCGCAACAAGGCATTGTGCGGGAAATTGAGGCGGTGCGGAAACGTGTCGAGCACCACTAGCTGGACATGGCGCTGGCGAAGGTAATTGAAGACGCTTTCCGCGTCCGGAAAGAGCTGTTGGTAGACATCGGCATCGAAAGAGACGTGGGCCAATACCTTGGTAGCTCTCAGAATGACTCCGGCGGGATGCGGCCGGCACATCGCGATTTCCGCAATGAACGGCCCTTCGCCGCTCGATTCGGATGACACCAGGATGGTCGCCTTACGCAGCGAGGGTCAGATTCGATATAACGGGCCGCTTCGATATAACCTTCGTGCTTTTCGTGCGGAAGGGCGAAAGTATGCACGCAGAAGATGATGCCGGCAAGAGCGCCGATACCGGGCAATCTCCACTTTTGAAGCGGCGGCGGAACTGGCAGGCGGCGAGCTGACCAGACAGCTCCGGCGACCACGAAGAGAACAAGCGGCGGCAGCGCGATTATCAATTTGCGATCTTCGACGCCCGCCGGAACGAGAGAATGAAACAGCCAATCGGCCAGAATAAGCGAGAACATCACGGCCGGACCGGAAGCAACCGGCCGTTTGAACAACGGCAGCAACACCTTCGCTAAAATACCGATAAGCGCGAGGAGCAGGAGAGCCGGACCGACGATCTGGAGGAACAGCGCAGAGAACCCGCAGAGAGCGGCGAGCGTGTACTGAACACTGGGACGCGACCCGCCTTCCCAACCCTCTTCGACCAAACGCATCGTCATGAGCTGCCACGGAATGCAGGTGGCGCCGCACAATGAGAGCAGCCAGCCAAAAGGATGGCCGCAGCAAAAGATGTAGTTTGCGGGTGAGCAGCAGAGCGATAGCCGGCAGCAGAGTCAGCAACCAGCCACTGCCTTTGGTGAGAACAGCGAGTGCGAAAAAAACGCCAAAAAGACAATTGTCCTGCCAACGCCCGGAATCGAGATATCGAGTGAAATAAATGGCGCTCCAGAAGCACATCAGTGCCAAGAGTGTTTCGGACATTTCCTCGTCGGTGTAGGTCTGGATGAGCGGGATACAGACGATCAACAGCCCGGCGAAGACACTCGCGGCCATTCGATAAGAGCGCCGGGTGAACCAACGGCGAGCCTGTGAAAAGACAGAGTACGCCAATAGAGTTGTGGTAAGCGCAAGTTCAAGAAGGAGCGAAGCGCGCGCTGGAGAGAACAAGCTCATCCAGACCGCCTGTACAACGTATAAGAGCGGAGGCCAATGTCCGAAGGCGACCTTCGGGTAGTGAGCGTAATAATCCTGGGCAAAGGGAACGGGTGCGCCGGGATGCGGCGCGGTTATATATTGACGCACCATGAGCGAAGTCACGTAGTGCGCCGACTCATCGGGATATCCGTTGAATTCGGAGTGGTAAGCGCCGCTTGCCGCTTGAAGAATCAGCACGACCGCAAGCAGCAAGGCGAAGACGAGCGCGTTTGAAATACCGCCTGGCCGTGAGACATCGAATTGTCCGCGAGCTGGAGGATCCCGACGAGCCGACGGAAGATCCAACTCACGATCCAGAATCATTGGAAGCTCTTGCGGAGTAGGAGAAGCGAGCGGTCATTCTCTATCATAGTCTCGACTTGGCGGAATGGAAACTGTAGAAGAATTTTGGAAATCATTGACACGACTGCGTCCGTTACAGCTGGGCTTCATCATCTTTGCAGTCGCCTTCCTCATCCGCGTAGCCATCATCCTGCATTTCCATACATACGTCGCTGTAACGCGCACTGAGCTGGAACGCACGGCGTTTTCGCTTGCAACCACCGGAGTTTTCGGCAATCCGTATGCTGTGCCTACTGGCCCGACGGGACATGTAGCCCCCGGTTACACGCTGATACTGGCGGCGATTTACCGTATCTTCGGTACCGGAGCATCCGGAGAACTTATAAAGCAGATATTCGCCGCCGCGATTTCCTCACTTACTTATGCGCTGCTTCCGGCCTCCGCTGCGGCGCTTCATATCGACCGGCGCGCCGGCATTATTGCCGGCTTTTTCGGAGCGATCTATCCGGCTAGACCGATCGTCGAAATAAAAGGGGATTGGGAAACACCCTACACCGCGCTTGCACTGATCCTACTAGCGGTGCTTACCGTACGTCTTTGGACGCGACTCGATCTCTCGCGAACACAAGCTCTTCTGCAGGGCCTGGCGTGGGGAGTATCGCTGCTGTTCGTACCGGCTCTTTTATCGCTGTTTCTAGTGTTCGTGGCGGCGGGTTTATTCTTTTGCCGGACCACGGGAACAGCGCGTTATCTCTCGTTCAGCGCCATCGAGATCGCAGTCGTGGCCCTCTGCCTGTCTCCTTGGGTCATCCGCAATTACTATTCGCTGGGCTCTCCCGTTGTGACGCGCACCAATTTCGGCCTGGAACTTCGCATCTCCAACAATGACGATGCGACGCCTGACCAGCGGGTGAATTACCTGAGGGGCGTTTTTGACAAGTACCATCCCTTGCTCAGCAGGGCGGAAGCGCTGAAGGTACGGGCCATGGGCGAAGTCGCGTACAACAAGCAAGCCGCGAATGAGGCCAAGCAGTGGATACGAACCCATCCGCAGCGGTTTCTGGAGCTTTCGCTCGGACGGGCACGCTGCTATTGGCTGTATTACGATCCAACGTCGCTGGTGAAGACTGCTGCTTCTGGCGATCACTATTCTACTGGGTTTGGCCGGGTTTCCTGCTGCTATTCCGCCGAGATCGCACCTCGGGCGCAGTGGTTGGATTGATTCTGCTGGTCTATCCCTTGCCGAATTATCTGGTGCATGTCGGCCTCCGGCAAGAGTATCCAATCCACTGGCTGATGACGATCTTGGCGGCTGCGTTTTTGCTGCAATGGTTCAATCGACGCAGGTTCCGTACCGTAAGCGCGAAAATTCGCTAAGAGACGGCTACCTCTTCGTCTTCCGTGACGAGCTTTTCAAGCGGCTTATCTTCGCGTTTTTCCTCGTGGTATTCCTGTTCGGTATTCAGCGCCCAGAGATTATCGCGGCTGCGCACGCCATCGAGGATGTTGTCGACCGCCGTCATGGCTGTCAGCATCGAGTGGTCCTGATTGTTGTATTTGTGCATGCCGTTGCGGCCCACTAAAAACAGGTTGTCGAATTCGTTCACGTAAGAGATTACCTGCGGAAACCGGTCATACGTCCCGAAATACGCCGGATACGTCTTAGGCATGTGGATCACCGTCGCATCGTCCACATCCTCCGGGTCCAAGATGTTCATCGACGCCAGTTCCTGCTTCGCCAACTCGATCATCTCGGCGTCGCTCTTATGCCACAGCGCGTCGGTGTCGTTGCAGAAGTACTCCAATCCAATCCAGATCTTGCCCGGCTCCGCCACCATGAACGGGCTCCAGTTGTTGAAGATCTGCAACCGCCCCACCAGCACGTCCGGCTCCTGGATGTAAATCCAGTTGTCTTCCACCAGCTTGCCCGAAGCATCGCGCAGCTTAATGCGTTCGCACAACACGCCCACCGTTATGAAATCGCGATACATCAGCCCATCGGAAATCTCGCGCACCGCCGCCGGCGCGGGCGGCTCTAAGTCCCCCATCAGTTCCTTCACCGGCATGGTCGAAAAGAAATAATCCCCGGTGAAGCGCCGCGTTTCCCCCGTCTGCTCGTTCCGCGCAATCACTGCCGTCACTTTCCGGCCCTCATTGCTTGTGCGTTCGCCGCCCGTGCCCGTATGCTCGATCGTCTCCACGTTCCAGTGCGTCAGAATCTCCCCGCCCCGGCTCTTGACGATCCCCGCCACCTCTTCCCACATCTGCCCCGGCCCGTACTTCGGATACAGAAACCGCTCGATCAGCGACGTCTCCACATCCTTCTGCGCAATATCTCCGCCCGCCCTGCTTACTCTCTTTTTCGGCAGCATCTTCTTCACAATGTGCGTCAGCGTCTTCCAGATCGACAACCCCTTGATCCGCTGCGCTCCCCATTCCGCGCTGATCTGGCTGCACTCGATCCCCCACACCTTCTCCGTGTAGCTCTTGAAAAACGTCATATACAGCTCGCGCCCAAACCGGTTGATGAAAAACTGCTCCAGATTCGTCTCCGGCTTGATCGGAAACAGCACCGACCGGATATAGCTCAACCCGATCTTCACCGTCTTCCACAACCCCAGCTTCTTCAGCGTGTCCCCGCTCAGCGTGATCGGATACGTAAAGAACTGCCGCATGAAATAGATGCGCGATTTGCGGTTCCGCACCAGCATCACACGGTCCTCGCGCTCGGGATCCGACGGAGCCGGATGCGCCGCCACCTTCGCCGTCTGGCGCTGATACGTGATCTCGGCGTGCTCGCCTTCCACCGCCTGCATCGGCAGGATCTTCAGCCACCACTGCATGACCCGGTCCGATTTCGAGAAGAAACGATGGCCCCCGATATCGATCCGGTTCCCTTTATAGTTCACCGTGCGCGAAATCCCGCCCATGTAATCGCACTTCTCCAGCACCACCGGCTGGATCCCGGTCCGCGTCAACAGCTCAAACGCCGCCGTCAACCCCGCCGGGCCCGCCCCGATGATCACCGCCCGTTTCCCTTGCTCCATAGTCATTTCTTTCATGCCTATTACCAGTCTACGAAAGCTCCCTACGTCAAAATCCTGTAACCTATTTATTTCAAAGGGCTTCTGCCATCGGCATTATTGCCCGGACTGCCGTGATGAACAGGGCGTCTAAGGCCCCCCGTTCCCTTATCGGCACTCTGTCCGCGTTTGTTGCGGGCCGACGAAGGGATCTGTTAGATGTCCTAACAGTTCTGAGCGGCATGGGCGGAGTACTTCGCTAAAATCAGATAGTTGGCACCCGCAGACTCAACGGTGGCGAGCGAAGCTCCAGCGGGCGTCCGACTTTCCCGCTTCGCCAATTGGAGGGCCGGAGCGGAGAACCGGTTTCAGACCTTTCGCTTTACCCCGTACCAGCGCTTTCTGGTGGTTGGCTTGGTGCTGCTGTTGTACGTCGTGGCAACGGGCATTTCCGCGTCACGGCAATTGTGGCACGACGAGCTTTACACCTACTACATTGCGCAAGCCCCCACCTTGCCGCAACTGTTCCATGAACTGCGGCTCGATTTAAATCCGCCGCTGGAGTATTTGGTAGTGCGGGCGTCGCTTTCGCTGCTGGGCCATAGCGCCTACGCGACCCGACTGCCATCCATTATTGCTTTCTTCATCGGCAGTCTCTGTTTCTACCGTTTTGTGTGGAAGCGGTTGGGTGAAGTGTACGGGCTGCTGGCGGTATTGGCGTTTTGGGCAACGCCCTTTTTCAGGTACGCAACCGAGGCGCGCCCGTACGCGCTGGTTGTCGCCTGGTTCGGCCTGGCCATTCTCGCTTGGGACAAGACGAGTATGCCGAACCGGAGCAGATGGCCGGTTCTGTTGCTGGCCGGTACAGTCGCGGGGATGGTCCTCAGCCATGTGTTCGGATTGGTGTACGTTGCGCCGCTCTGCCTGGCCGAAGCATGGCGCGAGTATCGCAGGCGCAGATTCGATTGGGCTGTGTGGGTGGCGCTGCTATGGCCCGCAATCATTGCGCTGGCATTCGTGGGAATGATCGCCCGCTTCGAAGGCTCTTTGTTCCCCTCCGTTTTTGTGGCCTCTCCACGGAGGCTGGCGGCATTCTACTATCACACGCTGCTGCCTGAAACTCCCGCATTGCTGATAGCGGCGGGACTGGCATTGCTGCTCGGCTTCCGATCAAAGCGCTTCCGAACAAATGCTGCCTCCTTAGTGATCCCGGTGATGAGCCCGGTGGAGATCGTGCTCACTTTAGGATTGCTCGGGATACCGGAGCTTTTGACCCTGGTGTTGATGAAGACGCATGGCGGCTTCTTTCCGCGCTATGCCATTTTGTCCGGTTTGGGATACGCTTTGGTGCTGGTGTTTGCGGTGGCGCGTTTTACAAACGCCAGCCGGTTTGCGGCGGCGGGCGCCTGTTGCGTGCTGTTCGTCTACGATGCCGGCGCCATTCATTCCGCTTACGAGGTGCGCCAGGTGGAAAAGCAATGGCCGGCGCAAGAAGCTGCCATCGGCAGGGTGCGGCCAGACCTGCCGCTGGTCATCGCCAGCGGCTTGACCTTCTTCGAGCTCAGTAAGTACGCGATGCCCAGTACGGCGCAACGGCTTTACTATCTGACAGACTGGGTCCGGTCGATCAAGTATGCTCATGCGACGATGTTCCAGAACTTTGGAGCGCTGAAGAAGTACTTCCCGATCCGGGGGACAGTCGAGCGTTACCCGCGGTTTGTGGCGGAACACCCACAATTCCTGGTTTTCGGAACGCCCGCGTATCCGGAGGATTGGCTGCTGCGCTGCCTATACGACGAACACGCGACAGTGAAGCGGGTGGGGACCTATCCGGCGCCTTTTAAGGACCACGACCTGTTCGAGGTAACGATGCCAAGGGCGGCGCTGGGCTTTGATTCGGAAAGCCACACGCAAACGCCCGCGCCAGCGGATTCGAGTAAGTAGGGTTGCGCTTCCACACCCAACTATTGGGATCGTCCCAAACAGGATCGCCGCTGCGCACGATCAGATAGTCGATTTTGTACCGGCCGCAAATCCCGTCTACATCGGCGGAGGGGAAACCGGGAAGAAAGAGAGTACGGAGCGAGCGCGCCATAGATGCTCCTTCACGTATATCTCCCCCAAACGCCGCCGGTGCGGAGGTATCTAACATTCCCATTTGCCGGTCAGCATAGAGTCCGGGCACCGGATTGTGCAAATCGAAGGGATTGTGTTGTTCGATGGCGGATTGCGCGATGTGCCGGTTGAGCCATTCATAAAGCTGGCGAGAGGAGAAGGCGCGAGCGGCGAAATTCTTCCCTGGATTGATCCAGTTCGTGCCGGGGTCCATGCCGGCCTCTGTGAGCAGAGTGTAGCTGCGAAGAATGAAGAGTTCGTAAAGGTTTGAGGTTGCGCCCAAGATCAGAGAGGCGGCCAGCGCGCCTTGAGCGAAGCGAACTCCACGATCACGAGTGATTTTTGCAGGCGAGCGCCCGTCCTCCCAGACATCGGCCAGAACATCGGCGCCCCAGATGACGAGGAAAAACTGAACAATGAGCATGGCGCGCATGCCCAGATCATTCGCCTCAATGGTATTTGAGCGGAGAAAGATGCTGATGAATAGACTGACCGAAACCATCATCACCGCGGCACGGTCGGCCTCGGTAAAAGGACACCGGGAAGACATCCACTGGCGTATTTTGAGGAAGCCGATGACGAACAGGACTCCAAGTTCGAGCAAGAAGTTCAAAGGGAGCAGCAGTATATCGGCAAGGGTGGTCCAGACAGGCGTCTCGTGGTGGAGAAGGTAGAGCGCCAGGTGCGCCGGCTGAAAGGTCCGGATCCCGAAGCGGATGAAAGAGGAACGTGACCCGGCGACCGTCCCCGCCGAACCGGCGCCGATCAGCTCATGGATGAAAGGCAGGCCCAAGGCCAATGCAATAACGGCAGCGAGGGCGAGCATCAGGAATTCACGATACTGCTTGCGAATGAGAGCGGTGACGGTATAGATTGCCAGGAACGCGGCGAATGGGAACGCAACGTAAACGGAAAGACCTCCGGCGGAGGCAAAGGCCAGAGCTGCGCCGAAAACCGCCTGCCAGCGAATGCGCCTGACGGGCTCCGGCCCGTCTCTATTCCTGACGCGCTCTGGCCCGTTGATTTCTTCAACTGAGTGCCACTCCGTCCAAAGGATCAAAAATCCGGTGATGCAACAAAGGCACGCGGCCAAGTGATGTGGAACCCAGAGCGCCGAGTCGAGCCAGCCTGTGACCTGGTCCAAATTCCACCAATCGACCGTGGGGAAAATATTTGTGAAATGGAATTTGATGCGGCAGAATGCCAGCACCAGCGTAGGCAGGATGTCAAACCCGGTGACGCTGAGCAGGGCGAATGCGAGGAGGGTGCGGCGGCGGATGAGGTGACGTCCTTCGCTAGTGAAGAAACGCAGCGTGAGGGCAACCGTGGCCATCAGCGTAAAGCCGATCCAGACCCCCCCTGCGAACAAAGCGTGACGAGGGCCGATCAGTCCGGGAGCAAGACGGACTACCCAACTACAAAGCAGAAACCAGAAGTAGTGATAGCGGAATGGTACAGGGTGACCTGGGAAGAAGAAGGGATTGGCGGGCGGATACCAATGCGCGCGCGCGAGCTGACCGATGGCGATGCTGCGGATGGTGTAGTCGTAGGATACCGCGGAATAATAAAGCTTACTGCCAAACTGCAAGTCGACAAGCGACAGGATCACCACTGCGGTCCAGACGGTGCAGATAAGAATGAGAGGTTTTCGCACACCGGGCGGAAACTTGCCTGCAAGCGGGAACTTGCCTGAAAAAGGATTTGGAGACAAGCGGCGAAGGTTGCCGAAGAGAACAAGAGCGATAAATCCTGTCCAGATCAGCGCGTAAAAGAGCCAGACGCCGCCGGTTGAGAAATATCGGCCGAGTAAGTACAGAATGACGGGAGTAAGCGCGAGCGAGAGTGGCAGGCTGAGGAGCAAGCGCAGCAAGGGCGTGCGGCGCCGGAACGAAAATAGGTTCAGAAGCCGGCCGAGAAGAAAGCCGGGAATAACGATAAAGAGTGGAAAAACAATGATCGCGGCCGAGGTTGAAAGAAGATCGACCAGCGTGAAGTTCAAGGGAGGTCCGCTGCACCTTTCCGGTGCGATTTGCGCCGTATCGCCTAAGCTGCCGTACGTGCGTCGATACACGATACCACCGGAAGATTTGCTGGTCATCCGTTTCCATGCGCATGAGCTAAGGGCAGACGGGTGAGGCTGAATTGGGGAACAGCGCCCGTCAGCGTTCTAACGGTCCTCCAGATCCTCCTGACTTTGCTGTGTATCGTCATGGCATTCGCACGGCCTCGGTTTGCGAACAACTGTTTTTCGGGTATTGAGCAGTTGTTGAGGGCCGTCAGTTGTCGGCCTTGGCTGTGCGCGTTCATTCTGTTTTCGTTTCCGATCTTTCTCAGATTGCTCTTGCTTCCTGTCTACGGACCGCCTGCACCCTTCATTTCCGATGAATATGCTTACCTGCTGCAGTCCGACACCTTCGCGTCGGGAAGGCTGACGAATGCGGCGCCCGCTCTGTGGCAGAACTTTGCCTCCATCTATGTACTGGCTCGTCCGACTTACACGGCCGAATATCAAGCGGGACAAGGACTGGTTTTAGCGCTCGGCCAGGTGTTGACGGGCGTGCCCTGGGTGGGCGTGATGTTGAGTATGGGCGCGATGTGCGCGGTCACTTACTGGGCATTGCTGGCCTGGCTGCCTTCTGTCTGGGCGTTTTCAGGGACGCTGGTTCTGGTGGACATTGAACTTGGTGTCCTGAGCTACTGGATGAACAGTTTTTGGGGCGGCTGCGTGCCCGCTATTGGAGGCGCGCTGGTCATGGGGGCTTTGCTTCGGTTGCGCGACAGGAAGCGCGTTCTGTACTCGTTTGTGATGGCGTCGGGATTGATCGTTCTGATGAATTCCAGGCCTTTGGAAGGCGTGTTCATGACGATCGTCGCGGCGGGCGCGCTTGTGTTTTGGACCTTTTGCTCGAAGCGCTTGAGCGTGCGTGACTTACTAAGCCGCGTGCTTCCGTCACTGGCCTTGAGCGTGGCGGCGGCTCTGGCTTTCGCAGGGTATTACAATTACCGCGTGACGGGCAGCGCGGCCGAATTTCCGTATCTGCTGTATCGCGGCGAGTACGGGTTGCCGCAAGGTTTCTTTTGGCAGAAACCCGTCCGCGCCAGTATGGATTTGCCGGCCGATATTCGTAGCGAATACGAAGATCAACTGCGGCAGCATGAACGTCGAAAGTCGTTGCTGGCGCTGGTGGGAGCAACGGGTGGAAAGGTACGAAGGTTCTGGGAATTTTACATTGGCGTCCCGATGACGGTTACGCTGCTTTTCCTTCCTTTCATCTGGCGCGAACGGAACATGCGTCTGGCGCTTTGGACGCTCGTGATGGTGCTGGGAGTGGATAACCTGACGTTCTTCGCGTATTTTCCGCATTACTCGGCTGCGGTTACGGTGCTGATTGTGCTCGTTGTGATTCAGTGTATTCGCGGAATGCGGGTTTCCGCCGCAGCGGGTCTGTTTCTTTCGCGCGCGCTGCCGCTGGTTTGCGCTTTCGGCCTGGTGATTCCGATGTGCGGCCGATGGATCCAGGGCTCTCTGCCGCCCTCTCTAGCGGGAGCAAGGCGCTTGTGGGATTCGGAATTTGTGCACGAGGTCTCGCGTGAGCGCTTCGTTCCACAGTTGCAGCGGGAACCTGGGAAGCAACTGGTCTTAGTCCGCTACCAACCCTACAACGGGGAAAGAAAGACGGAGTGGATTTTCAACCGCGCGAATTTGCAAGACGCACAGATCGTTTGGGCAAGAGAGCCGGACGATCCGCGGACGGTTCAGCGGCTGCTAGAACAGTTTGCCGGCCGGAAAGTTTGGCTGGCTGAGCCGGACGCAAAACCACCGCGCGTAGTGCCCTATCCGGGAACGTCACAGTATTAAGCACGTTGCGCTGCCGGTTGTACCATCTTCCTGACATCCTTGGCTCATTCCTGAGAGCCACTTGCAAAATTCAGAATCGGATCGGTCTCATGCGAAAGAAACCGCGAAAAACCGGGACTAAGTTCGATTTCCCGAGCACCGCTACCACCCATCAGCGAACCCACAGCTTCTTGCGAGCGGAAATCGTTCTCTGTCCCAGCGTTTTTCCCCACCCCAGAAACTCCGGCCGCCTGCTACGCGAGTTTTGCAAGTCGTTCCAGAAAACGCATCCGAAATTTCCTCAATCGGCGCAACGCTTTACGCGAAACGTGTTCGCCCGGTGAAACGCCCAGCCGCTAACGTGCGGTTTCATGTCAACAAGATTGGCCATAACCGTCTCCGGCGCGGTTTCGCTCGGCAGCTATGAGGCCGGCGTGCTCTATGAGGTGCTTTATGCGCTCAAGCAGCACAATCAGCAGCCCGGCATTTCAGAAGATCAGAAGATCTATATCGATGTCCTGACCGGCGCGTCCGCGGGCGGTCTCTCCGTTGCCTTGGCCGCGCAAAAGCTCCTCTACGAAGCGGACTCCTTAAACGATCCCTATGATAATCCGCTCTACAATGCATGGGTCAGTGAAGTCGACATTGCGAATCTCTTGAATCTCGCTCCCGATGAACAGCCAAGCTGTTCGATCTTTTCATCGGACCTGATCGACACATTGGCGCAAGAATATTTGTTATCCCGTTACAACGCCACGTCAGTGGAACCTGTCGAACCGCACCCGGCGCTTGCTCCCGATCGGACCATCCGATTGGGCCTCGCGCTCTCAAATCTATGTGGCGTCAACTATACTCGCCCGACCCTGAGTTCGGGGTCATTCACATACACCCGCTTTCAAGATGAGTTCAAGGCGACCCTCGGCGACGAGCAGGATTCGCCGGCTTATTGGATTCCGGTGCAGCGAGCCGCCGTCTCCTGCGGCGCATTTCCATTCGCCTTTCGCGTCGAGGATCTGGCGCGGGGCATCGATTGCTACAACTCATCTCCGTTCTTCGACCCGAGCTGTTTCGGCGGCAAAACGAGCCGCTCTTTCACTTACACCGACGGCGGACTCTTCCAGAATCAGCCTCTCGGGCTGGCCAAAACGCTAGTCAACTCCATCGATCAACACCTCGGCTCGGATCAGCGCGCTTATCTATTCGTGGCGCCCCATCCGCTCACGTCGACTGCTGACGACTCCTTTTCTGCGCAAACCGGAACGTTCAGCAAGGTCGCCGAGCGGCTCCTCTTGTCGATCTTCGATCAAGCGCGCTTTCAGGATTGGATTGAAGCCGAAAAGATTAACGGGCAAATTGCCTCGTTCAACTCGCGCGCTCTCGCTCTGCAGCACCAGGTACAAAACGGTGCGCTCACTAGCGAAGCCATGTACCCGATCACCACCCGCATGCTGGCGCAATTTTTCGGCCTCAGCGGCCAAGATGCACTTGCTGCCGCCCGCGCTCGTTTACAGCAGCAGTTTGCGCAGGAATACACCCAGCTCCACGCTTCCCGCGGCGAGGAAACCGCGAACAGTTGGTTGGACGCAGTCCTGGTTCTGGAAACCGCCGCAAACTTACATGACAAAGACGAGATGTACATCTACGCCATCACAGCCGGCGCTCAGGAATTAGCCGGTTCGCCGCTGATGTGGTTCCTGGGATTTTTCGATCGGCAGTATCGCGATCACGATTACGATGTGGGTCGAATCAAGGCGCGAGCCTTCCTGTGGAATCCCGGCACATCCGGGCAAGGTCCTTTGTCCGCAATTACCTGCAACGCGCCACCCATTCGCCCCCTGCAGCCGGGTCTCACCGGTATCTCCATCAAGCAGGTTTCGCTCGAGAAACGTCAGCAGTTGCGTGACCGCATCCAGAACCGCATAGGGATTATGCTCAAGGAGGCAGGCCTTTCGTTCATCGTCCGGCACAGTATTCAGCTCCTGTTTCTTAATGGAAAAATCAACGAGCTTCTCGGGCTTTAGCCGGTCCCAGGCGGTTCTTCTTTTCTTTCTAGCTGCCGCTCCTCTCTTCCCGCAAGCGGCCCAGAGCCCGCCTCCGGCCGATACGAAGACGGCCGGCCCTTCCGAGCTACCCGGTTATAGCCTGCGAGTCGAAACCACGCTTGTACTGATACCCGTCACCGTGACCGACGCTTCCAATCGCTTCGTACTAGGTCTCGACAAGGACAACTTTCGCGTCTTCGAAAACGGCGCCCAGCAAAAAATCACGAACTTGTCAGGCGAAGATGCACCGCTTTCCGTCGGCCTGCTCATCGACACGAGCGGCAGTATGGGAACCAAGCTGAACATCTCGCGCCACGCCGCCTCGCAGTTTCTCGAAACCATGCATCCGCAAGATGAGGCGTTCATTATCGAGTTCAGTGACCGCGCCGAACTGGTTGAGAGCTTTACTCATCACGCGGACGAACTCAAGGACAAGATCACTTCACTCCAATCGGAGGGCCTGACGGCCATGCTTGACGCCGTCCATCTCGGCATCGACGAAATGAAGAAGGCCAAAAATCCACGCAAGGCGCTGCTCATCATCTCCGATGGCGGCGACAACAACAGCCGTTACAGCAATAAGGAAATCGAGGACTTAGTGCGCGAAGCGGATGTGCAGATCTACGCGATGGGAGTCTTCGACCCGATCTCCTACCTGCACAGCCCGGCTGAAATTTCCGGCCCCAAACTTCTTTCCGAAATAGCCCAGCAGACCGGCGGCAAAGCTTTCGCGGCCCCGAATGACAGCGTACTGCCCATCATCGCCAGGAAAATTGGCATCGAACTGCGTAATCAGTATGTGCTCGCCTACGCGCCCACCGATCAACAGCGCGACGGCAAATATCGCAAGGTAGAAGTAAAGCTGAAAGACCCTGCGGGCCTTTCGGACCTCAAGGCCCGCTGGCGGTCCGGCTATTACGCTCCTGCCAAGTAGAACTCAGCGCCGGCCCACTACGGGATGAACAGCTATCGGAGCGCTCGGCCGCGGCATCGCACCAAAGTGCGGAACAGTTGCCGGGCGATACACGCTTAATGGCCGCGGCGGCATTACCGTTCTGGTGGGCAGTATCGGCGATAGCGGAGACCCGCCCGTTGCGATCGGATGCCACCCAGGATGAGTTCCGCTGTGCGGCCATGTACTTCCGCTGTGCGGCCATTGAGAACGATCGGTTCTATGCGGCCTCACCACCACCAACATGGGGAACCCAAACGGAATGTACGGACTGGGCCCAAATGCCGAAAACGGATCGAAAAGAGTGCTGCCCATTGAGTAGGTGCTGTACGGCCCCGGATACACTTGCGGTCCCAGAATGGGAGGTAAAACTCCCGGCGATCCTGAATAGGGCACGGTCCCCGCTCCGAATTGAGCGCTCGGATCGGGATCCACATCGCCAGGATCGTGCCCTGTCTCTGCCGCTAACTGGTTCTCGTCGCTGATCGCCTGGTTGCGGTCACTCGCCCAATCGTAGAACTCGTCTTCTGTTCCGTTGCCCAGCTTGTTCGTCTCCAGGCCAAGCCAACAGAAGTAGAGATGCGACGGATCCACCTGCGTGTCTTGACCCGCGTAAGTCACCTCAGCCCCGCCGCTGTAAACCTGCAATACTCCAGTGTCGCCATCCAGCCGGTAAACCCCCTTTTTCGGGAACTTCACCCGGGCGTCTTTGTAGGTGATCGTGATGCCGTTATTCGCCTGCGCCCCATTGGTCAGGTCCCCGCCGGCCAAGTCAAGGATCGCCGACCCGCTCTCAAATACTAGGCGCGTATCGGCAAGCTCCGTCGACACCATCTTGATAGAGCTGTTCTCGTCTAAACGTAGAAACGCCCCCGGCGTCAGAAGAATCTCCGCGCGTCCCTTCTCAGTTCGCAGCGTCGAGCCTTCTTTGATACTTGGAAACGATCCTGATTTCCGGTCCACCGGCTGGCCGTCCAGGAAGACCTGCCCCTCCGTGAAATGGACCATGCCCGAGCGGGCGGAGACCACCTCCTGTCCAAAAATGCCGGAGCACACCTGCAAAGCGAGAACGGTAGGAAAGAGCGCGCGCAACAAGCGCATAACCAACTCCTTGTACAGAGTGTACTCTTCTTCAGGGCTGTCTATACAAATGCTCGTCAGTCGGCGTCTTTTTCCGCCTTTTCACCCTGCTTCACAATGTCTCCACTCGTGAAGAGAATCTCTTGCAGTGTTTTGCGCCACTTGGAATTTTGCCGCAGAAGAAACTCCAGGTCCATACCGAAATGTTTAAACTCTTCCCCTTGCGCGTCCGCCATAATCGCGCGCGCTTCCGAGTCTTTTTCGACGGCCATGCGCTGTTCGTACCAGTTGATCGCGTCGCACTCTTCCGACAGAGAAGCAATCATACGTGCGAAGGTCCGCGTCTTCTCAGGTAACTCCTGCGCCGGTTCGTGATATTGTTCAAATCCCAAAATGTTCTCCTAATGAGTAGCTGCGCTTCGATGCCTTGCGGTCGCACTGCGGTGCCTGTGATGATGATGCCGCCGGTGTTTCGGAGCCGCCTGCGCGGAAACCGGCAAGAAACAGAAAACAACGAACGTCAATAAAATCAGTCGAACAGAATTAAACCGAATGGACATAAAGAGCTTTCATCCCTACTGCTGGACTACAACATACTACTATCCGGCACGCAAAATGTTTTGAGAATGCTGCTCCGCCTGATATAACATCGTCACAGATCCCATCCTCCCAAATCCTTTGCCCAGATGTTCTCTTACCGGCTATTCCTCTGTCTGTTCTGCTGCTATTGCGTGCTTGCCCAAGCCCCTGCGGGCGAAGAAGGCTACCGCCGCTATGAAAACTCATGTTCTGTTTGCCACGGCAGCGACGGAACCGGCGGCGAGTTCGGCCCGAACATCTCAGTGCGTCTGCCCAAGTTGGATGACGAGCAACTCACTGCGGTCATCCATGGCGGCCTCCCCAAGCGGGGTATGCCCGCGTTTTCCAATATAGACGGAGAAAAGTTAGCGCAATTGATCGGCTTTCTCCGCAGTCTGAAGCCCAGGTACGCGGAAGAAGTCAAGCGCCGGGTGGTAACCACGAAAGGCAAGACTCTGCAAGGTGTCGTTCTCAACCTCAGCAATGACGATTTGGAATTGCAGACCGCGGATAAGGCGATTCACCTTCTGCGGCGTACGGACGAGTCCTTCCGCGAAGTAACATCGCAGACGAACTGGCCCACTTACAACGGCGATGTAAGTGGAAATCGTCTTACTAAGCTAACCCAAATTGACAAGTCCAATGTATCCCGATTGGCGCCCCAATGGATGTTCACGATGCCGGATGTCTCGAGCTTGGAGACTACTCCCATCGTCACGGACGGTATTATGTATGTGACCAGCGCCAGTGAGTGCTATGCGCTCGATGCGGGCAATGGGCGCACTCTCTGGCACTTCGAAAGACCAAGGAAAAAGCAGCTCCTCGGCGGAATTGAAATCAATCGCGGAGCGGCCGTCGAGGGAGACCGCTTGTTCATGGTCACCGACGACGCCCATATTCTCGGCTTAAATCGTCTGACCGGAACCGTCGAATGGGACAGCGAGATGGCGGACTGGCACGAAAACTACTTCGCGACCTCAGCGCCGCTCGCCGTTGGCAACCTGGTGATTGCGGGCACGGCCGGAGGTGAAAATGGCGTGCGTGGATTCCTCGCTGCCTTCGACCAATCCACAGGGAAAGAGGTCTGGCGCTTCTGGACTGTGCCCGTGCCCGGCGAACCGGGATCGGAAACCTGGAAGGGTGTTGCTGCCAGGCACGGCGGAGCTGTAACTTGGTTCACGGGCTCTTTCGATCCCGAGTTGGACATCCTCTACTGGCAGACGGGCAATCCCGGTCCTGACTATAACGGCGAACAGCGCCTCGGCGATAACTTATATTCCGATTGCATCCTTGCACTCAACCCCAAAACGGGAAAGTTGAAATGGCACTATCAATTCACACCCCACGACGTTCACGATTGGGATGCAACGGAGCCTGTGATCCTTGCGGACGCCCCCTGGCAAGGTTCGCTCCGCAAGCTGCTCTTTACTGCCAACCGTAATGGATTCTTCTATGTCTTCGATCGCGCGGAGGGGCGGCTGTTATTGGCCAAACCGTTCGTGAAGAAATTGAATTGGGCGAAAGAAATCGGTCCCGATGGGCGGCCGGTCCTCATTACTCTTGAGAAGACCGCGAACGGAACGAAAGTCTGTCCTTCTCAAGACGGCGCGACAAACTGGTACTCCACTTCCTATCTGCCCTCAACCGGACTGTTTTATCTGCAAACTCTAGAGAAATGTGACATCTACACCGAAAGCTCGGCGGAATGGGAACGCGGCCAAGGATACCTGGGCGGCTCACAAAAGCCAGTCCCCGGCGAAATTCCACAGAAGGTACTGCGGGCGATCGATCCGACGACCGGCAAGATCGCCTGGGAACTCCCGCAAGCCGGCAGAGCTGATACCTGGGGTGGCACGCTTGCAACGCAAAGCGGTCTCCTGTTTTTTGGCGAGGATAGCGGACGATTTCTCGCCGTAGACGCAGCGACCGGCCAGCCGTTATGGCGCTTCGACGCGAATCAGTTCTGGAAAGCGTCGCCCATGGCCTATCAATTCGACAACCGCGAATACATTGCGGTTGCGTCGGGCCAAACGATCACCGCCTTCGCCTTACCTCCCTCTCATGCAAGCCGCTAGCTAGCCCGGCAGTCAAGCGATGCTTGGTCGACACCGACAAGAAATCGCCAAGCCATCGCGCGTGCGTTGCCGGGCGGTTACTTAGAAGATCTTTATCTATCTTTGTGCGTAAGCAGATGCGCGAAACATGCGGTGCCGTATCCTTACCGGCCGGCAGATCTATAGTGTGTTCGTGGCTCAAAAACCTGGCGTGCTTTGTAAGAGTTGCGGAAAGGGAATAGAAGTCGATGATGAATATGTTCCCGGAATCCGAGGCGCGGAAATGGCAGCAAATCTGTATGGCGGCTTCTCCAAGTCAGTTAAAGGCAAGATTGCAGACTTTGCAACCGCGTTTACGCAAACGCCGCCGAAGCGGCCTTCGGCGCAAGCCGCGCCACTACATCATAAAGCTGATCCGGACGAATCGGCTTTGGTATATAGCCGTCCATCCCAGCGCTCCGGCACCGCTCCTCCACGCTCTCCAGGGCATAAGCAGTGATCGCAAAAATCGGCAAGTGCGACTGCGTCAATTTCTCCCGCTCGCGGATTGCTGCCGTAACCTCGAATCCGTCCATCTCTGGCATCTGGATATCCATCAGAGCTAAATCGATCTGCTCTCTCTCGAGCACCGCCAAAGCTTCGGCGCCGTTGTGCGCCACTACCACCTCATGTCCCCGCTTTTGCAGAAGCCGCAGCGTCAGTGTCCGGTTAATCGGATTGTCGTCCGCAAGCAGAATCCGCAGCACGTGTTCCTCTGTTCCCGGCTCACCGCCCTTGCGCTCCTGATCCAGGCCGGCGCGGCTTGCGGCTAAACCGGCTTCACGCGCCCGCAGCAGCGCTTCCCGTACTTCACGCCGCCGCAGCGGCTTAGTAACGTGCGCGGCAAGATGCAACTCCTGGCAGCGAGCGCCATCGGACAGGTGCTTGCAAGCGCTCAGCATCATCACCGTTCCGGTGCTACCGCCGGATTCAGAGTTAACCGTTTGAGCGATTTCGAACCCATCGCTATCGGGCAGTCGCGAGTCGATAAATACCAGCGGGAAAGGTCTGCCCGCTTCCGCTGCGCGCCGCACCGCCGCCAATGCCAACTGTCCCGTTGTGGCTGTAACTGGTTTCATTCTCCAGCCGCTTAGCAAAGTGGAAAGCATCCGGCTGCTCACCGGACTCTTATCCACGATCAGCACTGCGAGATCCCGGAGCATGGGCGCCTCAGGACGGGGGCTTTCTTCCACCACCGGCAACTCCAGTACGAAGTGAAATTCGCTGCCCTGCCCTTCGCTGCTCGTCGCCCAGATCCGTCCCCCCATCAATTGCACCAGCCGATAGGAAATCGCCAAGCCCAAACCCGTGCCCCCAAACCGCCTGGTTGTGGAACTGTCGGCCTGTGCGAAAGCGTCGAAAATGGAACTCAGCTTTCCTTGTGGAATGCCGATACCGCTATCCCGTACCGTGAAGTGCAGCGAAGCGGCGCCGGACTTGCGAGCGGTACACGCGATCTCGACAGCCACTTCCCCTCGCTCCGTGAACTTAATTGCATTCCCCAACAAATTCAGCAGAATCTGCCGCAAACGGCTCGGATCCGCGTGTACGATTTCCGGCACATCGGGCGCCGGCTCCAAAATAAGTTCCAGGCCCTTTTCATCTGCCCGGAACGCCATCAGACGAACCGTCTCTTCTAAGCTCTCGCGCAGGTTGAAATCGATCGGGTCCAAATCCAGCTTGCCCGCTTCCACTTTCGAGAAATCGAGTATGTCGTTGATGACGGTCAAAAGCGTGTCGGCCGAATCCTTTACGATCTCCAGGTACTCGTGCTGCTCCGGTGTCAAAGCCGTCGCCAGCGCGAGTTCGGTCATTCCTACAATTCCGTTCATCGGCGTGCGAATCTCGTGGCTCATATTCGCCAGAAATTGACTTTTTACCCGGCTCGCGTCTTCCGCCGATTGCTTCGCTTTTACCAGTTCCGCCTCAGCCCGCTGCCGTTCGTGGATTTCCGTCGTAAGCTCGGCCGTTCGCTCAGTCACCCGCTGCTCCAATGCCCTTTCTCTGGCGCCTAAGTGGCGTACGTGCGCCAGATGCCCGCCGCCCCCGATCATTACCACGCCGAGAGCGCAAAGCCCAAAGAACCAGAACGTTTGGTAGAAGTGAGATTCGAGGGCGAAGTTCACCGATGCCGCGGTGGAGCTCCACGCCCCGTCGCCATTGCTTGCGATGACCTGGAATCGATATTTTCCCGGCGGTATGTTCGTGTAGTACGCTGTCCGCCGTGTACCGGCATCCACCCAGCTCCGGTCGAAGCCCTCCAGCTTATACCGGAAGATCGTCCGCTGCGCCGTTTTGAAATTCGGAGCCGTATATTGAAACTCCATTTCGCCCCGTCCCGGTTGCACCCGCGTGTCGCTCGCCGGATCGATCGAGTGGTGATCGATTAACGCTTCTTCCACAATCACCGGCGGCGGCGGCGCTCCAATTCCTGCGTTCCTCGGGTCCACCACGGAAACGCCCTTCGTCGTCGGCCACCAGAGCCGTCCGTCCCGGCTCTTCCAGCCCGCCTGTTGAAACCCGCCATTGCACTCTTTGCTCTTCATCCCATCGGGCACGCCATAGCTGATGCATTCAATCGTTTTCGACTTGTGATCGGCATATGCATCCAATTGCTGTTTGCTTACACGAAACACGCCCTTGTCACTGCTCATCCAAAGGTCGCCTTTATCGTCTTCTAGAATCTGAAAGACCGCGTCGTCGAACAGTCCGTTCTTCCTTGTGTAGCTAACGAACTTCCCGTTTTTCAGGCGGTTCAACCCGCCGCCGTCCGTTCCCACCCACAGCACTCCCTCACGGTCTTGGTGAATGCAGAACACTACGCCGTTCGAGAGCCCCCGCTTGGCATCGAAGATCTCAAACTTGCCGTTTCTGAAGCGATTCAGCCCCCCCGTCGTGCCGATCCACAAGTTGCCTTGCTGGTCCTCATAGATCGCTTGCACCTGGTTGTTCGACATTCCGTCCTTCGTCGTATAGGTGGTGAATGTGCCGTCCTTCCATCGGCACAACCCGGCTCGCGTCCCGATCCAGACGTTACCCTCCCTATCCACTAACGTGGCCATAACGACGTCACTTGGCAGGCCGTTAGCCTTCGTGTACTTTTCAAATCGTCCGTCGTGCAAACGATTCAGGCCTTTCAAAGTGCCGATCCACAAATCTCCGCTTTCCGATTCAGAAATGGAAAGCACAAGATTGCTTCCCAACCCGTTTTCGGTAGTAAAGGACGTGAATTTACCGTCATGTAGCCGATTCAGTCCCCCGCCGTTCGTCCCAATCCAGATGTCCCCGGTGTGATCTTCCAGAATCGGCAGCGTCGACGGAACGGAGAGACCGTCTTTTACCCCATACGTCGTAAACAACTTCCCGTTCGATAAGCGGTCTACGCCTCCTCCTCCGGTACCGATCCACAGGTCTCCGTCCCGGTCCTCCAGAAGCGAGTAAATATCCGCGCTCGAAAGTCCCTCCTTCGTCGAAATACAACTCACCGCTTCGCCTCTGATTCTGCAAAGCCCGCCGCCTACCGTCCCCGCCCATGCGCTTCCAAGGCGGTCCTCGAGAATCGTCAGCACAGTATTGCTTGCTAGTCCGTTCCTTGTGTCATAAGAACGGAATTTCCCGTCCCGCAGAACGCTTACGCCGCCACCGTGGGTTCCGATCCACAATGCTCCATCCACCCCGAAAGAAAGGCATCTCACGTATGCATTCGGCAGCCCCTCGGCACTGCGGAACGTGACAAATTGGCCGTGATTGAAGCGGCTCAAACCATCGTGCGTACCGATCCAGAGGTTTCCCTTCCGATCTTCCGCAAGCGCGAAGACTTCGTTGTTCGCGAGCCCATTCTTAGTTGTGTATGCCGTGAACCGTCCATCTTGAAACTGGTTCAACCCACCGCCGTCGGTTCCGGCCCAGATGGTTCCCGCACGGTCCTCGAACAGCGCAATCACGGCTTCATTCGACAACCCTTGCTTCGACGAAAAGTTCGTGAATCGCCCGTGGCTCAACCGGGTTACCCCGCCACCCATCGTCCCGATCCACAAATCGCCCCTGTGATCCTCCAGCAGCGACACCACTGGGTTGCTCCGCAGTTCCGGCGTATTATCCTTATTGAAAACTGTAAAGCGCAACCCGTCGAACCGTGCCAATCCAAGTTCTGTGCCGAACCATAAATAGCCATCGTGCGACTGCAGGAGTGACGGCACCGTGTTCTGAGGCAAACCGTCCTCGGTTCCCCAAACATCCTGCGCAAGCTGCGCAACCGCCTTATTGGGATCAAGACCCTTCAGCGCGCCGTAAGTAGACGCTTGCGCTGGCGGACTGTTGAATAACAGCGCCCACAAAACTAGGGATATCAGCCCTGCCGCGCCTCGTGCTCCCTTGCTCGTGGTCATCTGCTTATTCGAATTCTAGTGCAACGCCAGTGATATTACCGGAAAAATCAGACTTTTAAGTAACAAAAATTGATCTATAATCGATAAGCTAAGAACAACATTTAAGAATCACCACAGCCAAACTCCTTTGGTTAGCGGATGCCGTGTCTACGACCGCTAATCCCTGCTTTTCTATAAGTCAGACTTATTTACAAATTATTAAAAGAGATAACTTTGGTTTTCTCAAGCGATGACGTGCTCACAAAAAAGAGCGGCCCAAGAGCGGAGTTCATGAAACGGATACTGGTTGCAATTTCACTTCTAATTCTTTGTTCGACCGAGCTGCCCGCCCAAAAGCAAAAAATGTCCCCGGAGTTACGGCATTGGCGCAGCGGTCCGCGGGTAAACGTCATCGTTCAGTACAAGGTCTCCCCGACTTCCGTTCAAAATAAACGCGCCGCGAGCCGTGGAGGAGTCCTGCGCGGGCACTTACGGTTCATTAAAGGCGAGGCATATTCGCTCCCCGCTGCAAGTCTGGCCCGGATGGCCGCCGATCAAGATGTCGACTATATATCCGTCGATCGCAAAATTGCTGGAATGCTGGACAACACCACCCGGGCCGTCCGTGCCCGAGCCGTTTGGCGAGCTGGCTGGACCGGTGCCGGCGTCGGTGTCGCGGTGATCGACAGCGGGATTTCCAGCCATGATGATTTCACCATCGGCGGCAACCGCATCGTCTATAGCCAGGATTTCACCGCCGGCAGCCTCCTCAGTCTCGGAAATGGCGGCTCAGTTTCCTTCACCGGCGGTGTCAGCGATCAATACGGTCACGGAGAACACGTGGCCGGTATTATCGCCGGAAATGGCTCGGATTCAGCTTGCCCGAGCTGCTTTCGCGATCTCAGTGGTGTTGCGCCACGTGCCGATTTAATCGACCTTCGCGTTCTCGACAGCAACGGCGAATCCGCCGACAGTACCGTCATCGCAGCTATCTATAAGGCAATTGAACTGAAAGACCAGTTTAATATCCGGGTAATCAATCTATCTTTGGGCCGCCCCGTCTATGAAAGTTACCAGCAGGATCCCCTGTGTCAGGCCGCGGAAGCGGCTTGGCGGGCCGGAATCGTTGTCGTTGTCGCCGCCGGTAACTACGGCCGCGACAACGAAGCCGGCAACAACGGTTACGGCACTATCACTGCACCCGGCAACGATCCTTACGTCATAACTGTCGGCGCTATGAAATCCATGGGTACGCCCCAGCGCACCGACGACCTTATCGCCAGCTACAGCTCTAAAGGTCCTACCGCCATCGATCACGTCATCAAGCCGGATCTGGTCGCGCCCGGCAATCTGGTCGTGTCGCTCATGGCGCCCGGCGCAACCCTTGAGACCCAATATCCACAAAATCAGGTGCCTCTTAGCTACTACGAGTCCACCTCCTCTTCGGCTCTCTCGCAGGATTACTTCATCCTCAGTGGAACCAGTATGGCCGCGCCCGTCGTCAGCGGCGCCGTCGCCCTCCTGCTGGACGCGAATCCCGGCCTCACCCCGGACCAGATAAAAGCAAAGCTCATGCGCACCGCTTACAAAACGTTCCCCCTGACCAGCACTGCTTACGATCCCATCACGGGCCAAAGCTACACCGACGAGTACGACATCTTTACTGTCGGCGCGGGGTACTTGGACGTTCAGGCGGCGCTAAACGACAATACTCCGTTCTCCGGCGCCGCACTGTCGCCACTGGCTGTTCTGAATTCCTCCGACAACCCGACAGGCGCCGACATCGACTGCGCTACCGGCTCCATCTGCGCCGAGCAGTCCGTCTGGGGCACCCAGTCGGTCTGGGGGACGCAGTCCATTTGGGGTACCCAGTCGGTCTGGGGTACCCAGTCCATTTGGGGAACTCAGTCTATCTGGGGTACCCAATCCATTTGGGGAACTCAGTCTATCTGGGGCACCGAGGACACCTGGGCGACGTGGTTCACATCGACGGAGTTTACCGAACTGACCGACATCGCCATCCATGGCGAACAGTAACGGGCGCTTTTGAAAAAACGAACCCAAACAGGCGCGCGGCGCGAGTTCGCTCGGTAATAGCGCCCGCCATCTATCTTTGCCTGGCTTCGTTTCGCAAAATGGGTACATGCCCCGTCATGCTGTCGTCATCGGAAGTGGGCCGAACGGCTTGGCCGCCGCCATCGTCCTTGCCCAAGCCGGTTTGGACGTCGAAGTCCGGGAAGCCGCCTCCATTCCGGGCGGCGCCGCGCGTTCGGGTGAACTCACCCTTCCCGGCTTCGTCCATGACCTCGGTTCGGCCGTCCACCCGATGGCGGTGTCATCGCCCTTTTTTCAGACACTACCGCTTCGCGAGCACGGCCTGGAGTGGATCTGGCCGGACGCTTCCGTTGCTCATCCGTTTGATGACGGCACGGCGGTAATGCTGGAGCGCGATATAGCTTCCACCGCTGCTCAATTCGACGCCGCTGACGCGGCCGCCTATCGCAAGCTCTTCGCCCCCTTGGTAGCGCACTGGGGAGCGCTGATGAGGGGAGCCCTACAGCCGCTATTGCGCATTCCCGCACATCCGCTCCTGATGGGCCGCTTTGGCCTCCAAGCCATCCAGCCGGCTACCCTGCTCGCCAGGAGTTCGTTTCGTAATTCACGACCCCGCGCCTTGTTTGCCGGGTCGGCCGCCCATTCCTTTCTCAAGCTTGAATCGCCTCTCAGCGCCTCCTTCGGGCTCATCATGGGCGCTGCGGGCCACGCCGTGGGCTGGCCCATACCTAAAGGCGGCTCACAGCAGATCACGAACGCTCTCGCAGGCGTACTCCGCTCCCACGGCGGCCGCATCGTGACCAACGCGCCCGTGGAAACCCTGGATGAACTGGGTTCACCCGATCTCACGCTGTGCGATGTCACACCCCGGCAATTCCTCCGCATCGCGCATCGCCGGCTTCAGGGTCGTCCCTTCGGCCAACTTCTCGAGCGCTATAAATACGGCCCTGGAGTCTTTAAGGTTGATTACGCCCTGCGCGAACCGATCCCATGGAAAGCAAGGGAATGCCTGCGCGCCGCCACCGTTCACGTTGGTGGAACGCTCGAAGAGATCGCCGCTTATGAGCGCGCCGTCTGGCACGGCAAACCGTGCGACCGGCCCTTCGTCTTGGTCGTTCAACCGAGTCTGTTCGACTCGACACGTGCACCCGCCGGCAAGCACACCGTGTGGACCTACTGCCACGTCCCGAACGGCTGGGAGGGCTCCATGCTGCCTCAAATTGACGCGCAAATCGAACGGTTTGCACCGGGGTTCCGGGACTGCGTCCTCGCCAAAGCCGTGTTTGATCCCGCAGCCATGCAGTGCTGGAATCCAAACCTGGTGGGCGGCGACATCATCGGCGGTGCAGTAACGCTGGAGCAATTCGTGCTCAGGCCCACTTGGCGGATGTACGGCACGCCCCTGCATGGAGTGTATTTTTGTTCTTCGTCTACGCCGCCCGGCGGCTCCGTCCACGGCATGTGCGGCTACAACGCCGCCAAACGCGCTCTAAAGTGGCTCAAAACCCGGCGCAGACTCTAGCCGCCGACCTTTTCCTTATGCGAAATGAGCGTCATGTCGACGGACCCCTTCGTCGTGATGATATGGCTGGTGCGCGTGAGCGTTTCGCCGTCGTCGGATAGCTCCCAGCGGTCCTCAATCACCACATCTTCACCCTTGGAGTCTTTCTCCGTCGTCCGAATGTTCAGCGCTTTCCCGTACCAAAAGGCTTTACTCTCCGCCTGCCGCCCGTTGATGATGTTGTTTGAGGGCGTTCCATCGGTGAAATAACTTACGTCCGCCGTGCTCGTCTGTTTGCCTCGCCTCTCCACCGTGTGCACGTTCATGGTGGGGCCTCGTTGATCAACTACCTGCACCACAATGTCCGGCGCTTGAAACGTGGCAAAGTTGCTCTTCTCTTTATCCATTCGCCAGCGACCGGAAAAGTTCGGCTTGGTATCCGGCGCCGGCGCTGCTTGCGCATACCCTGTGGCGGGCCATGCCGCGGCGGTGATGATCACTAGAACGGCAAGTCTGTGGAATCGCTTCATCTCGTCACGTAAACCAGAATAAAGATAACAAGCAAGGTCGCCAACACCCCGAGCGCTACCAGTATGATGATCAGCCTCGACTTTCCTGCACGTTCGGCTTCAACAACTTGAAACAGGTCGTGTTCCGGCGCGGATAGCGCGGCGGCAGTAGCGACGGGTTCCACTGGCTGCGGAGCTTGCTGCTCGCGCGAGACCGACCTCACACCCGGCCGCACCGCCGTCTTTGGCTCCTCCGGCTCTTGCTCTACCGCAGGCTTCGCGCCGCCCGGCTGCAACGCAATACCGGTTTGCTTCTCCGCACTGCGCCGTGACCGTTCCATCTTTCCCGAGAGCGCCTCGTGAAACAAGCGTGCAAACTCCGATGCTTCCGCGTCAGGCTCGGGCTCTGTCGCTTCCACCTCCTCCTCAACAGGCGGTTCGGGTAGCGGCGCCGCTTCCTTAACCGGCAGCGTGCTGAGCGGCGCTGGAGGACCGGCGGAAACGGGCGCCGCAGCCGGAGCGGGAGCAGATTGCGCCGCCCCATCGGCCTCACGCTCTAACCAATCGCGCAAAGGTACACACTGGCGCGCCGCTTCCGTCACCACGAACCGGTACGGCTCGCTCTCGTACACGTCCAGCAGCATCTTGCGTACCGCCGGCGATCGGATCAAACCCGCAGACAGCAGGTCTGCGACTTCCTTGGCCGCCGGATTGTCCGAAGGTATACGGTGGATGAACACAGGCCGCCCGGTCGGAACCTCGTACGACCGAAAGGTCTGGATAACGCCAGGCAGAATCTGCTCGCCCTGTTGGTACTTCCCGCCCAATAACTCGAACGACTGCATATCCGGTAAGCTGTTCTAATTCTTACATCGGCATCTTCGATCATGTAAATATGGCGATTGCTTCCTATAACCGTATCCCACAGTTGTCCCCGGTGGCCCCATGGACGCGAAATTTCCGCCGCGACGGTTACGCACATTTCAAGCAATTGGTTCCTGCAGCTCTCGTCGAAGCCGCCCGGAGAACGATCTTAAATGATGTAGAGAAGAATTTTGACCCGGCACGGCTGGTGGAATATAACAACCGGTCCTGGTGTCCTGATCTCCGTAACGCCCCGCAGATTCAGCGCCTGTTCGAGAACAAGGCAGTCCAGGCGATTACCAATGAAGCCCTCGGCAAGAAGCGCTACCGCTGCGATTCCGGCCAAATTGCCATCCGTCAAGCCCACAACGCCGGCCACCCGGCAGAACCCGTAGCCCACATCGACGGAATACCTACTCCTCACAACGGCTTACAGGGGGCTGAGATCCAGAACTTCACGGCTCTCCTGGGTGTGTTCCTGACCGAAGTGAAAAGCGAGTTCGCCGGCAATTTCACCGTTTGGCCCGGCTCGCACCTGTTCATCGAGCAGTATTTTCGAGATCAGGGCGAAGCCGCGATCACCCGAGGAATGCCCCAGATCCCGCTCGGGAATTCCGTGCAACTGCTGTGTAAACCGGGAGATGTGGTTCTATGCCACTACGAGCTGGCGCATGCCGCCGCCGCGAACATCTCTACTGACGATCGCATCGCGGTTTTCTTCCGGCCTGCGCTTTAACGACATCAGCGGGCCCAAAGGCCACCTTCAGCGCCGGCATAATCTCACTCACATCTGGGACGGCTGGCGGCTCTGAGCGTTTACTCGGACGCGACGACGAGCAGTTTGAAAGTACCCGGCTTGATCGAGGGCCAGGGATGGGGGTGATCCGCGGTGGCGGCCGGAGGCGGTCCGAACTCAGCGTCTGAAAGATACACCTTGTGAGTTTTAAGATCCAGCGCCATCGTGCGCGCCCCGCGCTGGGTCGCCACATTCGCCACGACGGCGTACTTGTCCGCCGAGATTTCCTTGATCACGGTCAGCGTACCGTCCTCGCCGTTCGAGGAAAAAACCAGCTTCCTCTCCGGATCGAATGCGGCGGCGTCTGTGCCCTCGCCGGTCGGAACCGTCGTGATCACTTTTCCGGAATCGGCATCCACTACCGTCATCACCTTGTTGTCGCAAACCGGGAACAGCCGCCGGGTATGGACGTCCATTGCCAGACCTGAGGGCGACTCGCACTGCGGACTCAACGGCCAACGAGCCTTCACTGTCAGTGTCTTCGGGTCGATGCGGACGATCTCGCTCTTGTCCTCAATATTCGCGTACACGTTGCCTTTGCCATCGCTCACCGGAAACTCCGGTTTTCCACCTAGCGCGATGGTTCCCTCCACCTTTCCGGTTTGCGCGTCGACGGCGGTCGCGTTGCTGCTGCGACCGTTAAATGTAAATACGCGCTTGCTAAATGAGTCGTAGACAATCCCGTCGGGGTTCGTTCCCGTATTCGCGGTCGAAATCGTTTGCAGCGTTTTCAAATCGAAGATCGTGACCTGGTTGTCGCGCCCGTCGCTCACAAATCCGCGTCCCAAATCGTCCGCGATCGCGATTCCATGCACACCGTTTGTGTTGGCGATCTTTCCTACTAAAGCGTCCGTGTCCAGGTTGATAACATCCACTTCCGTTGCGTGCGACACATAGAGCCTCCGGTTTGCGGAGTCCGCCGCCAGGTAATCCCAGCCGCCCTGCCCCGGTATCGGAATTGTTTTCACTACCTTGAAAGACATCGCTGCCAGCACAGTGGAAGCGAGGAGTGGGACAAATAAATAGAAGCTAATTGGTTGTCTGAGCATGCAAACTTTCCGCCCGATTCTAGCATCCGGCCGTGGCATCCCGAACGGCGCACATGCAGCCTTAGACTACGCAGCCAAAACTGCTCTATATCGAATACGGGCGGCGCAAACTATATAGCAACAGTCAAATTCCTATACCTACGCCTCTAAATGCGCCAGAGGCACTCGCCGATAAGACACTTGTAAGACGAAACATTCTAACCGTAAAGGGTTCGGAGCAGCCTAGATGACCAACGTCGCACAGGCCAACACCAAAACAGGCATGTCAACCAACGATGCAGTCGCGCATGACGCGGAAACGTTCCAACTGACGCGCTTGAGTTCGGTCCTGAACGGCCTTGAAAACGGCGCCACCGCGATGCGCCGCCACGCCCAAGAAGCCGTACAAGCGGTGCGAGCCGGAACCTATGCGGTTGACCCCAAGCAACTCAGTCAGCGCATTGTCGGTGAGGCTTTAGGTCCAGCGTAAGCCGCCCGTCAGACGAGGCGCGTACTTTATAACTCCGTAACCCCTGACGTGCCAGAATATTGCGATTTCTAGCCTACGGGAAAGACGCCCGCAAGACCTGGTTTCGGCCGTTCTCGATCGCCACGCAGTGGAATGATCCGCTCTGAGGCGTGCCAAATCTCAAATCTGACAGCACCAGCCTGGTGCCTGCTCCTTCGCTCGTCATCACGGGTTCTTCAGACCAAACTGGAAAGCGCGCAAAGTACAGGAAGTACCGAAAGGGTGCTGTCGCCTTCGCATTTAGATACGCCGTTGTTTCCGCAGGTTTGTAAAAAGTCTCCGCGGCCGTTGTGTCCAGTTGACCAAGCGCATCGATGTCCATCCGCTGATACGCTCGTGCAGTCTCAACCACGCCTGTCCAACGAATCGGACTGAACGGCTCCGGCAGTGCCGCCGTCTGTAACGCGGGCGCATCGTCATAGAGCTGCGCTTCCAACTGCGCCACCGCGCGCGCGTGAAGAATCGCTCGGCCGCAATCGAACAGCAGGAAAAAGGCCAAAGCGAAGATCGCAACGCCTCGCCCGGCACCCGCCCGGTCGCCAATCTCGCTGCTGACCAGCTTGGAAAAGAGAGGCCATAGCGCGGCGAATACCAGTACCGCCATGATGCACGCGTCGTAAAGGCTATTCAGATCCAGGTGAAACCAGCGCGAAGAAAATGGCAGTAGAAGGCGTGTGCCGTAGCTGGTCGTCCAATCAATCAGAAGATGACTCGCAACACCCAGGCAGCAAAGTAGGAAGGCGCTCAGCCAAGGCAGACGCCGCCTGAAGATTGCCGCAGTAACCGCGACGGACAAGATAGCCATGAGCGGCAGGCACAATACGGAATGCGTGTAGCCGCGATGCGCCTCAAAGTAAACGAACGGTCCTCGACTGAGCGCCACGATGTCCACGTCCGGCGCATTCGCCGAGAGGACCAGCAGTGCGGTTGCGTGCGGCGAGAACCGCTTCAGTCCCACTCGCGCAAGCGCCAGACCCGTCAGCGAGTGCGTGACATTATCCATGCAGCGGCTTAATTTACGAACGGCTCAGGCGACTGCCGGAACCGGCAGATAGGAACGCTCGCGAGCCACGTACTCGGGCGGAAAGAGCAGCGTGAGAGCCTTCGGCAAAATCTCGGCCGTAATCGGCAAGTTGCCGGCCAGTTCGCCATCCACTTGCACGTAAACGCCATCCCCGCTCGCATGCGAGCAGGTTATCGATCTTCCCCGTACGACTGTGCAGCCTTTTATGCGCTCCACCCGCTTCAGCGCCACACCGACGAAGTACTGCAGGTAGCGCGCGCTGACGGTGCCGCGGAAAAGCACTACCTCAAAATCGTCGCGCATGAGCGAAGCTCCACGCGCGATTTCCAGATCACCACCGTAATTTCGAACACGGCTCACCAGAGCGAAGCTCGCTTCGAAACTCCGGCCGTCCACCGTCACTTCGAATTCCTTCAACGGGCGGAACACGTGCCCGAAGCCCGCCACGTAGTACGCGAATTTTCCAGTGGCCGCCTTTAGATCGAGATTCAACCGCGAAACGATTTCGGCATCCAGCCCCGCGCCGGCCATGCACAGGAAGACGCGCCTATCCGAGCCTCCGATTCGCAAACCACCCGCTGCTATAGCATGTGGCACCAGGTTCGATACCTGCGCCGCTGCCTTTTCCATATGGATGGGAACACGCATCTCGCGCGCCAGCACGTTCGCGGTACCGCCAGGAAGTATCGGCAAGCGGCACGCCCGTGTGCAACATGCCATTTGCCACTTCGTTGATGGTGCCGTCGCCGCCGGCCGCGATAATCAAGTCGCTCCCGGCCTCAATCTGCCGCCGCGCCTGACCGCCAGCCGTACCCGGACCCTTCGTGGCAACCAGGTGTGCTTCGATACCTTGACGCGCCAGAACCGCGAATGCTACGTTGGAGTAGGTGTTGGTGGCGCGACAGCCCCCGTGCAATCGGGTTGTAGATGATAGCCGCGCGTTTCGCGTGGAAAGATTCCAAGCTCACATTGTAAGCTTCGTAGCTTGCGAGGGAGATGAACTCACGGCCCTTAAGCTTTGAATTCTCGTTAAGATGGAAGTAGACGAGCCATGCACCTCGATCCCACCGCTGTACTCACCCAGTCCCTCGGATCGCTTCCCACCTTCGTCGCCGTCCTGCTCGCCTGGATGCACTCGAACTCGCGCATATCAGACGCGCAGAACGGTCTCCATTCGCGGATGGCGGACCTGCAAAACAGTTTGAACTCGCGCATTGATGATACACGGGATCTACTGAGAGCGGAATTCCGCCGGGTAGAAGAGGTGATGGATGCCCGGCTCAAGCACCTCCAAGAACAATAAACCCGTGTTAGATGAGTGACGAGCAGCACGTCCAAGCCTTGCATATAGACGCCCTGCGTAAGCAGCTGGAGCATCACGAATATCTCTACTACGTCCTCGACCAGCCGGAGATCTCCGACGCCGAGTACGACCAGCTCATGCGCGAGCTGCGCGACTTGGAAAACGCTCACCCCGAACTGCGCACACCGGAATCCCCCACTCAGCGCGTAGGCGGGCAGCCACGTGAAGGCTTTGTTAACGTCCCGCACAGCGCGCCCATGCTCAGCCTCGATAACGCGCTGAATGAAGAGGAACTGCGCGAATTCGATAAACGCATCCGCACTTTGCTGAAATCCGACGACTACGAATATGTCGCCGAGCTCAAGCTCGATGGCCTTTCGATGGCTGCGTACTACGACACCGGACGATTCGCGCAAGCCGTCACCCGCGGGAATGGACGCATCGGAGAAGATGTCACGGAAAACGCCCGCACAATCCGCTCTCTCCCGCTGCGCGTGAAGGATCACGAACTCGGCCGGAACGCTTTCGAAGTACGCGGCGAAGTTGTGATGCAGCGCAAATCCTTTGAGCGCCTGAATGAAAAGCAGGAACTCGCCGGGCTTCCACGCTTCGCCAATCCGAGGAATGCCGCCGCCGGCGCACTCCGCGCCCTCGATCCTTCCGTCACCGCTGGGCCGCCAGCTCGATTACTTCGTCTATTTCCTGCTGCGTGAAGGCCGGCCGCTGCTCGATAGTCAGTGGCAAACTCTCGAGACGCTTCATCATGCCGGTTTCAAAGTAAACAGCTACCGCCAGAAGTGCGCGGGTCTAGATGAGCTGCTCGGTTTCATCCGCGAATGGGAAGACAAGCGTGAGACGCTGCCTTACGAAATAGACGGCGTGGTTGCCAAAATCGATTCCGTCACGCAACAGGAAACGCTCGGCTGGACCGCCAAGGCCCCGCGCTGGGCCATCGCCTTCAAATATCCGGCGCGGCAAGCGCAGACGGTACTCGAAGGCATCGAAGTCCAGGTGGGTCGTACGGGCGCGCTCACGCCCGTCGCTCACCTGAAGCCCGTCAGCCTCGCTGGCGTTACGGTTTCTCGCGCCACGCTCCACAATGAAGATGAGATCGCCCGGCTAGGCGTTGAAATCGGCGATACAGTTCTGGTCGAGCGCAGCGGCGACGTGATCCCGAAAATAGTTCGCGTCGTGGAACAAGGGCGCACATCGCCGCGCCTTCCATATGCCCTCCGCCTGCCCCATCTGCAAGGGTCACGTAGTTCGCGAAGAAGGTGAATCGGCCAGCCGCTGTATCAATACCAACTGCCCGGCGCGGCTGCGCGAATCGTTGCGGCACTTCGCCTCACGCGGCGTCATGGACATCGATGGCGTGGGCGACGCGCTCGTCGATCAGCTCCTCGGACGCGGGCTGGTCCACAACGTCGCCGATCTCTACTCATTGACGCTCGAGCAACTGCTCACACTGGAGCGCATGGGTGAAAAGTCCGCCACGAAGATCATCCGCAACATCGATCAATCCCGATCCCAACCGCTCTCGCGCGTGCTCAACGGCTTAGGCATTCCCTTCGTCGGTGAGCGCACGGCGCAGATTTTGGCCGGCCATTTTGGAAACCTGGATGCCATCGCGGCCGCCTCCGCTGAAGAGCTTCAAGAGGCCGACGAGATTGGTCCCGAAAGTGTCGGACGCCATCCAACAGTTCTTCGCCGAAGAACGCAATCGCGAATTGATTGAGCGCCTGCGCGCCGCGGGCTTACAGTTCACGGCGCCGAAGCAAAAAAGAAGAGCGGTCCACTCAAGGGGCTCACGTTTGTGATTACCGGCACCCTGCCCACGCTTGAAGCGCGAAGATGCCAAGCAGCGCATTGAAGCCGCCGGAGGGAAAGTGGCCGGCTCGGTCAGCACTAAAACGAGCTTTCTTGTGGCGGGCGAAGATGCCGGCTCGAAGCTCGACAAGGCCCGGGATCTGAACGTCCCTGTCCTCGATGAAGCAGCCTTGCTCGAAAAATTGAATGGGGAGCGCCGGCTGAAGCACCCTTCTCATTTCGTGGCGGCCTGGAACCACTTCGCGCAGATTGTTGCTGTCGTGGGGTCCGCAAGGGCTGCTCTTGCTCGCGGTACTCGATTCCGCCGGTGTTCCGGTGGTTGGCGGCGTGGACGCTCTGTTGATTGCCATTTCAGTCGACGAACCATCCCACGCTTATTTTGCTGCCGTATGCGCCATCATTGGCTCGCTCGCCGGAAGCCTCATACTCTTCTCCATCGCGCGTAAGGGCGGTGAGGTCCTGCTTCATAAGCAACTGGAGAGCCGTCAAGGCAAGCGTCTGCACTCCTGGTTCGAACGATTCGGCCTGGTAACGGTATTCATTCCAGCACTCTCCCCGCTCCCCCTGCCCATGAAGATTCCGGTCTTCTGCGCGGGCGCATTGGAGGTGCGCTGGTCCTATTTCATAGCGGTCGTACTGGCGGCGCGCACCATACGCTACTTCGCTCTCGCCTATCTTGGCCTGCACTATGGCCACGAAACATTTCAATTCTTAATCACACATGGCGTGGCGGTCGCGGCCTTCGCCGTTGCGCTGGCGATTCTCGCCATCGTTATCCTTCAACTCGCCCAGCGCAGCAGTGCGGCTCGTTCCAAAGCTGCCATTATTGACGAAGTAACTTCTCACGGCCGTTATGCATCGGCTCTCGGCTTGCCTCATCCTGCTTGCTCCGCTCTGCCCGGCATCTGACGACGGCACGGAAATACTTCAACCGCCCGTCATGCCATCGCTGGCGGACTGTCCTTCCGCCTCAGAGGACGGAGTAGCCTCAGTACTTTTGGAAGCAGCTCGGCACTACCTGATGGCGTTTGAATGCTGCCATGATAAACGAATCACTTCTCACGTCCTTATGTCTCGGCTTTGCGCTTGCCTGATACTCGTTGTTTCCTGCTGTCGGGCATCGGTTGACGCCGCCGCCATACTCCAACGCGCACAGCAGTCCGTGGCCGTCCAACTGGCACGCGCGGCAAACTACGCCTGCGTGGAAACGGTCGATCGGCAGTACTTCATCAGCCGGCAATCCCAATCGCTCGGGTGCGCTCACGAATCCGCATCATCTCCCGAAACGTTAGGGATGCGCGACCGCCTACGGCTGGATATAGCTGTTTCCGAAGGCCGGGAGATCTATTCCTGGCACGGCGAAGCAAAGTTCACCTCTTCCGATGTCTCAGAGGTTGTTCGCACGGGCCCCATATCCTCCGGAAATTTCGTCGGATTTCTTCACAACATCTTTCTTCAACGCGGCACTCAGTTCACATATGCCGGTGAAAGCGAAGAGCACACCTCCAAGCTCTACAATTTCAACTACGTCGTGCCGCTTGGATACAGTTCCTACCACATCGGCACAAACACAAAGAGCAACCCTGTCGTCCCTTATCATGGATCGTTCTCCATCGAAGGCTCCGATTACCATTTAGCCCGCTTGCAAATTGTTTTGGACGCTGCACCTGCGGATTCCCCCATCTGTTCTGGCGTCACGACCATCACATATCAGCTTGTCAATATCTCCGGAAGACCTTCTCTCATTCCAGCATCGTTCGTGCTCGACCTTGAAGATGACCGTCAGCATGCACACGGTCAGCAACAGCGAGTATTCGCAATGCCGCGAGTTTCGAGGCGAATCGACCGTCCATTTTGATATCGCGGACTCTTCAGCACAGGCATCGGTCCCGCAACAAAGAGCCGCTGCCTGGCTGCCCGCCGGTGTTGCTCTTCCCATCGAGCTTCGCACGCCCATTGACGACAATGTCGCTTACGTGGGCGACAGGGTTGAGGGCCTTCTCGCTGCGAAAGTCAAAGTGCCGGGTAGTCACATAGTGCTGCCCAAGGGCGCGGTTCTCGAAGGATTGATTACCAAGCTGGAGCATCATTACACGCCCGAACCATTTCTCCTGCTGACCGTAAAGTTCAATCGCGTGAATCTGGGAACGACTTCATTTCTCTTGAACGCCTGGCCGGAGACTTCAGCGGCAAGTTGGAGGTTTCTGCGCCAAGCTGTACGGTTCGCCCCTGCCCGCCTCTATCGCTGAAGAAGAGCGCAAAGGCCTGTTTGTACTACGCCCTTCTCCTCAGCGTTCAGTCAGCCGCCCTTCCGGCACTCACCCTTCCTTTTCCGCTAAATGGATGACGGCGATTCCCTCGTCGCTTCCGTCGGAATCACTGACGCAGTAAACGCTGGCGCGGCTGCGGATAGTATGGATGCATGTCACGACTCACCCGGCGCACGTTCCTCGGTCGAACCGCTGCCCTAGCCTCCGTCGCTAAACTCAGCTTTGCGAGAAATCCGCTCACGAAGCAGGATCTCGGCGTTCAGCTCTACACCGTTCGCAACATCATCGGGAAAGATCCGGCGGCGGTTCTCAAATCCATTCAAGACATCGGGTATACCGAGGTCGAAGCCACCTACGGCAACCTGCATGAGATTTGGCCTGCTCTGAAACAGACCCAGCTCAAAGCGGTGAGCATTCACATTGATTTCGACATCTTTAAGGCAGGAGGCAGCAAGCTGGATGATGCGCTCGCCGATGTGAAAAAACTCGGCTTCGAATATGCCGTGGTGCCGTACATCCCCGTGCCCGATCGCGGCGGGCTGGATGTCTTCAAAAGCTTGGCGCAAATGCTAAATAAGTCGGGCGAACGGGCCCAAGCGCAGGGCCTGAAGCTTTGTTATCACAACCACGCTTTCGAATACAAAACGCTGCCGAACGGCGTCATGGGGCTCGACGTTTTGATGAACGAAACGCAGAAGAACCTGGTTGGGCTGGAGCTCGATATCTTCTGGGCCAGTGTTGCGGGTCACGATCCGGTAGCAATCTTGCAGAAATTCAGCGGCCGCATTCCGCTTCTCCATTTAAAAGACAAAGCACAGGGTTTGCCTACTCAGTACAACGAAAACGTACCGAAGGACACGTTCAAAGAAATCGGCAACGGATCGATCAATATACCCGCCGTGTTGGAGGCCGCAGATACGGAGGGGGTTCGGCACTATTTTGTGGAACAGGACCAATCGCCGGACCCGATCGCCAGCTTGCGTCAGAGCTACGCATATTTAGAGAAGCGGTTTCAGGGTTAGGCGAGGTGGAGGGAGCGCCTTAGGCTCTCTCCAGATAGGCGCCTTCCGCGGTGTTCACCCGGACTTTCTCGCCTTGGTTGATGAACGGCGGCACTTGCACAACCAGGCCGGTCTCCATCTTGGCCGGCTTGGTGACGTTCGAAACAGTCGAGCCTTTCAGACCGGGCTCGGTCTCCACGACGGTCATTTCCACGCTCGGCGGCAACTCCACACTAATGGGCTTGCCTTCATAGAACTCGACATTCACTCGCAGGTTCGGAATCAGGTAAAGAGTCCCGTCACCGAGAAGATCCTTAGTGAGATGGATCTGTTCGTAATTCTCTGTGTTCATGAAGTAGTACGATTCGCCGTCGTCGTACAGATACTCCATTTCCTGTTCATCGAGAGCAATCCGTTCCACTTTGTCTTCCGACGAGAAACGGTGTTCAATCATTGAACCCGAGCGCAAGTTCCGCATTTTGGCCTGGACAAAGCCTCGCAGGTTCCCCGGCGTCCGGTGCACCATGCTGAACACCGAATGCAGCTCTTTATTGAACTTCACGACCATTCCGGGTCGTAGTTGTGTCGCGGCAATCATGATTTTCTAAGGACGCTTCAGTTTATCAAGGCTGCTACAAACGCCGGCCTTCCACATTTTCGGACAGCCGCCACATGCCGGCGGAGTCAGCGTCCACCGGCTCCTTCTTTTCACCCGCGAAGTAAAACACCTTCTGATTCGGCTGTAGCTTCCACAAAATGATTACGTCGTTGTTGCTCTTGCGATGCGGTATTTCTGTGCAGCGGCTGTCCATCGGCATCAGCGTCAAGTGTCCGAACTGATTCGCCACGTTCTGCCAGCCAGGCGGGCAATTCTCCTGTTGGAGTGGGCCGCTCGAAACACCAATCCAGCACGCATCCGAGTTCCACGATCTCCTGGCGAATAGCCGACCGTTTGTGTCGTATGTCCAGGGATCGAGATTCGCGTATCCAACGCCGGGCAGATACGGATCGGCCCAAAGGAATTCATATGCCACGCCCGGCCCATCGCGCAGCATCTGCGCATCTTCCATAGCCCAGCCTTGCAAAAATTGCGAACTCTCCAGGTTAGGGTCTAGAGCCACTAACGCAAGCGCGGCAATGTGTGTCATCCAGTCGGGATGCTGTACTTGCGCAGGCTTCAAGACTAAGGAGAAATTCCACCGGCAGGCCGAGGAAGAATTTGGGATCGTCCTCCCGTAGATCGACATGCCGGTTAGCTTGAACGGCCGTCAGATATTCACATACCGCGTAGAGGGTGTTCCCGTCGAAAGAAGATCCATTCTGTAGATGGACAAGCATCTGCTTCCACGCAGGTCTACGAGGCTTGTACGTCCTGATCTCGCGCAATAGCAGTAGAACAGCATGTCTCGTGGTTACGCTCTCCGGGACCCTGTTGACGACCATCAATGGAGTGCCCAACGCCGCAAGCTGCGCCGTTCTGCTCTGGAGAAATCAGCTCACGGCACCAGTCAAGAATCAGCGCGACTTGCCTCGATCCATACTTCTGCGCCAGTGCCCAATCCACCGCTTCCCTGCCCCGCTTCTCATCGTGCGTAACCGCGTAGTAAAGCGCTAATTCAAACCCGCGCTCGGGCGAATCCGGAACCGTATTCACACGGTTCTCGAAATTTACCCAGCGCACGGTCTGGCGCTCGCGATCCCGCTCCAGCCGCCTGAGGCGCTGCGCAGTTAACAGCAGCTTCGGCGTATCACCGGCGCTATCTTGAGGAAAAGCCGAGCTGTTCAGCAAGAAACCAGCCCAAAGAGCAATCAGGAGCGCGCGCAACCCTGTATTCTTCCACACCTGCAAACGACGCACTTTGCTACCCTGTTAGTTCCACCGGCTGCGAACCTGCTTGGCACCGGCACTTTGAGGTTGTCATGCCGGCTCGGGTCAGTGAAACCTATGTTTTGCGTACGTACCCGTTCCGCGAGTCGGATCTGATCGTCAGTTTTTTCACGCGCGATCAGGGCAAATTGCGCGGCGTGGCAAGGCGGGCGCGTAAACCCAAGAGCAGCTTTGGATCGGGGCTGGAACGGCTGTCGTTAGTGAACCTATCTTATTCGCAAAAAGAAACGCGCGAACTGGTGAATCTGAATTCCTGCGACCTGCTGCAGTCGCAATTCGATTTGCTCACTGATTTCGATTCGAGCGTTGCGCTGGATTACATCGCTGAAGTCAGCGACCACCTGCTGCCGCCCCATGAACCGAACGAACGCTTTTTCCGGCTGCTCACGGCCATTCTCGACTACATGCATGAGCGCACCCCAGGCGCCATCTGGGCCGCCATCACGTATTTCTCTCTCTGGGCGACGCGGCTCTCCGGTTTCCTGCCCGATCTGGCCACCCATCCCGGATCGCAATCTCTCCCCGTCGTCGCGCGAACTGGCGGGCTCCATGCTTCGGACGCCATATCGCTCGAGCTTCCCGCGCGCACCTGGAACAAAGATACGGCCCTCGATCTGCGCCGTTTTCTCATCCGCCAAATGGAAGAGCACGTCGAGCGGCGTTTCCACACGCCGGCCTTGCTCGAAGGTCTCTAACGCCGACTGTCAGATGGATTCTTTTCAAGACACAATCTTCAAACTGAAGCGCTACTGGGCCGACCGCGGCGCCATCATTCAAGAACCCTACGATCTGGAAGTCGGCGCGGGCACCATGGCGCCCGAAACGTTCCTGCGCGTGCTGGGGCCGAAGCCGTACCGCGTCGCCTATGTGCAGCCCAGCCGCCGCCCGGCCGACGGCCGCTACGGCGAAAATCCGAATCGTCTCTACAAGCACCAGCAATTGCAAGTCATCCTGAAGCCGACGCCCGACGACGTTCTCGATCAGTACCTCGGCAGCCTGGAAGCCATCGGCATCGATCTTCGCAAGCACGACATCAAGTTCGAAGAAGACAACTGGGAAGCGCCGACGCTCGGCGCCTGGGGCATCGGCTGGCAGGTGATGCTCGATGGCCTCGAGATCACGCAGTTCACTTACTTCCAGCAGTGCGGCGGCATGGATCTCGATCTTGTTCCCGCCGAAATCACCTATGGCCTCGAGCGCATCGTCGCCTTTCTGCAGAACGTCGACAGCGTCTATGACATCGAGTGGGCGCCCGGATTCAAATATGCCGATGTGCGGCTCGCCGACGAGCAGCAATTCTCGGTCTACAACTTTGAGATGGCCGATGTCGCCATGCTGTGGCAGGAATTCGAACTGCATGAGCGCGAATGCCAGCGCCTCCTGGATCTGTTCAAAGCCGCTAAAGAGACGCACCGTTTTCCCGTGCTGCCCGCTTACGATCAGGCGCTGAAGTGTTCGAATATTTTCAACCTGCTCGATGCGCGCGGCGCCATCAGCGTCACGGAGCGCGTCGGCATCATCGCGCGTGTCCGCAAGCTAGCGGTGGGCGTAGCGGAAGCCTGGGCGCAGCAGCAGTTCCCGGAAGAGGCGGTTGCATAATGCCCTACTTTCTTCTCGAAATCGGCACCGAAGAAATTCCCGATTGGATGATTGAGCCTGCGCTCGAAGACCTGCGCACCCGCTTCCAATCTGCGTTCGGCGCGTTCGGCGGCTCCGCTCTCATCACGACGCCACGCCGCGCCGCCTGATTCTGCTGGCCAAAGAATCTGCTGGAGCAGGCGCCCGACGTCCAGACGCGTTGTCTCCGGGCCCTTATGTTTCGGCGGGAGAAAAGGCCGCCGAAGGCTTCGCGCGCAAGCAAGGCACAACGGTTGCCGAACTCGCGAAGATCAGCGACGCCAAAGGCGAGCGCTACGTCTTTCATCAGCTCACGAAAGGCCAGTCGGCGATGGAAGCTCTCAGCGAAAAGCTGCCGGAGATCATCGCCGCAATCCATTTTCCGAAAACGATGTACTGGACGGGAAAGAATGCTGCGCTTCATCCGGCCCATTCGCTGGATCGTCGCGCTGATCGAAGATCAAGTCGTTCCGTTCGAAGTAGCCGGCGTAAAGTCCGGCAATACCGACGCGCGGTCATCGCATTCTCGGCTCAAAGAAGCCGCTTACCGTCACCGTTGCGACGTACCTGGATGTGCTTGCGTGACAACGGCGTGATCGTTCACGCGGAAGAGCGCAAGAAACGCATCGAAGCGGGACTCGGACCCGATGTTCACCACGACCCCGAGCTGCTGAAGACGCTCGTCTATCTGACCGAATTCCCTACCCCCATTCGCGGCAGCTTCGACCCGTCCTATCTGGAGCTGCCGAAAGAGATCCTTTCGACCGTCATGCGCCATCATCAGCGCTACTTCTCGGTGCTGAAGCCGGACGGTTCGCTTGCGCCCGAGTTCGTCGCCGTCACGAACACCGACGGCGACCCCGACGGCCTGATCCGTCAAGGAAATGAACGTGTGCTGCGCGCCCGCTTCAACGATGCGCGTTTCTTCTGGCAAGTCGATCAGCAGAAAAAACTCGCGGACCGCGTTGCCGATCTCGCGAAAGTCACCTTTCAAGCCAAGCTCGGCAGTTACAAAGATAAAACCGAGCGCGTCGCGCAAGCTCGCGGCCGAACTGGCTGCGCAAGTTAGGCGCCGATCAGAACGTCGTGAACCGTGCGGCCCTGCTCTGCAAATGCGATCTCACCACCGACATGGTCAAAGAGTTCACCGAACTGCAAGGCGTCGTCGGCGGACTCTACGCGCAAGCACAAGGCGAAGGCGAAGCGGTTGCAACCGCCATCTACGACCATTACAAGCCGGTCAGCATGGAAGATTCGATTCCGCGCACGCTCGAAGGCCAAATCGTCTCGATCGCCGACAAGCTCGACACGCTTGCGCGAGTGCTTCAAAATCGGCCTGATCCCGACCGGCTCGAAAGATCCGTTCGCGCTCCGCCGCGCCGCGCAAGGCATCGTCAAGATTCTCTTTGAAGCTCGGCTTTCGCTTGATTTGATGGCCGCTGGTCGAGGATGTGCCCGAACTCCCGTCCTTCATGAAGGAGCGCATCCAGTTCTATCTGCGCGACACGCTGAATTACGCCTACGACGAAGTGAATGCCGTGCTCGCCGCGCCGATCACCACTCTGGCCGATCTGGCCGATCGCGCCGAAGCGATCCATTACATCCGCCCGACGGAAGATTTCGAACCGCTGGCGGCCAGCTTCAAACGCATCAAAAACATTCTGAAGCAGGCGCAAGTCGACACAGGCGAACCGCGCCCGACCCGAAACTGCTCTCCCCCGGCCCCGAAAAGGACCTGTACGAAGCCTTCCTGACGCGTCACGCGAGAGCATCAAAACGAGCTCCTCTTACCGCGACAAGCTGGCCTCCATCGCCTCGCTGCGGCCGCAAGTGGATCTCTTCTTCGATAAAATTCTTGTGAACGATCCAGATCCAGCGATCCGGCAGAACCGCCTGGCTTTACTGCACAGCCTGCTGACCGAGTTCTCCACCATCGCCGACTTTTCCGAAATCGTCACGCAAGGCGCATCGGCGTCTGAAAGTTTAACTACGTTGTTACCCGAAATCAGGAGACAAGACTCGAAATGAAGAAATACGTTTACTCGTTCGGCGGAGGCACGGCCGACGGCGACGGCAAGATGAGAGACGTGCTCGGCGGCAAAGGCGCTGGCCTCGCGGAAATGAGTAAGGCCGGTGTGCCCGTTCCTCCCGGCTTCACCATCTCGACCGAAGTTTGCAATCTCTTCTTTGAAAACGGCAACAAAGTTCCGCAAGAAGTGGACGACCAGATCCACAAGGCCCTCGCCAAGCTCGAAAAGGAAATCGGCAAGAAGCTCGGCGGCGTGGACGATCCGCTGCTGTTGAGCGTTCGCTCCGGCGCGAAGTTCTCCATGCCCGGCATGATGAACACCATTCTCAACCTCGGCCTGAACGACGAGACCACCGAAGGTCTGGCGAAGAAGACCGGCAATCCGCGCTTCGCTTACGATTGCTACCGCCGCTTTATCCAGATGTTCGGCGAAGTCGCGCTGCACATCGACATGGCGAAGTTCGATCACATCTTCGACACCCGCAAAGCGAAGATCAAGGCCAAGCTCGATACCGATCTCACCGCCGAAGATCTTGAAGTTCATCATCGGCGAATACAAAAAGCTGGTCAAGAAAGAGACCGGCCGCGAATTCCCGCAAGACGCGCTCGAGCAGCTGATGCTCGCGCGCGACGCCGTTTTCAATTCCTGGAACACGCCCAAAGCCATCTACTACCGCCGCATGGAAAAGATTCCGGATTCCATCGGCACCGCCGCCAACGTGCAAGCCATGGTCTTCGGCAACATGGGCGACAACTCCGGCACGGGCGTCGGCTTCACGCGCAATCCTTCCACTGGTGAAAAGACCTTCTACGGCGAATTTCTGGTGAATGCGCAAGGCGAAGACGTCGTCGCCGGCATCCGCACGCCGCAGCCGATCGAAGAACTGAAAGAAGTGATGCCCGAAGCCTACAAGCAGCTTCGCGAGATCACCACCAATCTCGAAAAGCACTATCGCGACGTGCAGGACTTCGAGTTCACCATCGAAGAAGGCAAGCTCTACATGCTGCAAACGCGCAACGGCAAGCGCACCGGCCCCGCTGCCGTTCGCGTTGCCGTCGACATGGTGGAAGAAGGCGTGATTTCGAAGCGCGAAGCCGTCGGCGCGTCGCGCCCAACCAGCTCGATCAATTGCTGCATCCGGTGCTCGATCCGGCCATGCGCAAAGGCCTGCAGAAGATCGCCACCGGTCTGCCCGCTTCGCCCGGCGCCGCTGTCGGACGCGCGGCCTTCTCATCCGAAGACGCCGTCGAACTCTCCGCCAAAGGTCCCGTCATCCTGGTTCGCAAAGAAACCACGCCCGACGACATTCACGGCATGGACGTTTCGAAAGGCATTCTCACCGCGGTCGGCGGTCTCACCAGCCACGCCGCCGTTGTCGCGCGCGGCATGGGCCGTCCCTGCGTCGTCGGCGCGTCCTCGGTTGCGGTCGATGAAGCGAAGAAGCAGGCCATCATCTCCTTCGAAGGCAAAAAGCTCGTCCTGAACGAAGGCGATTGGATTTCGCTCGACGGCACGCTCGGCGAAGTCTATCTGGGCCAGTGCAAGACCAACGAGCCCGATCCGAAATCGCACTACTTCGCCACCTTCATGGAATGGGCGGACGAGTTCCGCGGCAACTTCGGCGTGCGCGCCAACGCCGATATTCCTCGCGACGCCAAAGCAGCCCGCCTGTTCGGAGCCGAGGGCATCGGCCTCTGCCGTACGGAGCACATGTTCTTCGCCGAAGACCGCATCCCTCACATGCAGGCGATGATTCTCGCGCGCGATGAGAAGACCCGCAAGAAGGCGCTCAAGAAGCTGCTGCCGATGCAGCGCAAGGATTTCGCCGGCCTGTTCCAAGCCATGGACGGCTTTCCCGTCGTGATCCGCACCTTGGACCCTCCGCTGCACGAGTTCCTGCCGAAGCGCGAGAACCTGATGGTCGATCTCGCCAAGCTGCCCCATGCTTCTCCGAAAGAGAAGAAGGAGATGGCGGCGACCTACAACGTCTCGGTCGGCGAACTGAAGAAGCATCTGCCCGAACTGCTGGAGCGCGTGGAAGAGCTGCACGAATTCAACCCCATGCTCGGTCATCGCGGCTGCCGTCTCGGCATCACCTATCCCGAGATCACCGAAATGCAGGTGCGCGCCATTTTCGAAGCTGCCGTTCTGGTCGCGAAGAAAGGCGTGAAGGTCATTCCCGAAGTCATGATCCCGCTCATCGGCAACGTCAAAGAACTCGAAAATCAAAAGGCGATTGCCGTGAAGGTAGCCGACGAAGTTCTCGGCGCCGCCGGCATGAAGGATCTCGAATACATGGTCGGCACCATGATCGAAATTCCGCGCGCCGCCATGACCGCCGACGAAGTCGCCAAGGAAGCCGAGTTCTTCAGCTTCGGCACCAACGATCTCACGCAAACCACCATGGGCCTTTCGCGCGACGACTACACGAAGTTCTCGAAGCACTACGAAGATCTGAAGATCTTCAAAGCGGATCCGTTCGCTGTTCTCGATCAGGATGGCGTCGGCAAAGTGATCGAGACTGGCCGTCAAGCTGGGCCGCAAGACTCGCCCCGATCTCGAAGTCGGCATCTGCGGCGAGCACGGCGGCGAACCCAGTTCGGTCGAGTTCTGCTATCGCATCGGCATGAACTACGTTTCGTGCTCGCCCTATCGCGTACCGATCGCCCGTCTCGCGGCCGCGCAAGCAGCTCTCGCCGGCGACGGCAAGGCCGAAGCGCAGCGCACCGCCTAATTATATGAAGCATGACGGGTGCGTCTCAGCCGGCTAAATCACTCGATGCCACTCACAAGCTGTTACGCACCGCCATGCTTCAGAAGAAACCAATAGCAGCCTTCTATGCCGGTCATAGAAGGCTGCTCTGCCCGTACGTTTTGGGCCGCAACAAAGAGAATCGTTTGCACGTGCTCTGCTATCAGTACGGCGGCGGTAGTGCGAGTGGGCTGAAGCCCAGTGGCTCGCCCGAAAACTGGCGCTGCATTGCAGTGGACAAGCTCAGCAGCATTGCAGATCATAGACGGCTCCGTGGCAGAGCGCCGAGCGCCACTCGCGGGTTCAGACCTGCATCGAGCACGTTGAGCTCGACGCGGAAAAACCGCCGTTTCTGGTCGAATAAAATGCGCTTCCGCTGTCGAATCTCTCGGACTCATCGGCCTCCCTGCCCCGATCCGCGAACTCGCCTGCCCGAAGCGCTGGGACGCTCTCATCGTCGGAGCCGGACACAACGGCCTCACCTGCGCCGCTTACCTCGCCCGTGCCGGTAAACGCGTACTCGTTCTCGAATCACGTGAACGCATCGGCGGCGCCTGCACCATCGAAGAACCGTGGCCCGGTGTCCGCATGTCGCCCTGCGCCTATCTCGCCGGCCTGCTCCATCCGCTCGTCATCGAAGAGCTGAACCTTCCCGCGCTCGGCTATTCCTGGTCGCCCGCCACCAACGGCCTCTTCGTGCCGTTCGAAGACGGTTCGAGCGTTCAGCTCTACGACGATGACGCGCAATGCGAAGCCGAAATCGCACGCTTGTCACCGCGCGATGTCGCAGGCTGGCGCGCCATGAGCGACGTCATCCGCCGCCTGCGCGATGCCCTTCGCCCGCCCAGACGAGCACGATGTCTGGATCGGCGAACCACCAACGCGCGAGCAACTGGAAGACCGCCTCGCGAAGCGATACAGAAGCGCGCTCGCTCCTCTTCGATTGGTCCATGGCCGAGTTCGTCGAGCGCTATCTCACCGACGAACGCCTCCAGATCGCCTATCTGGGCCAAGGCGTCATCGGCACCAATGCCAGCCCGTTCGATCCCGGCACCGCGTCCATTCGCTTCCATCATTCTTCCGGCCGCCTCGGCGGTTTGCCCGGTGCATGGGGCTACGTCAAAGGCGGCATGGGCATGGTCTCCTTCTTTCTTGCCGACGCCGCGCAAAACGCAGGCGCAGTGATCGCCTCCGGCATTCCCGTCTCGCAGATTCTCCCCGGCGAAGGCGTACTGCTCGAAAGCGGCGAACGCATTCAGCGCACCAGTTGTCATCTCGAACGCCGACCCTCGCACCACCTTGCGCCTGCTCGGACACTCGCGCCGATCACCGCTTGGCGCGCGCGAGTCGAATCCGTTCCCATCGAGGGCTGCACTCTCAAGCTCAACGTCTGGCTTCGAGAGCTTCCGAACTTCCGCGCCCGCCCCGGCACACTGCCAACCGCATCACTTCGGCCAGATCAATACACCTCTGACGAAGCATGAGTGGAAAAAGAGCTACGCCGCCGCCCGCAACGGCCAACTGCCCGCACATCTTTGGACAGAACTCTACTTTCAAAGCCTGCACGACCCCACCGTCGCGCCCGAAGGCACTCACACCATGAGCGTCTTCTCGCAATATGTGCCATACAAGTTCGCTGCAAGGCACCTGGGACGATCATCGCGAAGCCGCCAAACAACTCGCCTTCAAAGCTCTCGCCCGCTTCTGCAGCAACATCCCTGACGCGGTGATCGATGCCGAGCCGCTAGGCCCTCCCGACATCGAAAAGCGAGTCGGCCTCACCGGCGGCCACATCTTTCAAGGCGAATGCCTGCCGCAGTATATGTGGAGCAATCGCCTTTCCACCCGCACCGGCATGCCCGGCCTCTATCTCTGCGGCGCCTGCACCCACCCCGGCGGCAGCGTCATCGCCATGAACGGCCGTAACGCCGCCATGGCTGTGCTGTCCGACGCCTAATGTTCTTCCCACATTACAGAGCATCGAGATCGACCGAAGATAAATGCGTATGAAGGTTTACTTCAGTAGCAACAAACAACGTAATCACTCACCCATAATTCGTATCTAAACCGCAGTTGGACGGACAGCATAGTTCCCTGAGAGCCAGCATCGTGTCTCTACTGATACGGCGTTGCGCTTCCGTTCATTCAGTCTCCGTTAGAATACAGTCGGTCGTAATTACCTGGATCTACTCGGATCCCGCTTCGGCAATCTGAAAGGACAACCTTGCAAGTTCATTTGATAAACCCGAGCGATACTGCTTTCGGGACTGCAGTCATCACGCCACGTTGGCTCTTTGTCTTGGCTGCGGCCACCCCCGCCGAATTTGGCGATCCAATTTTGTGTGACGAAACTGTGGAAGCCCTCGATCCTCATGTGATCGACGCCGGTGATGTTGTCGGCATCGGCATCCATACTGGAAACGCTCGCCGCGGGTATGCACTCGGTCGCCTTGCCAAAGAGCGAGGTGCTTTCGTCGTCTTCGGTGGCATTCATTCCACTCTTTACCCGGAGGAGGCCTTCGAGCACGGAGCAGCCGATTGCGTGGTTCGCGGAGATGGAGATCTGGCATGGGGGCAAGCTCTTCGCGACCACATCGCTGGGTCCGCCCAACGTATCTACGACGGCGGCCGCGTTGAAGCCGGCGAATTCAAAGCTGCGCGCTGGGATTTACTGAATCAGTCGCACTATATGTGGGCCTCCGTGCAGACGGTGCGGGGCTGCGCGAAACATTGTTCCTTCTGTTCCGTATGGCGCACCGACGGCCAGCGCCCCCGTCAGCGGCCGTCGGATCCCGTCATCGACGAGATTGTAGATCTGCGCCGTAGAGGCTTTCGCTTTGTCGCGCTCGCCGACGACAACTTCTACCCTGTCTCCCTCACCGATATCAAATTGGCGCGGCGCCAGAACAATACCGCGCGAGTGGCAACTTTGACAGCCATTCGGGCAGAACGATTCGAACTGATGGAACGTCTTGCCCAACTGCCGAAGGACATGGTGTTCTTCACACAAATCACCATGGAATCCGCCGAGGATCCTGAGTTTCTCGACGCCATGCGCAAGGCCCATATAAAAGGTGCACTGGTGGGCATCGAGGCCGTCACTGAAGAGGGCCTCAAGGCCGTGTTCAAGGATTTCAATCTCGCCGGCGAGAACCTCGTAAAACGGCTTCAGCAATTTCAAGAACACGGCGTCCATGTACTCGGATCCTTCATCTTCGGCTTGCCGACCGACCGGCCTGATACTTTTCAGGCCACCGAAGAACTTGCTCACCGGTCTGGCCTGACCTTTGCCCAATTTGTAATGCTCACTCCGTTCTGCGGCACTGTCGATTTCGAACGTTGGGAGAAGGGCCTTGGTAACCCACCGCCGAGCGTGGACGGCATTCCCATCACGCGCTACTGGCTCATCCCCCCGGACAAGAGGCCTAAAATGTTCATGCCCCATCCGACCATGAGTTCGGATGAGTTGCGCGCCCACACGCAAACCGTTTGGGATCATTTCTACTCGCTGCCCGCAATCTGGAAGCGTTCACGCTGTACGCCGAACCTGCGGGCCCGCCTTGCATTTGTATTCATTTCGAAGTTGTACCGGCAGATGTATGCGAGCACCGGCATTGCCACCGACAGTGCTCGACGCGAACGAGCCAATCTCTGGGCTAGGCGCATCGCCAAGCTTACGCGCCGCCTGTTTCAGGCTAAACCAATGCCTGACCTACAGGCGCCTCTCCGGCCAACGCCGCCGGCAAACGCCAATCCACTTTACGTGCTATAAGTAACGCGTTTGCCGCGGCTCGCTAGCCTCACTCTTCGTCCAAAGGAGCGCAAGTGATCGAAACCTCAACGCCTTCCCGTCGAACCATTCTCCGCACTGCTAGCATCGGCAGCCTTTTCTCCATCATCCGCGGCGCGCCATTGAACGCACAGCAAACCCCTTCGCTCCCGCCCTCCATCGCGAACTTGCAATCCATGCGAGATCAACCGAAGCCCATCACCGTAGA
>CAVSTO010000022.1:0-28047 GCA_963730865.1 uncultured Acidobacteriaceae bacterium | reverse complement strand
GGATTACTTCTTTTGAAAGAGGGCGAGTTCCGAAAAGCCCGGGTTGCGCTGGAACAGGCAATTCAATACAAGCCCAGCTACGCCGCCGGTCATTACAACCTTGGGCTGGCTCTCATTAAACTCGGTGATACCGCAAGTGCGCGGACCCAGTTTGATATGGCGCGCAAACTGGATCATCCCTTAAGTAACGATCGCAATCGCGCTAAAGTACGTTTGAGCAATTATTCCGAGGAGCAGCACATGAGCAAGACGAGCACACGCCGCACTGTATTGAGACACGCCGGAGGCCTTCTTGCCGCAACCGGTTTAGCAGTTCCGTCCGGGGCAGCCAATCCGGAGCCCGAAGGTGAAGACTATTACGACAAGCTAGGCGTGGAGAAGATCATAAATGCCGCAGGCACCTACACGGTTCTGACTGCTGCCATCATGCCTCCGCAGGTTCAGGCTGCGGTCGCTAGGGCGGCAAGCATCCTGTCCGGTTGCTGGATCTACAGACAAAGGCGGGCGAGTATTTGGCTAAGCGTCTGCGTTGCGAAGCCGCCATCGTGACGGCGGGTGCTTCTTCCGCTTTAACTCTTGGAACGGCCGCCTGCATCGGCGTCATGAACGACGCTCCCATTCAAGCTGTACCCGGCAAAGGTGAGTCAGCTTCAGAAGAACGAGATCCTGATTCAAAAGGCGCATCGCTACTCCTACGATCACGCCCTCGAGAACTGCGGCGCGCGATTCATAGAGGTTGAATCGGTTTCCGACTACAAAAATGCGTTTAGCACCCGCACCGTGATGGCGCATTTCTTCAACGCGGCGGAAGGAGGGCAGATCAGCCGTGGAGACTGGGTTCGTGTCGCGCGCGAACATCACGTCCCAACCTTCAATGACGCCGCCGCCGATGTACCCCCGATATCGAATTTGTGGAACTACACCGGAATGGGTTTCGACCTCGTCACGTTTTCGGGCGGCAAAGGGATTCGCGGTCCACAGAATGCCGGTTTGCTCCTGGGCCGCAAGGATCTGATCGTCGCCGCTGCCGCCACCAACAATCCTTTTGACGAAGGTGTTGGCCGTGGCATGAAAGTTGCTAAAGAACAGATCGTAGGCATGGTGGCCGCGGTCGATTGGCTTCTTAGCCAATCGGATGAGGAAATGGAGGCGGAATTTCAGCGCCGGGCGGACCGCATCTCTGCCGAGTTGAAGCAGATCCCTACTCTTCAATCGAGAACCGTGATTCCACCGGCTGCCAACCATGTGCCGCATCTCCTGATTCGCTACGATCAGCAGCGTGTCAGGATCTCCCCCCTGGAGGTCGCAAAGCAGTTGCGTCATGGCTCGCCGAGTATTGAGTTGAATCCCTCCACCGGCCATCGCGAGGGATCGGCAGGCTTACCCTCGGATGAAAACACAATTGTGGTGGGTGTCTGGATGCTTGAACCGGGAGAAGACGCGATCGTCGGCCGCCGTCTCCGCGAAGTTTTATCCTCTGCCATGCTCGCTTAAGAGATGGTTGGGATGACCTTCAAAATTGAACTGAACACCAATCCCAATGACTCGGAAATTGCCAGAGTATACGAAGGTCTCACCGCCTACAATCGATCGATAATCCCAGACAAAGGCTATGTGCCGCTGCTGTTCACGTTGCTTGCCGAAGATGGTTCTTTGGCGGGTGGTCTCCATTGCTATATCTCGTACGGCTGGCTTTACATTAATACGCTTTGGATCGCCGATGGCGCCCGTTCGCAGGGTTATGGACGCCGCCTGATGCTCGCTGCGGAACAGCAGGCGCTAAATCGCGGCTGCCGTCGTGCGTGGGTGGACACGTTCAGCTTTCAGGCCCGGAAGTTCTATGAAAAGCTTGGATACGTAGTCTTTGGCGAGCTGGAAGACTACCCACCTGGTTACCAGCGATTCTTCCTGCGCAAGACTCTAGCTCCCTAGCTCCAATAATTGCGGTCCAGATTACGGCATTGGACGGCTTCGGCGAGATGCTTTGCCGAAACGCTTTCGGAATGATCGAGATCGGCAATGGTGCGGGCCACGCGCAACAGGCGGTCATGCGCGCGGGCCGAAAGGTTCATGCGGCGAACCGCCATCTCGAGCGTTTTCTCTCCAGTGTCATCGAGCGCGCATAAGGTGCGGAGTTGCGACGGTGGAATCTGCGAATTGTAAAATCCGCGCTGGCGTTGGACTCCTCGCGCGGCTTCGACGCGTTCGCGGATCTGAGCCGAAGATTGGCCGTCGCCTTTTGTTCGAAGCTCTTTGTACGGCACTGCGGGCACTTCGATATGCATATCGATGCGGTCCAGCAGCGGCCCGCTGACTTTCGCGAGATAACGCTGAATAATGCCGGGCGTGCAGCGGCACTCGCGCGTGTTGTCGCCATAGAAGCCGCACGGGCATGGGTTCATGGCGGCGACCAGCATGAGACGGGCCGGAAAAGTAAGTGTTCCATTGCTGCGCGCCAGGGTGACCGACCCTTCTTCCAACGGCTGGCGCAATTGCTCCAGCACGCCACGTGGAAACTCCGGCAATTCATCGAGAAATAGAACGCCTTGGTGCGCCAGGCTGACCTCGCCGGGCCGAGCGCTCCCGCTTCCGCCGCCAATCAGTCCCGCATCGGAGATGGTGTGGTGTGGCGACCGAAAGGGGCGGTTACGGAGAATACCGACAGAGGCGGGCAGCACGCCCGCGACGCCATGGACTTGGGTCGCTTCGAGCGCTTCCCGAAAGGTGAGTTTAGGGAGAATGCCGGCAAACCGCTTCGCGAGCATGGTCTTGCCCGAACCCGGGGGTCCGATCATCAGCACGTTGTGATTTCCCGCAGCGGCGACTTCGAGGGCGCGTTTGGCCATGGTTTGACCGCGCACATCGCTGAAATCGGGAACGTCGGGGTCGCTGACAGTTTCGTCCGGAAGAGCTGCCGCGGTGGGCGCAAATCCAGCCGGCTCATTCAAGAACTTCACCACTTCCGCCAGATGCCTGAGCCCGAACACGCTGATGCCCTCGGCAACCGCAGCTTCGGCCGCATTGTCCAGCGGCACGAGAAGATTGCGGATGCCTTTTCGAGCGGCACATACCGCTATCGATAAAGCGCCGCGAATGGGCCGCAAACTCCCGTCCAGAGAGAGCTCGCCGACGAGCATGTAGTCGTCGGTTTGGCCAACGGTTCCCATGGCGCCCAGAATGGCCATTGCCATCGGCAGATCGAAGCCGGCGCCTTCTTTTCGGACATTGGCGGGCGCGAGATTGATGGTGACGGACTTGCTGGGATAGCCGAAGCCAGAATTCAAGAGCGCGGACTTGATGCGCTCACGGCTCTCTTTTACCGCCGCGTCGGGCATTCCGACCGTAACGAAATCGCGGCTACTCCCCGAAGGGTACATGTCGACTTCGACGTCGATAACATGGGCATCGATACCCTGGATAGCCGCACTGCGCGTTCGGAATAGCGCCACGTGAAGCTAGTAGCGGTAAGCTGAGATCTTCTCAGCAACAAAGCGGCGTGCGCCGCGAAATCTCGCCCGGAGTAGCTATGTTCTGCGCCGTCCGAACGTTCCGCCACCCACTAATCCAAGGTCCAGGATGACGGCAATGAACAGGAATACTAGCTGCTGCGTCCCGAGTGGACCTGGGCTCGTCTTTTGCAAGTACGTGTAAACGATGAGCGTCAACGGCAGAAAAAGAAAGCCGAGCACCGGCAAAATGATGTTGTTATATACGCCCGCAAAGAAGTTCGTAAAGAGCCAAAGAAGAACAATCGCGATACGTGGAAAGGCTACGGCGAGCAAGCCGAGTAAGCAGGGCATGTAATCTCCTTCTTGACTGTAGCGCCGGCAGGTGTTCCTATTGCCAATATTGCCATTGCGCTGTTGCTATGACGTAGAGGCTCAAGACTAAGTTCGTTGTAGCATGCATCAAAATGCAATCGGCGACTGAGCGGGTGCGAATCATCCAGAGATTATAGATAACGCCAGTAATGAGACCCACGTCCCAATAGGGTCCGTGCTCGGACGCGAACAGAATTGCTGTCACCCAGAAGGCAAATGGGGCGTAGGCGCCTAGCCGAACGTTCTGAAACTTGGGATTGATCAGCCAGCGCATGAGCCAGGCGCGCCAGAATAGCTCCTCCAATACAGGAACGATGAGCGCCGCTCGCGCCGTTCTCCAACCCAGAATCCAAGGATTGTGAAGCTCCCTGGGAGCAATCGAGGAGTGCAAATGCCCGAGCAAGTCGTTCGAGAACAACGCATGCTGGCGATAGCCGGGAATCAAAACATCCGGCGCAATCCAAAGGAAGAAAACGGCGACTCCGACGCCGATGCTCGCCAGCCAGTGTTTGGGCCAGACGGAAATCTCCGGAGGCCAACACGCAATACAGACAGCGGCGAGAATGAGCACGCGGAGCGGGGCTTCCCAGGTGGGCGGGAGGGGCAGCCGCGGGAAGATCGCCAGAAAGAGGAGAAAGATCGCAAACGGCGCTACGTATCGGGTGGAAGGATGCTCGTCGAGCAATTTCCGCAGCGCCGAATCGATCGACCAGCGGCTCTCAACCAATCTGGTTCACAAAACTCCGGATCTTATTTTGCTGATCCGGCGCAGCGTTTTTCATTGCCTTCTCCGCTTCGTCTTTCGCGCCCTGACGGTCGCCTTGCTTCAGCAAAGCCATCGCCAGGTGGAAATGGAAGGTCGGATTCTGCGGATTATCCTGCACGACCTGCTTGAAAATCTGGAGGGCTTGGGAATTTAAGTTCTTCTGATAATAGACGTAGCCCAGGGTGTCGGAAATGTCCGGACTGTCGGGCGCGCGCTTCTTGGCGCGTTCGGCGAACGTCATGGCCTGATCGAGATTGGTGCCTGCTTCGGCATTTAGAAAAGCGAGGTTGTTCAAGGCCAGTGCATTGTCTGGATCGATACCGAGCACCTTGTTATAGGCATCGGTCGCTTCTTTCTTTTTACCCATGGCTTCCAGGAGCAATCCCTGGTTCAAGAAAGCGGCAGCGTTGCGAGAATCGGCAGTAGCGGCTTGCTCAAACGAGCCGAGCGCCGCGGGGTACTGTTGCAATTCGCGCTGTAGAATTCCGAGACGCAGCCAGACATCGGCCGAGTTGGCGGTAGTCTTAAGAATCTCTTTATAATCGTCCGCCGCCTGCTGAATCAGTTGCTTGGCGCGGGCGGGATCGCTTTTGGCGACCTGCGCTCCGCCGGCTGCTTCAAAGCCCGCCAGTTGGTATCGAAGCGCCAGGGCCTTGGGATTCTTTTGGACGAGATCCTGCATACCCTGGATTGCTTCGGCGGCCTTGCCCTGGGCTAATTTGACGGTTTGGAGTCCGAGGAACCCGCGCACATCCGGCGGATTCGAAGTCCATACGTGGTTGAAATCGGCTGTTGCCTTGTCATATTGCTTTTGAATCAGAGCTAGGTTCCCCAGTTGGAGCCACGCGTCGTTCATACGCGGGAATTCCTGTACCAGCGCTTCCAAATCCGGCTCGGCGTCGGCCGCCTGGCCGCTTCCGATGAGCGCCCGGTCTTTCACGAGGCGCGCATCCGGATTTTTGGGCTGAGACTGGAGCACCACATTCGCTTGCTCCGTGGCCTTATCGTGCTGTGCGCGGTCTTCGTAAATTCGGGCGGCAATCAGTCTGGCCGGAATCAATACGGCAGGACGCGGCGGATTGTGTTTGGTCTCCTGCTGCATGGCTTGTTGCGCTTCATTCAGAGCCTTGTCCATCTCGTTGTTGTTGAAGTAAGCTCGTGCAAGCTCCATGTGGAGGGCTGCATCTTCGGTGTTTTTCTGAACCAGCGCCTGCAAGTCGGCGACGGACTTTGCTCCATTGCCTGGAGTAGTATTCTGCAGCAGAAGCGCGCCGTACATTTCGTTGATGGGTGCGTTCTTTGGATCCTTGTCGGAGAGAGTTTTGGCCAGATCAAGAGCGTCATTGCGGCGCCCAGTTGCCTGGTATACGTTTACAATTCGTTCCTGGTATTGAGAAGCGTCCTTTCCACCCTCGCTTGCTCCAGCCTGATACTGCTGCAAAGCCTGATCGAATTTCTTATTTCGGAAATAGAAGTCGCCCGCGATCTCATGACCAGATGGAAAGTCTTTCTTATCGTCGAGCACATGCTTTATGGTCGCCTCAGCCTCGTCGAAACGGTTGCTCGCTGCCAGATAGTTCGCAAGGTTTTGAACGGCAACCGGATTCGTGGGGTCGTTTTGCAAGCGCTCGCGAAGTACAGCTTCGGCTTTGGCGCGGTCATTGGCACGCGAGTACATAAGGAAGAGGAAGTCGTAGCCAGCCCCCCACTTGGGATCGTGCGCGATTGTGTCGCGTACCAGCTTTTCAGCGTCCTGCTGCCGCTGGGAAGCCATGAGCGCTTCGGCGTACCATGTGACCAGGTCTCGCGAGTAGGGTTTAATCTGATTCGCCTTGGTGAACGCTTGGATGGCCTCATCTTTCTTGCCGTCCACGAGAAACAGGAGGCCCTGGAGCTTCAAGCCGTCAAAGGAATCAGGCTTTTGCTGCAGGATTTTGGCGTCGAGGTCCCGGACTTCCGGAAGAAGAGTTTTAAATCTTTTGGCATTGGCACTATAGGCGGTTAGGTAGATCTGGCCCAGTCTGCTCTCGGCGTCAATATTGGTGGGCTTGAGGTCGACAGCCCGGCGCAGGAACTTGGCGGCATCCAGATAATTACCTTGCTCCATAAGGTTCAAACCTTCGCGGTAATAGGCCTCGGCGTCGGTCTTGTCCTTTGAGATCGCCTTCTGATAAAGGATGGACGCTTCGGTGTACTTCTTCTTGTCGTGGTAGCGATTGCCGGCCGCAACGAGTTTTTCCGGGCTCTGGGAACAGCCGGTGGAGAATAAGAGGGCGCAAATCGGCGCGAGTGCAAGAAGATACTTCATACTTTGGATGCTTACTTGAAGTTTATGAGAAATGGAATCAGGTGACAATCGGGCTCCAGCACTAAGGGTGGTCCATGTTCACAGTTAACATAAGGTTGTAAGCACCGAACCCGACAAGGGCGCCGTATCTAGACAGTTGCGCCGGGTTTCCAGTACTGTTCTCCCTGTTCGCCGCTCGGATGCAATTATAATCCCCATAAGTGGCACATTTTCGGGTGGTTTCAACGGCGGCGCTATGCGCCATGGCCTTTTGCGTTGGCACCGGCGGCTCACGGGCGCAGGCGTTTCGGCAACAAAGACCGATTTCCCATCGGAGTTCCCGGCCGACTGCACCGGCGCTTCCGCCCGTAGCCCTGCCTCCTGAACCCGGCCTATATGCGGTAATCTACACATCCATGGGAAATATCGTCTGTAAGCTCCTGGAACAGGAGGCCCCTAAGACTGTAGCGAACTTCCGAGGGTTGGCCACAGGAACGAAAGCTTGGACAGACCCCGCGACCGGGAAATTGAAGCACACACCGCTCTATTCGGGCACGACGTTTCACCGCGTTATTCCGGATTTCATGATCCAAGGCGGCGATCCGGCGGGTGATGGGACGGGAAGTCCAGGGTATAAGTTCGATGATGAAATTGCTCCTAATCAAGCGTTTGACCATCCCGGGATGTTGGCGATGGCCAATTCCGGGCCCAACACGAACGGATCGCAGTTTTTCATTACAGTTGCTCCGGCGGAGCATCTGAACGGACACTACTCCCTCTTCGGCGAGGTGGTTTCCGGTCAGGATGTGGCGGACGCAATCTCGAAAGTTCCGCGCGACGAGAATGACAAACCGGTTACGCCAGTGAAGATCATCGCTATCGCCATTCGAACCGTGAAAGCGCCCGCGGGAAGCGGTTCGACAAAATAAACCTGCCGCCACGCTCTTCGGAAGATACGCGACTGCCGTTGGCAGTTTCCCGGTGCGCGCTACGCGGCCTGCGTTTTGGTCTGTGCGGGGACGAAGCGGGCAAAGGCCTTCTCGTAGTCTGGCCGGGAGAGGTCGCGGCATCGGCCGATCATGTTGTCTTTAAAAGTTTCGAGGTCGATGTGATGCTCGAGTTCGGCCAACGAAAATTCGAACCCAAATAGCTCCGGCACGAAGGTGTTGCCGGATTTGGCGGCGCATTCGTAGTAGCGGACGGCTTGTGACATGTTCTTACGCGACTTCTCGGCTTGTTTGCGGACCGTCTGTACGCTATTCAGCTTTTCGGCATCGACTTCGCGATGGCGGCGGAGACGTGTTTCCTGGAGCGCAATGTTAGAAAGATCCTTGCGGTAGGCGATTTGCACTTCGGCTTCGATGAAAGAGGCACGGACGGCGGGGTCTTCTTCGTTGGCATAGAGATCGGCTAGTTTGCGGCGGCCAACGGCGAGGATGCCGGCTTCGAGGGACGGGATGCGGAGCAAGCGCCATTCTGTGTCGGCGAGAGCCTGGACCAGAGTGCGTTCTTCGTCGGTAGCGGGGTTGAATTGTTTTTCGAGGCGCGCGATATGCGCCTGATAGGCTTCCACGTTGTCGGAGGGGAGCAGCACGGTTTGGCCGGTCAGACCGGTTTTGACGGCGTTGTGGGAGGAACGGTTCTTTCCTTCCGGGCTAGCAGGACCCGAGGAAAGCTGCGCATTTTTCTGGTTGGCTGCGATTTGGGCTTCAGTGGCCATGGGGTAACTCCTTCGCTTAATAGGAGCGCATAACAGGGTGTGGAGACAGTGCTCGAAAGACCGGTAAGTTATGGATGGCGCGGGAGAAAGCGAATATGTAGGAATCTGTGATCAACTTGCGGAACTCGGGAAAGTGGGCGCGAAAGGATGGTTGACAGGGCGGACTAGGTTTTCAGATCTGGCGCTGGGGCGCGGTTTGTCTTTGTGTCTCTCGTAACAGACAGTCTCTTAAAGAATGTCTTCCAGAGCACTGGAAATACTGGTAGGATGTCTTCTAGAGAAGTGATGCCTAAACGTGAGCCGTATCGAGACCGGGTTGAGTTGCTGCAGGGCACACTCGACATGTTGATTTTGCGAACGCTGCAGTGGGGCGCGCAGCATGGCCATGGCATCGGACAAGCTCTGCGCGCCAGTTCCGCCGACCTGTTACAGATTGAGCACGGATCTCTTTATCCGGCGCTGCATCGCATGGAGCGTCAGGGTTGGCTCAAATCGGAGTGGAAAGCGTCGGAAGCAAACCGGAAGGCGAAGTACTACAGCCTGACGCCAGCCGGCAAGAAACAGCTGGTTCACGAGGCGTCAAAGTGGGATGCGTTGGTCGCGACAATCGCCCAGGTGATGAAGCCGGTTTGAACGGAGATGGACGATGTGGCATTGGCTCTCTGAATTCAGTGCTGGACGGCGTAAGCGCGCGGATGAAGAGTTGGACGAAGAAATTGCCGCCCATCTAGCGATCGAAAGCAAACAGCGGACCGAGAACGGCGAGACAGCGGCCGAGGCAGAGAGAGCGGCGCTACGTGTGTTTGGGAATGTGGGCCTGGTAAAAGAAACGACGCGGAGCATGTGGGGTTCAGGGTTGTTCGAGCGATGCATGCAAGACGTAAGCTACGCGTTGAGAATGCTTCGTAAGACGCCGGGCTTTGCCATCGTAGCCGTCCTCACCCTCGCGCTCGGCATCGGAGCGAATACTGCGATCTTCAGCATCGATTACGCCACGCTGCTGGCCCCGCTACCCTATCCGGAGCCCGGACAACTCGTGATGGTCTGGTCAAAGCTTCACGGGCGCAGGCAGACGATTTCAGCGGGAGACTTTCTCGAGTGGAAACGTCAAAACACAGTCTTTCAGGATTTGAATGCCTGGACTGACCGCACCTTCAATATCGCGAGGGGCAATATCGCTACTGGCGACCGGCCGGAAAATGTAGAAGCAAGAGTTGTTTCCCCCGGTCTCTACCGCATGTTGGGAACGCCGTTTCGCATGGGCCGGGATTTCCTTCCGGAAGAGGGCCAACCGGGCGCCAATCACGTGGTGATCTTGACAAATAAGTTCTGGCAAAGGCTGGGCAGCAACCCGCGCATCGTAGGTTCTACGATGCGGATTGATGCGCAATCCTACACCGTCGTGGGCGTTTTCGGGCCGGGGTTGACGGATCGCGGCCAAGGTGAGATCGCCGTGCCGCTCGCATTTGCGGCCACCGAGATCAATCACGATAGTCACTGGCTGACAGCTATGGGACGGTTGAAGCCGGGCCTTAGCCTCAGGCAGGCGCAAGCCGATATGAATGCGGTCACCGGCCTTCTGGCTCGAACGTATCCAAAAAGCGATACAGGTTGGGGTGCATCCGTAGAACGGTTCAAAAACGATTTCATCCCCAGCGAGCGAATCATGACGCTGTGGCTTTTGCTCAGCGCTGTCGGTTTCGTGCTGCTGATCGCGTGCGTGAATGTAGCCAATCTATTGCTTGCCAGGAGTCTGAGCGGCAGAAAGAGATGGCAGTGCGTAGCGCATTGGGAGCGAAACCCGCTGCTCTCTTTCTGCAACTCCTGATCGAGAGTTTATTGCTCGCCACAGCCGGTGGGGCGCTTGGGACCGGGCTGGGATACGGCATGTTGCAAGGCGTCTTGGCCGTCACGCCGCCTAACACTTTGCCGAGCGAAGCAGACTTTCGGCTGAACCTGCCCATTTTGCTTTTTACCTTGGCCGTGACTACACTATCCGGGGTACTGTTCGGATGCGCGCCCGCCTGGTTTGCGGCCCGGACGGATGCGGCCGAAGCACTCAAGGAAGGTGAACGTTCGGGAACCGGCATAGGGCGTCGCCGTTTGCGTCGCCTTCTGGTAACGGGAGAGTTTGCACTGGCCTTGACCTTACTGTCTGGAGCGGGGTTGGCCATCCATAGCTTCTGGAAGCTTCTGCACGTGGATCTGGGTGTCCGCACGGATCACGCTTTCACCTTTTATCTTTTTGCGCCCGGTTCGCGGTCAAAGAATCCAGATACGGTGGAAGCCTACTATCGGCGAATCCTTGCAAGCATTGCCTCGCTGCCCGGCGTTTCTTATGTTTCGGCGGAAACGGGAATTCCTCTGGAAGGACCGGGCTTTAGAACACCCTTCAGCGTCGCTGGCCAAGCTGCATTTCTCGATCCATCGCAGCGCCCGGAGACCGGCCTTGGGATGGTGACGCCGGAGTTCTTCCAAACGTTCGGCATTCAGTTCCAGAGGGGACGTCCATTTACCGAGCGAGACAACGGCTCCAGCGTGAAGGTGGCGGTGGTCAATGAGATTTTCGCTGAAAAGTATCTGAAAGGAACGGACCCGCTCGAAGAGCAGCTGCTGGTACCACAACTCGACGAGAGACTCTCGCCGGGTGCGCCCGTGAAGTTGCAGATTGTGGGCGTCATTCACAATGTGCGCAGCCGTGGGCTCCGTCAGGACGTACCGGAAATCTATATTCCCTTCTGGCAGAGTCCCTGGCCCAGTGCGTGTGTCGGGGTTCGCACGGTGGGTGATCCGGCATCGATGGCGGGGAGTATCGCGGCGCGGGTGCATGCCGTGGATCCGGAGATTGCGGTCGCTTACCCACGGACCATGGAACAAGTGCGCGACGACGTGCTTGCAGACGACCACTTCACAGCAATTCTTTTCACCAGCTTTGCGGCGATTGCGCTGCTGCTTGCCACAATCGGCATCTACGGCGTGATGGCGTTTGCGGCTGCGCAGCGCTCGCAGGAAGTCGCCCTTCGTGTGGCACTGGGCGCAACGCGAAGTGCCGTCATTTCGCTGATTATGCGGGAGGCGATCGCACTTGCCTGCGGCGGAATAGCGCTTGGGTTGATTGGCTGCTATTTCGTGCATCGTGCGATGCAAAGCACCTTGTTCGGCATCGGCGCGATGGACGTTACCGCGTTCGGCGCAGTCGGTCTCATTCTCCTGATTGCGGCCTTGTTGGCCTGCTATCTGCCAGCCAGGCGCGCCGCTTTATCGGACCCCATGCGCCTGTTGAGAATCGAGTGATCTGCCGGGGCTGAGAACGCGTCTCCTCCTGAGTGCCTTAGGCGCTTTGGGTTTTATCGAGCCAGATGTCCCACGTCAGCCGTCCGATCTCCTCGTCTTCGAAAGGGTGACCGGCCATCTTGAGAGCCAGCTTGATTTGACCGTGATGATACCCCTCATGCCAGATCATGTGCTGCAGGAAAAGGAGCGGATGATCATAGTGGAGTTTCATTTCCTGGCCTGACTGGATGCGGCTCTCGACGGCGTCGCGCACCCCTTTGGCGCTCTTCTCGAGTTCCTCAGCAATGCGATCAGCGTCACCTTCGTTCACCCATTCTCGCGACGGTAGTTGACCGGCAAACTCGGGAGCGTCCTCGGACAGGAAGATCAGACGCACAAAGTGCATGTGCGTGAACATTTCAGCGACGGATGGACTGCCGGACATGACCCTGGCTTCCAACCCGCCCGGTGGAAGCGCGCGGACCAGGTTGACCAGAATACGGTTATTTCTATCCCATGAGTCGAGGATGATGTCGAGCAGGTTGTTGTTTGCGGTTGGCATCTGATGTTCCTTTGTTGTCGCAGATTGGGCGCTGAAATTGTAGGCCGCGGGCAGGAATCCGAGTTGGGTTCGCGATGGGGAGATTTTCGCCGCGGCGTGCGTATTCGTGACCTTGCATACTGCAGGGAGGATGGGGCGGGAAAGGTTGGTGGTGTGCGAGAACCTATCGTTTGCGGCGAGTAATCCTGCCGTGATCCCATTGACAACGCAATTCGGAATCGGGCCGGCTGTCCCGAATCTCCGCTGAAATTTCTAGCCGGTGCTCAAAGGTACTGCTCAGCCAGTAGCTTGATGACCTCGGCGGCCAAGTAAGCTGCATAAGCTTGGCTGTTGGAATCCTTGTGTTCATTCGCTAAGTCGCTCACCCCCTTGATGGATACCGTGATTGGTTTCGGATCACATGCATCCACCCCCGCTGCGAAGACAGCGTAAGACTCCATGTCGATCGCCATTACCTTACGATTGTGCCCCTCGATTTCAGCGACTCTGGACTGATCTGCTATTACAGCAGCGCCGGAGGCCATCGGACCCAACCGCACCTGTAATTCTTGTCCTGGCTTGTTACTTGGCCACCTCGATTTTATCGCCGCCAACACGCCGGGTTCGCGAGCGAGTAGCCGGACCTTCGAGGACAAGTTCAAATCTAAGGGAATCTGGTGAGGTGCTACCGAAAAAACTGGGTTCCCTGCTTTTACCTCGTGCTTACCAGATCCATAGTCCCACGTACTTTCGGCAACCACGACCTCACCGATGGTCACCTGACCTGAAATTCCTCCGCAGATTCCACCCATTATCAGATAGCGCGGACGGAAGGAAGAGATCATTTTAGTGGCGAGGATAGCAGCCCAGGTCATCCCAATCCTGGAACATGCAGCAGCGTGCACAGTACAGACGCGTCCTGAACGTTCGTAAGCGCCTCGCCAATAGATCGTACCGTCATGCGCCTCCGCCGTCACTTTCCAGTCCCATGGCAGTCGTAGGATGCTTTCGAGTTCGATGTCGGGCATGGCGCAAATTATTGACAACTCGGAACGGTATTGCGCAGGAGTAGCTTGGCCGGCATCGCGGGCTGCTTTGGTGTGAGCTGCTTGCGCCGCGAGCTGGTCGGCCCACGAGACCGAGAACGGATCGTATACGATGACTTTCCAACGCTCGGAAGGAAACCTTTCGTTCACCTTCCGATCGAGTTCTGAATACCCCGTGACGATTACAATGTGCTGGGGCCGTCTATATCGTGAGCCGCGACAGATCTCTTCTAGAAGATCAAGTCCGGCCTCAGTCGAGACAGCTTTATCGACGCGGGTTGGTATTGCAATGTCCAAAACCAACAGGTCATACGATGTTTGCATGATGAGCCGCTTGGCCGAGTTAGCGTCTCGAGAATCGGTGATTGACTCGAGCGAGATGGCTCCGCCGTTCACCAGCGCGCCAATGATCGCCCGTAGCTTTTCTACATCATCTTCAACTACGAGAACCTTCACGCTTCGGAACCGCCCACTAGCGCATTCATGAAATGGGCCAATTCGTCCTTCCACCCCTCTAACGCACTGTCATAATAGACGGCGCCTTTATACGTTGCCGAGTGCTCGTTCCGAAGTGTACTGTCCAGTTGCTCTAGGGTTAGAGCATCACGGTGATCTCCAAACCTAGCGAATTGCGTCACGACCAAGACAGGCGTACATATCTTCCGCCGATCCATTTGCTTGAGCAACTCACGGCCGCCGTAGGCCTGCGGTCGACCGCCGTCGTCAATTTCCGTTACGTCAAAGGTTGGAATGCTCATATCCAGGAGCACTAAGTTGAACGATCCAGTCAGCAGTTGTTTAAGACCCGACTGATACGACTTTGCGTGCGCCAGTGTGCTTTGCGGATAGTGCCTGCCGAGGAAGTCGCTTATACGGTCTCGTTTGTTTTCGTCATCCTCTACTAACAGGATTTTCATTGCTCGCGATCAGCCTCCCTGGATGGAGTACAATTCCAACTTCGAAGGAGCTCGGCCCAACAAACCCGAAACTCAAAGATCCTTTTGCGTTGAGGTCATTCGAGATTATCTTCTGAATTTTGTGAAAGCCGGTGCCGCCCTCTTTCCGCACCGCGTCTCGGGATTCTCTCCGCTCCAAAGCCGAACGAATTGCCTCGAGTTTTGCGACTGCCTCCTGTGAAATGATAGACGGGGAGACCTCATTCTTTACCAGGATGGTGATCAAACCAGAAATATACTGCATTTCGATCTGGACAGGCGGCGTCGCCGTCAACCCAGAGTGCTTCACCGCATTTTCGAAGACTATCATAAACACATCAACGAAGGCCGTGAGTGCCTGACCTCTTAACGTAGCGGTGGCCATGTTGTTGATGTGAGCATCGAAATCTGCTTTTCTATAGACTCGCTTCATCAGCTCGATGGCAATTCTGACTGGATCGCTAAATGTAAATGGAGGATATGTTGTAGAGGTCGGCGGCCTGAACCAGTCCGCAACGCGCGCGATTGTGCGGTGAAGGTCCGCCTTAGCGTTAGCTACTGCAAGACTGAAGTCGGCTGTTCCGCGCCCCTCCACGAGTCCCGCGATATCAGCATCTAAGGTGTTTAGCAAGAAGTCCACACTGTCAACAACCTCCGAGGAGAACTTCGCACGCAGGGCGGTCACGTTCTCTAGTAGAAGTTGCCGGAACAGAGCAAACACAGTTTCCACAAACGCCTCGAAAGGCGTCTCCCGGTTGAGAAAGCGCCCTATCAATTTTGCGTGAGCTGGAATCAAACGAAAGTCGAATAAGCCCACGCCATCGTCCGAGGTCCGCACTTGAATCCAAGTGGTCAAGATGTTCTGAATTAGCTCGTCGAATAGTCTAGAGAACTTAGCAAGCCTTTGATTCGCCGCCGTTTCGAACACCTCTTCGGGAATTAGCAGACGTTTCCGCCAGTAGTCGTTATGCTTATACTCGCCGGACATCTTGTCGCGCTGTGTAATCAGATTGTGAGTTTCCAACGGGCTTCGCAGTTGCGCAGCGAAGGTTCCGTGCCTTATGCGAGTGCTTAGATAAACGTCGAGACTGTGGTCCGGTCCAGATACATAATCGTCCCGAAGCTGGATTAAAAGCTGAGCGAGTATAGAATTCTTTTCGTTTGCTTCCACCTCGAGTCGAAGAAAGGCGTCCCTATCTCCGGCTACAGCTTTTCGTAACGCCAACTCCACCTCCTCTGCTTCTGCGGGATCGTAGCCACCGAACACGCGGTAACGCTGATACGTTTCCCTCAGGCTTAACTCCGCAGTACGCCGAATTGCCTCCTCGTCAACGAATATCTTGGACTGTTCAATATGGAGAATACCCTTTAGCGCATTCTGCCGTATTATTATGTCTTTTACCTCGTCAAGGTACCCATCCCTGTTTGAGGGATCGATCTCGGCAAGCAGATTGCAAACAGCGATTCGCTCATTTTCGAGATCGGTTGACGTATCGTAAACAGGCATCACGTCCATAACCTGCGGTACACAGACGTTCTTTAGAAAATATATGAGTTTCTTACGATTGAATACCGAGACCATTGTGCCAAGCTTCCGATGGTCTACTCAACTGATGAGAAACTAGAAAGTCCTCGAAAAAAAACCGTCGAGTACTATCATGTTCCTTACCAATATTTCGAGAATAGATATCATAGAGAATCGGTACTGACGGATCTCCTTTATCCAATATTTCGGCCCCATTCGCCATCCTTTGTGCAACTTTTCTAATGGGTAGCACGTAGTGTGCATTCTGGTTGCGAAGGTACTCAGATGTTACAAAATCTAAGCATTCCGTCGGTCGATCTGATTCTAGGAGAGTGCGGGCGTGAAGCTTTGGCAGCTTTTAATCGAAAGTAGCTACAGCCGATATCTAGCAGTTCGGATGTAGCGCTTAGCGCAAGTCCGTAAGCTTTGTCGCTAAGACATCTGTCCGCCCCGGCCAGCAACTCACTTTCGCGAGACAAAGTCTTAGGCAAATTGCCAGACAGGCCGGCCGCGTAGCGGGCGTATGTGACGACCGGGCTATCCGCGCCTGCGTTCAAGCACGATTCAAAAAACGCCTCAGCGATATCGCCTGGAACGCCGTACCCATACAATGGGTTCAGATATGTCGGCGGTGATAAGGCCGCACCTTTCAGGTGCCAACTCTCGTGTCCCGACTGCGCTTCGATTTCCGCTGAGCAGATGACCCAGAGGCTCTCTGCCCAATTGAACGGGTAAAAGTTAAGTGCAAGTTTTTGCAGCAATACTACACTCTCTGCTAACGAATCGTCCTTGATTGCTACCGACCTCAGCGCCTTCGCTATTTCGGTGCTCAGGCAAGTGTCAACAGTGATTGATCCCGCCGCTGCGTTTGACCGTGCGAGAAGTTCGATTGTGTCGATGCTTGGCCCGCGTTCCTTCAGCAACTCTTCGGCAAGAATGGAAGCCTTCGCGTAATCGCCGCTGAGAAACGCGCTTTGCGCGTTTAGATCACATGGAGGAAAAGCTTTCAGGAAGAGCTTATCTCCAGAAATCGCAAAAGCAAGTCCATCGAGCCTACGGTCCGATATCGCTCTTGCAAGCTGGACGAGCGCTGTCGCAAAAGGCTTTCCAAAGCCTTGCGGATACTTTCGTCCGACTAACTTAGTGACAGCTACGAACGCCTCGAAGTAATCGATCAGGGAAGCCGCTGCGTCAAAATTCAAAATGGACGCGCAACTGCTATCGATCGGATCTATTGATGTCGTGATGTGATACCAAAGGTACTTCCGAAGACCCGAATCTACTTTGAGTGCCGCTTCGTGTCTGCGGTATTCGGAAAAAAAATTGGCCGGAGTTACAACTGATTCGTTTCTAAAGCTTACATAGTGAGTGATGTACTGCACAATGCCGTCGATTGTTGAAACGGATTGCACGTTTTGTGCCAATGTCTTCTGGGCCTCGAAGCCGTCGCGCTGCTGCGTTAATGCAAGGCGAAGCTTTAGCCCCCACAGCGAAACACCGAGTTCGGCATCCACATGATCAATGGTCTGGAGAGCCCGCGTGAAATCAGAGTTAAGGATACAGGTGGAACAGATCTCCGCTAATTCTACAAAGGCGTTCAACTTCTCGGTATAGACGCCCAGCAGGGCCGCGGCCCACCGATACTCCGATTCAAAGTCCAACACCGGCATGGGTGGCCGTGCGCAAAGGTCGCCGAAGGTGGCAGGGGTAGGCGCGAGCTTCAGCTTGCTCCCGCGGAACGGCGTGTCGCTAATCCACGCTATGGCATCTCCAAACTGCCTCGGTGGAGCGTCTCGCGCACCCGAGACAACGCCGCTTGGGAATCCCTGGCACCTCGGATGGCGTTCTGAAACTTTATAAAATTCGCGTCTCGTGCACGTTTCTGACCGTTCACGGTCGCATAGTACCACCGCTCGAGGGACGCGCTCGACGTAGCAAGCTAATGGAGCAGGCAACCGGCTCGGCCATGGCTGGTAACGCCTATACCGTTCAAAGCCGACGCGGAGCCAACTAACAACGTTGGATAGTAATCAGTCCCGAAAGGTCGGCATCGCGTCTGGAGCCTCAACGGGCGAGGGTAACGGTGTTTGTCCTTCGCTTTTCTGGAAACCCGGCGCTGGAGTAATGCGAATGAGGCTTTTGGCGCACAAGATGTGAGTGTGCAGTTTCCCCGCTGAGTGCAAAGTAGTAAACGAACCTTCGCATTGAACTTGCCGCCGCATTCGCTGAGCGCGGTATCGTACAACGAGATCAGTGAACGTCTACATGTACACCGTACACAAACTGTTTCGAACAAAAATTCAATCCCCTCTAGCAACAGAGATTCGTCGGCGTCGCATATTCATGAAGCATCCGATATTGCGCAGCGTGAGATGTCTGGTTCTGATTGCCGGTGTCTGCGGGATCGGGTGCTCCTTCGCACCAGCCCAAACAGCAGCGCAGGATGGGCGGGTGCTCATTGACAAGAATCTGGATATCACGACGCTGCCCCTGTGGTCTGATCCTGCCGAGGGAGGCAAAGGTAGCGAGGCGACGACTTTAACCGTCTTTGTGCCGCAAGCCGGAGCGGCGAACGGCAGTGCGGTCGTCATTGCTCCGGGAGGGGCGTACAAGGGTCTGGCCAGCAATCTGGAAGGTCGCCAGGTGGCCGACTGGTTTACGGTGCGAGGAGTCACTGCTTTCGTCCTGAAGTATCGCTTGGGCGAGGAGAACCCATACCCGGTTCCGTTGCTGGATGCGCGACGGGCGGTTCGGGTGGTGAGATCACTTTCGGACTCGTACCGGTTGTCGGCGAACCGGATTGGGATGATGGGGTTTTCTGCCGGCGGCCACCTCGCCGCGATGGAAGCAACAAGCTTTGACCAAGGGAATGGCAACGCTAAGGATCCGGTGGACAGGTTTAGCGACCGTCCGGATTTTCTGATTCTTGGCTATCCCTGGCTCAATGCAATGCAGCCCAACAGCCGTCACCTGATCACGTATTGCTCGGTTCTGCAGATGCCGGCGAAGGACTGCAAGCAGTGGGAAAAGAGGTACACTCCCGCTCTCTACGTCACGCCCGAAACGCCCACGACGTTTATCTACAGCACGTCGGATGACACGGTTGTTCCGGTCGAGACCAGTGTCGATTTCTACTCTGCCCTGCTTGCAGCAAAGGTGCCCGTTGAGATGCATCTTTTTCGACGCGGGGATCACGGTACAGGCTTAGGTCGGGGCGACCCGGCGTTGGACCTCTGGCCGCAGCTACTGGAGGCATGGCTACGTGGTCAGGGTCTGCTGACGCCGGCGACGACCGGCAGGCCATGAAGGAAGCCGATCCCGCGTATTCGCACTGCGTCCCGCGCTCCCAGGCGCGATCACTTCTCCGGACGCACGCGGCGGCCGTTTGCGCTACCGTTCGGAATGCCGTACCGCATTGATATCCGTTGTCCGCCTGCCGATGCGGTTGACGTTCTCGTCGAATTGGGAGCGCTCGACATTGAATCGGTTGGCGATGGCATGGCAGCTATTCTGCCTGACGGCGTGACACACGAGATGGTTGTTGGTGCATTGGGCGTGTCCAGCGCAACTGTTTCGGCTGCCGTCGCGCGAGATAACAGCTCTGTGTGGCTGCTGAGTCCGCGAGACGTTCGTATCGGGAATGTTCTGATCGCGTCTTCGGAAATAGCCGCTGCACCGAATGCACTCAGGTTGCCCGATTCCAATGTCTTTGGGACCGGGCATCACCCGACCACAGCACTGTGCATCGAGGCTCTGGAAGAGATCTTGAGGTTCGAGCATATCGACAGCGTGCTTGATGTGGGGACGGGATCGGGCATTCTGGCACTGACGGCGCTGATGATGGGCGTGCCGCAAGCCGTCGGGCTGGATACGGATCCAGACGCACTGCGCGTCGCGGCGGCGAATGCGCGACTGAATCATTGCGCGGAGCGCTTGCAGCTCGTGCTCGGCGGTCCGGATGTTGTGGATGGCAACTGGCCGCTTGTGGTCGCGAACGTCCTGGCTGCTCCTCTGATGGACATGGCGCCGGCGCTGGTTCGACGAGTGGGAAGACGGGGCCGGCTTATTCTCTCCGGCATTCCTTCGTCCCTCGAAGCGGAAGTGAGGCTAAGGTACCAGCATCTCGGAATGGGACATATCGGAGCGAGGACGCGAGCCGGCTGGACGATGCTGATAGCTCAGACTTCCTGGTAAGGTCAAGAAGTTTTCTCGTTCTTTATCAGGAGGTTCAACAAGGACCTTCGCCAGCAACGCGGGGCATGAATGTTTGTTTCTCATCGTATATGTAACAGTTGGCGCCGTATCTCGGTCATCCATTTAGTTGTTACCGCAGTGCATCGCACGCTGCGGAGGAAAGGAACCCGAATGCTAGGGGTAAAAGCTGCTTCCGTTACCGCGGCTCTTGTTATCGCATCTCTGCCGGCACTGGCGCAGCAGGGCTACGACGGGAATCGTGGGCAGGACCGCAGCAACTACGGACATCAGGATAGCCGCGGAAATCGTGGCAACGACCGCTCAATACCCAATCTCCGGACATCAGCAGGATCGCCGCAATGAGAACTTTTATAACGGTGTCCGGGAGGGCGGCCACGGCGGAGACTACTACGATTCGCGTCATGCTCATGACGGTTACGATGAGCGCTACAACCAGGACCGTGGCGGTATTGGCCCGGGTAAAGGCGCATTGATCGGAGGCGCCGGCGGGGCCGTTCTCGGTGCACTGCTTGGCGGAGGGCTCAAGGGAACCCTGATCGGCGGCGCAGCGGGCGCGGGTATTGGCGCTGCTGTCGGCGGTGTCGCACAAGATCACCGTGACGATTCATACGAGCGGCGGCATTGAAGCCAGCTTGTCGTGTTTCACTACATAGCTTTCACAATAAGAAAGGAACTTTCATGAATCCACGTTCCCTTTTCGTCGGCGCGCTCCTCACCACATTCGCCGCGTTCGCGGTGGCCGCACCCGCGGCGGGGCCCGCGCAAGACCAGTCTCAGGTGGTAGCGCATCCCAAGGTCGATCCCAACGATAAGGTCTATCCGTTAGACCAGATCGTCCCCGCTTCGGTCCATGATGCTTGGCTCCTCAGCGGCAAGAACGAAGAGGCGTTCTTCGACATTGTGGAACAACTTGCCCAACTGTCCGCTCAAAAGCGCGGCCTCAACCTGCCGGACGACGCAGCCGCGGGTAGGCGCATGGGCGAAATGATCAAGGAGAAAGCGCGCGCCGACCACGATCAACTGCTTTACGTGATCGTTGACGAGGCAGTCCGGGCCGTCGGCACCAAACCCACCGCTCCTGCGACGCAGTAACCACGGGGACGGTAGAGAGCAACTTACTTCATTACGGGCAAGATCAACGTCGATGCGTGTTCAGCATCATGGAGGACGGTATTCACGGCGCTGGTCCACTGTGTGTCATTTGCTGAACTGCGGCCAGTGTTCAGATTGCGGTCAAACCGCGGGAAATTGCTGCTGCTGACTTCCAGGCGCAGCCGATGTCCTGTGAGGAACACGTTGCTGGTGGACCAGAGATCGACGTGAACCTCGTAAGTTTGTCCCGGGTTGAGCAGTTCCCGCGCTTCCTGGGAATTCCGGAAGGCGGTGCGCAGGATGCCTTCTGTCAGGTTCTGGGCAAAGCCATTCGGCCAGACGTCCACCAGCTTGGCAGTGAAATCAGTATCGACAGCCGACGATTTGAAGTAGAGATCGAGCGAGACTGGTCCCGTTACCTCGGTTTCGTGCGAAAACGGCTCCGTTGTGTAAACCAGCACGTCATCGCGAGCTTCGGCCGGGCGTTGATCGCGAGGTCCGGCGGGCAGGTGGACTGCGTCACAGCAGAGCGGCCCACCAATCGTGGGCACTGGTTTCGAGGGATCGTACGTGAAACGATCCGCGCTTTCACCAGCTTCAGGAGTCTGGAGCGAGAGAGTCCCATCACCGCGCAGCGAGTTGGCACCGCTTTTCGAGTGAAGAAAATACTTCGTCGCGCGCGCTCGCTGTAAGGGCCAGTCGTCTTCGTCACGCCACTTGTTCGCGCCCATAACAAAGAGCCGAACAGGTTTGCCGGCGAATTCGTTCCGCACGCGTTTGAAGAGATAGTCGTACCAGGCGAGGGTGACATCATCCTCCTTGTACGCCGCGGCAGGACCGAAATCTACGTCTCCTATGTGTCTGCCGCCTCCGGCATGCCCGCCAATGATGACAAGCAGGTGCTGGCCTCTTTTGGCGGTATCGTTCGCGGCATGCAGTTTCAGCCCTTCGTAATTCCGGAGACTTCCCCCTTGGAAGATGTCGTACCAGGCGGCCGTATGCAGCGCGGGTACGGTGATATCAGCGTAATGATCCTCGATCGACCATTGCTTCCAATAGCTGTCGTACGTAGGATGCGCTAACCAATCGAGAAAGTAAGGCGCAATGGCAGGCAGACTCGACTCGATAGGACCGTTGAAAAGTGGATAAGAGGTAAGCGGCAGCGTCGGCGAACCGGTTAGTGCATTCGTTTGATTCTGCACCTGCCGATTTAATGTGTCCTGAGCGAGACCAGATGTCCAGGATTCGTTGAACCACTGTTCGAAGGCGCCGCCTTGATAGGTCCAATTGCTGTGATAGTTGCTGGCCGTGACAACGGGGCAAATTCCGGCAAGGTGCGGGGGATGTGCGATCGCTGCCAACATCTGTGTGGCGCCGACATACGATCCGCCGAACATGCCCACCCTGCCGTCCGAGTACGGTAAAGACGCAGCCCACTCGATGGTGTCGTATCCGTCCAGCGACTCGTGTTTGAACGGGTACCATTTGCCTTCGGATGTATAGCGGCCGCGAACATCCTGAACGATCGCAACGTAGCCGCGGGCGGCGGCACGATAGCCAAATTCCACTCCATTCGCTTTGTTGTAAGGCGTCCTCTGGAGGAGAACGGGACAATGTCCGGCTTCTTTGGGGCGGTAAATATCAGCCCGGAGGACGACGCCGTCGCGCATGGTGACGGCCACACCATGCTCCGACACCACATCGCGCTGTTGAGCGTAGACGAGACCCACGCAGGCTAGCAGTCCCACAGCCGTAAAGCACTTGTGCAACATCAGACCGGTACGATATCACGTGAGGTGTACTGCATTCGGAGTAAACCCTGTAAACCAATCGTTTTGCCGAAAGCAAGGCGAACTCTTACAATGAAGCCATGAAGAGGATCGGTCCCAAGACATTCTCCTATTCCGTCTTCTATGAACAGGATTCCGAAGGAGGCTTCGTGGCTTTCGTTCCCTCTCTCCCTGGATGCCACACCCAAGGGGAGACGTTCGAAGAAACAGAGCGCAATGTCAAGGAGGCGATCGCGCTGTATCTTGAGAGCTTATCGGCTCACGGGGAACCTATCCCAGTCGAGGGCCCATCGTTTCAGGGAAGAGTTACGGTGCCAGTCTCTGTTCCCGCTTAGATGTCTAAGCTCCCTTCTCTCACTGCGCGGAAGGTAATCCGAGCTCTCAAACGGGCGGGATTCATCGAGGATCGGCAGAAGGGAAGTCATCTCATCTTGATCCACCCTGAGACGAAGGCGCGAACCGTCGTACCCGTTCATCTGGGGCGGACCCTCAAGGAACCACTTCTCCGCGCCATCATTCGGGACGCGAACCTCGGGGTCAAAGAATTCATCGACTTGCTTTGAGTGTCGATCGGGCTGGGCGCGTCTTGAGCAGGAAGGTGCCTTATGTAGAATGCTACGCTGCCTCTCATGGACTGGACACTCGCGCTGAATTCGCTTGAATCCACCGGCACCGACCTGCGTCACGCTGCTCGAACATTTCGCCGTTCACCGCTCTTCACGATCGTGATTGTCGCCACTTTGGCGATTGGAATCGGCGCAACCACCGCCGTCTTCAGCGTGGTTGACCGGCTCCTGTTCCGGGCGCTCCCCTACGGCGACCCCGACCGGCTCGTCTCGTTCGGCATCACGGGACCCATCGACGAAAACGAGTTCATGTTGAGCGGAAGTTACATGCGTTGGTCCCCGCATTTGACCCCGTTCGACTCTGCCACTTCGCTTTCTCCGTGGGTGGAGGGCGATCTCGGCGATCAGAACCCTGTTCGCGTCCGCTGCATCCCCATAGAAGCAAATTTCTTGCGAACTTTCGGTTTAACGGTGGCGGCCGGACGCGACTTCACACGGGATGACGATCGTCCGCACGCCCCGCGTGCCGCGCTCATCTCTTACGGTCTCTGGAAGTCCCGCTTCGGAGGGAACGACGCGATATCGGGCCACACTGTTAGTCTCGATGACCAGCCTACCCGCATCGTCGGAGTGCTCCCGAGAGACTTTGAGTTACCTACTCTCGGTAGAGCAGACGTTCTCGTCCCGCAACAGCTCGATGCTGCCGCTGAGGCTCGGGCCGCAACCCGGTTCTTGCGCACTTTCGCGCGCCTGAAACCTGGCGTGTCTCTCGCCCAAGCCCGCCAACAGCTGCAGCCGCTCTTTCAGACCACGCTTCAGACTGAAGTTCCGCCGCCCTTACGCCCCGAAGTGCATCTCGCCGTTCGTTCACTACGCGACCGGCAAGTCTCTGATGTGCGCCTCGCGTCGTGGCTACTGTTCGGGGCCGTCCTCGCCCTTCTACTAATCGCATGTGCGAACACAGCCAACCTTCTACTAGCCCGCTCGGCCGCTCGGCAACGCGAATGGGCGATGCGCGCCGCACTGGGCGCCGGCCGCGCTAGGCTTTTCCGGCAAGCACTCACAGAAAGCGTCGTGCTGGCGTTAGCGGGTGCCGTCGTAGGGTGTGTTTTCGCGCGACTTCTGCTACGAGCCCTCCTCGCTCTTGCGCCGGAAGGCCTGGTTCATCTCCGTGACGCAAGCATCGACAGCCGCGTCCTCGTTTTCGCGGTACTTATCTCAGTCCTTGCGGCTCTGCTCTTCGGCTCGCGCCGGCCCTCGAACGGCCACGCTCAGAAGCCCTCACCGGTTGGCGCTCCGTTGGTGGCGAACGCCGCTTGTTACGCCATCTGCTGGTCGCTACGCAAATCGCAGTTTCGCTCGTTCTGTTGACTGCCGCCTCACTCTTTATTCGCAGCTTCCTCGCGCTCCAGCATCAAGCGCTCGGTCTGCAGCCCGCCCACACCGTTACCGCTTCCTTCGAACTCAGCCATCACACGTATCAGACGCCTGAGAAGCTCACCAGCTTCTACAACCAGCTCGAGACGAAACTGGCGCAGATTCCCGGCGTGACTGCGTTTGCGTTAAGCGATTCGGTGCCTCCCGGGGGCTGGATTCACTCGCGCCCGTTCTCCAACTTGGCGGTTTTAGGCAGACCGCCGCTGTCGAGTGCAGGCGGTACGGTGCTCTTCCGCTACGTGTCGCCCGATTACTTCCGAGTGCTTCGAATTCCGATCCTTCAGGGCCGTGCGCTGAACAACGCCGATCGCACTCGGTCCCAAAATTCCATAGTCCTCAGCGCCACCCTTGCCCGACGCATATTTGGAACGCAGAATCCGCTAGGTCAACACATATTTCTCGACCCGTCAGATCCTCCACTCACGATTGTTGGAGTTGCCGCCGACGTGAAGAACAACGGTTTGGCGAATCCTCCGGAACCCGAATACTACAAATCTCGCAAGCGCACAGCCGATCCTGGCATGGGATCGCGCGCGGTCGCTCTGATCCAGAGCGCCGTCTCAACTCGAGCTCTCGCGCCTTGGATTCGCGCTGAAGTCGCATCCCTCGACCCGCGTCTCAGCGTCACGATCGAAACCTTGCGGCAGCGTGTCGATCAACAGGCAGACCGCCCGCGCTTCATCACGGTCTTGATTGGCTTGTTTGCAGTGCTGGGCCTGGTGCTCGCGGCAGTTGGACTCTACGGAGTAATGGCCTTTCTGGTAAATGAACGGACACGCGAAATCGGCGTCCGCATGGCCGTCGGCGCCACTCCGGGGAATATCGCGAAACTGATCGTCAAGCATGCGGCGACGTGGACCATCGGTGGCATGGCGCTCGGCTTGTGCCCTTCCTTCGCGCTGACTCGTCTCGCTCGCAGCCTCTTGTTTCAAATCTCGCCGAACGACCCGCTCTCGTTGTTTGTGGCTGCGCTGGTTCTCGCCTCGGCTGCATTCCTGGCGACGATCTGGCCCTCGCGCCGCGCCGCGAAAGTGGATCCCGCGGTTCTACTGCGCGCCGAATGAATGGTTTTGCTAGTCCGTAGGTCGCAGACCGGCAAAACAACCTCCGCTCATTCACGCACGTGAGGGCTTCGCGCGCTGCAAGGCGATCGGCTTGCCGTACACATCGCGGAAAGTCTCCGCCGCTTCATTTGCGGCCCAAATCTCGAGATCCGCTTCCTGATCGGCCTCTACCCACACGATCACGCTTCCGTCGCGAGTCACGTTGGCTATCTGCTGGACCTTCTGTTCATGCCCACGGTCCAGCGAGTCGGCAATGCGCAACAGCGGCGTCAGAAACAGCACAGTTCGTTTTGCATCCGGATCCAGAGCCTGGAAATGCGAGTGTCGCGGCTGAGGCATCGATTTGCGATGGAAGCGGCACAGCGCGGCAATCGTCAGCCGTTCCTTATCTGTAAAGCCGGGCAAATCGGAATTGGCGACCAGGTACGCCGAGTGTTTATGATGTCCCGTACCGCTGACAAAGTGCCCGATGTCGTGCAGGTATCCCGACGCTTCGAGCAACTTGCCCGCGGCCGGTGGCAATTGATGGATCGGCTGCAAAACTTCGAACAGCCGATGACTCAGAGTTGCTACCTGACGCGCGTGTTTCACCGCGACGCCATAGCGCTTCGCCATCGCCTCAACTAGCGAGCGTTGCTCGCGCGAAAGCTGCGACAACTCGCGGCCGACGCCGCGCGCCGTCAGGTCCGCGATGATTCCATCGCGCACGCCAGCCACGCAGTAGTAGAGCGAACGATGGCTGAATAATTCCAACGTCCGGGAGAAAACCGCTGTACCCGCCAGAATGATCTCCGCACGCCGCGGACCGATGCCGGGAATTTTCCGGCGGGCGGCGACGTCGGTTTGCGCTAGCGTGGCATACAACTCTCGCACTTGCGCCGCCGTAGCGCGCAGCCGGTCCGCTTCGTCCCGTTTACTGCGAGGCACTTGGTTCGTCACGGAAACAATCGCGCCGGCAGTGGCCGATGTCGCAATGGCGCGGTCGAACTTCTCAGCTCCATGCTGCTTCAGAAATGGGGATAACTTCTCTTCTATATATCGATCCAGGCGATGGATCTCCTCGGGGTGCGGAGGGTCCGATTTCAGAAAAACTTCTGTGAGGCGCACCGCGCCCAGAGGCTTTGAAACCGCGTCGATCAATTGGCCGCCTTGACTGATGATTAGTTCCGCGCTGCCGCCGCCCACATCGACAATGAGAGTGCGTTCTTTCGGACGGGGCCAGCGCGCCTCCACTCCCAACTGGATCAGCCGCGCCTCTTCAGGGCCCGAAATGATTTCTACATTGGTCCCCAAGGCAGCGCTCGTGCGCTTCAGAAAGTCTTCCTGGTTGCTTGCATCCCGGACCGCGCTCGTCGCCACTGCCCGCACGCCGACTGTGTCCAGCCGCTTGTATACGGCCGCCATCCGCTCCAGGTTCTGGATGAGAAACTGCAGCGCGTCTTCGCTGATGCGCCCTGAACGGAACACGCTTTCCCCCAGTCTGGTCACTTGGCGGTCCTGAGCCAGAATGCGTGTTTCGCCGTGGCCCACCTCCGCGGCCATCATTCGCACCGAGTTACTTCCGATGTCGACTGCTGCGTATCGGGGCATATCCGTTTTATAGCAGCCGCTACTGTTTGACGCGTCCAAACGGCTCACGAAGTTGCGAATGATCGATTCGCGACAATGAAAGAGTGCACGTCCTAACGTCGAAAGTGTAAAGGTATCCGCTCCCCGGGTAATGGTGCCCGGCGCCTTCTTCAGTCCAGCAGCATGAAATTCCTGCTGCGTCCAGTAGCTCACCGTTACCGGAGTCGGATAGATAACTGGGAAAATGAGCTTTGTTTCCGGGCGACGGATCGAGTGGTCCGGCAGTTCGAATTTGGCCTGGAGTGGAGCAAAGATTGGCCCGGCGTGGAGCATTCGTGCGCGGAGGACGCCGGCCCCGTTGAGCAAGTCATCGGTTTCAACCAGTCCGTGATTGCCCACA
>CAVSTO010000021.1:0-103656 GCA_963730865.1 uncultured Acidobacteriaceae bacterium | reverse complement strand
CACATTAACGACAAGGGCGGATCTAATACTCGGCGATGTGAGTTGTGTCAGTTGGCCCGACAACGCTCAGGACCACCTAAACGGACCGTGGGCTGGCTGCATCATCGGTCGAGACGAACTCGTAATCGTCGTGCGCGCTCGCGGAACGCGGCTTCGCCGCCCTCAAGGATGTCGCAGACACCCTTACGAATTGCCGCATCTTCGAGACCCCCCGCCGCGTAGCTGATCGGCGGAAGACCGCCCGCCGAATGCTGGCCAGCGTCGGCTACGATGATCTGGTCAGCGTCAGTGTTGATGACGAGGTTGGCATTATGTGTGACGATGATGACCTGGCGCCTCGCCTTGGCCTGGATGAAGAGCGCTACCAACTCGTCAAAGACGGACTTTGGATCGAGGTTCTCTTCAGGCTGGTCGATGATCAGAGGTCGATCGTCTGAATCATCGAGAGCGAGATAAAGCAGAAGCAGCACGATGCCGCGCGTGCCGGGAGATAGCTTCCGGATGTCGACGCCATCATAAGATATCTCGTACCGAACGGCGATGTGGTCGGTGCGGAAAAACAAATGCGCGAACTTTTTCGACCACGCTCGGAATTCGGACTGCTGCTGCGCATAAGGTGCGTTCGACAGCAGGTCCTTCAGGTATCTTGCCATGAAGACCGACATGGCGGCCTGAACCTCGGTCGCAGAGCCCGTTTCCCACGCATGCTTTAGTGCCTCCGTCGCGACCGCAACCAGCGAGCCGCGGCCGTAAAAGGGCCCTGCCTTGCGCCTGTCGAGAAGTTGTTCCTCGACAAGCGAGCCCCATGCTTGGACGTCGGCGATCCTGCGAATTGAGAAGCTGAGCTTATTGAGCGTGCCCGACGAGGCCGCAAGTCGCTCCGTAAGCCGCGCGTAGAGGCAGGCGAGCGCGTTTTGTTCGTTGATGATCGCCTCGAAGACCCGCCCATAGGCGTTATCGCGCTCTGTCTGAAGGTCTTTCCGGCGCACTGCTGCGCCTTGCGCATCTGTGAACCGTGTTTGAAGAGTCTGAAGCGCGGAATTCTCCTGCGCAATGCGGCCGGTAAGCGCTGCGTATTGATCGCGGACCAGCTTGTCGGCACCGAATAACGCTTCGAGGCGCGTAATCTCGGACACGATTGGCGCGAGCGGGAGGGCCGCGATGTCGACATTGTCGGGGATCAGCGCGCCGTTTTGGCCGCCAAGCGGCGGCGAAACGCCATTGAGCTTGAGGACCTGGTCATCCGCCCATGCGATGTAGCCTTTCAAGCTCTTGTCGACGTCGCCCTTATAGATCAGCAGGAATTCGTCCCACTGGGGGGCGCTCATACCGCTGTTGGAGTGACGCGCCTTGGCTTGGCGCAGCATCTCCGGAGCGCCCGTGACACGCATGCTGCGAACCTCGTCCTGCAGGGCGACGAAAGTGCGGCGCTGATTTACCCAGGCCTGGATCTTGTTCCGAAGCTTCTGAGCAGCCTCGCTGAGCTGGGCATGTCGGGCCACCTGCGCTTCGGTCCCCTTGACGACGAGCTTGGTTCGGTCGGTGGTGTAATCGGCGATCAGTTTTTGCTTTTGGGCGAGCTGCGCTGGCAGAGTGGTGACGAGGCTTTCCTTCTCAAGCTCGACGGCGATGCGGTCAGAGATGTCGGAGATTGCTTCGGCCTCACGCTCACGCGCCTGCTGGAAACGTGCGGTCTGCTGGTCCCGCAGTTCGGCGAAGTCGATTGCCCATTGGCGATCATCTTGCGAGTGCGACTCGAAAATCACTCTCTCGATCTCTTCCACAAGGCCATCGGAGACGCCCTTGGCCGAGCAAAGCTCCTCGACGAACTGCTGAGAGAGATAACGGGCGCGCGGAAATGACATATGGCCGCTCGCGTCGCTGCCGTCAAGTGAACGTGTGACCGTCGCGCCGCCGCCCCACGTGAGCGTAGTCGTTGCATCCCCAATCAGGCTATGCGCCCGCGCCAAGAAGGACGGGCTGATATTCTCGTCCGCGTCCCAGCCAGAGGGAGATATCGCATCGCATCCGGCTGCGATGACGTCGGCCAGGGCGGTCTTTCCGGATCCCCGCGCGCCAATGATCGCTACAAGCCCAGGATTGAGCGGGATGTCGGGAGTGGCGGCCCAGTCCGCAATGTCGATCCTGACATTAGAGACGACCTGCGACGGCATTGCTGATGGGAGCGGCTGCTCGCCGACATAGGCGCGCCCCTCGGGGACGATGCAGGCTTGACGGAGTGCATCGAACTCGAGTGCGCCCTTGATCCACGAGAAGCGATTGTCGATGGGTTGACCTACGGATTTTTGGTCGTGGGAGTCGCTCCCATGAAGGCACGGCTTGCAGCCGCCGTATCGCTCGCGCAGTTCCTCCACGGTGGCGGCCCGCTGACCGAGCCAGAACTCACGCTGCGCAGGGCTGCTCGAGAAGATGATGTGCGCGAACTTCTCGATCTCTTGGCGAATCGTTGCATCGGAGGCCTGCCGGACGCCTCCCGTTCCGTCTCCGGCACCGCCGGCAACAGCGATTAGGATATTCCTTTTCGCCCAGTCGCTCTCGTGAATGACCTTGCGCAGTGAATCGAAATTGACCTTCAACTGCGTCGCACCATTCCGCAGAGCAGTGCGGTCATCTGTAATTGACGGATCGGCACGCTTCCCGAGTTTCATAAGCTCATCTTGCGTGCAATTGAAACGGTCACCGTGGGCACCAAATTCTAGGCGCTTCAAAATGCGCTTTACTTCAGCGAGATGTTCGGGATCCTCTGGACTGACTAGAAGGTGAATATTTACAAAGCCCGACTTTGCCGCAACATCAAGCCGCAGTTCAATGTTGGGAAAGATCATTTTCACGCCAACCACTCGACCTGTAGCCTGCCGTCTAAGAAGTTCCTCATAGGTGTCGGTGAGGTAGTAGTCGGTAACGCCGATCGCTTCGATTCGTGGTGTCCGGTTCTCGATGGCCGTGAGGTATGCGTCCCATGGGTCGGTTGACCCGAACTGGTCATTGAGGAGAGTGCCCGGTGTGTGAATATGGGGGTCCCACCGATGCCATTCCGAGCCGCGACTAATCGTTTCTGTAATTTTCTGCCGTTTTGGGCTAGCCATCTTCCGACGAGGCGCTTACGCCCACTGATCGTGCATCCTATCGTGAAAATATCTCAATCAATCTCGATCCGCAGTTGAATTCATAACAGCAGTGTACGCAGGCGGGCAAAAGAATCGTTTAGTAAATGCAAGCGATATCGTGGCTCGCCGCCAGGTGTTCGATGGTGATTCGATTTCGGGAGCGAGAGTCTAAGTAGCTCCGATCTGGGGAGCCAGTTCCGAGGGATCACACGCAACCGGAACTGAGCTCGCCCCCGCATAGATCGCGAGTAACGGCCTAGTGGCGATTTGAGGATAATCGGCTGAAGACCGAGACGAATACTCGTCACTTGGCAACAAGGACGGATGAAATTGCAAAGAGACACCGTTTTCGGTATTCGCGGACAGACAGGCTGCATTCAGAGCCCTGAAGCAGGACGCTTGCGGGTGAGAAGACTCGCGGGTGGCCGGTAGCGGAAATGATTTCGCTGTCGAGTTCAACGGTCTTCCGGCGCTCTCAAACGGCTAGATCGTGGACGGTTTGGATACGAACGACCCTTTGATGAACCTCAACAGCGGCCTCTCGAGCAATCTTGTGCTCGGATTGAATTCCATTGCGGAAGTGGCACTGAACACTTTGTCCTACACGGTCGATCAGGGCCGTTATGGCGCGTCTCAATTCAACTACGTGACCAAGTCAGGAGCGAACCAGTTTCACGGTAACCTTTACGAACTTTGGAACGGCTCGCTGCTGAAAGCGGCGGATTTCTTTACGAACGCAACCCCCGGAAATCACATGCCGCGCTCGACCGTCAACCAGTTCGGCGGCAGCTTGGGCGGTCCCATGCTTCACAACAAGCTTTTTTCTTCTTCGACTCCGAATGGGTGCGCATGGCGCTACGCATTGTCACCGAGCAACACGGCCGGCACCCGCGTTGAGCATCAACGGACGTGAGACTGTTCGGAATGGGCCTCAAAGGGCGGCCATACAGGCCGCTGTGAAGCAACGCGAGTGATAGAATTTTCGCACTTCGCCGTTCAATGAAGATTACATGCTGAAAAACTGCCCTGTTCTGATCGCATTGAGTGTGTCCGCAATGGTGTCTGGCACCGTAGCGAAGGCGCAGAGAATCGGGGAAGACACACCACGTATAGCAATCCGAGCGGCTCGCCTGATTGATGGCAACAGTGAAACGGTTGTGAAGAATGCCGTGGTGCTGGTTGAGGGAAACAAAATCGTGGATGTCGGCTCCGGGCTCGCTATTCCACAAAGCGCCCAGGTTATCGATCTAGGCAACAGAACAATGCTGCCGGGATTGATTGATGCGCACACCCATCTGTTGTTGGAAATGGACGGAACAAAAGTGATGTCACAAGACTCTGAAATGCTGCGGATTGTGGCGACACAGAGCACCGCTGAACGAGCCCTGCTTGGAGCAAAGTTGGGGCGAGAAGACCTAGAGGCGGGGATCACAACCGCGCGAGACCTCGGGAATTCCGGAGTGAACGGTGATGTAGCTTTACGTAAAGCCTTCGATCGTGGTTGGCTGCCCGGACCGCGCATGGTGATTTCGACGCGGGCCTTGGCTGCCGAGGGAGGCCAATTCGGCCGGCTCACCCCCGCAGCACAGAGTTTAATCGAAGAGGAATACACGACAATTCGCGGAGCGGAAAGCGCACGCCAAGCGGTTCATAAAGCTCTGTATGACGGGGCAGGATGCATCAAAGTGATTGTGAATGGGTCACCGGCTAACGTGACTTTGGAGGAAATGAAGGCCATCGTGCAAGAAGCACATGCGGCGGGCGTGAAGGTTGCGGCGCACGCGACTGATGAGGCGGCAACCAGGGTCGCAGCGAACGCCGGCGCCGATTCCATCGAGCACGCGTACAGCGTGCCGGACGATGTATTAAAGCTGATGGCGGAGAAACACATTTTCTTGGTGCCAACCGACTTCACAGTACAAACTGCCGTCGAGATGATCTCCGGCACAAGTCACGCCACGGCGGACGAGCGAAACACAATCGAAAAGCAAGTTACTCATTACGTGGAGCAGAACCAGGAGCGATTGAAACGAGCAAAGAGAATGGGCGTGCCAATCGCAGCCGGGTCCGACATGTACTTAACAATTCCCGGAAAGAACCGGGGCCAAGCAAGCTTGCTGGTGTATGAGGCTTATGCGCAGTCCGGAATGAAGCCCATCGATATCATCCATGCAGCAACGCGGGACGCCGCCGAGTTGCTGGGCTTGCAAAGCCGCCTAGGGACGTTAGAAAAGGGCAAGTTAGCGGATGTCATTGCGGTGCCAGGAGACCCGTTGGAAGATAGCAAAGCACTGGAGCATGCCGTGTTCGTGATGAAAGACGGCGTGGTCGTGCTGAATAACAGCCATTGAGGTAGAGCGTAGATTGTCTGAATGGGGGGGCCGCTCGGAGCATTGCTCCGGACCGACGCTTTCTGGTGATGCGGACGCCCAGCCGCAGTCAGCACCGAGTTCAGCCCAGATATAAGTGGTTGTGAACTGGTTCGAGGCCGTGGCTCTTCGCGCACGTCCTACTGGCGGAAGGCCGAATCCGCGTCCGCAGCCAGATCGAGCAATGCATCGAAGAACGAAGGCGATTGTCCAATAAACAACCCGTTAGCGATCAGAGCACTCACGGCGCCCGCCGCATCGATCCCTCGTTGGGCCGTTGGGCGAATCACCGCGCAGTGCGGCAAATTCGGACTGATGAATTCGCAGGGGACCGGAAAGATCAGGTTCGTCTGCAGCAATGGATCCTGCGTGGCATTAAAATCAGGAAACTTCAGTCCGTTCGTGGGATCGGTGAATGGCGCAATCGGCTGCTGCACTCCATTGCCTGCAAAATCCACCCATTCCAGAAAATGCGCGACTTCATCGCCACCGATGCTGACAACAATCCGCAATACCTCAGGATGAGTCACCTTATGGCTGAGCGTCGCGTAAAGGCTCGATCCACCTTGCTCAATCATTCCGAAGTGAAAGGCCGCGGTGTTCGCAATTGCTTGGATGTGGTTGGCCGGCGCAAAGTCCGAATTGTGCCGGGGAATTGCCGTGAACGCTCCTCCGAATAACTGCGGGAGGGCTTGGGCAAATGTAGCGCCGAAGTCGGGATTACTGGAGCTCCGATATCGTACATACCAACTGGTATCGACGGAGAGTTCCATCAAGTTAGTAAGTCTTCCGATTTGGTCGGCGCCATCGGCTTGACTGCTGGGAAGAGTACGAAATTGATCCAGATCAACTGGCTTGTGGCCTTTGGATAGCAGGTATGCATTCAGAAACTCAGCGTGGCTGAGTTCATCAAGCGTGTTGCTTGTGATGTACTGCGATCCGTCGCCATCCAAGTTCTGGAAAGCAGCCTGATAGGAGTTTTGCGTTCCGGTTGTCACGCCTCCCAATTCGGCATATTGCTGCCAGAGATCCGTTTCGATGAGTTCCGCTGCCGCTAAAAATCTCAAAATGGCTGCGTCGCCTTTCGTGAGCGAGAAGTTTGGCTCTGATCGTGCGAGCATCTTCCCGCTCCCCAACGTATTCACGCCCGCAACGGCTGCCCCTGCTAAGACACTGCCGCGCAAAAACGACCGCCGGTTATTCGCTTTGTCGTCTAACATATAATCAAAACCGCTCTTTCCGAGTCGCCCAGGTAATTGCCTCGCATTGTGGTCTTTTCCGTCAGGGCCGAACTCTATGAGCCGAGTATGCTGCCGAAGCTTATTTACAAGGCTCTAAAACCTGTAAACAATCTGTAAATTGCTTCAATCGACGACCTTGAAGTGTATCCGAAGATATAGGAACGGCTTGCAAAACTCGCGTAGCAGGCGGCCGGAGTTTCTGGGGTGGGGAAAAACGCTGGGACAGAGAACGATTTCCGCTCGCAAGAAGCTGTCGGTTCGCTGATCGGCGGTAGCGGTGCTCTGGAAATCGAACTCAGTCCCGGTTTTTCACAATCTGTAAATTGCTTCAATCGACGACCTTGAAGTGTATCCGAAGATATAGCTGTGATAATTTTCTTTCGTGAAATGTATCGACAGCGCTTTCCTACCTGCGATTCTCGTAGTCTTGGCTTGCCTGCCCCAGACTGCCCCCGCGCAGCAGACCGGTCTGCTCGAAGGTCTATCGAACCTCAGCGACGCCGTTTCGAAGCGCGCCTCCAGTGCCGATCGATCCGGAGGGAATGCGGATTGGGTAGAAGTGAAGGCTCATTCCACCATCACGCTCGCGGAGGTGGGTGGCGCAGGTTCGATCCGCCATATCTGGTTTACGATCAACTCGCCGAGTCCCTTCCATTTGCGTGAGCTCGTGTTGCGAATGTATTGGGACGGCGAAGCGGATCCGAGCGTCGAAGTTCCTATTGGGGATTTCTTTGGGACCGGGTTCGAGTACGAAGATGTTCCGGGCGGCCATCGCGGGCAGAAGTACGAATCGTGGTGGTCTTTACCAATTACCGTGCAGGATCGTGCCATGAATTGTTACTTCGAAATGCCTTTTGGCAATGGCGCACGCATTACCTTGACCAATGACGGATCGCAGGACGTACCGAACTTCTACTTCCACATTGACTATCAGGAATTGCGCGACACGGAAGCGAACGCGTCGAAGGGCCGCTTTCATGCACAGTGGAGGCACGAACTGACCCGCGCCATTCCACAGTCCCAGTCCAACGGCAAAAACATCGATGGAAAGAATAACTATGTGTTCATGCAGGCCACAGGGAAGGGGCTGTATGTCGGAACCATTCTCAATACCTTCGGACGTTCAACCGGCTGGTGGGGGGAAGGGGATGACATGTTCTTCATCGATGGCGAGACGTCTCGCGCCACGATCAACGGTACCGGACTGGAAGACTACTTCAACAACGCCTGGATGTTCCAGAAAGAGTTCAACTATCCATTTATCGGCTATTCACAGCAAGGGAACCGCGACTGGACGGGCAGTCACACCATGTATCGCTTTCACATTCCGGATCCGATTTATTTTCAGAAGTCTCTTCGCGCAACTATCGAGCACGGTCACGCCAATGACCGCGAAGATGAATACACAAGCGTTGCCTATTGGTATCAAACAGAGCCGCATCGGAAGCTTTTTCCGCTGCCGCCCGTTGAGAAGCGCCTGCCTACTTCTTTCTGGAAGATCGAGAAACTGGATCAAAACCTGCCAAATTGAACGATAAGCGCGGCTAAATACCAGCCGCCATGAAGAGTTCCGGCATCACTTCCACGGGCTCACCGGGTGAGGGAGAGCAATCGCTTGGAACCCGGCGCGGCGTATCCGGTGCCTTCCTTGCAGCGATGGTGGGCGTTTGCGCCGGCTTGGGCTCCGGCGGTGTAGCCTGTGGAGCAAGTAGAAGCAGCCGGAACGGCAGGATCGACATCCGGCGTAAATGATACCGGTCGTGAATGATACCGGTCTTTGCGGCAGCGAATGGCTTTCCGGATCGGCGCTCGACGGATAAGTAGGCGGTCAGATCGGCTATACTCGCCAGTAATCCGGCCGCCATTTGGTGATCAACGCCTTGATGGTCTTCGGATCTAAATTCTCCGTCGCTGCACGCGTCGCTAAGGCCGGCAATTCATCATCCGAGGCGAAGCGTAATGCGATCAGTTGTTGTTCAGAAAGTCCAAGGGTTGCGGGAAGAAGATCGGCCGGCAAAAGAGCCGAGAGCCGGAAACGCTCCTCTAACCGGATCACTCGGTCTTGCACCTTCAAGGCGTTTGTCCGGGCCAGAGTTCCTGTAGTCGCAACCACCAATATCAACAGCAGTTGCGCAGCCGAGACCAGACCCGGCGCGTGAATCACCTCATAGACAGCGGCGGCGAGTAACAGGGCGATCGCAGGCAGAAAGAAGAAATGAAAGGGCGGATGCGTACGCGCATGATTTTCTCTGGTCTGCAATCTCTGCTCTGCCATGGACGTGATCTCCTTGTGTTGACCGGCCTGTGAAGTTCCAGATCTTCACCAGCATAGATCTTGATGGCGAAGATAATGGTCCGGCGTGCGGTCCACCCGTGCTATGGTGCAATTTCAGGCATCACAAGGTCCCGCCGCGGCCATGGCCACTTCCGTAGAAACTGCGTTCACCGTAGAAACTCAGCTCGTCACCTTTCCGTCGCTTCCGCTTGACTGCGGCATCACCCTGATGCAGGTGGATGTCGCGTATGAAACGTACGGAACGCTCAACGCCGAACGTGACAACGCCATTCTCGTCCTCCATGCCTTCTCAGGTGACGCGCACGCCGCCGGTGTCCATCGAGAGAACGGGCATCGAGAGAACGGGCAGCGAGAGAACGGGCAATCCGGTTGGTGGGCTCCGATGATCGGGCCCGGCTTGGCCTTCGATACGGATCGTTACTTCGTTATCTCTTCGAATGTGCTGGGCGGGTGCCGTGGAACCACAGGCCCGGGCAGCATCGACCCTGCCACGGGCGAGCGCTACGCCATGCGGTTTCCAGTCATCACGATTGGCGATATGGTGCGCCTGCAAAAGTTGCTGATCGACCATCTCGGGATTGAGAAGCTGCTGGCGGTGGCCGGCGGGTCCATGGGCGGCATGCAGGCGCTCGAATGGGCGGTTTCGTATCCCGAATCGGTGGCCGCGGTGATTCCCATTGCCGCTACGTCGCGCCACAGCGCTCAACAGATCGCTTTCAATGAAGTGGGCCGTCAGGCGATCATGGCCGATCCCGATTGGAACGAAGGGAACTATTACGATTCCAAGGCTCCTGGCCGAGGTCTGGCGGTTGCTCGCATGGTCGGCCACATCACTTACATGAGTGATACCTCCATGCGGCAGAAATTCGGACGACGCCTGCGAGAGAAGAGCGCCTTCGGCTTCGATTTCTCCGTCGACTTCGAAGTCGAAAGCTATCTCCGGTACCGGGGCAGCGAATTCGTCAATCGCTTCGATGCCAATTCGTACCTCTACATCACCAAAGCGATGGACTACTTCGACCTGTCCGCCGGACATGCATCTTTAAGCGCTGCTTTGGAGCACACGCGGGCGCGTTTTCTCGTGATGAGTTTTACCTCTGACTGGCTTTACCCCACCTACCAGTCTGTCGAAACGGTGAGCGCGCTCAGAAGCCGCAACATCGACGTCGCCTTTTGCGAACTTCCGTCCACTTACGGACACGACGCCTTTCTTGTACAAGCGAAGGAACAGAGCGGAATGGTGGCGGGTTTCCTTGAAAGCGTGCACAGTGACATTTCGGCTTCTGGAAAGCCCGCGCGCGCCCGCGGAACACTGCCCTCGACAGCGCAAAATATTCTCGATCGACTGGACTACGCGATGATTGGCGAAATCATCGAACCAGGCTCTCGCGTTCTGGACCTTGGCTGTGGAGAAGGCGAACTGCTGGGGTGGCTGCGCGACCACAAGCGCGTCGATGCGCAAGGAGTCGAAATCGATTCCGACAAGGTTCGCCATGCGATTGGCCGGGGCGTCTCTGTTTACCAGAGCGACATCGATGAAGGATTAGCGGATTATCCGGACGGCGCTTTCGATTTCGTCATCCTCAGCCAGACCCTTCAGGAAATGCGTTACCCTTTGCGCGTTCTTCGCGAGATGCTGCGCGTGGGGCGTCATGTGATCATTGCGTTCCCAAACTTCGGCCATTGGACCACGCGCCTGGCGCACCTGTTTAGCGGCCGCGCACCACGGACTGCGCTATTTCCCTACGATTGGTACGAATCCCCGAACCTCCACTTCCTGACTGTGGATGATTTTATTTCCCTCTGCCGCGAGCAGAATTGGGTCATCGAACGCCAGATGTTCGTGCGCGGTAACCGCGAGGCGCGCCTGCTTCCCAATCTGCTTGCCGAGGTGGCCGTTTTTTCAATTCGGGGAACGCGCTAGTTCCCCTCCGCCGGAAAGGATCGTTACTTGCCATCAACCGTCGAAGAATTCGTTCAGCAGAACGAAACGCGCTTTCTGGATGAACTGCTGGAGTTTCTCCGAATTCCGAGCATCAGCACACTTCCGGAGCACAAGCTCGATGTGGAACGGGCCGCTCATTTTGTCTCCGAAAAACTGGAGCGCGCGGGTCTCGAACATGTCGAAGTTATCCAAACCCGCAAGCACCCGCTGGTCTATGCGGATTGGCTGCACGCGCCCGGCAAACCCACTGTCCTTTGCTACGGGCATTACGATGTACAACCCCCGGATCCGGTAGAACTCTGGAAATCGCCTCCGTTCGACCCCACAGTTCGCGGCGGCAATATCTACGCGCGGGGGGCTTGCGACGACAAGGGCCAGATGTACATGCACATCAAGGCGATAGAGGCTCTGCTCGCCACACACGGCGGCAAATTGCCGGTGAATGTAAAGTTTCTGATCGAAGGCGAAGAAGAAGTGGGCGGCGAATCCATCGCTGACTATGTAGCCAAACACAAAGACAAGCTGAAGGCCGACGTGGCGCTGGTGTCGGATACAGAATTATTTGCGGACGGCGTCCCCACGCTCTGTGTCGGTCTGCGGGGCTTGATGTATGTGGAAATTGAAGCGACCGGGCCGGCGCGCGACCTCCACTCGGGCATGTATGGAGGAACCGCTCCGAACGCCGTCTACGGCCTCATCGAACTGCTCGCGAAAGCCAAAGACGCCGACGGGCACATCCAGATTCCGGGCGCCTACGAGGGGGTGATTCCGCCCGATGCGGCTGAATCCGAAAGCTGGCGACAACTTCCCTTCTCTGAAGAGGAGTTTCTGAGAGATGAGGTTGGATCTACCGCACTCACCGGCGAACCTGAACAGTCGGTGTTCGACCGTGTTTGGGCGCGTCCAACGTTCGAAGTTCACGGGGTCGCCGGCGGCTTCACGGGCGCGGGATCGAAAACTGTCATTCCGGCAAAGGCTACGGCCAAGGTGAGCATGCGCCTGGTCCCAGGCCAAAATCCGGAACAGGTGGTTGCGGCATTGAAAGAGTGGGTGCAGAAGAATACGCCGAAGGGCATCCAAACGAATGTGCGCGTCTTGGGCGCGAGCCCGGCAGTTTCGGTCAATCCGAATCATCCGGCCATCCATACGGCAGCTAAAGCTTTCAGTAGTGTACTCGGCAGGCCCACGGTGTTCGTCCGGAGCGGTGGTTCCATACCGATCGTTGGGGAGTTTGCTACTCAGCTCGGCATTCCCACCGTGCTGATGGGCTTCGGTCTACCCGACGACGGGCTGCACTCACCCAACGAAAAATACCGCATCAGCAACTACTACATGGGCATTCGGACGATTGCGCAGTTCTTTGAAGAGTACGGCTTAAAACACTGAACACGTGTTAAATTTGAATCTGATGCTTCAGGACCTTGCTCTGGCGCTCCGTCTGCAGGCGCTTGACCGCAAGATTATGGGTCTCGAAAACGAGATCGCGACACTGCCGAAACATATCGCTGAGATTGAAAAGAGGCTGGAGTCGCACGCCCGGCGTCTCGATGCGGACCGAGCGGCTCTAGCGGCCAACCAGCGCGATCGTAAGAAGTTCGAAGGCGACATACAGGTTCAGCAGCAGAAAATCTCGAAGCTCCGCGATCAAACTCTGCAGGCGAAAACCAACGAACAATACCGCGCGTTTCAGAACGAAATCTCCTATGCCGAAGGTGAGATTCGCAAAGCCGAGGACCGCATTCTCGATTTGATGGAGAAGTCCGAACCGCTGGAAAAGAACGTCAAAGCGGCGGAAGGCGATCTAAAGCAGGAACAGCAGCACGTGGAGAGCGAAAAAAAGACCGCTCGCGACCGGACTGCCGTCGATCAGAAAGAGCTTGCGGAGCGGCGCGTGGACCGGAAGACCATCTCCGACCAGATGGAGCCCAAGTTCTACACGGAATACGAACGAATTCGCAAGAAAACGAAAAATCGTCCCATCGCCGATGCCACCGACGGGCGTTGCGACGCCTGCCAGATTTCTCTTCGTCCTCAATTGTTTCAAGACCTCCGCAAGGGCGATCAGATCATGTTCTGCGAAAGCTGCGGGCGAATCCTTACTTACAATCCAATTGTCGATATTTCAGGCGATCTGGCGGCCACTCAGCAGACTGCCTGAACTCGGCGCCATTCACAGATCTGAAACGCTAAATTAAGGTTTGATATGCTCTCCTGTTCGGCCAGTCAGGTCGCTGGCTGTGGAGGCGCATATGAGGGTCTTCGACAGTTCCGACATTCGGAACGTGGCTTTAACTGGACACGGGCACTCCGGGAAGACGTCTCTGACAGCTTCACTTCTCTTCACGGCGGGCGTGACTGATCGTCACCTCAAGGTAGACGAAGGCAACAGCATCACGGATTTCGATGAGGAAGAGGTCGCCCGCAAGCTGACCATCACTTCCGCGCTCGCCTCCTTCGCCTGGCAAAAGAATAAGATCAACATCATCGACACGCCGGGCTATAACCTTTTCCTGAACGATTGCCGCGCAACGATGATTGCGGCCGATGCCGCGGTCGTGCTGCTCGACGGAGTAGCAGGTGTTGAGGTCTCAACCGAGAAGGTTTGGGACTTCGCGAACGACTTCCAAGTGCCATGTGCGCTGCTCATCAACAAACTGGATCGCGAGCGCTCATCCTTCGAGCGCGTGGTGGACAACATCCACGAGCGCTTCGGCCGCTCCGCCGTGCCGGTTCACCTGCCCATCGGATCCGAGAAGAATTTCACAGGCGTTATCGATGTTATCCGCATGCGCGCCTATTCGTACAAACCGGGCGGCGATGGCAAAGGCAAGGAGGGCGATATCCCTGCGGCCCAAGTCGATGAGGCAAGCAAGGCGCATGAAGCACTGGTTGAGATGATTGCCGAGGGCAATGACGAGTTGATGGAAGAATTCTTCGCAACCGGAACGCTGCCGGTTGAGCACATTGTGAGCGGATTGCAGCAGGCTTTCCGTGAACGCCGCATCGTCCCCATTCTTTGTGCCGCCGCCAGCCAGAATATCGGCGCGGATCTATTCCTCAATTTCGTTTCGGAGATTTTTCCTTCACCGCTTGAACACCGCGCGATGCCGGCCACGCAAAACGATAAAGAGATTACTAGAGCCATTGCTCCGGGTGAGGCGCCTTCTATTTTCGTCTTTAAAACCGCCGCTGACCCGTTTGCCGGACGCGTTACTTATTTCAAGGTGATGTCGGGAACGGTGAAGGAGGACGCGCACCTGACCAACATGCGCTCGAATGCCAATGAACGCCTGGCGCACATTGCGACTCCGTTCGGCAAGACGATGCAGCCGGTGACGGAGCTTCGCGCGGGCGATGTCGGCGTGGTTGCCAAGCTGAAAGAAACATTGACCGGCGACACGCTTTGTGAAAAGACGAATTGCGTGGTCTTCCGGGCCGTGGAATTTCCTGAGCCGGCCATCGCCTATGCGGTGTCTGCCAAGACTCGTAACGATGAAGATCGTTTAAGCACCGCGCTTTCGAAGATGCTCGAAGAAGATCGCTCATTGCGCTTCTATCGCGATCCGATGACGAAAGAGTTTCTACTGGCGGGCAATGGACAGCAGCATCTCGAAATTGTCGTGAGCAGACTGAAGCGGCGCTACGGAGTGGAAGTAGAGCTTAAGGCGCCGAAGATTCCTTATCGCGAGACGGTGCGCAGTTCCGCGAGTGTGCAAGGACGTCACAAGAAACAGACCGGCGGCCATGGTCAATTTGGCGATTGCTGGATCAAGATTGAGCCATTGAACCGCGGTGAAAAGTTCAAGTTCGTGAACGATATCTTCGGCGGGGCGATCCCGAGGCAATTCATTCCGGCGGTAGAAAAGGGAATCATCGAGGCGGCTGAGCAGGGATTCATTGCGGGGTTTCCGGTAACAGATTTTCAGGTCACGCTCTACGACGGTTCTTATCACGACGTCGATTCATCCGAAATGGCATTCAAGCTGGCGGGCCGGAAGGCGTTTCGCGCCGCCATGCAGCAGGCGCGCCCGGCACTCTTGGAACCGGTCATGAAAGTGGATGTGGAGACGCCGGCTGAGTTTGCAGGCGATCTGATGAGCGACTTCAATGGGCGTCGAGGACGCGTGGCCGGGATGGATCTGAAAGGCAACCTGCAAAGCATTCGCGCGCTGGTGCCCATGTCAGAGATGCTGAACTACCAAAACGACCTGATTGCAAAAACTCAGGGGCGCGCTTCGTTCCACATGGAGTTTGACCACTACGACTACGTGCCGACGCAGCAGGCAGAGAAAATAATCGCGGCCGCGAAAGCTCACATGCAAGTAGAGGAAGAGGAATAGCGCGGCGCGAATTAGTGCGCGAATATCGATTCGAATAGCTTGCGCATCCTGCTGCGAACAACAGCTAACTCGTCTTCGAGCGGAGACGCGGCGGGCCTTTCCCCTGTCCAGCGACGCACCAGATCGACCAACATGTCGTGTTCCTCGCCGGGGCCCGGCAGTTTCGCTTCGGCGCGCCCGAGTACGACACGAAGCGCATGATCAAGAGCGCGGAAGAAGGTGGTCGCTTCGAGCAGAAACTCCGCGTCTCCACGTTCCAAATGCCCCATCTTCTCCACTATGTCGATGCGCTCCGGAGTGTTGAGGCTCTTGAAGAATAGTCCAGCGCCTTTGAGCCGCAGGTACATCAGAATAAAATCGGCGTCGTAGTAGCCGCCTTCGGCCGCCTTGAGCGGAGTGATGTTGCCTTGCTCGCGCTGCAGACGCATACGCATCTGCCGGAGGTCCTGCTTCGATCGTCCACCCTGGCCATAGCGCCGCCAATCCACTTGCTGCAGTTCGGTCAGGAAGCTGGTGGCGCGATCGGTATCTCCGGCCACTCCGCGCGCCTTCATGTAAGCGATGCCTTCCCAAGCTTCCGCTTTGCCTGCGAAATACTCGACGTACTTGGATTCGCTCTGCACCAGCATGCCTTCGCGCCCGTTCGGGCGCAAGCGAGTATCGAGCGACAGTATTACGCCTTCGGCGCTGTATGCGGTCAGAATCTCGATCAGATGCTCGGCGACTCGCGTCCAGAAACGCTGCCGTTGCGATTCGGCGTCGGGAATGATGAAAAGCAGGTCGGCATCGGAACCGAGATCGAACTCGCGCATGCCCAAGCGGCCGAGCGCCACCACCATCATTTCGCTGGCGGGTTCTTCGAATGGCTTTGCCTTGGTCGCGTGCGAGCGCGCATGCGAAATACCCTGCTCGCGCGCGATGCGGTAAGCACGAGCGATTACAAATTCCGCCAGGGCCGAGGTCTTGTCAAGAGTCTGGAAAACCGGCTCGCGCAAGCAAATACTTCCGACTTGGATGCGAAACATCTCACGCCGGAAAAAGCGGCGCAGGCCATCGATATCGTTGATGGGAGCTGCCAGTCCTTCGAAGGCCCAGCGCTTCTCCGGTTGCTCGGTGGCGCGCCGCACTTCTTGGAGCAGCTCAGGCCAATGCTGCAGTTGCTCGGACAAGTAGGGGCTGAGTCCGAAGATTTCGGCTACGTGTTCTGCAAGCGCAGGATTCTTTTCGAGCGGCGCATGTTCGAGGAAGTCGGCGATGCGGCGCTCGGAACGCGCGGACAAGCCTATTTTGGTGCGCTCTTCGTCGCTGGAGGACGGCATTTCACTCCTGGACGTAATTCCCAAACCGGGTCCGTAATTCAGCGGCCGTTGAGCGTGAACGATGCTCTCGTAAATTCCCTGCACGTTCTCCAGGTGTTTGTTGAGCGCGTGCAAGAGCTGGGCGGGCGCGTTGAGAGCATTGTTTGCAGGACGGTGCGCGGGCGGCATGGAGCGGGCTATGCGTTCTATGCGCGCCATATCGGAGGGCAGCGAATGCACCTGACGGTCTTCGTCAAACTGCAAGCGGTGTTCCAGATGGCGCAGAAACTCGTAGGCATTCTCGAGGCGCGAATATTCGGTGGTCCAGAGAAGATCTTTATCGTGCAACTCGGAGAGCGCGAGTAAGGTACCCCCGCGGCGTACGGATGTTTCGCGGCCGCCGTGCAGACGCTGCAAGCACTGAACCAGAAATTCGATGTCACGAATGCCACCGGGCGCAAGCTTTACGTCCAGCTCATTCCTGAGAAGACGTCGGCGAACTACCTTTTCGCTAATCCGCTCGCGCGCGGCGGACATCGTCTCGATGGTGGAAAAATCGATGCTGCTCAAGTAAATCGCCGGCTCAACAAAATCGAGCAATGCCTGTCCCGTGGCTTTATCGCCGGCAACTACACGCGCTTTGATCAACATTTGCAATTCCCAATCGCGCGCCCGCTTGGCGTAGTACTCTTTCGCGCCCGCCAGAACCGTGCAAAGTTCGCCCAAGGTTCCTTCGGGCCGCAGTCTCAGGTCGACGCGGTAACAAAGACCCGCAGCCGTGTAAGTCGACAGAATGTTGGTGAACTGGTTGGCTACCTTCTTGAAATACTCCTTATTAGTGATAATCCGCGGACCCGCAGTTTCCCCGTTCTCACTGAAAACGAAAATCAGGTCGATGTCGGAGCTGTAGTTCAGCTCACGGCCGCCCAGCTTACCCACGGCAAGCACTGTAAAGAGGCCGGTCGGAGCACCATAGCGTGCTTCCAACTCTAAAGTCACGGCTTTGAGCACGCAGCCCAGGATGGCGTCGGCAAGATCGGAGAGTTCTTCTGTGATTTCCTGTAGCGAACCAACGGCTAGCGCGTCACGCAGCACGATGCGCAGCAGTTCTTTCCGTCTGAATCGCGCCAACTGCAATGCTGTAACCGGGCCTGCGGCTTCTTGCGCGATAAACTCCTGAAGCTGCCGCTGATACTCGGCGAAGCTATAGGGCCGTTCGAGATTATCGATTTGCCAAAGCCAGCCGGGAGTTCGCAACAACTCTTCTGAGAGAAACTGGCTGTAACCGAAGAGCGTTAGCAACCACTTCAAGCGTTCGCTGTCGCCGAGAACCCGCTGCCAAACGTCTGGATCACGCGACCTGAATTCCGCAAGGTATCGAGAAGCGCGCACCGGATCGGGCGATTCATCGACCATATGCTCCAGAGCCGGTTGTGTAACAGCAGGAAATGGGTCGTGAACGGGCAACGGCATTGATCCGCGACTTGGGGTCGTGGCGAGAGAAAGCTTATCTCTGGCTAAATTATAGTCGGCTTGTATTTGTAAAGGACGGCGAAGAAATACTGACGGTTTTTTGCGTGCGGCAGGATTCGTAAACGCCCAGCACTACTGCAAGCGCACGATAGCCCTCTTCTCCGTTGACTACCGGTTCCGCGCCTGTCGCGATAGCTTCGGCGAAATTGTGAAACTGCCGTTCAAAGGAAGTGAGGCTGATGGCCATCGGATCGGAGGAGCCGGATGCCACATCGCCCTCCAAAGGGGCGGGGTCGGCCGCATTCGCAATTTCGTCATCGAGAACATCCCAGCCTGTCAGGCGATCGCCCGAGATGATGGCCGATCCTTTGGTTCCGTGGAGCTCAATGCGTTCCGTATAGCCGGGCCAAAAGGCGGTTGCGGCTTGAATGACGCCAGTCGCACCAGACTCGTAGGAAAGCAAAGCGTTCACCACATCCTCAGACTCGATTTTGTGGCGTGCGCCTAGTTGCCAGATGCCGGTCACGGAAGTCACCGACCCGGCGAGCGCCAGCAGGATATCCACTTGATGGATGGCCTGGTTGATCAGCGCGCCACCGCCCTCCGTCTCCCAACTTCCCTTGATGGGACGTGAGTAATACTCGTCGCTGCGGAACCATTTCACGTAGGCATCGGCCTGCAGCAGCTTTCCTAATCGTCCGGCAGCCAGGGCCCGCTTGAGGAACAGAGTGGAATTATCGAAGCGGTGTTGGCTCATGACGCCCAGAGTGATTCCGGCTGCTCTGGCACTCTCGATCATCTGGCGCGCCGTTTGCAGATTGGTCGCGATCGGCTTTTGCAGCAGTACAGCGCGCTTGATCTCGGCGCACGCCTCAACAGGTTCTAAATGGAAATTGGGGAAAGCGCAAACATCGATGTAATCGAGACCGGGATAATGACACAGATCCCGGTAGCCGGGGACGAATTCAACGCCCCAGCGTTCCGCGAACTCGCGCCCACGCGATTCTGTTTTGTTTGAACAAGCAACCAGCTCAAAACCGATGTTCCTGTAGGCCTGCGCGTGTTTGTTCGCGATGGCGCCTGTCCCGATGAGTCCGACTTTCATTGGTGTTACTTGAGTTCCAGCGCCAGCTTCCCTCGAATTATACTGGATCGCAAGTTGTGAATACCTCGGGGTCTAACGGCAACATATACTGACAAATTTGTTTGGCTATGGTGTAATAACCTGCATGCAGTCTAGTAAGCCTTCGAAACAGACAGGTAAGATCGCGGAACAAACAGCCGCCGCTCCGGAAGCCGGGGCATCGTCAGCTGAATTGAAAACTAAATCGCGAGCCTCCAAGTCGTCAGCGAAAAAAGAAACAAGCGATACCGGCCGGGCAAAACACCGGGCCGTCAGTGCAACAGAACCAAACGGGGCATCCCGCGCGGTGGATTCACCAGTGATCGATCCGGTAGGCGTGATGACGCCCGCGCCGGAGGCACAAGAAGTGAGTGATGGGCATATCGCCAAGCTTGCGTATTCCTATTGGATCGCTCGCGATTACGCGCATGGTTTTGCGGAAGAAGATTGGCATCGGGCCGAGCGCGAACTCAAGCAGAAGCGCTAAAGCGAGCCAGCTCGGCTTGGCTGCCGAGCTAACTAATCCGGATCAGCTCCGTCTATAGAGTGACGCGCGGGCGCGCACGTGCCCGGTTGGCGGCGTGGTGTTCCCTTGTACTCTATAGGTAAGTCTCCATGTCCATGAGCGAGCCCGCTCCGGAAGCGATTACATCTACTAATCCTCCTGCTCCATCTGCTGAAACAGCGGAACGGCCGCGGTCGATCCTGATTACGACTGTCGCCTGGTTCCGCGATCTCATGCTGTCGGTCTTGATCGCGGTATTAGTGATTCTGTTTCTCTACCGGCCGGTGAAGGTGGAAGGTACGAGTATGATGCCGAGCCTGTATGACCAGGAACGATTGTTCATCAATCAGTTCAGTTACAAATTTGGTCTCGGTAACATCAAGCGCGGAGACACCGTAGTCTTCTGGTATCCGGAGGACAGCACCCCGACTACGTCGTATATCAAACGTGTGATCGGATTGCCGGGTGACACAGTGGCCGTCGAAGACGGTTACGTCATTGTGAATGGGAAGAAGCTGGTCGAAAACTACATCCCGCCGGAGTATCGTGACGACCGAAGCTACCCGGCGGAGGTGGTGCCGCCGAACGAATATTTTGTGCTCGGCGATCATCGTGTCTCCTCCAACGACAGCCGGGCATGGGGCTTTGTAAAGCGAAACTACATCTACGGGAAAGCGGTGTTCGTGTTCTGGCCGCCCGACCGCATCGGAACAGTCCACTAGCGGCGATTAAACAGCCACAGCAACAAAGATCCCAAGACGCTGATCAACAGACAGCTCACCCAGGGAAAATAAAACGTGGTGTTTCTACCGCGCCAAGCGATATCGCCCGGCAGGCGGCCCAGAGGAAGATTCACACGGTTGGCTATCACGACCAACACACCTAGCGCGATAAGGATGAGCCCCGCGGAGATCAACAACCGTCCCAGGTTCATGGTCACTGATTTCATGCTAGCGCCCCCTCGGCTGTTAAACTGACCGCTGGAAGCACCGTAAGATGAGTGATCTGAAAAGCTATTCTCCGGGCGCTGATTTTGCCGCGCGCGCCCACATCAAGAGTCTGGAGCAGTATCGCGAACTGTACGACCGCGCGAAAACAGACCCGGATCAATTTTGGGGCGAATTAGCGACAAAGGAATTAGCGTGGTTTCAACCGTTCTCGAAAACGCTGGAGTGGAATCCTCCTTTTGCGAAGTGGTTCACGGGCGGCAAAATAAACGCCTGCTTTAATTGCGTCGACCGGCATCTCAGCACGGCGCGAAGAACGAAACCGGCCATCGTCTGGGAAGGCGAACCGGGCGACCAGCGCATTATCACGTACGAAGAGCTGCACCGGCTGGTCTGCCGCTTCGCAAATGTACTGAAAAAGCAGGGCCATAAAACAGGAGACAGAGCTGTTATCTACATGCCGATGGTGCCGGAACTTCCGGTAGCATTGCTGGCGTGCGCGCGGCTCGGCATCATCCACAGCGTGGTGTTCGGCGGGTTTTCCGCGGAGGCGTTGAAGGCGCGCATTCAGGATTTAGACGCGACCCTGGTGATCACAGCCGATGGGGGATGGCGGCGCGGCAAAGAAGTAAAGCTCAAGCCCGCGGTGGACGATGCAGCGGCGGAATGCCCAGGGGTTCGCAACATTATTGTGCATAAGCGCACCGGCTCTGCTATTCCGATGCAAGAGGGCCGGGACGTGTGGTGGCAGGACGAAGAACAACACGTTGACGATGTCTGCGATGCCGAGCAACTGGATTCGGAGCATCCGCTGTACGTGCTGTATACGTCCGGGACGACAGGCAAGCCCAAAGGCATTTTGCACACGACCGCCGGTTATCTGCTGGGAACATCGCAGAGCATGAAGTGGGTCTTCGATCTACAGGAAGACGATGTCTACTGGTGCACCGCGGACATCGGCTGGGTGACGGGGCATAGCTATGTTGTGTACGGGCCGCTCACGGCCGGAGCGACCACGCTGATGTACGAAGGAGCGCCCGATTATCCGGCGTTCGACCGTTTTTGGCAGATTATCGAGAAGTATAAGGTCTCGACGTTCTATACGTCTCCGACGGCGATTCGCGCGCTGATCCGGCAGGGCGATAGCTGGCCGGAAGCTCACGACCTCTCAAGCCTGCGGTTGCTTGGTTCGGTGGGTGAGCCGATCAATCCCGCGGCGTGGGAGTGGTATCACCGAGTGATCGGCCGCGAACGCTGTCCCATTGTGGATACGTGGTGGCAGACGGAAACGGGCGGAATCATGATCTCAGCGATGCCGGGGGCCGTTTCGCTGAAGCCGGGTTCGGCGACACTGCCATTGCCTGGTGTCGTGCCCGATATTGTCGATGCGAACGGCCGGCCGCTGGGCGATAACCGCGAGGGCTATTTGCTAATCCGGCAACCGTGGCCCAGCATGGTTCGGAGCATTTGGGGCGATCCGAAACGCTTTGAAGAGCAGTATTGGTCGCGTGTTCCGGGCGCCTACTTCACGGGGGACGCGGCGCGGCGCGATTCAGAAGGATACTACTGGATTCTGGGGCGCGTGGACGACGTGATGAACGTCAGCGGACACCGGTTGAGCACAATGGAGGTGGAATCTGCATTGGTGCATCACCCCGCAGTGGCAGAGGCTGCCGTGGTGGCGAAACCGCACGAGATCACCGGGCAAGCGGTGTGTGCTTTTGTCACGCTCAAGAAAAGCGGCGATTGGAATGCCGAGACGCTGGGTCCGGAATTGAAGAAATGGGTGGCGCACGAGATCGGCGCGTTTGCGCGTCCGGAAGAGATCCGTTTCACGGACGCTCTGCCGAAGACGCGCAGCGGCAAGATCATGCGGCGGGTGCTGCGGGAAATTGTTACGACGAACGTAGTGACGGGTGATATCACTACGCTCGAAGATATGACGGCGGTGACACAGTTGACGACGCATGACGAAGATTAACACCGCGTTACGTCACTTCGACTATGGTGAGCCAGCAACGGTAACGCATGACTTCAATCATCGTTTCGCGTGAAACAGGTAGCGTCACCTTTGAAACCCGCAAAGATTGGAAAGCTTGGCTCGTCACCACTCCGTACGCGGCATATTGGCTGGCGTGTTGCGCGATAGTGTTGGTTGCAACTTGGACGCTGATAACAGACTCTCGTCCGGTTGCACGGAATTCCTCTCAATTACTGGTGGCCGGTTTGGCTGCGGTAATCTTTGGCTTAAAAAGTTTTGGGCTCGGCCGCTTGCTTTACGGGTATTTGGGAATTCGAAACCAGCTTGTCATCCGGGAAGGAACTCTGGCGGTAACCTCCGGTATTTTCTCCTACTCTTCAGAGCCAGAGCAGACGTATTCGGCAGCCGACTTGACGGCGCTGAGGTGGGAGGGTGCAGGTGGCGTTCTTGCCACTGGAAATGTTGTTGCCAATCTCGGGAGTACTTCTGTTGTCGTTGCCGCAAGACTTAACGAAACAGACGGGAAGCTGTTGATAGACAGGCTGTGCGAAGCGTACCCATTCAATGTTCCAGAAGTACCTCCCTCAGTTGGTGTCGTCAGCTGGTGATTTTCGCCCGGCGCACACTTCAAGAGCGGCTGGCGTTGTCGTAAGCGTCCGTTGCAGTCGTCGCTCGGTCCCGCTTGGCCTGAGGGTCGGGGCAGGTGCTCGCGGCCCGACGTTTAACTTTGGAGTTTCGCGTCGAGGGTGATTTCGGTGTCGTAGAGCTTCGATACCGGGCAGCCTTCTTTGGCGGCTTGCGTCGCGCGATTGAATGCCTCTTCGGAGGCACCCGGGATCTTTGCTGTCAGCACGAGATGGCTGCGCTTGATGGCGAAGCCGTCGCCTTCTTTATCGAGCGTGATGGTGCAAGTCGTCTCGATACTGTCGGCCTTCAGCTTTTCTTTCTGGAGCTCTGCCGAAAGGGCCATCGAGAAGCAGCCGGCGTGGGCGGCAGCCAGCAATTCTTCCGGATTTGTGCCGGTTCCCTGTTCAAAGCGGTCTTTGAACGAATAAGGCGTATTCGCCAGGACACCACTGGCGCTCGAGATCGTGCCGGCGCCTGATTTCAGATCGCCTTTCCATTGTGCTTTTGCGTTTCTATCCATATGGTTATTGTCGCGCTCAAGCTAAACGGGTTATGGCTGCGAGCATGCGGCCGGGATTTTCGGGCTCGCGGCGATAGGAAAAGAATTGGGCGGATTGGCAGGTGGTGCAGAGGCAGGAATCGAAGATGCGCTCGGGATTGACGCCCCCCGCGTGCATTTGACGGCGATTGGCTTCGGCCAAATCCAACTTGTGTGTCCTGGCATCGGGATCCCATTCCGGAAACACAGAAGCAAACTGCTGAGCGACATCGAATCCGACTTGATAGCAGCAGGCGCGGATACAAGGGCCGATGGCGGCGTAGAGGTCGGCGGGGTTAGTTTCGAAGTCCCTGGACATTTTCTCCACGGTGCATTTGGCGATCTCGGCGGCCGTTCCACGCCAGCCGGCATGGACAGCAGCGATGGCGCGGTTACGGCAGTCCAACAGCAGGATCGGGACGCAGTCAGCGGTCCGAACACCAATGCTGGTACGGAGTTGATCCGTGACAAGAGCGTCGCCCTCACGGTCGCGATCCCGCAGGCCGCTCGCGTTGACCACGCGGCTGGAATGAGTCTGGCGAAGAGTGATATCGGCTGTGGGATTGCCTTCGCGAGTCCCGAAACCGTGGCTTTGCCAAACGAACTCCTGGAACGCATCACAACGATAGATGCCGTCTGGGCCTAAGCGGAAGGAGTTGGTCACGTTTAGGAGACTAGTTTAGCGCCGAAGCGGCTTTCTTCGCGTTTGATAGCGCGGTCGGCACGGTACCAGTTCAAGGTGTGGCGCAAGCCCTGTTCGAAGGTGAAACGCGGGGCGTAGCCGAGTTCGCGAACGGTGGTCGCGATGTCGGCTTCCGAGTGGCGAACGTCGCCGACGCGCGGAGGCCCGTACATCGGCGGCAGGTCGACGCCTTCGATCTGCTGCAGCAATTGCCAAGTTTGGTTCAGCGTATAGCGTTTTCCGTTCCCTGCATTGAAGACCTTCCCAGAGACATTTTTTGCCTGGGATGCCGTGAGCAGGAGACCGACCAAATCTTCGACGTAGATGAAGTCGCGCGACTGCTCGCCATCGCCAAAGATGGTGGGGCTACGGCGCTCGATGAGGCAGTTGAGAAAGATGGAAAGAACGCCCGAATAGACGCTGGTGGGGTCTTGGCGGGGCCCGAAGACGTTGAAGAAGCGCAGCGAGACAGTCTCGAGGCCGTAACAATCGAAGAAGGAGCTGGCGTAGTACTCGCCCAGGAGTTTCTGCACGGCATAAGGTGATTTAGGCTGTGGGGCCATGGTCTCGACCTTGGGCAGAACCTCACTGTCGCCATAGGCCGAGGAAGACGCTGCATAGACCACACGGCCCGCTTGGCCTTCGACAGCGGCCCGGAGGACGTTGAAGGTGCCATCGATGTTGCATTCATGGCTGGGCACGGGTTCGTGGATGGATTTCGGGACGGAGGCAAGCGCGGCGAGATGAAAGACACGCTGAGCGCCGGCAATGACAGGGGCGATGCTCGAGTAGTCGCGGATGTCGAACTCGTGCACGGTGATCTGGTCGGCCACCTCCTCGAGATTGTCGAGGTTGCCGGTCGAGAGATTATCGATAACATGGACGCGGCGGCCCTGAGAGAGCAAAGCGCGGACAAGAGCGGAGCCGATAAACCCGGCACCGCCAGTAACGACGAAATGGTTCATAAGATTTGTGAGACGGAGGACGGCTGGGCGGCTTCGAGGCTCTCGCGCGCACGTTCGGCTACTTCTTCGGGATCGCGGCTAAAGTCGAATACTTCGAGCGAGATCCAACCGCGGTAGTTTGTTTCCGTGAGCGCGGCTAGCAGCGGCGAGAAATTGTAGTTGCCCATTCCTGGTTCGCGGCCATCCATCTCATTCACGTGCACGTGTTCGATGTAGGCACGATATTTGCGAATGAGCGAGGCGTGTTCTTCCTTCTCATCGACTGCATTATGGGTATCGAACATGGTTTGCACAGCGGGGCTGTCAATTTGCCGGACGATGGAGACGGCTTCGTCGAGTGAATTGATGACGTCCGACTGATCGGCGGGAAGCGCTTCGACCAAGATTTTCACTCCACGCGATTCAGCATGGGGGGCGATTTGGGAGAGTTCCTGCGTGAACAGCGCCGTGGCGTCGTGCGGACTCATGCCATGGACCGTGGAACGCTGCTTGGGCGAGCCGAATACCATGACTCCGTTCCCTAAATCGGCACAGAGGTCGATTAATAGGCGGATATACTCCCAACTACGCGTCCGAACAGCGGCGTCAGGGGTAGTGACGTGCAGGCCGGGGGGCGTGGCCAGGAGCCAATGGAGACCCACGAATTCGAGGCCGTTGTCCTGTATCATGCCGCTCAGTTCAGCCCTGCGGCTTGGGGAGAGGCTTGCGGGTTCGTCCGCGAGCGTAAACGGCGCGATTTCCAGACCGGCGTAACCCAGGGCGCGAATGCGCTGACAAGCGCGATGGAACGGGACGGCTTGAAATAACTCGTTGCAAATGGCAAGTCGGAGAGGACCGGACACATTTTCCAGTTTATCGGCAACAAAAAGGGCCGCTTCGCCAGTTCGAGGACTGGTTGAGCGGCCCTGATCGCTGCGACAGCGCGGGACTCAGACTTAGGCGCGCGTTGTTGTTGGTCCGGCGTCCATGTCGGAAGAAGCAGCACGAGCCCAGTCGTCTGCCTCTTTTAAAGCTTGTTCTCGGGTAATTCCGTAGCGCTCCTGCAATTTGCCGATTAGTTCATCTTTTTTACCGCTCAGGGTACTGACATCGTCGTCCGTGAGCTTACCCCATTGCTGTTTAACAGAACCTTTTAGCTGCTTCCATTTTCCTTCGAATTGATCCGAGTTCATGGTCGAAGCTCCTTCCACCCTAAACCTTAGCAACCGCGCGGCCAACTAGCAATTCAACAGTTTACAGCAGCAATAGTGAATATTTCGAGCAATTTCTTCCATTGCGATTGCTTTTTTGCGCGGTACCGATGAGACGGAAGAAAGATCAGGTCCCAAATTGCCCGGCAACGCACTGGGCTGCGGCTTGGGAGATTTCTCGTCCTGTGCCAAGCGCAGCTCGGCTGCCGGGTGCGGGATACTCAGGAGTGGTTATGTGTGAGGACGCGGTTCTGCTGGAAACCAAGCTGCCGTTGCCACTGCGCGGGAAGGGCAAGGTGCGGGATATATACGATGCAGGAGATTGCCTGCTGTTCGTAGCCACGGACCGTATTTCCGCGTTCGACTGCGTTTTGGGGAGCGGCATACCGTGTAAGGGCCGGGTGCTGACGCAGATGTCGCTGTTTTGGTTCGATTTTCTGCGGGAGAGCGTCAAGTCGCACCTGATAACCGCCGATGTAAGGGAGTATCCGAAGAAGCTCGCGAAACACCGGAAGGTTTTGGACGGACGTTCGATGTTGGTGAAAAAGGCCGAGATGGTGCAGGTGGAGTGCGTGGCGCGGGGCTACCTGGCAGGATCCGGATGGAAAGAGTACACGAAGAAGGGGAAGGTCTGCGGCATTCCGCTACCGCCAGGGATGCGGGACGGAGACAAGCTTCCGGAGCCGATTTTTACGCCGGCAACGAAGGCGAAAACGGGGCATGATGTCAACGTGCCATTTCAGTACGTGGCGAGCCTGTTGGGGGTGGATCTGGCTGGACAGCTGCGAGATCTTACGCTGGGGATTTACGAAGGGGCGGCACGGTACGCACTGGAGCGTGGAATCATCCTGGCGGACACGAAATTCGAGTTTGGATTTGTAGAAGGCGAGTTGATATTAGCGGATGAAGTCTTAACGCCGGATTCATCGCGCTACTGGCCGGCGGACACGTACCACCCGGGAGGAGCGCAGCCTTCTTTCGATAAACAGTATGTCAGGGACTATCTGGAGGCGCTGCCCTGGAACAAGCGGCCGCCGGCGCCGGCGCTGCCGGAGGAAGTGGTTCGGAAAACGAGTGAGAAGTACCAGGAAGCGTATTCACGGCTAACGGGCCGAACTCTGACCGCGAGTCGTGCCGAGGCGTAGCTACTGAAGTGCCCAGATTCAACTGGTTCGACGTTCTGTTGGTGCTGATCATTCTTTGGTCAGCGATGATGGGGCTGCGTTCCGGTTTGGCGCGGGTGGTGGTTGGTTTTGTCGCGGCAGTCGCGGGATTGTTCGCGGGCTTCTGGTTTTACCGTATCGTGGCCCAGCAATTGCCGCCGTGGATCGGGACCGCGCCGATGGCGAACATCGTCGGATTTTTGATTATCTTCGCCGCGGCATTGATTTTGGGAGCGGTGGTCTCCGCCCTATTGGCGCGCATGTTCAAGTGGTTTGGCCTTTCCTTGTTCGACCACTTCTTAGGCGGCATTGCGGGTTTCTTGCGCGGCGCTGTCGTGGTGGCCGCGGTAGTGGACATGGTGGTGGCGCTTTCTCCGTCGCCGGCGCCGCTGGTTCTGGAGCGTTCACAAGTGCTTCCCTATGCCAGCGAGGTTGCGAGCTGGCTGGTGGATATGGCACCCCGGGAACTGCGCGACGCCTTCACCGAGCAGTTGGAGAATTTGAAGCAACTCTGGGCGCAGCCGCCGGACAACCATTCGCATCCAGCTTAGTAGGGTAATCGGAAAGGCGCTTCCGACGGGTAGGGCGCGACAGCACAGGACAATTTCACTTGTTGATTATTTTCGACTTGGACGGAACGCTGATCGATTCCGCGGAAGATTTGGCGATTTCGATGAACGCCACGCGCGCGCATTTCGGTATGCCGCCTTTGGACAGCGCCGTGATCAACTCGTATGTGGGGAATGGCGCCGCGGTGTTGGTACGAAGGGCGCTTGGGCCGGACGCTTCGGAGGCTTTCGTGGCGGAGGCGCTCCAGTTCTTTTTGAAGTATTATCGCGGGCATGCTCTCGAGCACACACATCTGTATCCGGGTATACGGGAATTAGTGGACGAGCTAGGCGCTGCAGGACATGAACAGGCGGTTCTGACGAATAAGCCTGTGCGAATCAGCGTAGACATTGTGGGCGCGCTCGGGTTGGCGAACCGCTTTCCGCGTGTTTACGGCGGAGATAGTTTTGCGAGCAAGAAACCAGATCCTATCGGGATCGCCACCTTGATGAACGAAGCGGGCGTATCGGCAGATGAGACGCTGATGGTTGGCGACAGCGGTGTGGATATACAAACGGCTCGCAATGCCGGTGTGCGTAGCTGCGGGGTTGCCTGGGGTTTTCAGCCCGAAGCGTTCGCCACTTATATCCCGGACCTGCTGATACGAGAGCCGCGGGAATTAATCAGCATAGTTGGCCCGGCGTAGTAACGGCCGCGATCCATTAACTCTTTGTTCGGCTTTTCTGTCGTTTCCGATTTGCTTTCCAGCGACTCCAACACGGGGTAAGCGGTAAGGATTGCTTCCCAAATCATCGATCTAGGCCCAATCGCTACACCGGAAAACGCCTCGACGTCGCTCAGGAGAGGCGTAGCCGTGCTTCGGTCCTGAAGCCAAGCTGGCGAGGATCAGCAAATTCAGGATCGGAAGCGGGTCCGGCTTTCGGTTTTCTTGCCACGCTCTAACTGCGACATATCACAATTCTGAATACACCCACAAAGAGAGCCGGCGTCAAGGCAAACGAGTTCCATTAGACGGCTAAACGCTGGCGATCTCGCGGCGACATTTGTAGCAATGCGGAAGATACCGGCTTCAGGAGCAGCATTGCCGTGATTACACCGAAGGCCATCCCCGATGCACCCATCTCAACGCCATGCGCAACCCGTATAACGCCGGGCAAGAAACGGTTTGGTAGCAAGAGGGGTCCCCAACCGCACAGAACCGCAAAGACACAGGCTGACAGCCACACCGCACGATCACGTGCGTAAGCCCATCGGCGTAAGAGCGGGAAGATGCAGGCCACATCCAGAAGCCCTCGGCAAAACTGTAGAGCAGCCAGTTGCCCCAATGAGGGAAGAGGCCGGTGCTGATAGAACGACTTGATCCAAGGGTTAATCGCAATGCCGGCGCTCAGGTAAATGACGAAGAAGAATAAGGCCAGAAGAGGAATGCGCCACCACAGATGCGGGGCGCTCCTGACACAATCGTCCTGTTGTCGGCCCTTCGCCGGCTGCACCCACCCTAAAATGCACCCCACGAGCAATGCGATGAACAGGCCTCCAACAACGGATCTCTCTGCATCGAGCACTGGAATCACGCGAAAGTATAGCGCCTCAACAACGTTGCTGACGTAACTCAGTCCCCAATACAACCAAGTCATGATAGCTATCATTTCAATTCGTGGCGTTCCTCTGATACCTTGGCAGGCGAGCACTAGCGTGGTCCCTGTCAGCAAGGACGAGAGTGCAACGCCAAAGGACCATCCCAGAGTGGCAGCATAAAACAGAGCTATCACGACTGCCACACTGAAAGCCCGCACGAGCGACTTCATCGTCTTGCCTCCAGGCCACTGCAGAACAGGCTTACCTGCTTGGGCAAGGTCTCGGATGTACTACGCCATGGTGGGCCTTCCAGGGCCCAGATTGCCGACAGGCCAAAATGCATCGTTTTGAAATTGAGTACGAGCAGGTCCATCGGCACGTCCTGTCGCAGAAGGCGCCGTTTCTGAAGTGATTCAAAGAGGCGGATCAAAGGGGGGTCGATGATTGCCTGCAGTTCGACAATATATGGGTACATCTGTTCGGGCCTGGAGAACATTTGCGTGAAGAAGATCCGCACGAACTGCAGATAGGGGCGTTTCAGCCGTAGCTGATGTCGCACGAATGAGATAAGGACCTGTTCTAGCGACTGCTGGTTTGCAGACAATTTGGAGACTTTGTTTTGAACCCGCCGCTCCAGGTCGACGAACAATGCCACTACAATGTCTTCCTTCGTTTTGAAATAGTTGTAGATTGTGCCTTTGCCTACATCGGCCGCATCGGCGATCGCTTCAACAGTTACAGCATCGAACTCTTTCTGAGTTATGAGTTGGAGGGCCGTGCTCATCAGCCGTATCCGTGTCTCGTCCTTCTTGCGCTCCCTCCGGGAAAACCGATTCATGACCATGTTCAGATATGACCGCAGTCATATTATAAGCCAAAACAGCAGTGTTAAGGGCCAGGGGCGGCGCAGTGCTCAACGGCTAACGTTTTTTATGTCTTCGGCGCGCTGCTTGGCTTCAATCTGCTCCGCGATCGCGAGCTCACGCGATCCGGCGGCTGACTGGCCGATTTTCCGCAGCAAGGTACCGAGCGCGTAATGCGGCTCGAAGTAATCCGGATCGAGCGCGATCGCCTTCCGGAAGTGGTCCATCGCCTGTTGCGTCTGGCCGAGGGCCATTTCGGATTTCCCCAACTCGAACTGAGCTTCCTTGTATTTCGGATTCTCGCTGACAGCCGCGCGGAAATGCTCGAGCGCGGCGGCCGGCTCATTCTCTTTGCGCAGAATCTGGCCCAGCGTGCAATTGGAGAAGGGGTCATTCGGGTAGATGGCAAGCTCCTGCTCGAATTGCTGCTTAGCGAGTTCCACCTTACCTTGCTTCCAATAGATAAGTCCAAGGCCGGAATGCACGCCCATGAGCTTCGGATTCAGCTTGGCGGCGGCTTCGTATTCGGTTTGCGCATCGGCATCGCGCTGCATCTTGTCGTAGGCCATGCCCATCATGACGTGGGCCTCGGGCGAATTTGGATTAATGGCCATGATGCGGGCGAACACGTCGGCGGCGCCATGAAAATTCCTGGTGCGCAGGTAGGCGTTGCCCAGCATATTCAGAGTTTGCAAGTCCTGCGGATTGGCTTGGCTGGCGCGCTCCAGATATTCGGCGGCTTGTGTATAGCGGTCGAGCGCAAACAGAGTCAAGCCAGTCAGTTCCAGCGATTGGAAGCTCGGAGCGGATTGAGCGAACGATTGGAGCAGCGGCAGCGCTTCCCGGTAGCGTTGCGCTCGGAAGTAGGCGATTCCGAGATTCCGCTTGGTGATAGCGTCGTCCGGTTTAACCTTCAGCGCGCGTTCGTAGGTAGCGATCGCTTCCGCTTCCTTGCCCTGCCTGGCGAGCGCGATAGCCAGGTCATTCAGAATCTCTAGCGACCCGGGGTCAAGCGCGAGCGCGCTCCGGAAAGCTTTTTCCGCGCCGGTATTATCGCCCTTTTGCAAAGCCTGCGAGCCTTCGACGAGAGTACTCCGCAGGTCCTCAGTCCGCACGTTCTGGCCTCGAATTGAAATCGCGCCCAGAACGAAGAATACGAGAGCGGCCCAGGGATGAGCCGCTCTCGGAACGACTGATGTCACCTCTTAAAAATACAGCTTGAGCCCTAACTGAATATTTCGGGGAGAGTGCGTGCTTAGCACCTGCCCGAAGCTCGCATCGTTGATGGTTGTGTCGATGCCACTGTAGTTCGTATGGTTGAACACGTTGAAGAATTCGCCGCGGAACTGTAAGCTGACACGTTCGCCGACCTTGATGTTCTTGATTCCGGCAACATCCCAATTCTGCAGTCCGGGGCCCAAGAGGATGCCCGTTCCGGCACTGCCGAAGTGTCCGACAGCGGGAGTAAACGCGGCCGTGTTGAACCATTCCGCGAGGGTTTTCGGGCCATTGGCTGGTCCGACCGCGTCTGGCCGGATCTGCACGGAGCCATCGCCCGAAGTACCGATGCCGAGGCCGCCAGGGTAGGTGTTGGGTGCGCTTCCGGCGGCGCACAGCCCGGTCGCGTCGGTTGTGCAAGCAAACGGATCCTGTGTCTGAGTAATAGTCTGCGATTGGCCGGACTGGACAGTGGTGATTCCGGACACTTCCCAGCCGCCGAGCACGCGTCCGAGTACGCCTTTCTGATCTTTGAAAAAGGGCAACTGATACACATAGCTCACAGCCAGGACATGGGGCGTGTTGTATGCACCGGGACCGTAGTCTTGCGCATAATTATAGGTGTTAGAGACCGCCACATCGCGATCGACGGAGGCATTCGTCAGCAGCTTCGACCAGGTATACGCAACGCCCAGGGTCAATCCTTGTGTCACGTGGCGGTTTAACGAAACTTGCAATGAGTTGTAGTTGCTGATGAAATCCGGAATCCGGCTCTTAAAGAACGAATAGCCAAGATAGGGAACCACCGCGTTCACGTTGACATCCGGGTTGGCTGCTCGCGCCGCTAATGTCGGTTCATTTAGATCCACTTCCCCTAGCAGGTGCCGGCCCAAGCCGCCGACATAGGCGACTTCAAGCTCCGTGTTCGGCAGAATCTCCTGCTGTACGGAGAAATTGAAGTCCTGATAAGAGGGGACCTTGAATGTCGGCGTGCCCGTACTCTCAATTAGATTGGGCCCGAGAGGGACGCTCAGAGTTCCGGCTAGCGGATTGTCGAAGCTCGTATTTTGAACGGACGTACTTTGCACAAGCGGCGGGTTGGTGAACGCGTTTTGTTCCCAAATACCATTTAGCGTTCGATCGTAGAAGATGCCGTACCCACCGCGAACCGCGGTTTTCCCTTTGCCCGTGGGATCCCAGGCGAAGCCGAAACGGGGAGCGAAGTTGTTGTTTGAATTCGGGTTCACAAGGTTGCCATAGGGCGAGCACGCAACCTGGGATGCGATCGCTTTTGCGGTATTGCAGGCGGCTCCCGTTGGGAAAATAATCCCGTTGGCATAGCTTGCGGGAGTAACTCCCTGGCCCGCGACGAAGTTGCCGCTAATCGGGTCGATGAGCGGTGCGAGCGCGGGATTGTACAGTAGCGGATCAAAATTATTCAGCGTGTTATTCACGTCGGTGGGCGAAGGGAAGAAGCTGTATCTTAGTCCGAAGTTCAAGACTAAGTGCGGGGTCACCTTCCAATCGTCCTGTAGGTAACCTTCCATATTGAAGTAATGCAGATCCGGGATCGTGTCTCGGCTGGATTGCGTATATTCGGAGGCGTCGCCGAGTAGGAAATTCCCAAAACTGGTGAAATTGAAGCTCGCGGCGCCCGCGGAAGCGTTTTCCGTCTTCAACATCCACTGCACACTGAAGCCGGCGCGAATAGTGTTATTGCCCACGGTTTTGGAAAGGTTATCGAAGAAATTTCTGTCGAGGTTGCGCTCGAAATACGGGCGCGAGCCTTCGGCGAAGCCTTGAATCCCCGAGATGCTCACGCTAGGTACACGGCCGTAAGGATCGCTATACGCGAAATTGTTCGTCAGCGCACCGGCAAAGCTTGGCGAGTTGGCTGCCCCGGATAACGCGGCATTGATGCCGCCCCAGGAATACGCGAACTCAGCCTCATTGACCATGGTTGGCGAAATTGTCCAGGTCAGATTGCCCACGGCGTTCTTGCCTGGTGCATCGAGCGCAACGCTACTTATGCCAGGATAGTTCGCGCCGGCAAACAGACCCTCCGGGAAATTCTCCGGCACGTCATCTTGCATGAACCGCGCGAAGAAGTGGACCTTGTCGGAAATGTTCTGGTCCAGGCGGACGATGTCCTGACGAAAGTTGTTTTTCTGGGAAAAGTTGGTGACGTAATTCGTTCCGCTATTCGCGGGAAACTTCGAGAAGATGTTGGTGAGATAAGCCTTCGAATTCTGGCTGAAACAGGACGGGTTGATGGTACTGGTATCGGCGGCGGCGTTTTACGTGACGCATCCCGCCGGCGCAGGGCCGGTCACCGTTCCCGGAACAACGCCGCTCAATTCGGCAGCAGAAGGAGCCGGCTGGTTAAATGTAGCCGGCGTGCTCGTCTTCCGCCACTCCTCCGACCAGAAGAAGAACGTCTTGGATTCCTGCTTCTTGTAAAGCTTCGGAATATAGAGCGGGCCGCCAACGGTGAATCCGAAATCGTTGTAGCGCTCGATCGCTCTCGGCGTGCCCGTAATGTTCGAGAAGAAATTGTTGGCATTGAAGAAATCGTTGCGGACGAACTCATAGGCGTCCCCGTGGAACCGTTCGTGCCCGACTTAGTGGCGACTAATACCTGCCCGCCGCCGCTTCGGCCATACTGAGCGTCGTACCCGCTGCGCTCCATTGTGAATTCCTGAATGGCGTCGATGCTCGGAACGTTCAGGAGTGTGCCGTTAGAACCGCTATCGTTGATATCAGCGCCGTCGACGGTCCAATTGTTGGAAGTCACACGCGCGCCATTGACCGAAATGGTCGTGGAATTTGACAGGCCGAACCCGACCTCGTCAGGCAGGCCATTGGTCACGCCGGGCTGCAGCAGAACGAGCTGTTCAAAATTCCGGTTGTTCAGTTCCAGATTGCGAACCTGAGTCCCGGTAATGGTGCCGGATTGGGCGGCGGTCGAAGTTTGAATCGGCGTAGCCGTCTCTTGCACCGTTACCGTCTCGGTCACTTGCCCTGTATTCAGTTTCGCGTCGATGTGCGCTTCTGCGCGACTTCCAGAACGACGTTTTGCGCCACATAGCTCTGGAACCCCGCTTGTTTTACGGTGACAGTGTAGTTGCCGGGTTGCAGATTGGTGACCGTATAGTTGCCGCTTGCATCCGTCGTGACCGTTCGGACATCGGTGTTGGTTTCGTTGCTATGAACGACGACGGTCGCACCCTCGACGACGGCACCGGTTGGATCGGTCACCGAGCCCGTCAGAGTGGCCGCTAATTCCTGCCCGAAGACTATTGCCGAAAGTATTGCAGCAAACAGTAGGGCAAAAATCGAAAGCTTAGATTTTATGAAGATGTCGCTAACGCGGTGAATAGACACTGGAACTCCTTTCGCGAGCCGGCCAAGACCTAGCCGGGATAACCTCTTTTACGGGAATTGTAAGGGCGAGAGGCAAGGCCAGTCAAGGGAAAACAACCACAAAAGAAAGAAAACACAAACGAGTGAGCTAGCAGGACCATCTGTTATAACTACCGGGCCTGGTGTTTGTAATGAAAAGAAACTAGCGAGTTTCTAATCTTATCGGTTTGCTTCGTTTGCAGGCCAAACGACACTGACCACGCGGTCAGGCATGGGCGGGGTGCGGCCGACGAGATTGAGGATCGTCGATGCAAAGTTCAAACTGTCATACGGGGCGGCAATGACTTGAGTGGGAATTCCGGCACCGGCCATCATCCAAACCGAATGCGTGGAGATCCGGAAGAAGCTGCCGTGATTTCCGCCCGGGTTGAAATTCCGTGCATTGAAGTTCCAATGATCGGCGGCAAACACGTGGAAATCCGGTTGCACGAGTTCGCGGCGGCGGCGTTCGTACCGCAAAAGAGTCGGGCTGACGCCCGTAGGACCGGGGATGTTGTCGCCAACCGGCGATAATTCCTCCGTAACGCCGATGACGCCGTCGGAATAGCGGCACGTATGAATCGCGTTGAGCCATTCGCGATCGGTATGCCAAGCGGAGAGCCATGCCGCGCGGTCGCTAGCTGGAGGCAGATGGAGCTGCTGAATCTTCAAAGAGGTGCAACGGGAAGCCGGCGCGCCACGGCTGTGGATCGGAATGGATTTTGCCTGCTTCGTCGGCGGTCAAGTGTGCAATGGGGCGCAGCGCAATGCGACCTGAACCGTCTTCCAGGATGAGCAGTTGGCTATCTTCATCGCCATACAACCAGTAGACGTGCCGCGCTTCCTGCGAATTCCGGGCATCACCGCCGTCCGGCAGGCGCATGGCTGTGAAATCGATGGGATGCGAACTGAGTTCGGGCTGTGGATTGTTGCGTACGCGTTGATGAGCGAGCAACGAGAAGTAGTTGATGTAGCGGAATGAACGGGCCTCGTCGAGCTTGCCGTCCGCACCCACGACCAGACCGGCGACGGATGGTCCAGCAAGGTAATGTTGGAGGTCGCCGACGCTGTTATTGTCACCGAGAGTAAATTCCGGCACCAGATCGGAGATTTTGTCCTTGAAGGGGTGCGTACCGCTCGGTTGCAGATTGAGCAAAGCATGAAGATGCGTCAGGTATGCGCTGTATTCATCATGCTCGCGTTCGGAGGCTTCGAGTTGCTGAGCGAACCGCAACGCCTGTTTGTCCTCGCCCTGATCCTGTTCGTAGCGGGTCCATTTCTTGCGTTTCGCTTTGCTTAATTGCCGGCGTTCTTTGATCGATGCTTGAAGATCTGCCAATTCGCTAGTGAGTTCGTCTGCCGTTCTGGTCCAATCGGCGCGGTGGCGATCGATCGTCTCTTTGAGGCAAAGCGCGGCGGCGCGCCTGACATCGGGCGCGAGATCTTCCCGCGCGAGTTGCAGAAGGAGGATGTGGATTTTGTTCAGGTCGCGTATTGCGGAAATGCACGGCGGCGCGCTCATTGCCATCGAGGTCGAGCCAGGCGGTCGGGTAATTCGGCTCACCGGCCAGATAGAAGGATGCCGTGCTGGGTGTGATCACGCGCCGCACGAGCGGATTCAAACCTACCAGTTTGAAATCGCTGAGCTGATGCCGATTTGTCACGACGTGGTGAGCGCCACCCGCGGGACTGTTGAAGAAATCCGGCAGGCTGAAGGCTTGACTGAAGACCCCCGGAACATTATTCATGCCGTGATCCGAGACCGCAACGAAGATCGTTTCATCCGCCAGTGGGCTTGCCTGGATTGCGGTCCAGATCCTTCCCGCTCGCGCGTCTAGGGCGCGCAGCGCATTGTCGAGAGCGGCGGGTTCATTTGTGGCGTGACCTTCGTGGTCGACATCGCCGGTGTAGAAATCAAGATAGAAGATTTCCGGATTCATCAGATGAGACCTTGAGTTCTTCTTCCGTTTGCTGTCCTAGCATTTGGTCGAGAGAGGGAGCGCCTGCATTTTCGATGGCGGAGAGCAGGGTCTTTGAAGAGAAGCGGCGTTCGAGAACGTGCGCCAAGGTGGTCCAGCGAACGCCTCGTTGAAAAAGCTGGAAGCTTTGAAAGACTTGGCGGTACGGGAAAGGCGTCGATGACCAGCGGAATGCCGGCGCGGTCAAGCACTTCCACGCCCGGCATATCTACCTGGTGTTTACGTGCATACCCGATGTAAAAGGGAAAGAAATTCAGATAATCGTAGACATAGCCGGTATACCGGTCGTACTCGACATTGCCACGGATGATGGTGTGGTGTCCGGTATCGAGCATAGACCACGATGGGGCCGAAAGACTAATGCCGCGCGTGTAGAAATTTTCGAAAACGGTGCCGTGCTCCGCGAAGATATGCGAAAACCACGGGAGACGCGATTTGCCTGTCTCGGGATCGGTCTCGCGCATCGTGCGGTGAAGCAGATCCGCATTGAGGCCGTCAATTTTGAAAATCACAATGCGCCGCGAGGCCGGCCGGCCTCGCTCGTGCTCCGGCGCTGTTGGCCGCCGTGCTAGAGACGCGAGTGTAAGGAGAAGAGTGGCCCGGAATAGCCGGATCACTTCCGAACATCCAGCTTGCCGGAGACAGCAGCGAGTGAGCGGGGCGATGTAAGGACACCGGAAATTTCCGCGCGCCGGAGCGCCGGATCGGAGCGACGCAGAGAAGCAAGGGCAACGGAACAATCGGATTGAAGATCCTGATCGCGCGAGAGACTCGTGATGCGCTGCAAAACCGCTTCTGTTTGTTGGCGAAGGCCAGGTGAGTTGATGCTGGACGTGAGATCATCCAAAGCCTTGACGGAAGCGCGGACCCGTGAGCTATCGTAAGCGACTTCCGGGTCGGTGCCGGCGTTCGCCAGGGAATTGAGAAAGCCAAGGTGGTACTCAAGTCGCCGGTCGCGGTCGAGCGCCGAGAGATTCTCGGGATCCGGCTTCACCCGATGCGTGTAAAGGCCGAAGGTCGCGGTGTGAAACAGATCGTGGGCCACCTGATTCTTGGGGGTTTCTCCAAATGACGCCAGTTCGGCGCGGCGCTGCTTATTGAGCCGAACCATCAATGCTCCACCCTCTTCTGTTTGCGCCTGAAGCTGAGCATATCGCTGTCGAGCGGCCTGCATCTCACGGCCGGGAGCTGCCTCCAGCGGATTGATCTCGAGCGAATTTACGTGCTGTTGTATTTCCTGCCGCAACCGGGGATCGATCTGCCGATCCAGTGCCAAGTTCACACGGAATTGCGAGTAGGAATCCAGGCGTGCAGCTTGGTCCATGGCGCCACCGTGGCGGGAAGTAACAAAGTCATAAAGATCGGCTGCAACGTAGTAGTACCAATTTGTGAAGTGAGAGATTCCTATGACGCCAGCAGTAATCTCGTTGATGGATCGTTGAGTCATCTCGTGCCAGCGGACATGAAGTTTGTCGCGGAAATCGATTAATAGAAGTGGAAGCTTTGGATAGTTCAGACTGTAGACCCCGAGCGGAACCATCTGAACCTTCCGGCTCCCGGACTCGCCGAAGGGCAACAACGAGCCGTCCGCGTCAAGCGCGCGAGTATACACAGTGCCTTTCCGCGCCTTGAGGCGCGCATCGGTCCACGGATCGTGGATGTTCAACAGCTTCCATACCGGCGTTAGTGAAATTCCGGCGGGAGAAAACGATTCATTCAGCGGGAACCAGAGAACCGCATACTGACCGGTGGTACCGGCCAGGTTGATCGGCTCGAAGAAGAGTCCCGCTTTTTCGGCGCATTGCCGCAAGAGCTCCCAGTTGCGGCTGCGAATGCGCTCCTGTTCGTATCCGGATTCTTCGCCGAAGCGGGCAGCGCCGCTTCCACTGACAAGGCCGCCCAGAAGACTCTTGCGTAATTCGAGGCGGGCAATCACGGTATTTAGCTGCGTCGCCGTTGGACCCGACGCGTCATCGGACGTTGGCGCTTCGCGAAGATAACTGACCGCTTCTTCCAGATGTAGGCGCTCGTAGTCCAACGCGTTGCTCCGGTAGGCGCGCGAGGTGGCGCGCACGGTGGTGGTCATCGGATCGAATAGCGTCCACTGAATAAGGTCGCGACTGATCTCCGACATGACGGGATGCTGAGGCGCAGTGAGATCGAACAATGGCTTAGTGTCGCGGGAACTCACAGAGGAGGATCCTTCACCGGCGCGCCAGAAAAAAAATGGCACTGCCGACAGCATTCTTCGGCCAATATTCGGGGAGGAGTAAGTTAAAAGCCACACAGAAGAAACCCGGTCATTCTCTGAAGTGTTGTCGCCGAGGGTATCCCGCAGGATGGAGACAAGCGGCACGTCTTCTTGTGCGCCGTTGGAACTCAGGCACGATCCGCAGAACAGTGTAAGAAGCTGAGCGGTGTTGCCAACGGGGGAATTTTGCCAGTAATACAGAGGATGAGGAACTTCTCGCGAGGCAAGCGCCGGTTGAGGGGGAATATCTGCCGCGAGAGCTGCGAAGCCCGCGATGGACACCCCTAACAACCAGAAACGAAACACTGCACTCATAAAAATAGACGATCCCCACTCCCTAATTGCAATTGATGCGCCAAATGCCTGGCACGGTGCTCTGGAAGAATTGCGGGATAAAAGCGCGTGATAGGTTAAAGAGGAGTGCGATTTGACACGGCGCTGAATGTAATCTGGCTCGTGCTGGGGCTTTTAGCCTTTGCATGCACGGTCCGGGCTGCGCTTTCTCGAACGCCGCGAGGAAGGAACTCGCCTGCGTGGCTTCACATCGTGGGCGTGGCGCTTATCGTCGCATCCTTATTCCCGTATATTTCAGCGACTGACGACGCCTTGCGCGCGGAACACTTCGCGGCGCAGCATGAGCGGGGTCACGCGGGAAAACATAGCCGGATGGACAACCTAATGCGGTTGTACGAGGCCATGGACAATCCGGTGGTTTCCGAAACGCGGACCATCGTATTGGTGTTCTTCTTTATCTCTCTTCTCTTCGCTCCCGCTCCGGAAGCGGTAAGCCGGATGGTGCCGCATCGAGCGGGCCGTTCACCGCCTCGTTTCGTCACGGCCTAGAGCCAACTCACCCACACAAAAATTAGTTTTTTGGAGGACAGATGCAGCGCCGCAGGTGGCGTTATTGTATCGGTCTCCTGTTTGCTATCGGATGCCGGGCGCAGACTGCCGGTACTCCGCAAGTGCTTGATTGGCAGGAGACGCAAGACAGATTTCGAGTGAACAATCCGACGCTCGCGGCGGGTCAGGTGACCATAGACGAATCGCGAGCAGACGAGATAACGGCGTATCTGCGCCCGAATCCGTCAGTGACGTTGGGATTGGACCAGATTACGCCGTTCAACGCCAATCCATACGCGCCGTTCTCGAATTCGTATGCGTGGTTTGACATAGATTATTTGCACGAACGCCAACACAAGCGCGAGCTGAGGTTGGCCAGCGCGAAGTTAGCCACCGCCATTGCCGGTTCCGCTCAATCCGATCTGCAGCGGACTCTCATGTTCAACTTGCGCGACGCCTTCGTACGCGTGCTGCTGGCTAAGGCGGTGAGCGCAGTCGCCAAAGAAGACCTGGAATATTACGACAAAGAGATCGCGATTGATCGCGAGCGTTTCTCGCTGGGCGCCATTGCGAAGGTCGATTTTCAGCGGGTGGAGATCCAGCGCGTGCAGTTCGAATCGGATTTGCAAACAGCGCTGGTGAACCTTCGGACCGCGAAGATCGATCTGTTGGCACTGCTGCAAGAAAAGACAGCTCCCGAGGATCTCGATGTCAAAGAGGAGTTCGAGTTCAGAGAGCCTGTCACGACGCTTGATGAGCTACGAGCGCTGGCTGAACGGACGCGTCCGGATGTAAAGGAAGCCCAGCAATCGTTGGATAAAGCGAAGACGGACCACCGCTTGTCGGTAGCGAATGGTTCCACCGACCCGACGTTTTCGATGGACCTGTCTCACCAGCCGCCGCCGTTGAATACGTACGTAGGATTCAGCGTTAACTTTCCACTGCGTATTTTCGATAGGAATCAGGGCGACAAGCTGCACACGTTGCTGGATATCGGACGCAATCAGAAGCTGGTTGCCGCGGCGGATACTCAGGCCGTGCATGACGTCGAGTCGGCCTATGCAACGCTCGAAAGCACGCTCGCGCTGCTGCGGCCCTACAAGACCACTTACCTGAAGGAAGCCGGCGACATCCGTTCCACCGTTTCGTTTGCGTACGAGCACGGCGGGGCGTCGTTACTGGATTTTCTCGATGCTCAGCGGGAATATCGCGATACACAAATGAGTTATCTGAATTTGGTCGGAGCGTATTTCTCGGCTGCGAACCAGGTGAATTTTTCCGTCGGACGTGAGGTTATTCGATGAAGCGGGCGAGTTTCGGTTTGACCGCGACTTTAGCGGCCGTGGTTTTAACAGCAAGTGTGCTGACGGGCTGTGGCTCTAAGGAAAAGGTGAACGCGGCTTCCGCCGCTCCGCCGCCGCCGAACGTGGTGGAGGAGCCGGATCTGAACATCGTGAAGGTGGACCGGCCGGAACGATTCACTCTGGTCACTGCCGGCGAGCGCGAGGAGCGTCCCAAGTTGGAGGCAACCGGCGTTGTGAATCCCGATGTTGAAAAATCTATTCCCGTTGTTTCACTAGCATCGGGCCGCGTGGTTGCAATTTACGCGAAGCTGGGCGACGACGTAAAGAAAGGTCAGCTCTTGCTCAAGGTACTGAGCAATGACATTGCGAATGCTTTCCAGACGTACGAACAAGCCAAAGCCGACGAAGCGCTGGCCCAGAAGCAATTAGAGCGGGCGAAACTTTTATACGAACACGGAGCGATGTCGCTCAACGATTTGCAGGTGGCAGAAGATACCGAGGAGAAGGCGCGCGTCGGTGTGCACGTCGCCGAGCAAGAAATCCGTACACTCGGCGGCGATCCCGCCAAGGAAGATCCGGTGGTGAATGTTTACGCGCCTTCCGACGGCACAATTGTGGAACAAAACGTGGTGCAATCGGCCAGCGTACACACGCCGGATAATCAGGCGAACCTGTTTACGATCGCAAACCTTTCCGTGGTCTGGGTGATTTGCGACGTATATGAGAACGATTTGCCGCAGGTCAGGCTGGGCGATCAAGCGGACGTCAGGTTGAACGCTTATCCGGATCGCGTGTTTCGCGGGCGCATAACCAACATCGGAAAGGTGTTGGATCCTACCATCCGCACGGCGAAGGTGAGAATCCAGATGCCTAACCCTGGGATGATGCGGGCCGGCATGTTTGTTACGGCAACCTTCTACGGTATGCACGGCCGCACGTATGCAAGCGTGCCGAGCGTGGCGGTGCTGCATCTGCACGACCGCGACTGGGTCTTTGTTCCCGATGGACAGAGCCAGTTTCGCAGGACAGAGGTCATAACAGGCAACATCGCGGGCGGCATGCAGGACATTGTTTCGGGTATTTCACCAGGGCAGCAGATTGTGAACAATGCTCTCGCTCTTTCAGCGGAAAGCGAACAGTAAAAGCGCGGCATGATTCGACCGTTCGTCGATTTCGCTCTCCGGAGCAGGCTCTTGATCATCGGGCTGGCAGTCATGTTGCGGCGTGGGGCGCGATCTCCTTTCACAACCTGCCGATTTAAGCCTATCCCGATGTGGCGAACAATTACGTTCAAGTTATCACCCACTGGCCGGGGCGCGCCGCCGAGGAGGTAGAACAGCAGGTCACAGTACCGCTCGAGATTGTGTTGAACGGCATTCCTCATCTGGAGGCGCTCCGGTCGGTTTCGCTGTTTGGTAGCATTTTCCAACTTTCCGGCCGCCGACGAACGAGACAGCACTGTAGAAAGCCGCATCGATCGTGTTGGCAATCAAAACAGAACTCGCGATTGCATCATGAGTTCTCGATCAGACACGGAGTTCTATAGAGTTGCTGCTTGCGGCTCCGTTTGGAGCCAGATAAGGAGGTGAATCCTTCCACTAACGGATCGTGATACCGCTGATCTACCGCTTACACCGGTTCGGCTCTCTCTGCATGCTTCTATTTCGAAGCCCGCAAAGGAACACGTTCTGCCGCCACACGGCACCCAGATTTCGAAGATCTGACGAAATGCGTGCGAAGTACAGGAGCGGTATTCTTGGGCTGCTCCATGACTGGAACCCAGATTACTCGGGTGCATCAAAGCTGCGTGAGAAGGGGTGCTTTGCTCTCGATGGCAGGCGTTACTCGTAACGGAGAGCGATCATTGGATCAATCAGCGATGCTTTTCGGGCCGGAATGTAACAGGCAACAAGAGCAACACCCGCCAGAATGGCGGCTGCAACCAGAAGCACCACGGGTTCGATGCCGCGAACCTCATAGAGAAATCCGGTCAGAACCTGCCCGATCCCGAACGCCAGCAGCACTCCCAGACCTACGGCCACTGCCGTTATGCGAAGGCCTTCACCCAAAATCATTCGCAGCATAGATGGGGCATCGGCACCGATTGCCATACGGATACCAATCTCGCGGGTACGGCGAGCCACCGTATACGCGCTCACACCATAAAGGCCAATAATGGCAAGAAAAAGGGCCACTCCGCCGAAAATCTCGAAAATATGCGCTCCCGTGCGGACGACCCAGATGTCTGCGCCGGACTCCAAGTGGCCGCGCATGGACTTCAACGACAGTAGCGGTAGGCTTGGGTCAGCGGCGCGGATCTCGCGACGAATCGTATCGAGCATCCGCAGTTCGGCATCGCGCGAAGTCGCCGCTACTCTGACATGAATCTGCATATCCGCCTGATAATGCTGCCCGAACGGAATGTATACATGAGGCGGCTCGGCTTCGTCGCCCACAATCTTCTCGCGCACATTGCCCACCACACCTACGATTTCGCACGTTTGCGCGTAGCCCCCGCCCGATTCATTCAAACGGATCTGCTGGCCAACAGCATTGCCGGCGGGCCACAGCTTATCGGCCACGAGCTTATCGACGACGGCAACATGGCTTTTCGATTCCGGCATGTTCTCCGCGGAAATGAAGGTTCGGCCACGCAGCAATGGAATACCGAGCGTTTGGAAATAACTATCCGTCACGATATTGAAGTGCGCATACATCGGCGGGCGCCCTTTTGAAGCCATGGAGTTGGAAGGCAGCACGCTCGTGCCTGACCAAGTAATGCCGAACGGAACGCTAGCGGCTATCGCGACCGATTGCACACCGGGAATTCGCTTGAGGCGCTCCAGGAGCGCACGGTAGGTCTGGCGTCCCCGCATCTCGTGCTGGTTAGCGAGGCTGGCATCCACCTCCCCAGTAATCTCGTTATCAAGCGAGAAGCCCGGCTGCACATTGGCGGCGCGCGTACCGCTACGAATGAACAGGCCCGCGGCTCCGAGCATCATCAATGACAGCGAGAGTTGTGCGATGACAAGCATGTTTCCGCGCGAGAAGAGGCGGCGTGGGCGACCAGCGACGTCCTCGCCGGCATTTTCCTTCAAATCGAGCCAAGTCTTCGGCTTGGAAAGCTTCCAGGCGGGAAAGAGCGCGAAAATGACTGCACTTATCCCGCAAAAGACAAGCGCGCCGGCCAGGACGCGCAGATCGGGCGTGGAATCGTAGACGACATCGAACGGAATAACCCGTGAGAGCGAGCCGATCAGAAGCGTTGTGCTCCAGGAGGCAACGAAGAGTCCCGCCGCGCCACCCAGAATAGCGAGGACCAGTCCCTCTGTAACTAATTGCTGCACAATGCGGCGCCGGCTGCCCCCGATGGCGAGCCGGATCGCGATCTCCTTGCGCCGTACTGAGCCTTTGGCCATCATCATATTCGCAAGGTTTAAGGAGGCGATTAGCAGCACGATCGCGGCCAACGAGAGCAGCAGAATAGCGGCTGCCCACGGATCGTTATCGCTCGAAGGATTTGTCGATATGGACAAGCGCGAGAGCGGATGGACCGACAACATCTGGTCCTTGTTTTCGGCTGGAAACGCCTTTCCCATTTGGGAAGCAACCACCGCGAGCCCTGCATTCGCAGCCTGCAGGGTGACTCCTGGCTTCAGGCGGCCAACCAGAAACAAAGCATTGTTATCGCGGGCATCGAGCGGCTTGCCATGACTTTCAAAATCGTTCATCACGAAGTCGTACGCGCCAAGCGGCACATATAGCTCGGGACTTGCGAGCACGGTAGTACCCGTGAATCCCTTTAGCGTGATGCCGATGACCGTAAACAGATGATCGTTAATACGGAGATGTTTGCCGATCAACTGGGGATCTTTACCCGTTTTCCTCCAGAACGAATACGACACGATAACTGTTGGGTCACCGCCCGGCTGTTCTTCCTCGCGTCCTGAAGGAACGGCCTTCCAAGAGCGGCACACCAAGCGTCGAAAAGTAATTCGAAGAGACGACGTCGGCAAACGTTCGGCGCGTCGTGTCGCCTTCTTTGATGCCCACCAGAGCAAGATCGTGGGCCATCACGCTTGAAAAGGCTGCCTGGCTGTCGCGGATGTCTAGATAGTTTGGATAGGAGAACGCCCGGTAAGTATCCGGATCCTTGGTGTCGCGGCTGTAAAGTCCGACCACTTCTTCGGGATTCGTGACGGCCAATGGCTTTAACAGAAAAGCATTGATCAAGCTGAACACGGCGCTGTTCGCGCCGATGCCCAGCGCCAGTACGAGGACGGCCGCCGCCGTAAAACCCGGCTGATTGCGAAGCGCGCGGCAAGCGTAGCGGAAGTCTTGCCAGATTCGTTCGACCATTGCTCCTGCCCGTACATCCCTCACCGAATCTTTCAAGGAATCCACGCTTCCCAATTCCAGGCGAGCAGCCCTTCGTGCCTCCTCTTCGTTCATACCTGCTGCCATTTTGTTTTGGGCAGTCGTTTCAAGATAAAAACGTATCTCGTCATCCAGATCTTGCTCTATGCGTTTCTTGTGGAAGCTATTGCGCAAAAGTCTTGCGAGATTTGGCATGATTTAGCTTTCCGACGTAGCCTCTATGGCCCAGGCCATTGCAGCGGAGACACGCTCCCAATTCGCGATTTCGTTTTGAATCTGCTTTCGACCCGCCTTCGTAAGCTTGTAGTACTTGGCACGCCGCAAATTTTCCGATTCGCCCCACTCGGAAGATAACCAGCCCTTCTCCTCAAGGCGATGCAACGCCGGAAACAACGAGCCTGGCTTGACATCGAATGTTCCTTTGGAAATCTGGTGAATTCTGCGGGCGATACCGACACCATGGTCGCGATTCAACGTAAGCGCTCTGAGGATGAGCAGATCCAGGGTACCGCGCAGCAGTTCGGTTCGAGATTCAGGCATTGAGACCTATCGAATTCCTATAAGAATGCTACCGGATGACCTACAGAATATCAATAGGTGAATGCGAAGCGATTCTTGCTTGCAGCAGATTTGCGATCTACTCGCTGTCTTTCTGACCGGTCTTTCGGCCGGGGATGAACTCGGCACGATTGGGGCACAGGCGCTGGGAAGAACGCTCGTGTCGGTATTCTAGAGGGTTGTGCTCGCAAGCCACATTCCAGAGAAGGCGACGATGTAAAGCATGCTTGCAAACACGTGGGGAGTCCCCTTATCCAAAGGCACACGGCGCAATCTTCTCTTAAGAGCTGCCGTGGCCGAAGAGGCGGTTGAAAAACTGCTTCCAATGCCATTGCTTCTCCTGGCATTCCGGTGAGGGCGCAAAACCCAGGCTGTCGTCGCTGCGTTGAACCGCGAGAGATTGCAGTTCGGAGCCGTCCGCTTGTACATTGACCGTGACGAAGCTCTTACAGCCATCGACGGAAGCGACCCTCCACGGGGATGTGATCTTCTTCGAAGGACCCCAGTCATCCATGAAGCGGCCACGATCGTAATTGGGACAGGGGTGCTGCGTTGTGCAGCCCCAGTCGCTATAAGCCGCATCGTAGTTGTGCGAATTTAATTGCGCAAGGAACCGGCTTGCTACCCGTTTCTCGGGATAGTTGTGAAACAGCAAGTAGCCGGCGAGCGCCAGAATGGCCACTCCGACGCAGGTCAGGACAATCCACTTGATTGTCCGATTGCGGCGGTACTCATCTACACCGTAACTCTGAAGGTAGCTCCCCATGGGTTCTCCATCAAGATGGACGCTCCGGCGAGCGATTTGTTATTGAACGGCTGCTTTACTTAGCTGCTTTACTTCGGCGGATACGCCTTGTCATAAGCGGCGGTCGCCTCCGCTGTGATGTCCAGGGCCGGTTTGTAGTAAAGAGTGTTTGTAATGTCCATGACAACGTCAAAGCCCCGTTCTTCGGCGATTTTCTTGACGATCTCGGTCATTTGCCGGCCTGCACGACCGAGAATATCCTGCCGCTCATTATTCACGTCGGTCTGCAGATCTTCGCCGAGACGTTGCAGTTCCTTCTGCTTGAGAACACCATCCGAGCGCAGTTGAGCTTCTTTGTCCGGGGCGAGATTGGGAGTCGCTAATTGCTGCTGGATGCTTTGAAGCTGCTGTTGCAGGGTCTGGATTTCCTGTTGCCGAGGCCTATATTTCGCTTCCAGCGCGGCTTGCGCCTTTTTTATATCCTGGGTATCGGCAACTGCCTTTTGCGCATTGATGATAGCGACCTTGGCGGGCCCAATTTGTTGCGCTACGGCCGGCGCTCCTGAGATTGCCAGGGCAGCAACCAGCAAAGCGCTCGAATATTTCAAGAACATCAGACTCCTAACTCCTGTATGGTGCGGCGTCAGCCCACGAGAACCCTCGTAGGCCGGTTCGCAAGATGTTGTAAATATAACAGGTTAACATGCACGTGAACGGATGCGCTTTCACGCCCGGATGCGGCCTTGCTTGTCAATTGTGAGCACCTGATCACGCCAGCGAACTGTCCTTCCGGCGTAAGACGTAGCCCAAACGCAAAATGCGTACAGGTCCCACAAGGGAGCGAGCCAAAAGGCGGAGATGAGCGAGCTCTGGAGGACCAGTCCTGCCGCCAAGAGGGCAGAGAACATCCGAAGGGCGATAAGCACGAAGGCGGGAAACCACGCCCCACAAGAAGCGGCGATGAGCGCCCAAAGACCAGCGTGCGTGATCGGCAGACCGGCGTAGCCACCGCCTTTCGAGGTTCGAATGGTTCGCGCCCACCGAATCTGATGCCGCCAAACGCCCGTCCAGCTTGCTTCCCCAAGCGCCGTTTCGACCGTGTATGTGGACAACAGCGCGCGCTTACGGAGGCCGGTTATTCGTTTGGCGAGCTGGTAGTCGTCCGCCAAGTAGTCGGCCAGCGCCTCAAACCCTCCAGCGTCTTGCAGGTCCGCAGCCCGGAATGCGAGCGTAGACCCTAGCCCGAACTCCCGCACCCCAAGCAACTGCGCAACCAGTGTGCTGGGCATGAAATCCGTCGCGATGCCCAGCGCTTCCCAGGCTGCGGGTATGGTATGCGGATTCGCGCGATACAGACAGGTGACCACTCCCACCGAGCGGTCAGCGAGTGGAGCCGCGACTTGGGACAGATATTCGGGATCCACTCGAATATCGCTGTCGTTCACCACCCAGATCGGATACTGGGCGTGCAGGGCGAGCGCGATCAGTACTCCGACTTTGCCGTTTCCCTGGGCAGCCGGACGGGTGACGACGAGCCGAATCGCGGCTTGCGGGTATTCGAGCTGAAGGCGATGTACTTCGGCAACGGCGGGATCCGATGCGTCGCTTACGCCGAACAGGATCTCAAAAGCGGGATAATGTTGCTCCACCTGCGAGACGAAAGCGTCGTACGTGTTTGGATCGAGGCCGCGAATCGGCTTCAGCACCGAAATGCCTGGCAAAGACCCGTCCGCAGGGTGGCGTCCGTTACGCGCACGAAGGTATAGATGCCGGAGAGCAGCCAGGATGGCGAGCAACTGATAGGCCGCCGCTGGGAAAAAGAGAAGCCAAAAGAGCTGCAAAATGGCTATCGGGCGAGTAACAGCACGCCGCCCAGTACGAGCAGAGCGCCCGCCGCGCGCCGCTTGCCCACCTGCTCATTCAAGACGAACTTGGCGAGGATGGTTTCAAGCACAAATGTGGCGGCCGACGCCGGCACGGCGAAACTGAGCGGGGCCGTCTGGATTAACGCCATAAAGGCGAAAAACGAGACAGCCATGCACAAGATAGAGAGCACCAGATAACGCCGCTTCACAATTAACGCCAGCAGCCGAGCGAGACCGCGAGCATCTACGCGCTGCTCACCGCTGCGCTTCATTTCGTAACTTTGAAGCAGGTCGCTGAGAACCGTTGCAAGAACGATCACCGACAGCAGCAGCCACTTCATTCGTGAACTCCTCGCATCTGGTGCGTTCGCTGGCTCGTGCTACCGACCATGGCCGTCCCGGCGAAGATCAGGAGAGTACCGGTCCAATGAACACGAGTGATCGTCTCATTCAGAAAGAGCATTCCCAATACGGCCGCAAGCACGTAGCCGACCCCAGTAATCGGCAACACAAAGCTAAGATCGGCCCAGCTCAGCAGGGCCATACGAGTTAAGAGCCATAGCGAAAGTAGAATAATGCCGAGAGCGACGTACGGGTTGAGCATCGCTCGTAAATAAGGAAGGGGGTCCAAAGCGACCTTTCCTACGTGCTTCATTCCCCAGGCAAGCGATAGATTGCCCACTGCATTGAACAGAATCACAGCAGACGCAAGAACGAACACCCTTAGTTTGGAAGCCGTTCCCTTCCGCACCTGTACCGGCTGAATGTCGAATCTTGAGGGGGCCGGGCCGTTCGCCGCTGCGAGATCAATCCCCGGCACTGAGGACAGCGGCACGCTCTTTCTCCGCCTTATAATCCTTGACGTATAGCTTTCGCTTGGAACGCAGCGCCAGGTATTCGCGAGCTTCCTTGTAGAGGCGCTTGCGCTCGTCGTTGTGGAAAATTGCTTTGCGAACCAAGCGGAAGGCCACTTTTGGACGGAAGTAGAACTCGCCGTAAAAGCGCTCCACCCAATCCACCAACTCAGCTTGGTCTAGACCTTCATATTGATAATTCGGGATCTGGTGACCGGCGCCGTCGGTCATCTTCTCGTCGAGCGTGATCAAGCCGTTCTTCTTGACGTGATCGTAGAATTCGGTGCCCGGGAACGGGTGACCGATCGAGACCTGGATGGTCTCCACATCTAGTTCCTTAGCGAACTCGATGCTTTTTCGGATGGTGGTCGGCGTCTCACCGGGAAGGCCGACGATGAAGTCGCCGTGGATAGTCAAACCCAGCTTCTTGCAGTTGGCCGTGAAGCGGCGCGCCATATCGATCGTCGCGCCCTTTTTGATGTTCTTGAGGATCTGCTGATCCCCGGACTCGTAGCCCACAATGAGAAGCCGGCAACCGGCATCTTTCATCGCCTTCAACGTGTCGTAGTCAGTCGTCACGCGCGAAGTGCAACTCCACGTGAAGTTTAGCGTCTTCAGCTTGCTGCAAAGTTCAATCGTCCGCGCCTTCTGGTAATTGAACGTGTCGTCGTCGAAGAAGATCTCCTTGAGCCCAGGGAAGTTTTCGAGGGTCCAGCGGCATTCGTTCACGATGTCGTCGGAAGAACGCAGCCGCCAGCGATGCCCGGAGTGCGTCTGCGGCCACAAGCAAAACGTGCACTGCGCCGGGCAGCCGCGGGTCGTGTAGAAGGAGATGTAAGGATTTAAAAGGAACGGAACATTGTAGCGCCGAAAATCGAGATCGCGCTTATACACTTTTGTCGCCCAGGGCAGCGCATCCAGATCTTCGATGACCGGAGCCTCGGGATTGTGCTGAAAGCCGCCGTTCTTCCGAAACACAACGCTAGGGATTTCATCGAGCGGCTTGCCCATCGCGAAGTCGCGGATGGCGTAATCGAACTCGCGTTTCACTACGAAATCGATCGCAGTGGACGCACGCAAGCTCTTTTCGGGCTCGATCGTGACGGGCGGTCCGACAAAGGCGACCTTCAGCTTCGGATTCACGTCCTTCATCATTTCGGCGATTTTGACATCCACGGTAAAGCCGGGAGTGGACGTAAACAGCACCAGAAGCTCAAAATCGGACGCCATGGCGACCGTTTGGTCGATGGTAATCTTGTGCGGCGGAGCGTCCACCACCTTGCTGTCGGGAATCATTCCCGCCGGATAACACAGCCAAACTGGATACCAGTAGGATTCAATCTCGCGGGAAGCGGGCCAGCGGGATCCGGCACCACCGTCAAATCCTTCAAAAGAAGGAGGATTCAGGAAAAGCGTTCTCATGGACTCCCTAGGGGCTACGTTTAGGTTACTTGGTTTCCGGTTGCGGACTCAACCCGCGAAGAGCGAGCGGGTTGTCCGGGGATGTGTATAGCCGCGATAAGGCACTGGACGGCAGCGGGCATTATTGTGAATGCGAAACCGCTACGGCGGTCGCGCCCTCCGGTGGAGCCTCTGCCGTGTCCCCATCTCCCGAAGTTGGCGAAAATTTGGAGTAGCTGATATTTAGTTCCACCTTTCCAATCAGCCGGGCGTCGATTGTGCTCATAGTGTATTGCGGGACGGCAAGACCGTTCTCGATCCGGAAAGCACGCTCGAAATCCACCTTCTTAAAGAAGATGCTCGGATTTTTCACGAAGCGGCCCTTCTCAAATACGGGCAGATAAGTCCCTGCGTCCAGCCATATCTCACCCTTAAAGAGGCCCACCTTCTTTTTACGCGGTGAGAGCTGGAAGACGTAGACTTCCTTGCCCGTCTCAAGAGCTTTTTCGCCCTTGTACTTGAATTTATAGTTTGTGGGGGTAATCGCAAGGCTCTGGTCTCCTTGCCCCTGCTGTTCCGCCTGGAGATACCGGCCGATGACTTGGTTCCTGACAGTGTTGTCACCCTGGAAACGAAGTTCCCGGTAGGTGATTTGACCTACCTTCGAAATCTTCCGGAGCGCGTGTAGGCGGCCTTGCTCTTTCAGGTTCGGTACAGAAGCATTGATATCCACTTCCATGGAAGCGCCTCGCAGGGCCTCGTCGTGTGTTTGAGTGGCTTCCAAATACTTGTTCAGAATAGCTGCGGAAGCTCCATGGGGTTCGTCCGGCTCGGGCGCGTCAGTACCCGCAAAAGCGCTCCACGCAAGAAAGAGGAGAGCGAAGACCGCGGATAAAGTTCTCCGCTTCAGATCAGCCGTTGACATGACGTCCGCTCTTCCGCAACGACAATTCGCCTCGGACGGACTATTTACACAGCTTAACAAATACGTCAATTCTTCGCCTAACCCACACTGCTTGTACTTAGATGAAATGAAGGTCCCACGCCGTTGCATCGTTCGGAACTAAAACGTTGATTCGGGATTGCCTGAACGCCTTTGGCCCTTTTGCCTTTGCAAGTTGCTGACCGAAATCGCGGGTTACCGCCGCAACCCGTGCGAGTTCGCGAACCCGATGCCCGTTCCCCTAGTCGCAATGCTTTAGCAGCGTACGATTAAGATGGTTGCGGGATTCCGTCCGCTTCGACATAAACAACTTTAACCAGCAATGCGCCGCGATTATCACAATTGGTACAGCCACCGTCTTGGCCGCAACATGGAATTACTCGCGTACGGCCAAAGCGGCTTGCCCCTGCTGGTGTTTCCAACTTCCCGTGGGCGGTTCTACGAGTATGAAAACTCGGGTATGATTCACGCCGTCTCGGGGAAAATCGAAGCGGGCCATCTCCAGGTCTTTGCAGTGGACAGCGTCGACGCGGAGAGTTGGTACAACCGCGGCGTTCATCCTCACGACCGCGTGGCGCGGCATATCGCTTACGAGAACTACATCCTACATGAGGTTCTTCCGTTGATTACGGGCACGAACGGCGCTGGTCAGATTTACGTGACCGGCTGCAGTTTCGGGGGGTATCACGCTCTCAATTTCGCCTTGCGCCACCCGGACGTAGCCTCTGGTTGCGTGTCAATGAGCGGAGCGTTCGAACTCAAATCGTTCATGGACGGCTATTACGACCAGGACTTTTACTTCAACAATCCAGTCGATTACGTGCCCAATATAAATGATGGCTGGTTCCTCGACCGGTACCGCTCCATGAAACTAATTCTGGCCGTGGGAGATCACGATATTTGTCTCGGCGAGAACCTTCGAATGGACCACATCCTGGCCGAAAAGGGCATTCCTCATTGGCTGGATGTTTGGACCGGAGGCGAACGGCACGATTGGCCGCTGTGGCAGCGCATGGCTGATAAGTTCTTTTGATTTTGAGTTATTCCTAAACGAGGTGAACATGCCGAAGATCGGAATCATCTATGGAATGGAGAACACCTTCCCATCCGCCTTGGTTGACCGGATCAATAGCAAGAATGCTCCTGACGTCACTGCCGAGCATATTCGGATCGGCGGAATCAAAATGGCCGACCCGAGCGGATATCGCGTCATCATCGACCGCATCTCGCACGATATCGAGTTCTTTCGGGCGTATCTCAAAAACGCGGTTCTCACCGGCACGCTTGTGATCAACAATCCGTTCTGGTGGAGCGCGGACGACAAGTTCTTTAATTACGCCCTCGCCAGCAAATTAGGCGTGGCGGTGCCGAATACGGTCGTGCTGCCCACCAAAGTGCATCCGCCCGGCACCAGCGATCAATCCATGAGGAACTTGATGTTTCCATTGAACTGGGGCGAGATCTTCGACTACATCCAATTCCCGGCGTTCCTGAAACCGTTCAGCGGTGGCGGCTGGAAGAATGTCTACAAGGTGGATTCGCCGGATGAGTTTTTCAGAGCCTACGACGAAACCGGCTCCATCTGCATGACGTTGCAATCCGCTGTCGATTTTGACGAATACTTTCGCTGCTACGTCATCGGCCGCGAGAAGGTACGCGTCATGAAGTATGATCCGCGGCAGCCTCACCATCTTCGCTACGTCACCGACAGCACATGGAGTTCCCAGGGACTGCACGATCGCGTTGTAAAAGATGCCCTGGCGCTTTGTACGGCATTGGGCTACGACTTCAATACTGTTGAGTTTGCGGTTGAGAACGGGATTCCGTACGCAATCGATTTCTTGAACCCGGCGCCCGACGCGGATGTGCATTCCGTGGGAGAAGAAAATTTTGAATGGGTCGTGGAGAATGTGGCGCAGCTAGCGATTAACAAGGCGCTCAGCAATGAGTCTTCACAAGCGCAGTATCATTGGGGTCATTTCCTGAGCGGTGAGCAGGTGAAAACCACGGCGGGGTCGAAATAGAAATAGCGGCGCGAAGCGGTAACGGAGGGCAACGAGCATGGAACCCAGTCTGACTATTGGGATCGAAGAAGAGTATCAAACAATCGATCCCGAGACGCGCGATCTCCGCTCCCATATCGATACGGAGATTCTTTCGCAAGGCAAAATACTGCTCAAGGAAGCGGTGAAAGCCGAAATGCACCAATCCGTTGTCGAAGTCGGCACGGGCATTTGCCGCAATATCAAGGGAGCTGCGAAAGAACTAAAGTGTCTGCGGACCGAAATCGTCAATCTGGCGAAGAAGAATGGGTTGGGCCTCGCTTCTGCCGGTACACACCCGTTTGCGAACTGGCGGAATCAGGAGATTTATCCCGACAAGCGCTATGAAGTGATCGTTGAGGACCTGAAGATGGTGGCCCGCGCCAACCTGATCTTCGGCTTGCACGTGCATATTGGGGTCGAAGACCGGGAAGTCGCCATTCATTTAATGAATGCAGCACGCTACTTCCTTCCGCACATTCTGGCGCTCTCTACCAATTCCCCGTTCTGGCAGGGTATGGATACCGGTCTGAAATCCTACCGCTGCAAAGTATTCGACAAATTTCCCCGCACCAACATTCCCGACTACTTCCCAAGCTGGGGTGAATATGACCGCTTTGTCAGCCTGTTGGTCAAGACAGGTTGCATCGATAATGCCAAGAAGATCTGGTGGGATATCCGCCCGCACCCGAACTTCCCCACGCTCGAGTTTCGCATCTGCGACGTGCCTATGCGTGCGGATGAAACCATCGCGATTGCAGCATTGATCCAGGCGACAGTCGCCAAGCTATATAAGCTACACGCCGCCAACCAGGGCTTCCGCCTCTACCGGCGCGCGCTCATTATGGAGAATAAATGGCGCGCGTTGCGGTACGGACTGGACGGTAAGCTCATCGATTTCGGAAAAGAATCAGAAGTGCCGGTAAGAGATCTGATTTACGAGTATCTGAAATTCGTGGATGATGTAGTAGACGAGTTAGGCTCACGCGAGGAGGTGAATTACATTCACCGCATCCTCGATCACGGTACCGGAGCCGACCGGCAACTCCGCGTCTTTCAGGAAACGGGAGACCTGACGAAAGTAGTGGATTACATGATGTACGAGACACAGGCCGAAATCTCTACCGAGGTTGCGGTTAGCGGTGCTAGTGGATGAATACCAACCTGAAACAGACTGACTTTGACCCCGAACTTGTTCCCGGCGCCCACAACGCCGTGTTTGTATGCCTGAAGGTGCAGCCTTCCGAGAAAGTGACGTTGATCACCGACAGAGCCTCCGAAGAGATCGCGGCGAGTCTCGTGTCCCAGCTTGATGAATCGGGCTGTATGTTCAGTACCTTTGTTTTGGAGGATCTTGCGCCGCGGCCGTTGACAGACATGCCGCAAGTCATCCTCAACGATATGGAATCCAGTCAGGTCAGCATTTTTGCCGTGCAAGCGCAGCCGCATGAGCTTAAAACGCGCATGCAGATGTGCGAAGTTGTCAATCGCAAACAGTTACGCCATGGCCACATGGTGAATATCGACAAGAAGATCATGCTGGAGGGTATGCGCGCGGACTTCGGCAAAGTAGACGACCTAACCCTGCGAGTGATGAACATCGTTAAGAAGGCGCGGACGATAAGGGCCGTTACTCCGGCGGGAACGGATGTCGTCGCCACGCTTACACCGGAGTACAAGTGGATCAAGACCAGCGGTTTGATTAGCTGTGAGAAGTGGGGTAACTTACCGGGCGGCGAAACCTTCACGGCCCCCCTGGAAGTGAATGGCACCTTTGTAGTGGACGGAGTTGTGGGCGATTATCTTTGCGCCAAGTACGGCGATTTGAAGGAAACGCCCCTTACTCTCACAATTGAACGGAATCGGTTAACCAGCGCGTCTTCGCCGAACAAAGAACTCGAGATCGAGTTCTGGAACTATACTCACCGGGACGAAAATAGCGATCGCGTCGGCGAGTTTGCGATCGGCACCAACCTAGCGGTCCATGAAGTTGTCGGCAACATTCTGCAGGACGAAAAAATTCCCGGCGTCCATATGGCCTTCGGCGATCCTTACGGATCGCACACCGGTGCGAAGTGGACATCTACCACGCACATAGACGTCGTCGGCCGGAACTTCGACATCTGGGCAGATGACCGGCAAATTATGACCGCCGGATCTTTTCTTGTCTAGACATTTCGCGCCGTGATACCCGAGCTACGCCATCGGTTCAATGAGTTGTGGACTCCTGAACTGTACGCTCGCTTCCTGGAACAGGTAAAGACAACGACAGGCGCGGCTCCGGGCTTCCGCTGCAGCGAAACGCCGCTCTTCCTTCCTACGCCGTTACTCGACAAAATGGTACGTTACGGGCGCGAGTTGTATGAGCAACTCGCGGCGAATCCGGAATATCGCGCCGCTTCCGAAATAGCCATCCCGGCGCAATTTCGGGTGCCCAACGAAGCGGAACATCCTCTCTTCGTGCAAGCCGATTTCGGGCTGGTCCGTGAGCCCGATGGAAGCTTTGAGCCGAAGCTGGTTGAGATTCAGGGTTTCCCCTCCATTTATGGCTTGCAACTCGCGTTCGGCCAAGCGTACCAGCAAGTTTATCGCCTGAACGAACTGCTGCATCCGAAGCTGACCATGTTTTTGGAGGGCCTGAATGAGCACGAGTACATCGAAATTTTACGGCGGGCGATTCTGAAGGGGCATGCGCCGGAGGAGGTCGCGCTGCTCGAAATCGATCCCTACGAACAGAAGACGCTGCCCGATTTCCTCATGACTCAGAAGCTGCTTGGTTTCCGAATCGCGGGCATCACGGAAGTGCGGAAGCGAGGCCGGAAGCTTTATCTCAACGGAACGGAAATCAAGCGCATTTACAACCGCGTCATCGTGGATGAGCTAGTACGAAAGAACATTCAGACGGAATTTACATTCACTGATGATCTGGACGTCGAGTGGGCGGGGCATCCCAATTGGTTTTTTCGCCTCAGCAAGTTTTCTTTACCTTGGTTTCGCCATGTGAGTGTGCCGGAGACCTGGTTCGTTTCAGATCTGGAGCGCATCCCGGACGATCTGGATCGGTACGTTCTGAAACCGCTGTATTCATTTGCCGGACTCGGCGTGAAGGTCGGCCCCACTAAACAAGAAATCGACTCCATCCCGCACGAGCAGCGCAACGAATTTATCCTGCAGCGCAAAATGGATTTTGTCCCCACCATCGAGACCCCCAGCGGTCTGACCAAGGCGGAAATCCGCATCATGTACGTGCATGATTACGGCAAGCTGCGGGCCCTGATTACAGTTGTACGCACTGGACGCGGGAAGATGATGGGCGTCGATTTCAATAAGAACCTCGACTGGGTAGGCGCCTCGGCCGGGTTCTACATCCCCGCACACTAATTCCTCGGCGCCCGGATTCGGCTTCGGTAATGAAGCGGTACTCCTGCGCATCACACAGCAGGAATACTATAGGAACGTCATGCCCATCAGTCCGCGCGCGGGGAAGCCCGCAAATCCGTCCGAACTTGTGAATCTGCCTCGGTTGATCACCAGGTATTACGCCTTGAAACCGGACCCGGCGGAAAAGACACAACGCGTGTCATTCGGAACGTCAGGCCATCGCGGTTCGTCCAATCACGCCAGTTTCAACGAAGATCATATCCTCGCCATTACCGAGGCAATCTGCCGTTACAGAACTCAGCAGGGCACGACCGGTCCGCTGTTTATCGGCTCGGATACGCATGCGCTTTCCGAGCCGGCATTTGTGAGCGCGCTCGAGGTTTTGGCCGCCAATGGTGTGGAAACGATGATCGACGAAGAGGGTGGTTACACACCGACTCCATCGCTTTCGCACGCGATTCTCACCTATAACCGGGGCCGTAAGGATGGCTTGGCGGACGGAATTGTGATCACGCCTTCGCACAACCCGCCCGAAGATGGCGGCATCAAGTACAACCCGCCATCGGGAGGACCGGCGGATACCACCGCCACAAAATGGATTGAGAATTGTGCGAATGACCTGATTGCCGGCGGATTGAAAGATGTGAAGCGCATTCCCTATGAAAGAGCGCTCAACGCCAGCACCACCCATCGGTACGACTATCTCGGAAGCTATGTCAACGAGCTCGGATCCGTCATCGACCTCGAGTCCATTTCCAAGGCAGGACTGAATTTAGCGGTTGACCCGCTGGGCGGCGCCGGTGTTGCCTATTGGCCCCGGATAGCGGAGCGTTACAAGCTCAAACTAGCCGTCGTAAACACGAATGTCGATCAGACGTTCCGCTTCATGACCCTCGATTGGGACGGCAAGATCCGGATGGATTGCTCGTCGCCGTATGCCATGGCGAGTCTCATCGCTTTGAAGGACAAGTTTGATGTTGCCTTCGCCTGCGACACCGATCATGATCGTCATGGCATTGTTACACCCAGCTCCGGTCTTCTGAATCCCAATCACTACCTGGCCGTCGCCATCGAATACCTGTTCCGAAATCGGCCGCAGTGGCGATCGGACGCGGGTGTTGGCAAGACGCTCGTCAGTAGCAGCATGATCGACCGGCTGACGGCAGACCTTGGAAGACGATTAGTGGAAGTGCCGGTCGGATTCAAGTGGTTCGTCGATGGCTTGTTGGATGGCTCTCTCGGATTTGGCGGTGAGGAAAGCGCTGGCGCATCGTTTTTGAGACGAGACGGCTCACCTTGGAGCACCGACAAGGACGGCTTGATTCTCGGGCTCCTTTCCGCAGAGATCACCGCCAAGACGGGTGAAGATCCCGGCAAACGCTACCAAAAGCTGACTGCGAAGTTCGGGTCGCCTGTGTATGAACGGATTGACGCGCCCGCCTCGCCCGATGAGAAAGCGATTCTTTCGAAGCTTTCTCCCGAACAGGTCTCGGCAAAAGAGCTGGCCGGCGAACCCATCGAAGCGATGCTCACCACTGCGCCCGGCAACGGTGCGGCGATCGGCGGGTTGAAGGTTGTGACCAAAAACGGCTGGTTCGCCGCACGCCCATCTGGAACGGAAAACGTCTACAAGATCTATGCGGAGAGCTTCTTGGGTGAAGATCATTTGCGACGTCTTCAAAAAGAAGCCCAGGCCCTGATCTCAAAAACGTTCGAGAGTGCGGCGGCAACTACGACCCGCTAAGCCGTTCCGCGCAGGGTCGCTGCCGCGCTGCTAAACTGCGAGCGATGGAGCACGACGGGCTGACCAGGAGAACCATTCTGGTTCAAAGCATGCTAGGACTTATAGGAGTTCCAGCGGCAAATGCTTTTGCGCAGGGCGTTTCTTCCCGTGCGGTCAAGGCACAACCCCGCGGGAAGCCTTCCGGGCTGCCTTTCAATGCGTGTTTTACGGATGTAGCCGCCCACGCCGGCCTTCGCGTGCCTCTCATCTACGGCCAGGCGGACCGCAAAACATACATACTCGAGACCGTCGGCTGCGGCTGCGCCTTCATCGATTACGACCAGGACGGTTGGCTCGACATTTTCCTGCTGAGCGGCACGCTGCTGGAGGGTGCGCCGGAAGGCGCAACCAACCGGCTCTACCACAATAACCGCGACGGTACCTTTTCAGACGTCACGGACAAAGCCGGACTGCGCCGGGTGGGATGGGCCTCCGCGGTCGCCCTCGGCGATTACAACAACGATGGCTTCGATGACCTGTTCATCACGTATTGGGGCCAAAATGTGCTGTACAAGAATAACGGCGACGGCACCTTCACGGATGTGACCGAAAAATCGGGTCTTCTCTATACCGGCGCTAAACGCTGGGGCTCCGGTTGCACATTCGTCGATTATGATCGCGATGGCCGCCTCGATCTCTTCGTCGCCAACTACTTGGATTTCGATCCCAATAAAATACCCAAACCGGGCGAAAAAGCCTATTGCAACTGGAAGGGCGTGCCGGTCAACTGCGGTCCTCGCGGACTCCCGGGCGGCGCAGTGCTGCTCTATCAGAACAACGGCGACGGCACCTTTACAGATATCAGTGAGAAGTCTGGCGTGTCGAAAGCAAAGGGCAGCTATTGCATGACGACCGTAGCGGCCGATTTCGATAACGATGGCTGGCCCGATATTTACGTTGCCTGCGATTCCACCCCGAGTTTCCTCTTTAAGAACAATCACAATGGAACGTTCACGGAAGTCGGCCTCGAGAGTGGAGTAGCCCTCAACGAAGACGGCATGGAGCAAGCCGGCATGGGCCTCGGAATCGGCGACTATAATCTCGATGGCAGCCTGGACATTCTGAAGACGCATTTTGCCGATGACACTGCCGTCCTCTACCGCAACGATGGCAAGGGCAGTTTCGAAGACGTAACAAATTCGGCCGGATTGGGTGTCGAGACCCGTTTCATCGGCTGGGGCTCGGGAATGTTCGACCTCGATAACGATGGCTATCCGGACCTCCTATGGGTCACCGGAAGTGTGTATCCGGAAATTGAGAAGGTCATGCCGAATTATCCGTTCAAAAGCCCACGCATTGTCTTTCGAAATCTCAAGAACGGCAAATTTGAAGAATTGCTCGATCAGGCGGGTCCGGGGATCGCGGCGGCTCATGCCAGCCGAGGTTGTGCTTTCGGGGATTTCGATAATGACGGCGACATCGATGTGCTGATCATGAACCTCAACGAGCCGCCCTCACTGTTGCGGAACGATGTTACCGGAAATAATCATTGGATCAAAGTGAAGCTGATCGGCGCCAAATCAAATCGCAGCGCGATCGGGGCCCGGGTTACCGTTCACTATGGCGGGAAAGTCCAGGCGCAAGAAGTACTCAGCCAGGCCAGTTTCTATTCTGCCAATGATTTGCGGCTACATTTCGGTTTAGGTGCTGTAGCGACAGTGAATCTGGATATCCGCTGGCCAAACGGCGCTATCGAACGCATTCCCAATGTGGCCGCGAATCATTTAGTGACTATCCGGGAAGGCGCGGGTGTAGTGAAGGCCGAAGCCTTCGAGCCGCGAAAGAGTTAGCCGAAGTATTCTGCAACGAAATACTGCTCGTGCCACGTAAAGAGATTACGGACTTCCGAATCTGTCGCGGATCAGAAGGTAAAGTGAAGAAGCTTCACTGCGCACTACTCATGGGCTTGGCTGCGGCTTCAGCCGGTTACGGTCGCCAATCCCCTGTAGATTCGTCGGCAGCGCAGGCCTACGAAGCCCATGCGATCGCAGTCACAGGTCAGGTTTCCCGTATCCGCGACAACCGTCCCTGGGCCTTGAGCACGGGCGAACGTGTACCGATACAGCAAGTCATCATAACGGGCAGTGACGGATACGCTCGCTTCGAGGTCGCCGGCGGAAGTTACTTCGATATATACAGCAACTCGCGCGTCATTTTCAGGCAAAATGCCGCCACCGCGGGCGATCTTCTGGATGTCCTTGCCGGACGTGTGCGGATTCATCTGCAGCCGAGACCGGGCGAGCCGCAGGAACGTGTCTTCACGCCTATAGCTCTGATTACGGCGCACGAAGCATGCACTATCGCTCTCGCGATCGACGAAGACGAAACAGTACGGATCGACGTCATTGAAGGCCAGATCCGCGTCCAGCACACTGTGTTGCCGCGTAACGAGCCCGTGCTGGTGAAGGCGATAGACGCCATCCTGGTCCGAAGAGATGAGCCCATTTCCCGGCGAGTGGATCGTGGGTCACTCTACCGTTACAGCGTCAAGATCCTCTCTGCCATCACCTTCGGCCATTCGGGTAGCCATAGCGGTGAACCTGTCGAGGGTAATAAATTTCTCGCGGAAATGTTCGACAGCAGCCCCTTACAATGACCGCAATGCCTTAGGACGCAAATTCACTTGTCAGGGCACTACCAAGTTCGGTCGGCTAGTGAGGGGTTTCCCATTCCCACCTGCAATCTTTATGAATTCCTCTCTGACTGTCTCATACGACGGTTGGCCCATGAACCACTTATAAGTGAAGTGCGTTTGCGTACGTTGTCCGTTGCTATTCAGTCCGGTTTCACGGTAGCCATCGATAGTGAAGCTGCGTAATCCTTGCGCGGCCTCCTTCGGATGCTGTTGAGCGAAAATGGGTTGATCGCTGTTGTTGCTCTCCAGCGTGATGCGCATAAAAATCTGTCCCTCTCCGTTTAGTACCTGGCCCAAGTCATACACCTGATAAGGACCCCATGGCACGAGCGAGGTTCGAACGATCAATGTGTTCTCGCCCACCCTAACCCGCTCCAATATGTACTGCTGCAGGCGTGCGGGAGTAACGCCTCGGCTGTGCAGGTCCAACATGTGCGCCATGCCTGAGTCGCGGCAAGTTGCATCCCCAGACTCGGCACAAGCCCTTACCAGCAAGGCGGCCGCTTGCCAATCGTTGGGGTCAGCCGCTGCGACCGGCTTCACAGCGCTCAGCGTAAAGCTTGTGTCGCCGCTGTTGATAGCTGCCTCGCCGGCAAGTTTAGAAAGGACGGCATCACCTTGAAACTGCCGCAACATTTCCTTGAAGATCGCCAGTGCGTCAGCGTAGCGCTGCGCGTTGAAATCCTTCATCCCTTCGTCGAACCGCGGTTTTTGCTCAGGCGTTAAACGGGCGACAAAGTCCTGAATAGTCTCCATCTGCGAAGCCGGAGCAGGGGACGCCTGAGCCATGAGGGTTTCGGGGCAGCTCATAGCGAGAATTGCCACGCTCGCAACGGCCGGATACAGCGCATACTCCAAGATATGGAGGCAGTAGTTCATAGCTCACCACTGCCATTATCCTTCTATTTCGGCTATCGGCCGGCCTGTACGTTTCTACGATTCTTAAGCGATATAGTACGTCTCTCCTTGACAATCTACATATAGACGTGTAGATTGTCAAGGAGAGAAGCCAAACCCGTGCCGATTGAAAAATCCGACTTGCTCCAGGGCACCCTGGACATGTTGATCCTGAAAGTGGTCGCCCTCGGTCCTATCCACGGCTACGGCATTTCGCTCCGAATCCGCCAGATTTCAAAAGAAGTTCTCCAGGTGCAACAGGGGTCGTTGTACCCTGCTCTTCACCGTTTGGAGAAGCGTGGCTGGTTGGAAGCCGAATGGGGTGCATCCGATAACGGCAGACAGGCCAAGTTCTACAAGCTTTCCGCCAAAGGCCGGCGGCAACTTGTGAAAGAGGAATCGAACTGGCAACGGTTGTCTGCCGCCGTCGCCGTGATTATGCAGACCGCTGAGTAGAGGAGTCCGTGCTATGCCGTGGTGGAGATCGCGTAAGCAGCGGGAAGAATGCGTAAGTGAAGAGCTTCGGTTCCATATTGATGAGTTGGCTGCAGCCAACCTCGGCGCGGGCATGAGTCCTGAAGAAGCGCGCCGCCAGGCCATGCTTGAATTCGGTGGCCGTGAGCAGGTTACGGAAGAGTGCCGCGACGTGCACCGCATTGTCACGATCGAGAACACGCTCGCAAATCTCAAGCACGCTTTTCGCTTCATCCGCAAATCGCCATCGTTTTCACTCACCGTGGTCCTCACGTTGGCCCTGGCCATCGGCGCCAACACCGCCGTCTTCTCAGCCGTGGATGCCATCCTCTTGCGGCCTCTGCCGTTCCCAAACAGCGATCGTCTCATGCTCTTCCATCAGAGGGACCGAACGGCCAAGAGTCCCGAGAGCAGAGTCGCCACCGTACGGCTGGAAGATTGGAATCGGCTGAACTCCACGTTTCAAGCCATCTCTGGCTATTACACCGACGATGCCACGGAAACCTCTACTGCGCTGCCCGAGAAAGTAACCCTCGGCTTAGTCGCGCCACGGTTTCTGCAAGTCTGGGGCGTAGCGCCGATTCTCGGCCGCGATTTCACGCCGCAGGAAGAGCACTTCGGTGGCCCCGACGCCACCATCATCACCGACGGTTTCTGGCGTCGCATGTTTCACGCCGACCCGCAGGTGATCGGTAAACGTCTCCGGATCGGTCAGTACTCCTATACGGTCGTCGGCGTCATGCCTCCATCCTTTGTTCCGCCGGATCGACACATTGAACTCTGGATACCAAATCCTGTTGATGCACCGTACGCACAGGACCGAGCTTCCACTTGGCTCACCGTAATCGGACGGCTCAAACCCGGAGTAAGCATTGAGAAAGCGCGTGCCAATCTCGCCACTGTTCAGGCGCAACTCGGGCGGCAATTCGCCAAAACCGACAAAGATCTGGAAATCGGCCTCGAATCGTTGAAAGAAAGCACGGTTGGAGGCGCCCGCCGCTCTTTGTCTATCCTGTTCGGCTCTGTTTCTTTGCTGCTGCTCATCGCGTGCACCAACATCGCCGCTCTGTTGCTTGCCCGAACCACCCAGCGCGAGCGCGAAATCTCCATTCGCTATTCGCTGGGGGCATCGCGGGCTTCTATCATTGCGCAGCTTCTCACCGAGTCCTTTGTCCTTGCGCTGATCGGCTCACTCGTCGGCCTTGCCGTCGCGGCGGCGGCTTCGAATGTCTTCCGATCCCTGGCCAAGAGCCTTCCACGCGTGGACGAGATCACGCTCGATTGGCGCATTTTGGTGTATTCGCTCGCTTGCGGAGTTGCCGCAACGCTACTGTTCGGCCTCGTTCCCGCCTGGCAAGGTTCACGCCGCAGCGTCGCTGGAAGCCTCGCGCGGCATTCACGCAGTCAAGTCTCCGCAAAAACCGGTCTCCAGTGGATTCTGGTGGGTACTCAAGTTGCCCTCGCGGTCACTCTATTGATTGGAGCGGGGCTGCTCTTGCGCACCTTTCAAGAACTCGGCCGGGTCTCGCCCGGCTTTGACCCCAGCCACGTTTTGACGCTGCGGATCACTGGAAGCTGGGGTGAAACCGCGGATATGAAGAAACTGAACCAGACCATCGATCGTACGCTCGATGCGCTCCGCGCCACCCCCGGCGTGGAAGCAACAGCGGACGCTGAGTTCGTGCCCGGATCTGCCTTTCAATACCCAATGGAATACCGGCTCCTCGACGGGTCTGCGCAGCCCAATAGAAAGATCTTGCCCGACACGAGGCTTGTGTCACCTGGATATTTCGCAGCGCTGCACATCCCCATCCTTGCTGGTAAATCGTGCGCTGAAGCAAACTGGAGCACGGCCGTCGTCAATCGCAGCTTCATGAATGCTTACCTCGACGGATCGCCCGCCGTCGGCCATCACATTCAACTCACACAATCCACGTTCGGAGGTCAACCCGCCACAGCGATCATCGGTGTCGCCGGTGACGCGCGCGAAGACGGTATCAACCAGGAGCCGATGCCGACTGTGTATACCTGCGGCAATGATCCCGATCCCAATCGCGCCTACATTGTTCGCACCTACGCGAATCCGCTCTCCATGGCCGCAACCATCAGGCGAAAAATCCAGCAAATCGAGCCGCGGCGCTCTGTCTACGACTTAGCCCCACTCGAAGAAACACTCTTCGATTCGCTTGCCGAAAATCGCTTTCGCACCCTGCTGCTTTCGTTGTTCGCCTTGACCGCCATTTCGCTCGCTTGCATCGGCATTTACGGAACGCTGAGCTACTTCGTCAGCGTCCGCAATCGGGAAGTTGGCCTGCGCATCGCGTTGGGCGCCGTACCGGGCCAGATTCTTCGACGGTTCCTATCCCGCGGACTCTCCGTCGCCGTCGCGGGCTGTTTGGCTGGTCTGGCCCTCAGTGCCGCGCTGTCGCGTTTACTCACCGGTATGCTGTACGGCGTCTCGCGAGCCGACATCATCACCTACGCCGCTGTCCCGGTGTTGGTCCTGACCGTTGCCACATTGTCCTCATTCTTACCGGCAGCGCGCGCCGCCCGGCTCGATCCAATGCGCGTCCTTCGAGACGAATGATTTCCCGCTCACGAATTCACGGCAGGAGATCGTGAGGTACATTTACGAGCTGGCTCAGGTTCCGGAACGTACACGATCCGAAGGCGCCTGGGTCGCTTGCAGGAAATCGAAATCGCAACCCTGGTTGGCTTGCGTGACGTGCTCTACGAATAACCTTTGATAGCCGCGTTGGTACGGGGACGGCGCGGGTTGGAAGTTGGATCGGCGCTTTGCTAGCTCTTCATCGCTGACGCATAAGGTTAGAAGGCGGGCCTCCGCGTTAAGTTCGATTTCGTCTCCGGTTTCGACGAATTGCAGCGGGCCACCTATCGCGGATTCGGGGGCTACGTGGAGGACGACGGTTCCGAAGCTGGTGCCGCTCATGCGGGCGTCGCTAATACGGACGATATCGTCGATGCCGTGATTCAATAGCACGCGCGGGAGAGGGATGTGGCCCCACTCCGGAAAGCCGGGCGCGCCTTTCGGGCCGCCGTTTTTCATGACCAGTACGGACTCGGCGGTGACCGGCAGATCTTCGCGATCGATTTCGGCTCGCATCTGCGCGTAATTTTCAAAGACGTAAGCGCGGCCGCGATGTTTGAGTAAACGCGGAGACGCGGCGGTTTGCTTGAGAACTGCTCCGTCCGGCGCCAGGTTTCCTCGCAGCACGATGGTGCCGCCTTCCGGGTGCAACGGCCGCTCGAATGGGCGGATGACTTCGCGGTTGTAGCAGGCTGCTTGCTCGACATTCTCGCCTATCGTTTTGCCTGTGACAGTGGGCGCGTCGCTGTGGAGTAGCGGAAGAATTTCACGCATGACGGCCGGCACGCCGCCCGCCGCAAAGAAATCTTCCATCAGATATTCCCCGGATGGCTTGATGTTGGCAAGGTAAGGAGTAGTGCGGGAGATTGCGTCGAAATCGTCGAGCGTCATGGGAACGCCGAGGCGGCCGGCGATGGCCAACAGATGGACCACGGCGTTCGTGGAACCACCAAGGGCCATGTCAACGGCGATGGCATTTTCGAAAGCCTGGCGCGTCATGATATGCGACGGTCGCAGGTCCTGTTCGACAAGCTGAACGATTTGCTTGCCGCTCTGTTCGGCGATCGCCATGCGGCGTGAATCGACAGCCGGAATGGCGGCGCTGCCGGTAAGGGTCATGCCGAGGGCTTCGGCGAGACCCGTCATGGTGGAGGCGGTGCCCATCACACCGCAATGACCGGCGCTGCGCGTGATGCAGCCTTCGACTTCGTTCAATTCTTCCTCGCTCAATTTGCCGGCGCGGAAGAGATCGAAGAGTTTACGGCCGTCGGTGCCGGCTCCGAGTTTGCGGTCGCGCCACTGGCCGGCAATGGTGGGACCGCCGGGAACGACGATGGCCGGGATGTCAGCGCTGGCGCAGCCCATCAGTTGCGCGGGGGTGGTTTTGTCGCAACCGCACAAGAGCACGACGCCATCGATGGGATTGGCACGGATGGATTCTTCGACGTCCATCGCCATGAGATTGCGGTACATCATGGCGGTGGGTCGAATGAACATCTCGCCGAGGGAAATGGTGGGGAACTCAAGGGGAAAGCCGCCGGCTTGCCATACGCCGCGCTTGACCGCCTCGGCGACGGTGCGCAGGTGGACGTTGCAGTTGTTGAGTTCACTCCAGGAATTACAAATGCCGATGACGGGACGTCCGTCGAAGACCTCGCGAGTGAATCCTTCGGAGCGCAGCCAGGCGCGGCGGGAAAAGTTGTAGTATTCTTTGTTGCCGCTCCACCATTCCTGGCTGCGTAGCTTGCGTTTGGCCACTTCAACTATTAGAGCGTGCAGTCCACGCAACACTTGGCCGCCGCGTGTGGAGTGATCAAAACGTGCGCTTAGGATGCTTTCGCATGCTTTTCTCGATGCTCTTCCATTTTTTCTTGGTCTCTCTCGCGGCGTTGACGTCGATATGCCTTTCTAGAAAGGCCAGCTCTCGGTTCAGCTTCTGGTAACTGCCAAGTCGAAGCTCGTCGACACCGGCGCCGCGAACCGCGCAGCCAGGCTCCTCTCGATGAGTACAATCTCGAAACCTGCAGCCACTCGCCAGATCCACGATGTCTGAAAAGGCGTTATCCATTTGTTCCGGGTCAGCCCAGAGTTGCAGTTCGCGCAAACCCGGAAGATCCATCAAGAGCCACTTCTCAGACATTAGAATCAGTTCTCTTCGCGTAGTTGTGTGATGGCCTTTGCTATCGAACTCTCGTACAGCGGCGGTTATTTGACGCTCTTCATGAAGCAGACAGTTGACGATGGTCGACTTCCCCGTGCCAGAGGAGCCGATCAAAGCCGCCGTTTCTCCTGGCTTCACTTGCCGGCGCAGCGGGTCGAGACCCCAGCCTTGAAGCGCGCTTAGCAGAAGGACTGGAATTCCCGGAGCATGGCTCTGCGTGCGGCGGACAGACTCGCTTGGGTCTGACGGGAGGTCGGCCTTGTTCAAAAGGATTATGGGGCGGGCACCGCTTTCGTAAGCCAGAACAAGGTATCTCTCCAAGCGGCGCGGATTGTAGTCGTGATCGAGCCCGCTGACGATGAACAAAACGTCGATGTTGGCGGCCAGGACCTGCTCCCGGACGCCTTTGCCCGGCGCCTTCCTGGACAATTTTGTTCTTCTTGGAAGAACGTCCGTGATGACGTTCCCTTCTCGAAGGACAACCCAGTCGCCTACACACGGCCAGTCCAGATTGCTGTACCGAAGATGACCGCTGATTGTGGCTTCGCATTCGCCATGGACGGTCCAAATCAGAAAGTGGTCACGGGCTGCTTGTGCAACTCGCCCGTATGAGCTATCGGGAGTCTGCTCCGAACCGTAGGACTCCCATCCCATTAATCCAAAATCCATGTCTATTTCCTCTTAACGTCGTCAAAACGCACTTTGACCAGCTGCTCTTAAGAAAGCAGCAAATAGGACAGAGGAACTTAGACAGTGACGGGCAGTGGCGCTCTCTGGTAATGAATGTTAGCAGCTTTTCTCAGGCCGATGCGCTTGCCTTAGCGCGGCCACGGTTACTGCCGGCTTAGCTTTGCGTTTGGTCATTTTTTTTGTTGAAAATCCGGCTGAATGCTAGGCCAGCAGTAAAGGCTTAGAATGTTGACATGTCTTCAGGCAAACGTTTGAGGATGCTTTCGGTCCGATTGCCTGGATCCGAAGTTCGGCGCTTTAAAAGCCTCGCCGCCAGCCGCGGCGTAAGCGTTCAGCAGGCAGTACATCAGGCCCTTACCTCATGGGCGTCACAGACTCTAGGTAGCTCTACCGAGCCGCTCGACGTACTGCAAGGTTCTTTGGGCGGTGTAGATATCGAGACGCTCATCCGGCAGGAACGAAAACGCGAGTTAAAGAAGGATCGGCGCAGGCCATAAAGTGGTCGATCTCATTCTCGACGCTTGGGCTGTAATGGCTTGGCTTAAGGACCCAAAGCCCGCCGCCCAGCAGGTGCGCTTGCTTTTAGAGGCGGCTGAGCGCGGCGAGTGCCAGGTTGGCGTCAACATCATCAATTTAGGTGAAATATTCTACCTTTCGGTGAAGGCCCGCGACCTGGCATACGGCAAACGCGTCGTCGACAGCCTGCGCTCTCGGATCAGGATTATCTCGGTTAGCGATGAACTCGTGATGCACGCGGCGACTCTCAAGGCGAAGCACGCGATTTCCTATGCGGACGCGTTCGCGGCAGCTACCGCAATGACGGGAAATTTACCTTTGGTCACCGGCGATCCGGGAATTGAAACTCATGGCCGAACGGGAAAAGAAACTTAAGTTGCATTGGATCGCAGAATGAACAGACTCTGCGACGATCAGCGAGGCCACTTGGGACGTTCGATATCGATCAGATCCAAGGTGCGGGTGTAGGTCGGGCCGCCCATGCGGCCGACGGCACGCAACTTGTACGGATCGATTTTGAAAAGGTCATGATCGGGATTGGCCAGAACAGTACGGTCGACGTGAAGGACAATGATTTCGCCGATGATCAGGCTGCCGCCGCCGGGCTTGTCGCTCAGAGTGATGACCTGATGGAGGACGCACTCCATTTGGACGTGAGCTTCCAGGACGCGCGGGGACTTCACGTGATCGCTGGGTACGGGAGTGAGGCCGCTGATGGCGAATTCATCCATGCCGTGGGGGAAATCGGCGGCGGTGGAGTTCATCTGCGGGAGGAATTCTTCGGAAACCGTGTTTACGACAAAGTCGCCGGTCTCGCGAATGTTGTGGAGAGTGTCTTTGGGCGGCTTGCCGGGGCCACGATGGGCGGGACTGAAAACCACGTACGGTGGATTCGAACTGCAAAGAGTGAAGTAACTGAAGGGTGCGAGGTTCAGCGCTCCAGAAGCATCGACCGAGGACACGAAGGCGATGGGGCGCGGCACGATGGAGCCGATCATTAGTTTATAGATGTTTGAATAATGATGAGCTTTAGGATCGATAGAGATGTCGTTAATGGGGTCCACTGCGGGTTGGACGGTGTGGGGGTGAGATTCTTTCAGGGCGATGAGAATCTGAGTTGAATGAAGATTGCGACGTGTAACGTAAATTCGATCCGGAGGCGCTTGCCGGTCGCTTTGGAGTGGCTGAAGCAGAACGCGCCGGATGTTCTGTGTTTGCAGGAAACGAAAGTGAAGGACGCGGACTTTCCCGTGGTGGCGTTTGAGGAGGCCGGGTATCATGTAACGTTTCGCGGGATGGCGGGTTATAACGGCGTGGCGACGGTGAGCCGGCACAAACCGGAGCACGTGATGTATGGGTTCGAAGAGGGCCCCGATAGCGAAGACGTGCGCTTGGTGCGAACCGTGATTGACGGCATCACAATCGTGAATACATATGTTCCGCAGGGATACAAGATTGGCACGGAGAAGTATCTGTTCAAGCTGGAATGGTTTGCGCGATTGCGCAAATACTTCGAACAGGAACTGGATGCTGGGAAGCCGGCGGTGTGGTTAGGCGATCTGAACGTCGCGCCGGAGCCGATCGATGTGTATCATTCAGACCGCCGGGTGAACGATGTGGATTTTCACATCGACGCTCGGAATGCGTACAAGCGGGCGGTGCAGTGGGGATGGGTGGACGTGTTCCGAAAGCTGCATCCGCAACGGGTGCAGTACACGTATTGGGACTACTTCCGGAATGCGTATCAGAATAACTGGGGTTGGCGGATCGATCACATTCTGGCGACTGAGCCGCTGGCAGCGAAATGCACAGCGGCGGATGTCGATGTGACGCCGCGTGAGGCGGAAGGAGCTTCGGACCACACGGTTGTGTGGGCCAAGTTTGAGGTGTAAACGCGCTATTCCGGCCCGCGGCTGTGGGGTGCGCTTCTTGGATTCGCCGGGACGTAGCCGTTCAGGAGCTGACGATTTTCGGGGTTGCAGTTCACATAGTAACCGGCGTCGCCAGCGGGATTGAAGACTGAGCTGCCTTTTTTTCGCTGCCCGTCTTCGCCTACGCCGCTGCACGCTTTCTCGATGGCGCGCAGGATTTGGGCGCGATTGGCGGTTCTGAAAAACGGACGGACAATTTTGAGGCCGTCTAGGGCGGGATCAGCGGTCATCGGCAGGAATTTCTCGAAGTTGCTGCGTTTGTCAGCGATGCCACGCTCATTGCCGGAAGAGCAAGCGGCGGAAGTGAGAAAGATTGCGAGGAGCAGAATAACCGTTGACTTCACTCGAACATCATAACTAGCGGCTGGCGGAGTCGTGTCCGGCTTGGTATTTTGGGCGTAGCGATCCGAGGTGACCCTATGGCGATCAAACTGACAGTAAACGGACGGTCTTCGACCGTCGATGTGCTTCCGGATACCCCCCTTTTGTGGGTGCTCCGTGATGTGCTGAACCTACATGGAACAAAATATGGATGCGGGATTGGTCAGTGCGGGGCCTGTACGGTGCATCTGGGTGGGCAGCCGGTCCGGTCGTGTTTGACGCCGGTTTCAGCGGCCGCGAACGCGCACATCACCACCATCGAGGGGCTTTCGCCGGACGGAAATCATCCAATGCAAGTGGCATGGCGGGAGGTGGATGTGCCGCAGTGCGGATATTGCCAGGCGGGGCAGATCATGTCCGCGGCGGCGCTGCTGGCCAAGCATCCGACGCCGACGGATCAGGACATTGACGCAGCGATGAACGGCAATCTTTGCCGCTGCGGAACGTATGTGCGAATCCGGAAAGCGATTCACAGGGCCGCCGGCATGCACGGCAAAGTATCGGCTGAACGAGCGGGACTGGTCGGCATCGAATCCAGCAACGGACAGGGAGGACTTTAAGCCATGTTGATCAAAGAGAGGTCGACCAAAAGCGAGGGCCTCAGCCGTCGTTCGTTTTTACAGGTTACTGCGCTTGCGGGCGGAGGAATTCTGCTGGGCACTTATATCGGACCCAATGCCGCAGGGCAGCAAGCGCCGCCTCCGCTGGTGCCCAACGCCTTCATTCGTATCGACAAAGATGGCACGGTAACGCTGGTTGCGAGGAACCCCGAGATCGGCCAGGGCATTCGCAATATGCTGCCGATGCTGATTGCCGAAGAACTGGATGTGGATTGGAAGAGCGTAAAGGTGGAGCAGGCGGGGCTCGACGCCAAATACGGCTTGCAAACCACTGGCGGCAGCCGTGCGGCCTCAAACAACTGGGTGCCGATGCGGCAGGTTGGAGCGGTGGGGCGGCAGATGATGATTGCGGCGGCTGCGAAGACGTGGGGCGTTTCGGAATCAGAATGCTACACGGCGCATGGGCGCGTGTACCACCGTTCGACAGATCGTTCGCTGGGATATGGCGAGTTGGCTGCTACCGCGGCGACGATGCCGGTGCCGGACATGAACTCAGTAAAGCTAAAGCCGGCCGAGAGCTACAACATTATTGGGCAGGCCACGATGGGCGTGGACGTGCCGGATATCACAGTGGGCAAGGCGCTGTTCGGCATCGACTTCACGATGCCCGGAATGCTGTACGCCTCGTATCAAAAGTGCCCCGTGTTCGGTGGAACAGTGAAGAGCGCGAACCTGGATGAGATCAAACAAATGCCAGGCGTGAAGCACGCGTTCGTGCTGGAAGCGCTCGGCGCAAAACCGGGTCCAGTGACCGAAGGCGACCCCGGCTTAGAGGCTGGTGTTGCGATTGTGGCCGATACTTGGTGGCAAGCGCAGACCGCGCGCAAGAAGTTGAATATCGAGTGGGACCTGGGTCCTGCGGCCAGCCAGAGCAGCGAGGAGTTCGCGCAAAAAGCGAAGGAGCTGAGCACTCAGCCGCCGCAACGGACATTGAAGAACGATGGTGACGTCGACGGCGCTTTAAAAAGTTCGGCCAAAACGCTGGAGGCGGCGTATTCCTATCCCTTCATTTCACATGCCCCTCTGGAACCGCGGAACTGCAGTGCGCGCTTTCAGGACGGCAAGCTGGAGATCTGGTCGACAACGCAATTGCCGGCGCGAGGACGCGCGTTGACGGCGAAACAACTGGGCATCGCGGAGAGTGATATCACGATTCATTCACTGCGGGCGGGCGGCTCGTTTGGACGCGGGCTGACGAACGATTACATGGTGGAGGCCTCGGCGATTGCCAAGCAGCTTGGCGGCGTGCCGGTGAAATTGGTGTGGTCGCGCGAAGACGATATGACCCACGACTATTACCGCCCGGGCGGGTTCCACTTCCTGAAAGGTGGCGTGGACCCGGACGGCAAGGTGACGGCGTGGAGCAATCATTTTGTGAGCTTTGGGGAAGGTGACAAATTCTCGCCGTCGGCTTCGATTGCGCCCACGGAGTTTCCGTCCGGCTTCGTGAAGAATTTCGCGATGTACTCGTCGGTAATGCCGCTGATGTTGAAGACGGGAGCGTTGCGGGCGCCGGGAGCGAATTCGCAGGCTTTTGTTTTTCAGTCGTTCATCGATGAGCTGGCGCACGCCGCGGACAAAGACCCTATCGAGTTCCGCTTCGATCTGCTGGGCGCCCCAAGAAAACAGATGGTGAAGGGTGCGGCCAAACCCAAAGTGGAAAACGAGCCGAGCCAGACCGCGGAAGGCGCGAAACACCAGGCCTATGATGTGGACCGGATGAGCAACGTGCTGCAAACGGTCATGGAGAAGTCCGGTTGGGGCAAGCGCACGCTGCCGAAAGGAACCGGGATGGGTGTGGCTTTCCATTACAGCTTTCAGGGCTATGTAGCGCACGTGGCTGAAGTGACCGTCAGCGCGAACAAAGCAGTTCGAGTAAACAACGTTTGGGCAGCGGTCGACAACGGCAGCCAGATTATCAATCCGAGCGGCGCGGAAGCGCAGGTGCAAGGTGCGATCATCGATGGACTCAGCGAATTGATGCACCAGGAGATTACGCTTGAGGGCGGTCGGGTGGGACAGACCAATTACGATACGTTTCAATTACTGCGTATCCGGCAGGCGCCGCGGATTGAAGTCACCTTTGTAAAGAGCGAGCATGAGCCCACTGGTTTGGGTGAGCCCGCGCTGCCACCGCTGATTCCGGCGGTTTGCAATGCGATCTTCGCGGCCACTGGGCAGCGGATCAGGTCATTGCCGCTGGCGGCCAGCGGCTATAGCTGGGCATAGACTTTCGACGTTCGAAACCTACGGCGGAGTGTTGCAGCCGGCACACTTCGCCTTTTTTTGTTTACTGTAACCGGGCAGGCCGGCAGCACAGTCTTGCTTCTAGCGAGGATTTCAGACATATGAAAGCAATGCGGTTGATTTTTGCCGGCCTTGTGGCCACGGTAGCAATATGGGCGGCCGATCCGAGCGGCAAATGGACGGCGGAAATGCAAGGCCGAAATGGCAACACCATGACCATCACCATGAACCTGAAGGCAGATGGGAATACGCTGACCGGAACCGTGAGCGGCCGTAACGGAGACACGAATATCTCGGACGGAAAGGTGGACGGCGACAACATTTCGTTCAGCGTAGTGCGCGAGTACAACGGCAACCAGTTCAAGCAGAATTACACGGGCAAACTGGACGGCGACACCATCCATTTCACGATCAAGATGGAAGGCGGAATGGGCGGAGGCCGGGAACGCACGATTGATGCGAAGCGGGCGACGACTTAGCGTTTCCTGTACAACCGCACGAAGTTGCGGGAACAAACGAGGCGCGCAAAGATAGGAAAAAGAATGCCGCTTCACCCGGTACAGACGATCGTTCTGGCTTTTGCTACAGCGTTTACGGCGCTGGCTTTCGAGGATGCTTCAAGCCTCACGGCTGCGGATATCCATGGAGCGAGTGGCAGAGAATCAGGATCGGGAGCAAAAAGCCCGGACGCAGTTTGTGTACGAAGAGACGGTGCATCGCGTGATGCGGCGGAAGGACCTTCTCTGTCACGCCTGGCCCAAAGGAACCGAGAGGAAGCTGGAGCCTGTCAAGGCCGGTACTGCATAAAGGCATGATGCTAGGCCAAGTTGGACGACGTTCTTTAGTCATCTGGCCTTCATCTCCTGACCTTCGGTATCGGGCAGCCTGCCACAGTTTTGGTATCGAGAGGATACGGATCCTGAGGTCCCGGTAGACTAACGCTAGGACAATCAACGGTGTTCTCATTTGCTTGCTCTTCCAGCATCTAGTGCATTAGCGGCAGCTCGGTCTGCCCGACTCGCAAACGAGTCCAGCATCTGGTGACGGATCTGAGAAGCGGAGTATGAACCGGAGGCCTGCATTTTACGGATGCGGTCAGCCGTTGCTTTAATATCCTGGATCACGATCTCGCGTCTACCATCGGCCGAATCAGATCCATATCCCTTTTCTTGAGCGGAGTCGGATGCACTAAGGAAAACCTTCAAGGCATCACTATCATTACTCGGTAAGTGCTGCACCAAGGCGCCCCACTTCTGCAATTCATCAGCTTGAGCCTGACGCGCACCGAAAATCTCGCGCACTTCAGAGATCCTTGGATTGTTCGGATCTCTAGCGTCGCCAAGCCATGTGCCATCGGCAAACAAGACAGCATCGACTTGCAGATCTGTCGGAGTTAGATTGGCCCACTCGGGCGTGTTTATCCCAATTGTTGCGCGTGTTCCACCCGGCATCAACGGTCCGTCCGGTGTATCCTGACTCATTATTTGTTCCGGCTTTGTAATCTTGCGAATCACAAAGCCGGTTATTGGTCGCTGCCCTGTATTCTTAATGGTAACGACCGGAGCACCTTGCGGGGTGTACGAGACGCTCACAACGGCGGCAACATCTGCCGGGACAGCTGCCGGCGTAACTCGATCAGATGTAGAGTCATTCTGCGCTCGTGCCCCGAGGTACGATAGCAAAATCAGCAGTAAGACGAAGCGCATTCAGAGACCCCTCTTTCGGCTCCAACTCTATACGGTAGGTAGTTTATTGTAAATAGCCCAAAGTAGTGCCTGCTATTTAGTTAGCTACCACAGAAGAGTGAGGAGGATAAGGGAGTTCAAGGGGCAAGCCGACCTCTGACAAGGGCCAGATCGAGGCTGGCGATAACCGCACGATAACTGAATCGGTGGAGAACAAGAAATTCCGGAGAGCCACTGTGGAGAGTAGTGTAAAACTTGGAACAAATCCAAAGTAAGACTGCTTAACGGCGCCTCATACCGCCCGTTGTGACGGCGCATCGAAGTTCGTCCCCGCTGAATCGAGACGTAGTACGGCGCGATGCCGGAAGAACACGATCGTGATAACGGCGGAGGCGAGCGCGGAAAATGACAGGAGCATAAGCGCCAGCGTCATGCTATGTGTTGCGTCGCGCGTTTTTCCCACCAGGAAGGGGCTCAGATATCCGGCCAAATTGCCGACCGAGTTGATCCACGCGATTCCCGCGGTTGCGGCGGTTCCGGAGAGATAGGCCGTAGGGAGCGACCAGAAATTAGAAGATGCCGAAACGATTCCCGCGATCGCGAAGGTAAGCGCTACAAGTCCCAGCACGCCGCCGATTCCGGGCCATGCTGAGAACGCAAATGCGACGGCGCCGACGAGAACGGAACCGGCGACATGCCAACAGCGCTCGCCGGTGACATCGGAATGATGGCCGACGACGACCATGGTCACGGCGCCGACGCCCCAGGGAATCATGGTGATGAGGCCGATGTGCCACGGATCTTTTGTGAGCGTGTCCTTGATGATTTGCGGCAACCAGAACTGAACGCCATAGTTCCCCATGACAATACCGAAATAGATCAGACATAGGAGCCATACTTTGGGACTGCGGAAGGCGTCGCCGAAACTGTGATGGCCGGGCGCGGAGGAGCGTTTCAAGTCTTCGTCTTCGCGCAGACGTTGCAGGAGAAGCGATTTCTCGTCATCCGACAACCACTTGGCTTTGTGTGGCGCATCCTGTAGAAAGATGATGGTGGCAATGCCCGCCAGCAGGGATGGAATCGCTTCGGTGATGTACAGCCACTGCCAACCGCGCAGGCCGGCGAGCGAACTCATGTGGTCGAGAATCCAGCCTGATATGGGACCACCGATCACGCCCGATAAAGCGATGGCGGTCATGAAGGCAGAAATGACTTTCGCGCGATGTTTGCTGGTGAACCAGAAGGTAAGATAGAGAATCACGCCCGGGAAGAAGCCGGATTCAACGAGACCCAGGAGAAAGCGAACAGCATAGAACTGGTGGGCGGTTTTGACGAACATGGTGGAGGCGGAGACGAGCCCCCAGACGATCATGATAGGACCCAGCCAGTACTTGGCGCCCACCTTCTGAAGAGCCAGATTACACGGCACCTCGAAGAAGAAATAGCCGATGAAAAAGATACCCGCGGCGGCTCCGTACACAGCATCGCTGATGCCAAGATCCCGCTGCATTTGCAGCTTCGCGAATCCCACGTTGACGCGGTCCACATACGCGAAGATGTAGCAGAGAAAAAGAAACGGGATGAGGCGGCGCGTAACGCGGCGATAGAGGCGTTTCTCGAACTCTGGGGAAAAAGCGGTTTGGGTCGCGGCAGTCATGACGAGTGTGGTCTAGACGAATACGTTAGCCGGCGCACTCGACAGCCGAGTGAGCTTTGGCTTCGATCATATATCGTCCCGGGTCCGGAGATTGGCCCGGCCTCGTTTTTGCGGCCGAGCCGCGTTTAGCCAGGACGGGAGTCAACTCTCAAGACGTACAGAGTGGATGGCGCGCGTCTGGAACCGAAGCCGGAAATAGCGGCGGTCACAAGAGTAACAGCGGACGGGAGAAAGCAAGGGGCTTAGTGTTCGTTCGAAAATATTTCTATGCCGCGATATGCGATAAACGTGTGATTTGCACTTCGGACAACGCGAAGCGATTCGGAAAGGCATGAGCATGACTTATGAATGTTGGATAAAGACTATATGACTCGGGAAAACGCACTCGGAGTTTTGCACGAGAGTTACAATTTTACCCGAATCTTGACGGAATGCACGTGATCGCGGCGTCTCAATTAAGCGAAACTAAACATGGGAGGACTGGTACTATTCGTCTCGTAAAGCCTTCATGGGATCGATCAGCGAAGCGCGCCGCGCCGGAGCATACGTCGCGAGCACCGCAATGATCAGCAGCGGAAGCGCGATTCCCGCGAACAGCAGCGGATTCGTAGCATTAAATGTTGCGATCCACATCATGCCTGAAGTTACCAGGCGGCAAGCCAGGACTGCCAGTACCAATCCAACGGTAACGCCGATTGCGCCCAACACGAATCCCTGCCGCAGGATCATCCGGATCACGGTGAACCTGTCCGCCCCGATCGCCATCCGTATGCCGATTTCGCGCGTTCGCCGGCTTACCGAATAAGCAATCAGACCATAGAGCCCCACCATCGCAAGAATCAGGCCCATCAACCCCAATCCCGCTACCGTATTGGCGATCATGTTCGGCGTTTTCACCGCACGCTGCGTGTAAACCTCCTTCATGGTGCGGGTGTCGTATACCGGCATGTTCGCATCGAGCCCGCGCACAATCTGCCTTAATTCCGGTGCGATCGCAGAGGCGTCTTCTGCCACGGATTGCACCAGAATCGTCATGGCCGGTCGCGCATTCTGCCGGTAGGAGAGGTACATATAGTCGATCGGAGGCTCGGCGATCCAGAAGTGTTTGCTCGTTCTCGCAAGCCCGACAATTTCCACCAGCGGTCCCGTCGCATTCTTCAGATGAAAGCGTTTCCCAATCACATCCGCTTTGGGCCAGTAATGGTTTGCCAGATGCTCCTCCACCACGGCAACCATTGGCGTATTCTCTTTATCCGTTTCAAGGAAGCCGCGTCCCTTGATCAGGCGCATATCCATCGTCTTAAAAAACCCGTCGGACACATAACTGTCGAAAACGTTGAGCGATCGCTCCCCGTGCGGCAACTGGTATCCCTCGGGAACAATGCCGATGGCATCGCCGCCGATCATGGGGATGACAGAAGTCAAAGCGGCGGACCGGACGCCGGACGTCGCTCGTGTTCTGTCCAGCAGGTCCTTATAGAAGCGCGCTGCTTGAGCGTTGCTGTACTTCACCAGCCCCGTATCGAAGCTCGTCAGGTACAGATGGTTCGTGCGAAAGCCGGGGCCTTGCAATAACTCGCCACGGAAGCCTTCCAGCAATACCGCCGAGATAACCAGGAGCACGAGCGAAAGCGCAACCTGCCCCGCAACAATCGAGTTGCGCCCCCATAAGCGCCGCCGGCCGGCCGAATCGGCGTCCGCCGCTTTTAGAGCAGGAACCAAGTCCGGACGGGTCGTGCGAAGGGCGGGCGTAAGGCCAAACAGCAGCGTGCTCGCGACTGAAATCAGCAGTGTGAACAGCAAAACGCGCCGGTCCACCGTCACCGCCAACACAATGGGCAAATCAGTGGGGATCGGCAAGCCGGCGAAGTACTTTGCCCCGGCATATGCCACCACAATGCCCGCGCAGCCACCCCCTAGCGCCAGCAAGAGATTCTCAACCAGCAGTTGCCGCACAAGCGACGTGCGGTTCGCTCCAATGGCGAGGCGAATGGCAATCTCTCGCGAGCGCGCACGCGACCGGCTCAATAAGAGACCAGCCACATTTGCACACGCCACCACGAGAACGCAGGCCGCCAGAAGCCCCAGCATCGCTAGCAAAGCGGTATTCGGCGGATTCTGTTGCACGCGCATCTGAAGCTCAGTCTGGACGCTTACCTTCTGATCGCGGTTCGTCTGGGGATACGTCTTCTGTAACTGCGCCTCTATTGCGCTGAGATCGGCTTGTGCCTGCGCCACGGTAGCGCCAGATTTCAAGCGCCCCTTCACCATCAACCAACGTGCATCGCGATTGTGGAGATCATCTGAAGTACCCACGCGGGCCGACATGGCAATCGGGATGAACAGTGTGGGGCGCAGTATTCCGTCGATTCCCGTAAATTGCTTGGGGGCGACGCCAATGATCGTGAAATCAGCGCCATTCAACCGGATTTTCGAACCAAGCACCGATGGTTTACCGTCGAACTGGCTCACCCAGAAATCATGGCCGAGCACGACGACCGCATCGCGTCCCGGCGCCTCATCCTCGTCCCTCCGGAAGCCGCGGCCAAGCGTCGGCTCTACTCCCAGCACGTGAAAGAAGTTTCCGGAGACGTACATCCCAAACTTCATCTGTGGAATGCTGGCCGGGTTTGGGCTGAACCCGAAAGTGGAGTATTGGCACGCCACTAACCCCGAGAAGGTACGATTCTTATCGCGAAAATCCTCATAGTCCGGACGTGATATAGCAGTCGATGCGCCGAACGCAGTCGATGTCGCCGTGTTTACCGCCAAGACACGGCTCGGCTCCAGGACAGGGAGGGGCCTGAGCAGCAGAGCATCCGCGAAGCTGAACATGGCCGATGTTGCTCCAATGCCGATTGCCAACGAGCAGACTGCCACTGCGGTAAACCCGGCATCCTTCCGGAGCATTCGAGTGGCATAGCGCAAATCCTTCAACATGCAAACTCCAGCAGCATGCAACCTCCAGTTCGAAATCGCGTTCTTTCCTGCAACGCAACTGGCGACCGCAAAGTTCCGTGAATCAACCGACCCTCACATGCCGCTACCAATCCGTCGAGCCGACGAAGACAGTGTGCCCGTTCCGCAGCACCGGATCGCTAGCAGCGGCCACAATCGCGTCGGCGAACTCGTCTACTGTCGGCAGGCGGTTCGCTTCGAGCCGCCCGGCGAGCGATCCCGGGCTCTTTCGTTCTAACAGGCGAAGCGTTATCGTTCCTTCGATGGCGTCGCCGCTCACGACGACGAGCGAGATGCCTCGAGTAGCGAGTTGCCCGGCGTACTGGCGCAGCGCATCCTCTCCTGCCCGCTTACTCTTCGCCACGACTTCATAGGCGGGTAATACCGGTTTTGTTCCGTAGAAGTGCGCCCAATGGCTGGTGACAAAGACGATTCGCGCGCCAGGCTGCATCAACTCAGCGGCTAAGGTTGCCGTCGCCAGTTGCGCGCTCTGGTTTAACAGCATGGCATACCCTTCGGCCTTGCCCTTTTCCAGACCGCCGCTAGCATTCAAGATCAAGAGGTCTAAGCTTCCAAAACTCTCTTTGATAGCGCCCATCATGGCTTCGAGTTCGGAACTGTTCGTAAGATCGGCCTGCAGGGCCAGGGCTCGTCTGCCCAGCGCCTCGATGCGCGCCGCGACTTCTTCGGCCCGAGCGCCTTTGCTGCGGTAGTTCAACACAATGTCGGATCCGGCTTGCGCCAGTTTGACTGCGGTAGCGGCTCCGACACCTCGGGAGGCACCGGTCACCAGTGAAATCTTACCCGTCAGCACTCTTTTCACAACGTCAGGATAGCGATAGCCTTCGCGCGCCCGCCCCACCCCCTTTTTTAATCGCCTCAACCCGAAAGCGCTCAAGTCGCACGGGTGATCCGCCGATTTTGCTTGCAGATGAAGTTCGCGCTCTGTGCAATTGTCCTGTTTGCTGCCATGCTTTGCTCAGCTCAACAGTCGGACCTGGTCGCGTCCCCTCCTCATGCCCACTATCGGATCGCGGAAGCGCCGACGATCACGGTCGAAGAGCTGCAACAGCGTACCGGGTCGAAAGCTCGGGGAGTGTTTCTGGATGCAAAGCTGGCTTCTCGGCAAGGCCAGCACGCACACGCAATCAAGTTGTTTGAGAAGGCGCTGCGTATCGATCCGCTCTTAGCTGACGCGCGCAACGATCTTGCGGTCGAGTTAATCGTTACGGGCGAGACGAACCGCGCTATCGATCAACTCCGGCAGCTTATTCAGGCGGATCCGCACTTCATGATGGGATACACGAATTTGGCTGCCATGTTGTGCGATCAGCAGAAGTATGCGGATGCCGAAGCGGTGCTGCGACGAGCACTGAGCGTAAATCCGACCTCCGCCAAAGCAAGCCTGCTGTTGGCGATTGCGCTGTATGGGGAAGGAAAGCGAGGGGCGGAAACTCGAGATGCTTTGGGGAGTGCGGCGAAATCGATTCCGGGCGCCGGCAAGCTGCTGAAAGAGTGGTTCGACTCCGGAGACGAGACGCCGGATGAACTGTCTAAAGCTCCCCGGCAAGCAGCTTTAGTTCCTTAATATCCCTTTTGGTAGCGGGAAGAAAATCGCCGTGCGCCGGGCGCGTCATTACGCGTCCCGACACCCGGCGGTACAGCGGGAGCGTTAATGCATGTGGTTGAACAGGAACCAAAGGATGATTAGTCCGCCCGGTACGCCGAGTATCCACGCGAATAGGTATTTCATGTACTCTCCTCCGTTCCGAAAGTGAGCAATAAGGCGGCCATTCACTTCGTGAGAGCTAAGTAGCTGAAGATAATAGGTTCGCCCCACAAAGGAGATTGCAGACGGGCCAGCGCAACTGGAAATTTTTCCTACTGAAGTTTGCGAGTGAAAAAGTCTGCGGTTGCTTTGTAAGCTTCCACCCAGTGCTGATACAGCAGGAAATCGTGAATCTCGTTCGGGAAAACCAGTTGCTCAAAAGTGACGTGCTGTTGGCGAAGCGCCTCGACTAACCGCACCATTTCGTCGAACGGAACGTTGCGGTCGTCATCGCCCTGGATGAGGAGGACAGGCGATTTCCATGTCTTGATGCCGGCTAGCGGTGAAGATTCGAAGGCGATTCTGGCGTCGTCGGCCTGGCCTTTCGGATCGTAAGCCGCCACGAAGTTTTGGATCTCGAGATTCCAGTCGTGGACGCCGTGGAAATCGACTCCGGCCGCGAACAGATCGGATGCGCGGGCTAGCGCGAGGGCAGTAAGATAGCCGCCGTACGATCCGCCCCACACGCCGATGCGCTGGGGGTCCACATCGGCGCGCGACTTCAGGTACAAGCCCGCTCCCATCACGTCGTTAAATTCACTTGCGCCGGTCGCGCCATAGTTGATGGCTTCGCGAAAATCCAATCCGTAGCCAATGCCGCTTCGGTAGTTCACGGACAACACCACGTAGCCGTGGTTCGCGAAGTATTGGTCAAGCGCGTAGGCGTTCGAATAGTAATACATATAGTGGAAGCCAAGCAGCATCTGCCTGCGCGAGCCGCCGTGAAAGAAAACCAAGGCCGGATGGCGCGCCTGGCCGGGATTTTCGGGCAAGAACAATTGACCGTGGAGTTGGAGACCGTCGGATGCTGTGAGTAGAACGGGCTGCGGTTTCACCAAGAGTTTGGAAGGAAACTCGGCGGGAGTCGTTTCCGGCGCGAGCGGCTTCAGCTTGCCTTCCGCATCTCGCACCATCGCGTGGGCCTTTTCGTTGTAGCTTGAGCCGAGAAACGCTAGGGCGGACCCATCAGCCACGGGAGTGGGTTGCCACTCAATGTCTTCTCCGCGGGTGATCATCTTCGGCGCCTCTCCGCCGGATGCACTGACGTTCCAGAGGTGACGGCGGTCTATATCATGGGGATCCGTTTCGGTGAAGTTACCCGAGTAGAACATGGTCTGCCCGTCGTGTGAGATTGCCACATGCTCTACGATGCCTGCACCCGGCGTCAGTTCAACAGCGGCTCCTCCGATTGCTGGAAGACTGTAAAGGTGGCACCAGCCGGTTTGCTCCCACGGAAATACGAGATGATCGCCCGCAGTCCAGAAGATCTGCCGATCCGCCTCGATGGAATGGAACACGCTTCCCGGTCCGTCTTTGGAGCGGAATACTTCTCGCGCAGAGCCTGTCCGGAGATCTGTCACGCGAATGGACCAGGGCTGGCCGGAGCGTTCCGGGCCGAAGGCGAAGGGTCTGGTTTGGGCGGCGATACGAAGATAGGCGATGCGAGTTCCGTCGGGTGACCAGGCTGGAGCCGTATCGCGGTCGACGCTTGCATCCAAGTAGCGCAGAGTTTTGCTCGCGGGAGTGTAGATTGCGATGAGACTGTGGTCGCCGCGATCGGTCACATACGCAAGCTCGCTGCCGTCGGGCGACCATTTCAAGCCGCTTGGCGATTTGTCCGTGACGATGCTCGCGATCTCTTCACCGGAGGGTTTCATGGTGAAGATCTGTCCCGCGCGCAGGAAAGCAACGATCTCGCCGTTCGGTGAGACGGCCGGCGCGTGTCCTTGTGTAAGTTTCCTGGGGGCGGAATGATCCATGGCGACGGACCAGATCGCCTGCTCGGGCTTCTCGGGATTTAGAGCCGGGTTCGGAACGTCGCGCTCATTCTCGAAATCACCACCTCTGGTGAAAAGAAGGTAGCTATCATCCGGCACCCATGACAGCTCATCGATCTCCTGGCCGTCATCCCGGTCGAAGTGAGTTAGCTTGCGTCCATGCCAATCCGGGGCGCTCGCGCCCCACACGTTCCGCTCTCCACGTTCGTTCAGAAGCCAGACAACCCAGGCGCCCCGAGGCGCGGCGGACAAATGCGTGGCGAAGGGCGCACTCATCACCTGGTCGATGGTAAAAGAAGCGGGCGAGGAGCGTTGCGCGAAGAGGGAAAACGCGAGTACCAGTGAGCAGAAGCAAAGTTTGAATGTCGCCATGGAAGATCTTTATTCTGACACCAAGAAAAAAGGCCAAGCGGCGAACCGCTTGGCCTTTCGTTTTACTGCCTACTGCGTTCTCTGTTGCTTAGTGAGGGCAACCGAGAGCCCGAACCTCACGCTCCGGAAGCGGCTTGATGTTCTTCACCGCAGGAGGCAGGGCCTGGCTGTTTCTGGGTACGAGGTAGACTTCCACGCGATTGTTGGCATCGGCGGCAGTCGTCTGTGAACCCTTGCGTTCCTTCACGTTCGAAGTGCCGCAAAGTCCCGGCTTGGTTTCCGAGGTTTGATCGGTTCCAACCCAATCCACTCGGATATGGGATGGATCGACCTTGGCGCAAGTGCCGGTACCGCCGCTCAGAACCGCAGCGCAATTCAGCGTCCGCTGTTCATCGAGGGAGACATGACCAGCAGCACCGCGTTCTGCGCGGCGACCGCGGCCACGACGAGCAGTGCGTCCAGCATACTCCTCTTCATCAGTGCCACGATGACCGACGAGAACGATGTCGTAATCGCCGCCGGCAACTCTGGGAGCCGCGTCGTCGATCAGAACACGTTTGCCGCAATTGTTGACGCGGGTGTTGTTCTTCGCAAAGACCACGTCATCCAGGCGGACGAACGACGGTTGGCAGTTAACCGTAATCGTCGCGTTCTGCGAGGCAGTCTTCCCTGTTTCGTCGCTTACGGTCAGGGTAGCTGTGACGGTCTTGGTCTGGCCTTGCGCGCCACCTTCAAAGTTGAGAGTGGAAGCGTCGAAGGTCGCGTTGGCGCTGGTGTCGTTGCTTACACTGCCTTCGCTCACGGTCCACTTGTAGGTCAAGTTGCCGCCGCAGGCCGAGGGTGAAGCATTGCCGGTAAGATTCGCCGTATGCGTACCGGTGGTGTTAGCAGCGCAAGCCAGAGTGTCGGGATTGGCAGTAACACTTGTGATGGTTGGCGCCGTGTCACTGACGGTAACCGTGGCAGTCGCCGTTACGGGCGCGACCGGGGCCGGGGTGGGCGGCTGTACCCAGCAACGAACGGAAATGTTCTTCGGACGCTCCATAGGTGCGGGCGGCGGCGTTGTATCCGTTACCGTGACCTGAGCATTAAAGGATCCCGTATTGTTGGGCGTGAAGGTGAAATCAGCACTGTTGGAACCTTGCGCCTGGCCGTTCAAGGTCCAAGCGTATTGCAGGTTGTGTCCCGCAGGTCCAGTTATGTTGGCATGCAGCGTAACCGGCTTGCCCTGACAGATGGTGCCTTCGGCGCCCGTAATGGTCGGGGTGGGCAGCGGGGCCGGCGGGGGCGGCGGTGTCGGCATGGGTGGGCACTTACTCTGCCCGAGATAGAAGACTAATCCGACGGTAGCCTGTAATCCATTGATCTTCTGGCGGGCGGGGATGTAGAGGCCACCGTCCGGGTAATTCGGAAGGTCGTAAGTAGGATTTCTGGACCAGAGACCGCGGGCATCGACTCGCAAACCGAAGTGATCTGAGAGATGCCACTTCACGCCGCCTCCGTAGTTCAGTCCGACCTGAAGATTGTCGTTCAAGTTACGGGAGAAATAGAGGCTGTCAGTAGTAGCGTTACGAGCGAGCCCCTCGGCGGTATCGGTTGGAGTGAACTGGATGCCGTCAATACCAACTGTTAAATAGGGTTGAAACTTCGACCCGCGCGGCCGAAGATTGAAAACGGGATTCAAACCGAAGGTGTAATTGCGGCTTCCGAAACTGTACGTGGGCAAGGGAGCGCCCGTAGCCGGATTAACACCGCTCGATAGGCGAAACTCCACGTTCGCCTGGGAAAAATCTCCCCACAACTCAAGTCCCAGCCATCTGTTGGGGTTCACCGCGACTCTAATACCGGCGACGCCTCCATCCACCAGTTTTTCACCGAGACCAGGAGTGACAAGACCCCAGGTACTAATGCCACCAAATGGATCGATTTCGACCAAATCCGGATACTGGTCGCCATTCCCGGATGCGGGTTTCGTAGTGGTAGTAGTTGTATTCTGACCGAATGCAGCGGTCGCGAAGCATAGCGCCGCACACATTATTGTCGAACTAAACGGCCTATGTTTAAGCCGATTTTCCATCCTTCTCCTCCAAAGCAGAGTACTAACCTGCACCTTGTGTTGATGTAGTTGAGGCGTTTTTCATTACGCCTATATTGCCCATAGCTACTTATACATGGAAGTAGGAGGGCCAAGCAAATAATCTTGGCCCCGTTTTACTACGAACTTCAAGCAAACCGCGCAACACGGCGGCAGTCTGAGGCGCGCCCCGCAAAGTGCAGCGGACTCGTTTCCGTGTTTCGGGGCGCGCATCCGCATCCTTTGCGCTATTTGGGACAGCCGAGAGCCTTCACTTCGCGCTCCGGCAGAGGCCTTACGGCTTTCGCCGCAGGGGGCATCGTTTGGCTGTTGCTAGGAACCAGGTAGACTTCCACGCGGCGATTCTTGTCGGCGGCAGTCACGCGAGAACCCTTCCGCTCCTGCTGGGTTGGGCGCGTTGAAGTTCCGCAGAGTCCTGGCTCGGGCGTTGAGGTCTGATCGGTTCCGACCCAATCCACCTTGATGCGAGCCGGATCGACTTTGGCGCACGTACCGGTTCCACCACTCAGAACCGCCGCAGCGTTCAGGACGCGCTGCTCATCCAGCGGATGAGTCGCCGCCCTTCTCCGGCCGCGAGCGCTTCTGCCGCGCAGAGCGTTCTCATGCTCGTCAGCATCGATGTGACCGACTAATAGAATGCTGTAATCGCCACCCGCTACTCTCGGAGCGGCCTCGTCGATCAGAATACGCTTGCCGCAGTTATTGACGCGAGCGTTGTTCTTGGTGAAGAGAATATCCGAGAGGCGAACGAACTGCGGCGGACATTTGACACCAATATCAGTCGTCTTCGAAGCGGACTTGCCGGTTTCGTCGGTGACGGTTAACGTGGCGGTAACTGTCTTGGTCTGCCCTTGAGCGCCGCTTTCGAAGTTCAAGGTGGAACTGTCGAACGTTGCATTGGGGCTGGTGTCGTTACTGACGCTGCCTTCACTTACGGTCCACTTGTAAGTCAAGTTTCCACCGCAGGCGGAGCCGGTCGCTTGGCCGGACAGACTGGAAGTGTGGGCGCCAGTGGTGTCGGTGGCGCAACTCAATGCGTTGGGCGTAGCCGAAATGCTGGTAATTTGCGGCTCCACATACTCCTTCACGCTGAGCGTAACTGGACCGGCAGTAACGGTGCGCGTTGGATTCGTAGAATCGGTGACGGTTACTTGGACCTGGAAGTCGCCGGCATTATTCGGCGTAAAGGTCAGGTCGGCGCTGTCGGTTCCCGACGGCGCGCCGTTCACTTTCCAGGCGTAGTTCAAGGTGTGACCAGCCGGATCGGACGCGGTTGAATGAAGCGTGATCGGCTTGCCTTGACAGAGGGTTCCTTCAGCACCGGTAATGGTCCCGGCGTTAAGCGGAGCGAGCGGCTGAGGAGGCGTAGCCGGAGGCGCGGGCCGAGCGCCCTGGCCAAGATAAATCACCAGCCCCATCGTTCCTTCGAAGCCACGGAAGCGCTGCTTGGTGGGAATGTAGAGACCACCCTGATCGGTGTTGGAGAGCCCGAAGGTAGGATTTCCCCCGAAGATTCCGCGCGCATCAAAGCGGAGACCGAAGTGCTGACTCAGGTGAAATTTAACGCCGCCGCCATAGTTCAAAGCCACCTCAATGCTGTTCCCCAAACCAGCCGAATGGTAAATGGCATTAACAGCAGGGTTTCTCGCATAAGCGACCGCGGCGTCGGTTGGATGAAAGCGAAGGCCACCGAAACCAATGGTGAGGTAGGGCTGAACACGCGAGCCGCGGGGTGTCAAGTTGAAAATCGGGTTGACGGCCAGATAATGAATCTGGTCGCCGAAGTTGTATGTCGGAAGGCCCGGAGCAATCGGGGTAAGGATCCGAATATTGTTGATCATGAAGTTATAGCCGAGCTCAAGGCCAACGTACCTGCTGACATTGACGGCGACGCGTCCTCCAGCAGTGCCGCCGTGGGCGGGCGCCTCATTCAGTCCCTGGTCGGCCTGTCCCCACAGGCTCACACCTCCGAATGGGTCTAACTCGACCAAGTCCGGATATTCATCCGCCGTGCTACCGGGATTCTTGGTATTGCCGTTGCCCTGTGCATACAGCGAGGTGCAAAAGCTTAGAGCTGCACACAGAATCGCCGAACCGATCGGTCGAACTCCGAGTCCAGGTATCATCCATTCCCTCCAGCCGATAGTTGTAACCAACACCAATTATTGATCTTAGCGGAAAAGTAGTTAATTGCGAAAGATAATTCCTAAGTCGCTGGTAATTCCGTACAGCCGCTGGGAACTACTATCGGGCATCCAAAGCTGCCGGATCCGGAGCGAAGGGAGAGCGGTGGACATCTCCGACCACGATTTTGCGCCGTTGTCGCTGTGATACAAGCGGCCATATTCTACGGCGTAAGCGGTCTGCTGAGAACCCGCATAAATGACCGAAGTAACAGTGGAGGCCGGCATCTTACCAGCGTTTTGGATCCACTTCTTACCGTCATCGGAAGACGCATACAGGCCCACTCTGGTCGCGACCAGCAGCGGTGCGTCGGGATCCGCGGAAATGGCGACGTCGTTCACGTCAGACGCCGGCAGCGGAAAGCCCAATTGCTCCCAGTGATCCCCGTAGTCTTTCGAGAAGAACAGGCCAGTTGCGGCCCTCGCGATCAGGCGTCCATCGGAGTTGGGCGGCACATACAAACCAGTAACAGCGGTGGACGGACCGGAAACGTCAGACATGGTCCAATGCTCGCCCATATCGGCGCTTTTGAGGAGTCCCAGATCGGTGGCGGCGAAGAAGACGTCCTTCGTGCCGCTCTTGGTGGAATAAAGGGCGCTAACTTCAGACGGGTAAATGTCGCGAATGGTCTCTTTAGGCTTCACGACTCGCGCGGTCCGGGTGCGCGCAACTTGCCGGGTGCGGGAAGAATGAGCAGAAGAGGAGTGAGCGGAGGTAGAGGAGGAGGCGGGCTTCTGCACTGCAGGTGGAGGTGGAATCACTAAGCGAACGGGAATGGGCTTCCAAGTCATGCCTGCATCGATCGACTTATACATCTGGCGGGGACTCGCGGCGATCAGGATGCGGTCTTCGGTCGGCATACCGGCGATGGCCTTCAGATGGACGCCGCCGAGTCCACGGACATTCTGGAGCTGAGTCCAGGATTCGCCGCGATCGCTGCTTTCGAAGATGCCGGTGGTCTCGCCTTCCTGCGTTTCGACGGCAATCAGTTTCTTGCCGGAGGCCGAGGCTGAACTGATGACACGATCGACAAAGCCGTTGTTGACCAAGTTCACGGAGTCACCCCCGTTGGTGCTCTTTCCCAGCCCTTCGTATTCGAGCGCGAGATACATGTTCTTGGGATCGGACGGGTCGAACGCGAGTGAATTCACCTGAGTGTCGGTCAAGGTCTTCCAGGTGGTTCCGCGGTTGAGTGAGCGGAAAAGACCCATGGTGGTTCCCGCGTAGACGGCTCCCGGACCGGCAGAATCCCCGCAGCAGTTGGCAGTCTCCCAGCGCACAACGTGAGTGCGGCGCGAGGTGTTCGGAATGCCCATTAATTTTTTCCAATCATCGCCACGATCGGAGCTGGCGTAAATGCCGCTGCAGGCGCTGGCAAAGATGCTTGACGGCGAGTTCGGGTCAACATAGATGGAGAAAACGTCGGAATCGTCGATCATGCCGGTATGAATGGATTCCCAGCTTTTGCCGCCGTCGATGGTTTTCCAAGGCAAATGTGTGGTTCCGGCGTAGATGATGTTCGGATCTTTGGGATCGACAGCGACGGCGGTGATGCCTTGCATCTCGAGATTATTAGGATCTGAGATGCGGCTCCACGACTTGCCGGAATCGGTGCTTTGCATGACACCGCGAAGAGTTCCGGCGACAAAATGGGAGGGATCGCTCGCCGAAGCAGTCAAAGCCCTGACGCCGAAATCGCGAACGTCTTTTACCGAGCTCCAGGTTTTCCCCGCATCGTGGCTGTCAAACAATCCGCCGCCCTCCGCGGCGATCATTCCGATCAAATAGTGATTCGGGTCGGAGGGATCGACCAAGATGCTGGTCACTTCACTCAGGTTTCGCTTGGGAGCGTCCAGCAGGATCCAGCTCGCACCCGCATCCTGACTTTGAAACAGGAGCGAATTCATGGCGCCCGCGAGAACGACGTGAGGATCTTTAGGGTTCAACGCAACAGTGGTGGCGGTTCCGCCGAATGGCCCCGCGATTTTCCAGTCGTTTACCGGGACAGACGCCGTTAGGATGGACAGAGCCATGGCGGCGAGGGTTATTCCGAGGAGCAGGGATGGTAAATGCCTTTTAATCATTTTGCTAGTGATCTGTTTTTGCTGACCTCTCTATTGTTAACTGTCGGTATCGACCAATGTCTGCATTAGCGCGTAAGTGACGTTTAATGTCAATACGCAGATCACAATACGCAGATCACACACTTCTCCCCATATACGTGAAAGGCATTTACTATTTGTCGCAGCGAACGCTGAGTTAGGCGGCTTCGGCGGCCTTGAGGTCGCGGTTGACCTGGGCGACGGCGCTCGAAAAGACCTTCTTCAGCGTGTCGAAAGGCATACGCATGTTGCCGGGGAGCGGGCGCTTCGATGGTTTGGCGGATGTCGCTATCGATTTCGAGGTGCATTGCTTTGGCATGGGCGAGGCGAACCTGGGCTTCGTGCTTCTCCTGCTTGCGCAATTCCTGGGCTTCTTCCTGTTTTTGCGATTCGAACCCAATTTCGGTCTTGCGTTTATCGTTTCTGAGCTTTCGCAGTTCGTCGGTGGCTTGGCGGAAGGCGCGGTCGTGGGTGGTTTGGTAGCGCAGTATAGCGACAGCTTCGCATCGGCTTCTTTCATCGGCAGATCGGGGCGGAAGCACTGCTCCTGGAGGTTGAGAGAGCGCTGGGCCAGCCAGAAATGCTGGGCCATTTTCTCGACCAGAACAAATTCATATGGACTGGCAGGTTCGTGCTCGGCGCCGAAGGTGGAGAGGAGCATCTCGAATTCGGTCTGGTCTTCCCAATCGAGGACTTTGAATTTGCCGGCGAAGCCGTGGCGGAGATTGTTTTGCGGAAGAAGATTGTTTACCGGTTTCGCTGCGTGGACCGGTACTGTGCTGTGCGTTGGCCTGGTTGGCGGTGATTTGAGCTTGAGTAGACATAAAGTTGGGGTTCTCCGGAAATGAAAAACGCCGGCGGGACACAGCGGCCTGCCGGCGTTCATCGAAATGGTTGCGGGCGTAACTACCCGCAGATGCGTCTAGCATACCATGGCGAAAAAAGCGTTTTTGTGGATGTTGTTGAAGGGATTGGAGAAGTAAGTTGTGAACGCTGCACGCCTTCCGGGGATTTCAATTCGGAACGCGAAATCTCTGTGCTTTGAGGTGTAGATTTTTACCGTGATAGATGCCGTCCTCGCGATAGGAAGCAGTCCTTGTTATGCCGGCGAATTCGGCATAAAAATCCCGCTTTGTGAATCTGTAAACTCCCATCGGCGTTTTCACTTCGAACCATTCGTCAAGAGCGAGTGGCTCAATCACATCTCGCTTGAACGTCAGCCGTGCAGCCCGGTAAGAGGCCGATATCCCGATTTCAGGCGCAGTGGCGTCTAGTGCGTCAGATTTAAGCAGTTGTTTCGGGAATGCGTAGCGGGTAGATGCTGACGCGGATAAAGCCGGCTCAGAGCCAAACCGAGGAGAGGAGCATAACGGTTGGGCTTGAATTTCGTTCAAAAATGCTTCCCATGTCGAACCATAGCGAATTGCGTACTGATCGGCTATGAAGGCGATCACGCGGTGATCCTCACCAGCCTCGCGATTCCGCACGCCTGGGACCAGAAAAATATTGCAGGGGTGAAGAGCCAGAAAGCATCTTCTCTTTACCTCCATCCTGGTCCATGAGTGAAATTCGGTGTTCCCGTTCTTCGCCGGATAGATATGGGCGATGTACCACCCGCAGGAGTTTGCGGTTCGAATGCCAAGTTTCGGGATATCGAACATATGCGCCGGCATGTTGGCCATCAGTGCCTTGAAATCGCTGTAACACGACAATCGGCGCTCGCAGAGCGATGCGTGGACGGCCCAGGCCGGGGAATTGTCGGCGGGCGCAATCAAAGTGCCATCGGACGTGGAGTAGACCCGACGTCGTGCGGCACCGCGAACAGCACGAACTGGGAATACCGGCATAGGTTCATCGCAGTAGGCGAGAAGCCAATCATGAAAGACTTTGACCTCTTCGATGACCGGGAGATTTGGTTCGACGTGATCGTGATAGAGGTCATGCCACGAACCACTGAAGGATTTGGGGGCAGAAAGCATCGGAGATAAGTAGTAGTGGGGAAGATCCCTAGAAATCGCAGGCTTATCTCGGAGCACTGGAACGAATCCGGGGAGAATGCCCGTTGGTTCAAAAAGGCGCTCGCCGGAATTTTCGCGCGCTACGGGCGATGAATCAGCTTTGGACTCAGGTTTAACCGCCTCGCTCCGCGTTTCCGCTTAAGGAACTTTTGCGTGCGAGAACGGAAAACTGGCTGCTACGCTCTTCGCATGCGAGTGCCTGAACACCTCAATCCGCGTATAGGGCGCAAGTTCATAGATACTAACTTCTTCGACCGCACAGGAGATCCTGAAGACGCTGCGGTGGAGCAAATTCTGAAATGGGCAGAAGACCTCGACGAGGACCTTTCGCTGCTGTTGCCCTATTCGGTCAAAGCTGAGAGCGAACATCCTAAGACACCGGCAGAGGTCAAGCTCAAAGCCAGCAGATTGATTTATTCGAAAGAGGTGGAACTCACTGCGCCCGAACGGGCTCAGCATGAATGAATCGCCTCTCTTATTCAGGGAAACGCGAAGCCTAGGCAACGCGCGAAGGATACATTTCACTTGGTAGAAAGCCAAAAATATGGCGGCAGACACTTCCTGACGAAGGATCACCGTCTTCTGAAAAAAGCTCCGGAAATCTGGGATGAACTTCAGATCAAGGTACTCAGGCCTACAGAGTTCGTAAATTGTTGGTTAGCTCACCCGAGAAGGCGACGTGCATGAATCTGATTGACTCGGCCGATTTTCCTCAGGGGACTTGCGCGAGTGGCAGACGCACGAAACGGATGTTGACTCGATTCCAGGTGTAGGTGATGAGTAGATCTCCGTTGCGGGCCTGAATGAGGGCTGGGTAAGAATATTCGCCGGGAACTGTTTCTAAATCGCAAAAATTCCGCCAGTTTTCGCCATTAGCGCTGACCGCCACATTGAGAGGCGTGCGACCGGAGGTGGTGTTGTTGTACACCATGACGACTCGGCCATCGCGGAGGCGGAGGGCGTCGATGCCTGAATTGGGATTCGGTAACGGAGTCGCTTTCACCGTGCTCCACGTGAGGCCGTTGTCGAACGAATCCGATTGGCAGATGGCGGCTATGGTGTTCGTAGATCTCGCGTAGAGCCGGATGTGACGATGCCCCATGTCAAGGAGAGATGGTTGGATGATGCCGTACGGTTTGCCGCGTTCGAAGGGACGAGTGGCAAGTGAGAGCGGCGCTGCAATCGGCCCGATGCGGACCCATGAGCGGCCGTTGTCGGTACTGCGTTCGATCCAACTGGCCCAGGTTCCGTAGCTCTCGACCGAGGTGCCGCTGAGGATGGTTCCGTCGGAGAGCACCAGCGGTTTCGCTCGGATGGGGCCGTAGAGGCCGGCCGGCAGATGATCGACCGGGCTCCAGGTGGCGCCCTCATCGCGACTAAATTCGCGGGCCGCGGACCATGTGCCCGGCGAGTCGCCCAATTTGTAGTACAGCCAGAGAAGACCGTCGGCAGCGTGAAATAGAACAGGATTGTATGTGGCGACATGGGGCTCGCGGGCAGCCTCGTGAGGCATCGTCCAGCCGTTCGAAGTACGGCGTGACATCCAAATCGCGACGTCGGGCGCACCTTCTTTTGTGCCGCCGAACCAAGCCGACAGCAGGTCGCCGTCAGAGAGTTCGACGATAGTAGAAGCGTGGCAGGAGGGCGTCGGCATCCTGGTGGAGATGAACTCGGACACTTGCGCGGACACCATAGTGACCGAGCGCGCAGAAGAGCGCTAGCATTCTGATGGCCGCCATGATAGATGTGTACGTCGATATCCATCGCAAGAATTATCCTGCTGCCAGAAGACCGGCAGTGCAAGCAAAAAAGAGGAAATTACAAGGAGCTTACGCATGGGACCACGGAGCGACAGTTTCTATAAAGCTCCTAGTACCAAGTTACAGAACAAAGCGTATGCGCGCCCGCTCCGTTGAAGCGTGGCGGGTTAGGCGCGCTCCGTTACCGTCGCGCCTCGGTTCGGGCGTTCGTTGACAGCAGCAGCGTATGCGTGCGACTCCCCCACAGTCGCACGTTAATTCTGCAAGTAGACGAATGCGAGTGACTGGATAGAGCGCTCCGGTCGCTGCGCTCCCGGCTCTGAATAAGCGTATTGCTTATTTCTTCGTTAGTTCGCGATAGACAACCTGGGTAAAGGTGGCGAACGCGGGACCGTTTCCGCTCTGCGCCGCGGTTGGATCACCCACGGCGGCTTCGATCTCATCGAGAGACTTGCCTTGCGCAACCAGTTCTTTGATCTTGTCCCGCTTGGCTTTGGCGTGGGCGATGTATTCCTCGACTTCCTCTTTCGTCTCCGGCCCGCCGTGGCCAGGGACAAAGGTGTCGGCGTTGAGCGCCGCGAGGCCTGACGCGGTCTCGATCCATCCCTCCGACGATCCGTTTTTCTCCAAGTGGATCAGAGGATCAGGGCGATTGGTAATGATGTCGCCAGTGAAAACAATCTTCTGCTTGGGCAGGTAGACAACCAGATCTCCGCTGGTGTGGGCCGGTCCCCAATGAAGCAGTTCGAGCGAGACACCGTCCACCTTGATAGATTCTTTGCTCTTGGTAACAAGCCGGGTGGGCAGACGATCGGCGGGCGGGGCGCCGTTACCTCCGGTGGCGATGGCGCGCTCCTGTTCTTTCTTATTGTTTTCCTGAGCAATGATGGTGAGGCCCGGGGGGAAAGCCGCCAAGCCGTTCACGTGATCTCTGTCGCTGTGCGTGAGGATGACGGTGGTGACCGGGCGCGGCGTGATTTTGGCGATGTCGTCGAGCAACTCCTTGCCGGCCGCGGGGTTGATCTTGGCATCGATGACGATGACGCCTTGGTTGCCCACAACGACTCCGCTGTTACCGCCGCCGCCTTCCACCCAGGACACGTTGCCTCGCAAGGGATGAACGGCCAGAGGTTCGGGCGCCGGGCTTTGTGCAACTGCGGCTACCGCAAGAAGGCCGGCCGCCAGTGTCCCTAGAAATCTTTGCCGAATTGTCATGGCCTGAGGTGTCATAATGGTTCGGTTCTTCTTCCACAAAGACTCTAGCAGTCTCCTGCACTCCCGATTTGCTTCCACTGGCGCGGTCAGGTATCCTGAAAGTTGTCTCTGTATCACGAATTTAGGTTAGTAGGTTAATGGCAAATACAGTCTCCTCATTGAAGCGCGTCCGCATAGCTGAACGGCGGACGGCTGTCAATCGCATGCGGAAGTCGCGATTGCGGCACCAGATCAGGGCGATGCGCCGCTTGTTGGACCAGAAGGACTCGCAAGGCGCTACCAAGATGATTCCGGCCACCTTTTCGCTGGTGGATCGCGCGGCCAAGTGGGGCATCATTAAGAAGAACACGGCTGCCCGTTATAAGAGCAGACTGAACCTGCGAGTACGCAAGCTCGCGGCAGCCTAGTTTCCATCCTGCGTCTAGTTTTGCAGCCCTTCGAGTGGGCAGGCACGCTCGTTCACACTCGCGTCTCGGTTACCCGCTCGTCCGGCAAAGCGCCTCGGCTTGTTAGACTGGCTTCCAGATGTCACGGTGGCGCTCCGTAATTGCGTGTCTTCTCGCGTACTCCATTTCTCTGTCAGCCAGAGAACCGGTTTCGGCGAAGCATGGGATGGTGGTGGCGCAGGAACCGATCGCCGCTGTTGTAGGGCGCGATGTTCTCAAGAGCGGTGGTAATGCGGTGGATGCGGCGGTGGCGGTTGGGTTCGCGCTTGCGGTAACGCATCCGGTAGCGGGAAACATCGGGGGCGGCGGCTTTATGCTGATCCGCCTGGCGGACGGCAAGACGGACTTCCTGGATTTTCGCGAGTGCGCTCCGGCGAAAGCGAGCCGCGACATGTATCTGGATGCGGAGGGCAACCCGACACGCGACAGCATCTACGGATGGAGATCTTCGGGAGTGCCGGGCTCGGTGGCGGGGTTCGCATTCGCCCACAAGAAGTACGGCAGCAAGCCTTGGCGGGAATTGGTGGCGCCGGCGGTGAAACTCGCCGGAGACGGTTTCGAAGTCAGCGAACCTTTCGCTACGTCTCTTGAAAAATCGCAGACAGCGCTGTCAGCCAATGCCGAAAGCAAGCGCATTTTCCTGAAGGACGGGACGCTTTACACGCCGGGTCAGACTTTCAAGCAGCCGGAACTCGCGGCTACACTTGCGCGCATCGCTCAGGACGGCGCGAAAGGATTTTACGAAGGGGAAACGGCGCGTCTGCTCGCGGCTGCCATGGCGGCGCATGGTGGATTGATCACGCTCGACGATCTCGAGAACTACAAAGTCGCGGAACGTACGCCACTCGAAGGAAATTACAAGAGCTTCCATATCATCACGGCGCCTCCGCCAAGCGCTGGCGGTATTGGGCTGCTGCAGATGATGGGCATGCTGGACGGCACGAACTATCAAAGTGACGGCGCGGATTCACCGAAAGCGGTTCACTATGAAGCGGAAGCGATGCGGCGTTTTTATGCCGACCGCAGCGAGTACCTGGGAGATCCGGCCTTCTATAACGTGCCGGTCCGGCAATTGCTGGACCCGAAGTATCTGGCGTGGCGGCGCGGCAGCATCGATGCGGATCGCGCGACGCCGAGCGACATCATTGGACCGGGTTTGCCGAGAGCGGTGGCGGCCCATCTCTCCTGGTGGGAGAGCGCGGAGACGACGCACTACAACGTAGTGGATGACAAAGGGAATGCGGTAGCGGTTACTTACACGCTCAACAATTCCTGGGGGAATGGCATCACGGCGCCGGGTCTGGGTTTCTTGCTGAACGATGAGATGGATGATTTCGCGGCGAAGCCAGGGGCACCGAATATGTTCGGGATGCTGGGCTCGGACGCGAACGCGATTGAGCCGGGAAAGAGGCCGTTATCTTCCATGACGCCGACTATTATCACGCGGAACAATAAGCTGTTCATGGTGGTGGGCGCGCCGGGCGGTTCGCGCATTACGACCGGCGTAATGGAAGTGATTCTGGATGTGCTGGACTTCGGGATAAACGTGCAGGATGCGGTGGATTTGCCCCGCTTTCACCAGCAATGGAAACCGGACGTGCTTTATCTCGAAGATGGCTTTTCAGCGGAGACGCAGCAGGCGCTCGCGAAGATGGGCTACGAAATAAAGCCGGTAGCGAGTGTGGCGCGGGTGGAAGCGATTGTCGACAACATTGTCGATAAGAAGGCCTTACTTCAAGGCGGAACCGAATCGCGAAATCACGGCAAGGTAGCAGGATACTGACTCGTCCGGGCTCGCCCACGCTTTTCAGCGCCATAACCTATCTCATGCAGCTTGCTCTCTCTACTCATCTCTTTGTGCGTCATCGGCTCACCACCGTGTGGCTTGAACGGGTTTTCGGCGCCGGATTTCCGCTGGTGGAAATCTTTTGCGCGCGGCAGCACATCGATTATCGCGATAAAGCGCAGATAGCGGAGCTCGGTCACTGGTTTCGCGACTCGCAGCTCAAGATGCATGCCTTGCATTCGCCGATGTACAGCGACGATGTTTGGGGACGTTCCGGACCGCAGGCGGTTATCGATATTACAGAGCCGCTGAAGGGAAAGCGCATCACGCTGGTGGATGAGATTAAGCGCGCGCTTGAGATTGCGGACATTGTTCCGTTCCGCTATTTGATACAGCATATCGGCGTGTCGGGCCAGGAGTTCGATCAGCGGCGCTGGGACGCGGCTTTTTCCTCGCTCGAAGAGATCAAGGTGTTTGCAGGGCAGCGCGGAGTGGAGGTGCTGCTTGAGAACACTCCTAACGAGCTCTCTTCGGCTGAGCGGCTGAACGGCTTTCTGGCGGAAACTCACCTAAACTTGAACTACTGTTTCGATATCGGGCACGCGCATATGCTCGACGCGATGACAGACGAGTTTAAACAGATGCAGAAGCGTATCCGGTCCACGCACATTCACGACAATAACGGCGCAGACGATCAGCACCTGTTTCCAGGCCAGGGCACGATTGACTGGAATAGCGCGATGCAGATGCTGGGGGCACATGGCGAGCAATATCCGCTGGTGCTGGAATTAAGAGAGCCCACCGGCATGGAGCATCTGATTGAAGAAGCGAAACGCGCCGCCGATGATCTGGTAAGCCGCTTATGAGTTCTGAAACACAAACGACGACGCCCGTATCGATTGCGATCGGCGAGGCCAAGAAGCACGAAGGCGAGCTTGTGCGGATTCAGGGTTGGCTCTACAATCTGCGCAAATCGGGCAAGATCGTGTTTCCGATTATTCGCGACGGCAGCGGGTTGATTCAGTGCGTGGCGGTCAAGAGCAACTTGCCCGAAGAGCTGTTCAACGAACTTAAGGGGCTGACGCAGGAGAGTTCGGTGATCGTAACGGGCACGGTGCGGCCTGAAGCACGTGCGGTTGGAGGATATGAACTCGACGTGACGGATGCACAGGTGGTGCAACGCGTCACCGAAGAGCATCCGTACCCGATTACGCCGAAGGATCATGGCGTCGATTTTCTAATGGATCACCGGCATCTGTGGCTGCGCAGCCGGCGCCAGCATGCCGCCATTCGCGTACGCCATGAAGTGATTAAGGGCATTCGCGATTACTTCGATTCACACGGGTTCACGTTGGTTGATACGCCGATCTTCACGCCGGCCGCTTGCGAAGGCACGACTACGTTGTTCGAGGTGGATTACTTCGGCGATGAGAAGGTGTATCTCACTCAGTCCGGCCAGCTCTACAACGAAGCCAATGCGATGGCGTTCGGGAAGGTGTACTGCTTTCGGGCCGACGTTTCGCGCGGAGAAGTCGAAGACGCGGCGGCACCTGACCGAGTTCTGGATGGTTGAGCCCGAGATGGCTTATGCGGATCTGGAAGAGGTGAAACGGGTCGCGGAAGAGCTGATTGTTTCGCTCGTTGGGCGCGTGCTGGAGAATCGGCAGGAAGAGTTGAAGGTGCTGGAGCGCGACGTCTCGAAACTGGAAGCGGTGAAATCGCCGTTCGCTCGCATGAGCTATGACGATGCGGTGAAGAAGCTGCAGGCGAAAGGCAGCGAGATCCAGTGGGGCGGCGATTTCGGGAATACGGACGAGACATTGCTGACGGAAGATCTTAGCGGTCCGCTGATTATCGACCGCTATCCCGACGGAGATCAAGGCATTCTATTTTCAGCCGGATGAGCAGCGGCCGGAAGTGGCTCTGGGTGTCGACATTATTGCGCCGGAAGGATATGGCGAGATTGTCGGAGGCGGACAGCGCATTCACGATCTAGCGCTGTTGGAGAAGCGGCTGGAGGAGCACAAGTTGCCGCGCGAAGCTTTTGAGTGGTATTTGGATTTGCGGCGTTTTGGCACGGTACCGCACGGCGGTTTCGGCATGGGGGTAGAACGATTTGTAGCGTGGATGTGCGGCCTGGAGCACGTGCGCGAGACGATTCCGTACGCGCGCATGCTGTATCGCACGCGGCCCTGAGCATCGCATTATGCGACAGTCGAAAATTGCGATTATCGGTGCGCCGCTGGATCTGGGGGCCGGGCGACGCGGGGTGGACATGGGTCCTTCGGCGCTGCGCTTGGCCGGGTTGAATGGTAAGCTTTCCGGGCTTGGCTATAGCATAGACGACCTTGGCAACGTCGCCGTGGCGCAACAGGAAAGCACACCGGCCGGCGAGGGGAACGCGAAATACCTGCCGCAGATTGCGCAGACCTGCGCGAAACTCGCGGCGCTGGTTGAGAGCACGATGGGCGAGGACAAGTTTCCGCTGGTGCTGGGCGGAGATCATTCGGTCGCGGTGGGTACGGTCTCCGGTGTTTCTCACGTGCTGCGGGGGCGCGGTGAGAAGGTGGGCCTTATTTGGATCGACGCGCATGCGGATATGAACACGCCGGAATCGAGCCCCAGCGGCAATGTGCATGGCATGCCGCTCGCGTGCTGCCTGGGACGCGGGCCTCAGGACCTCACGAATATCTTCGACTATTCGCCGAAGGTGGATGGCCGGAACGTCGCAATGATCGGTATCCGCGATGTCGATATGCGGGAGAGGGCATTTGTGCGCGAGTCCGGCGTGACCGTTTTCACGATGCGGGACATCGATGAACGGGGGCTGCGAAGCGTAATGGAACAGGCGATTGAGATTGTGAATCGCGGCACTGCCGGGTTCCATTTGTCGCTTGACATGGATGCGGTCGATCCGGACGAGGCGCCGGGCGTGGGCACGGCCGTGCGCGGCGGCATGACTTATCGTGAGGCGCACTTAGCCATGGAAACCGTTTGCGATTGCAGCCGCATGGTTTCGATGGAGATCGTGGAAGTAAATCCGGTGCTGGACGATGCGAACCGGACGGCGCTGCTGGGCGCGGAGCTCGTGATGTCAGCGATGGGGAAAAAGATCCTTTAAGCTCCGAAGTTCGTTTTGGAGATGTTCGAGCGATTGGGTCAGCAGAACCTCCGAGGATGCGCGGGTGCGGCGGTTTAGAAACTCGACTTTTCCTTCGCTCAGCTTTTTGCCGATGGTGATGCGGTACGGAATGCCGATGAGATCGGCGTCTTTGAATTTAACGCCGGGACGCTCGTCTCGATCGTCGAGCAGAGCGTCGATGCCGGCCTTGGCGAATTCGGTGTACAGCAAGTCCGCGGCCTCGCGTTGCAGCGCTTCGCGATAATTCACAGGCGTGATCACGACGCTGAACGGCGCGATGGGGGATGGCAGGGCGATTCCGTCTTTATCGTGATACAGCTCAATCGCGCAGGTGAGAATGCGCTCGATACCGATGCCGTAGGAGCCCATGATGGGCGTGATCTCTTTGCCATCCTCGCCCAAGACGCGCAGGCCCATGGATTCGGAATATTTGTAGCCGAGCTTGAAAATGTGCCCGAGTTCAATGGCCTTTGACATTTCAAGAACGTTGCCGCAATTCGGGCAGAGGTCGCCGGCGGCCACCTGGCGCAAATCGAAAAACTCGGCGTGGAAGTCTTCGCCGGGTGTGACGTTTTTCAGATGATAGTCATCTTTATTTGCGCCTGCGATCAGGTTGCGTCTGCTTTGTAGGGCCTCATCGGTGAGAATGCGCATGTTCTTCGCGCCGACGGGGCCGAGCGAACCGGCACTTGCGCCAAACCAATTCACAATCTCGTGCGGATGCGCCTGGCGTAGATCTGTCGCGGTCAGTACCGACGCGAGTTTTGTTTCGCTCAATTGATGATCGCCGCGCAGCATCACGAGTACCGGCTGGCCGTCGGCCACCATCACCAGGCTCTTCATCTGGGAACTTTCAGGCAGCTTCGTGAAGCCTGAGATGTCGGCAATCGTTTTGAAGCCGGGCGTGTGAAACTCTTCCGGCGAAAGGTCGCCTTCGGGATCGGCGATTGCGGGTGCGCTGGGCTTTGAAATGGCTTTCTCTAAATTCGCCGCGTAGCCGCAATTCTTGCAGTGCACGACAAAATCTTCGCCGGCGTCCGACTGCACCATGAATTCATGCGATTGACTGCCGCCCATGGCGCCGGAGTGAGCTTCCACCACTACATAATTGAGACCGCAGCGATCGAAAATCCTGCGGTACGCATCGTAGTGTTTGTCGTAGGCGATATCCAGACCCTGCGCATCGATGTCGAAGGTGTAGGAATCCTTCATGATGAACTGCCGCACTCGCAGCAGGCCTGATTTGGGACGCGGCTCGTCACGGAACTTGGTTTGAATCTGATACCAGATCTGGGGCAGTTGCTTATAACTGCGCAGTTCGCCGCGTGCGATGGAAGTCACAACTTCTTCGTGAGTCATGGCGAGACATAAGTCGCGCCCAAAGCGATCTTTCAGGCGGAAGAGGTTATCTCCCATCACGTCGTAGCGTCCGGATTCCTGCCATAACTCCGCTGGATTCAGCGCGGGCAAGAGAATTTCCTGGCCGCCGATGGCATTCATCTCTTCGCGTACGATTTGCTGGATTTTTAACAGCGAACGCTGCGCGAGATGCAGGTAATTGTAGATGCCGGCGGAGAGCTGGCGGATATAGCCAGCCCGCAGCAGCAGCTGATGACTGATGACTTCCGCCTCTGCCGGCACTTCACGCAGAGTGGGTATGAAAAGGGTGCTCCAACGCATTCGGGTAATACACAATTATGCA
>CAVSTO010000020.1:0-233049 GCA_963730865.1 uncultured Acidobacteriaceae bacterium | reverse complement strand
ATCAAGCTGGAAGGCGTTCGTCTCGAAGACCTCGGTCGCGCCAAGCGCGTGACTGTGGACAAGGACAACACCACGATCATCGACGGCGCTGGTACGCAGAAGAACATCGAAGGCCGCATCAAGCAACTCCGCAATCAGATCGAAGAGACCACCTCCGACTACGATCGCGAGAAGTTGCAGGAGCGCTTGGCGAAGCTCGCCGGTGGAGTAGCTGTCATCAAGGTCGGTGCCGCAACCGAAACCGAGATGAAGGAAAAGAAGGCCCGTGTCGAAGACGCCCTGCATGCCACTCGTGCAGCCGTTGAAGAAGGCATTGTTCCTGGCGGCGGCGTAGCACTGCTTCGCGCTGGCAAGTCTCTCCAAACCCTTAAGGGTGAGGGTGACGAGCAGATCGGGATCGACGTGATTCGTCGCGCCATCGAAGAGCCGGTCCGCCAGATTGCCGGCAACGCCGGTTACGAAGGCGCGATTGTGCTCGAAAGAATTCGCTCCAACAGCGACAACAATTTCGGGTTCAATGCCGCCAATGGCGAGTATGAGGACCTGGTGAAATCGGGCGTCATCGATCCGACCAAGGTTACTCGCTCGGCCCTGCAGCATGCCGCTTCCATCAGCGCTTTGATGCTGACCACCGAAGCCATGATCTGCGAATTGCCTGAGAAGAAGGCGCCGCTGGGCCTCCCGGCGGTGGCCACGGCCCTGAGATGGATTACTAATCCATCCGCAGTTCGTAATAAACTTGAGCCCGCCGGCTTCTCACGAAGTCTGGCGGGCTTGTTTTTTGGCTATTTCTTTTTTGAAGCGGATTTCTTGGACGAGGTCTTCTTCGAGGATGACTTCTTTGCCGTTGTCTTCTTTGCAGCTTTTTTGCCGGTGCTCTTCTTCTGATTCGGATTGGGCGGAATCTTCGCACCGGATCGCCGCGCTTCGCTCAAGCCGATGGCGATCGCCTGCTTCGGATTCTTTACCTTTTTGCCGCTGCGTCCCGATTCGAGTTCGTGATGCTTGAACTCATGCATCGTCCGTTCCATCTTTTTCTTGACGGTCTTCTTCGATTTCGGATCGGAACCGGAAGAAGAGCGCTTCTTTGAAGACGCACTCTTCGAAGTTGCTTTTTTCTTAGTTGCCATCTACTTGTCTCCATCAAACGTAAATGCGAACTGCTCTACATACTGGAGATACTGTACAAAAGATTGTTTCGAAAAACCCGGCTTTGTACTAGGAAACCACCGCAAACGCTCGTCAAAATGGCGGTTTGGCCTCATGTCGGCTGGTATCCTTAGTACGTAAGAGGTCCTATTGTCCCGCGTCTCGTCCGCTTTCCGGAGCTTCTTTTCTCTCCTTTTTTCTGGCGTATTGCCGGAAGATATCGCCATTGAATACGGCTACACAAAGAAGGTTGCTCCCGTCGCTCCGCCTCCTGAACCACCGAAGGTGAAAGTAAGTGACGGCGCCTTGCAGATGCTGCAAATCCTCCAACGCGATTCGCGCCTCATAGACTTTTTAATGGAAGAGATCGCGAGTTACCAGGACGAGCAGATTGGCGCTGCGGTTCGCACGTTGCATTCCGATTGCAGAGCGAGCCTGACGCGGCATGTGACGCTTGCACCAGTGATCGATGGCGTCGAAGGTACCTATCAGAAGTTGGACGCCTCCAAAACACCGGATCCGAATCGCATCAAGCTCATCGGCAACGTGCCCGCGACGGGCAAGGTTCCGGGCGGCACGCTACGGCATCGCGGCTGGTCCGCATCGTCCATCAATCTCCCTGCGCTCGGCAAACAGGATGCATCCATACTTGCTCCTGCCGAACTGGAAGTGGAGTAGCTCGCGACCTTCCCCATGTCCGATTACGTCATTGGCATTGATCTCGGGACCACCAACAGCGCGCTCGCATATGCCTCCACCGCCGGAACGGAGAGCGAGCATCCAGAGGTTCAGTTGTTGCCAGTACCTCAGCTTGTGAATGCAGGGGAAGTTGCAGCGCTCAACCTGCTGCCCTCGTCCCTATATATACCCGGGCCGAACGAATTTGTGGCGGGCGCCCTGGCCCTGCCGTGGAACCCGCAACCGGAGTACATCACCGGCCAGTTGGCTCGCGCACGCGGAGTGGAAAATGCGGGGCGGTTGGTTAGTTCCGCTAAGAGTTGGCTATCGAATCAGAATGCGGATGCTACCCAGCCGCTGCTGCCGTTAGCTGCACCGGAGGGTGTGCAGAAGATCTCGCCGGTGGAAGCTTCGCGACAGTATCTTCTTCACCTCCGTTCCGCATGGGATACGGCGCATCCCGATGCGAAGCTCGATCGCCAGGCAGTTCTGATCACCGTGCCTGCTTCGTTTGACGCTGCGGCTCGCGAACTAACACAGCGCGCGGCAAAGCTGGCGGGTTATCCGGAAGTCACCATCATTGAGGAGCCGCAAGCCGCATTCTATGCCTGGATCGAACGCAACCCGAACTGGCGCGAGCAAGTGAAACCCGGCGATCTGATCCTGGTGGTAGACATCGGCGGTGGAACTACTGATTTCACCCTCATCGCAGTGACTGAAAAATCCGGCGAGTTGGAACTCGGGCGCGTCGCGGTGGGCGAGCACTTACTTCTCGGCGGCGACAACATGGATCTCGCGGTGGCCCGTTTTGCCGAGCAGCAGTTCGCGCAAAAGGGAAACAAGCTGGAGGCGATGCAGTTCCATTCGCTGTGGCAGCAGTGCCGGGCAGCCAAGGAATTGTTGCTGTCGAGTGAGAAGTCGGCGCCCAAGGAACAGCCGCTTACGATTCTCGGTCGAGGCACTGGTCTGGTTGGCGGTACGATTCGCGGCAAGATCGGCCGTGATGAAGTGCGGAGCTTGTTAGTGGATGGATTTTTCCCAATTGTTCCATCGGCTGCTGCTCCAGAACGGCAGAGGCGCGCAGCGCTGATGGAAGTGGGCCTGAACTATGCTTCGGATCCAGCCGTGACTAAGCATCTGGCACAATTTCTCCGGCAAGCCGGCGCCAATGCGGGCGCTGACGGTTTTGCGCGGCCCACGCATTTGCTTCTGAACGGTGGAGTGCTGCAAGCCGGCGCGATTGAGCACCGCATTTTCGAAGTCCTGAACGGCTGGCTTGAAGATGCGGGCGCGCCTCGGGTGACAGAATTGCAGAACGAGACCAAGCAAGCCGATTTGATGCACGCCGTAGCGCAAGGCGCGGCGTACTACGGTCTGGCGCGCACTGGAAAAGGAGTGCGCATTCGCGGCGGCGTTCCGCGCACTTACTATGTAGGAATCGAAAGTTCATTACCGGCGATTCCCGGAATGGCGGTGCCGATGAAGGCGCTGGCCGTGGTGCCGTTTGGCCTGGAAGAAGGCTCGAAGGTGGAGTTGCCGCAGCGGCGCTTCGCGCTAGTTGTTGGCGAGCCCGCGGAGTTTCGCTTCTTTTCCTCGCTCGCGCGTAAGAACGATACGGCGGGCACGCTGATTGAAGAGGTTACGGACGAACTCGAGGAATTGTCGCCCATCGAGGTGTTTCTACCACCGCACGGTGACGATTCGCGTGAAGAAGTTGTGCCCGTGACGCTGGAGAGCAACGTCACTGAAACGGGGATGCTGGAGCTGTGGTGTGTCGCCGGCGATGGACGCCGCTGGAAATTGGAGTTCAACGTGAGAGAGCGCGCCGCGGCGGCTTAAAGCGATACCCTGTAAATCAGAACCTACTATGACGAACGGCAACTCTCCCATAGACGATAAGCTGAGTTGCGAAGGTGAGCCGAAAACCCTCAAAGAGGCCCTACGGCTACTTCGTGAGGACGCGAAATCCAAAGGTCTGAATAAGCTGACGATGCAAGAGATCGACCAGGAAATTGCCGCTTACCGTCGCGAGCGTCGTGAGGCAAGAGCAAACAGCTGAGTGACCCGCGTCTTTTTTCCGCTCGTGTTTTTCATTGCTGCCCCGCTACATGTCTGACTCGCGTGGGTTCTCAGTGAATATCGGCCAATGAATATCGGTATTGATCTCGGCACAACAAACTCCGCGCTCTCCTATATCGATCCGGAAGAAGCGGCGGAAGCGGATTTTCCGCCTATCCACGTTCTGCCCATTGAGCAGCAAGTCGATACGAACCGCACTGCGTCGCTCCGCACCCTTCCGTCTTTTCTTTACCTGAGTGATCCTCCCGTAGTCGGTGCATTCGCGCGCGATCAGGGCGCGCTGGTTCCTACGAAAACGGTGCACTCGGCCAAGTCGTGGCTGTCGAATTCGGAAGCGGACCGTACCGCCAAGATTCTTCCGTGGGATTCGCAGGAAGAAGGGCGCGTTCTTTCGCCCGTCGAAGCTTCCACCCGCTATCTGGCCCATTTGCGCGAAGCCTGGGAACAAACCAAGAACACTTCTCTAAAGGACCAGCAGGTGGTTCTCACCGTCCCCGCGAGCTTCGACGAAGAAGCGCGCGAGCTCACGGTGCAGGCCGCGCGCGACGCCGGAATTGAAAACCTCACGCTGCTCGAAGAGCCTGCTGCTGCCTTCTACGCCTGGATTGCGGGTCATCTAGCGCGCTCGAACAAAGAGCTGTTCGATGGCCAAATGGTGCTGGTCTGCGATGTCGGCGGCGGCACCAGCGATTTCACTCTGGTGCGGGTGGATCGTGAAGGAGATCTTGTCCAATTCACGCGTACCACTGTCGGGCGCCATCTGCTGCTCGGCGGAGATAATCTCGATCTGACCATTTCCTGGCTCGCGGAATCGAAAGTCGGTAAGACATTGTCTCTTCGCCAGCGCAGCGCGCTGCGCCGTCAGTGCTCCTCGGCCAAAGAGACGCTGCTGGCCGAGAATGGTCCAGCTTCTATCGACGTAACCGTTGTCGGGACCGGTTCGTCGTTGATCGGCGGCACGCTCAAGACCTCAATCACGCGTGAGGAAGTGCTGGAACTCGCCCTCGGCGGATTCCTGCCGCCCTGCGAGCTGACAGATCAGCCGCAAGTGGAAAAGCAAAGCGTGTTTAGAGAGCTTGGGCTGCCGTATGTTTCGGATCCCGCCATCACGCGCCATTTGGCTGAGTTTCTGCGCACTTCGCCGGCCGGGGAGCGTGGCATCGACGCCATTCTTTTCAACGGTGGATTTTTCATCCCGCAAGTCTTTCGCGAGCGTGTCCGCGACGTAGCCGAACATTGGTTCGGCCGCAAACCGCTGCTGTTCGAAAACCACGATCTGGATCTTGCAGTTTCAATCGGCGCCGCCTATTACTCCTATGTGCGTGCTTCGGGAAGCGGCGTGCTGGTACGCGGTGGTTTGCCGCGTGCTTACTTTGTCGGGTTGCAGGACGCAGGGACCTCATCCATTCGAGCGGTCTGTCTCGTCCCGCGCGGCACCGAAGAAGGTCAGGAGATCAAGCTGGCGGAGCCGGAGCTTGAATTGTTGGCAAACACTCCCGTGGTGTTTCGGCTCTATAGCTCGCTCAGCCGCACTGAAGATGCGGCGGGCGATGTGGTCGCCTTTACCCCGCCTGACGACATGTTGAATCCGGCAAGCGATCCACGGTTGCATGCTCCTCTTCGCGCGGTAATACGCTTCGGCAAAGGCGGCGAGCGGCGCGTACCAGTGACGCTAGGCGCGCGTCTCAGCGAAGTGGGAACGCTCGAAGCGTGGGCCGAATCGAAAGTGAGCGAACATCGCTGGCGCCTTCAGTTTCAATTGCGTAAATCGAGCGATACACCCAACGGCAACGCCGCCTCAACGGTGCGCTCCACGGCCGTCATCAGCCCGGATGCGCAGGCTCATGCCGAAGCCTTGATCGAACAGGTCTTTAGTAAGGGCGCTGCCACGCTTTCCCCTGAGCAGCTTCCGGCGCGCCTTGAACAGGTGTTGGGCCTCGGTCGTTTGTCGTGGCCGCTGCCCACAATTCGCTCTTTCGCTGACAAGCTCCTTACCTTCGCCGACGGACGGCGCAAGAATGCACCGCATGAAGCACGCTGGCTGAATCTGACCGGCTTCTGTTTGCGGCCGGGCTTCGGCTATCCGGGCGACGACTTCCGCATAGAACAGGCGCGGCGCGTTTACGCCGCGGGACTCACTTTCGGGAACCAGGTGCAATGTGAAATCGATTGGTGGATTTTCTGCGGCCGCATCGCCGGAGGACTCAATCGCAATCAACAGGGCGATATTTTTCAGCGGCTCTCTCCCGTTTTGCTGCCGAAGCAAAAGCGCAAGCAGCGCATGAACCAAAGCCTCTATCGAGAGATGTGGCGCACTGCCGCGAGTCTCGAATTGTTACCGCAGCAAACCAAGGTGCAACTCGGAGATGCGCTCGTTGATGCTGTAAAGCGGGGAGAAATGGTGGAATCGAGCGTCTGGTGCCTGTCTCGGCTCGGGGCCCGGAAGCTCTTCAGCGGACCGATGAATCTGGTTGTTTCGCCTGCCATCGCCAGCCGCTGGATTGAAAGCATGTTACGTCTGCCGCATACGCCGGCGCTGCTGGAATCAGTCGTTCACATGGCGCAGCGAACCGGTGATGCCGCGCGCGATCTGCCGCCGGTGACGCTTGAGCTCGTTCGGCGCTCAATAGAAGCGAGCCCTCGCGCGGCCGAACTGCTGCGCCAACTCGCCGGCGAACAATCTAGCGCGGAATCCTCCAGCCGCGTCTTCGGCGAAGAGCTTCCCGCAGGATTCGTGCTGGCCGATTCCCGCGCAAGCATGATGGCCGATTAGCGCTGGTATGCGCGAAACTCAAATCGTCAATCGTATTCGCGAACTCGCGGCCGCAAGCAATCAAGATAAGTCCATCATCAAAGGCATTGGCGACGATTGCGCCATTCTGCGGCCACGCGCGAACCAAGATCTTGTCTTCACGTCCGATTTCATATTGGAAGGCCGGCACTTCACGCTTGAAACTCACCGCGCCACCGACGTGGGCCATAAAGCTCTGGCGCGTAGCCTGTCGGATCTCGCTGCAATGGGCAGCGAACCCGTTTTTTGTCTTGTCTCGCTTGCCGTTCCAGCTGATTTCGCTGACGCCTGGCTGAGTGGATTCTACAAGGGGTTGCTCGCATTGGCCAAGGAATACAAGGTTGTGCTCGCAGGCGGCGACCTCGCCCGGTTCCATAAGGTCATCGCCGACGTGATCTGCTGCGGGCGTGTGCCACGCGGGAAAGCGATGCTGCGCAGTGCGGCGAAACCTGGCGATCGGATTTATGTGACAGGTGAACTCGGTGCTTCCGCCCGGGGCCTTTCGACCCAGCAAGGAAGGAACTTCCGCCGCCATCTGCACCCGGAGCCGCGCATCCATCCCGGCGTTGCGCTACGCCGCTGCGGTGTGAGAGCCGCTATGGATCTGAGTGACGGCTTGTCTCTGGACCTCCGCAGAATGTGCGTCGAGTCGAAGGTCGCGGCCGAAATTGATTGCGATCCGCCAGTCGCTCGCGGCGCGCGCCTGGATGACGCGTTACACGGCGGTGAAGATTATGAGCTGCTGTTTACCGCGTCGCCGCGCCTGCATATCCCTCGAAAACTAGGCTCACTCGTGATCACGTGTATAGGTACGATTACGGCTGGACGGCCCGGACGTGTGCTTTTTCGCGGCCGGCTTCTGAACCCCAAGGGATTCGACCATTTCGAATGAACACACACGCTGAGCCTGCACCCATCCTTGATTTTATTGAGGCATTCCGCCGCTCGAAGGCGATGTTTACGGCCGTCCGTTTGGGCATCTTCGATGAATTGGAACGGGGCGCGCAAACCGCTGCAACCCTCGCTCACCGTCTTGCGCTGAACGCGGGCGCATGCACGCGCCTTCTTGACGGGTGTGTGTCGCTGCAGTTGCTCGCTCGCGAAGAACAGACCTACCGCAATACGCCTGCCGCTTCACGATTTCTGGTCAGCTCGAGCCCGAACACGCTGGCGGGATACATTGTGTACTCGGACGAGTCGCTGTATCCTCTTTGGTCGCATCTTGAGGACGCGATTCGCGAAGGAAGTAACCGCTGGGCGCAGACTTTCGGAAGCCGCGATGCATTGTTCGCGCATTTCTTCCGCGACGAAGCCGCTACCGCCAATTTCCTCGCGGGAATGCGCGGCATGGGTCAAATCGCATGCCCTTTGATTGTGAGAGCCTTCGATCTTGCAAGCTTCAGTCACTTCGTCGATGTGGGCGGCGCGACGGGGCACTTGGCGATCGCAGCGTGTGAAGCCTATCCGAACCTGAGCGCGACAGTTCTGGATTTGCCGCGGGTGGAATCCTTCGCGCGATCGCACATCGCTGAGAGTTCCGTAGCAGATCACGTCCAGTTTGCCGCGGGGGACTTCTTCACCGACGCTCTTCCGGCGGGAGATCTGTATGCCCTCAGCCGCATTCTGCACGATTGGGCGAAGCCGCAGATTGAGATTCTGCTGTGCAAGATCTTTGCAGCGCTTCCGCGGGGCGGCGGCCTTCTGATCGCGGAGGCGCTCGTCAACGACGAACGCACTGGCCCGGTGTACGCTCTGATGCAGGATTTGAATATGCTGGTATGTACTGATGGCCGCGAACGGAGTCCGGGCGAGTACCGCCGGCTGCTTCAATCCGCAGGCTTTCAGAAGGTGGATTATCATCGCACCGGCTCACTGGTGGATGTCGTGCTCGCGATCAAGGAGTGATCTTACTTTTCTCCGACTGCCGCCAGTTCTGGAGTTTCACTTGTGGTGTGCACGTGTTCCGGGTTTTCAAATACAGCCGTGAAATGGAAGGTGCTTCCCTGCCCGGGCTCGCTTTCGACCCAAATCTGTCCTCCCATCAGGTGAACAAGCTTAGCGCAGATGGAAAGTCCCAAGCCAGTACCGCCGAATCGTCTCGTCATCGATCCATCCGCTTGCACGAAGGGCTCGAAGATCTTCGCCTGCGATTCTGGCGGAATCCCGATCCCGGAATCTCGCACGGCAAATTCGATTTCCACCGTACGGGATTTCTCGGCCACCGCCTGGGCGGAGACCTCTACTTGCCCGTGCTGCGTAAATTTGATTGCATTCCCCAGCAGGTTCATTAAAACTTGCCTAAGCCGCGTCTGATCGCCAACGGTCGTTTGTGGAACTTCCGGAGAGACGCTGCAGATGAGCTGCAGTCCTTTTTGCTTGGCGCGCAAGTGCAGCGTAGCGATGCATGCATCGAGCAATGCGGGCAGATCGAATTCCGTGTTCTCCAATTCCATGCAATTGGCTTCAATCTTCGAAAGATCCAGCACATCGTTAAGGATCGAATGGAGCGAAGTAGCCGATTCACTGATGATCATAAGGTTCTCTCGCTGTTCGTCGGTGAGTTCGCTGTCGAGAGTAAGCTCGACCATTGCCATGAGTCCGTGGATGGGTGTGCGGATTTCATGGCTCATGTTGGCCAGAAATTCGTTCTTCAATTGATTCGCGGTATTTGCCTTTTTGAGAAGCAGGGTGCGCTCTTCGAGCGAGGTCCGGAGCCTCTGATTCTGTAGGCTGATACTTCTGATTCGCCAACGATAGATAAGGAGAGTTGCGGCGGCAAGCGCGAGAGTGACTAAGAGGCGGAACCAGAGCGTCATCCACCACGGCGTAAGCACGTCGAACTGTATGGTGGCGGGCACGGCGCTCCAAAGCCCTGTCCCGCTGTTGGAAAACACCTCGAATCGGTATCTTCCCGGCGGCAGGCGCGAGTAGTCGAGACTGACGTGGTTAGTGTCTGTCCATTTGTCGTCCAGGCCCAGAAGACGATAACGGAAGTGAACGCCCGAGCCGTTGACGAACGTAAGGCTGGTAAAGCCGATCTCGAGCGGCGGCGCACCATAGGGCAAGGTGAACGGTTTGAGGGCCGAAAATCGTTGGGCGCCGGAAGAAACGGAAGTGATGGCCGCGCCAGGACGGAAGACTTTCCGGCTGTGTTCTTGAGGCTGGAAACGGGAGATACCGCCGCTGGTGCCGATCCAGACCGTTCCATCAGGATCCGCCCAGAAGCCATTGGTATCGCAATCGGCCCACCACAGTCCGTCCTCAGTACCATAGTGGGTCCATCGGGAGCCATTGAAGACGTCTATCCCGTTATCTGTGCCAGACCAAATCCGGCCGCGCGCATCGCGGCCGACGAAGTTGATGTCGTTCGATTTCAGGCCATCCTTGTTTGTGAAGTGGTCGAGCTTCCATTGATTGGCGATAAATCCGTGCGGGCCTTCCGTGATCCTGGTCAGGCCGTGATCGCTATCGTAAGAGATCCAAATTCTCCCGGCCTGGTCTTCGGAAACGGTACGCATGTCCTCAGCCGCGAGTCCATCTCTTTTCCCGAAGCGCGTCCACCTGCCATGATCGAAACAGAAAAGGCCCTGGATGCCGGCGGCCCACACTCTTCCTTTGCGATCGCAGAGGACATCGCAGAATCTTTCGCGGGTATCGGCGAAAGGAACCGGCTGAAGTGCAAAGCGGGAATTCTTACGCGAATCGCTGCGGAACAGACCTGCCGCAGTCGCCGCCCAAAGCCGTCCGTCATGATCCATCGCCAGTTTGAAGACGCTGATGTCGGCTGAGGCGGGTGAAAACGGAATTGAGCGCGCAGTGTTATGGCCATCCCACCACCAGACCCCGTTTCGGCCGAGTCCAAGCCACAGAGCATCGTGGTCGGGCAGCAGAGTTCGTATGTCGTTTCCCTTGATCCCACCCGGCAGAACCGGACGCCACCTCGTTTCGGTTGCGTCCAAGGTGTTTAGCCCATGCTGAGTGGAAGCCCAAAGCGTGCCGTGCGGATCGCGGAGAATCTGCCAGACAATGTCGTCGCTTAGGCCTTCCTGGCGGGTCCAGCTTCGCCATGCCCCGAATCCAAGCCAGCGATAGAGTCCGCCACCCCAAGTGCCGAGCCAGATGGAGCCTTCCCGATCCTGGAGAACGCACGAAATGGCCGTTTCAGGCAAACCTTGCTTCTGATCGAGATACTCCCAATGTTTGTTTTGGCTGAAGACCAAAAGCGCGGGGCCGGTGGGGACAAGTACGTCGCCTTCTACCGTGGTCCCCAGATGTTCGGCATTGCCTGCCTGCAGCAAATGATCGTTCTCAAGCTGAAACTTATCCTGGTCAGGACCCTTTCTGAGGAGTTGCGTCCGGCTTCGAATCCATATCGCCCCTTGCTTATCTACAGCGATCGCCTCCCACTGATCTTTCGGGACGCTCGATTCTTTTCCAACTTCTTGCACACGGCCGTCGAGCATGCGATACAGGGCGGTATTGGACGAAAACCAGATTGCGCCACTGCGATCCGCTACGACACCGTAAACTGCGCTCGATGACTTGCCCGGTATGAAAATCAAGCGAAATTTGAAGTGAGAATCAGGTTGCGGCTCAAACACTCCCAAGCCGTTGGGCGTGCCGACGTAGACGCGACCGCCGGCGTCGGACGTAATCGAGCCTAGGCCCGAGGAATACGTTTGTCCCTGGGCGATGAAGCGGCCGCCGCTATACCGGCTGATTCCTGCCTGCGTGCCAACCCATAGATTGCCGCGAGAATCCTGGTGAAGAGACCAGATGGAGCCGCTTGGCAGTCCGTCCGTCGTGTCAAAACGAACGAAATTCTGTCCGTCGTAGCGGAAGAGACCATTTTCCGTCCCGATCCAAATGAAGCCGGTACGGTCCTGCAGCAGGCACATAATGACCTGGTTGCTTAAACCCTCATCTTGGGTGTAATGCCGGATAGCGATGCGCTGGGCTAAGGCAACAGTGACGCTGATCCATGCGCAGCAGAGCAATAGAAAACTGCGCGAAAGATAGCAGCGCCTCATCAGCTTCTTATCGAGTGAAGAGACTCGCGACTTCGAGGTATTTCGCTGGTGGCGAGGGCTACTGTACTTCGAAACCCGTCGAGCCGGCCGCGGCGGCTTCGCGGCGCTCGGTTTAGTCGGTGCCGATGCGCATTTTGTAGAACGATCGCCAGACAAAGTACATGGAGATCAACAGGAAAATGGCGGCGAAGATATAGCTGATCGTGGCGCCTTTCTCGGCGGAAAGGGACACGGCTAATTCCACCGCGAGAAGTCCGAACAGCGTGGTGAATTTGATGATCGGATTCAAGGCGACAGACGAGGTGTCCTTGAAAGGATCGCCGACGGTATCGCCGACGACGGTGGCGTCGTGCAGCGGAGTTCCCTTTTGCTTGAGTTCCGTTTCGACGATCTTCTTGGCATTGTCCCAAGCGCCGCCGGCATTCGCCATGAAGATGGCTTGGTAGAGGCCGAACAGTGCGATAGAGATCAGATAGCCAATGAAGAAATACGGCTCGATAAATGCAAATGCCAGGGTGACGAAGAAGACCGTGAGAAAGATGTTGAACATGCCGAGTTGGGCGTACCGGGTACAGATCTCGACGACTTTCTTGCTGTCTGCGATAGAAGCTTTGGTTGCTCCTTCGAGGTGGATGTTGGCCTTGATGAATTCGACGGCGCGGTAGGCTCCCGTCGTAACGGCTTGCATAGAGGCGCCCGTGAACCAATAGATAATGGAACCGCCCGCGATCAGGCCTAACAGGAACGGCGGATGCAGGATAGACAGGTTGGGGAGCAGTGCCGCATCGAGGCCGTGAGTGAGGGCGACCACGATGGAGAAGATCATGGTAGTTGCGCCTACTACCGCTGTTCCGATCAGTACCGGCTTGGCGGTCGCTTTGAAGGTGTTGCCGGCGCCGTCGTTCTCTTCGAGGTTGTCTTTGGCGCGTTCGAAGTTCACGTCAAAGCCGTAGCTGCTTTTGAGTTCCTGCTCGATGCCGGGAATCTGCTCGATAGTGGAGAGCTCATACACAGACTGCGCGTTGTCCGTCACAGGGCCATAGGAATCGACCGCGATAGTGACAGGTCCCATGCCGAGGAAACCGAACGCGACCAAACCGAAGGCAAAGACCGCGGGCGCGAGCATCAGAGCACCCATGCCAAGGGTGCTGACGCCGTAGGCGATGGACATCAAGATCAAGATGGCGATGCCGAGCCAATACGCGCTCATGTTGCCCGCGACGAGACCGGAGAGAATGTTGAGCGACGCGCCCCCTTCGCGAGATGAATCGACGATCTCTCTCACGTGCCTGGAATGCATGGAAGTGAAGACTTTCACGAATTCGGGGATGACCGCGCCGGCGAGCGTTCCGCAGGTGATGACGGTAGACAGTTTCCACCACAGCGACGAATCACCACCGAGATCGGGAATCATCGCGTAGGAGACGATGTAGGTAGCGACGATCGAGACCAGGGACGTGAGCCAAACCAGACTGGTGAGCGGCGCTTCGAAATTCATTTTGTCCACTTGGCTGTATCTGGCTTTCGCGAGAGCGGCGTTGATCAAGTAAGAGAGGCCGGAGGAGATGACCATCATGACGCGCATGGCGAAAATCCAGACGAGCAGTTGGCTTTGGACCAGCGGATCGTGCACGGCGAGTACGATGAATGAGATCAGCGCGACACCGGTGACGCCGTAAGTTTCAAAGCCGTCGGCGCTGGGCCCGACGGAATCGCCGGCGTTGTCGCCGGTGCAGTCGGCAATCACGCCGGGGTTGCGGGCATCGTCCTCTTTGATCTTGAACACGATCTTCATGAGGTCTGCGCCGATATCGGCGATTTTCGTAAAGATGCCGCCCGCTACTCGCAAAGCCGCTGCGCCCAACGATTCACCAATGGCAAACCCGATAAAGCAAGGGCCGGAATAATCGTGTGGCACGAACAATAGGATGAAGAGCATGAGGACCAGCTCTACGCTGATCAGCAGCATGCCGATGCTCATGCCGGCTTTGAGAGGAATGTCGTAGCACGAGTAGGGCTTGCCCCGTAAGCTGGCGAATGCTGTGCGCGAGTTCGCGAAGGTGTTGACGCGTATACCGAACCATGCGACGCCAGTACTGCCGCAAATCCCGACAATGCTGAACATCAGGATGATGAAGACCTTGATGGCGGCGAAGTGCTCGAGGACCCCGAAGTAGAAGACGATGATGGCGCCAATGAAGAGTTCCAGGATGACCAGGAACTTGATTTGTGTCACCAGATAGGTTTTGCAGGTCTCGTAGATCAGCTCCGAGATCTCGAGCATGGAGCTATGAACCGGCAGATTCTTGAGCTGGAAGTAAATAAGAACGCCAAACAGGAGGCCGAGGGCGACGACAATAAGGCCATACAGCAGAAGAGTGCGGCCGTCGACGATCCCACCAAAGAAGGTCGATTGTCTGAGATCGGGAAGGAGAAGGTTGGCTTCCCCGCCCGCATTTGGCGGTTGGGCAAAAGAAGCGGAAGGGTTCAGCAGGAGCAGCACAACCGCGGACATGAACGCATACACGGCACGCACGCCAGATATCAAGGGGAGGTCTCCTCAGTCGAAATTGTCTTCAGCGATGGTAGGGACGGGCAGATTCGAACTGCCGGCCTGCCGCTTAGGAGGCGGCCGCTCTATCCATCTGAGCTACGTCCCCGGTTACTTCTGCACAGTGTATCAACGTACCCAGCGCTGAAGGCCTTTTTGCCCGATATCCTTGCGGTAGTGCATTTGTACGAAGCGAATTTTGGTGGTGGCCTGGTAAGCGTTGTCGATAGCGGATTGCAACGTCGCGCCTGCGGCGGTTACGCCGAGGACTCGGCCACCGTTGGTTACGACGTCATTACCCTGGCGGCGGGTTCCAGCTTGATACACGGTAGCCCCGGTTGCTTCGGCTTCGGCGATACCCTGGATGGGATCTCCGGTGCGTGGCGCGCCGGGATACCCTTCAGCCGCGACCACGACGCAGACCGAGGGCGAGTTCCACGCACCGGCTGACGCGTCGCCCTGGAGAAACGCCGCGAGGTCGCCTTCGAAGCTGTGCATGAGGGCTTGCGTTTCGGGATCACCGAGCCGGACGTTGAATTCAAGCACCTTCGGCCCGCTGGCGGTCATCATGATGCCGGCGTAGAGGAAGCCGGTGAAGGGCGTGCCCTCTTTCTCCATTTGGCGGATGGCGGGCAGCATGATGCGCTCCATGATGTCGCCGGATTGGGCCGGCGTCAGGATGCGGGTATCGGCATACGCGCCCATGCCGCCTGTATTGGGGCCTTGATCGCCATCGTAGGAGCGCTTGTGGTCTTGGGTGGGGGCGAATGGAATGACGGAGCGGCCATCGCTCAGACCGATGAAGCTGACTTCTTCCCCTTCGAGAAACTCTTCGATGACAACGTTCGGACCGAGACGCGCGAGCGCTTCGTCGGCCTCAGCCCTGGTGTTCGCAATGACGACCCCTTTGCCTGCTGCGAGTCCGTCCGTCTTGATCACAACAGGGAATGAGAACTCGCTTACACTACTGCCAAATCGAGCGGTGGGGATGTGGGCGCGACGGAAAAAGTCCTTCGCAAAGATCTTTGAGCCTTCCAGGCGGGCGGCGGCTTGGGTGGGACCAATGATTTTGAGGCCGCGATGGTTGAATTCGTCAACCACGCCAGCGACCAACGGTGCTTCGGGGCCCACGAGGGTTAAGTTCACTTGATGGGCTTCAGCGAGCGCGGCGTAATCCCGCACTTGCGCTGGAGCCGGAAGGCAGGTGGCGACTTCGGCGATTCCGGGGTTGCCGGGGCTGGCGAGGAGGGTGTGGGTGCCGGCAGACTCGGCGAGGCGCCAAGCGAGGGCGTGTTCGCGGCCGCCGCTGCCGATAATAAGGATCTTCAAAGGCCTGTTCCGAGGTAGCTCACAGGGCGTTCGGTGCTCGTTGTGCGCGTTGACGAATAGAATAGCTAATGGACAGACCTTCCCGCCCCATGCAGAACAAATATGACGTGATTGTTGTTGGTGCCGGCCATGCCGGCTGCGAAGCCGCGCGCGCCTGTGGACGGCTGGGCCTGCGGACCGCGATGGTGACAATGAATCTGGACTTGATTGCCCAGATGTCGTGCAATCCGGCGGTCGGCGGCATCGCGAAGGGCCATCTGGTCCGGGAAATCGACGCGTTGGGTGGCGTGATGGGCGAGCTAACGGATGCGGTAGGCATTCAGTTCCGCCTGCTCAATACGAGCCGGGGGCCAGCGGTGTGGTCCCCGCGAGCGCAATGCGATAAGAAACAGTACCGGATTCGGATGAGGCAATGGCTCGAGAATGAGCCGAATCTGCGCATTTTGCAAGCAGAAGTAGGAGAACTGCTGTTTTTACCGAACGAACTCCATGATCTTCCGCGCAGAATTGCCGGAGTTCGTTTGAAAGATGGACGGGATCTGTCGGCCGAAGCCGTGGTAGTCACGACCGGTACATTCCTAAACGGCTTGGCGCATGTGGGTGAGCAGAAGTATGCGTGCGGCCGGAACGGCGAAGCCCCTTCGAATACGCTGGGCGGCCAGTTGCGCACGTTGGGACTGGGGTGGACGCGCCTGAAGACTGGGACGCCTCCGCGGCTGGACGGGCGCACGATACACTGGGAAAAGTTCGAGGAACAGCCGGGAGATCCAGTGCCGACGCCCTTTTCCTTCATGACGAGCCGCATCGACCGGGAGCAGATCTGCTGTCATCTGACCTATACGACAGAGGATACGCAGCGGGTGATTCGAGAGAGCATTGCCCGTTCTCCGCTGTATAGCGGCCAGATAGAGGGCGTTGGGCCGCGCTATTGCCCTTCCATCGAGGACAAAGTCGTTAAATTCCCCGACAAGCTGCGCCACCAGATTTTTCTGGAGCCGGAAGGGTTGGACACTCACGAGATTTATGCAAACGGCATGTCGACGAGTATGCCCATCGATGTGCAGACGGCTATGGTGACGTCAATTCCGGGACTCGAAGACGCCGAGATGATTCGGCCCGGTTACGCAATCGAATACGATGCTGTGGACCCGCGGGAGCTGAAGCATTCGCTCGAGGTGAAAGTGATTCAGGGGCTGTTCTTAGCTGGACAGATCAATGGGACCTCGGGCTACGAAGAAGCGGGGTGCCAAGGCCTGATCGCGGGGCTCAGCGCCGCTGCTTGCGTGAAAGGCACCCCGGCAGTCGTAATTGGCCGTAGTGAAGGGTACACGGGCATTTTGATTGACGATCTGATCAGTAAAGGTGCGGACGAGCCGTATCGAATGTTTACTTCACGCGCGGAGTTCAGGCTGAACTTGCGGATCGACAACGCTGATGAACGGCTTACGCCGATTGGGCGGGCCGCCGGTTTGGTCGGCGACGTTCGGTGGCAGCGCTTTGTTCGAAAGCAGGAGCAAAAGCGTCAAGTGGAAGAGTTGCTGTCAAAGACGCGGGCGAATGAAGTACCGGACATTGTGGGACTCGCGGCGGCAACCGACAACCCGACGCTTTTTGTCTGGCTGAGGCGGCCCGAAGCGAAGATTGGACAACTCCAAGCCTGGATTACGAAACGAACAGGGGAAGAACTCGCGCCTGGCGTGCTGACCACCGTTGAGACGGAAGTGAAGTACGCCGGCTATATGGCGCAGCAGGAGCGCGCGATTCAGCAGTTGAAGGATTCAGAAGGGCGACGGATTCCGGAAGAGTTCATCTATGAAGGCATTCCTGGACTTTCCAATGAAGTTAGGCAGAAGTTATCCCGGGTTCGACCGGCTACTTTGGGGCAAGCGCAGCGCATTCCGGGCGTTACGCCGGCAGCAATTGCAGTTTTGGATATATACCTTAGTCTTAACCATGTTTCACGTGAAACACTTAGCGTCTAGAATGCGTGTTTCACGTGAAACATGTTAGGATCGTCGAGTCACCTTGGCTCGCGTTATCTCCATAGCAAACCAAAAGGGCGGAGTAGGAAAGACCACTACCGCGATTAACCTAGCATCTGCGCTCGCGGCGTCCGAGCTAAAAGTTCTGTTGATCGATTCAGACCCGCAGGGTAATTCTACGACGGGCGTCGGGATCGCAAAAACCGACGGTCTCAAGACCCTCTATAACGTCCTGATTGATGAGACTCCCGCTCGGGAAGCTGTTACCGCAACAGAGTTCGAAGGACTATTCTTGGTCCCGGCGGACCAGAACCTGGTGGCGACGAATCTGGATTTGGTGGAGGTGGAGAAGCGAGAGCAACGACTACGGGCCGCTCTCAGTGACGTTCGTAACGATTTCGCTTACATCCTGATTGACTGCCCGCCTGCGCTGGATTTGCTTACATTAAATGCGCTGGTCGCCTCCGACTCGGTTCTGATTCCGATCCAATGCGAGTTTTTCGCGCTGGAGGGTATTTCGCAGTTGATCGATACAGTGGACCGTGTCAAAGAAGCGTTCAACCCCGTGCTGCACGTGGAAGGCGTTTTGCTGACCATGTATGACGACCGGACAAACCTGACGCGCCAAGTCGAGGCAGATCTTCGGGAGTTCTTCGGCAAAGAAGTGTTCAAGAGCATCATTCCGCGCAGCGTTCGTCTGGCGGAAGCGCCTAGTTTCGGCAAACCTATCCTCGCGTACGATCCGCGGTCGCGTGGCGCGGAAGCGTACATTCAACTTGCAAAGGAGATTATGGCTCATGGACGCGCCCATTCACAGAGAGCCAGATCGGAATCCGCGAAAAGCGCTGGGTAAGGGGTTGTCGGCACTTCTGCCGTCCCGCCCGGCTTCGTCATCCTCTCAGCAGGAAGCCGTCGCAGCCGCGCCAGCGCCAATCCAATCCAACCTTCCCGAACACTTTGAGGAGTTTCTCAGCTTACCTCTCGACCTAATTCGTCCAGGGGACGAGCAGCCCCGCAATGCGTTCGACACGGAAAAGCTGATGGAACTCACGCAGTCCATTCGGGTGAATGGGGTCATTCAGCCGATTACAGTTTTCCGGGAGAGCCTGAACCACTACCGGATTATCGCGGGGGAGCGCCGGTGGAGAGCGGCCGAGTTGGCTGGCCTCAAAGTGATTCCGGCGCTAGTTCGAAGCGGCGATCAGCAGGCGCGGCTTGAGATGGCGCTGATCGAGAACTTGCAGCGCGAGGATCTCAACCCGATCGAGATCGCTATGGCTTTCCAGCAGCTTGGGGCTGAGCACGGGCTGACGCACGAGCAAATCGCGGAGCGCACAGGAAAAGAACGCTCCACAATCACGAATTTTTTGCGCCTACTGCGGCTTTCGCCTTATGTTCGCAACGAGCTGATCGGCGGAACGATCAGTGTGGGCCACGCCCGGGCCTTGTTGAACATCCCGAGTGACGACATGCAGGCCCGCGTCTGCGAAGACATTGCGGCTCGGCAGCTTTCGGTCCGGCAAACGGAAGCATTGGTTAAGTCCTTAACTATTTCAAAGAACAGTAGCGCCTCGCAAGGAGTGGCGGAAGTGCCGAAGGTTGATCCCAATGTTCGAGCGGCGTTGGACGAAATGTCGGCTGCTTTAGGAACAAAGGTCCGTCTGGTGTCAAAATCGGCGAAGGGCGGACGCCTAGAGATCGAGTACTACTCCTCAGACGATCTGGACCGGATCTATTCAGTGATTGTGAAGCCTGGTGGCTAGAAACTGCAAGCGCTCTGCAAGCGGCCCCTTGCGGCTCATTCTTCGAAAATCCTCCCGATCCATGGACATAAAGCGAATAGGATTGAAAGCGGTTACAGAGTGTCCATCCCCCCTATGGTGGTAGTAGGCGCCGAACCTGCAATTAAGCTAATTCGCTCCCGGAGCTCTGGGAGCCATCCCTTTCGGGGGCGTTCGGAGCGGCAACTCCGCTGAGTCCACCTCCAAGAATGGTCGAAATCGCGGAGTCAGCACCCACGGATAGCTCGGATCCCCGCGTGTGCATGAAGTATCCAAAGCTGTGCGTCGAGATAGCTCCACGCCGTTAACTTTAATCTCACTTCTTCCAGATGACGCACTTCAAAAAGTTAGCGGTGAGTGGAGAAGTGAAAATAATCCTAATTGAATACAGTGTAGAGCCAGGTAATGGTGCGCCCGGACAGATTCGAACTGCCGACCTTCTGGTTCGTAGCCAGACGCTCTATCCAACTGAGCTACGGGCGCAACACAAGACAGTATAGCAATGGAAGATGGGGGCGAGGAGCGGATTCAGGAGTCAATACGTTGCGAGGATTCGTCCAGCCGTAGGCTTACAACGCAGTTTCTACCGCTGCCTTTGGCGCGATAGAGAGCTTCGTCGGCGACGCGCACAAAAACGTCGGGAGTACGCTCTGAACCATCCGAGACAGTGACGCCAAAACTAGCTGATACCCGCAGTTCGGCGCCATCGACCATCATCGAATCCGTGCTCAACCGGAGGCGCATGCGATCAGCCTGTTGCGCCGCTTGAGCGATATCGCAGTTCGGCAGGACGACGAGAAACTCCTCCCCGCCGTAACGGCCGATCGCATCGTAGGGACGCATATTGTGGCGCAGACGCGAAGCGGTCTCTCGAAGGACGGCATCGCCGGCGAAATGGCCGTACGTATCGTTGATCTTCTTGAAATGATCAATGTCGAGGAGAATGACGCCGACGGTCCGGCGGTCGCGGTGACAGCGTGAGAGTTCCTGCTCCAGGGCGGCAGAGACAGCGGAACGGTTCGGCAACATGGTCAGAAGATCTTTGTTGGCCCGTTCCCGAAGCTCTTCTTGAGCCGTGAGAAGGTTCATCTGCAGATCGACGATGCGCTTGCCGGCGCGCAGGCGGACCTGGAGTTCGTGCTCATCGAACGGTTTGACAACATAATCGTCGGCGCCGGCTTCCAGACCTTCCACCGTCTCGGTCTTCGTGTTTTTCGACGTTAATAGAAGGATGTAGGTGTACGGCTCACGATGTGTTTCACGGACTTTCCGGCAGACCTCTGGACCGGTCATATGAGGCATGACCCAATCGAGGATAGCCATAGGGGGGCAGTCCGGCTGGGCTAAAATGTCCCACGCTTGCGCGCCATTCTCCGCCATTACGGCCTCGTAGCCCCAACGCGTGAGCGAACTACGCAGAAGTGTCCGGGAGGTTGCGCTGTCGTCGGCTATGAGAACTTTCATTCCTGGCGGAGGCCCCTTCGCTATGAACCTAATCGTCTTGCAACGGCGAAAAGGTTAGCGGCAACCCGTGGAAGGTCTAAGTTTCTACGCGATCACGGCAAGCGCAGCTTACCTTTCGGGCGCAGAGATCCACGCTTCCTTTACTATGCGGGGGGTTATGCTTCAGCGTCAATAGCGGGGCACGCCTAGCGAGGCTTTGCTTGGCGTAGATCCTATATGATGGGGGTGCTAATCGGATTTCGCGGAAACGAGCGGAAAGCCTTTGCGTTAGAGGAGCTTGTATGAACAACTCAGTACTCGTCCCGATGGTCGTGGAGCAGACCTCGCGGGGTGAACGCGCCTACGACATCTACTCCCGGCTACTGAAGGAGAACATCATCTTCATAGGTACGCCCATCGATGACAACGTAGCCAACGTGACGATGGCCCAGATGCTATTTCTGGCCGCCGAGGATCCGGAGCGTGACATATCGCTTTACATCAACTCTCCCGGGGGGTCCATCACGGCAGGTCTGGCCATTCTCGATACGATGCGGCTGGTCGAGCCGGACATCGTAACTTACTGTCTGGGACAGGCGGCCTCGATGGCGGCCGTTCTACTGGCCTGCGGCACGAAAGGCAAGCGCTTCAGTCTGCCAAACGCCCGCATCCTTATACATCAACCGTCCATGAGTGGACTGGGCGGTCAAGCGGCTGATATCGATATATATGCGCGCGAGATCCTGCGCATGAGGCAGTCGCTGAATCAGATTCTGGCGGAAGCGACCGGGCAACCGATTGAGCGAATCGCTCGCGATGTGGATCGCGACTACATTCTGGAGCCCGAGGCGGCGCTGGAATACGGCATGATTGACCGGGTTATCTCACACCGCACTCTCGAGCCGGTTTCCACCCGATAGCCGCTCGATTTTGCTCACTAGGCAGGCAAAGCCCTATTCTCAGCGGTACTGCCTGCCCGCAAAACTGCCGAAGGACATAAAGGATTCTGAAGCTGCTACTTGCGGCCATTTTATTCGCAATCGTCCGGCCGCTTTGCCCCTAGTAGATTAAGTCGTCTCAACATATGTACGGTGGAAACCGATACAGTATTTGGAAGTTTTTTCAGGGTGTAGGACTTGACCGCTGGTTCTGACCTGCGATAGAGTAATGATTCCGTTACAAAGTCTCGAAAGCATAAAGACCGTTTATCGCATAATGCAGAAATCTCACCCTGTTCTTGCTGGGGTCGTTCTCGCGACGGCACTTTCTTTGGGTACTTCACAGGGGGGTACTGTTCACGCCTCTTTGACCGGCATACAGCCGATGCCACGAGCGGCTGCGGAAGGTGCGGCGAACGCGATGGGTGGCTCGGGCGGACCGATCGTCACGGGCGACATCTCGGACTCCACGGAATACACGGGCATCCACTCTGCTGAGGCAGATGATCGGTTAAAACGAGCCGACGCGCGCTTCAACAATGGCCGGCAGTTGTATTTCCAGGGCGATATGACCGGAGCGAAGCGCGAGTTTGACGCTGCGGTGGACGCCCTGTTAGGCGCCTCCGACTCACTGCCGGATCACAGCCGTATTGAACGCCGCTTGGATGAGATCTGCGACCTGATTTACCGTTTCGACATAGAAAAGCTGGGCGCCGGCCGGCCCGAGCAAGACGCCGTCGTCTTCGATAAGGCGCCGATTGATGAAATCAGTCACATGACGTTTGCCGTTGATCCGAGTCTCTCCTCGAAGCTCGCGGAAGAGCTGAAGCAGACTTCTTCCGGCATACCGCTGGAGCTGTCGGATCCGGTTCTCAGTTACGTTCACTATTTCTCGACAGATTACGGCCGCCGGACGCTGCTCGCCGGCTTAAGACGCTCAGGACGTTACAAATCGCTGATCGAGCGTGTATTCGCGGAAGAGGGCATTCCGCGGGAGCTTTTGTATCTGGCCCAGGCCGAATCCGGTTTCTTGCCTCGTGCGGTCTCGAATAAAGAGGCCGTAGGAATGTGGCAATTTATTTCAGCAACTGGTTCTACTTACGATCTTGCCCGTACGTCGGCCTACGACGAACGCCTGGATCCTGAGAAAGCTACCCGGGCGGCGGCGAAGTATCTGAAAGATCTGCACGCGCATTTCGGCGACTGGTATTTGGCAATGGCCGCCTATAACTGCGGTGCCGGAGCTGTCGATCGCGCCATCGAGCGGACCGGCTATGCCGATTACTGGGAATTGCTGAGCCGGCATGCCTTGCCAAAGGAAACCGCCAACTATGTACCGATCATCCTGGCGATGACGATTATGGCGAAGAACCCCAAGGATTATGGGCTTGAGAGTATTGAGACGGATCCGGCGATCGATTACGATTCGATCCAGCTGACGGCATCCACCAACCTGAACCTGATCTCGGACGCTACCTTGCAGCCGGTTTCGGTTCTCCGCGACCTCAATCCAGCGCTGCTCAAGACCGTGGCTCCGGCTGGTTTTGAGGTTCACGTTCCTAAAGGAACGGCTGATACTGCGATCGCCGCCCTCGAGTCGGTCCCCGCTGAGAGCCGCTCAGCTTGGCGGCTGCACCATGTTGAAGCCGGCGATACTCTGGAAGCCATTGCAAAGACTTATCACCTGACTCCTGAGCGCATCGCGGCGGTGAACCGGAGTGCGGATTCGCTGGAAGCCGGCGACGTCCTGTTCATCCCGGCGGTTTATCACGAGGAGGCCTCCTCGCGTGGGCGCTTGAAGGGCTCCCGCGGCCGGACGTTCCGGTCGAACAAGAGCACTGCGGTTCAACGGGGAGCTCATATTTCCGCCTCCCGTCACCTACCTTCGCAAGTTCTCCATCGCAAGGCTGTAGTTCGCACGGCCAGCCTGGAGCGATAAAGCGAAGCCAGCGCTTAGCGCTCCGCGGAAATAGAAAGGCTCGAACCAACCGTTCGAGCTTTTTCTATTTATGTCTTGCGATTCCTCACAGCTTGTGAAATCATTTGGCTGCTTGCGTCATCTCGATGCTTAGTGAGGAGACGTGAAAGGAGGAGCGCGTGAAATTAGAATATTGGCTCACACCAGAGGATGAGGACGACGATTTCGATTACGAAGACGAGCACGTCGAGACCGAATCGGACAAGAGTGAGTACGGTGCTGACGACGATGATGAGGATGACGAAGAGCTAGAAGAGGACTCTGCCGCTCGCTCAAAGACGACGTCGGCGAAGCAGGAAGGGTCCGGCGAAGGACGCGAAAGCCATTCAGGCGTTCATCATCCCCCCAGTCATACTCACGCGAAGCACGCTGCCGGACCGGAGAAAAAAGGAGCGAGCGAGACAGAGGAAGACGGCGACGATGACCGGGGAGTCGGGGAGATCTTGGCGGTAGAGGTAAAGGACGAGTCTCCAGCGAAGAAGACTGGATCGAAGAAGGCCCCCGCCAGGAAGTCGGCAGACAAAAAGGCAGCAACACCTGCCGCGAGTAAATCTCCAACCAAGAAAACCGCGACCAGTGGAACGTCGAGCGGAGCAAGTAAGAAGTCTGCCCCGCCAGCCAAGACAGCGGCGAAAAAGCAAAGCGGAACCGCTAAGAAGGCCCCAGGCAAGGCCGCCAAGAAGACGGCGTCAAAGGGGGCGAGCAAGACGGCTCTGAAGAAGACCACCCCGAAGAAGGCCGCCAAGAAGACAGCTGCGAACAAGAAGACCGCTGGCAAAAAGAGCTCCCCAGCGAAAGCTTCGCAGAAGAAGGCTCCGCAAAAGAAAGCGGCTCAAAAGAAGACCGCTTCCAAGAAGGGTTCGAAGAGGAGATAAGCTCAGCGAGAGGGGCGCTTCCAATCGGTCCTGTCGATAGACACTGGGAGCGCCCTTCAGAGTGCCCGGGCAGGGCGGTCACTGGGCAGGGGCTACTTGGATTTGCGTACCACTGTCCGGCAGCGCTCGAACAGTTCAAGCAGCGAATCGGTGTAATCTTCGGTTGATCGTGATCCCTTCCCGCCAAAACCGGTGGTTGGAGTACCTCGACCGTAGCCGGTGGTCACCGCTATGAACTTCATCAGTTCGAGAGCTATTTCGTCTGGGCTTGCTCCAGTTGCTGGGCGCTTCTCTGCAATCTCTTCAGCCATTCGTGAGCTGTGCTCCTTCTTTCGTTGTGACAAATACATAGCCTAACAATCTGAACCGAGCTCAGTTCCGCGTGAGTGGAGCTGAAATCAGCAGGATTGACGGCTAAAGATTAATTCTCTCATTCATACTCCCAATGCATGCCCATGCGCGCCCGAAGTCTCGTCCGGAAGATGCGGGGCGGAGCACAGGCGCATTTGCTCGAAGCGGAAGACGGCGCGTTCTATGTTGTTAAGTTCACGAATAACCCACAGCACCGGCGGATCCTGGTAAACGAATGGCTCGCCTGCGCTTTTCTTAGGTATCTGCAGATCTTCGTCCCCGAAACGGCCGTCATCGAACTCACTCCGGAGTTCCTCGCCGCTAATCCGGAGCTATATCTCTCGATCGGTTCGTCGCGGGTTGCGGTGCCACCTGGATTGCATTTCGGATCCCGGTTGGCAGTTCATCCAGAGCGCGTGGCAGTGTTCGACTTCTTGCCCGACAAACTGCTGGAAAAGGTGGAGAATCGGGTCGATTTCCTGGGCATGCTGGTGTTCGATAAATGGGTGGCAAACGCCGACACACGTCAAGCGGTCTTTTTTCGCGCCCGGGCGAAAAGCTGGACGCCTCTCAAGGGCGAAGCACCCGCCCGACTGGGATTTCTTGCCCAGATGATCGATCACGGGTTTGCATTTAACGGATCGGGTTGGCAGTTCCAAGATTCGCCGATCCAAGGACTTTACTTCCGCACGTCCGTGTACGACGAGGTTCGCTCGCTCGATTCCTTTCAGCCGTGGCTGGATATGGTCGCGAATTTCCCGGTGGAAGTGATCGATTCCGCATGGAAAGAGATACCGCGTACCTGGATCCAAGGCGATGAGGATGCGTTGGAACAACTGCTTGAAACTCTGCTGAAACGGCGCCCTCAAGTTGGAGCCCTGATCCGGGATGTACAGCGCGGACGAACTAGCGCTTTTCGAAGTTGGCGTTAATTTCTGAGGCCAAGCGTTGAGCGCTGACGGGCGCCAGCAGAATACCGTTCCGGTAGTGCCCGTATCCCAAGTACAAGCGTGGCGAGTACCAGCAGCCGAGCCGCAAATTTTCGCTGGCCGGGCGGAAGCCGATCCAGGCTTCCGAATGCGTTGTTTCGGAGAGGTGCGGGAAAACGAAGCCGGCCTCTCCCGCGAGGTTCTCAATTATTTCCGGCTTAAGGTTACGGTCGAACCCGGCGTGCTCGACGGAAGCGCCCACTATCAACAGCCCATTTGCTCGCTGCAGCAGGTAAGCGTGTCCGTGGCGAACGATGGTGTTGCACGTTTGCTCCGGTTGTCTATAGCCGATCAGATGGCCCTTGACCGGTTCGACCGACGGAAGTGGCGGAACGCCGCTGACCTTGATGGAATTGCTCCAGGCCCCAGCGGAAATGACCACCGCATCGAACTTGTCGAGGGTGAGGGGGCTATGCACTAGGACGGAGTCGCCGGAAAGCTCAGCACCTGTGACCGCGCAATTCGGCTTTAAAGCGACGCCCAGTCGTTCGCATGCGACATTCAGGGCCTGAAGGACCTGTCGCGGGTTAACAATGCCGTCACCGGGGTAGAAACGACCGCCCGTGAGACCTTCACGGCGGATTCTGGGCCAGAATTGCAGGATATGGGACGCGGTCACTGCTTTTGAGGCAATCCCAAGAGATGCTTGTGTTGCGGCTTTCTGTTCGAGGGCCGTGAGCTCGGCGGCGGAATAAGCCAAGTCGAGGCCACCGCATTCCTGATAGTCGATCTCTACCCCGGAGGCTTGTTCCAGTTCACGGACGAATCCAGGGTAAAGCCGGCGGGATGCCATCGCTAGCGGAACAAGGGGGGAATCTGAATCGATCTCTCCTCCGGGAGAGAGCATGCCCGCGCCCGCCCAGCTCGCTTCATGCCCGATAGGCCCTTGATCATAGACCGCGACTTGCCGCCCGGATTGGGTCAGCCGCCAAGCGGTGGACAGGCCGATGATGCCGCCGCCCACGATAGCAATAGAGGTGCCGCGCGACGGGGAACCAGCCCGGCTCACACCAGTTCCCGCAGGCGCTCCGTCTCGGCGCTGACGCGTTTCACCACTTCCAAAAACGCTTTGGCCGCATGGCTCAGCGCCCGCCGCGCCGGGTAAACTAAGCGGATCTTCCTCTCAAGCTGAAGTTCTTTGACTCTGATTTCGTGCACCATCCCTTGTTTCAGCTCTTGCTCCACGCACATGCGCGGAAGGAATGCCACTCCTTCATTGTGTTGCACCAGACGCCGAATCGTCTCCACTGTGGGCATTTCGACGTCCATGTTCAAAGGAACTTTGTGACGCTGAAACTCACGAAGCACCGCTTCACGGTTCGGTGAGAGTGCGTTGTGCGCGATGAAGGTCTCCATATCCAGTTCGGCAATGGAAACTTCCTCGCGATTTGCGAACCGATGTTGGGGAGAAACAATCAACACTAGGCGATCTGTATAGATAACCTCGCTGAGCAAATGATCGTCCCCTGGATCGTAGCTAATGAGCCCCAACTCAAGTTCGCCATCCAGAAGCTGAGACGGAATTTTGCTCGATTCAGATCGCCTCACCTGAATCTTCACCTTCGGGAACAGGCGCCGGTATTGCTCGATGTGTTGAATGAGATAGAGCGAGGTCATCTCATTGGCTCCGATCGAGAGGCGGCCGGCATAATTATCCTTCAGTTCCCGCAGGGCGTTTTCGAGATCGCCCTCAAGGTTCTGAAAACGGCGCGCATATTCGAGCACGACTCGACCGGCGTCCGTAAGAAGCAACTCACGTCCGGAGCGATCGATCAGCTTTTCTTTTAAATCACTTTCAAGGCGTTGAATTGCGATTGAAATAGCGGGCTGGGTACGTAGGAGTTTTTCGCCCGCCCTCGAGAAGCTGCGCTCCGTCGCAACCGTGAGGAAGACTTTGAGTGGATATAGTTCCATGAGGCCCACCGAGAGAGCCGCTTATGTCATTATTGTAGCTAATACTAACGTCGAAAACTATAAATTTGCATAATCACCCGCATCGATCCTACGATAGGTAGAGTTTCCCCTATAGGAGTACGCAAAGTGAGTCGCGTCTATATCTTCGATACTACCCTCCGCGATGGTGAACAATCTCCCGGTTGCAGCATGAACATGCCGGAGAAGCTGAAGATGGCCGGGGTGCTGGTGGAGCTAGGGGTGGACATTTTGGAGGCCGGATTTCCGATTGCCTCAGATGGAGATTTCGAAGCGGTAGACGCGGTGAGCCGGCAATTCCCGTGGGTGCAAGTGGCGGCCTTGGCGCGCTCCTGCACACTTGACGTGGAGCGTGCAGCGCAAGCGCTTCGACATGCGAAGCGTCCGCGCATTCACACATTCATCGCGACGAGCGACATTCATCTGCAGCACAAGCTCCGCAAGAGCCGCCAACAGGTGTTGGACGATGCAGTGGCCGCCGTAACACTGGCGCGCAACTACACAGATGATGTGGAGTTCTCGGCCGAAGATGCAACCCGTACTGATTTCGAGTATCTGGAGCAGGTGAGCAAGGCAGTCGTTGAGGCCGGGGCGCGGACGGTGAATTTACCCGATACGGTCGGGTACTCGGTACCGGAAGAGTACGGCGTTCTGATCGGACGTATTGCGAAGACCTTAGGCGACCGGGCTGTAGTCAGCGTGCACTGTCACGATGATTTGGGTATGGCGGTTGCGAATTCCTTGGCCGCGGTGCAGGCAGGTGCGCGCCAAGTGGAGTGCACGATTAACGGAATCGGAGAGCGGGCGGGCAATGCGGCTCTCGAGGAAATCGTAATGGCGATGAAGACGCGCCATGACCGGCTGCCGTTTGAAACCAAGGTTCAGTCGGAGAAGCTTTTTGCCGCCAGCCAGATGCTGACGGAGTTCATCTCCTTCGGACCGCAACCCAACAAAGCGATTGTGGGAGAGAATGCGTTCGCTCACGAAGCGGGCATTCACCAGGACGGCTATCTGAAAAATCCGTCGACGTATGAAATCATCAGCCCTGCGAGCGTGGGTGTTCCCGAGACGCGCCTGGTGCTGGGCAAGCACAGTGGACGGCACGCCCTGAAGAAGCGGGCGGAAGACTTAGGTTTCGAGTTGACGCGTGAGGAACTGGATGAGGTTTATACGCGCTTCACCATTGCGGCCGACACCAAGAAAGGTCTGCGCAACGAGGAGATCGCGGGCTTGGTACGCGACGTGATCGGGCGCGGCGCCACGCGCGAGAGCATACTGACTCCCGCTGAGCGGCGCATCGATAGAGATGGATCTGAAAATTTTGGTTCTGCCGGGTGACGGCATTGGAGTGGAAGTTACTCGCGAAGCGGTCAAGGTGCTGCATCACATTGCGGATGCGTACGGACACCGCGTTTCATTGAGCGATGGCCTGCTGGGTGGGATTGCTATCCAGAAGACCGGAAGTCCCTTTCCGGACGAGACGCGAGAGTTAGCGCTTCGAGCCGACGCGACGTTACTCGGTGCCGTAGGGTTGCCGGAATTCGACAATGCTCCGCCGGAAAAGCGCCCTGAGCGTGGCTTGCTGGGTATACGGAAGGCGCTAGGCGTTTACGCAAACCTGCGCCCGGTTCGGTCGTATCGAGCGCTCATCGATTCATCGCCGCTCAAAAACGAGTTGGTGGACGGGACCGATATGATTATCGTCCGCGAATTAACGGGTGGCTTGTATTACGGAACGCCCCGCGGCATTTCCGGAACCGGCGCGGAAGAACGCGCGGTCAACACGATGGTCTACACGCGCCCGGAGATTGAACGCGTGGCGCATATGGCGTTCCAACTGGCCCGTAAACGGCGCAAGAAGGTAACGAGCGTGGATAAATCCAACGTGCTCGAGAATTCGCAATTGTGGCGCCGGGTCGTGATGGAAGTAGCACGCGACTACTCCGATATCGCGCTCGATCACGTGCTGGTAGATAACTGCGCCATGCAATTAGTCCTGAGTCCGAAGCGTTTCGATGTGGTGCTCACGGAAAATCTATTTGGCGACATTTTGAGTGATGAAGGCGCGGTTTTGGCGGGATCAATCGGCATGCTGCCTTCGGCTTCCATCGGCGATAAGAGACCCTCCGGTGCTTGGGTAGGGTTGTATGAGCCTGTGCATGGATCGGCGCCCGACATCGCGGGCCAGAATAAGGCCAATCCGTTGGGCGCGATTGGGTCCGTGGCCGCGATGCTCGAATACAGCTTCGGGCTCACGGAGGAAGCGCGCGCGGTCAATGCCGCGATCGAAGAAGTTTTGGACGGAGGGAAGGTGACGGCGGATCTGAAGCCGTCCGGCGCCCCTTCGTCGACAAGCGAAGTAGGCGATGCCATTTGCAGTGCGCTCAAGGGGCGCGCTGTTTCCGCTTAGCAAAGTCGGAAGAAGGAATTTTTATGTCGGAAGCAAACGGAGCGGCCAGAAAGCCGCGCACGATTATTGAAAAAGTTTGGGACAACCATGTCGTGGCGGAACGCGAAGGCGCGCCCACGTTGCTGTTCATCGATCTGCATCTAGTCCATGAGGTTACATCGCCGCAGGCCTTTTCAGGATTGCGCGAACGCGGTTTGAAGGTAAGGCGCCCGGATTTAACGATCGGGACAACAGATCACAGTATTCCCACGTACGACCGTTCGCTGCCGATTCTCGACAAAGTGGCAGAGGCCCAGATTACTCAGTTCGAAAAGAACTGCCGCGATTTCGGTATTCCCTTTTATGGTCCGCGCAGCTCCAAGCAAGGGATTGTTCACATCATTGGGCCCGAACAAGGGCTGACTCAGCCGGGTCTCACCGTGGTTTGCGGCGATAGTCACACGGCTACCCATGGGGCTTTCGGCGCGCTCGCGTTTGGCATTGGGACTAGCCAAGTAGAGCATGTTCTGGCAACCCAGTGCCTGCTGCAGACGCCTTCGAAAACCTTCGAAGTGCGCGTGGAAGGCACGCTCAAAAATGGTGTCGGTGCTAAAGACATCATTCTGAATCTGATTTCGCGAATTGGGATCGGTGGCGGAACCGGATGCGTGATTGAGTATGCCGGTTCAACGATTCATGCGCTCTCTATGGAAGAGCGCATGACGATTTGCAACATGTCAATCGAGGGTGGCGCTCGCGCGGGTTTGGTCGCTCCCGATGATACGACCTTTCAATACCTGGCCGGCCGTCCTCATGCTCCGAAAGGCGCGGACTGGGAGCGTGCGGTCGCTGCATGGCGGCAACTGCCCACGGATCAGGGCGCCAGTTTCGACAAAAGGATCGATATTGACGCGAGCGCCCTTGAGCCGATGATTACCTTCGGCACGAACCCAGGCATGGGCATCGGAATCACGGCCCCGGTTCCGGATCCCGCCGCTATCAGCGATCCTGTCGAGCGTGATTCCTTAGGCAAAGCTCTCCGTTACATGGATCTGCCCTCGGGCAAGCCCTTGTTGGGGCATAAGGTCAATGTCGTGTTTATCGGAAGCTGCACGAATTCCCGCATCTCCGATCTGCGAGCGGCTGCCAACATTTTGAAGGGCCGTAAGGTAAGTCCAAATGTGCGCGTCATGGTCGTCCCCGGATCGCAGGAAGTGAAGAAGCAGGCACAGGCGGAAGGTTTGGACCGGGTATTCATCGATGCGGGCGCGGATTGGCGCGAAGCGGGTTGCTCCATGTGCATTGCAATGAACGGCGATCAGTTGGAGCCAGGCGAGTACAGTGTTTCAACCAGCAACCGCAATTTCGAAGGCCGCCAGGGAAAGGGCGGACGAACGTTTCTGGCCAGTCCGTTGACCGCCGCCGCCTCTGCGCTCACAGGCGTAGTCACCGACGTTCGCACATTGTTGTAGAAGCGCACGCATATGGAAAGATTCAAAACATTCACCAGCCGGCTGGCGCCAATAGTGCTCGACAACATCGACACGGACCAGATCATTCCCGCCCGGTTCCTTAAAACTACTTCAAAGAAGGGCTTAGACGATCAGCTTTTCTACGATTGGCGCTACGACGCTGAAGGCAAGCCCAAGCCGGACTTTCTACTGAACAAGCCGGAAGGCCGTGCGGCGCAGGTGCTTTTGGCCGGCGACAATTTCGGCTGTGGCAGTTCGCGCGAGCATGCCCCGTGGGCGCTCACGCAATATGGCTTCCGTGCCGTGATCAGCACGTCATTCGCCGATATCTTCCGTGGCAACGCATTAAAGAATTCGCTACTGCCTATCGCCATTCCCCGCGATGCCCACAAGAAACTGCTGGATGCAGTAGCACAAAATCCCGATGCCACGGTTACGGTCGATCTGGCGCAGCAGAAGCTTACTTTGCCTGACGGATCGGCAGTCGAGTTTCCCATTGATGGATTCGCAAAGCATTGCATGTTGGAAGGCGTGGACGAACTCGGTTATATTCTGCAGCAGGAGTCCATGATCACCGCATTCGAGGCGCGTCATCGTCCGACGGTGAACACTTTATCTACCGGAGCTTGAGAGGCTGGTCTGTTAACTCTACGAATAAGTAACGTATAGCAAGAAGGTGTTCTCTTCGCCATCGATGTAAGCTTTCGTTTCCAAGTCTGGTTTCTGCTTGCTAGGCGAAACCAAATTACGCCGAATTACATCAGGCTTGCCGGACAACAACCAGGAGGATACTCATAGCGTAGAAGATAAGAATATGGCGCGTGTCTTTATCACAGGTTCTTCCGACGGTCTCGGCCGGATGGCCGCTGAACTACTGATTGAGCAAGGGCATGCCGTGGTATTGCACGCTCGCAACGAACAGCGCGCCAACGAAGTGCTGTCCGCGGTACCCGGAGCAGAAAAGGCCCTGATCGGCGATCTGACGAGTATTGCGCAAACCCGCAGCGTGGCGGATCAGGTCAACGCGCTTGGTTCGTTCGACGCCGTGATCCACAATGCGGGCGTGGGATATCGGGAGCCGAAGCGCACTGCCACCGAGGACGGCCTGCCGCATGTGTTCGCGGTCAATACACTTGCACCGTACATTTTGACCGCGCTCATTCACAAGCCGAAGCGCCTCGTTTACCTGAGCTCCGGCCTTCACCAAAACGGCGATCTCAGCTTGAACGATCTGACCTGGGAAGCCCGTCTGTGGCGCGGGCAGCAGGCTTACTCGGATTCCAAAATGCACGACGTACTGCTGGCCTTCGCCGTCGCTCGTCATTGGCCGGAGGTTCTCTCGAACGCGGTTGAGCCTGGCTGGGTTCCGACCAAGATGGGCGGCCCGGCAGCGCCGGACGACTTGGATGCCGGACGCCGCACTCAGGTTTGGCTGGCAGTCAGCAATGATCCGGCGGCTATGGTGACGGGCAAATACTTCTATCACATGCGGCCTCGTAATCCGCTGGCTGGCACTCGTAGTACGGTAGTGCAGGAGAGGCTGCTCGAGGCGTGCAAACGTCTGTCGGGCGTGGACCTGCAAGCAAGCCGAGCGGCAGCGCAGTGAACCTATCCGTATCGCAGCGCTTTGAGCGGATCCACCCTGGCGGCCCGGCGCGCGGGAATGTAATAGGACGCCAAGGCAACGACGGTGAGAAGAGCCGCCATGCTAACAAACGTCGTTGGATCCACGGAGCTAACGCTGTAGAGCAGACTGGTTAGGAGACGCGTGAGCGCGAAAGCCGCGATCCCTCCCAACAGCATCCCGATCACTGTCAGCTTGGTTCCCTGTTTCAAGATGAGCCCCAGAACGTTTGACTGCTGAGCGCCGAGCGCCATTCGAATACCGATCTCGCGGGTTCGCTGGGTAACGAGATAGGACATTACTCCATACAGGCCCACAGCCGCTAGTGCCAAGGCGAGTGTTGCGAAGGCGCCCAGGAGGAAAGTTTGTACGCTCACGTCGTGAGTATCGCCTGCGAGAACCTCGTCCATGGTTTGCGGCCGGAACAAAGCCAGACCGCTATCCAGTGCGCGAACCTGGCTGCGAATCGTGCCGAGCACAGCGGTAGGCGGCGTCCGGGTCTTCACTGTCAGATGGGCAAAGCCAGAGTCGGCAAGAGTAAGCGGGAGGGGGAAATAGGCCTCCGGTATTGTCTTCGTCCGTATTCCATATTCCTTCACATCGCCCACGACGCCGATGATGGTCACTTTTACATCGTTCCAATTGAATGAGCGGCCAATCGGGTTCTGATTCGGCCAGAAAGTCTTCGCCGTTGTTTGGCTGATCACCGAAACGAATGCTAGGCCCGGAGGAGTTTTCATCGGGATTCCCTCGGCTAAGGCTGCCTTGTACATGTCGAACAATTTCTGTGTGGAGACAGCCGTCCGGTCGAAGTCTTGGGGAGCGAAGTTCCTTCCATCGATGAAGGGAATACCCAAGGTTCGGAAGTAGCCGGGTGTGATGTAGTTCCATGCAACCAGCTGAGTCGTGAGCGCCGGATTGCGTTTCGCCCTCGACGTGAATGTAGCCGTTGCTGCCGCCCTGCAGCGGAATCTCGGTCGAGACCGCGGCGCATTCAATTCCGGGCGTAGCTTCCATGCGATCCATAAGCTGGCCAAAGAACCGGCGTCTCGCCGCGATCGTTCCGTATTTTGCCTCTGGAAGGTTAATGGACGTAGTCAGCACATTGTGCGCATCTACGCCGATATTGGCGCTGCGCAAATGCGCGAAACTGCGCAGCAAAAGACCAGCGCCTACCAGCAGAGCAAATGTGATGCAGATTTCGGCTACTATCAAGGCATCGCGCAAGGCCCAGCGAGATCGCGCCGCGCTCAGCACGGATTGCGAGCCAGCCTTCAGTTCTTCATTGAGACCAAGATCGGAGCTTTGCAGCGCCGGTGCTAGTCCGAACAAAACTCCTGCCAGAATGCTCATGGAAACCGCAAACAGCAGCACAGCGCCGTCCACTTGCACTGGATTTGCGCGCGGAATGGGAATCGTTTTGGCGGATTCGAGTAACCGCACACACCACCACGCACCGAGAATCCCGAGGGCCGCGCCAGTCAACGCAAGCAGAATGCTTTCCGTTAGCATCTGCCGCACCAAGCGCAACCTTCCAGCGCCTAAGCTGGCGCGAACCGCCATCTCGCGATGCCGGGTACTGGCACGCGCCAATTGCAAATTCGCTACATTTACGCAGGCGACAACCAGCACCAGCGTGACGGCCCCGAGCAGGATCAGGAGCGGAGTCTTCGAATCATTGGTCAACGTGTCGTAGAGCGGTGTCAATATCGCGTGGACCTTGTCGTTCGAATCCGGATACTGCTTTTCCAGCCGTTCGGATATCGCCAGCAACTCGCCGCGCGCCCTTCCGAGTGGAATGCCGGATTTCAGTCGTGCAATGGCGGACCAACTGTGGTTGCCGCGCGGCCCCAGCTCTTTCGGGCTCATATCAACGGGAATCCAGATATCCGCTGCGTTCTGGAAATTGAACCAACGAGGCATCACGCCCACGATCGTGTAGGACTCATCGTCGAGAACGACGGGTTTGCCGATGACATTGGCTCCGCCGAAGTGCTGCTGCCAAAAGCCGTAACTCAAGATCGCCACGCGATTCTTACCCGCGATATCCTCGCCGTTGGCGAAAGTACGGCCACGCAACGGCTCTACCCCCAGTACATGGAAGAAGTTCGCTTGCGTTTTGATGACGGCCGCCGGCTCCGGTTCGCTCACGCCACTCGCGTTCATACTCACTGGGTAAGAGTAGAGGCTGGTCGCAGCGAGGGTTCGGTTCTGCGCCTGCCAATCCAGGTAATCGGCGCCACTCAATGGAAAAGTGCCTGGCGCCTCCTCCGTTTCAAAGCATTGCACCAGACGCGCTGGATCTTTGAACGGCAAAGGCCGCAGCAGCACTGAATTGACAACCGAGAAGATCGCCGTAGTAGCGCCGATGCCGAGCGCGAAGGTCAGTACCGCCACGGTGGTGAAGCCGGGATTACGCCGGAATTGCCGAAGCCCAAACCGTAGGTCATTGAACAGCGTTTCGAGCGAATTCCATTGCCACATATCGCGGCTTTGCTCCTGCGCCCTCGTGACGTTACCAAACTGACGGAGCGCCGCGCCGTGAGCTTCTGCTTGCGGCATTCCGGCTTCGAGATTCTCCTGTTCCTCCATCTTGAGATGGGAACGAATCTCCTCTTCGAGATCGTCTGTCTCGTTGACTCTGCTCATGAATCGTCGAATCTTCGAAAACTCTCGCCGCCAGCTCATTGGCCCTCCTCGGGGTCCACAGGCGTGAGGACACCTGAAATAGCACGTACAAAGCGCTCCCAACGCGAAGTCTCGGCGGTAAGCTTGCGACGGCCAGCCGGAGTCAAGCGATAGAATTTCGCCCGCTGGTTATTTTCCGAAGTGCCCCACTCGCCTGTGATCCAGCCTTCTTGCAGCAGGCGCTGCAGAGCAGGATAGAGGGAGCCGTGCTCCACTCTCAGAGCGTCGTCCGACATGCGCTCGATCGATTTGGCAATGCCATGCCCGTGCGTCGGCCCCCAACGGAGAATCCGCAAGACGAGCATGTCGAGCGCGCCGTAAACCAATTCGATGCGGTCGTCGCCGCGTTTTTTAGGCATGTAGTAGCTGTTCTACCACATTTAGTAGCAGACCGTCTACTGCCTCGATTTCCCGCGGGCGGTAACGGACAATAGAGGTTAGACCGCTTAGAATGCTAGAACGCATTACCGTGCATGGCGCGCGCCAGCATAATCTTAAGAACATTAGCGTAGAGATTCCCAGGAACACCTTCACGGTGATTACCGGCTTGAGCGGTTCGGGGAAGAGTTCACTGGCTTTCGACACGATTTATGCCGAAGGGCAGCGGCGCTACGTCGAAACGCTTTCGCCCTACGCGCGGCAGTTTCTAGACCAGATGGAACGGCCGGAGGTGGATTCGATTGACGGGCTGAGTCCGGCGATTTCGATTGAGCAGAAGACCACTTCGCGGAGCCCGCGATCGACCGTGGGGACGGTGACTGAGATTTACGATTATCTGCGGCTGCTGTACGCGTCCGTGGGTGTGCCACATTGCCCCTTGTGCGGGGCGGAAATTGCGCGGCAATCTCCCGCACAAATTCTGGAGCAAGTGTTCGGACAACATCAGAACGAACGCATCATGATTCTGGCGCCCGTCGCACGCGGGCGTAAAGGCGAGTACAAAAAAGAGCTGGAGGCGGTGGCGAAGGCCGGTTTTCGTGTGCGCATCGATGGTGAGATGCGGACATTGGATGAGCCGACGAAACTCGACAAACGGAAAAACCATACGATCGAGGTGGTGATCGATCGCCTGGTCGTGAAGCCCGGCATTGAGCAGCGCCTTGAGAACTCGATTCAGACCGCGCTGAAATGGGCCGACGGGCTGGTGATCGTGTCCGTGGTGGATGGGCCGGAGCGGCTGTATTCGGAGAAACTGGCATGCCCGAACGATGGTACGAGCATTCCGCAACTGGAGCCGCGCTCATTTTCTTTCAACAGTCCGTATGGAGCATGCGAGACATGCAACGGAGTGGGGAGCACGTGGGCGTTCGACGCCGTGAAGGTGATTTGTGATCCTTCAAAGCCGCTTCTGGATGGAGCGCTGGGGCCGGGATCGACCTCGTCGTTCATGACATCTGCGTTAAATGACGCGGCCGATAAGTTCGGGATCGATCTGAGCGTTGCTTTCGAAGCGCTGCCGAAGAAGACGCGTAATTTGCTGGTATACGGCAATGTTCAGTTTCCCGGCATCCTGAAGATCTTGGATGACAGTTACAGCCGCGCGAGCGAAGGGTATCGCGATTGGCTGATGGACTACATGTCGTCGACGCAGTGTCCGGAGTGCAAAGGGCAGCGTTTGAAACCGTCGAGCCTGGCGGTGCAGGTGAAATGTTCATCGATTGCGGAGTTCACTGCGATGCCGATAGCGCGCGCGCTGCCGCTGGCAAAGGAGTGGGAGTTCACCGGGCGCGAGTTGAAAGTGGTTGGGAGAGTCATTGAGGAGATACAGAACCGGCTCCAGTTTTTGTGTGCGGTGGGACTGGATTATTTGAGTCTGGAAAGATCGTCGGCGACTCTCTCGGGCGGGGAAGCCCAGCGTATCCGGCTGGCGACGCAGATCGGTTCGAAGCTGCGCGGCGTGCTGTATGTGCTGGATGAGCCGTCGATCGGGCTTCATCCGCGCGACAATGGGAGGCTTCTTGATACGCTGCACCACCTGCGAGATTTGGGCAATACGGTTCTAGTGGTGGAGCATGATGCGGAGACGATTGAGCGCGCCGATTACGTGATCGACCTGGGTCCGCGCGCCGGACGTTTGGGCGGGAACCTGATGGCGCAGGGCACGCCGGCACAGATCATGAAGATGCCGGAGTCGCTGACAGGCGAATATCTGTCGGGACACATGGCGATTGCGCCTCCGCTGGTGCGCCGGCCGGGTAATGGACTGAAGATCTCGGTGAAGGGTGCGCGCGAGCACAATTTAAAGAACGTGAGTGTCGATTTTCCGCTCGGAACGTTTACGGTGGTGACGGGCGTTTCGGGTAGCGGGAAATCGACGCTGGTGCATGACATCTTATATCGAGCGTTGGCGAAGGAAGTGTACGGATCGAGCCAGGAGCCCGGTGCGCACGAGAAGGTGCTGGGTTTAGAGCACATCGATAAAGTCATTGAGATTGACCAATCCCCCATTGGGCGCACACCGCGATCTAACCCGGCGACCTATACGGGCGTGTTTACGGCAATCCGGGAGATTTACGCGATGCTGCCGGAATCGCGTGAACGCGGCTACAAGGCGGGGCGATTCAGCTTCAATGTGAAGGGCGGGCGCTGCGAGGCTTGCCAGGGTGATGGGCTGAAGCGCATTGAAATGAACTTTCTGCCGGATGTTTATGTGACGTGCGATGTCTGCCGCGGGCGGCGCTACAACCTGGAAACGCTACAGGTGAAGTACAAGGGCAACAGCATCGCAGATCTGCTCGAATCGAGCGTGGATGAAGCGGTCGACATATTGGCGAACATCCCGCAAATTCAGGCGAAGTTGAAGACGCTGGCCGATGTGGGGCTGGGGTATTTGCATCTGGGGCAATCGTCGACGACGCTTTCAGGTGGTGAGGCGCAGCGCATCAAATTGGCGAAAGAGTTGAGCAAGCGGCAGACGGGGCGCACGTTTTATTTGCTCGACGAGCCGACGACGGGACTGCACTTTGACGATGTGCGCCATCTTTTGGATGTCCTGCAACGTTTGGTCGATTTAGGCAATACGGTGCTGGTGATTGAACATCATTTGGATGTGATCCGGAGCGCGGATTACCTCATCGATCTAGGTCCGGAAGGTGGAGAACAGGGCGGGTACATTGTGGCGACGGGGACGCCCGATGAGGTGATGGAGAGCCGGGATAGCCATACGGCGGAAGCGTTGCGGAAGATGATGAAGGCGGGACATGCCGCCTGACCAGCCGGAATTTGAGACGACCGAATCTCAGGGAGAGGTTGCGCCCGCCGAGCCGGTGGTGACAGAACCTGTTGCGGTTCTGGAACAGCCCGCGCGCGAACCGTTCTGGGGCTACACGGATCTGGCTTTGATGATGGGCCTACTGGCTGCGTCGACTGCGGTCATTGTCCTTGTGGTGGGTCTGCTGGTCGGGTTCAATCCGAACCTGCGAGACGATCCGACCCCGTTAGCGGTTCCAACGCAGTTCGTGCTGTATGGGTTGGTGTATCTGTGCTTCTGGCTCGTTTTAGGCCTGCGATATAAGCGGCCGGTATTTGCGTCGTTGGGATGGCGGCGAAGTAGCTTCAACTTAGTGGCGGCGGCACTCGGAGGAGGCGTGCTCGCATTGTGCATCTCGGCGCTGGCTTCGCTGTTACATACTCCGAAGGTCGCCTCTCCGGTGGATAAGCTGGTGAGCACACCGTTGTCCTTTGCGGTAGTGGCCTTCTTAGCTGTGATTGCGGCGCCTTTTTTCGAAGAGCTCTTTTTTCGTGGATTTCTTCAGCCTCTTTTTTCTCGAACGTTTGGCTTGGCTGCCGGCATTCTGATAACGGCGGTTTTGTTCGGTTCGCTACATGCTCCCGAGTACTCCTGGGCTTGGCAATATGTGGTTGCGATCTCGGCCGCGGGAGCGGTATTTGGATGGGTGAGGGCGCGAGCCAATTCCATCATTCCTTCCACGGTGATGCACGGCTGTTTCAATGCTGTCTCGGTGATTGCGCTCGCCATAACCAAGTACTCGAATTACAAGTTGGACATCTAGATTGGGCGGCCGGGTCTTAAAGCTACCTTACGTGGCGCTGATTGCGGTTTGCTTCTTTTGGGGCACTACGTATCTAGGCATTCGCATTGCGCTCGAAGGCTTCCCGCCGCTGTATCTGATTGCGATCCGTTACACGATTTCAGGCGGCGTGCTTTTGGCCGGAGCGGCTTTGGCTGGAGCGCGCTTGCCCCGCGGACGCGAACTACTGTGGACCGCGGTTTGCGGCATCATCTGTATCGGTATTGGGAACGGTGGATTGGCGACGGGCGAAAGGTACGTTGCCAGCGGACTGGCTGCTTTGATCTATACGGCTTCGCCATTCTGGATGGTGGGCATCGACGCGCTATTACCGGGCGGCCACAGACCCAAGGCTTCGACGGTCGGGGGGCTCCTGGTAGGACTGCTCGGCGTAGCAGTCTTGCTCATCCCCGCTGCAACACAGGCAGGCTTTCGCAGCGGAATGATGTTCGGAATCGTTGTTCTTGAGGTCAGCGTGGTGGGCTGGATTTTCGGGTCACTCCTGCAAAAGAGAGTCGAAGAGCATTCCAGCGCGCTGGTGAGGGGCGCAGTCCAACAATTTGCCGCCGGCCTGGCGATGTTTGTGCCGGCCAGCATCTTTGAAAGCGTGCCGCACGCGGTGGGGCTGAGGCCTACTCTGGCGGTGGGCTATTTGATTGTGTTCGGCTCGTTCGTCGGCTTTACCTCATTTATCTATGCGATGTCTAAACTGCCGGTCGCGATTGTTTCGATCTACACGTTTGTGAATCCGATTGTTGCGGTATTCCTGGGATGGCTGTTCTTTCGCGAGCACTTCGGTTGGCGCGAGTTGATCGCCATGCTGATCATCTTTGCGGGGCTCGGAATTGTGCGCTGGAGCGAAAGTGCTCAGGTTCATTCAGGCGTGCTGTCGGCGCCCACTCCGGAGCATCAGACTGAAGCCGCGACGCAGCCGTAAGGCCTACGTTCGATAAGCTGGAAGCAATCGAAAGTCATGACTCCTTCTGTCGTCGGTTCGCCCTCTGTTCTGACTCAAACAACGATCGAAACCATCGAATGGACGCCGGAAGGCGTGATCATGATCGACCAAACGCGATTGCCCCGCGAGACGGCATTTGTGACGTGCCGAACCTATGTTGAAGTCGCCGACGCGATTCGTAACATGATCATTCGCGGTGCTCCGGCCATTGGCGTGGCGGCGGCTATGGGCGTGGCGCTGGGAGCTATGGAATCGCGAGATTTGGATGCGGATATGCCGGTGATTTGCGAGACGCTGGCCAAGACGCGTCCGACAGCGGTGAATCTCTTCTGGGCGATTGAGCGCATGAAACAGGTTTATGCTTCTGTACAGCATTTACCGATTGCGGAAATTCGCGCGCGCTTGATCGACGAGGCAAAGAAGGTCCGTGCGGAAGACATCGCCATTAACGAAGCGATCGGGCGGCACGGCGCTCCGCTGGTTCCGGATGGAAAAACCGTGTTGACCCATTGCAATGCGGGGGCTTTAGCGACGGCCGGATTTGGAACAGCGCTTGGGGTGGTTCGCGCGGCGGTGCAGATGGGCAAAAAGATTGACGTGTTTGCCGACGAGACACGGCCCTTTCTTCAGGGCTCGCGATTGACGGCATGGGAGTTGCAGCGCGATGGAATCGAAACTACGCTGATCACGGACAATATGGCGGGCCATTTTCTGAAAAGTGGACGAATCGGCTGCGTGGTAGTAGGCGCGGATCGCATTGCGGCCAATGGCGATGTAGCGAACAAGGTGGGGACTTATGGCGTGGCGGTTCTGGCGAAAGAAAATGGCGTACCGTTCTACGTTGCCGCGCCGGTTTCAACTTTGGACCTGACGTTGGCTTCAGGAGATGAGATTCCGATTGAGGAGCGCGCCGCTAAAGAAGTGACGCACGTCCAGGGAGTGCACGTCGCGCCGGAGGGTATCAAAGTCGCGAATCCTGCTTTTGATGTGACGCCGAATCGGTACGTGACAGCCATTATTACGGAGAGAGGAGTGGCGCGTACTCCGTATACGGAATCGTTGCGGGAGTTGTGCGGTCTACGATAGAGCGGACCTATAATGAATGCCTACAAGGAGTGAAGATGGCGTCGCCCGCGTTCCTATTACAGAGACAACAGAACTTCAAATTTGAAAGAACCGATCCGATTGTTGCTTATTTTCTGGACGAGACTGACTTGGCCGCGGTTCGCCATTGGCAGACCAGGGGAGGTTATACCTTCGAATTTCATGAGATGCACGATACCGGTAATCCCATCTACATCAGGCGTGATGGCAATACGGATGGTTCTCTTATTACGAAAATTGACACTAAGAACATTGCGAATCCGGCTTTGCACTACGCCCTCAAAAGCAATCCAGGGAAACCATGGATCGAGAACATTCCGAACTTCGCAAAGATCAGCGGCCTCGGGGCGGCCACGACCACCGAAATAGCCACCATCATCACGAACGAGTGGACGCGGCTGCAGAAGTTGGCGGACCGTCGATGGTCGGGTTGGAAGAAACCTCTCCCGCCACCACCTCCCAAAACTCTGATCGAACGAGCGCTGGAAACAGGGCAGTATCCGCCGCCTCCCTTGAAAACTAAGTGAAACCACCTGTTGCCGCGCGCCAACTAAGTTTTACGACGATTTGGCCCTACGTAGCGGCAGTCGCATGCAGTCTATAAGGAAAACGGGTGAAGGACGGCCCGGGAGGCCATCCTTCACCCGTTGAGAAGCACCAAAGGACCGTTGCGATTATTGGAAGTGAACCGTTAAGGTCGCGAGAGTGTATTGCGGAATCAGGAGGTTTCCACCGGAAGTATCCTGGAGATAGAAAGTCATCCCGTCCGTCACCCAAGTTCCGGTTGCACTGCTACCCGTGGATCCGCTCTGGGCAAACAGGGCTCCATCCGGCGCCCCTACGTGAACTTCAACGGCGGTCGCATTGGGTGCGTTCCAGGACAAGGTAGTCGCGACATAAGTGGCTCCATTAGCCGCAATCGGATTGGGATTGGCGGTGAAGGTGGCCGCATCTGTATTCGCGCCGGCGGACGCAGAGGTTACCAGGTTCCCATTCACGCCCGCGGGGAAGAATCCCCCCGAAGTCTTATTGGCGCCTCCGTACGCGAGGAAGAGCACCTCACCCGGAGTGCGCACTGCCGTAAGGGCATTGGCGTTGCTGGAAAAGATCTGGACGCCTGACGGAGGTGGAAGAATATCGGCCCCGTCGAGAGCCGTCGCCGTCGTAGAGATGCCCTGTTGAGCGATCAACAGGCGAATGGCGCCGGCGTGCTCGGCTTCGATGCCGAGAATTCTGGCCGCAGTGCCTAGAATCCCTTTGTCCGAGATGAGGCCCGCAGCCCCGCCATAGGCGCTGACGCCGATGTCCTCGAAGATGCGCGCTAACGTTAGGAAGTCGGCTTGACTGCCGAAGCCGAAGCTGAGGGCATTGAGATTGATCGCCGGCTTGGCGATAGATCCACCCATACCCGCCAACGCCGTTTGCAACAACGCCACATGCTCGCGTTCGTTGGCAGCTAATTCCAGCGCGACCTGCTGGGTATAGTTGTCGGTGAACGTCACCTGGGCTCCGCCCGTCGTGGTCCCACCAGTGGTCCCCGTTCCGTAGTCGATGATCCCGAAATCACTGACGCTCAAACCCGTTGTTGCAACTGTGTAAAACTCAGCTTCCAGGAACTCAAGGTTCAAGGCAAAGTTGAGGATATCGGCATCGGTTGGCGAAGTGGGGTCCGCCTGCAGTTTCGAAGGTGTGATCGCGGAGACGACTCCCGCAGCTACACCGGCCATGCCGAGCTTTTGAACAAAAGCTCGGCGGTTCGACTTCCGTTTTTCAAGATGTTCAAGAATTTCTTCGGACATTTTCATCCTTTCAGCGATTTCAATTAGGGCGTCAGCTCTCAGGCAAACTAATGGGCAGACACACAGCTGCTTCTACTAGTACGAAATTGAGTGGATTTTGGGAAGGCTTTTTCTTCATTCGGGCTAAGAAAGTCATACTAAATCTCTGGACAAGAGCTATTCCCAGGCATTTCCCAGTATTTCTACGTGTGACTAGCGGTCCGCCGGCGAGTTACCTCAGCTCGGTAGGTCGCTTCCAATCGGACGGCTGCGTCTCTGGAATTCCTATCGCGCTCCACCATTCTTCGGGCGCGTTCAGCGAGCGTGGTTCGGTAGTCCCCGTCCTGCAATAGTTTCAACGTGGCTGCCGCAAACGTAACAGGAGTATCCGCCAGCTCGCAGATCTCTCCCGATTCAGACGTCAGACCCTCTGCTCCAATCGTGGTCGACACCGCCGGGATTCCACACGCGAATGCCTCCAGGAGTTTGACCCGCACTCCCGAGCCGCTGCGAATGGGACAGACGAACACGCAATACCGCTCCAACGGACTGCGGACATCGGCTACAGCGCCTAGAACACGAACGTGTGGATGATTGATCCAGACGGCGTCCGACTGAGGAGGATCCGACCCCACCACGACCAGGACGGTTCCCGGTCTAGAGCGGACAATTATGGGCAAAACTTCCTCAACAAACCAAGTTAGTGCGTATCGATTCGGTAAATGGCGGAAAGTGCCTACAAACAGCAAAGTGTCTCTTTCCCGCTCGTTTAATACAAAACTGTATTTACTTACGTCGATACCGGCCCTTACATTCCAATCGATTCGGCCTTTGAGTCGCGGTACAAGGTGCTGAAGGTAATCCGCGCCGGCTCGGGTACAAACCTGTACTCTCGCGACACGGCGTAACAACTTAGGTTCGTAAAGCCGCATTCGAAAATACTCAAGCAGCAAGCGACGGGTTGCCCCCGCAGATCTGATCCTCCGCCGAAGAGCTTGGAAGGCGATGTCATGTTCAAACAGAATGCAAGGGATGTATTTGTACTCACCCGCATATTGCCCAAGACTGGTGTATTCCAGTTGCACGACATCGATGTTCTTTGTGTACATCGTGCGATGAAGTAACCATGCAAAGTCGCGGAAGGCAAACTCTCGAACGCCATAGGGATCGAGTGTCCATAACTCGGTGGGCGGAACGTAAGGACGGCGCATGAAGATTGCCGACGCGCAGATGGCAAGCAGGCCGTTTTGTTCTGAAAGCTGTTCCTCAAAATCGACGAAGGATACCAGGTGAACGTTGGCGGCCGAGGCGAGACGCGTCAGCGCTTCCCTCATGAAGACAGCGCCTCCGTGGACAGGGGGGTCGATTGGATAAGGAGCGGCGAACAGGACATTGAGACGATCGGGAGGCGGTATCTCTTCGACCATAAAACGGTCGCGATAATAACCCCCGAGAGGACGGCGGAACGCCTCGTTATCCGAGATTTTTCGCCGGGACGCGGCTTTCCATCGGGATTTCGCAACTCTTACGAGCTCGCTGGAAACCCGTCGCACGTCGACAGGCGTACAGAAACTGTCAGTGTCGTTCAGTTTCGTCGCTTTTAAAGAACTTGAGAGACAAGCGGCAAAGTGACGCCCCAGCATTTTCCAGTCGTGAATATTCTTCCAGCAATACAGGAAACCATTCTTTCGAACCACACCATTGATATAGCTGCCGGAAAAATTCTTCCCGATCGTGCCCCGATGTTCGTGGTGTACTACACTCGCCGGTTGGTACAGCACCTTCCAGCCGCGCTTCCAAGCGAGCAAACCCAAGTCTGTGTCTTCGTAATAAAAAGGATGGAAGAGGCTGTCAAATCCACCGAGCTCAAGAAACTTTCGTCGGTCAAAAGCGCTTGAGCCCCCGCCCGCATAAGCGCACGGATAAGCAACCTCCAGCTCGGGATCTATGCGATGCCCGACTCTCAGCCGGCCCGCTTCCCACCACACCTCAGTCAAACCCGTTTCCTCACGGCTCTTGGAAGAATCGGAAAAGAAAATTTGGCATGAGACGGCGAAAACCAGCGGATCGCTGAAGTTCTCCAGAAGCGGATTCAGAAAGCCAGGCTCAACTCTCATGTCGTTGTTGAGCAGCACGACCACGTCATTCTGCGCTGCTCTGACGCCCGCATTCGCACCCAGGGCAAAGCCGAGATTCTGTTGATTCAGCAGAACTCTTACCTGGGGATACCGCTCTTGCAGGAAACTCACACTGTCATCGTCTGAGGCATTATCAACGACGATTACCTCGTTTTCAGGACTGCCGGAGATCGCGTCCAGCAGGGACGGCAGAAACTTTTCTAACAGCCCGCGGCCGTTCCAGTTGGGAATGACTATGCTTGCAGCGTGATTGCGCGGAGCAGTTTCGGGGGGAAGCTGCCGTTTGCCGATGAAAAGAAAACAAAGATCTTCCGCCGCTAGCACAAGAGCACTGATCAGGAGAAGGAACGGACTCGAGACATAAAGGAAGAAATAGGAGACGCGGCGTTTCGTGGAATTCCAAAGAGAACGCGGGAGCGCTTTTAGACGCGCTGAACGCGCACTCCACGGCCCAACCCCAAGAATGCGCCCGATTCGAAGCCACCACGAATTCCTTACAAAATCGCGTTCACGTAAAAGGGCCTCGATGGAGGTGTTAGCAGCGTCTATTTCGCAGCGGGCATTCTTTAACCGCGAGTTCGCTTCCTCCGCGAATATGTGGTGAGCACGCCAGAGCGCCAAATGATCCGCGCGCGCCTCAGCGAGTTCAGCTTTGAGCGAGTTAATCTCTGTTCCGCCGTGATGGAGCAGATTGTCGGTTGATGAGACATAGCTGAAGGAAGGTAGTGCCAAGGGCCGCTTGGAGCAGACTGCCAGAAGGAAGCGGCTTTCCGATAGGTCTTGCGTGACCGGTATGGAGGCCTTCTCAAAGAACCCGATTTCGTCTCCAGCGGAGGCTGTTGCCCGGTGACGGGTTGGCGCTAGCACCTGTACCGACGGAAAGTGCCGACCGAGAGACTCCTTGAAATTTTGGAGCTCCAACTCATGCCCATCAACAGAGTCAGGACCAGATTTGTTCCGAGCTTCAGCGTAGTAGCTCTTGTTCGGCGTAGATACCAGGAAAATGCCATCCGGAGCAAGCGCTCTTGCAGCTTCTGCAACGAGACACGCCCAATGATCGGGGTGTTCGATCACCTGAAAGGCAGTGAGAAGACCGAAGGACCCGGCCGCGAATGGCAGGGCGCTCCTTGAGCCACAAACAAAGGTTGCATCGTTGCAGTGCGAGGATGCATAAGCGATTGCACCGGGTGCAATATCAAAGCCCACCGCCTGAAGCGCCTTCTCGGCAAGTAGTTGAGTGCCAGCGCCGCTTCCACAGCCAACATCTAGAACGCGCTTTTGCCCAGCAAAGAGTTCTGCAAATCGATAGAGTACGAGATCCTCATTCCGAACATCTGGCCCGCCGGCGCCCGGGATGACGCCTTCGCCCGTAAACTGCAGGGAGGATGTTGCTGAAGCGGAGGGCATCAGATAATCGCGCCTGAAGAGCGCCACGCACGATTTTCAGACAGATTGGCTAGAAGTGAAACAAAGAACAAACCGACTATAGTTTACCGTTAGCAATCACCCCTTTCTAGTACTGCCCTCGCTTTTCCAGGTTCCCGGAGTTAATGAACCTTGTTGTGGGGACGCCCGCGCTCAATAGCGGTTGATATCCTTTGATTTGCCTCAAAAAACGCTGTGGAGCGCACCCGCCGGGGTGTTTGGCTGGCTGTGTGCCGCGCTGTCCCGGTGGTTGCCCGTGGCTTCTGTTGCGCTTGCCTGCGCCGTCTTAGAGCCGTCCGGCAGTGTGTCGGCGCAGACGCCCGGGTCCTTGGTGGACATTTTGAAGGGCGAACTAAGTCGCGAGTTCGCGGGACTGAAGGCGAAGGGCGATCCGGCTCCCTACTACATGGCGTACGAGGTCACGGATCAAGATACCCAGTCGGCCGCGGCTTCGCAAGGCGCGCTGATGGAGACGGTACACAATCATGGGCGCGGCGTGGACACGACGGTTCGAGTGGGATCCCCAAAATTCGATAACTATCATCCCTATAAAGGCTCACGCGTCCAGTTCACCACGTTCACGCCGTTAAGCTTGACCGATGATGCCAACCAGATTCGCCGAGCGTTGTGGGCGGAAACCGACCGCAATTACCGCTTGGGCTCCCGGCGGTTGCTGGAACTCAAGACGGATGAGCAACTGCTGGCGGAGCAGAAAGACCAGGACGCGGATTTCTCTTCCGAACCGCCGGCGAGCTTTTCCAAAATGCCGGAAACCTACCACGTGGACATGACGGCATGGGAAAAAAAATTGCGCCAGTGGTCCGCGGAGTTTCGGAAGCACCCGAACATTTTGGGATCGGAGGTCAGCTTTATCGCGCAACGAGAGATCAGAACCTTTGTGAATACGGAAGGGAGCGTGATTCAGCGTGGCTCCAATCTCTTTCGGATAGAGGTGAACGGAGTCGCGCTGGCGCCCGATGGCATGGACGTGCGCACGTTTGCATCCATCGAGGCTTCCGAGCCCTCACATATTCCTTCGGACGCGGTCGCGGAAGAGAAGGTCCGCGGCGTCGCTGAGAAGTTGGACGCGCTCATCGCCGCGCCCCCTGCCGAGCCGATTGTGTGTCCGGCAATCCTTTCCGGTCGCGCGTCAGCAGTGTTTTTCCACGAGATCTTTGGCCATCGGGTAGAAGGACATCGCCAGAAAGACGTTTCAGAAGGCCAGACCTTCACGAAAATGTTAGGACAGCCCGTACTGCCGGATTTCATCAGCGTGCAGTTCGATGCAACACGGCAGAACTACAACGGCGTCGACCTGATCGGATTTTACGAATACGACGATGAGGGCGTGAAGGCGCGGCCAGTGATGGTCGTGGACAAGGGCATCCTGAAGACATTTCTGCTCTCGCGATCGCCGGTAGGGGAATTCAAGGAATCGAACGGCCACGGACGGCGGCAGCCAGGATACGAAGTGGTAGCGCGGCAATCGAACCTGATTGTCGAATCATCGAAGCAGCTTTCAGACGCGGAGCTTCGCGCCAAGCTGAAGGAAGAGATCAGACGGCAGCAAAAGCCGTATGGGTTGTATTTCGAGGAAGTCGCAAGCGGGTACACGACGACCGGACGACAGGGCCTGCAGGCTTTCACGGTTGTGCCCTTGATTGTGTATCGCGTGTATCCGGATGACCGGCCCGACGAGTTGATTCGCGGTGTGGATATTGTTGGTACGCCGCTCGCCAGTTTCCAGAAGATCCTAGCGACCTCTGACCGCCCTGAGGTCTTCAATGGCTATTGCGGAGCGGAATCGGGAAGCATACCGGTTTCCGCCGTATCGCCGGCCATACTCGTTTCCGAGATCGAGACGCAAAAGAAGCAGAATTCGCAGCAGAAACCGCCTCTTTTGCCCCGACCGGAGGCGGAGTAAGGATGCGCGTGGTTTCTAGTCGGTTGGTTGCGTTTGGTGGGTTGTGCTTTGCAGGTCTCGTGCTTTCAGGCGCATTGGCGGTTTCAGCCCCGGATTCTTCGAAAGATGCGAAGGCCGATACGCAGTTGCGGGCCATGATGGACGAGCTGAATCGGTCGAAGACGATGCAGATCAGCAATCTCGACAAGCCCTATTTTGTCGAGTACACGACCAGCGATGCCGAGGATGCGGTCATCACCGGTAGCTTGGGGGGCTTAACAGATTCGAGTCACATGCATTTCCGCGAGCCGCGTGTTCAGGTGCGCGTGGGTGATTACAAGTTCGATAACACGAACTCCATTTACACGGCCGGCGCGCATTTAGGTCTGTTTCCGATTGACGATGACTATGGCGCTATGCGGTCCGGCCTGTGGCTGTCGACCGATGGGCTCTATAAGGCGTCGGCGGACCAGATCACACGTAAGCGAACGGCCTTGCGGGAGATTGCGGACCCGGACAACACACCTGATTTCGCCCCGGTGAAGGCGGTGCAGATCTTACAGCGCCCGGTGACGATGAACTTCGATCAAAAGCACTGGGAAGAAATGGTCCGAGATTTGTCCGGCCGCTTTGCGGATTATCCGAATGTGACGAATTCGCGTGTCCGGGTGCGCGCGATCGGATCTACCTACCGGCTAGTGAACACGGAAGGGACCGTGGTGCGGATCCCGCAGGAGATGAGCGACATCGAAGTGGTGGCGAATGGTGTTGCGCCGGACGGGAGCCGTGTTTGGAACCACAGATTTTTTGTAGTGCTTCGCCCAGCGCAACTTCCGCCCGCGGATGTGCTACGCCAGAGCGTAGATACGATGGCCGCGCAGACGGAGGCGCTGACGAAAGCGCCGGCAGGTGAGGATTACAGCGGACCGGTTCTGTTTGAGCAGGAAGCGGCGGCCGAGATGATGGCGCAGGTTTTGGCGGATGCGACGAGGCTGGAGCGAAAGCCCCTTGCGCCTCCCGGAGCGGAGAACCGGGTTCAAATGGTGGAGGGCGTCTGGTCGTCCCGTTTAGGTTCGAAAGTGACGCCGGATTGGCTTACGATCTTCGACAATCCACGTGCCCAGGAGTTTCAGGGGACTCCGTTGGCCGGGTATTACGAAGTGGACGATGAGGGTGTACCTTCTGAACGCGTAACTCTGGTGGACAAGGGCACGCTGAAAGGGTTTTTATTCAGCCGTCAGCCCGTGCGAACGTTTGACGCTTCTAACGGACACGGACGCTTGCCTGGTGCATATGGATCCGAGGCGGCCGTAATCGGCAATCTGTTCGTCGAAGCGGATCAGTCCGTGACAGAGGCGCAGTTGAAGGCGAAGCTTCTGGAAAAAGTGAAGGCTGCGGGGCTGAAATACGGCGTCATTCTCCGCCGGCTTGACTTTCCGTCTACCGCCAGTCTTCAGGAACTCCAGAGTATGGCGCGGCAGCTACAAAGGAACGGGTACACGCGCACTTTAGATTCTCCCCTGCTGGCTTTCCGCGTCTATTTGGACGGGCGCGAGGAACTGGTGCGAGGTCTCCGGTTTAAGGAATTCAGTGCGAAGGATCTGCGCGATGTGGATGCGGCGTCCGATCACCCTTACGTGTTGAATTACGTGAACAACGGATCAGGGTTCAATCTAATGGATTCGGGCGGGGACGCGACGAGTTCATCTGTGATCTGTCCTTCGCTGCTGTTTGACAACGTGGATCTGGCAAAAGTGGAAGAAGAGGCGGGCAAACTTCCGTTAGTCTCTCCTCCGGCCCTTATCGCACAGCATTAAGCAGTAGTGATTCGATGCGAATTTTAAGTAGGGCGATCTTCCGCGAGGTATTTACCAGCGCGAGCCTCGGAACATTACTGTTTATCTTTGTTCTTTTTCTCAGAACGATTGAACGCCTCTCGGCGCTGTTGGTGAAGGTGTCTGCGCCGGGAGCGGTGATTGCGAAGCTATTCCTTTATGCACTGCCTTCGACCATTCCCTTTGCACTTCCGTTGGGAGTGCTGGTCGGCATTTTAATCGGACTGAGCCGCATGTCGGCCGATAGCGAGATCACGGCGATGCGGGCGGCCGGTATTTCCAGCGTCACGGTGGCGCGGCCGGTCTTGCTGTTTTCTTTTCTGGCGTTCGCTGTCACCGCGACAGCTTCCTTATGGCTGACACCGCTTTCGCTACACCTGGAATCGAAGGTGGCGCGTAATTTCGCGGCGGCGCAACTGACCGGGGCAATCGAATCGCGGATTTTCGACGAAGATTTTCCGAATACCGTGCTCTACGTCGGCGATGTGAAGACGGCCGGAAAGCAAATTGTTTGGCAGCAGGTGTTTATCGCGGACGTCACGCCTGCCGGCGAACTGCAGCAGGAAGGAAAGGACCGGGGCGAAGGACCGCGCGTCATCGTAGCGGAGAAAGCCATTCCGCACGCCGATGCTGAAAACAATCGCATCATTCTTGACATGCGCGGGGTTCGCACGAGCGAGCGCGACAAAGAAGGAAAGGTCATCACGACTGCGGCGCCGCAGCAAGTGGAATCTCTACAGGCCCAGAAGCAGGAAGACCTGCAACTCAACAAAACGGTTCAGGAATTGGACACCGGGCCACTATATAAACGCGTGTATCGGCAGCACGGTCTCTCGCATGAAGACTATACGGACGCCGCCATCGAATTGCATCAGCGCTTTGCTCTGCCGCTAGCTTGTATTTTGCTTTCGCTGGTGGGCATTCCGCTCGGTGTATCCTCGCGCAAGGGCGGCAAATCGGCGGCCTTTATCGTGACCGTGTTGGTCGCGTTCCTGTACTACCTGGGATTCATCACTCTGATCGGATTAGCACGCAAGGGTACCATGCCCGTTCCCGTCGCAGTGTGGACGCCCGACGTGGTTTTCTCGATCGCCGGAATCGTGATGTTGTGGCGATTGGAGAAGCCGGCGGGTCACGACCTCTCCGCATCGATCAAAGCGGCTTTTCAATGGATTCAGAACCATGTAAAGCGGTTTCGCCCCCTTCGGATTCGCGCCTCGCACAGGGCAGGCGGTAACAGTTGGGGCTTTCGGCCATTACTGATCGACGGCTACGTGCTGAATGGTTTTCTGTTCTACCTCGCCGTCCTGTTAGCTGCTCTGGTGGCCCTGATTGAAGTGTTCACCTTTTTTGAGTTGCTGGGTGACATGATCAAGAACGACATCAGCATGTCGATGATGATGGATTACCTCTTTCATCTGGCGCCCAGCTTGGTTTACCAGCTGACGCCGATCGGGGTCTTGGTGGCATCGCTCATTTGCTTCGGCGTCCTCACTAAGTACAACGAAGTAACGGCGTTCAAGGCGGGTGGAGTGAGCGTCCATCGCTTGGCGGCTCCAGTTCTGGTCGCGAGCCTCTTGACAAGCGGTGTCTTGTTTGGCCTGGATCAACACTACATTCCTGAAGCGAACCGTCGGCAGGAGATGCTTCGGGCCGAGATCAAGAAGAAGCCGGTGGCGACGTATCTGAGAAGGAATCGTGAATGGGTCTACGGGCAAGGATCGCGGATTTACAACTATCACTTCTTAGATCCTGAGAAGGAAGTGATGTCTAAAGTAAACGTGTACGAACTGGATCCGGCCACCTTCCAGATTGTGCATCAGATTTCCGCTGAACGCGCGCGCTGGGATGCGCATGCGCATACCTGGATTTTCCAGAACGGCATCAGCCAGGACCTGAACCAACAACGGTTCCGTCAGTTCTACGGCTCATCCGCCCACTTCAAAGAGCTTTCCGAGCCTCCTTCCTGGTTTGTGAAGGAAGAGAAGGAATACAAGGAAATGAACTTCGAGGAGTTGGGCCAATACATTCGGGAACAGCAGGCGAGCGGGATGGATACGACTCCTCTGCGGGTCCAGTATTACAAAAAGTTCGCGGTTCCGCTGTTTGCGTTGATAATGGCGATTCTCAGTATCCCGTTTGCGTTCATCGCGGGAAACCGGGGCGCAATGACCGGCGTCGGGATCAGTTTCGGGATTGCGATTGCGTACTGGACGGTGGGAACACTGTTTGAGCAGATTGGGGATCTGAACCAGTTGCCGGCGGTGATGGCGGCGTGGTCACCGGACGTGCTTTTTGCGTTGGCAGGATTTTATTTTATGGCGCGGATGAAGACGTAGGTCAAGTTCCAGCAAGCTTGTTCGATCGCAAGTTTTCCATCCCGCCTTGTGTTCTGACATTTGAATCGCAGCCCTGTACCCACTCTGGTTGCCGGATCAGCAACTTGAGAACAATGCAGGACGTTGCCTTTTGAAGGAGTTTACCGCCGCGCCACGGGCGAGCCTGTTCCAAACTTACAAAATACGAGTTAAAGCGATGTGGTCGTGATCGTCAGGACTTTGGAGTGCCCATTTAGTGGTGTAGAGCCGCAAGTTGAACACGTGGTGGGCGGTCACAGGATCGAACTGTGGACCTCCTGCTTGTAAGGCCCTGGTTCAAAGGCTAAGTTGTTGTTCTTCTGTACGTTCTGCAGGTGTTTCCGCGCCTTCTAACTCCGTGCCCGGCGCTTATTGAACACGATTTTGAACACCGAGTCGTGATCGTCGAGAAGCCCGTCCCCTGCGCTACAGGTGTTTCTTCGTCGTGTCTTTGCTTCAAAGCTTCTTTAAGGCTTCTTATTCCTGTCGCCACAGCTTGGCGAGCTTTCGCTTTGGTGGGCGGAAACTTTAGAGATCATCTCGGAGATGGCTTTCGAAGTCTCAGCCACGTCTCGGTACCCGTCGTCGAGGTTGGATTCAAGATTTTGGTAGGCTTCGGACGAGAGCGACGAATCGAAACTCCTTTCAAATTGTCGTTGAAGGAACGCGACACGTTGATTGAATAGCGCTAACTTCTCGTTTATCTGAAGTACGTCGAGTTGAAACGATATCGGAAAGATTGAAATCTCGCCGATATGCGCTGCCAAGAGCGGAAGCGAATACTCCATCATGCCGACCGCTTTGCCCTTGCGTCCCTTCGGATAAGCGAGAAGAAAACGTTCCTGTTCCGGTACCTGCCGAAGCATCGGAATAAATTCGAGAACGCCTTCTTTAGCCTGAGTGCCAGTATATGCTCGAAGGCGAGGCTCTATCCAGTCTAAAAACTCATCTGTGAGCAGCCCCGTCGCCTGTCGAAGCTTATAGGAGACGAAAGCCATTTTGAAGCCCAGCTCTTCTAACTCAGCTTTGATCGCTAATTGGAGTTCCTCAACCCTATATGTTCGGCGGATGCGATTTACTATCGCTGGGGCGAGTAGTCCAAGCAACCATCCAAAAGCGATATTGAGAAGCTGTTCGATTTGATCTCCAGGCCCAGATCACCGGGCGGAATCTAGCACCATTGTAATTGCGCAACCAACGATCGGTAGCCCTCAAGGGCTGGTTACCGCGAGAGACAACAGCGTTACTCTTTCCCCTGAGTTCTGGCATGAGCTTCAGCAACACCCAATACCCGTTGATGCTGAGGTAGTTCGTTTACTTGCTCGAATCCGGGTTGTCTGGATCTCTACACCTGGCTTACTTGGCGTTGCTACCAAGCCAAAGCACCGGTCCCCGCCGCTTCGACCATAATGCTGAGGTTGGTCTTGGCTGATTGCTTATGACGAAGCTCGCCGCGGATGCGCTTCCGGTTCGATGAAGATTCGCCGGTCGCTCGAATCGGATCCCGATGATCAAAGCCATTTGCTTGGATGAGAAAGAGTGGCGTGAAAACGCTGCTTCATGGGTGGCCACGCGTAAGTGTTCTACAAGCGGCGGAGGTCAAGGGCGATTTGGATCTTCTGATCCTCGGTGATCCGCAAATCTCTCGCGCCTCCATCTGGCACCAACCGATCTTCAGGCCGATCCTATAGCCGTGCCGCCTTTCGATCCCGAATATCTCCCCGAGGAGCCATGCCGTTCATTTCGTTGCCGTCTCGCCCATGTCGCCGGGCTTTCGCATCAGCCGGCAGTTGAATTGGTCGCCCGCCTTGCGAGAATCTTTCGCGAGACAGGACGTAGTTCCTCGGAATGATTTCGCAGATACTCGAGTAAACGGCGGCGCTTTTCTTTTCCACGGCTGATTGCCTGGAGATGGCAGCGACTTAAATCGGCGATCAACGCCGGCAGGTGGTCGTCCACACGCAGGTAGATCGAGACCCACAGCTTCTTCACCGCGGGCAAAGAGATTCCCAGCGCCGCCGCCAGATGCCCGTCGGTCGCACCCGGCAGCGCCGATAAGAGCAGGCGCTGTTCACCCCGGCTCAGGCCGAGCTTCGGCGGACGATAGTCAAACAGCGCACCCACCCAACTCGCACCCCATGCGCTCTGCCTATTCATTTCCATCTCGCGCGTAACTCCGACAATATGTGGATGACTCGCAATTTCGGCCAGATCTTGCTCCGACAGTTTTGTCGACGTGTATCTGCACGCGACCGGGTCCCACAGGGTGCCTCCCGTCTTCAGCGTAAAAGCAAGCCGATCCGCGCTTTCGCACTGGGAGCTGATCACCTCCTTCAGCAGATAGCCCCGATGTCGCTCGATAAACGTATCCATCATCCGTCGCTGCAACTCGCCGTTGTTTTCATAGCCGCACCGTGCGCAGCCTTCCCAGACCAGCAGATTGAGTCCGCCATGGGAGTTCGCTTCCCGCATTTCACCGTCCGTAAGAACGGGGGATTCACTTCTCGTCATCCTTCTTGCCAGCTCCGGGCCGATCCAGAATTGCGGCGCCTTTTTGATCTCGCTCACAAACTCGTCCCGCACAAAAACAGCGACGCCGAATAAGCACACCGGCGCGTCTGGGCTCTCGTCGGGGAAATGCACGATTGTGACCTGAGATTCATACGAAAGCAGGCGCAGCCAGGCGTCGAACAGAAGCTCGATGTCCCGTCCGTACCGCGGGCCGAGTACGGGATGGTTCGCCATAATTTTCACGCAGTCAAGAATATCTCCGGGACGCATGGCGCGGTCGTGCATTTTCCCCGTCATCTCAGAACCCCCGCATTCGCCGTCGCGCGCTTTGACGCCAGGTGCTTGGGCGATACTGGGCGCAGTTCCTCCGGATGATTTCGCAGATAGTCCAGCAGGCGTCGCCGTTTTTGTTTACCGCTGCCGGCTACCAGAGGTACCGATCGACCTTTATAGGTAATTAACTCCGGAGGGTTGTCGTCCACGCGCAAACAGATGGAGGCCAAAAGTATCTTTACTGCCCGAAGGGAGACGCCCAGCATGGCTGCGAGACGCTGGTAGGTCGCACCCGGGAGCGCCGATAAGACCAGGCGCTGTTCGCTCGGGCTCAGGGCGAGCTTTGGTGGACTACAGGAAAACAAGCGCCCCCCTCATTGGCACGATAGCGCATCTTTAGGTCCTTTTAGGACCCTAGCAATTTCCGGGGTGGCGTGGCAGTCTGACCTTCGCCGTACCAAGTATGAAAATTGAACGCTCGGCCGTGCTGCTGGCCACGGCAGCTGCAGAACTGTTTTGGACAAAAAGGGGCTTCTGTTTCAGGAACTCAGTTTCGATTGAAGAAACTCCTGTTTCGAAGGTGCCCGCCCAGTCCCTGAAATGGTATGGCAAAGCTGCCGACGCGGGCCGCCTCGACGCGCTCGAAGCCCTGGCACGAATGAGCAACAAATGAACCGCGACAGGTTATGGAGATGCCTGAGCGAAACATGATACCCGGACTTCCGGACGCGCCGCACGAAGGAGAACACGAGAATGAGTTGGACTGGTCAAAGCTGGGCCCCTGAGCAACCCCGCTTCGTTGCGGATCTCACCGGCAACGGAAAAGTGGACATCGTCGGCTTCGGCCTTGATGGGATCTGGACCTCCCTGAACAACGGAGATGGCACCTTTCAGCCCCCGAATATGGTGCTCGCGGCCTTCAATTTCCACACGGGATGGCAGGTGGAAAAACATCCTCGTTTTGTCGCGGATTTGACCGGGGACGGGCGCGCCGACATCCTCGGCTTTGGAGACGGGGGGGTGTGGACTTCCGTGAACAACGGCGACGGCACATTCCAGCCCGCGCAGTTTGTGATCGGCGATCTCGGATACAACCAGGGTTGGCGCGTGGATCAGCATCCGCGCTTCCTTGCGGATCTGACCGGAAACGGGCGCGCCGACGTTGTCGGGTTCGGCAACGATGGCGTATGGACCGCTCTGAGCAATGGCGATGGCACATTCCAGCCCGCGAAACTGGTGCTCGCAGGCTTCAATTTGAACCAGGGATGGCTGGTGACACAGAACCCCCGGTTCCTCGCCGACGTGAACGGCGACGGGAAAGCGGACATCGTCGGCTTCGGCAACGATGGCGTATGGACCGCGCTCGGCAATGGCGATGGCACATTCCAGCCCGCGAAACTGGTACTCGATGGCTTCAACCCAAGCCAGGGCTGGCAGGTCGATCGTCATCCCCGCATGCTCGCGGACCTGAATGGAGACCGGTACGCCGACATCGTCGGGTTCGGAGATGCCGGGGTCTGGTCGTCATTGAGCGATGGCAGCGGAGGCTTTCACGCCGCCGTATACGACCTCGCCGATCTTGGCTATAACAACGGCTGGCGAGTCGAAAACCATCTCCGATTCGCAGTGGATGTGACGGGCGATGGGAAAGCCGACATCATTGGTTTCGGGGACGCCGGTGTCTGGGTCTCTGTCACCGGCGGCGGCGGTCTGGCGCTGGTGCTGGCGGGTTTCTGCTACAACCAGGGGTGGATGGTGGACCAGCATCCACGATTCATAGCAGAGCTCAATGGCGACGGGAAGGCCGACATCATTGGGTTCGGCGACGCCGGCGTCTGGATTGCCCTGGGTAACGGCGATGGAACCTTCCAGCCGGCCGCCTTCGTACTCGCCGATTTCGGGTACCATTCGGGCCCGGTGCTGCAATCGATTACCCTCTCCTTGCATACTCAGGACCATTTGGACGACAACACTCTGCTGCACATCTTTGTGAAAAATCGTCCCAGCGACTCCTCCGCCACCGAAGGGTCTACCGACTACATCGGAAATTTCATGGCTTACCAGGAGCGAGATGCCGACTGGTACAGCACCAATCCCTATCTCGGCTTCGCGCAGGGCGCGAGCAAGGGGCAGCGCCTCGACGACAACTCCACGACGCAAATAAATATCCCGTTGCGCTCCCAGCCGATCCCCCTCGAAGAGATCCTCCTGCCTGTGGTCAACATTCATATCCTCACGCACGGCAACAACACCTGGACGTTCGACTACACCATCACGTTTACTCTGGACGACGGGAGGCAATTCCCCTGGAGTTCGAATACCAACGGAATCACCGGGATCATTCTCGATCAGGACAACCTCAACTATTCCGGCATCTGCCAGGAGATTCAGCCTGTGCAGGCACCCACGAAGCCGGTTACGGATGCCGTGCTTACGGCTGCGACTATCGAATTCAACACACACAATGACGACAAGAATTCGAGCACGACGCTCAACATCCACGTAGTCAACCGATTAAACGCCACTTCAAGCCTTGACATCTCGGTGATGAACGACGTCGACAGCGGACAGGCGTTCCCCGATTCCGGCGACACCTACAAACGTGTGGATCTGACGGTGGTCTCGAATTCGATCTATCTCCGTGACATCGTTCTGCCTGTGGTTTACATCAATATTGGCGCCGGTACGGACAAGTGGATCTTCGACTACCGGGTCACTTTCATTTTCGGTCAGGGCCAACCATATTCATGGACGGCGTTCGGGATCGTGCTGGATCAGGATCGCCACAAGCATATGGGAGTCTACAATGGGCGTTCGTTCCCCTCACTGGCGCGTCCCCAGGCAAATCTGACTCCTTTGTCAATCAAACGGAACAAATCAATTTCTCTGGCCTATGTTCAGCAGAAGCTTCAGGAATTGTTCAACAGCCGGCAGGGGCTCGGCGATTTGAATCCGATCGTGAAACTTCGCCTGGACAACACAGGGAACCAGGGGGATCAGGTACCGCAGTCTTATCTGGATACGCAGTGGATCGAACCCGCTCCGCCTCCGCCGGACGGCGCACCTCAACCGCCGTTGGGCGTGACGTACGGGCACAGCCCTTCGGTACTCGGTCAACTGGAGGCCATTTTCGGGAAAATTGGTGTACAGCTCAACGACATCAACAGCCAGGCTCTCACTCTGAACGTCAATTCTGGCAACAACCAGACACCGCTCGCGCTGAATCTTCAGTTCGAGACCGGTGGCCCACAGGAAATCACTGGCACGCTGAACATCGATGTAACGGTACTCGAGATCACAGTCCAGCTGACGTTGCGCTATGAGGCAGCCACCAACAGCGTCGATCTGTTCGGCTGGCTGGACGACATCAACGGGATCACCTTCACGCCGCTGCCGTTATCGCCTCCGGCTCCGCTTTCATATCAAATCGCAGGGACTTTTCTGGGAACGCCGCTGAGCGGGACAACCGTTGACCCGGATGCCTTCAAGGGTGCCCTGGTCGAACAGGTTGTGGATGTCGTATTTACAACATCGAAGACGACCGACCCTGGGGGGATTATCCAAAAGGCGCTCCGGGGAGGTGTCTTCAACAAACTCAACGGGTCGCCCGACACCATCACGAAGGTAACGCTGCGACAATCCATTAACGCGACCTTGAATACCTGGTTAATGGGTGGCGTCATCCAGAGCGGCAATACGGAGCTTGTGCCGTATCCGAATCCCTGCGAACTGGTGAGTCCGGGAGGGCAACATCCGGAGTTCCCGGTCACCCTAAAGAACGACGTGCTGACCTTGAACTACTTCGGTCCGGCAAATTCCTTCGTCTATCAAACGCCGAGCGACTGGGGACCACTCAGCCAGGGCACTCTGGCAAATATCGATCACATTGTGGTGCTGACACAGGAGAACCGCTCCTTCGATCACATGCTGGGATACCTGAGCCTGCCTTACGAGAAAGGCGGAATGAGTCGGACCGATGTCGATGGGCTCAAGGGTGGCGAGTTCAACATGTTAAACGGGCGGAAATGCGAAGTCTTCCGCTTTGCGCCGGGAGACACGATATTTTCCCCAGGACCGTCGAACAGCGTGGAAAGTGTCGCGCTCTCGATCAACGGTGAAAAGCTTACAGACCCCATAATGGGTAGCTTTGTTCTTGCCCACGCCAACGATTTCGGCCCTGCCACGGCGCCCCGGGTAATGGGTTATCACACCGCCGATAACGTTCCGACCTTTGACGCTTTAGCCCGCGATTTTGCAATTTGCCAGAGATGGTTCAGTCCACATCCCGGCTCCACCTTTCCCAATCGGTTCTACGAGCTGACCGGGAGGCCAAGTATCGATCCGTGGGGAGCCTGGGATTACGACGATTCCCTGCTGCCGGTCTTCACCGATACCATCTTCGACCATCTCACCGACCAGGGTGTTTCGTGGAAGTATTTCGAGAACGGGTACAGTTTCCTGCGGACGTTCGAACGTTATACCTTCGACTCGGTCAATCTGGTTAACTACGACGATCCGATAGCTGGCTTCGAGCAGCTCGCCAAAACCGGGAATCTGCCTTCCGTAACGTTCGTCGATCCACACTTCGTCGCCCTGCCGCCGGGCAGTACCGACGATGAGGCTCCTTCGGATATCCGGGAGAGCCAACCCGTCATCAGGCGGCTCGTGGAAGCGCTGGTTACCAGTCCCGCATGGAACAAGACACTGTTGATCATCACGTACGACGAGCACGGCGGCTTCTATGACCACGTGCCACCGCCGGCCGCGGCTAAAGTATCGGATGAGCTGTTGCCAACCACGGGCGTGCGTGTACCGACCTTCTTTATTTCCCCGTGGGTGACAGGGGGAACGGTTATTGGCTCTGACGAGATTTGGTTCGATCATACTTCCATCCTCAAAACGATTTCTCGGCGATTTATGAGCGCGAATCCTCCCTACATGGGCGCGCGTTATGCCGCTGCGAACGATCTCTCGGCGGTTCTGGCTACGAAGATGCGTTCCGGCCCGTTCCGGCCATTCATCCCCTACACAGTCACTTACGGCGCTTCAAAGAAGTGTCTGGATGTGGAAGGCGACAGGCTTGCCCCCGGCACGCTTCTGTGGCAGTACGATCCGAACCCCACCCCCACGCAGCAATTCAGTTTCGAAGATGAAGGCGAAGGGTATGTCTATATCCGCACGACCACCGGGGGATTGTACCTCACTGTTGACGCAGGACTGGTTACCAATGCATCCCAGTATGGGATCAAGCTGGATATGAAATATCCCTCAGGCGGGAGTGGCGCAACCAATCCGAACTATCAACGATGGATTTTCAATGTGCCTCAGGTGTCTGTGATTGGACAGCAGGCCGGGACTTTCAGCAACGCCGCTTTCCCGGGGATGCTTCTGCATCCGCAGGGGGAAAGTCCCAACTCCGGTACGCCTGTAGTGCTGGAAACTCTGTCGCGATCATCGCCGATTTCCTCGCAATATGAATGGGTCGTTTCGAACCCCGCGCTTTCCGGGGGCTTGGTGAACGCACCGCCTGGCGACCAGCCTGAGGCTGGGGTCCCTCGCTAACAGGTTGGGAGTCGCTCGGCGGGCTCACGACAGGCGAGTCACGGCGGTCTCCTGGAGCTCCGGGCGGCTGGACCTGTTTGTTAGAGGTACCGACAACATCATCTACCACAAGTTTTCGAAGGAGGCTGGGGTCCCGTCCCCGGAAGTCGCTCGGAGGACTGACCACGGGCGAGTTTCCGCAGTTTCATAGGGCCCAGGCCGGCTGGATCTGTTCGTTCGGGGTACCGATAACGTCATCTACCACAAATATTTCGATGGAGCCTGGGGACCCGGCCCCGCAACGACAGGTTGGGAGTCGCTCGGCGGGCTGACGAGACGGCGATGTCACGGCCGTTTCCTGGGGCTCAGGGCGGCTGGACCTGTTCGTACGGGGCACCGATAATGTTACCTCCCACAAATACTTCGAGGGAGGCTGGGGCCCCGCCCCCGTGATGACAGGTTGGGAGTCGCTTGGAGGACTGACCACGGGTGAGATTTCCGCAGTTTCGTGGGGCCCTGGGCGATTGGATGTGTTTGTTCGAGGTACCGACAATATTATCTACCATAAGTGGTACGAGGGAAGCTGGGGCCCGTCAATGACAGATTGGGAGTCGCTTGGCGGGTGGACTGACAGCGACGTTTCCGTGGTTTCCGTAGGCGTGGGTAAACTGGATCTTTTCGTCCGCGGCGCCGCCGGCGCAATTTATCACAAATGGTTCAATGGAACCCGGGGGACCTTCCGCAACGGATTGGCAGCCAATTGGAGGGACGGCGGCACAGGGCGTAACGGCGGTTTCTTCGGGCGGAGGTCAGCTCAACGTTGTTTGTCGCGGGCGAAGACAACGTGATTAACGTCTGGCGTTGACCATCGCGAGGAGAGCGGGCACCCAGCTGTGAGCATCAGGCCCGGTCCGCCATCCGCCAGTTCGACGCTTTCATGTTCTGGACGGCACGGTTTGCCTCGGCCTTCCGCGTTAACGATCATGTCTCGTACAAAAAAACACAACCGCCGTACGAACCTTCGGTTGGCAGCCATTCACGAACAGATCGAGAATCGGGCGCGTTGATGGCAAGGACAACAATTGGGCAGCCGCCAACGGCCCCGCAAGTTCGGTCCTTTGTGCCGATTGCAGTGCAAGCACGCGAGCGCGAGATTATGGAAATCGGTGGCTCCGCCGTGTTGGCGCGGAATGATGTGGTCAATGTGAAATCCGGGCGGGTACAAATCTGCAGGCATGCGGCAATACTCACATCGATTTTGCGCGCGTAGCCAGACTTGCCTGACTAGACTGGCATTCACGTTTTGGATTGCAAAGAATTAGGGTGGGACAATGCCAATCGAGCCTGGGACTGCATGACAGCAAGCAGGTTCCCCACTTGGAGGTAACTGTCGAACTCACGCGCGTCCGCATCTGTCAAGGTTCCGGCTTGAGATCTATCGGCGAGCTCCTGCATTCGAGCCTGATCTCTTTCACTGAAGCCCATGCGGAGAAAATACTGCGCAGCTTCGGTCGTTACTCGATGAGGCGAGCCCAAATGCCCCCTTCCGCGTTCGTAGCTACGAGTTGCTAACTCACAAAATCCTCTTTTCCACAATATCGCGAACTGCCCACGCAAGTCGCATTGCCTTATCTTCCAGAGTCAGCGAAATTTTTTTCAGAGGCGGTGTCCGAATTTAGGCGATTTCGAACTCTTTAGTTGGTGAGGGCAGATTTGAACGTGCAGAAGCGGCGAGAAAAGAGTTTCGAGGCGAGTAACGCGGATCGTCGCACAGTATCATTGCTGGATTTTTGCGCATCTTTTGCACACTGCTGCACATTCGGGTTAAGATGAACCACATGCACAAGTCACTGAAAGCAAGGGACTTCGGATGGTGGGCGGTGCAGGGATCGAACCTGCGACCTCCTGCTTGTAAGGCAGGCGCTCTAACCGGCTGAGCTAACCGCCCGGTCGAATCGGAAGAGATCGGCAATTCCATGTTCGCATGAGCGCTGTTGTAACGCGCAGCATCAGGTTCCGATCAGGCGCGCATACAGGCTGCGCGCGATCCCAACATCCGTTGTGCCCTTTATAATCGCCCGCCCGTCGGGGAAAAAGGTGAGCTGATACTTCGGCATTGCCATGCGAAGAGCAAATTCGTTTACCCGGACATCGCCCAGCGACCTCAACCGTGCGGCGAGTTGTTCCAGATCTAACGGCCTAGTGCTCTCGTGGAGCTGAACTGCGTTTCGTCCACAAAGGCTGACGGGTACCCGGCGTTGCCCTTCAAGAAATCGGAATTCGTGCGCCGCACAAACCCGGCATTGCGCGTCGGGGTCGCCGGCATCCATATGCCTTCCGGTTTGGTCCCACAGGTCGAAGCTATGAACGCGGCAGCGGAAATCTGGCCAGCCGACCAGCAGTCTCATAGCCGTCGCGACTTGCAGCGACCCCACCGAAGCCGTCACCGGAGCGAGAATTCCATTCACATCACATGTGGCCTGAACCCCTGAGGGAGGTTCGGGGTAGACGCAGACCAGGCAAGGGCCACGGCCTGGAACGACCGGCATGACGATCCCGTAGCTACCGATGGCAGCGCCGTAGATCCATGGGATGTTCAGCTTGACGCTAAGATCGTTGAGGAGATAGCGAGTTTCGAAGTTATCCGTGCCGTCGAGGATCAGATCGCAGCCGTGGACTAACTCTTCCGCATTAGAAGGCGTCAAGTCGGTGACGAGCGGCTCAATGCGCACGTCGCTATTGAGCGTGCTTAGCCTTTGCGCAGCTGCGATCGCCTTCGGTGATTCCCTCCTGGCATCGTCTTCGTTGTAGAGCCACTGCCGTTGAAGATTTGTATAGTCGACGTAATCGCGATCAATCAGCCGGAGGCGGCCAATGCCCGCGCGCGCGAGCGCTTCTGCTTGGAAACTGCCTAGTGCGCCGCAACCCACTACACAGACGGACGCCTCGCGAATACTTTCTTGCCCGCCTTCGCCGATACCTGGGAACAGAATCTGACGGGAATAGCGGTGCCTCTCACCGGCTGTCATCTACGATGATCGTAACAGCCGGCCAGAGCTATGCGATTACGAGCGCCGCGAGTGCTGGTGCGCGGAGGCTCTTAGTTTTGGCTCTTGTGCTGTCTACATTCAGGATGCCGGCTGCTGCAGCCGACGGCCAGAGCGCCATGTTGCAAGAAGCGCGGCAATACGAGTCTCAAAAGATTGCCGATATTCAATTCCAACCCGCCGATCAGCCTCTCACGAAAGAGGAGCTGAATAAACGCTTGCCCTTTCGAATAGGGTCCAGGTTTGACGAACGCGATCTTCGCCGGGCGATTCAGAATCTCTTCGCGACCGGCCGGTTTTCCGATTTGGCTGTCGACGCCTCTGAGGTGCGGGGCGGAGTTGCACTTCGCTTCCTGACTCAACGGGCATACTTCGTGGGCCGAATTGTAGTGCGCGGTGTCAGCGCGCCACCCAATAGCGGCGAACTCTCAAACGCTACCAAATTACGGCTTGGGAGGCCTTTTTCGAATACGGACCGTATTCAGGCAATGGAGTCCCTGACGGGCTTGCTGAGGCAGAATGGCTTTTACGACGCAAAGGTCGACGCGCACGTGGAATATCGGTCGCATTTTGAAGAAGCAAACCTCACGTTCGATGTCGATACGGGTAAGCGTGCGAGATTCGAGCGGCCTCAGATAACTGGCACTCCCGGTATCTCAGACCAAACCATTGTGCGTGTAACCCACTGGAAGCGGCTATACGGCTTACTCGGCTGGCAGGACGTTACCGCTGCGCGTTTACGGCAAGGTCTTGAGAACGTTCGAAACTATTACGAGAAACGCAATCTGCTTGACTCTCGCGTCATGCTCACTCGTCTTGAATACCATGCCGATACGAATACTGCGCAGCCAACAATCAATGTCCAAACTGGGCCGCGCCTGATCTTACGAACAACTGGAGCAAAGATCAGCGAGCGCGAGCTGAGGCAATTAGTCCCCGTTTTTGAGGAGCATTCAGTCGACCAAGATCTTCTGATTGAAGGCCAACATAATATCCAACAGTATCTAGTGTCTGAGGGATATTTCGGGGCCAAAGTGAGTTACCGCGCGACACGAGCGGCACCATTCTCCGAAGGAACGATCGCCGCAGAACGGACCATCACTTACGATATTGATCGCGGCAGCCGCCATAAGTTCGTCTATCTTGGAATTACCGGCAATCGATACTTTCCATCGGAAACAATTCGAGAACGGCTATACCTGCAACCGGCTGAGTTCCCACGCTTTCCTTACGGCAGATATGGAGCTGCCTATCTTCGGCAAGATATACAGTCAATAGAAAGTCTATACACCTCCAATGGATTCCGGGACGTACGGGTGATGGCGAAAACGCAAGACGATTACCGTGGGGCCAAAGATCATCTGGCGGTCTTCATTCACATTCAGGAGGGCCGGCAATGGTTCGTTTCAAAGCTATCGATTGAGGGTCCTGACCCCGCGGATTTGCCCGCGCTGCGATCGACCCTTGCGTCACTTGAAGGGCAGCCGTTCAGCGAAGCGAATGTGGCGGACGACCGCGAGACCTTCCTCAACTACTACTACAATCAGGGATACCTTAACGCGGCTTTTGATTTCTATGTAGATCCGGCGAACCAGCCGAACGGCGTGGATGTCCGGTATGTTCTACGTCCAGGACCCCGCAAGTACGTTCGGGAGGTTCTGGTGAGCGGTCTCGAAACTACGCGACCCAGCCTCGTGTACGATCGCATCGAACTGAAACAGGAACAGCCTCTTTCGCTTGCCGAAGAGACCGATAGCCAAAGACGGTTGTATGAGCTCGGTATCTTCGCTCGAGTGAATACAGCTCTACAAGATCCCGACGGTGAGGAAGACGATAAGACAGTTCTTTACGACTTGGATGAAGCACGACACTATTCGGTGAACGTCGGCGTGGGAGCGCAGATTGCCCGCATTGGCGGCGGTGTCACAACGCTCGACAATCCAGCCGGTACGACCGGGTTTGCGCCCCGTCTAGCTTTTGGGATTACTCGCATCAACGTTCTAGGGCTGGGCCAAACAGTTGGACTGCAAACAGCAGTATCGACAATCGAGCAACGCGGCACGCTCACTTACTTTTTTCCGCAACTCTTAACCAGCGATAAGTTGAACCTGACATTAACCGGATTGCTTGAGAACTCAAGCGACATTCGCACGTTCACAGCGCATCGGCGGGAAGCGTCCATTCAATTGGGACAAAGGCTTTCGCGCGCTTACAGCTTGCAGTATCGCCTCGTGTTCCGGAACGTAACACTCTCGAACCTTAAGATCGATCAATTGCTTGTTCCGCTATTATCGCAGCCTGAGACCGTGGGGATGGGAGAGTTCTCGATCATTGAAGACAAGCGCGACGATCCCACGGACGCACACCGCGGCATTTACACGACACTGGATGTCAGCTACGCACCGGCCGTGCTGGGTTCTCAAACCCAATTCGCGCGCGGGCTTTTTCGGAATTCGACCTATCATCCGTTTCATCGCGATATTGTGTTTGCGCGCAGTACGCAGTTCGGGATCATCAGCCGTACCGGCGGCCGCGCGAATATACCTTTAGCCGAGCGTCTCTATTCGGGAGGGTCCACGTCCATTCGAGCGTTTCCAGATTTTCAAGCTGGCCCTCGCGACCTCGCAACCGGGTTTCCTTTGGGCGGCAACGCACTTTTCACCAATAATCTTGAATTGCGTTTCCCTCTCTACGGCGATAACCTCGCCGGAGTCCTTTTTGAGGATGCGGGAAACGTCTATCAAACGCTCAGCGATTTCAGTCTTCGGTTCCGGCAACGTAACTTGCAGGATTTCAACTACACTGTTCAATCCGCTGGATTCGGCTTGCGGTACCGTACTCCCATCGGTCCCATTCGGTTGGACTTTTCTTTTAGCCCGGACGCCCCACGCTTTTTTGGATTGAAGGGCACAGAGCAGGACTATCTAAACGGGACAGCGGTGCCGGCCGTGCAAAAGATCAATGCCTTCCAATTTCATTTCTCCCTGGGGCAGGCATTCTGATGTGGCGCTTGTTCCCAGCCGCTCTCTTCGTAATCTGCGCGCACGCTACCGTGGTTGACCGGATCGCCATTACAATCGGCCGACAGGTGATTACAGAACAACAGTTGGATGAAGAACTCCGGGTGACCTCGTTCCTGAATCATGAAGAAATCAGTCGTACCCTGGACGCGAGGCGGTCGGCCGCCGACCATCTCATTGAACAATTACTTGTCAGACGAGAGATGGAGATAAGTCACTATCCGGATCTAGCGGATGAAGATGTGGAGAACTATCTGGCCGAGGTTCGTGCAACTTTTGCGTCTCCCGATGCCTTCTCTGAGGCACTGGCGCAATACGACTTGACGGCATCTGTTCTGAAGGAACATCTGGCACTGCAACTAACGACGTTGCGATTTATCGAATTCAGATTCCGGCCAGACACCGATATCTCGAAATCTCAGATCGAAGCTTCTTACGAACGGCAAGTTACGGCTTGGAAAGCTAAGCATCCGGGAGAGGCGCCACCTTCAGTTGTCTCATCTCGGGACGCAATCCGGAAAGCTCTACTGGAGCAGCGCACGGACGAAGTGCTTAACGCGTGGCTTGAGGAAAGCCGGAAGCAGATCAACATCGTTTATCTCGACAAAACCTTGCAGTGATGCGGCCATGAACAGGAAAGCTCACAAAATTGCGATTGTTAGTGGGGCGGTTTGCGCAATTCTGACATTGCTCTTGGCCGGTTCGCTTTACACTCTACATACAAGCTGGTTTAGAAATAGAGTTAAAGAAAAAATCATTGCCGCGGTCGAGCAGGTTAGCGGAGGACGGGTTGAGATCCGTTCATTCGATTACGACTGGAGCACCCTTACTGCGGAATTCCGTGATTTCGTTGTACACGGTAAGGAGCCCAATCCAGGCCAGCCATTGTTTCGTGCCGATAGCGTCAGCGTGGGTTTGAAGATTACGTCCGTGTTAAGGCGAGACGTCGATGTTGCGAGCGTCGTCGTGAGGCGTCCCCGAATCCATTTAGTCGTGGCGCCGGATGGAAGTACAAACATCCCTGTTCCGCGCTTCCAGCGCCTAAACCTGACTCACGACGTACAAGCGTTGCTGGATCTCAAGGTGCGCCACTTCGAGTTCAATGATGGCTTAGTGGATGCGGAGCTCCGGCGCATGCCCCTTAGCTTGAGGGGCGAGAACACATCCATTTCGCTCATTTACGTGCGTCGTGGCCATCGATATGATGTGAAGCTGTCGTCCCGTGAGCTGCACGTTAACTCCGGCCGGATTCAGCCTTTTTCTGGATCTCTGGCACTAGACGCCCGCCTGGAACGAGACCGTCTGTCCATTCAAAACGCCGTTTTCATATCGCGCTATTCTACGATCCAGACCAGCGGTACCTTGCGGCATTTCGTTCACCCCGTAATCGATTTGCGCGTATCGGCCGACGTCAACGCATCCGACTTGGCGTCCATTGTCAAGTTCGATGAGATCGGTCGAGGAAAGCTGACGCTGCGAGGAACAGCACATTACGACGACAACACCCCGTTTACCTTTCAGGGAAAACTTTCCGGGCGCGATCTGGAGTGCCGGCTGAAGACTTTCCAGTTCGAAAAAGTGAATTTCGAAGCCGACATACTTGCCCGCCGGCAGTTTCTGGAATTCACGCATTTCGTCATCGGTGCGATGGGCGGGAGATTGTCCGGCCACATGCTGTTCGAACACAATCGAGAGTTGCGGGTGGACGGCACCCTGGCTGGCCTGAACATCCGGGCGGCAGCAGCGCTTGTTTCGAGACGCGATTTTCCGTGGTCAGGCATTGCCGCAGGCCCGGTCCATCTGCGGGCTACCTTGGACGGGCACTGGCGCGATCTTACGATTCAAAGCAATGTCGGCATTGTGCCAACGGCTGGCGTTGCGCCCTTGTCCGGAGAGATAGATTCCACCTATCGAGCGAATGGCAGCATTCTTGAGTTTGCCCGATCATCTCTCAATGTGAGGAACACGCATATCTCATTCTCCGGTACCTGGGGTGCAAACCTGGATCTTAATCTCGACAGCACCAACCTGGATGACCTGAATCCGGCCTTTCAGTTTCTGCATGTAGTCCCCGGCCCGGTTGATCTACCGACGCTGCTTGCAAATGGAAGCGCTCATTTCGACGGCAGCATCGTGGGTTCTTTAGCATCTCCGCGAATTTCCGGAAATCTGGAACTTGCCAATTTCAAAGCGCAAAGCCAGACTTGGGACCACTTGCGATCGCAGTTTCTTGCAAGTGCAAACAACGTTCAATTTCTATCGTTGGTTCTCGATCAGGGGCGAATGCACGCGACTGCGGATGGATCTGCCGCTCTGAAACAGTGGAGCCTCACGAATAACAGCGCCTTTCAATTGCATGCCGCCTTCAAGGGTGCTGATTTCGCAAAATTTGCCAACGCCTTTTCGGGGCTGAAGCTGCAACCCGTTCGCGGCGTTGGCTCAGGCACGCTCAATCTGAGGGGTACCGTGCTCAGCCCCGAAGGTACTGCGCAACTCGGTGTCGCCAATCTGGATGCCTACGGCGAACGGCTGAATCAACTCTTTCTCGACATGACCTTTGCCGGCGAGACGGTTCAGATTACTCGCGGACATCTGCAAGCAGGTCCTGCGGACCTCTCATTCTCAGGCGCCTATAACCACAGCGCCACCTCTTGGCAAGACGGAAAACTTCAACTGAAAATCGATAGTAACGGCTTTCCGCTTGCGAGCCTTGCACCTGTACACGATTACGCGCCGGGACTGAATGGACGGTTTGAGATCCATGGGCAAGGGGTCGTGCGGATTGCAGCGAACCGAATCGAACCACTCAGTGCCGACGGTACTGCCGGGCTTCGGAATGTCACGGTAAACGATGTGCCGTACGGCAGTATAAGCTTCAGGGCTGGGACACGCGGGCAAGACCTTACAACTTCTTTTGATGGCAACTTGCGGGGAAGTCGGGTGGCAGGAACGGCGCAGGTGCGGCTGACCACCGGCAATTCCGCCGTGGGACAGATATACCTGGATCGAATTCAGTTATCTACCGTTACGGGACTGTTTCACCCACAACAACCGAAGCTGCCGTTCGAAGGTAATTTGCAAGGCGGTCTCACTTTCGAGGGGCCCCTTCAACACATAGACAAGATGCACGGAACGATTTCAATCGAAACGTTGCAACTCGCTCCAAATGTACCGGCGTCGCCAACGGCGCAAACCACTCTCGCGGACCTTACGTTTCGAAACGCAGGTCCAATTGTGTTGCGATACGCCGATGGTCTGGCCACCGTTTCGCGGTTTCAGATGAGGGGCAGAGATAGTGATGTTAGTCTCAGCGGGTCCATTCCGCTCGTCGAGCATCGGCGCATGCAACTTCAGGTAAATGGCTCGGTTGATCTAAGCCTCTTCGAGCTGTTCGATTCGAATGTCCGAGCTTCTGGTGAGACCTTGATGGCCGCTTCCATCGGAGGCGCCATTGCAAATCCTACGGTGAATGGCAGCTTGGAACTTAGGAATGGCACGTTATTCATAAGTGATTTTCCGAATGGCCTCACCGCCGTGAACGGCACCATTAAGTTTGACCGTGACAGGGCCACTATCGAAAAACTGACGGCACAAACAGGCGGCGGCGAACTCTCCCTGGGAGGGTTCCTCACATTCGGCAACGGTGGGCCTCTGATCTATCGCCTGGAGGCGAATGCCAACAATGTGCGCTTCCGCTACGGCGGCGGTGTAAGTATCACTGCCACTTCTCAGCTTCGGCTCACCGGCACGAGTGAGAATAGCATTCTATCCGGGACGGCCACTCTTTCGCGCGTGATCTTCAATCCGAATACCGACGTTGGAAACTTGCTTGCCTCCGCTGTAGCGCCCACGGCGGCCCCCAGTAACAAAAAAGACTTCCTCACCGGGATGCAGTTCGATATTCACGTCGAAAGTGCGCCAAATTTGCAGGTGAACACTGAGCTCAGCCGTGATGTGGAAGCCGACATCGACCTGAGGTTGCGGGGCACGCCGGACAGGCCCATCCTTCTTGGAAGCATCACCGCGAATCAGGGCGACATTAAGGTCTTCGGGACCAAGTACACACTCAACCACGGTGAAGTGAGCTTCGTAAACTCGGCGAAAATCGAGCCTGTGCTCGACCTGGACCTTCAAACGCAAGCCCGGGGAATCATCGTGGACATCACCGTTTCAGGCACGCCCGGTAAGCTGAACATCAATTACCGGTCCGATCCGCCGCTTCAGCCTCGAGACATCATTGCATTACTCACGGTGGGACGCACTCCCAATATCACATCCAATGTTCCAGATGTCTCCGTACCCAACGACGTGAGTTCGGTTCAGGTGGGCGCGGACACAGTTTTAGGGCAGGCTATATCCCCATCCTCCAACCGCTTGTCCAAGCTGTTTGGTATTACTAACATCAAGATCGATCCTATGGTGCAAGGCATAACCAACACGCCGCAAGCGCGGCTTACGATCGAGCAGCAGATCTCGAAGCAGATTGCCGTCACCTATGTCACGAACCTCTCACAAACATCGGAGCAGATATTTAGGTTGGAGTGGGCCTTCAGCCCTCAATATTCTTTGGTTGCATTGCGTGATGATAATGGCGAGTTCGGCCTCGATATCCAATATCGGAAGCGCTTCAAGTAAGCCGTGAAACTTCGAACCGCACAAGGCAAGCTGAAAATTGAGCACGCCATCATCGATGGCTTGCGGCCGGTACTTGAGCGGCTATTGAAGGATAACTCCGGCATACGCTCGGTGATTCCGGGTGTTATCCGGCCGGTAAGAGATGCGCGCGGTGAGCCGGCCATTCGGATCACCGTTCCTACTACGAATGGCTGGAAAGCCATTGCTTTGAGCGCCGGGGCACGCCAGGAACTGTTTATAAGCACTGCTCTCTCTAAGGAAGCACTCGAGGAAACAATCCGAAAAACTCTGATTCTCGTCGCGCACTAGCTCTACAGCGTGCGCACCATATGGTCGGGGCATGCCAATTGTGTTTGCGCGAACAGTTGCTGAGGCAAATCTAGCCCGTATTTCGCGAGAAAAGGCACAATCGAGTAGATCCTCTCCTGTAAGCGGCGATGAGGATAAACCAGGTCCATTAAATAGGCGGCGTCGTGACAGGCGCGTTCATCTCGCCGCAATGTCTCTCTCGCGACTTTCCGCGAAAGTTTGTCTATCTGATACAGAATCTTGGCCGCGCTCTTCTTACTGGAGGCCCCAAGCGTCGGATCGAAGTCCAGCAGCTTTGACTCCAAGCCCGTTAGCGAAGAGGCAGCTTTCGAACGTAAGGCTTCAAACTCACCAGTAAGTGTTTGCGGTACCAATTTTGCCGCGATCTGACTTTTCACGTGTTCCTGATGATCCATCAAATCCAGCGTGTGCAGGCCAAAGCGATGCAGAAGGTTGGTGGCATGCTGATCGAGGAGTGTGAAACTATTCCGCGGATAAATAACAGGCATGCGTCCGAGCAAACGGTCGTAAAGTACCTTGCTTTGTGCGAGGTATGCAATCTCTGCCGGACCCCCAATATAACTAACAGTGGGAAGCAGAAAATCCTGCATAACCGGCCGTAGTAACGCATTCGGCGAAAGCCGGTTTGCCATTGCCTGAAGTTCGTCAGCCGTATAGGAGCGGTCCCTGGTAAGGAAGCGGCCATCTTTGAAACGAATGGGGACCCGCTTACCATCGCTGAGCAGAAACAGCAGGGAAGCGTCCTCATCCACCAGAACCTGAGAATGGTAACCGCCTGCGCTCAGTTCACGATCTCGTTCCCGGAGGGATGAAACCAATTCCGGAACATTCCGCACTGCTTCGCTCATAAGAGGCGAGGCTATTTCTCGGACATCCGGAGTTAGTGGGTCAAGATACAACAGCCCGTATTCCTTCAGGATTTCTTTGAGCAGCGCAGCAAACGCTGAACCGAAAGTACTGCCGGGCCGATAGCTTGCCTGGACAAGTTCGAGAACGGCGTCCGCGAAAGGTAGCTGCCCTAAAGCGGCGCGCAGTTCCGTTATCGGCACATCGCTAAGCTGAACATCGCCTACCGGGCCGGAGTTGCTAACGGAGTTCGCTATCGAGATCTTGGTGGGCCTTGCCTGCTGATCGAAGACCCAGGCGTGGTTGACCTCCGCCAAATCGTGATCTTCCGTGGCAAGCCAGAAGACCGGTACGGCATTCAGCCCGTTCTCGCGCAGATGATCCGCCAGTTTGACAGCGGTCAGCGCCTTGAAAATGGTGTAGGCTGGCCCGGAAAAGAGTCCAACCTGCTGACCCGTGACAATGGCCACTGCATCAGGTTGGGACAACCTGGAAAGCGCGGACGAGTCCCCGTTCTGGCGCCGCAAAGCTGCAATCATCCGGGACCGCCGCTCTCCGGAGTAATCGAGGTGCTGAGCTGAGCGGAGGAGGGCGCCGGCATCCGAAAAATGCGACGGGTAAAAATCGGTTACCCTCTCGAAATGATAGAGATAGTCGCTGAAGAGCTTACTCGTGCCGGGGATAAGATCTTGACGGACACACGGCGGCTCCATAGTTGATTGCGCAGTTAGCAGATGACCCCCGCCACGATAAAGTTACCAAATCTCGCCGAAGACCATGGAGAATGTAGATAGGCCCATGGACGACCAAGAATTCAAAACCCGGGCGGACGCCGCGTTAGAGGCGCTTTACAAAAGGCTGTCCGCGGCTTCTGACCAGTACGATTTCGAGCCCGATTTCAATGCAGGCGCATTGGCGATTGAGTTTGAGCAGCCCAAAGCGAAATTCGTCGTCAGTCCGAATGCGCCGGTTCGCCAAATCTGGGTTTCAGCGCATTCCAAAAGCTTCAAGTTGGACTGGGTTGCGGCAAAGCAGAGTTTCGTTCTGCCGGACACCGGCCAGACACTAGACGAACTGATCGGGTCAGCGATTGGCCAGCAGGTCGGGCAAGAGGTCAGGCTGTAGCCGTCGTGCCCGGGGTCTATATCTCATATCCGTTCTGCACCCAGAAATGCAGCTTTTGCAACTTCGCCTCGGGGGTGGCCGCAGGCGATGTCAAAGCCCGCTACGGCCGGGCCCTTCTCAGTGAATTGACCGGGCACGAATGGAACTACCGGCCGGAAACGGTTTATTTCGGCGGCGGCACGCCTAGTTTGATGGATCCGGTGCTCTTGCGCGACCTGATGGACGCAATCCCGCGTGAGCGCCTGATTGAGGCTACCCTTGAGTGCGCGCCCGGAACGATCACCGCCGAACGTATCGGCGTTTGGAGAGAATGCGGGATCAATCGCGTCAGCCTTGGCGTGCAGTCATTTGTCACCGACGAGCTACGCAGGGTAGCGAGGCGTCATACCGCCGAAACCGTCTCACTTGATGTGCAACTTCTGCGAGAAGGCGGCATCGAGAACATCAATCTCGATCTCATCGCCGGCCTGCCTCAACAAACGGCTGAATCTTGGGAGCATTCGCTCGGCTGGATAGAGCGCCTGAATCCGCCGCACGTCTCTGTCTACCTGTTCGAAGTGGATGAAGACAGCCGCTTAGGGAAGGAGATGCTGTTGGGCGGATCGCGCTACGGCGCTGATTGCGTACCGAGCGACGATCTCGGCGCTGAACTTTATGAGGCCGCTGTCGAGCGTCTGGAGCATCTCGGGATCCGTCGTTACGAAATATCCAACTTTGCCCGGCCCGGCCGCGAATCACGTCACAATCTGAAGTACTGGCAATTAGAGCCTTACGTTGGCTTTGGGTTGGATGCACATTCATTCGACGGGCGATACAGGTGGGGCAATCCCGATTCACTTGATGACTATTTCGCTTTCATGGAGCCCTCCGGTTCCGCAGTGTGCGAACGGGTAGAGACGAACCCACTGGAGGAGCGATTCTTTGTGGGCTTGCGCCTGACCCAGGGCATCGCGCCCTCTGACGAGGAGTGGTCGCGATTCGCGGAACCGATCGAAAAATGGATAGGCGCTGGAATGCTGGAGCGGACCGACCGTCGGCTGCGCCTGTCCAGCCGGGGACATCTCGTATCGAACGAAATTTTTCAGGAGTTTGTGAATGTCTGAGGCACGCATGTCTGACGCATGGATCGACCTGAGGAGCGATACGGTCACCCGGCCAAATCAAAAAATGCGCGCCGCCATGGCCAACGCTGAGGTCGGTGACGACGTGTATGGGGAAGACCCAACAGTTAACCGCCTGGAGCAGAAGGCCGCTGAATTGTTCGGTAAGGAGGCCGCGCTATTCGTTCCGACCGGCACCATGGGCAACACGATAGCGATCAAGATGCACACAAGCCACGGCCAGGAGGTGATCTGCGAAGCGCGATCCCACCTGGTCGATTGGGAGCTGTCGATGATGGCCTGGTTCGCTGGTTGCCTGGCGCGCACACTTTCCACTTCCGATGGAATATTGACGTGGAAGGCAGATTCAACCTGCAGTGCGGCACAAGGGGCCGCACAACGCGCCGACAGCCGTAATCGCTCTGGAAAATACGCACAACATGGCAGGCGGAACCGCGTATGGCCAGAGCATGATCGATGAAATCTGCTTTGAAGCGCATCGCCTAGGGCTAAAAGTTCATATGGATGGGGCCCGTATCTTCAATGCCTCGGTCGCGACCGGCACTCCAATCGCCCGGATGGTGCGGGATGTGGATTCAATCATGTTTTGTCTGTCGAAAGGACTAGGCGCACCCGTGGGGTCGTTAGTGGTAGGAACTGCCGAGGCTATCGAGCAGGGCCGGCTCTACCGGAAGCGCCTAGGCGGCGGTATGCGGCAAGCAGGGGTCCTTGCCGCCGCAGGTCTGATCGCGCTCCAAGAATCTCCCGAACGGCTCCATTACGATCACGAAAACGCGCGCTACCTGGCCGAGCGACTGGCCGGTCTGCCGAATATCAGAATCGAGCCGGATCGCGTGCTGACAAACATCGTCATATTTAATATTGGCGAAACGGGTATGTCGACGGCCGAATTCAGCCGGCAACTGAAATCTTGTGGTGTTCTCGCGAACGGCATCAATTCAACAGACATGCGGCTGGTCACTCACTGCGATGTCTCGCGAGAGGACTGCGAGCAAGCAGCCCGTATTTTGGCGGACGTCATCTCCCAGCATACCCACGACAACCGCGTCAGTCTGATACCATTCTTCGGTGCTCATTCTCTCTGCGGTCCTGGCCGTTTTTGTATACGGCCTAATTGCGCCCATCCTTGGCGCTCTCCTACCTACTTATTCCTTAACCGCCGGGCAACAGGGCAGTCTTGCCATGGTCCAGGCTCTGGGCTTAGTCGTTGCGTCGCTCTCGGCCGGACCCTTCATCGACGTGAAGGGAAATAAGCCGGCGCTCCTTACCGGACTCGCGCTCATTGTTGCTTCACTCAGTGCTGCTCCGAATGTCCCCGGCTACGCAGGCTTGCTAGTTGTCTATTTCGTGCTGGGCGTCGGCGGAGGAATCGTGGTCACGGGTTCCAATTCCCTGGTGGGAGCCGTTGCGCCTTCCAGGCGCGGTTCTGCCCTGAATTTCCTTAATCTCTTCTTTGGACTGGGCGGCATCGTCACCACGTATGTTGCCAGTGAGCACGTCGATCCCGCAGTCGTACTTTATTCCATCGCCGGGCTCACGGCTCTCGCGTTTGTGGCGAACCTGGCGACGCGAATGCCCTCTCCCTCCGGAGAAGCGAGTTTTCGTTTGAATGAAGTGCCGCCGCATTCCTCTCGCGCCCGGCTTTGATATTGCTTTCATTTTTCTTATTTCTTTACGTTGCCTGCGAAGTCGGTGTCTGGAACTGGCTCAAGACCTATCTCATGACAGTCAACTTTGACGAAAGAACCGCCGGACACGTTGTGAGCTATGGGTTTGCTTTCGGAATCCTGGTTGGCCGCGTGGTGGTCTCAAGAGTCTTGACCAAAATCCCCGCCCTGACCGTTACGTTGTTTGCCGCCATTTGCATGGCCATTACCACGTATTTGATGTTAGTTCTGCATTCCACGACGGCCATTACCATCGCGGTGTTCTGCGCCGGCGTGAGTATGGCGCCTGTATTCCCAACCACTCTCGCTATTGTCGGTGACACCTTCTCCCGCGGCACTGCTACCGCCATGGGTATCGTCATTACCTGCGGGTGGATCGGCTTAGCGGTAAGTTCCCCGATCATCGGTGTTTTCGCAAAAGGGCAAAATTATGGCCGTGCTCTGATGCTCTTGCCTCTCTTTTCGCTGGTGATGGTACTGGTGAATTTGGTACTTAGATCCACCATGAGGCGGCCGAATCGCTGTGTAGCGGATAACAAAAATCTGTTATAGACTCGTTACACAGCCAAATTTGGATCGGAGGATCTGTGGCGTTCTGTCCGAATTGCGGGTCACAGGTTACTGGCAGTTTTTGTCCCAATTGTGGGAGCCGGTCGCAGGAAATGCGAGCAGCCCCACTGGTGCCGGTTATAGCTCTGTCCCGCCTCCCGCGTCCGCCGGCGGTCTGACGGAAAATGTGGCCAGCGCCCTGTGCTATCTGTTCGGCTTCATCACGGGCATCATTTTCCTGTTCATCGCACCGTATAACCAGAACCGCACCATCCGCTTCCATGCCTTTCAGTCGATCTTCCTGAACGTCGCCTGGTTTGCGTGCCACATTTGCGTGCTGATTCTCTGCGACTGTTACCCACGGATTCGGCTTCTTTTTGAGTCCTGTTGTTGGCCTGCTTTTTTTCTTGCTGTGGCTGTACATGATGTTCACGCGCCTTCAACAACAGGAAGATCAAGTTGCCGGTGATTGGCGATTTGGCTGAAAAACAAGCGTAAACGGAACTCTTAGCGCGGCCGTCTCATACTGGAGACTGTGAAACATTGCATCGTTTTGGCTCTCGCCATCGAGCGGTCGTTGCGGGCGCGCGAAGATATCACTCCACGTGTGGGCTTCGTCGAAGTTTATGGCGCGCGGAAAGTATCTGTCCAGAAGATCAAATCGGCGATGGGCGTCAAGCCCGGAGACCCGCTGCCGTCGCGTGAGGATGTGGAAGAACGAATCGATAAAATTTCCGGCATTCTCACCGCCCGCGTTGAGGCGACCTGCTGCGATCAGCGAAACACGGTGCTCTACGTCGGCGTAGAAGAGCGAGACCAGCCGCATTTCGATTTTCACGCCATTCCAACGGGCACCGTTACGCTCCCGGACGATGTTGTCGATAACTATCGTGTGTTCCTCAATGCGGTTTCGGAGAGCCTGCACAGCCATAATGCCGACGAAGACCTTACAAATGGCTACTCCCTCATGGCAGACCCTGAATGCCGCCGGCTGCAGGAGACCTTCATCGGCGTTCGCGGCAAGCGACCTGCCGCAAATCGATCAGGTGTTGCGGCGAATCAGCCGACCTGAGCAACGAACCATAGCAGCTTATCTGCTGCCTTATGGCCCGCGCGGACCCCGAAGCTACGAAAACCATCGTCGACGGGCTTCAGTATGCGCTGCAGGATCAGGACGATACGGTTCGTCAAACCGCCATGCGATCTCTTCAGGCTGTGTCCATCGGAGCCAAAGTTCATCCTGGGCAGCAGGTTCATATAGAGCCAACTTGGTTTGTGGAACTGATGAATTCAGTTGTCTGGTCTGACCGCCGTGGAGCTAGTCAGGCGCTGGTCAATCTGACTGAAAACCACGACCCCGAAACGCTATCGCTGATCCGTGCGCGCGCTCTCGATTCGGTATTGGAAATGGCACGATGGCACGACCTTGAACACGCACTCCCGGGGTTTATCCTGGCGGGCAGGCTCGCCGGGCTCGACGAGAAAGAGATCCAGGCCGCTTGGGTCAGCGGTGATCGCGAGCCGGTTCTGAAGCAGGCTCTGAATCCAAAGAAGAAATTCCACGGATTGTTCAGGCAGGTCGGCTAAGCGGCAACCGCTTTCCTCCGCTTATAGCTCGCCCGCTTCCTCCGGCGTCTCTGCGCTTTCTTCGAGCGGTATATCCATCGATACCCTCCCGTTGCGCCCCTGATTCTCGATCAGCCGCACTTCACAAACACAGCAGTCGCTACAACGTCTGCAACGCTCACATAGATGATTGACGCAAGTGTCTTTTGTGCAGGCAATGCAGATATCCTTGGAGCTTTCACCGCAAATTGAGCACGTGAACGTCGTTGTCTCCATCATTGTTTCCTGGACCTCTTGTTCGCGGCTTGTTTGCTCATGGCCGCGCGGCAACTCTGCGCCTCCTCATCGGCGATTTTGAAATTCTGCTCCATGCTTGTGGTGAGGTCCCGCAAGTAATCCCGCAAACGCTCCCGGCTGTTGAAATTGCCGGCAATCAGCGCATTCAGCTTATCAGCCGAAGACCTGTCCGCGTATTGTTGCGCCCCCTCTGCAAGCGAGCGTGTGGTGGTTTCCAGCGCCTCTAGACGGAAGTAGAGGTCCAGAGCGAGCGAGAGGCTTTCCGTCTTCTGTTGCAGTTGCGCAGTCGCATATTTGACATCGTTCAACTGCGTTTGCGCAGTTTGCCACTGGATAATGTATGTGCTCGGCGCGCCCTTTTTGTCGTACCATTGTTGCGGGTTCAGATTCCTGAGAAGGGGCTGCAGTTGCTCGCTGCCGTTCAACAGATCCGCAACAATCTTTCGTACGTCCCAGGGGTTCTCTAAACCCGATTCGGCCAACGCCTGTTGGTGGCTCATGCCCCCCGGTGCTTGGGTGGGCGGATGTAACGGCACGGTTGCCGCTTGCCCGGAGCTATTGTTGTACGGATTCAGTGCTACGGCCTGTTCGGAGCCAATCGCAATCGCGCAAAGGCAAGCAACTGAAGTAATGCTTAGCAGAAGAATGCGCCTATGACTTCCTGTCAAGCGCGCATTGAGTTCGCCAATTCGCTGGCGGATGTCGTCCTTCATCTAATCGATCGTACGAGCTTTGAAAACTAAGATTTGGCCTGTCACGCTCATTTCCGAATCTTAATACGTCCTTCTTGAATTGCCTTCGTGAACGTTTCGAAGTCGCCTTCAGTAATACTTGCGTACTCGCTGGCGTAATGCACCAGCGATTTCAGGACCTTATCGCCGCTTCCGATATAGGATTTAATCACCAGCGAGTCTCCCGACCGTGAATGCCCGCGGCCAGCAGTTCGCCCGCCACTATAGCGAGGCTGTTTAGGCCGTTCCCTCGCAACTGCTTCAGGTCGATACTGCCTTTGTGGTCGTTCAGTTGGCGCACCAGGTAGTCCTGTTTGCCGATGCGTGTCCATCCGAGCAACAGATCCGATAGCGGCTGAATTTTGCGTTGTCCTTCAGCCACTCGCCGGCCCTGATTTGCATAACTGCTCTGGTTCAGATAGGCAGCATATGTCGAGTTGACTTCCTGCTTGATTTGAAGGAAGAGTGGATCCTCCGGTCCATTGCCTGTCATGAGTACCACGTAGTCGCGCAGGCCCACGCTGCCGGTGCCGACGACTTTGAAGGCCACGTCGACGGGGCTGAAGAAATTGAAGAGGTGCAACTGCTCCGCACCCAGCGACTCGCGATACAAGTCGAGGCTGTCCAAAACCTCATTTTTTTCCGCGCCTTGCACTCTCCACAGCGTATTCTCGATGCGTTTGAACTGGATTTTGTGGCCGGACGACATCGTGTATTTAGCGCGCAAATCGAGAGGATTCGCCCGCTGCGCCTGGTTGAGTGCGGCTGAAACGGCTTGTGCCTTCTGGGTACGGCGGATCTGAAAGCGCGCGGCAACCAGGACGGGTTCGTCCGCGAGTTCTCCCACCGTCGCCTGGTAACTTTCAATAAATTCTTCTACAGCGCCGATGCATTCGGCCCGGCTGTGATTCGATTCCCGTCCAGCCAGCATAATGCTGGTCGCCATGCGTTTAACATCCCATTCCCAGGGACCGGAAGCGGTTTCGTCGAAATCGTTGATGTCGAATATGAGACGGCCGTCTGGACCTTCGTAGCAGCCCAGATTCTGCACGTGCGCGTCACCACACAACTGAACCATGATGCCCGTGTTCGGCTGTTTCGCAAAATCGGCGGCCATGATCGAGACGGCGCCGCGAAAAAAGGCGAACGGTGAGGCGGACATACGGCCATACTTCAAAGGCAGGAGCTTTTCAATCCGTCCGTCTGTGGCGTTCAGCAGCACATCGAGAGGCTTGATGCGACGCTTCTTCGAAGTCAGGTCGCCGAGCTTCGAACGGCTGAGCGATTCCCTCTGCCGACGCCCTTGCTGCAAGCGGGCGTCCTGCGCGTGAGAAGGCCGCTTGATGAGCGCGGCGGAGCGCCTGGATCCAGTCTTGGCCATGCTTCGAGACTACATCGCACTCCCGATCGTATAGCCTGTAGAACTCGTTCGCCGGTTCGGCATCGATGTGTTTCGGGCGAGCAGCGGCGATTTTCTAGCCTAAGTTTGATTTATTTTGGAGTGAAATCACGACCGGTGTTCCGCGATACCTCTTGTGTGAACGGATTCATCGAGAACGGGGCGAACATCTTCGAGGCCGCCCAAAACGTGATGAATACGGGTGAAAGTCCTTCAGACTACACCATCGTCATGGGCGCCCAGGGCGGCATCACATTGATTGCCGATTCCGACTGGCCACTCGATTCGCTGCTGCGCGAACGTGGTGCTGACATGGCTTACCGCATAAAGCCCGGAACCGATCGCGTAAGCGTAGATGGCGTAAGTGGAACAAGCACCTGCCGTTTCGAGGCGCTGTCTGCCAAAGAAACGGCACGTTTCGTGCTGAACTCGTTCCCGATCTCTTATACCTTCGTACAATCGGCGTTAGCGGCATAATAACCCCCCGGCTTTGGCTCCCATCCCGGTTGTTAGCATCGTAGTTTGGTCACCCGGCGAGAATTTCTGCAGACGAGTGCCGTAGGCGTGACGTCGGCGATGGTGAACGCCCCAGCTTATCCCGAAGCCAGAGCGGACTACGCCATCGAGATTGCGCCGTATTCGCTTGAGGTATCGCCCCGCCGGGCGGTCAAGACCGTCGCTTATAACTCACAAGTACCCGGGCCGTTGCTTCGATTCCAGGAAGGCCGCCCCGTTACGATTCAGGTCACGAATCGGTACGAAAAGTCCGGAAGTGGTGCACTGGCATGGTCTGTTTCTACCGTCTGATGTTGACGGCGCCATCGAAGAGGGTACCCCGGCGATTGCTCCAGGTGCCAGCGCAAAATACACGTTCACCCCGCAGCCCTCTGGATTTCGCTGGTATCACACGCATGTTTTCGCCGGCCATGATTTGAATAAGGGCCAGTACACCGGACAACACGGATTCTTATGGATTGAGCCGCGCGAGAACCCGGCCCGTTATGACGCTGAGTTCTTTCTAGCGCTGCATGATTGGCGAGGCCAACTGCTGGGAAGCGGCGACGGGTCCATGAACCCGTACTACGACGTTTCCACCATTAACGGACGAGTACTTGGCTTTAATGAACCGTTGCGGGTTAAAGCGGGGCAGCGGATTCTGCTGCACGTATTGAACTCGAGCGCGACCGATTGCCACTGGATTGCCTTGGCGGGGCACCAGTTCCACGTCATGGCTCTCGATGGTAATCCAGTGCCGAATCCGCGTGCCGTCCCTATGCTCAGGATTGCTCCCGCCGAAAGAGTGAGCGCAATTGTGCAAATGAACAATCCGGGAGTCTGGGTGCTCGGAGAAGTCCGCAAGCACATCAAAGCGGCCGGGATGGGCATTGTGGTCGAGTATGCGGACAGGCGCGGAGAGCCGCAATGGCAACAGCCGGAGAATTTACAATGGGATTACGCGCGCTTTGGCGGCAAGGAAGCAGGTGCGCTTGACGCAGGCAGTGCCATCGAAATTCCGCTGGTGTTCAAGTCGAAATTCACGGGACATGGCGACCTCGATCATTGGACAATCAACGGAAAGTCGTTTCCCCATACTGACACTGTCGACCTAAAGCAAGGTCAGCGTTATCGTTTGCGGTTCAAGAATGAAAGTACGGATCACCATCCTGTGCATCTGCACCGGCATATTTTTGAGCTTCGCAAGTTGTCCGGGCAGGAGACGCGGGGCATCATGAAAGACACAGTGCTCGTGGATGCGAATACGCAAACGGAGGTGGAATTAACCGCGAATGACCCCGGCGCAACACTGTTCCACTGCCATCAACAGGACCATATGGACATGGGCTTTATGATGCTATTTCGTTACGTTTGATCGCGTCGTTCGTGTCTCGCGTCACATGCAGCTTCCGCGTTATCCCGGCTCCTGGTTAGGACTTCTCCTTTCTGGATTCCTCAGTTCCTTGCCGCTCTGTGCGCAAGGCAATTACGAAATTCAGGTGTACGGCGCGGCAACGGTTCCGCCCGACAGCACCATGGTTGAGCTTCATTCCAATTACACGCTGTTGGGCCAGCGTGCGGTGATTGAGGGTGTTTATCCGACATATCACCAGGAGCACGAAACGCTGGAGATTACCCAGGGAATCAACAATTGGATGGAAGTGGGTTTCTACGTCTTCACGAGCGAACAGTATCTCCATGGCGTGCAGTGGGTCGGCGACCATATTCGTCCGCGCGTCCGGGTCCCAGACTCGTGGCACTGGCCTGTAGGCGTGAGTCTTTCTACGGAGATTGGATATCAGCGGGCGGTATATTCCCCGGACACGTGGACATGGGAAATCCGGCCAATCGTAGATAAAGCGATCGACCGCTGGTACTTCGCTTTTAATCCGGCGCTCGAGCGCACCTTGCATGGGCCCGATGTCAAACAGGGGTTAGCTTTCGCGCCCGCTGCCAAGATCAGCTATGACTTCACAAAGGAGGTCAGCGGCGGAGTTGAATACTACGCGGATTACGGCGCTCTCGCGCAGTTTGACTCCTTTCACGAGCAGCAGCAACAATTCTTCGCCGCAACCGATTTGAACGTATCCCCCAAATGGGAAATAAATATTGGCATCGGGATCGGTCTGACTGGATCGACAGACCATTTGATCGTCAAAGGGATTTTAGGGCGTCACTTCGACTGGCACAAGCCGTCGCGCGTGGAATAGCAGGTCACGCCGCAAGTTCCGTCACCACCGCTCCTCGGCAGAGGCCGAAGAAACGCCTAGACCTCGACGAGCCTTTCGTGCCACCCACCGGAGGGCAGATCAACCCCACTGAAGAACAAATTTACGGCGGAATTGAGTTCCCGTAAGGGAAGACACGGAATGCCCGGAGCGGCCAGGGCGTCTTCGCTTGGAGCTAACGCCGCTTGCTAGAGTGATGCAAATGACGCGATTCGTGGCGGCTTTCCTCTTTCTAACAATCTCACTTTCAGCGCAGTCCATCGATATCTCCAAACAGTACGGCGAGACATCCCAGAATCTGATTGCAGCGGCACTGTCCGACCAGGACGGCATGCGCCGCCTCCAATATTTGTGCGATCGGATCGGAAATCGGATCAGCGGGTCAGCCTCATTGGAGAAGGCAATTGAGTGGTCGGCGAACGAGATGCGGGAGGCGGGACTCGAAAATGTGCGCACGCCGCTAGTGAAGGTGCCGCATTGGGTGAGGGGAAAAGAATCCGCTGTGATGCTGGCGCCTATTCAAAAGCCGCTTACGATGATAGGCCTCGGAATGAGCGTAGCCACGCCGCCGGAGGGGATCACGGCAGAAGTGGTGACTGCTTCCGATTTCGACCAATTGACCGCGCTCGGGCGAGAGAAGGTGACCGGCAAAATCGTTCTATTGAACCCGGGTTGGGAGGGCTACGGACGCACCGTGACGTACCGCGTGGATGGACCTTCGCGAGCCGCCCAGCTAGGAGCGGTGGCCGTTCTCGTGCGTTCCATGACCGGCTTCAGCTTGCAGACCCCGCATACGGGAACACTGGAGTATGCGGAAGCCGCGCCGAAAATCCCGGCCGCGGCGCTGAGTGTAGAAGATGCGGCGATGATCCAGCGATTAGCTGGACGGCGGTACACCGGTACGCGTGCGCCTGATGATGGAAGCGCATCGGGAAGCGGAAGCGGATTCGCACAACGTGATGGGCGAGATTCGCGGACGTGAAAAGCCGCAAGAAATAGTGGTCCTCGGCGGCCACATCGATTCGTGGGATGTCGGGCAGGGTGCGAATGACGACGGCAGCGGCATCATGGCGGCGCTCGAAGCCGTTGCTTTGATAAAGAAGCTGGGGCTGCAGCCGCGGCGCACAATTCGTGTCGTTTTCTGGGTTAACGAAGAAAACGGCGGCGCAGGTGGCGTGGCCTATCGCAAAATGATTGGGGACCAGATCCGCAATCAGGTTGCTGCGATCGAGATGGACGGCGGGGCGGAGAAGCCACTCGGTTTCGGCTTCGGAAACGGGGTGCCGGAGCGAATTCGCTCGGGCGGCAAGGCGGAAGCTTTTCACGAGCAGCAAGTCTCCCCGGCCGCATTCGAGCGGGTCGTGGAAATCGGCAAGCTACTGACTAGCATCGAAGGAGGAGCGATAAGCCACGGAGGCGGTGGTTCCGATATTGCTCCCCTGTTAGCGGACGGCGTCCCGGGGTTTGGCGTTCGAACAACCGAGGCCCACTATTTCGATTGGCATCACACGGACGCGGACAGCTTCGACAAGATCGTGCCCAGGGAATTCCAACTGAATGTCGCGTCCCTAGCAGTGCTGAGCTACGTGTTGGCCGATATGCCGGAGCGGTTGAACGAGCTCAAGTGAAGACAGCTAGTTTTTGGCCGTCTTCGCTTCCGCTTTGGGTGAGGCGGCGGCATCGGGAGTCTGAATTTCCAGGATTCGCACCACATTCGCCGTGCGGTCGTATTGGCTCAGCTTGCGCATCTCGCTCGTCAGATCCTTATAACGCGCTTGCAGCTGATAATCGATCGTAAAGCTCACGTCCTCGAAGTTGAATCGGCCGTCCTTTTTCGTGAAGACGGTGGTCTTCTCATTGGTCTTGGTATCTGTGAGCGTTACGAGTGCACCGCCAAGGGGCTGGCCTGAATCATCAACCACTTTGCCGGTGACCGTACGTGAAGTCGGCGCCTTATTTTTTTTGGGGAGCAGCGGCCGGTGATTATCCAGCACGGCATCGGGCGTATGGCCGGGATTCGCGTCCGTTGCCTGAGCGTTAGCCGGCGCGATAGCGATGACGCCAACAAAAAGTGCTGAAAACGCAAGTTTGGCCATTCCGAAGCCCTGATAGAACTGCTTGTATGGTAGCAACGTTCGGTACGCTACCAACATGGCCTTTCAGAACGCCAGAGTCTTGTCCTTTGAGAGCCGGCGGGAGAAGGAGATGGGGGAGCTCATCCGTATCAACGGAGGCAAGCCGTTTATTGCGCCCGCTCTGATTGAAGTGCCCCTCGCAGAGAACGGGCAAGCGTTTGCGTTTGCCGACCAGCTCTACGCGGGCGAGTTCGACATAATGATCTTCCTCACCGGCGTGGGCGCGCGGTATCTCGGGAAAATCATTGCTTTGCGGGACGGAGAGGCACGTTTTCTTGAGGCTTTGCGGCGATTGATCATTGTGGCGCGAGGCCCCAAGCCGACCGCTGTCTTGCGTGAATGGAATGTACCCGTTACGGTAGCGGTCCCCGAACCAAACACCTGGCGTGAGTTGCTGGCGGCTATTCAACTTAAGCCCGGGAAGCATGTCGCCGTGCAGGAATATGGACGGCCCAATCGGGAGTTGTTGGAGGGATTGCAGGCGCAAGGACGCACGATATTCTCCGTACCCGTCTACCAATGGAAACTGCCAGCCGATACTGCCCCTCTTGCGCAAGCGGTGCGGGCATTAGTAGACGGCGAATTCGATGTTGCATTATTCACCACGGGTGTACAGGCGGAACATTTCTTGAATTTTGCCGAGGAGCAAGGCTTGCGCCGCGCCGCGCTGCAAGCTTTCGACCGGATATTCATTGGATCGATTGGACCCACGTGCAGTGAGACCTTGCGAGAGTGCGGCCTGACACCGGCGCTCGAGCCGTCGCATCCTAAGATGGGCATTCTGGTTCGAGAGGCGGCTATCCGTTATGAGGAAAGCGGCCTGCGGAAAGAGAGTTGAGCATACCTATGGAGAACAGTCGCTGGGCATGTTTGCTAGTGGCAGCCGGCCTGACAGTTTCGTACGTCCAGGGCCAGACACAGCCAAGCACGGAGATGGTTACGATCGACACGAGCGCCGCCACAACACCATTCCCGCACTTTTGGGAGCAGATGTTCGGCTCAGGCCGCGCCGTGTTGAGCATGCGCGAGAGTTACCGGGCCGATCTGAAGAGAGTTCAACAGATTACGGGATTCCAGTACATTCGTTTCCACGCGATTTTGGATGACGAGATCGGTGTCTACGACGTCGATGCGCAAGGACGGCCCGTTTACAATTTTTCCTATGTCGATCAGATTTATGACGGGCTGCTGGAGCAAGGCATCAAGCCCTTTGTGGAACTGAGCTTCATGCCACGCAAGCTCGCGAAGAATCTCACGCCGCATCCTTTCTGGTACAAGCCTCTGCCCTCGCCTCCGAACGATCGGGCGAAATGGGGTGCGCTGGTGGAGGCATTCACTCGCCATCTGCTGGACCGCTATGGCAGCGCCGAAGTGGAGCAGTGGTATTTCGAAGTTTGGAACGAGCCGAATATTGATTTCTGGGACGGTGTTCCGAAGCAGGAAACTTATTTCGCGTTCTATGACGAGGCGGCCAAGGCGGTGAAGCGCGCCGACGCAAATTTGCGCGTGGGCGGTCCGGCGACGGCGCAAGCGGCGTGGGTGGATGCTTTCATTGCACACTGCACGGCCAGGCATGTACCGTTCGACTTTGTTTCCACGCACGTTTATGGCAATGAAGACCCAGTCAATGTGTTTGGCCATGCCATGCCGATCGCACGCAAGGACATGGTGGCGCGGTCCGCCAAAAAAGTGTTCGATCAAGTGAAGGCGTCGGCCGCGCCTGAGACGCCGATTATCTGGTCCGAATACAACGCCACCTACATGACACAGCAGGAAGTGACCGACAGCGCCTTCATGGGACCTTGGCTGGCCAACAACATTCGGGAATGCGATGGGCTGACCGCCATGATGTCGTACTGGTCGTTTTCGGATGTATTCGAAGAACAGGGTGTGGTGAAGACGCCGTTTTATGGCGGCTACGGATTAATTGCAGAGCGGGGGATTCCCAAAGCGGCCTTCCATGCCTTCCAATTGCTGCATGAGTTGGGCGACCGGCGTCTCGCCGCAACCTCCGAAAATGCGTTGCTGACCGAACGGGCCGATGGCGAGGCGGTGATTGCGTTATGGAACTATGCGGAGCCTCATGAAGCAGTGGGTGCGAAGACGTTCCGGTTAGATGTGAAGGGAAACCGCTTCAGCAGCTATCGAATGCGCTTTGTGGATGCGGAGCACGGGTCGGGATTACGGGCCTGGCAAGAGGCCGGCAGCCCTGTGAGTCCAACCATCCAACAGATCGCCCACATTAAGGCTCAGGCCGTGCTTCCCGCCGCGGAACGGCATTCTCTGGCAGACCCCATCACGGTCCAGCCGCAGGGTTTGGTCGTGCTGGAACTCGTTCGCTAACCTTCAGCCGCGAGCGAAGCCTCACCACTCCGCCGACAACGAACACGGCGGGATTGTGCACCTCAATATGGCCGGCCGCCACCTCAGCGAGACTGCTCTCGATCACTTCTTCATTAGCAGTCGTGCCTCGCTGAATAAACGCGACCGGCTCATTCGCATCGCGTCCGGCAGCGATTAGGGACTGGGCGATGTGCGCACGGTTCTTCACACCCATCAGGATGACCAGAGTGTGGACGGCGGCGTAGCTCTGCCAATATTCGCTACGCCCTTCGTGGCAATGACCGGTAATCACCGCAAATGATTGCGAAACGCCGCGGTACGTGAGCGGGATACCGGCGAGGCCGGGAACTGCAACAGCCGAAGTGATGCCGGGGACTAGCTCAACGGAAATGCCGGTCTCGCGCGCCAGCGCCCATTCTTCCGCTCCCCGCCCAAATATCAGCGGATCGCCCCCCTTCAGGCGAGCTACCGCTTTTCCTGCCCGGGCATGCCGCCGAATGAGATCGAAAATGTCAGCTTGCGTTTGGTTCTGTTCTCCTTCGTGTTTGCCGACGTAAATAAGTTCCGCGTCGGCACGCGCAAAAGAAAGCACTTCGGGGCTGACAAGGCGGTCGTAAAGAATGACATCGCATTCTCCCAGAACGCGAGCAGCTTTCAACGTCAGCAGTTCGGGATCGCCCGGACCGGCGCCAATCAGAAAGAGTTTCCCCAGCTTCTGTCCCGCAGTCAAACGTCAGTTGCTCTGTTTAAGCTTAGCGAGCTGGCGGGAAGGCTCTCAGGCGTGCAGCAAATCGCTGATCACTTCGAATGAATAACCACGATCTTTCAGAACGGGAACAATCTGCTTAACAGCACGCAGCGTTGCACTCACGTCAGGGTTCTTGCGAACACCGCGGCCATCGTGCAGGCAGATAATGCCGCCGGGAGCGGCGCGCGACACAACGTGGCGAGCCACACGATCGGCAGCCCAAGACCAGTCGTACCCCATGACGGTCCACATCACACCCAGCAACGACAGACGGTGCTGAATCTCGCGCATGCCTGCCCACCGAAAGCCGTATGGAGGACGGCAAATCATTGGTGCTATGCCGGTTTCCCCTACAATGGCACGTTGGGCCTCGGTAAATTCCCGGGCAATGAACTCTCGGGATTTGAACGGCAGCTTTGGATGGGAATAGGTGTGGTTTCCGAGTTGGTGGCCACGCGCGGCTACTTCTCCCGCCACATGCGGTAAGCGGCGGACGTTCATGCCACATTGAAAAAACGTCGCCCAAACGCTTTCACTCTGCAAATAATCGAGGATGGGAAGCGTCCCTTCACTCGGCCCATCATCAAAGGTTAGCGCGATCGTGCGCCTGCGTCCCGGTCCTCGATACACGGAAGGACCGAATAGCTGGGAGGATTTAGACACGCTGCCATAAGCGGCTGCGCTAGAGAGGCCGCCGAGGACGGCTCCAGCCGTCAGGCCTGCCACCGTCAATGGTCGCATTCGAGATTAGACTAGCACTGCTTTGTAGGTGTTGCTACCAGTAGGTGAAAAAAATTTCATTCTCGGACTGTCTCTTTCGCCGGAGCCGAGGCGTGATAGTCATTCCGGACACGTTCCGTATATAGGTCGAGCAGCTCCTTGACCTTACTGTAATCTGGCGATTTCAACACAAAACCCACGTGATAACGCTTCTGCATGCGCCAGACGAGTTCAGGTTCGCCGAAATGTGACGTATCGGGCCACTCTTGCCGGGCGAGCGAAACTAATAACCCCGCGTAGTCTTGACGCGGCTCGGGAGGGGAGTACCGCGTCCCGTTTGCGGCGGCAACTTCGACTTTGGCCCACTCAGCCCACATATTAATGCCGGTAGCTGCTTCAATCAGGTCGGCAATGTTGGCGCCACCCACACGCGCGGATGTCTCCAGGAAGTAAAAGGACCCGTCTTCCCGACTTCGGATGAACTCGGTATGGGAAACACCGTTGCCGAGGTCGAAAGCCTTGAGAACTCGCTCGTTGAGAGAACGCAGCGCATGCTCGTCAGAGCTTCCACGTTCCATCAGACGAGTCGTGAAAATGCCGCCGCCCTGAGTCACATCGAGAGGAGGAGTTCCATAGGCGCTTGCGACAGCGTAGACCATCTCCCCTTTGAACCAGATAGAATCGACGTGGAAGATGTCGCCCGGGATAAACCGCTCCAGCACGAAAAAGGACTGCTGATCGCCGAGCATATGAATGCGGTCCCAGACTTCCTGCCTCTGCTCATACTTCTTGATGCCGATGGCCCCGGCAAGCAGCCGCGGTTTCAAGACCCACGGCGATGGGACTGAATCGACGTAATGCGTGATTTGTTCGAAATTGATTGTCGCGGAGAACTCAGGAACCGGGATGCCGCTTTCCGCCGCGCGCATGCGCATGGCGAGTTTGTCACGGAAGTAGCGCGTCTGTGTTTCACCCATCCCAGGAATGCGCAAATGCTCTCGAAGGAACGCCGCCTTTTCGACATCGAAGTCATCCAGCGCGATGATCCTATCGACGGGGATAGTGCGGCAGAGATAGCTCACTGCATGGAGCATCTGCTGGAGGTTCCACTCGTGCTCGGCATCCGGCATGTAGAAGATCTCCTCTAGGCTTTCGCGCGGCCAATCGGCAGTATGCTCCAGGCTCTGCGACGTCAAGAGGAAAACCCGGCATCCCAACTGCTTGGCCTGTTCCATAAATCGCTGGCCCTTTTCGTAGCTTGCAAGACAGAGTAACGTCAGTTGCCGTTCGTTGACAGACATGAGGAGAAGAGTTCAGGATAGCGCCGTTTCCTGCTAGCATGATGAGCAAAAGCGTAACCGGATCGGACTTGGAAACGAAAGTATTGGATAGATGCAGACACTAAAGCTCAAGCACTTGGTTGCGATCCGCTGGTTTCACTGGATCAATTTCCCACTGCTGTTTCTCATGATCTGGAGCGGATTTCTGATCTATTGGGCCTACCCGATCTACCGCATTGGGCCGTTTCACTTCTTCCCTGCGTGGGTGTACCGAACCTTCCACATAAACCAGAGATTGGCCGAGGGCATGGCGCTGCACTTCTTCTTTATGTGGCTCTTTGTCATCAACGGCATCCTGTATGTGGCGTATACCCTTTTATCGGGTGAGTGGCGCTTGCTTGTGCCGCGCTCAATGTCGGCCTTTCGGGATGCAGGGTACGTCGCGCTTCACGATCTGCATCTGCGGCGCGAACTGCCGCCCCAGGAGAAGTACAATGCCGCCCAACAAATCTCGTATACGGCGATTGTGGTGATGGGCATCGGCTCCGTTTTGACGGGTTTAGCGATTTACAAACCGGCCCAGTTGAGCTGGCTCGCAGCTTGTTTCGGCGGCTATGCCGGTGCGCGATACCTTCATTTCTTCCTTACTATCGGGTATTGCCTCTTTTTCGTCGTCCATGTGGTGCAGGTCGCGATTACAGGCTGGAACAACTTCCGCGGCATGGTCATCGGATATGAGCTGGTGAATGAGCATGACTGACCGGCGCCGCAAGATGACGCTACCCGATGAGGAAGCCAAGAAGCTGCTCAACCGCCGCAGCCGTCGAGATTTTCTGATCGCCGGTGCCTCTGCCGTCGCCGGTGTCGGAGCTTACGAATGGATTACGAAAACCAAGGAAACGGACGCCGCTCCCTGGCCGCAGCGCGGCGTCTTGGATTTCAACGGTAGACTAGCCCGCGGTTATCTGAGCGATTCGCATCTGATGCCCACCTACTCGCCTTCGCAAGTCGGACATTTGAAGGCCAACGGCAACATCGGCATGGCTGAGCCGTTCGACAAAAGCAAGTGGAGCTTACAAGTAGCTTCGGCAGCCCCGGCGCCAACACTGAATCTCTCGCTCGCCGACGTCAGGGCGCTTCCCAAAGTGGAGATGATCACATTGTTCTGCTGCATCGAAGGGTGGAACATGGTCACGCATTGGGGTGGCGCGCGGTTCTCCGATTTCGCCAGGAAGTATTTGCCGCCGAGTGCTAAGATGCCGAATTACGTTTACATGGCGACTCCGGGAGAAGACTACTACGTGGGGTTGGACATGAAGAGCGCGATGCATCCTCAAACTCTCCTGGCCTACGAACAGAACGGACAACCTCTCGAAAACGACCACGGCGCGCCCTTGCGTCTCGTCATTCCGGTGAAGTATGGCATTAAGCATCTAAAGCGAATCGGTCTAATTCGCTTCACAAACGACAAGCCCGGCGACTATTGGGCTGAGGAAGGATACGATTGGTTCGCGGGCCTTTGATCCCCACAAGCGTGACCCATGCCGGACGAGAAACTCTATTGCGGGACCTCAGGATTCGCGTACACAAGTTGGAAGCCGGAGTTTTATCCGGAAAAGTTAGCAAGCAGCAAGTTCTTGTCCTACTACGCGACAAGGCTGAATGCCGTTGAAGTGAATTACACCTACCGCCGCCTCGCGTCCGCGGCGACTTTCGAGAAGTGGATCGCTTCCACTCCAGACGGCTTTGTATTTTTGCCGAAAGCGCACATGAAGATCACCCACTCCTTCAAATTGGAAGGCGCTGAGGAGTTCACGCGGACCTTTCTCGAATCGCTGAATCCGTTACGAGATGCTGGGCGGCTCGGACCGATTCTCTTTCAGCTTCCACCTGCCTTGAAGCAGGATCTCCCACGCTTGGCAAAGTTCGTGGGACTACTGCCAAGGGGCTTGCGCGCTGCCTTCGAGTTTCGAAACGCGAACTGGTTCGACGAGGAAACGTACCAAATCCTGAAAGATGCGAACGTCGCCCTGTGTCTAGCCGAGAATGAGAACCTCGAAGCCCCGCACGTTCTCACCGCTGATTTCGTGTACTTGCGGCTGCGCAAACCGGATTACCTGGAATCGGAACTGGCGAGCATCGCGTATCGCGTCGAACAATACCTCGGGAACGGCTATCCCACATATGCAATCTTCAAGCACGAGGAAACACCCGCGGGAGCATTGAATGCGGAAAAATTGCTGAATGCTGAAAAAGAGCAGGCAATGACGTTGTAAATAAAAAGGCCGCCGTTCCTCGGAGGAAATGGCGGCCTTTCGGTCCTGCTGTTCAGTTCGACTTAGAAGTTGTATTTCAAGCCGAACTGGATTTGACGCGCGCCCTGTGAACTGTTGACCAGCCCAAGCGTCGGGCCCAATCCCGTGCTCGGTGCGTTCAAGATGGGCGTGTTCGTGAAATTGATTGCCTGAGCTTTCAATTCCAGGTTCTGATGTTCCGTCACGGTGAACAGTTTCGAGAGCGCGAGGTCGGCTGTATGTAACCCCGGCCCTCGAATGATCCCCACGCCGCAGTTCCCAAACCCGGATGTAGGTTGGAAAAAAGTACTCTGGTCCCAATACTGATAACCGCCACTGGGACTGCTCTGTCTTCCGGTGACAATCGGGGCCGCACTGCAACTGGCCAAAGGACCGAAGGAGTTCGTTCCTGAGACATCGTTCGCACCGACCGTAAACGGAAATCCGGAATGGAATGTCACGATCGAGCTAACTTGCCAGTCGCCGATAAGCGCGTTCACCGCACGGTTGAGGTTCTTGCCGAACGTCCGGCCGCGTCCGAACGGAATGTCATACGTCACAAATCCGTTAAATGCTTGCGGCACGTCGTAATAGCAGTTGCCGTAATAGGAGTGGGCGTCATATGTGTTTTGCCAGTAGTAGTAGTTGCCGCCGCCCTGGCCGTAACCGCCGTAATACCCGATAGAATCCGTCAGGCACTTCGACCAGGTGTAATTCGCTTGGAATTCTAGCCCGTTGCTGAGCCGCTTTTGGAAGCTGACCTGAAGCGCATTGTAGTTCTGAATGCCATTCGTGATGGTGAGCTTATCGGTGGGATTGTCGGCGAGCAGCGTTGGATTGCCGGACAGATATGGGCTCGGCAACACAGTCCCGGATGCAGTAAGAACACCTTGCGACGCATTGATCGGGACCATCAGGTGATCGGTGTTTTGACCGACGTAGGCGGCCTGTAGTGTCATGGAATTCCCGAATTGATGTTGAATGCTGACGTTCCATTGGTTGGAGACAGCGGGCCGGTTATTCGGATCCCAAGTAAAGATCGTCGCACCTGCAAAGCAGGCAGGCGACGATGCCGCAGCTGCTGCCGGCGTGCATCCACCGCTGCTCCCGAAGCCCGTATACCCTTGGTCGAGCGTGGTTGGCGGTAGCACAACGTCTGAACCCGTGGCATACGTGACAAGGTGTCCCGTCTGCCATGGTGGATTTCGAGTCAGGCGAAGGTTTGTGCCGGTGCCTTCCAGGAAGTTCGATAGCGTGTACGACGCGCGGATCACCGTGTTGTTCGTGGGTGACCACGCAAGGCCAACGCGAGGTTGGAAATTTGTAATCCCGTTGTACTGGTTGTACAGGGCATTGTTGTCGTTGAACAAGCTGGTTTGGCCCGAGAGAAGAACCTGTCCGGTATATTCCTGGAAGTTTGTCTGCCTGTTGAACACCTCGTCCCAGGGTGTATGCAATTCCCAGCGAACGCCAAGATTGAGAGTCAAATGACTGGTCACTTTCCAATCGTCCTGAACGAAAGCAGCATAGATGCTGGAGCGTTGTCCCCAAGTTCCACCGCCCGCTCCCACGCCCAATTGTTCCGGCAGGCCGAGAACAAAGTCCGCTTCCGGCAGGCCCTTCGAGCCACCAGCGGTGTCCCCAGTGTATTGACCGTTGAATGTGAACTGACCGGCGAGGCCTTCATTGCCAGCATAAAAGACGTTGATGCGATCCCGGAAGTACTGGAAGCCAGCGTGAATCGTGTGCTTCCCCTTAGTGATAATCGCGGTATCTTCGGCCTGGATTACCGTGGACGCGAAGTCTTGCACGATATCCGAGTTGCCGAAGTTGCTGACGTTACCGCCATTGAAGTTGAGTCCGGGAAGGAAGTTGGTCGGCGCGCCCCCTATGCCGAACGTATTGGCTGAGCTGGGTGTATCGTTGCCGGTCGCGACAGGATAGTAGTTCACACCCGCGCGCATATCGTTTACGAACGTCGGGCTGATGGTCTTTGTGTAATCCATCACGCCGTTGTAAAGCGGGTAATTATTGAAGCTGTTGTAGAGTAACGGCTCGCTGTTGGTCGTTGGATTGACCACCTTCTGCTGCGAATAGCGGCCGAAGAAGTGATCCTTGTCTGTAGGATCCCAATCCACTTTGATATCTCCCTGATCGCTATTTGTATAGGTATGCTGAAAATTAACCTGGTTATTGATCAGGTTTCCGTTGCTAGGCGCGGGGTAGAGCGGGGAGCTCAGAATCGCGCTTGCCGCCGGGCTGAACAGGCCGACCGGAATTCTGTTGTTCAGGAACGGCGTTCTGTTTGAGGCGGTGCTGCTCGAATAGGGGTTATAGAGCTGCTGGGCCGGATTACCGCAAATGCCGTTTGTAAATCCCGCGGTGCAGATCGCGGAAAAATCGCCCGCTCTTTCAGCTCCGGTCAAAACAGTGAAACCGCCGCCCGTGGCAGGCTGGTCATAACGCGAGCCCTGGTAGTCGGCGAAGAAAAACAGCTTGTCCTTGATAATCCTGCCGCCAACCGCGCCGCCGAACTCATTCCAGCGGAGCAGCGGTCTTGCAATACCCTGAAAGTTGTTCGACCACTGATTCGCGTTTAACTGATCGTTGCGAATGAATTCAAACGCCACGCCGTGATACTGGTTTGTGCCCGACTTGGTGCTAACGCTGACGATCCCGCCCATGAAGTTGCCGAACTCCGCCGAGGCGTTCTGGGTGATGAGATTGAATTCCTCGATGGAATCCACGCTGGGCGCAAAACCCACGTCATTTTCCGATACCTGGTTGTTATCCATCCCGTCCAGAAGATAGTTATTGGCCTCTTCGCGATTGCCATTGATATAAGGCCGGCCGCTGCTGAAGGTCGTTTGTGCGCCCGTGAACTCACTCGGGTCGGTGGTGACCGATCCTGGAGCCAGCAATGTCAACTGGTTGTAGTTACGTGTTGCCAGTGGCAGCGAAACGTTCGTTCGCGCATCGAGAACCGTTCCCAGTTGAGTCGTTTCCGTCTGCAGAATGGGTGCGGCAGTCGTGACTTCAACGGTCTGATTAACGTTGCCAACCGTCAGATTGAAATCGAGTTTGGCGACCTGATTCAACACCAGGATGACGGGAGTCACCACGGCTGTCGAGAACCCCGGAGCTTCCGCCCGAACCTCGTAGTTACCGACAGCGACGCGCTGAATGTTGTATGCGCCGTTCGAGTCGGTAGTGGATGGGTAAACAGTACCGCGGTCAAGATCCTTGGCCGTGACCTTTGCGCCAACAACCGCGCCGCCCGACGGATCAGTAACAACACCGTTGATGGCTGCCGTCACCTCCTGCGCGAACGCGCACGGGCCGGTGAAAGCCCCTGCCAACAGTAAAAATAGGGAGAAGAAGCGGGCCAGGACGTGCCCAGGCATCTTATGGATGTACCTCATTGAGTGGAACTCCTTTCGCGGGCCGGCGAAGACCTCAGCCGGTTGAGTAGATAAGCGAGCTTTACGGAATTGTAAGGCCAGACGGAAAGACAGTCAAGAGAAAACAACAAAAGAAAGAAAGAAAAGAGAAGCAGGCGCTAAGCCAGAATGACTTCCACGCCTCGCGAGCGCAGTCTGTCTACATCCGCGGCAGGCGCTTCTGAATCGGTGATAACACGATGCACGGCGCGAAAATCGCAAATGAGAGACAGACTACGATGTCCGAACTTGCTCGAATCGGCCAAGACCGTCACCTGCGCGGCGGCTTCGATCATCCGGCGATTCAGTTGGGCTTCCATAATGTCCAGTGTGGTGAGGCCCACCTCCACATTCAGCCCCACGGTGCTCAAGAAGCAGTGGTCGGCGTTCAGAGAATTCATCATATGTTCGGCATGCGGTCCCACGAACGCCGTGGAGGGCTGTCTGAGAAAGCCGCCTAACATAACTAGTGACAGGTTGGGCTGATCCGTCAATCTCGCCGCGATGTTGAGCGCGTACGTTATCACCGTGATATTCGCCAGTGGCGCGCGGCAGAGCTGATCCGCCAGCTCCGCGGACGTGGAGCCGGTGCAAAGAATCACCGTTTGCAGAGACCGTATGAGGCGCACCGCCGCTTGCGCAATCCGAACTTTCTGCTCATGGTGCATGCCTTCGCGCACTTTCAGCGGGTGTTCGGGCGCCGCTGTTAACGGCCGCATCGCTCCGCCATGAGAGCGCACCAGCGCGCCGCTGTCTGACAGTGCGTCCAGATCGGCGCGCGCTGTCACCGCCGACACGCCGAAGCGCGCCACCAGTTCGTGTATGGTGACTTTTCCGTTTTGGCCGAGAACGCCCAGTATCTCGCGGCGCCGCTCCTCAGCGAGCAAGCGTTCAGCCTTCTGTTTCGACATTCGGCAAAACTTCGCGTAATGTAGTCACGGGTTACAAAGCACGGCTTCCAAAAAAGCCATGGCTGCAAAGAAAGACAAGTGTACCCGAGGATGACCGCGAGAGACAAACTCTTTCTTTTTTTTTCTGTCCCTTGCGGTTCCCCTTTGGACGAAACCCAACAGTACGGCATCCCCCGCACGGTCCGGAGTCTCTAGCGCAACCTGTCAGGTTAGCTACACATCCAATCGTTGAGCATGCCTGCCCGCCCCTGGGCCCTCTCCCTCTTCTTCTTGCTGATGCTAGGTCAAAGCACAAACAGCGTTTGCGCCGCCGCCGCTGGCCCCCGCCAACTCCGGGATGTCGAATATAGCCGTCCCCAAGGGACAAGCCTACGGCTAGACGCTTGTCTCCCGGCCAGTGCCGAGCCGACCCCGGCGGTCGTAATCGTCCATGGAGGCGGCTGGGTGCGCGGCGACCGCCGCCTCGATGTTGAGCCGCTGTTCAAACCCCTAGCCGATGGCGGTTTTGCCTGGTTTTCAATCGATTACCGCTTAGCCGCCGACGCCCTGCAGTTTGGCGTTGCCGTCGACGATGTTGAGCAGGCTGTCCGCTTTGTGAAATCGCACGCGCGCGAATACAACATTGATCCAAACCGCATTGCGCTCATCGGCGAGTCTGCCGGGGGCCAACTCGCCGCGATCGCCGCCCTGCGTGCCGGCCCGGACGCTTCCGTCAGGGCTGTCGTCGCGTTTTACACGCCAACTGATCTAGTTGATCTGTTTCAGCACTCCACCTTCGTTCCCGCTCAGATCCGAAACGGCGTCCGTGGTACTCCCTGGGAAAGCCTGGTATTAGCGGGGCTCTCACAGCTCTCGCCAATCGAGAATGTACGACGCGACATGCCGCCGTTCCTTTTCATCCACGGTACCGCCGATCCCCTCGTGCCGTTCGCGCAATCCACCCGGATGTGTGCGCGGATGAGGCAGGAAGGGGCAACGTGCGAGGTCTATCCCGTAGAAGGCGCAGGTCACGGCATGCGCTGGTGGCAATCGTCCATGCGTCCCTACAATAGCTATAAACGCAAGATGGTGCAGTGGTTGGAGCAGGAACTCGGTTCCCCAAACGACACCTCTACATCTCAAGTACGCCCAGAACCAGCCTCAAGCGGTGCGCTGCCCCCCATCGGATAGTTCCGGAACCGCTCGACATTCGGTAAAATCCGGTACAAACTTTATAGAGAGGTCTCACCCGTATGCGCCACCACTCGGCCGTCAGGCAGTCCCGGAGGCGTTATTGCCTCCTACTCCTGATCGTTCTTCTGCCGGCAGTTGGCCGCGGCGATAGTATCACTACCCAAGTGACATGCTCTGTCCCTGGCCAAGTAGCAGTGGTCGCGGCCGGAAGTTGCTCCCAGCAAGGTTCCAATCAAAGCGCTGCCCAAGAGAGCATCGCGGCCTTCGTCGGGTATTCGAGCTCCGCGCCCGATTATTTTACTGTTCAGCTTAACAACAGCGGTGCGGCGGGAGGAAATATCGGTTCCAACGCCGAGACTAGCTCTTCAGCCAACGTGAGCTTGGCGCTGCAAACTGCCGGTCCAGTGCGTCCGGGATTTATTGAAATCGTGCCCGCTTACGACGCTGACGCTGAATATGCCTCGTTATCCAAGCTGTCGTTTTCCCTCGGCTACTTGCAAGGAGCCTGTGGAGCTCCGAGCCGCAGTTGTTCTCTGAACAATCCGGGTGCCAATTATCCTAACTTCCCTAGGATTTACAACTTCAATCTAGGTGACCCATTCTCGGTCGATGTGAACTACGCGAGCGGCCTGGATGCGCTGTCCGAAGAGGATGATGCCCACGCCTCGCTGCAATTCGCGCTACAGTTCCGCTTCTTCGAAGCCGACGGGGTCACTCCCGTCGCCATCAGCCCGGAACCGAGTACCTCGGCTCTAGCGCTCATCGCCCTAGCGGCGGCGGGATTTTGCGGCCGCCGGCGACTCACCTCACATCCTCCCTCGCACCGATAGATCGAACCAATAGATACCGACCCGTCGAACCGCGCCGTTTGCATCTGTTCCGCAAATACCGCCATAGCCACTTGGGCCGAAGGAAGCCCTACGCGAACACTGGGCATATTAGAATGTTCCTACAAGATCTAATAGGAATATATATAGAAAGTTCTTGACACGTACTCTCCTGAATCGCTTATAGTAGTCAAAGTTTCATTAATACTATCCCGTTTCAAGCGGGCTTATATAGATTCAGGAGTTCCGATTGCGCCTCTTTTTCTCAGTCACTCTTCTCGCGGCCGCCGCGCCCTTCCTCTACGCCCAAGCCACAAGTCCGTCGCTAGGCGGCTGCTCCCTGCTTCCTGCTGATAACGTATGGCACGCGCGAGTGGATAACCTGCCTGTTCACCCCAAATCGGGTGCTTACGTTGCAAGTTTAGGAGCCTCATCTTCCGCTCACCCGGATTTCGGCTCTGATCCGGATAACGGCATCCCTTATAACGTGGTTCACGGAAACAGCACGCGGGCGGCGAATGTCACCGTCGCGTGGCCCTTTACCAGCGATCCCGGACCCTATCCCATCCCTGCAAATGCCGTGGCCGAAACGCCGTCAGACCCTACCAACCCCAACGACGATCACCACCTGATCGTCCTGGATAGCGACAATTGCCTCTTGTATGAGGCGTATAACGCGATCGAAACCTCCGCCGGAAATGACTCGTGGAACGTAATGAGCATTTCGAAGTTCAACCTCAACTCGGATGCCCTCAAACCGCCTGATTGGTCCTCCTCAAATGCCGCCGGAACCGCCTACCTGCCCGGCCTGATCCGTTATGACGAGGTCGCCTCCGGCCACATTGACCATGCCATCGCGATGACCGCAAGCGGAATTGGGAACACATACGTTTGGCCCGCCAGCCGAACCGCGTCATCTTTGAGCGGTTCTCAACATCCGCCCATGGGCACGCGTTTTCGTCTGAAAGCCAATGTGAACATCAGCGGTTTCACGCCAAACGTCCGCGTCGTTCTCGAAGCTCTCAAAACCTACGGAGCGATTGTAATGGACAACGGCGCCAGTTGGTTCATGGTGGGCGTTCCCGATTCCCGCTGGAACGACGATGAAATGCACGCCCTGACCCAACTCAAGGGAAACGACTTCGAGGCGGTGAACGAATCCGGATTAATTGTTAGCAGCAACTCCGGCGCCACCAAGCCGGGCCCGGTTCCTACAGGTTGGGTAAGCATCGTCAATAAGCTCAGCGGTAAGTGTCTGCATATCACCGCCGGGACAACGATGTTGGCGCAGTGGAGTTGCCTGGGCACTGCGGCGCAGAAGTTCCAATTCATACCCGCGGCCGGCGCCTGGAACTACAATAATCTGCAGCAATGGGTTTCCACTAACGGAACCGGCTACATCATCAGCTCCGCTTCCAGCGGTCTGCAGGTTGAGGCGCCGCTTGACACGTCTCTGCCCGGCGCCCAAATGGCCGTCTCGGCTTTTTACGATAAAACCAACGGCATCTGGAACGTGATTCCCGCTGGAAATGGCTATTACTACATCCAGTCGCTTTCAAACGGAATGGTCCTGGATAACACCCTCGCAACCGGATACGCTGACGGTTCCGTGACCGATCAGTGGCCGTATCTCGGTGCTGACAATCAGCTCTGGCAGCTCGTACCCGCCGCGCACTAGGTGAGCCGGAGCTGGAAAACGCCCAACCCACGAGGTAGCAGCCGTATGCGTGAGCAGCGCACGTATACAACTCCGGACGGGAAAACGGTTGAAGATTTCGTCGATTTCCGATTCCGGAACGCCGGGGCCCTTATCGGCCACGGTTACTGTAACTACGCCGTCTCCATTCCTGGCAGAAATCGTAATCGGTCCGCCGGAATAAAGAATCGCGTCTCTGATGACCTTCGCGAGGGATCGGGAGATGTACTCGGGCTGACCGATCACATTTATCCCTTGACCGACATCAACTTGATATCGACATCACCCGATCCTTCGCGTTGCACGACGCGCCGCAGGATTTCCCGCACATTACCGGAGCCAAATCGATTGCAGTCTTCACTTGCGCCTTGGAGAAGGAAAGACGTTCGTTCACCAAAGCCGACATGTGCTCCAAACTTCCGCCTTGAGATCGGCACATAGTCGATCTCGTTTTCTCCCGCATGCTCCAGAATCCCGAATGAGCGGCAGCCAATAAAGGACGGACACAAACGTGACGGCGAGCGCCACAGCGGCCCACGGCCTCGGATCGAAAAATGGATTCAGCCATAGAGAACGGACCCGCACGACAAGATTGCCGTGCATCGGCTCCGCCACTCCCGTCGTAAATACTGGGATGTGAGCGATAACCCAAATGCTGAGAAAGGGATTTTTTGCGGGATAAGAGCGATGCGGTCCGGCCCGTGGCAGAGGGCGCGGCAAAGCCGCGTTCATCAGCGCAAACATCACGGCCACAGCCGCCAAACCGAGCGCCAGTGAAAGGATTGAAATCGTCTAAGAAGCTGGGGTCATACACAGGTTGCGCTAGGCATAGCGGATGCTGCGTTCTGCCTCGTCGAGCCAATGCACACAATGCGGCTCCCGGCATTCGGCACCGTATCGTTCTCTTCCGCCAAACTCCAGCCGCGCGCGGCGTTCCGCCTCTTCCCGCGAAACTCCTGCACGAAGGAGATCTTTATTTTCAGGACCAGCAAGTCAAGCGTCCCCGCAACAGTTCTGCCGACTCTTATCTTTCCTCTTTCCTCGACATCTTAGGGAGTTTACGCCTGCTCTCCTAAGATGTCAAAGAAGGAAATCACTGCAATGCGAAGCGCCGCCGTTAAAGCGCTGTCGGACCGGCGCGGGTTCGGAAGTTCGAACGCCGCAAACCGTAACGTCGACGATGCCCCGAATTAGTTGCTCTTATCTATGGGGAGCACTTCACGGGCGCGCACTTCACGGCGTAGCTCATCGACGGCCATGCGTAACTGCGCTGCCCGGCCGCCTGGATCCAGGCGTTGCATCCGATCGCTCAGTGTCTTCAACGCATCAACAGTGACAGAAGCGGGACCTGAGCCGATACTCAGCCTCACATTTCCCAGTAGGTCCGACAACGTATCCTTTTCAGACGAACCGTTGATCAATTCCTGCAGGGAATCTAATTCTTCGGATATCGTCGGATGGAGGACGGACAGGAACGCGTCAAACGGTCCTCCGGCATATTTCGGCTGGAACGCCCTTTTGACTGGATAGTCTTTCGACGAAGTACTCCCACCCACCCAAACACTACCTAACAAATCCGAATGAAGAGCATAGCCGTACTCATCGCCTGAGCCTCCGAGGTAAGTGGAATAAACAGGCTTCGTTCCTGCGGCGTTCACCTTAACAATGAATGCATCGCTGAAACCACCCGCAAATTTCGGCTGAATGGCATTCCGGACTGGGAAGTCCGTCGACGTCGTGAAACCGATGATCGATGCGCTTCCAAAAACATCCACGCCGATACGGAACGGCAAGTCCCACCCGGACCCGCCAGCATAGGTGGAATAAATCAGTTCTGACCCGCTGCTGCTGAGCTTCGCTACAAAGGCATCGGAGTATCCACCGTTGTTTTTGGCCTGGAAAGGATGAACGGTTGGAAAATTGGGTGAAGAGGTCGATCCGGTCACATAAGTACTTTCGAAGAAATCCAGCGCAATCCCATTCACCGCGTCGATGCCCGACCCGCCGAGATACGTCGAATAAACCAGACTGCTGCCGTCAGGGCTCAGCTTTGTGACGAAACCGTTTGCCTGTCCCTCGAGGGCCGCCTGGTACGCCTTCACTGCCGGAAAATCTGCTGAATTCGTCTGGCCCCCGATGTACGCAGCTCCCGCGTAATCGACGGCAATATCTGAAGCCTCATCATAGCCCCGGCCGCCGAGATACGTGGAATAAATCAGTCTGGACCCCCGCGCGTCCATCTTCGTAATGAACGCGTCGCCGCTGCAGTTCCCAGGAAAAGCGCCTTTGTCGCAAACAGTTTGATAGGCCTTGGCGGTGACCGGGAAATCGGTCGATTGGGTCGCGCCGGCGACATAAATATTTGCTTCCCGATCCAGCACGATATTGCTTGGCGAATCATAGCGGCTTCCTCCAAGATATGTGGAGAAAACCAGTTGCGATCCCGAAGCATCGAGCCGCGAGACGAACACATTCGACTGACCTTTCAAGGAGTCCTGGAGTGCGTTTCGCGTTGGGAAATCGGACGAATACGTCACTCCTGCGACATAGGCATCTCCTAGCGCGTCTACCGCCAACCCGACGCAGTGATCATATTTGCTCCCACCCAGGTAAGTCGCGTAAAGAAGGTGACTACCCTCAGGATCGAACTTAGCGATGAATCCGTCATAATCGCCTCCCTCCGCCCGCTGCGCCCCGTTCAGAATGGGGAAGTCGAGAGACGAGGTTTCACCCGATACATACAGATTTCCTTCGAGATCCCGCTGGATTCCGAATATGCCTTCGTCGTCGCTACCGCCCAGGTAAGTGGAGTATGTCAGCACCGGGTCAATGACCAAACGCTTTGAGCGATCGTAGTCTCCTACCGCGAAGCCTACTCTCCTGCCTGCACGCAAGCTAAACCGGCAGTCGATCGGAGCGCGATCGCCGTTCGAGTCAACCTGATACGCTGTGGGTCGCAAAAAGCGAGCTTCACCTCTTGCAGTGCGGATGATCAAGTCACCGCTGGTAGCGATCAGTACGGTAGGACGACGGGAGGATGAGGACAACTCAAACCCTATTTCCTCGGGCTTCGCGTGCGGTCCAATGACGAAGTCATATTCAAGCTGCCGCTCCGTTCCGTAAAACACAAGATCTATGCCGGGGTAGACACTCCGGTACGAGACCTTCTCAAACGTCGGAATATTGGTTTGCCAGGCGGCGGGGTTGCTGCCGCGGAAATAATTTACCTTTCCGGAAAGTGGGCCTAACCCGATTGGAGCTGTATTCTCATTTCGATTGCGAAACCTTAGACGGAGCAGACCGGGTGAGTTCCTGAGCCGCAAAAACATCGAATCTGCCGTCAAAAAGAGAGTCTGTGAACGAGCCCGCGCAAGGAACGCAATGCGCTTATCTGTCTGTCCTTGATTTTCCTCGAACGTGAGCGGCCACACCGGCCGCGCAATGCTTGCCGTTGCTGCCTGCAAGGCATGAGGTGAGATCAGCAGAAAAGCTGAAATGTAAACCATTGCAAAAATCTGCGCTTTGGGCCGCGTTAGGCACATGAGTTGATTCCCCTTTGAGCTTTCGGAGCATATCACTAGCGCGTGTCGGTTCGAGCGTAAGCCTCGAATCGCCTGTCGCGCCAGGCGGCTATCGGACATCCATGGCGGATCGGAAATTCCCTAGACTCGGCGCCTGAGTACAGGCTGCGAAAACGTGTTTGACGTTGGGTTTTGTTCTTCGAAATTGCACTTGTGATCTCAAGCGACAACTCGGGGAAGCCGCTAGCGTCGCAGTGAAGCTTGCACCTGGAACCAGCAGATCCTGATTGTTCAAATCGTTTCCCGAATAGACGCCGCTTTTCCAGCGAAACCGCCGATAAGCGAATTGAACACATCGAATAGCAAGCTGATGACGTTGAGGACCGATCCCTTCTGATACCGATCGACCAATCGCCCGAGGCAGTCCTGCAAACAACCGGGCTTCTCATAGGAAGAACTTCCGGTGTCGCTGCCGGCTCGGGCGTCCTGCCTATATCGCGGCCCCGGTTGCCTTTCGCCCATGAAATCCTGCCGTTTCTGGAATTCATAGACACGAAGTGCTGGTATTCAAATCACGGTTCGCTCGTTGCGTCACTGGAGACGAAGCTTAGTGAACGTCTCGGATCCGACAGCTCCATCGCAGTTACGGCGGCCAGCGCGACCGCCGGCATCACGGCAACGCTCTTGGCGCTTCGGATCCCAACGGGTTCGCTATGCCTTGTGCCTTCGTGGACTTTTGTCGCTACTCCACACGCCGTACGCGCCGCCGGTCTAATCCCATTCTTCTGCGATGTGGATCGCCGGACTTGGGCGCTGAATTCCCAGCAGGTCAAAGAAGAACTGTCACGAACATCGTTGCCGATTGCCGCAGTTTTGGTTGTCTCGCCGTTTGGCGCCCCCCTCAACCTCTACGAATGGGAATTATTCCAGGAGGAAACTGGCGTTCCCGTAGTCGTGGATGCGGCAGCGGGCTTCGACTCCCTTCGGGCAAGTCGAATTCCGTGTATTGTCAGTCTTCACGCCACCAAGATCTTAGCCGCCGGTGAGGGCGGATTCACCGTCAGTAAAGATGCTCCGCTGCTCGAACGCATACGTGCCTGTAGCAATTTCGGATTCTCGGGAACCCGCACCGCCTTATGCCCATCAGTGAATTCAAAGATGAGTGAATATCACGCTGCCGTCGCGCTAGCAGACCTCTACCGCTGGCCGGGAACACGCCGGAAGCAGACGCTCATCCATAGCTGGTACCGCCAGGCGCTAAAAGACATGGACGGCATTTCGCTTCAGCCTACATACGGCGATGGTTGGGTGAGTGCAACCACCAACATTGTGTTGGCGAGCGATGTGGTTGCGCAAGTTGCTCATCGGTTGCAGCAACAAGGCATCGAAACCAGATCGTGGTGGGGCCGAGGCTGTCATGTTCAGCCGGCATTCGCCGATTGTCCGCACGCGGATCTCAGCGTGACAGAGAACTTCGCGTCGCGAGTACTGGGTGTTCCGCATTTCCCGGATATGCAGGAAGAGGATGTTTACCGCGTCCGGGCTGCGCTAGCCAAAGCTTTGTGAACCGAATCACTCCGGCGAGTCCTCAATCGCGACGGCGGGATTACCAAACACTTTCGCGCCATCGCGAACTCTTTTGAGCACGACACTGCCGGCACCGATATACGCATTTCTGCCGATGTGAACTCCAGGAACAACGACAGCTCCCATGCCGAAGAAGCATTGTTCCTCGACCGTCACCCGGCCACCGAGGCAGCAATGCCCGCTAACTTGGCACCAATCGCCAATTCGGTTTTCATGGCTGCAGCAAACATGCGGTCCTATGTACACGGAGTTTCCCAAAACCAGATCCGAGGTCAAAACTGCGTGCGGGGCGATCATCACTCCCTCGCCCAGTTTGATCCCGTCACCCAGAACCGCGGTGGGATGGATCAGCGTCGCGAAGCGGCCCCCCTTTTGCAGAATCGTTTCGCTATACCGTCGGCGTTCTGCGGGTGAGCCAATCGCGCACAGGAAAAGATCGTTTTCACCAGGATCATAAGCCTCAACGCTTGCGAGAATCGGCGCCCGTCCTTCGAATCCTTCGAGCTGCGCCGGCCGGGAATCCAAAAATCCTTTCAGGCGCCAATCGAGACCTCCCGAGATCGACTGCCCTACAAAGGAGGATATTTCCCGCCCAAATTGCCCTGCGCCGATGATTACGATTTCCTTTGGCATCTCAGGATGGCTTCACGGAGATGTTCACCGTGCGGCCGCCATCGACAACAAGGGCCTGACCTGTTATCCATCGGGACCCCGGCGAGAGAAGAAATTCCGCCGCGCTGACTATATCGTCCTGTTCACCCATGCCCAGCGGATAGTCTCGAGCGAATCTTTCGAGTACCTCCGTGTCGCTAAACAAGTCATCCACCATGGGAGTCTTCACTCCGCCGGCCAGGATTGCATTCACTCGAATACGAGGAGCCAGTTCCACCGCAAGCGACCGCATCAGGCTGTCTAATGCGCCCTTGCTGGCGCTGTACATACTAAATCCCGGAGCCCCAAACTTACTCGCGATGCTCGAGAGGAAGAGCACGTCCTTCAGGTCCTCTCCATTTAGCTTCTTCTTCACGAGCAAGCTGATGATTTCTACTGCCGAGAAAAAATTGACGTTCATGACTTCGCTGAGCGCCTCATACGTGACGCTGCGAATCGGTAAGATTTTGAGCAGGCCGGCTGAATGGATGAAGCACTCGACTGCAACGGCGTGCTTGGCAAGCAACGCGGACAAGCTTTGCGCGATCGCGCCGATCTCTAGGAGCTCACAAGGCCAGATCAAGTGCTGATCCTTGTTGAGACAACTCGCAAGTGTTTCGTTCAATCGCTGCTGATTTCGACCGTGTAAGATCAGCCGTCTGGGGCCGGATAGACGGATCGCTAGCGCTCTCCCGATGCCTGATGAAGCGCCGGTCACCAGCGTGTAGCTTTTGCGCTCCATCACTGCGCGGTATAACCGCCATCGACAACCAGCACAGTACCGGTAATCCAACGCGCCGCATTGCCCAGCAGAAAAGCTGCTGCGTTGGCAACATCTTCGGGCTGACCTAACCCGAGCGGGTGCAACGCTTCCATCCGGGCACGATAATCGGGATCCTGCAGTGCCTCCACGCGATCGAACATAGGCGTCTGCACAAATCCGGGCGCAACACAGTTCACGCGAATTCCTCGCGGAGCAAGTTCTATTGCCAGGGATCGCGCCATGCCAGTCAGAGCAGATTTGGTCATCGAGTACGCGGCCGCTGCCGGTGAGCCAACATCAGCCATGACAGAAGAGACGAACACGACCGATCCGTTTTCGCCGGCGTATATCTTGCGTCCGTGGAACTCCTTCGTCAAAACCAAGGCCGCCTCGGTGTTGATTTGAAACATATCCCGCCACGCCGCTGCTGTGAGTGCCCGCAGCGGGAGGGGCATCGAACTTCCGGCCGCGTGTACGAATCCGTGCAGTGGACCGGCGCTCGCGACGAGTTCGCGCAACCACCCGGAGATGCTGTCGAGATCCTTGAGATCCCGTACCAGGAAACAATGATCGTTCCCTTGTAACGCTTGCCGCGTGCCCTCCAGTCCTGTTTCATCGATGTCCACGCACACGACCTTCGCGCCGAGACGGCTGACGAGAAGAGAGGTCGCGCGACCGATTCCAGAAGCTGCCCCTGTCACGAGAAAAGTCCTCCCGGTGAGTTCCATCGGAGTTGTGTGAAACCGCGCGTCTGCCCTCATCCGCCTCTCTTCGTGAGAACTAAATCATGAAGGGCATCTACGCTCACGGCAGTCCTGACATCCCTGGCGGTCAGGTTGACCCCGTACCGAGAGCTGACCATTGCGATCAAAGACAAGATGGAGAGTGAGTCCCAGGCCGAATAACTTTGCAGTTCATCGCTGCCCTTGACATCATCTACTTCCAGGATTTCCGCAACTTCCTTATAGAATTCGTCCATCTTCCTAGTTACTCAGGGAAACTCAATCAACTCGCAATAATCCAGCGCTCCCAGGCGCATGAGCATCGACGCCCATGTCAGGCCAACCCCAAAGCCCGCCAAACAGGCGTGAATCGAACCCGTCAAAAGTTTCTCCCGCAGGTTGTGGACGATCGCCATTGGGATGGTAACCCCACTCGAATTGCCGTAATTCTCGACGACATTGCTAGGCATCTTTGCCGGAGGAATCCTCATCTGCTCCGCTAGCTTTTCGAGCATAAAGCGGTTCGGCTGATGAAACAGAAAGTAGTCAACGTCCTCTACGGCGGCTTGCGCCGTTTCGAGCAGATTGTGAATCATAGGCGGCACTTCGGCCTGAGCAAAATGGAAAACCGCTGCGCCGTCCATTCGAAGATTCTCTTTCGACCGGAAATTCTTGTCGCCGTCCTCTTCCATCACTGCGGTTTCCGGTGAACAAGGCAGACGAAGGCCGCCCGCGGGAATGGTGAGCGCCTCGCCCCGCGCGCCGTCCATTTTGAGATTGGCGTGAATCGGCGCCCCGTCTTGGGAGCGCTCCACGATCGTGATGGAGGCAGCATCACCGATGAGAGGATAGCTATTGCGATCTCTCGGCGACGTTTTCCGGCTCATCACATCGACGTTCACCAGGACCACCTTTCGCACTGCGGGCTGCCCGAGCAACCCAAAGGCTTGAAAGAGTCCGATCAGGAAACCGGCACAACCTTGATTGATATCCAGGCAGAACATATCCTGTTTCAGACGGAGCCGTCCCTGGATCACGCTGCTGGTGGGCGGCATCAGGTAGTCCGGAGTTTGAGTGACGACGATGAGGGCATCGCAGTCGTCGCGGCCCAGTTTGCCCGAAGCAAACAGGTATTCCATCCCAAAACAGACGAGATCGGATGAACAGACGGCGCCGTCGACAATGCGGTGCTTGTCATATCCCATCACCAGCTTGAGCTTGAGAGAGCGAGCTTCCGAGAAGTTGAAATTTGCCATTTCGTCCACAAAGCTGCGCTCATTTCGAGGCGCCACGGCAAGCAGCCCGCTGATCCTCCGATTGTGGAAGAGGAGATTCATGGACTGCGGTACTTCTCTAACAACTTCTCGATACTGGTGATGTTCCGAAAGTTCTCCGGAACGATGTCCAAGCCCGAGATTCGAATACCATACGCCTTGTCGAGATCCGAAACCAGCGTCAGGATGTCGAATGAATCCAGCATTCCATCGGTGACGAAATCCTGAGATCCCGAAAAATCGAGCTCGGGTCGAATTTCTTGTAAGATCTCAGCGACATCTGCCATGTGTTGGGCTCTATTTGTATAGACCGATTTCGGAGCGTTCACTCTCTTGCAAGCTAAAAAGAGGATTGCGGCCGGAGAAATTCGCAAACTTCTTCCGCTGCTGGATTCCGCGACCTTCTCAAACGACGTATTCGCGGCGACCGGCATTTTTGTGATCCGCCAAGTGATATCCGCCCCGATCCTACACGAGTGGCAGCTCGCTTGGGCTCAGTTCACGGAACGTCTTCGCACCGAAGGCGGAAGAAATGTGAACCGATTTAATCCCGTGGCGGTGGACGAGACACCACCTCCGCCTTTGGCGGATATGCATAAACACGCTGCACTGCTGGACATCGTCCAAGAGGCATTCGGGCCGGATATAGCTCTCTATAACCAACGTTTTGTGGTCAAGGACAAGGACAGCCTTGGTCCCGTGTTTACTCACCAGGATTACTGTTATCACCGGGGCTGGCCCGTCAAGGCATCCGCCTTTGTGGCGCTCTCGCCCATGACTCCGGAGAACGGAGGAATGATCTTTTATCCCGGCACCCATCAGTTCGGGTACCTCGGGGATGCTGGTGAAATCGACCCGAAGGTTCTTGGCCCGAACTGGCCTGAACTAACCCCCTCACTGGAACCAGGCGACGTCGCTTTGATGAACTCATGCACCTGGCACCGTTCCGGGCCCCATGTCGCCGGACCCGAGCGCGTTTTGGCGGATATCATCTATCAACCGGCCGACGATCCCAGCGGCGCTGCGTTGCTGAGCGGCCAATGGCGAACCGAACTGTTCTTCAATGAGCTCTCCGGTAAGAATCTCTTTAAGAGTTGTCGATCAGGCCGACTAAGAGAATTGCAACAGAAGATCGACAACTTCGAGGGCACACAACCGAATCGCTCCTGAATGAGAGTTGCAATTTGCGGTGCTTATGCCGGCGGCGTTCAGCTCCTGCGAACCGTCTCGAACTTCGGCTGTGAAATCACCATGGTGGCAACCTTACTCGGAAGCAAATCACTGGACTCAGGCATGGAGCAGTTCGCCCGAAGCTTGGGGGCTCCAGTTATTTCTTCAGTTGAGGTCAAAAGCGCGCCGTTCGCGCAGAGATTGCAAACTTCCAACACGGACCTCCTCATCAGCGTCCAACTTCCGCATGTGGTTTGCCCGCAAGCTTTGGACGCGCCTCGCATCGGCTGTTTCAATTTGCACCCAAGCCTGCTTCCGCGGTATGCCGGTTTGAACCCCGCTTCCTGGGCAATTTACCGCGGTGAGAGAGAGCACGGCGTCACGCTCCACTGGATGACCAATGCCGTCGACGCTGGGCCGATTGTTTTCCAAAACGCTGTCGCGATCTCTGAGACGGATACCCCTCCGATTCTTTTGCGAAACTGCATACGGACAGGAATGCCGCTGGTTTCGGAGTTGCTCGCGATCGCTTCTACGGCCCGTCACATCCCCCGAACACCTCAAGATCTCTCCCGTCGCGAATATTTCGGCAGAGAGATTCCAGCGGACGGGCACATCAATTGGAATAGGCCTGCGCGGGAAATCGTGAACCTAACTCGTGCCTTTGACCATAGACCGTTTCCGTGTCCCTTCGGCTACCTGACGACGGCCGGGCTCGGCCCGCGAACCGCCATCTTGAAGACAGAGGATACCGGTATTTCCAGCGATGTTGCACCCGGTACTGTGATCCAGAATTTGGAAGGCACCCGGATCGCGGCATCCGACCATTGGGTGCTCGTTAGAGAGCATTTTGAAGCGCTCTCTCTTTGAGAAGCAAACTCAATCCGTTACGATCCACTTTTCCATTCGGATTGCGCGGCAGTTCCTTCATCGCTTGGAACGCGGTGGGGAGCATGTATTTGGGGAAAATGAGTGCCAGTTCCTGGCGGATGGCAGCAGCTGACAAGCGTTCGTCTGTACTCTCGTAAAACAATGTAATTGCTTTCTCCTGTTCGTCATACACAACGCACGCGTTCGCTAGCTTGTCGAGAGCCAGCACTTGATACTCGATTTCTGACAGATCGATGCGGTAGCCCATGTGCTTGATCTGAAGATCCAGGCGGCCGACAAACATGATTTCGCCCCGGACGTTTCGATACACCAGGTCGCCCGTGCGATAGATCAAGTCGTGGTAACTGGCGTGAAGGGGGTTCTGAACAAATGCTTGTGCAGTTCTTTCGGGATCGTTCCAGTACCCCAGGGCGAGCGAACTGCCGCGAACACAAAGCTCGCCCCGCTCTTCCATGCCGCAATTCTGATCACGTTCGTTCAGGATCAGAATGTCCGTGTTGCGGCAGGGCAAGCCGATGGGCAGCGATTCATTGTCCGCAAATTCCCGATCGACGACGAAGTAGGTGCAATCAACCGTGATCTCAATCGGCCCATACAGGTTGACGAACATCGCCGCGGGAAGCTTGCGCCGCCAACGATTCAGGTGCTTCATCGGAAACACCTCGCCGGCGAAAAAAATGGTCTCGATAGAGGAAAGGTCAAACGCATCCAGCAGTCCCTGATTGCTGATGCTGACCATAATCGATGGCACCCAGAACAGGAAAGTGATGGCCTCTTGCACCAGAACTTCCATCAGCTTGGCAGGGAAGATCGCCAGTTGATCCGGAATGATGACGATCGTGGCGCCCTTTGCTAAACAGAGGCTTAGTTCCAAAGTAAATATGTCGAAATAGAATGGCGACAAGCTACCGATCCGCTCACTACCGGTGAATGGAAATCGTTCGAAGCACCAGTCGAGGAAATCGATCGTGCCCCGATGGCTGAGTACCACCCCTTTGGGTACACCCGTGGATCCCGAAGTATTGATGATGCACAGCGGATCGGTATCGATCACACGCTCCAGACGTTGCCACAGAGCCTCACTGTCGTAACCGATTGCCTCGTCGTAAATTTCTTCGATGAACTGCAAATTCTCCTGCGCTATACCGATGGCATTGAGTTGCCCGGCCAGTTCGTGGGATGTAATTACGAGCTTTGGGCGGATGTTCTGCCAAAGATTCTGAAGGATCCCTGCAGTCCGCTGCACGGGAGCTTTGACATCCAGGTTGAGATAAATGTTGCCCGTATAGAGAATGCCAAGGTCCGCGAAAATCACATTGGCGGATTTCGGTAGATAGACCCCGATCGGCTGCCCCAGCAAGTCGGTGCGGCGAAGCAAGAGCGTAGCGCAGCGCTTCGCAAGGCGCTCCAATTCACCGAATTTGTAGGGACGTGCCGAATCGACAATTGCAATTCGGTCCGGAAAGCGCTTGCCGTTTCCTTTTTCGAAATACTCGAGGACGTTAGTTTGCATCGTTGCGAGTCGCGGACTGTTTGCACCAGGTACGCCACATATCCCGAAAGGCAGCCTCAACCGTTCGCACCAATCCAACCTCGTCCATGAGAGGGGATCGATAAACCGCATCTCTTACGCGAGAACGCAGGCCGGGTTCTTTGGGTATAGTTTCGGCTAAAAACAGAGCCAGTTCGATGTATTGCTGAGCCGTTTCGGCTATGGGTAACCCTACCGCATTAAGAATGCTCGCCCCGCAACACTGGACCGGCAGCCGTCCAGACAGAGTGACCACCGGAACGCCCATGGAAATTGCATCCACCGTGGTCGTCCCACCCTGATACGGGAAAGAATCCAGCGCGATGTCAACCTTACCCCAGGATTCCAAATATTCCGTACCGGGCGAAGGACCTTCAAAAGAAACACGCTCCCGCGCAATGCCGTCTTCTTCCAGCCACCTGTACAATCGCTCCTGCAGCATCGGCTTTTCTAAACCGAAGTATTTGAAAAGCAAGCGGCTCCCTGGAACCCCACGGAGAATGACGGACCAGAGTTGTATCGCTTCCCGTGTGATCTTCCTTGGCCCGGTAAAACACCCGAACGTAATATAGCCGTGCTCGAAATACGGCGATGGCGCCACGGCGGGTACCTTGCCGGGGTGCCGGTGGCATCCCGCGATTCGCGGCAGGCGGTAAACAGTTTCGCTAAACAGATGCTCGGTCCCTGGATACGGGAGATCCGGGCTCGCCAAGAAGTAATCCATCGTCGACAGGCCGGTCGTAGCCATTACTCCGGTCCATGAAACCTGGATCGGAGCAGGCCTTACCGCAAACGCAAGGTAAGCATCGGCAGAACCCATCGTGTGTCCCGATAAATCCACCAAAATGTCGATCTCGTCCGCAACTATCCGGTCCACGATCTCCTTGCGCGAGAACGGCAGCGCCGCGAAGTGGTCAATGTTGCGTCGCACCGTCTCCGTAAAGGCATCCGATTTGGGACCTACCGCATACGCAAATACATCGAACTGTGAACGGTCGTGCCACGTAAAAACAGGCGCGATCAGCTTTGCGAGCGCATGCACATACAGATCAGCCGACAAGTAAGCCACTTTGATACGGCGGTCGGGGTCAGGAACGTTTGTGTGTGGACGAATTTTCTCTTGGAGCGGAGCCGCATACAACGCATTCCATCGGCGCGCTTCTTCAAAAACTGCTTCCGGGGTCATCCCCTGCAGGAAGTTCATGTTGAACAGCAGCCGTTGATGCAGATCCGGATCCGGTTTCACCTCGAGGACGCGCCGAAGATCCGCTACATATTCTTCCATCCAGTTCAGGTGAAAATAGCACTGGCTTCGGGTTCGATACGCGTCAATCAGGTGAGCGGTGCCGTTTCGACCTCCTTGGCCGGACTGAAGCGCGAGGTTCACTTCCGCAAGCGCTAAATCGAACTTCTGTTCACAGAGATATGTCTTCGCGCACTGCAGCCGGGCCGTGCTCTCGGTCCGAGAATCCAGTTCGACCGCGCGAAGCAGAGCTTTGCGGGCCTGTTCGTAATCCCCTGCCAAGCCATACACATCCCCCAGCGCAATCAACGAATCGGCTGAAGCGCTCGCCTCCGCCCCACGCGACGGCCGCTGTGACCGTTTGGGCCGTGTCTTCAATACGCCTTCCTACGAGATGCGCACGGCACCATGCTTAGGAAGTGCCAGCAGAAGCTACGATTTCTCGCTGAACAGCGGGAAGCGCCCAAGTGGCGTATCTGGTCAGCCAGCGCCCGCCTGCCGCCGCCTCTCGATCATGGTTCCGTAATTGGTGACGGTCCCATACGGGCCATTTCGAGCCAGAGTTCGGCCTGAAATCTGACACTAGATTCAGTCCGCCCACGGTCATCGGTTCACGCAACGACGAAATCGCCGCGACGGGCGCTGTCCCCTATATTGGGCCGATGACCTCCACCTGTCCAGGCTCATCTAGTCTGGGTATGCGATTCTTAGCGCTCTGCTCTATGCTGGGCGACCCTGCGGGAAGATTATTGGTTGGGAGTGCTCACTGACCGGCCACATTGGCTCGCTCTCCTGGAGAGAACGCGTGACGCTGTTCAATAACTCTGAACCCGTGAAAACTGGAAGGGAGGTAATCCGTGACAGAACCGACGATACTTGTTTCAACATGGCGCGATGGGCTATTCGCAGTCAGCGGCGACGGGCGCGCGCAAGAGATTGCAAACCAGCCCGTCAGAGGGCTTGCGCCGGATGGACGCGGCGGTGCGCTCGCCATTGTCGGCGGACATTCCCTGTGCAGGCGTGCACCGACCGGCGAATGGTCAACCGTCGCTACCAGCGAGTTCGAGCTTTCGTGCTGTCTGGCTGTTCGAAACACCATCTACGTTGGAACCGACGATGCACGTATGCTGCGGCTGGGCGAGGCCGACGGTGTACTCCATCCTCTCGATGGTTTCAACAGCGTCGCGGGGCGGGATACCTGGTTTGCTGGTTCGGCAATTGTGAATGGGCAGCGTCTTGGTCCTCCGCTTGGTATTCGTTCCCTCGCGGCCAACTCGAACGGGAGCATACTTTTCGCCAACGTTCACGTGGGGGGCATTCCGCGTTCCATCGATGGCGGTACAACCTGGCAACCCACCATAGATATTGGCAGCGATGTTCATGAAGTGCGCGCGCACCCGAAAAATCCAGACATCGTCGCCGCAGCCGCTGCTGTTGGCCTTTGTATTAGCCACGACTCCGGCGTCACCTGGATCCTAGAACGTGAGGGCCTGCACGCGCCACACTGTTCCGCGGTAGCGTTTTCGGGCGATGACATTCTTGTCTCGGCATCGACAGATCCGTTTGCGGCCGAGGGGCGAATCTATCGGCGGCCGATCAGAGCGGGCCGATCAGAGCCGGATGCGTCGATAGTGGCCGTCGAAGGTGGCCTGCCTACGTGGTTCAACGGTAAAGTCGATACCGGTTGCATCGCCACCAACGGCTCATCAATCGCTGTCGCTGATAGAGCTGGTAACTTGTACTGCTCGGATGACTTCGGGCGGTGTTGGTCATGCAGGAGCACCGGACTGCCGACCCCGAGCGGCGTTCTCATCCCTTGAGCTTTCCCGGTGCTTCGTACCGGGGAAGGAGCGCGAAGATTGCGGATGCGCTAAGCACCATTACCAGGCAAACGATGAGCACCGCACGGTAGGAGCCCGTTCGGTCGAATACAGCGCCCATCGCCATAGGCCCCGAGGCGCCTGCCACTGCATACACGCACCACGTGTACCCGTAAAGAACGCCAAATCGCTCCAGAGGGAAGTAACGTGTCAAGAGGTAGGGCACGACATCCGATTCGGCGCCCATCCCAATCCCCACTAGCGCGGCGCTGGCGATCGCAAGCCCCCAGCTAAAGGCGTCTAGCGTGAAAACGAATCCAAAAGCGCACAATCCCAATAAGATCGCCGCCACACGGCCTGCACGAAAGCGATCCAACAGGTTGCCCGTCCCCAATTTCCCGAACAATGCCGCCGCCCCCGCCACCGACAGTACAACCGCCGCCTGACTGCTCGTCGCGCCGCGATCGGTCAGCAAAGCCGCCCAATGCGTGTTCAATCCGTTCGTTGCAAACGAGAACAGCAGCAGCGCCGTTGCGATTCCCAGGAAAGGCACGGACCAGACGCTTGCACCGGCTCTCTCCCTGATCTCCGAGCCCGGGCGTTTCGGCTTCGTCCCTTCCGGCTCATGCAAGAACAGGCCGGCCAGAGGAACCGCAATCACAAGAATCAATGCCCCCAGCGCGGCATACGCCGCACGCCAACCATACGTCGAAATCAAACTCTGCGCTGCCGGTGGAAACACCATCGAGCCCAACCCTGAGCCCGCCATCACGGCGGCCAGCGCCTGCCCTCGATGTTCATCGAACCACACGCTCACCACGCGTGCATAGGCAAGTTGCGTTGTGCCGTTCCCGACTACGCCGAGGATCACGAATACGGCATAGAGGTGCCACAGGTGCGGCGTCAGCAGCGCGAGTGATCCGAACGCAGCGCCGTATACGATCGTGCAAGGCAGCACCACGCGCCGCGCCGGAAAAACATCAAGCAAATGTCCAAGCAACGGCGAGCACACCGCGACTGTCAGAGCCGCTAGCGTGAACGCCACGGAAACCTCCGTCCTTGACCAATGGAAACTCCCGGCGACCGGCTTCAAAAAAATTCCGAACGTGTACACAACAATCGAGGCGAAGCTGACGAACACACCGCAGCAGGCGGTAACCAGAACGGAAGTCCGGCTACTTCGCTGGAGGCCCGGGCGTTGGTTGAGAACTGCGTGAGTAGCCATGAATTGCGGATCGCTTTGCGCCCGCCGCATGGGCGGCGTCGCTCATCGGGTGTACGCCGCTTGCGTCTATCCAGCGGTTGTAAAAGTTGAACAGCGCGCAAACAGTAATCGCGTAATAGATCGCCTCATCTGTGTAGCCTTCAGAATGAAGACCTTCAATGTCCTGCGGCTGAATGGTATGCGACTCATGATTCACCTTGCGAACGAACCGCAACAGGGCTTTCTCCGCTTCCGACACCAGAGCGGTATCCAGATCGGCAAGTACGCTATCCACCACTTCCTTACTGCCGAGTAATTCCGCCGCGACCGCGGCGTGCGATTTCGTTCAAAACGGGCACTGGTTCAGGCTCGACGTATAGGCGGCAATCAGTTCACGAAATCCGGCAGAAAGCGGGGATGGCTCGCGCAGCATCTCCTGTGTGAACCGCTCCAGGTACATCGTCGCGTTCATTTTGAACGAAAACATGTGCAGGATCTGCGGATATTCGGGTCCCGCCCGCTTCATCATTTCGATCGCACGCGTATAGTTATCGTCGCCTTTGTGCTGCTCTACGTCTTTCAGAAACATCGGTTCCATCGCTTAATCTCTCTCTTTCTTAGAAGCGCAAAGGGCGCGAATGCGCGCCGCCGGGGAAATCGCTAAGTCTTTGGGCGGCGCGCTCGATATCGCGACCGTTTTGCGCGGAGTTCCTCAGAAGATGAATTTCAATGCAAGCTGCAGCAGGCGCGGCGGTGCAGCCTGCAAAATCTGCCCAAATTCCGGAGAAGCCAGATCATTCTCCGGCAGCATGAAGTTCGGATGGTTCAGCATATTGAATGCCTCGGCACGAAACTGCATCCGCGCCCGCTCGCATCACCGGGAAATTCTTGAACAACGAAAGATCCACGGTCGCTAAGCCAGGCCCGCGGATCGCGTTCCGCCCTTCATTGCCGAACTCTCCCGGGTTCGCCGCCGGAGTCAGTTCCTGAAATTCGCTGCGGCTGACCCACTGGTTCGGCGTATGCGGCCCCTCGTTCGGATTCGACAGCACGTTCGGCCGGCTCGAGTAGAAGCCCGTGATCTCCGGCGCCCTCCTTGCATCGGCGCGTTGTCGCTGTCGTAAACCGTGAACGGCGTGCCGGAGGCGAGCGAGACGATCGTGTTCAATTGCCAGCCATTCACTAGTAAGGCGCCGGCCGCGGGGCCGCGCGCCAAACCGGCAGCGCGTACGTTCCGCTGAATACAAATCGATTTGTTGCATCGAACAGCGATGGCCCATGCTCGGCGCGAAGATCGAACGGATTCTGCGCCAAGTCGTTTTCGCCCGCGACCAGCGTGGGCGCCGATCCCGCCATGTTCAGCGACGAGACGTAATCCAGGCTCTTCGACCACCAGTACGAAGCCTGAAACGAGAGGTTTGCCGTCAACTGCCGCGACAACGAAACCTGCAGCGCGTGATAAGTGGAGCTGTTGTTGTCCGCGATCAAACCAACCGAACGCAAAAGCGCACGACCCCGAAGCATCGCAATTCGGCATACTGCCGCCGTTGATCCGCATTGCTTGTCGTTGCGCCGGGCCCATAGATCGCCGGATTCGCTTCGATGAATCGCGGCAGGTGCGTTCCTTTGTTACCGACATATCGCACATCCAGCAGATAAGATTTTGCAAACACGTGTTCAATCGAGAAATCCCAGTTCTGCGAGTACGGCGGCAGCATCCCGGATTGCACTGTGAGCACCGTCGCCGGCCGGACAAATTGCTGCAGCGACGAACGGCGGCGTCGCGCCGTTATACGGATTCGCAAAATTCATGCCGGGCCCGGGCAACTGATAAGCCTCTGTCCATGGCAGCGCACTCACCGCCGCTTGCAAAGGTCCGCCCGTCCCGTTCGTATAGCCGTCATAGAAGATGCCGTAACCGGCGCGAATCGTGGTCTTTGCGTCGCCCGTTGGGTCCCACGCGAGACCCACGCGCGGCATGAACTCGTGGTAGTCGACTGGCGCGATGCCCGCGGGAACGCCTGGATCGCCCGGGAACAACAGCCCCGCGGGCGCGCTCGGATTTACAATTGATTGCTCGCCCGGCGCCCAGGCATTCAGGCGATTGCGGATGTCCGTGTACGGCGTGTTTACTTCGTAGCGCAATCCATAAGTAAGCGTCAGTCTCGAATTCACCCGCCATTCGTCTTGCGCGTATCCGGCAACAATCCATTTCCGCAAGCCGCGATTGAAATCGCCTCCGCCCTGGAAGAACTGCACCGGTTGGCCCAGCAGAAAACTCGCAAACGAATCGTTCGCGGGAAAGGGCGCGAACACGAAGAAGCCGTTCGTCGCAATCCCCAGCAGCACATTGATCTGCTGGCGATCGATGTCGGCGCCGAACTTGAGATTGTGCGCGCCGCGCGTCCAGGCGAGCGAATAATAGCCTTGATAATCGTTCTGATAAGTGTTCTGCGGGCCCGTGATCGGATTGCCGACATCCGCATATCCGCTGATGATCAGATACGGATCGCCGAGTTCCGAGGCCAGTGTTGGCTGGATACGTGAAGCCCAAGATCGCTCGCCGGCGTGTGATTGCGTGGCCGCGCCCTCCAGAAACACGTTCCGGAAGAATGCCACCCGCGCCGTCTGCACCAGCGCAGGGCGAGAACAAATGCACATGCGAGATGCGTTGCCGAATTTGTCGTGATGTCATTCGTCACGGGAAAGCCCGGAACGCCCGAGCCGTTGATCGGCAGCGGATCAAACTCGTGCAGTGACGATGCCGCGTAGCGCGCAAAAATCTGGTCGCTGTTGCCGAAGTAATGATCCAGCCGAAAACCGCCCTGGTCATAGTTGTTCGTCAACAATTGCGTCGAGGAATAAAGCGAAGGACCGATATTGGGCAGCGGGATCAGCGATTCTGCCTTCAGCGCGATCGGACTCAACAGATACGGCGGAATCTGACCCATGACGCCGTTGGAGCTGAAAGGCTGGCCGGTAAATTCGTTGATCAACGGCTCCGGATTGCCGTTGCTATCCGTCAATCCGGAGAAATTGCCCGACGTTCAGCCGCCGTGGGCACAATCGCGGTACGCGTCTCACCTTGCCTGTCGCGCTGCCCTTCGTAGTAGGCGAAAAAGAAATCTTTATCGCGGCGAATCGGCCCGCCGAGCGTCACTCCGAACTGATTCTGATGCAACGGCTCCGTCGAGGCCGCGAAGAAGTTGCGCGCATCGAACGCATTGTTACGCAGGAAGTCGTAAAGATCGCCATGAAACTCATTCGTCCCTGACCGTGTGACCACGCTTGTCGTAGCGCCGCTCGTTTCGCCGTATTCAGGCGGCGCATTCGAAGTCAGAATGCGGAACTCAGTCACCGCATCGGGCGGTGTGCGTAATGCGAACCCGCCGTTCACGCTATCGACATTCGTAACGCCATCCAGCAGATAATTGTTGCTCTCCGGCGGCTGGCCATTGACTGCGTAAGCCTGATTAGCTCGCGCGATCCCTCCGGCCTGCAACAGACCGAACGTCAACGGCGCGACGCCTGGCTGCAGCAGCCCCAGTTGCGTCAGATTCCGCCCGTTCAACGGCAGGTCCACCGCATCATGCGCCGTCACGACATTTCCCAGCGTGGAACTCACGTCGACTGTAGCCGCCACGGCGCTGATGTCCACGGTATCCTTGTTCCCCGCCAGTGTCAGACTGAGCGGCAGGTTGACCACCCGGTTGACGTCCACTCGGATTCCGTTTGCGTCGAAAGCAGCAAACCCTTTCGCGGACACACGCAGTCTGTAATTACCGACCGGCAGATAAGAAAAACGAAACCTGCCTATTCCTGACGTCTGCTGGCTCGCGGTAAACCCGGTCCCAGCGTTCGTGATGGTAATTGCGGCGTGCGGCACCAGCGCCCCCGAGGGATCGGACACTTGCCCCTCCACCACTCCCGTAGGATCCTGTGACAGCCCAACCGAGGCGCAGAACAACACTGCTTGCAGACCAACTAGGACCTGCCTGAACACATTAGACATGAAGCGTTCTTAGCAGAGTAATGGAAATGTTGTCGTATGTCTTCAACCTGCAGGCTGAACCGTAACTCATTCTTTCGATCTAGGTGGCGGCTTACTTCGTAAAGAAGAGTAACGAACCAAACGCTCGCTTGAGTCCTGACCCGCTTACCCGTCGCCGAAGGTTCTATTCACCGAGCCACAATGCTCAACCACCCAACGCGGCTACCAGCGAATATCAAAAGAGTACACTGTGGACGCTGCACCTACACGGATCGATGCCTAAGTACAACGTCGCACTTGCGATCAAGCTGCTGCTCGCGTTTTGGTCTTTCTCCCTGCTCGCTCAACGCCCCGACGAATCGACTGTCCATGAGTGGCAGGACCGCAAGTTCGGCATGTTCATCCATTTCGGCCTCTATTCGGAGCTGGGAGGCATTTGGAAAGGCAAGCCGTACTCCGGCAATTACAGCGAGCAGATCTCAGTCTGACGCTCATATCCCGCGAAACTGAATACGTAGCGCTGGCAAGTCGAATTTCAATCCCGTCAATGGGATCCCGGATCACGATCGTGAGCCTTGGCCATCGCCGCCGGCATGAAGTTCATCGTCATCACCGCTAAGCATCATGACGGTTTCAGCCTGTTCGGCACTCACGATCCGCCTACAACGTCGTCGAAGCCACGCCCTATCATAAGGACATCGTGAAAGAGCTTGCCGACGCTGTGCCGCGAAGCATAACATGCCGTTCGGTGTCTATTACTCGACCATCGATTGGCACATTTCGGCGACATACCTCAACAGCGCAACGACAATCCCATTGTCAACTGCGCACGAAGCTTTCAACGTCGCCCAATTCGAGAGTTGTTGACTGCATTATGGCCCCATCTCCGAAATCTGGTTCGATATGGGCCATCCAACGCCTTGCAGAGCAAGCATTTCGCCGACACCGTCCACAGCGTTCAACCCCAATGCATGATCAGCGGGCGCGTCTGGAACAATCAAGGCGACTTCGGCGAGATGGGTGACGACGCTATCCCTGACTACATCAACGACGAGCCCTGGGAGTCCCCGGCTTCTATATTCGCTGACACCTGGGGCTACCGCTCCTGGCAGAAACGCACCGGCCTGGTTGAGAAAATACATGAACATATCCTGCGTCTGGTGAAAGTTACCAGCCGCGGCGGTAACTACATCCTCAACATCGGACCGCCTGGCACGGGAGCGGTAGTTGACTACGAAGAACAGGTGCTCCGCGGGGTCGGACAGTGGTTAAAAGAAAATGGAGAGGCCATCTACGCGTCCGATCCACAACCTTTCCGAGACCTCGATTTCGGCTACGCCACGGTAAAGGGCGATCACCTCTTCCTGTTCGTCGAAAATCAGCCCACGGATGGCAAGCTCCGGCTTCCAGGCCTCCGCAACCACTTAGTGGAGGCTCACTGGCTCAACTCCAATCGCTCTCTCGCGGTAAGTGACGGCTCAATATCTATTTACTCAGTGCCCGCCGGTAAATTCCTGCCCGTGATAGCCGCCAGATTCGAAGGAAAACTAGAAGTTGTCCCACGCGCCATCCAACCGGGGGCCGATGACATCATCCACTTGACTTCCACTTCGGCCGACCGGTTCTATAACGAGAACGGAGAAGGCTATTATGACTCGCCGACTCTTCGCCGGGAACAATGGCATTTTGCCGTGAAGCGAGCCGGCAGATACAAAGTGACGATCACATACAAACCGGGCCGCTTCGCCCGCTTGCTGGACGTTCAAATCGGCAATCAAATAGTCAGGGCAAACCTCTACGGGACCGACAAGCAGGCGGTCGTGAGCGACGGTATTGCACTCGCTGCCTCCGAAGATGTGCTTCTATCACTAGCTCCCGCGGCGCCACGCGAACGAGGAGCCAAGATCGACTTCGAAATCGATCAAGTATCCGTGGCTCCAAAATGATGGTTGCGGTCCAAGCGATTCCCTGCACATTTCAGAGTTCACGAAGGCAGCTCAACGTGATCACCAGGTGCCGATTTTCTTCGCCTATGCTGAATGAGTATACCGTCCCGATTTCTCCCCGCGATTTCTCCCAGAGTTCTCACGCACCATACGGTCACTATCACTATTAGGCCCTACGCCGTAAACAGCGCTTTCCGCTCCAGAGATCACGCTCGCTTCAGACGTTCAGGGACTTCAGGTAAGGCACGCTCGGCGGCATCAGCGCCGGATCCTCTTCAAGCTCGACGAAATAGTTCTTCACGCCGCCTGTTTTTGCAGCTGTAAAGACGGCCTTCCAATCCACGACCCCCTTGCCCAACGCAACCTCGCGGAAGCCAGACTTCGTGGAAGGGTCTTTAACCCAGTCCTGGCAGTGCATCGAGAGGAAGCGGCCCGGATATTTGTGGAAATAGGTCACTGGGTCGTAGCCCTTCTGCCAGCTAGAGACTTGAAACTGCAGCTTGGTGGTGGCGGGATTGAGCTCGGCGATCATCATGTCGTAGACCGGCTTGCCGTCGATGTGCTCGGAGACGAAGCCCTCATTGTGCAGCAATGCGATGATCCCTGCGGCGTGGGCCTTCTCGGCAAAAGCGTTGAAGGGGTCGACGTAACGTTTCACGTCGTCGACTGTCTCGTTACCCTTAGAATCGAACGGTCCAAGCGCGGCGATTGCCATCTGCGTCATGCCGAACTCCTTCGCATAGGCGATGCTCTTGTCCGCCTGTTGAAAAAGTTCGTTCGGCGCCCAATGCGCGGAGATGCAGCCCAGCCCCCAGTCGTTCAACATGCGCCGCAACTCCTGCGGCTTGTATTGTTGCAGGCTAGAAAAATCTTCGTAGCCGTATGGCGAGCACAGCTCGATCTGAGTGAACCCTGCTGCCCGCAATCCCTTCATGGTGCCGGCAAAGTCCGTACTGATCGAGTTGCGCAGCAGGATAGGTCTGGCAGCCGATCGGCAGGCCAAGCGGATCGGCAGATAGATATTGCGTGCCGGTGAGGAGAGCCGAAGTAGCAGCCCCTCCGATGAGAAACATTCTCCGATTCATCGTATGCATGATCCCTCGTGAAGCGATGGAAAAACTATAGCACCTGCAGGAAGACTACCTGTACCCGCCGCTCGCTGTAGCTTCGGCGCAGGTAGAAAGAATGCATCCTCTGCGATCGGCGCCGAGAAGCCGATGTTATCGGGAGAAATCCGTCCAGTTTCCTTTCCGAGATCCCAGCGTTTGAAGAAGCTTCTCTACGGCTGGCCCTTCCCGCCGCCTGCACCGTAGATGTTGCCGGTCGTGTAAGTGGCGTCTCCGGCCGCAAGTTGTACGTAGATGCTCGCGAGTTCCGCCGGTTGACCAGCACGGCCCAAGGGATAGTCTTTGCCGAAATTCCGCCATTTCTCTTCAGTCGCGCCGCCGGAGATTTGCAACGGCGTGTAGATTGGGCCAGGAGCAACGCCGTTCACGCGGATCCCCTTGGGGCCAAGCTGCTTCGCAAGCGACTTGACATAGTTCATCGTGGCCGCCTTTGTCTGAGCGTAATCGTAAAGGTTCGGAGAGGGATCGTAGGCTTGCTCGGAGGTGGTGCCAATAATACAGGAGCCAGGCTTCAGATGCGGCAGAGCGGCTTTGATGATCCAGAACGGTGCATAGATGTTGGTCTTCATCGTCCAATCGAAGAGTTCAGTGGTCAGGTCGAGTATCGATTCCACCTGGTGCTGCCGCCCCGCGTTTGAGACAACGATGTCAAGTCCGCCAAGCGACGACACAGCCCTGGCAACGAGCTCGTTACAGAACTGCTCGCTGCGGAGATCGCCGGGAATAGCAATGCCCTTGCAACCTGCGGCCTTGATGAGAGCAATCACTTCCTGAGCATCGGGCTCCTCCGCAGGTAGGTAATTGATGGCGACGTCAGCGCCTTCGCGAGCATACGCGATCGCAGCGGCGCGTCCCATACCGGAATCGCCACCAGTGATGAGCGCCTTTCGGCCAGCGAGGCGGCCGGAGCCCTTGTAACTCTTCTCACCATGATCGGGAGGAGGAACCATCTTGCTAGCGAGTCCCGGCCAAGGCTGAAAGGGACTCGTATAAGGAGGCTTAGGGTACTTAGTGGTCGGATCTTCGATCGGCTGAGCCGTGTTCACCGTCGTCGAGCCGGACTGCCCCAGTGCAGCCGAACCGGCGGCTAAACTTACGCCAAGTCCGGCGACCAAATCACGCCGTGACAGTGCATTCTCATCATTCATTCTGTTGAACTCCTAGTCAAACCATAGACATTGCGGGTTGTTCAGAGAGACCTGTGTAAAGAACTAGACAGGAATGCTTCCGAGCTGTCAAAAGTACGGCGTGTGCTGAGCTCGGATCAACTAGAAAGAGGAACTCGGCAAGCATCTGTGATAGCTCTCTTGAGAGCTCGGAGCGTTCGGACAACGCTTTCCCAGGTGTGATGCCGACTTCCGAGGACTAAGCCGTGACGCTGTTGACGCGAGCGCCAGACCCAGTTCGACCTGCAAGGATCAAAACAAGTAGTTCGCGAGACTTGCGGTGCTTTTGTGGTCATAGAGAGTTAGCGCCCGCCGCCCGGTTTCGTGTTGAACCAGATGCTATTGGGAGCATCGGAACGTGCCGCCACGATATCCGGCCAGCCGTCTCCATCGAAGTCGGCGAAGGCCAGGCCGTAGACGGTGCCCTTGCCGTCGTTCCAGGGCACTTCATCGAACGTGCGGCCCTGCCCGGTGTTGAAGTATACCGATCCGGGCAACTTCACGTAGCCCACGATGATGTCCGGCCGCTTGTCGCGATACAAGTCGGTGATTGCCAGGCAGTATGGCGGCCGCTCGGGGCCGGCAAGCCTGACCGGTTCTCCGAACTGGCGTCCGCCGCGATTAAAGATGATGAAGGTAGCCTTGAGGCGTTCATCGATGATGGCCAAATCGGGCCGCCCGTCGCCGTCAAGATCGCCTGCCGCGCCCATGCGAATCCAGGCTTGAGCTGCCCCTACCTTGGTCGACGTCGGGAAGTGCCCCTTGCCGTCGTTCCAAAGCAGGATGCTCTGGCCGCCGTCGCGATGAGGCACGAACAAATCGAGCGCGCCATCGCCGTCGAAATCCGCCGCTACGATCGACGTGGCTGATTCGGTGGGCAATGGCTCGCAAGCCGGGAAATGCCCTTTGCCATCATTGAGGCAGATGTAACTCGGAGCGGGGACTTGGCGACCTTTTACCGGGTTTTCCGTCCACCAAGTCCGGATAGTCGCCGCGGTTGGCGGCCACGATGTCCGGATAGCCATCCCCGTTGAGGTCGGCCAGGGTCACGTACCGTGTGCTCCAGTTGGGATCACCGAACGTGCCGAATTCAGTGAAGTGGCCCTTGCCGTCATTCAGGTAGACCAGTTTGCGATCGGGCGCATCGTTACTGACCACGATGTCCAGGTGGCCGTCGCCATCGACGTCGGCCAGCGCCGCCGAATAGGTGCGGTCGGGCACCGTCCCCAGATTACTGGCGATGAAGCCACCATGTCCATCGTTCAAAAGCACGCGATTGAAGAGGGGCCAATGCCGCCCCTTCCCGAGAACGATGTCGGGGAGGCCGTCTCCGTTGACGTCGCCCACGCTTACGCCTGCCGAAGTTTCGCCTTTCTCTTCCAGCAGCAAAATGCGATCGAAAGAACGCACGCCCGGGGTCGACGCCGGTTGTGCCTGAGCCAACAGAACAGTTGCCAACAGCACCCGTGCTAGTGAGCCTACGTTCTTATCTTTGAATCGCAAGGCAAGAACAGCCTTGGACATTATCGCCTTCATAGAGCGATTGTAGTGAGACTCATAAATATAAAAGTTGGCCGACGTGATGCCGACTTGAACGAAGTGCCCTCCGCCTTCGGCTCCGGCCACGGCTCCTCGCGGCATGTTATCCTCCACAGGATGATTCGCTCTCCCCGCATACGGATTCGGGCTATCGAGCGCTCCTTGCAAGCCGCTGATTCTAAGAAGAAATCGATTCAAACTCCATAGCGCGGAATTCAAACCGCACTCCCTTCAAGTCGCCCCTATCGAAAGTGCCTCGGATCGAACATCTGATCCCTCTCGAACCGTGTTTTCCGAGGCACTCCCGATAGGACGCTAACGACTTTTCGGGTGTAATCCTCAACGCCCCTCTCAGACGTGGCGAGTTTAAGGACAAGTGAATTGGGAGTTTTCAGATCCGCTCGGCCATCATCTCGGCCAGATCGCAATAAGCGAATATGGCCGATACCAAGGTACGCAAACGAAATCACTTTATCGGCGAAAATGAAGCGGAATTGTCCGACTTTTGCCGCGCCAAACTACTATTAATTTCATTTCAGATAAGTGGCGCGCAAGGCGCATTCAGCTATAATTCTTCCACTCAGAGAACACGGCGTGGATTCGTTGCCAAAGGAATTGATCACGAAGCTTCTCGTTGATCTGAACGGGAACAGACCTCAAACGTCAGCTGTTCTCATTTCACTTGTTTACGATGAGCTTCGGCGTCTTGCTGGCATCCAGATGCGTGGAGAGCGTAGTAATCACACGTTGCAGCCAACCGCTCTTCTGAATGAAGCGTACGCCCGGTTGATGGAGGCGCCGGAGCACCGCATTGCCTGGCAGAGCCGAGCCCATTTCTTTGCTGTTGCAGCGCAGGTCATGCGACACATTCTAATCGATTACGCGCGCGCCAAGCGGGCAACAAAGCGAGGAGGCGTCCAGCAACAGATCACGTTGACCGACAGCATAAAGGTTAATGAGGGACGCTCCTTGGACATGCTTGTCCTGAACGACGCACTTGAGCGACTGGAGAAGCTCGATGCCCGGCAGAGTCGTGTTGTTGAGCTTCACTTTTTCGGCGGCCTGACGTTTGAGGAGATTGCAGACGTGCTGGGTATGGCAGTTCGAACCGTAAAGCGGGACTGGAGCATGGCGCGTTCCTGGCTCCACATTCAGCTTTCTACCGGCGGATGACACCCGAGAATTGGCAGCGCTTGAAGCCGCTCTTCGAGAAAGCTCTCGAATTGACGCCGACGGAGCGTGCCGCGTTTGTAGACGAATTGCGCCGCGAGGATGAGGAACTCGCGACTGAGCTCAGTCTGCTGCTGCGCGGGCACGACGAACGCACGTGGTCCCTCGATCAGCCATTTATCACAGCGCGGGCGTTCTTTGATCAAGAGCCGACCATCTTTGCGCCCGGAAAGACCGTTTTGGGACGCTTCCGAATTGGAGAACTGTTGGGCAGGGGCGGCATGGGTGAGGTCTACAAAGCGACGGATCTGGAACTTGGTGAGGTGGCTCTGAAGACGATCCGGCCAGAAATTGCGTGTGATCCCGAGATGCTTGCGCGGCTCCGCCTCGAGGTGCAGCTTGCACGCCGGATTACGAGTCCCAGTGTTTGCCGCATTCACGAATTGTTCGTGGTCCCGGGTGAAGCAGGCCGCCCGGCGTCGGCGTTTCTTTCGATGGAGTTGCTTGAAGGGAGAACGCTTGCAGAGCGCGTTCGAACTGAAGGGCAACTGCAGTGGAAGGAGGCGGAAACAATTGCACGCCAACTCTGCGAGGGCCTGCAGGCGATCCATCGGGCTGGCGTCATTCATCGCGACTTGAAGAGCCGCAACATAATGCTCACATTGCGTAATGGCGTAGTGCAAGCGGTCGTAATGGATTTTGGTCTCGCGCGACAAGCGGTGATAGCAATAAGTGCTGGAGCCGCAGATCTGGGTGGAATACAAGCCGTCGCGGGCACGCCAAATTACATGGCGCCCGAACAATTCGAGTGCGGCCCCGTGAGTCCTGCTACCGATGTATACGCGCTGGGAGTCGTGTTGTACGAGATGGTAACAGGAGTGCTGCCTTTCGTAGCATCTTCTACGCTTGCCGTTGCTGTACGGCGGGCAAAACGCTTACCCCGTGCATCTTCGATTCAACACGGATTGCCACGGCGTTGGGATGAAGTGATTGAGCACTGTCTGGAATATGACGCGAAGGACCGTTATCAATCTGCGGCGGAGGTGGCCTGGGCGCTCGGCGTCAAACCGTTCAGCGTCGCGGCAATGCAACAGAAGGTTGCGGTCGCAAGGGCCCACCGCTTGCTGTCAACGGCGCTGCTGGTGGGTTTTGTCGCGATTCTAGCGTTCGGTTTCCTTTGGTTATGGCTGCACCGGTATAGGCAGCCTTCGCCCGAAGCCCAGCGGTGGTATAAAGACGGTGTTGCTGCGCTTCGCGAGGGCACGTATCTGAAGGCGGCGAATGCGCTAAAGCAGGCGCTCGCGAACGACAATGACTTTGCGTTGGCGCATGCCCGGTTAGCAGACGCGTATAACGAACTCGACTACTCGGGCGAAGCAAAAGACGAAGTTCTCCAGGCATCGGCGCCAGCCTTCAGCCAGAACTTACCCGCTTTGGATCGGCAGTACCTGGAGGCGATTCGGGCCAGCGTGCTGCACGACTATACGGCAGCCGTGAGGGAGTATCAGCGCATTTCCCGCGCTCTTCCCAGATCAGCGAAGGCTGATGGGTATGTCGATATCGGGCGAGCCTACGAGAAGATTGGCGATCTGCCGCACGCGCTTGAGAACTATAGGGCAGCCACCAAGATTGCGCCACAGTATCCTGCCGCTTTCATCCGGATCGGGGCGTTGCAGGGGCGTCAGAATCAAACGGCAGCAGCTGAAAAGGCGTTTCAGACCGCGGAAGATTTATACCGAGCTTCCAGCAATTACGAGGGAATCGCGGAAATTGAGTATCAACGTGGAGACGTGGCGGCGGGCAACCTCGATCAAAAGAGCGCGCGCCCTCTCTTGATGGGGGCACTCGCCTTCGGGCATCTCCACAGCGCACAGTTGCAGGCACGGGTGTTGTGTCGATTAAGCGCACTGGAACATGCGGCTCGTAAAGACGAACAGGCGGAGATTTGGGCGCAACAGGCGTTAGCAGCGGCGCAGGCAGAGGGACTTGGATATTGGGCTATGGAGGCACAGTGCCGACTTGCAAGCGCGCGCGCCTACCAAAAGGGTCGTTTGTCCGATGCAGACCATGACGCGGAAGGGGTGTTGCAGGCGGCGAACCGGAACCGCTGGCCGTTGCTTGCAGCAGAGGCGCGGCTGACACTGGCGATTATCCGGAACCGGCAGAAACGCCCGGCGGAGGCCGAGCAGTTCGCGCAAGCCGCACTCGACTATTACACGCAGGCCGGGTACTTCACGGAGTCCACTCGGGCGTCGATTTTGATGATTCGTGCGAAGAGGGATGCCGCTGAATTCCACGACGCGTTAGCGCTTTGTCAACAAGGACTGGAGTTGGAGAGAAAGTCAGGCAGTCCGCCAGTGATGATTCAGATGGAGGAAGCCGCAGGCACAGTCTACCTTGCAGTCGAACAGTATCCTGAAGCGCTAAGGCACTTCAATATAGCGGCGGAGATTGCTCGCCAGAACGGAAGCTACCTGCTGGACTACGAAGTGGTCCATGTCGCTGACGCGCTCTGGCGCTTGGGCGATTACAGTAATGCTGACCAGAAGTTAAACAGCCTTTCCGCGGATGCCAGCAAAGACAACTACTTATTTAATACCGTTTATTCGGTGTTGCCGGAAATGCGTTTGAGTCAAGGGCGATACCGGGATGCGTTGGCAGCTACAAAGCGTGCCCAGACGTCGGACCCGGGCGTGCCGTCGCCCACCGCCAACAGGGTTGCCGCACTTGCACGTCTACGCCTCGGGTCAAGGCAAGAGGCACTTCGGCTTGCAATTATGGCATTAAGTGAAGCGCAAAACGGGCTGAACGAAGTTTCCTTGGCCAATGCGAGGGTGGTGAGTGCGGATGTATATCTACAGAATGCTTCTCCCGGCGACGCGAAGGCGCTTGCCGACTCTGCACTCGCGACTTTCTCGCGGCTAGACCAGCCTGAATCCGAATGGCGAACGCTTGCGCTGCTGTCGCGGATCTCAGCAGAGTTGGCCGACAAAACTTCGTCTAAGAACTACGCCCTGAAATCTCTGGACATTCTATCCGCGCTTGAGCATAATTGGGGAACCCCGACCTACCAAAGGTACTCGGAACGGCCGGACGTTAGTGCCATAATTCGTGACTTACATGTGTTAGCGCACCAGCGGGCTGCGAAGGAGCAATAATGGCTGAAAGACCCCCCCGTGTCCGATTCCGTGTGGCTTTTAGGCTTGTGGCGAGCATTGTTGGTGTGTTGGCAATCGGCGTTGTGTCGTGTGATCGTGGCGAGCAGAAAATCATGTTCTTTCAGCCAACTGGGAAGGGACTTAAACCCATAACAATCCTGCAGGCGAATGACTCTCCAATGCGTTTGCAGGCTGGCTCTGTGTCGGTCATTCATAAAACGAAAAATTGGACGGCAAGCGGCGGTGGCCAGGCGGGTGAGGCAGCTCTTCCCCTTGTTGTCGTTCAGGTCGCCAATTTTCAGAATGACAACGGAGTGTTCTTAACTGAAAAGCCATGGACGATGAATGTGAACACGATTTCGTCGGACAACACAAGGACCTCGATAAAACTATGCTCAGGTGACGGGAAGGCCTGTGATTCAGACGCCAACACGTTTCCGGGTAAGGCTATGCTCGTCCTCGCGCCGAGCGGCGCGGTCGATGTTGATGTTAGTGATGAGAAGACATTACATGTCCACGCCAACCGCCATCTTGCGGAAAACGAAAAGCTGGTATCGGTAGAGCTCCAGGTGCGCGGCAAGAATTCGATAACATTTAACTGCAATCAGAAGAATTCGAAATGTGTTATCGGGATTGGAGTTCCGGAACCATAAGGCAGACGGGGTAGCTCGCCGCTCGTACCTACCCCGCCGTCCGGATGTGATGATGAACCGAACAAATTACAAACCTGCTTATTGGCAAAGAGCCGGGAACCGCCTGCCGTTTCTGTCAATGGCGAAATAGCCGTATGGAGTTGCAATGATGCGACCGATTACGACCCAATCTCCAACGACATTCTGGCCCCAAATGAGGCTGTAGGCGTCGACGCCGTAAATCACTCCATTCACTGCGCATGAGCCTGTGAATACCGGCCCTGGAGCGACGTATTGGACATGCTCAAGGTGGGGAGGAGTGTGAAGTGTCTGAGCGCTGGCAGTTCCTATTAAGCCGCAAGCAATGATGGCGAGCGACGTGAGAATAAGATGGTTTTTCATTGAAGTGTCTCCTTGTCGAAGGCTTCTAATTACCTTCACTCTGGATTGCGAGACCGCTTCGGAAATCGTGCCACAGGAAGACATTTTTTTCTTCGATACCTGAAGAAGGCAGGACAGCAGAGCTCTTTCGCCACTGCGCCGCAATCGAGGGCGAACGGCAGCAGGTTCAACTCGGCCCAGCGAACTCCGCGAGTCGAACTCTGCCGCAGCCCGCGCTATCCTTCCCCATAACTTTGCAAGCGACTGATTACAGGGGCGTTCCACGTATTTGAGCAAATAGGTCCTGACAAACGCGCTTCACTTCTAGAATCCACTTGGCTGATTAGCCTCACGCCGGACATTAGAACCGCTCATCGTATTGGCGGGTGCAAGCCCCAGCACAATGCTCCCCGTCAAACCGTCTCTATTACCCCGTCCATTTCAGCGAAAGTGGAGATCTCCTCAACACGTTGCGCTGAGCCGCTTGCAAAATTCATTTTTGGCGAAAGGGGAGGAAGAGGAAAAGAACAGAAGGGACAAGAAATGTTTGAAAGAGGGAGTAGCGCCTTGTACTCTATTGTTTCCACACAAATGAAAACAAGGAGCAATCCCTCAAATGCAGAGTACCTCACGGGAACGATTGCAGCAATTTGCGCAGGTTTTCCAGAGCTCGCTGTTCGAGCGTCTGGAAATAGAGTTGGGGCCGTTGTCGGAGAAAGCGCGGCTGCTGGTGGCGGTGCTTGAAATGTTGCCGCTGTCACGCTTGGTGGCGTCGAGCCGCGGCTGGCCCGGACGGCCGTCGAAAGATCGGCGGGCGTTGGCAGCAGCGTTTCTGGCCAAAGCGATCTACGGTCTGGAGAACACGCGGCAAGTGCTGGAGCGGCTGCGTAGGGAACGGCAGCTACGCTGTTTATGTGGCTGGAACACGGTCGGGCAGATTCCGCACGAATCGACGTTTTCGCGGGCGTTTGCCGAGTTTGCCAAAAGCGAACTGCCACAGCGCTTACATGCGGCGCTGCTGGAAGGCACGCAAAAGGACCGCCTCGTCGGACATATTGCGCGCGATGCGACGGCGATTGAAGCACGCGAGAAGGTGGCGGACCGCAAGCCCGCCGGCGACAAGAAGAAACGCTACCAGCGGCGTCCCAAACGGGCCCGGGCAGCGGCGCGCGGCACGCGCCTGGAGCGCCAGCGGAAGCAGACACTCGCGCAACAGTTGGCGGCGCTGCCACGGGAATGCGGCACGGGAGCCAAGACGAGCAGTAAAGGCGATCTGCGATATTGGCGTGGCTATAAGCTGCATCTGGATGTTGCCGACGGACAGATCCCCATCAGTGCGCTGCTGACCGGCGCGAACGTGCATGACTCGCAAGCCGCCATTCCGTTGATGACCATGAGCACACAACGTGTGACTTATCTGTACGAGTTGATGGACTCGGCCTACGACGCGGCTGCGATCCGTGAGCACAGCCGCAAACTGGGACACCGGCCCATCACCGATCACCCCAAGCGCTATCGCACAAACAGGGAGCGCAAAGTGCCGCTGCGCAAGAACTCACGCTCTTGGGTCCTCGAAAGGGAACTACGCGCCGAAGAAATGACGTGGGCCGAACAGGATCGGTTCGCCGAACGCACTATGGTGGAACGTGTGTTCGCCCGCTTGAAAGACGAGTTCGGAGCGCGCTGTATTCGCGTGCGAGGTGCCGGCAAAGTGATGGCTCATCTGATGTTCGGCGTGCTCGCTCTGACTGTCGATCAACTGTTGAGACTGACCGGATAAGCATCCCCGCTCGCCTGCCGTAGAACGGTGTCTAAACGGGCATCTCCGTCGCGGCGTGTCTTTTCACAGCGACACCGTCCCTCAGCCGCCAAGCAAGCCGTAAATCATCTACCCTTCACATTCCAAAGCGTCTGTCAAGACCCTCCAGCCCGAGTTTTGCAAGCCGTTGCGCTTTTCCACAGGTTTATAACGGTAATAATATCGTTGACTAATACATCTGTGGAAAAGTGGGGTGTTCGGCAGTCGTGCGCGAAACCGTAAGAGTGGGTACATTACTTTGGGTGTTGTTGTTGTTCTTGTCGTTGCCGGGCATGAGCATCGGCGACGTTGTTGGCAAACCGTTTCATTGCAGGAATCAGATCCGTGCAGTAGGGCGTTTCTTGAGAAGAGACCTCAGTACGGTTGATTACAAAGTAGAAGCCCATGAACGCCTTGCAGGACGCATCGCTAACATTCCGAAAACCATTGTTGTAGGTCACGATCAGATCGGTTACTACGGCAGTCTGTCCCGTGCTGAAAATCATCTTCAGCCGATCCTCTGGAATGGAGAGCAGTTGGCGCCAGTGAAATACATTTTCACTGTCATTGGGTGCGTTGATTGGTTTCGGGAGAAGGTTTGGAACGTGGATCGGAATCCTGATCTCGTTGCCGATTCTGGTGCTACTTGGTATCTCCTGGAAAGTTATTTTCAGTATTGCTTTGATGTTTGTGGCGTTAACTCGCCCAATGTTGTCGAAATCGGCACTCATCAGACCGCTCCTGTCAAGGGACGTGGCAATGCTGAGAATGGCCGCATCAGCGCCCTCCACCTGCTGCCTCGACAGAATCACTTGGGCATCCGCAGCGCTAGCAGAGTCCATAGCGGCTTTGGTTTGTTTCTGGACCTCGAGAAACGTATTGTTCATCGTTGTCAATTGCTGATCCATAACAATCCTTTGGCAGTTAGCGATGTAAGCGTAAAAGGCGGCAGCGCCGAACGCGAGCGCAGTGAACAAGCAGAGCAAAACTTGCACGACGAACGAGAGCCACGGATTTGGGTCTTTGGACTTATGCTCAGCTTGTGCCTCATTAGCTTCTGGGTTTTTGCGTTGCGCTTGCAACTCGGCAAGGATCGCTATGTGTCTGGCCTCGGCTTCATTTGTAACGCGTTGGGCATCTCTATTAGCAGCGGTTTTCTGCTCATTTCTTATTTCGGATAGCTCAATGAGCCGTTGCAGATCCTGATGAAGATCATCAAGTAGGCGCCGCCACCGTCTTTCGTCTGGTGTGAGCATTAAAACGTGACATCATAACAGCATGGACATTGACAAGATCAATGAGCTAGACGCGCAGTCAGTCCAGGGCGATGAAGCGTTTGAGCGCTTCGATTCTCTCGTAGAAAGAGTGTTAGCGGTTCCGCGCAAGGACATCCTGAAACGGGATGCGAAGCATAAGCGCACTGCTCACTTGCGGGGCAAGAAGCGGGGGCCTAAACCTAAGCCGCCCGTCGTTTCCCCCGACCCTGCCGTATTGGAAGGCGAAGCCTAGAAAGGTTCCTCTTCCGGCTTTTGCGCCTCCTTCCCGATTAGCTCCGCATACGTGAGTCTACGACCCACGATCTGAGAGCATAACCGGCTGAAACGCTCCGAATCTGTAACGACTTCGCCATCTACGTGTCTGCGGTTGTTATAGCGGAATGCTTGTTCATCGACGTAACGGAAGAGATGGAACGGTTCGACCGCAACGTAGGTTCCACCGATACCGCGCTTTAGAAGTGCCCAGAAGTTCTCCAGCGTGTTCGTGTGGACGTTGCCCTTTACGTAAGCATCGAGATGGCTAACGATGTTATGGATGTAATCGTCATCCATGCGCCAGCGCTCTGCTGCTTCATCGGAGTGAATCTGTGAACCCTTCTCGACATTGCTTCGCACTTCGATCTGCATGTGCTTGTTGGTGGTGTCTGGGATAACCGCTGTACGAACGCGGGCGCTTTTCAATTCGGACTTGCGTTCCAACATGCCCATCACGACGGTTTTGTTCCCCATGTTGCGGCCGCTCTGCTGCATTTTGATCTTGCGCCGTCGGTGCATGTTACGGGCCTTGCCGCCAATGAAAGTTTCATCCACTTCGACTTCGCCGCCGAGCAAGCCGCCGCTAAGATCGTCCTGCATGGCGAGGCGAACGCGATGAAGCATGAACCATGCCGTCTTCTGAGTCACACCTAAAGCGCGGTGAATCTCCCAGGAGCTAATCCCGTTCCGGCAATTGGCAATGAGCCAAAGAACAGGCATCCACTTGTCTAAGCTGATGGGCGAGTCTTCCATGATCGTGCCGACTTTGATGGAAAACTGCCGTTTCGGATGCCGAGCGCTACACTGCCAGCGCTTCTGCTTGTCCAGAAACCCGACCTTATCGCTGCCGCAGGTGGGGCATTTTACGACCCCATCGGGCCAGCGCTTCGCTGCCAAATACCGGATGCAATTCTCTTCATCCTTAAAGTACGCAACCGCTTGAAGTAACGTCTTTGGCCCGTCAACCATGATCTAAGTATGCGCCTGAGTCGCGTATTAGTCAAGTATATTTATACCTTTATAACTAACTCCAGAATCCATCACTTACAACCAAATCCAAACGTACAAAGAACGTTTTAAGCCTTTCTCATGCTATGTTCTCGCAGGCTCGCAAGGTTCCATCCTCGCGAGCCATTTTTGTTGGAGGACACCACCATGACCCCTCGTTCCATCCGTCGCGCCGCCGAGCGGAAAGCCATGAAAGCCGCCCGCAAAGCTACTGCCCGGCAACAGCAGGAAGCTCTCGCCGCGCAAGTTCAAGCGGCCGAACCCCCCACGCCGGACCTCGCCCGGCTCTCCGACCGGACCGTCCCCTCCAGCCGCCTCGACGTCGAAGATGTCCACATGAAAACGGATCTCCAAATGAAAACGGACGCCCTCTGCTGGGCGCAAAAGGCGAGTGATGATTCAGCCGACGCACCGCTCCTCTTTACGCCCGCCCCCCTGTCGCCATCGCAACTTGCCGCCAATCGCGCCAACGCCCAGGACGAGGCCGCGGGCTACCGCGAGCCGAAGACTCAAACAAGGTCTTCCGGTCCCACGAGTCCAGAAGGTAGAACCAAATCCTCGCTCAATGCCGTCAAAACCGGACTTACCGGCCGCACCGTCCTTCTGCCGACCGACGATGCACCCGAATACGAGCGCCATCTCCGCGCCTACAGCGACGAATTCTCGCCCGTCGGCCAGCGCGAATCGGATCTCGTTCAATCTATCGCCGATACCATGTGGCGCCTCAAGCGCATTCCGTGTCTCGAAAACGCCATCTTCGCCCAAGGGCACATGGAATTTGCCGAAGCCTTCAATCAGCACGACGCGCCTCTCCGCGCCGGCATGATTGAGGTGCAAACGTTCATCAAATACGAAAGGCAGCTCCGCAATCTGCAGCTCCAGGAGTCTCGCCTCGCCCGCCGCCGTGAAAAGGAGATAGCCGAACTCCGCCAACTTCAGCAGGAACGCCGCTCGAAGGAACGGGAAGCGCTCGAAACCGTCTCCAGGCATTACCTCGCCGCCCAAGAAGCCAATGAATCCTTCGAACCGGCCGCGAATGGGTTCGTTTTTTCAATTCCGCAAATCGAACAGCACCTCGCCAGTATGCGCGCCCGAAATCTGCCTCGTACCGCCTTCGAAAGGACCGGCAAACAAGCTGCGTGAACTCAAAACGGAGCCGCGACAGAATGGAGCGGACTTGAACGGGCCCCTTTGCGCCGTTCCTCAAAGATATGAGAAATAGATCGATATGAGAATCCGGCTCACTTGCTGGAACTACTCAACAGCAAGCCGTGACCGGACTGATCCATACAAGAAAATTCTGGGTTGCAACGCTCCTGATGATCGCGAGCGCTACGTGTCTGATGGCGCAGGCGCCTGCCGGAGACGCCGAACTGAATGCCGCCTATAAGGCTTTGGCGCAGAAAGATTACGATTCGGCCATCGACCTGTTTCACAAAGCGTTAGCGCAGCAGCCCGCCAATGCGGCCGCGCATAAAGATCTCGCGTACACTTTGCTCAAAGCCGGTGAGAACGCGGACGCGCGCGACGAGTTTGAAGCCGCGCTGAAATTAAACGAACATGACGAAACCGCCGCGCTTGAGTTCGCCTTTCTGGCGTTTGAAACGAAAAAGCCGATCGAAGCGCGCCGTATGTTCGACCGATTGCGCCACAGCACGAACTCAGGCACCCGGCAAACCGCGGAACAGGCCTTTCAGAACATCGATCAGCCGCTAGCTCAAGGCATTGCTCGCTGGAAGGAAGCGATTGCGCGCTCCTCCAATCCGGATGATCTGCCGATGTTCAGCGCGCATTGGGAATTGGCCCAGTTGGCGGAATTGCGCGACGATTTGCCGCTCGCTGCGGAGCAGTATGAGATCTGCCGTAAGCTCAAGCCGCAATTAAGTGAACTGCTGCTGATTCTGGCGCGTGTCTGGCGGCAGTTGAACCGCGTCGATGAGGCAAATGCGGCGCTGTTGGCCGCTTCGCGTTCCACTGACTCCCGGACGGCGGAGTTGGCGCTGGAACACCTTCCCTCGCGCTACCCATATCCATACGAATTCGTAAATGCCATCAAGTTGGACCCGCAAAATGTCGTCCTGCGGAAAGAATTGGCCTTTCTCTATTTGGCGATGCACCAGGACGCGGACGCGGCCACCCAATTCCAGCAAGTCCTCGCGGTGGACCCAGGCGACCGTCTGGCTCGCGAGCAACTCGATGCCATGCATGGTTTGAAGAAGCGGCCGGAACCTGCGGTCGGAGCGGCGAATGCTGCGGGCGCTGCAGCCGGCTCCAATGCGAAGTCGATGGGTTTGAAAAGCCTCGCGTTAGGGTATTCACGGGATGCCCTGAAATACTTGCGTCAAGCTCACGAGCAAAGTCCCAACGACGCCGAGGTGACGCTGAAGCTTGGCCTCGCCTACAATCTGGCCCACGACGATGCCGACGCGCTTCCCTATCTGAATATGGCCCGGCACGCCCTCGATCCGGGCATCGCGTCGGAAGCCAACAAAGCCTATCACGCGTTAAGCGGAGATCCCGTGGCGCAGACTACCATCTGGGCTTTGCCGATGTATTCGTCCCGCTGGGGCGATTTCTTCGCCTATGGACAAATCAAGCGCACCATTCCTCTGCCGTTCTTAGGCGCCGCAAACAAGCTGTTCTCGTTCTACCTGTCCACGCGCCTCGATGCCGATGCCAAAGGCCCTATCATGACCGCCTACAGTTGGGTCGTCGTAAACGGCAAGTGGGAACGTAAACCGAGTTATCTATCGCAGACGGCGCTCATCTCAGGTGTCGGAGTCTCCTCCAAGAGCTGGCATCGCGTGACAGCTTGGGTCGAAGCCGGAGAAGCAGTTAAATACCTGCCGGGTGAGCCGGACTTCATGACGCCCGATTATCGGGGCGGCCTGAACTTCGCCAAAGGCTTCGGCAATCTGCTGGGATCTGAACACACCGGGCTCTTCTACGAAACCTCCGACGACGCCCTGTATGTAAACCGCTTTGACAAGGATTGGATGTTCCTTTCCCAGCACCGCGCCGGAGAGACATTTCGGGCCTGGGACAACACTACTGCGCAATTGCTCTGGAATGTGAATTACGCGCGCGATGTGAAGAGCCAATATTGGGCTAACTCCATCGAATTAGGTCCTGGAATAAAGATTCATCTGCACTGGATGCCGCGCAACGTCTACTGGACAACGGACCTATTGCGCGGTATCTATCTCGCCGGCCCCTATCGGGATGTTAGCTCCCACCCGCATGATGACTACACGGACGTGCGAGTCGGCTTCTGGTACGCGATGACGAAATGAAAATACATACCCTGGCGTTCCTCGCAGTCTTGCCCGCCGTCGCGCAAGCAAACACGTTTCAAGTGACGGGAACCGATCCCGCGCCTTGGAATAAGATCCTGCACTCAATTGGCATGACTCACGATCAGCAGAGCGGCGCGTCGCTTTCTGTTCTCGGACCCGACGCCCACGTTGACGTGCCCACGCTCGCGCAAGATCACCTGGTGATTGTAGAGGGTACTGGCACCACGGCGAAGCAAATCGGCATCACCACCAACACCGGCTTTGTAGCCGTGCGGCAGATCTGCGACGTGCATGCGCCCAAGATGCAGATCTTCTGGGAGCAGGCGCTGAACGTTCCGGCGGTCACTCTGCCCGCAGGCTTCGAGGTGTTCGCGACCGAAAAATGGAAGGGTATTCCCGTTCTTGCCGGCAAGCGGACCCCTCACGGCGGCATCCTGTGGATCGCTTCTTCTCCCGGCCCTACGGGTATCGAGCGTTATCCCTACATCTTGCAGGCGCTCGTTGATCTGGGCCTTACTGCACCCGTTCGAGCCACCGATCTGTGGGCGTTCTTTGATTCTTCCTACAGGATTCGGGCCGACGTGGACTATCTCGCCCGCCGCTGGCGGCAAGCTGGTGTCGGCGTACTTCATGTTGCGGCTTGGCATAATGTCGACCCCGATCCGGCCCAGGACGAGTACCTGAAAAAGCTGATCGAAGCTTGCCATAAGAACGCTATTTTGGTCTATGCCTGGCTGGAACTGCCCCATGTCAGCGAAAAATTCTGGGCCGATCATCCCGAATGGCGCGAGAAGACAGCGGCAGGTCAGGATGCCCAGTTGGACTGGCGCAAGCTGATGAACCTGCAAAATCCCGAGTGTCACCGCGCCGTTGAAACAGAGATCACCCAACTGCTGCGCGAGTTCGATTGGGACGGTGTGAATGTCGCCGAACTGTACTTCGAATCTCTCGAAGGAGCCTCGAACCCGGCGCGATTTACTCCCATGAATGACGATGTCCGCGCTGCGTTCAAACAGGCCGATGGCTTCGATCCGAAACTGTTGTTTGACTCCAGTTCGCCCTATTCTAAAAACCCTGAAGCGTTGCGCAAATTCCTGGATTTTCGAGCACAACTCGCGTCACGCATGCAAGCGGATTGGCTCGATGTGATCGACCGTCTGAAGACCTCCAAGCCTTACCTGGACGTTGTGTTAACTCATATTGATGACCAGTTTGAGCCCGGCATTCGCGAAGCCCTGGGAGCGGATGTGGCAAGAAGTCTTCCCCTGATTCAAGCCAGGAAAAGCACACTGTTAGTCGAAGATCCGGCTACGCTTTGGGATCTCGGTCCTGACCGCTATGCCAAGCTCGGCGAAAAGTACGACGAGCTAACGAAAAATCGAGCGCAGGTTGCCATCGACATCAACGTGGTGGAGCGCTATCAGGATGTCTACCCGACCAAAAAGCAGACCGGTGTTGAACTGTTGGAACTGGTCCATCAAGCGGCGGAATCGTTTGCCCACGTCGCCTTGTACTTCGAGAACTCTCTCGAGCGGCAGGACCTTCCATTGCTGGCCGCGGCGGGCTCAACAGCCAAAGTCGTCAATGTCGCTGTAGACGAGATGAAGACCGAAGCGCGCGAGCCGACCAGGATATCGTGGCAGGGGCCCGTCGAAGTGGATGGCAAAGTTTGGCCGGTACAAAATAGCACGTCCGTGCTCGCGCCGGCCGGAACACATACCCTGGCCCCCGCCACGCAAAGAGCGGGCGTCACACTCTCCGATTTCAACGGAGATATCACCTCCGGTGACGCGTCGCAGAATGGCGCCGTGCTCTCTTACTCCAGTCGCAGCCGAGCCGTTGCCATGCTTGCCTCGCCGGTGTCGCTGATTCAGATAGACGGCTCCACCTTCTGGCGAGCAACAGGAGCAAGCAGAGACGGCTCTGTAATGCTTCCCGCCGGCGAGCACGTCGTGACGTTCACCCGCTGACGGTCACTTCAGAAACGGTCGTGAGCCTTCCGCCTTGCGCCTGGAATCGATCGATGAATTCGCGCCCTTCCGATTCATTCAGGCTCTTAATGGCCTCTGAGACGAGTTCCACGCGCGCTCCGGTCTCGAGTAGCCCGAAGGCGGCGCAGCGGACGCAAAGCTCAGTCGCCACCCCGTAGAGTACATACCGGTCTACCTTGAGTGAGTCGAGAAGCGGCCGCAGCTTCGGATTCGAGAAGGCATCCAGCTTCTGTTTCTCGACAATCACTTGTGGCGCATCCAGAGCGCCGCCCTCCGCAGACAAAACGCGGGCGCCAGGCGTCAGGGTAGCGGGAGCCTTCTGCTGTCCAACAGTTCCAGCGACGCAGTGCGGCTTCCAGGTCTTGAATTCCGGATCGTCTTCAGTATGAGCATCGGCCGTAGACAGAATCCGTATCCGATTCGACGATGCGTAACGGGTCAGCGCAGCGAGAGAATCGATGATCTTTTCCGCTCCGGGTACATACAAAGCTCCGGCTGGATATAAGAAGTCAAGCTGGGTATCGACATCGAAGAAGACCGTCTTAGGAAGTGTCATTTCGCGAGTTGCAGATCCTGACGCAAGCTCTCAGCCATTTGAATCAGCCGCGGGCTGATATCCACCTGGTAAGGTTCTGATTCTTCCAAGCTATGTAGCCGTTTTGGAATCGCCGCGATAGCGGTCTGCGCATGCTGGCGAATAGCCGCGCTCGTGGGGCTCGCCTCAACCAGCTTCCCATTCATCAGAACAGGGCGGATGAGTGGCTCGCCTTCAAAGTCGGCATTGCATTCGCTCGCCAGAGCAACGACGTCCCGATCGGAATAACGGTAAATCTGTTTGGCCCCCGGCAACGTGCTCTTCTCATCGCTGAACTTGGCTGTATAGTGAAGCGCTTTATCACGATTCAACTCCACCATCTTGTAGACAGCGGACAGGGCCGGCGCATCGGCCGAGGTAGCGAGTTGCGTGCCCACGCCAAAAGAGTCGATCGGCGCCCCCGCTCTGACCAACTCGGCAAGCCGATGCTCATTCAGATCGTTGGTCGCGAAGATCTTTGCGTCGCGCAAACCGGCGTTGTCTAGTATCCGCCGAACTTCACGCGAGAGCTGGACTAGGTCGCCGCTATCTAACCGTACCCCCCAACAGGGTGGCCCCAAGCGAGTAACCAGGAGAGCGGCTTCAACTGTGTCGTAGGTGTCGAGCAGGAAGACGCTCGATTCGCCAAGCAGCCGCTGCAGTGCGCGGAACGACTCCTCTTCACTGGGAAACGCCATGGTCCAGGAGTGCGCGGCCGTGCCAAAGACGGGAATGTCGAAGAGCATGCCGGCCTCTGCGTTGCTCGTCCCGGAACAACCGGCGATATAGGCCGAGCGGCCGGCAAGAACTCCGGCTGCCGGTGAGTGCGCCCGGCGGCTGCCGAACTCGACAATCCCACGCCCCTCGGCGGCAATGACGCAGCGCGCTGCCTTCGACGCAATACTCGTCTGAAAAGCGAAAGTGGAGAGCAGGTATGTTTCGATGAGTTGAGCCTGGACGAGCGGGGCCCGCACAATGGCGATGGGCTCATTCGCAAACACTGGCGTTCCTTCCGGCAATGCAAAAACGTCACCCGTAAAGCGGAGATCCGTCAGGAAATCAAAGAACTCCGGTGAAACATCCTTGAACTGTCTAAGCGAGCGAAGGTAATCGACTTCTTCCTTACGGAACCGAAGCGACAGAAGGTATTCGATCGCTTGCTGTAAACCGGCCGCCACCAGGAAGTTGCGATTTTCTGGGAGCCGCCGCACCGTCAGCTCGAAGGTAGCTCGTTCCTCCGTCTTCCCGGTGAGGAAATAGCCCGCCGCCATCGTGAGCTGGTACAGATCGGTGTTCAGAGCTGACATGCGGTGAGCGTTTCCTGAAGCGCATCTATTTCTTCGAGCTGGAACTGGATGACTTGACTGCCTTGCTTGCATCCAGAATATCGTTCACCGATTTCGCGTCCAGTTGGTACAGTGACGGTTCATTAGCCCGACGGGCGATATAGCCGTCGGAAGTCTTGGCGAATTCCGCCTTCTCCACGCGCTTACCGTCACTCGATGTAACGGTGACGGTGGCGGCCGGAGAAGTGAATCCGGACTCGACGAACTTGGTTGCCGAGAGATCACGAAGCTTGTCGATGACGGACTGAATAGATCCGGCGTCCATCGTTTGGCCGTTCAGCTTCCAGTCAGATCCGCTGCGTGCGTAGGTCTTATCGCTTGTGCCCTGCTGAACCTCAATCTTCGTGGGATCGCTGAAGCCGAAATCGAAAATCTTCTTATTTCGGAAGTCTTCGAGAGGCTTTTCGATCTCCTTTCCGAGATCGGCCGATACTTTGTACACCCCCGGCACGACGCTGCTCTTGGCGTAATAGTCGTCCTTCTCTTTACGGACGGTCAACGTCTGAGTGCCTGCCGAATCGGTTGCCTTCGCAACACCGACGGGCTGGGCTGAGGCGTACGCAGCCTCCACCTTCTTGCTATCGTCCACGTTGCCCGAGAGATCCATCTTCGCTTCGCTCAACTTCCGAAGAAGTTCTTCGACCTGGAAATTATCCGCCCGGTACGGCTTCGGCTTTACGATTTGCCAGTCGTTTTGATTGTTCTTCCCGAACTCGATATCTGTCTTGCCCGAAGCTAATTCGATGCGTGTAAGCTGATTCGAATCGAACGTCAGCAGCCGCTTGTCGCGCAGATCGTTCGCGCTCTTGTCCAACGAAGTTTTCGTGGAAGAGGAGACCGCGTACACTTTGGACGAAGTGCCGGCGCGCGCATAGACCAGCGAGCCCGCGGGAATATCATCTCCAAACGCGATCACATCCGACTTACCGTTCTTCTCGCGCACGGTGACTGTCAGGCTCGGAGTATTGAGACCGTACTTGCTCAGATCCGTGGCATTATCTTCGACGACGTTGTCAGCAGTCACTGGATTCAGTGAGGAAGCAATTGCGTTGACCGCGTCCTGATCAGTCGGCAACGGTTCCGGACTGACTATGGCCCACTTGTTGTTTTCCCGCTTCACGGTGAGCGTCGGGCCAGTTTTCTTCTGTAGATCGATCTCCTGCACCTGCCCCTGCGGTATATCCGCCAGTTTCGCCGTCACCGGCGCGGGCGTTGTAGACGTCGCCGATGCAGGATGGCGCTTCGCCCACCATACGGCGCCACTCAGAAGCGCAAGGACGGCGGCTGCTATGACAAGCTTCGTCTGGCTCATCCTATCTCCGCTTCAGGAAGACTGAAACACCGCCGATGATGATGAACAGCGGCAGCGCAATCAAAACGAAATAGAAGAAGACGTTCATCTGGCGCTGGTTCACAGTCAAGCGGCGATCTTCTGCTTCTTTGGGCCGAATGGAAATCAGATCTTCGTCGGACGACAACCAGTTGATCGAGTTAAGCGCTAAATCGCGGTTCGCCTGGAAACCTAGCATGCTGTTGTCGAGAAAACCCGAACTGCCAATGACCACGAAGCGACCTGGATCGCTAGGCTTACCCGTGTTATACGAGCCGGCGGCGCCCAATACAAATGGACCCTTCTTGTTGTTCGGATCAGCCGGATTTACTTCGTTCGTGTTGAGATTCGTCGTCGCAATCGCGCGGTCGGTTGTCGAGAAGAGCTTGTCTACTGTTGCCTTGCCGGTATTCTTGATTTCGAGCGAGCGCGAGATCGGGAATCCGGTGAAGCTGTTCTTCAGGTCCGCCACGATGGGCTGGGATTCGTAACTGCTTACCAATGGAATCTCGGCTCCGAACCCAAATAGCTGTCCCATTGGATTCTGCTCTAGCACCAGGTCTTTATCTTCCGTGACGCCCCAGCTTTGAAGCAGATCGGCGAGACCGGTGTTCTCAGCAATGTGTTCGTGTTGAAAATCGAGCGGAGGATCCAGAAGCATTAAGGCGCGGCCACCATTCTCGACATAGTTTTTTACCGCAGAGACTTCATTCGCTGTGTAATTCGATTGTGGCCCCACAATCGCGAGAACGTTACAGTCGCTCGGAACCGCGGTCTTGTCCACCAGAGTGACGGATTGCGCCTGGTAGTTGTCTCGCTCCAAGAGCGTCTTGAATTGTGACAGGCCATTTGCATCTGTGTCGTCAAGCGGATGCTCCTGGCTGCCGCTCACAAAGCAGACTCTGCGCACGCCTTTCAGATCTTTGAGAAATGCGCCGGTAATGCCTTCCTCCGTCAGCGACTTGGCTTCTTCGCGCCGTGGTCCGATTTCGACATAAGCAGTGCCGGGGAAGCGCAATCCATAGGCGCGCGCCACTACAGGCTGCTTTTGATAGTCGATGTACTGAATGTGGATCTTCGGAGAGAGATTCTTATAGCGGTCGAGCATGCCCCTGGCTTGATCGAATCCGCTGGCCTTATCGATGTACGTGATTGTGGCGTCGCTCTTCAGATTTTTGACAAGCTTTTGTGTTTCCTGCGAAAGCGTGAAGCGCTTGTTGCTGGTAGTATCGAACGCCTTGTTGTAGCGATTGCTCAACCAGTTCACTAAGATGAGAGCGGCAATCACGACGATCGTGTACAGGCCGGCGGTCGCGCCATAACGCGCCTGCCGGCCTGCAACCGTGTCCTTGCGAGCTACTGTTTTGGGCGTTGGTTCGTTTGACGTGATGTCTGCCATTACGCCCTCCACCGCAACGACTCGAGCGACCGAGACGTCAGAAACAATCCGAGGAAAATCATAGAAAGGTAATAGACCAAGTCTTTGGTGTCAATGACCCCACGCGAGAAGCTATCCATGTGGCTAACGATCGATAAGTAATTCAGCACTTGCACGCTATCGGAATTGCCGAAAGAGGTGGTCCAGTTCAAGATCCATAAGACGAGCGCGAGTGCGAAGCCGACCGCCCCGGCGACAATCTGGTTTTTCGTCAAGGTTGAGATAAACGTGCCGAGCGCCAACAGACACGCGCCTTGCAGCAGAATGCCCAGGAAGCCGGTGGCCACCGGTTTCCAATCCGGATTACCGTAGATAAATAGGAACGAGTAATCGAGCAGCAGGACAACCAGCAGCGCGCCATACATCAAGACGGCCGACAGCCACTTGCCGATGACGATCTCCATGTCGTGAACCGGCGAAGTAACTAACAACTCAATGGTTCCCTGCCGCTTTTCTTCCGCGAACAGCCGCATGCTGATCAGCGGAATGAGGAAAAGGCCCACGACCGCGATATTCGAGAAGAGCGGCGCGATCACTTGCTCATTCACGTTCATCGGCATCTGCTGACCGCTCATCTGGGCTTGCAAGGAGGCGTTCACGAAGCTGGCGCTGATGATGTAAGTGAAAAAGCCGCTAAGAACGGCGAAGATGGCGAGCAATACCCAGGCAATCGGCGAAACGAAGTACGAGTACAACTCGCGGCGGCAAATAGTCCAGATGTTTCTCATTGAACACCTCCGTCGACGGTGGGACGCGCCAGTTCGGCGTTTGAGCCCGTCAGTTGCAAGTACACCTCTTCGAGCGATTGCGTGGTGGACTTCAGTTCGAGCAGATTCCAACCGGCATGGACGACGGCGCGCGCCAAATCGGCGCGCGCGCTGCGATCGGGCAGGCTTTCCACCTCAAAGATAAAGCGGCCGTCGGGAGCTGCTCTTTCAAGAACCTTGCTCACGCCGGGAACTTGTTCGAGCCGTTGTTGGACCGCAAAAGCATCGCCATTTCCGGCCGTATCCACTTGTATCTGCACCGCGTTCCCAAGGCCGCGATTCTTCAGGTGTTCGACCGAGTCGGTAGCAACCAGGTGACCTCTGTTGATGATGATGACCTTGCGGCAAACGGCTTCTACTTCAGGCAGAATGTGGGTGCTCAAAATGATGGTGTGTTCGCCCGCCAAGCTCGTGATGAGGTCGCGCGTTTCGGTGATCTGCTTGGGATCGAGCCCGGAGGTGGGTTCGTCAAGGATCAGCACATCGGGGTTGTGAATGATGGCTTGAGCAAGACCGACGCGCTGCCGATATCCCTTCGACAACTTCGAAATGAGTTTCGATTTCACGTCCCCAACCGAGCAGCGCTCCATCACCTGTTCAGTACGGCTCTTGACATCGGCGCTAGGCACATTTTTGAGCCGTGCTACAAACATGAGGTAATCGGATACGCTCATTTCCGGATAGACCGGCGGCGCTTCGGGCAAATAGCCGATGCGCTTCTTCACCTCGAAAGGCTGCTCGAACACATCGAAACCGGCTACATTCGCGCTTCCCGAGGTAGGCGGCATGAAGCACGTCAAGATGCGCATGGTAGTGGTTTTACCGGCGCCATTGGGCCCGAGAAACCCGACGATATCGCCCTTGTCCACGGTGAACGAAATGTTGTTCACAGCCACGTGGCGCGCATATCTTTTTGATAAACCTTCGACCTGAATCATATGGTTAGACGAAAACGACTAGGCTCAATGTGAAAACGCGAGCCGGTCTGGATTGTTCCGCCGTTGATCACTGGACTCGACGCAATTTGCGCACAGCCTTGTTGCGACGGCGAAAACATTTAGGATAGTGAAGCAGGAAAACCGCTGTCAATTCAGACGCACGGCTTGTTAAAGCGTTAGGGACGCGGGCGGTCAACGTCTACTCACCCAAACCTAAGCCGATGATTTGAAACCCCGCGTCCACGAATACTACGTTTCCTGTAACTCCGCGGCTGAGATCGCTGGCAAGAAAGACCGCGGTATCGGCGACCTCCGCGGGGTCGGTGTTTCGCCGCAGCGGAGCGTTCGCCGCGACACCATCCAGAACTTTCGAGAAATCTTTGATGCCGCGCGCAGACGTGGTCTTAATAGGACCGGCGGAGATTCCGTTCACGCGAATATTTTTGGGGCCGAGATCCGCCGCCAGATAACGGACTGAGGCTTCGAGCGCCGCTTTGGCGACACCCATCACGTTATAGTTTTTAACTACTCGCGTCGATCCGAGGTAAGTCAGTGTCATCACGGAGCCACCTTTTGTCATGAGTGGCGTGACGGCGCGCGATAGCGATACCAACGAGTAAGCGCTGACTTCCTGCGCGAGAAGATAGCCATCACGGCTCGTTTCCAGAAACGGGCGGCTGAGATCTTCCCTATTTGCGAAAGCGATGCTATGAACCACCGTATCGAGCGAGCCGGTTTTCAATTCCGATGCGAGATGGTCGAGTTCTTCCTGCTTGGTCACATCGCAACTCAAGATCTTACTCGCTTTGAGTTCCGAGCCCAATTCTTCTACCGTCTCGCGCTGGCGGTCGCCTTGATACGTGAGTATGAGTGAAGCGCCTTCGCGGACGAATGCGGAAGAGATCGCGTAAGCGATGCTCCACTTGTTCGCAACGCCCAAGACCAACGCGGTCTTGCCGGCCAATAACTGTGCCATGAAAAGGCCATTGTAACGTGGTGGGTTCCCCATGAGACCCGCGGGGCGGCGGTTAACGCAAGCGGGGATCGAAGACGAAGCGCTGCGGAGCCGAAAATCGGATCTTGCGGAAGTCTGGGTGAGCGGGATTAATGACGAAGTTACGCTCACTGACGATGACACTTGAGGGTACCGAAAGGACGGGGGATCGCTGTTCCTTAAACCATTGATCGCCGAAGCGCTGGGTGTCCACACCCGGTGCCAAGGAATCCCAACTTTCCGGTAGCTGCGCATCGGGAACATGCTCAACGGCAACATCATCAGGAATGGTGATTTGAGAAAGGGCGTAATTGACGGGGAGAACGGAGTAATTGGCCAGTATCTCTAAAACGGCCAACGAGACGGAAGCGGAGGTGTAAATGACTTCTGTCCCTATGGAATTCCAGCGACCGCCCCATAGAGCAGCGCCTTTTCCACTGTTTGCAGGATATGTTTGTTTAAAAAGACGGTAGGCTTCGGTCAGAAAACGCCGTGTTCCAGCCTGGTCAATACAGTTTCAACAGCTTCTTTGCCCTGCGGCGTAGCGAGTTGAGAAACGGGAGTGGCGAAATTCAGCGCGCGAACGGGTGTTCCAAGCCAACGCAAGGCTTGTTCCCGGTCTCCGATGACCTCGGTTGCTCGATCAAGGACCTTGTCAAGCAATGCTGCATTGACGGGGACCGGTCTGATACGGGGTGATGCCATCTGTTTTTTCTTGCTGACCATAGTATCTCTTATTTGTCGCATCGGCTCAATAGGGGATTGTATGGATGATTTGAGCATTTGGAGCGTTGCGAGCGAAAAGAAAAAGGAGACTAAGTCATTCACAAGAAAAAGGATGATTGATGTTGTAAAGCTGGAACTACGCTTTCTCTATCGGGTGGCGGCACGCAAAACTGTATGTAGGACGGGAGCGGGTTGCTGCGCATGCAGCGCAAGTTGGCACCCGAGCACTACCAGCATGAGAAGCAGTGCGACCCGTAAAGGCCGTTGAGCGACACGGCCCGCGAGCAATGAGCCCGTGAATGCGCCCGCGAGTCCTCCGATTACAAGTTTTAGAAGCAAGGCGCCATCGTAGTTGCCGGCCCCGACTTGGATGAAACTACCTACGGCGGAAAGTCCCAAGCCAAAGCACAGATCTGTACCGACCACCTCGGCAGCGCTGAGTTTGGTGAAGCTGAGGAGCAAAAGAGACCCCAAAGCGCCCGCACCCGCAGAGGAGAACCCCACCTCGGCGCCGATGGGAAGCGCCAGGGACCACAAGAGGCCGGGACGGTCCCGATGGCCCGCGTCCGCTTTGGGCCGGAAGACGCGATAGAGCCGGAACAGAGCGGTGGAAACGATGAGGGCGCCGAGCACTCCATACAGAAGGCCGTTATAAGTTCCGTGCTTCAGCCCGTTCAAAAGGAGCGACCCGACCAGAACACCGGGAATTCCGCCGGCGAGCAGCAGGCGCAAGATGCGCAAATTCACCTGTCTACGCATGGCGTAGACAGGCACTGAGGCAATTTTGACGATCGCGCCGAAAGTAAGAGCTGTTCCCACGGCCGTGGCAGGCGATACGCCGAGCAGCAAGATGAGCAGCGGCGTGGTCATGCTGCCGGCGCCCACGCCGGTGAGCGATATCGCCAACGCAATGGCGAATCCGAGCAGGACTTCCATGGACTAATGGGCCTCGGCGATGTGAATGCCGCATTCGAGTTTGCGGCCTGCCCAGCGCCCGGAGCGCGCGTGGGCGGCGTCCACCGGAAGGGCGGTGCAGGGTTGGCATCCAATGCTGGTATAGCCCTGGTCATAGAGTGGCAACAGCGGAATGCCATGCTGGCGGGCGAAGGTCCACACGTCTTTGTCGTCCCAATCGGCGAGAGGGCTCACCTTGCGCAACTGCTTGCCTGAAGGAAGCGGAAAGTTGTCGATGACCTGAAGATTGGCGCGGGTGGGAGATTGCACGCGGCGCAGACCGGTGAACCAGACGTCGTAATCTTCGAGCGCGGCGAACAACGGGCCGACTTTGCGCAGCTTGCAACATTGATCGGGCTGCGATTGGAACAGCAGACCGAACTTTCCTTCCTGTTGCGCCACCGTTTCGAGCGGCATCACGTTTACCAGATTCAAGTGGTAGCGCTCGGTCATCTCGTCGCGATAGCGATAGACCTCAGGGAAGTGGTAACCCGTTTCGAGAAACAGCACGGGAATATCGGGGCGCCGTTCCAAAAGAAGGTAGAGCACGACCATGTCTTCGGCCTGGAAGCTGCACGTTATACAGGGCGCGATCCCTTGCGCAAGAGCAGTGTCGATGGATTCGCGAGCGCCAGTGAGGTTCATGAGTTGCTGCTTTCCCGTTTAGATGATTTGCAGGCGTTCCAGGAGCCGCTGCAATGCGTCCAAAGCTTCGGGATCCTCCATCTGCTGAGGACCGGTCGTGCTGGTTTCGCGGCCTAGAGAAAGAACCAATGATCCGGCTTCGGTGCGCCACGTGATTCCGGTATCTCCCGCAATCCGGGCCTGAGCACGGTTCGCGGAAGTCGCGCCTACGATCATTCCCGCCGCCACGGTTGCGTTGCTGACCGGATCGATCAGAATGAAACTGCCGGTGATGCGATTGGCTTGATAACTGTCGAAGGAAAGGGGCCGTGCGGTTTCGATGTTCACCACCCCCACGGAGTTCATCTCGAGCGAGTCGACGGGTTCATGATCGAGCGTGTTGATATTGACGCGATACTTGATCTGCTTGAGATCCGCGAACTCCTGGCGCGTGCTGTGCTTCAGCCGGTAACGCTTGCTCGGCTCGGAGGGCGCTTCGTTGAGCCACACGAGGGTGGCCTCGATGGAGTTTGAAACCTCTGGAGTGTCAGCGGGCGTAGCAATCAAGTCGCCGCGCGAGATGTCGAGTTCATCGGCCAGCGTCAACGTGACGGATTGTCCCGCCTGCGCTTCTTGGAGTTCCCCGTCGAAGGTGCTAATGGTCGCGACAGTCGTGGATCGCCCGGAGGGAAGAACCACCACGGGATCGCCCGTTCGAACGCGCCCAGAGGCTAACGTGCCGGCGTATCCGCGGAATTCATGATTCGGCCGAACCACGCGTTGCACGGGAAAACGAAACGCGGCCTCTTGCGCACGGCTGCCGACCGGCACTCGCTGCAGATGCTCCAGAAGACTGGGACCCCGGAACCAGCGCATGTGGTTGCTGCGCGTGACCACGTTGTCTCCGGCGAGCGCGCTGATCGGAATGAAATACGGTTCAATCGACTGAAAGCGCGTGAGAAAACGGCGAAAGTCGTTTTCGATTTCTTCGAAAACGGCTTGATCGTAGCCGACGAGATCCATTTTATTGACGGCGATCACAACGTGTGGAAGGCCCAGCAGCGAAGCGATAAAAGTGTGACGCCGCGATTGGGGAAGCAGGCCTTTGCGAGCGTCCACCAGCACGATGGCGAGTTCGGCCGTGGAGGCGCCGGTGACCATGTTGCGGGTGTACTGTTCATGGCCGGGTGTATCGGCAATGATGAACTTACGGCGCGGCGTGGCAAAGTAGCGATATGCCACGTCGATGGTGATGCCTTGCTCACGTTCGGCGCGCAGGCCGTCCGTCAACAGGGAGAAATCGATGCTGCCTGCGTTACGGCCCACCGACGCCTTGGTGACGGACTCGAGCTGGTCTTCATAGACGCTGCGCGAATCGTAGAGCAAGCGGCCGATGAGAGTAGACTTGCCGTCGTCCACGCTTCCGGCCGTGGTGAAGCGAAGAAGGTCTTTCGCTTTATCCTGTTCGAGGAACTCTTCAAACGACTCGCTAACCGGAAAAGCAACGGCCGCCCTCGAAAGCGCAAAGGGCTCGGATGGGCGTCGCCAAACAGGAGAGGGGCTCGCTATTCCTTCGGGCGAGGCAATTGAAACCGAACCCGTTTTGCGCGTGCTTCTCAAAAGTAACCCTCTTGCTTCTTCAACTCCATTGAGCCTTCCTGGTCGTGATCGATCACGCGATTTTGACGCTCGGAGCGGCGCATGCTGACCAGTTCTTCGATGATGCGCGGAATGGTATCGGCTTCCGAGCGAATGGCGCCGGTGCAAGGGCTGCAGCCGAGTGAGCGCATGCGGCACATCACCATCTGGGGTTGCTCACCGGGAAGACGCGGAACGAATGGCTGTTCCACGGACAGCAGTGAATCGCCGCGCACCAGGACAGGACGCAGTTTCGCGAAGTAAAGCGGCACCACCGGGATGTTCTCGGCATGAATGTACTGCCAGACGTCCAGTTCGGTCCAGTTGGAAAGGGGAAAAATGCGCAGGCTTTCACCCGCGTTTACGCGCGTATTGAAAACGTTCCAGAGCTCCGGGCGTTGGTTGCGCGGATCCCATTGCCCACGCGTATCGCGGAAAGAAAACACGCGCTCTTTGGCTCGTGATTTTTCTTCATCCCGGCGCGCTCCGCCGATGGCGGCATCGAAGCCACCGTGTCGCAGACCGTCGAGCAACGCGGTGGTCTTCAGCCCGCCACAGCAACGCTGAGTACCCCAGGCAAACGGGTTGGCTCCTTCGTCGAGCGCCGCTTGATTGGTGTGAACGATCAGCTTGACGCCAAGTTCCGCCGTATAGCGATCGCGGAAATCGATCATCTCACGGAATTTGTAGCCCGTATCGATGTGCAGTAATGGGAAGGGAATCGGCGCCGGATGGAAGGCCTTTTGCGCCAGCCGCAATAGCACGGACGAGTCTTTACCAATCGAATACAGCAGCACGGGACGCTGGCATTCCGCCGCCACTTCCCGGAAGATGTGGATGCTCTCAGATTCCAGCTGGCGGAGATGACTCAGCGGGTTCACACTCGCAGGGTAACACGAAACCGCTTGATGTCCATGGAGATTGTGGGAATGGCTCGTGCTCCTGGGACTCGCGTGTGAGAGCAAGCCGCATTTCTTCCCCGTAATCCATTGTAAAGCTTAACGTTGTGACCTTTCTAAAAGATCGGGAGAGCGCGAAGAATAGCACGGAGCGGGCGAAATAGCCCGACTCTTCGCATGCTCTATCTTAAAGAAAATGTCGCACGCCAGATCAAGCGTTACGAGGCGGATGCCCGTCGGCGCGGAATTTCTTTCCGCGAAGGAGGGCACTCATTTTCGGATCTGGGCGCCCCGGCGGAAAACCGCCGAGGTGGTCTTCGAAAGCAGCAAGGAAAGGATCGCTCTCCAGAGCGAAGGCAACGGCTACTATTCGGGTGTTGGGAGCGGGATAGGGCCAGGCGTCAACTACAAATATTCGTTGGACGGTGGTGAAGCCTATCCCGATCCCGCCTCGCAGTATCAGCCGACGGGTCCGCATGGATTTTCACAGGTCCAAGATCCGGCTGCTTTTCATTGGTCGGACGCTGCATGGCGCGGTGTAGAACTTCCCGGGCAGGTGATCTACGAGCTGCACCTCGGGACTTTCACGGAAGGCGGCACGTGGGCGTCGGCGGCGGAGAAGCTCGGCTATTTGCGCGACACGGGAATCACGCTGATTGAGGTAATGCCGGTGGCGGATTTTCCTGGAAGGTTCGGCTGGGGCTACGACGGAGTGCAGCCGTTTGCTCCTGCGTCGATTTATGGCACGCCCGACGACATGCGCTCGTTTGTGGATCGCGCTCACGCTCATGGGCTGGGCGTTATTCTCGACGTCGTCTATAACCACCTCGGACCCGACGGCAACTACTTTGCAAAGTTCTCGCCGTTCTATTTCACCGACAAGTACAAGACCGATTGGGGCCAAGCGATTAACTTCGATGGGGAAGAGAGCGGACCCGTGCGCGAACTGTTTCGTGCAAATGCGGCCTACTGGATCCGCGATTTTCATTTGGACGGGTTGCGTTTAGACGCGACGCAAGATATTCACGACGGCAGTGAACCACATATTATTGCGGAAATAGGCCGAGACGCGCGCCAAGCCGCGGGCAAGCGGACTATTGTGCTCATCGGCGAGAATGAGCCCCAGAAAAACTGCCTGCTCAGACCACTATCGGAAGGCGGTTATGGTTTGGACGCTCTGTGGAATGATGATTATCATCACACCGCGACGGTGGCGCTGACGGGCAGGGCGGACGCCTATTTCACGGATTATCGAGGCACCTCGCAGGAGTTTTTATCGGCGTTCAAGTACGGCTATTTATATCAAGGGCAATGGTATCGCTGGCAGGAAAAGCGCCGAGGTACGCCGACACTCGGTATGCCGCGGCCCTCCATGGTGACGTTCATTCAGAACCACGATCAGGTGGCCAATTCGGCGCGCGGGCAGCGTGTCCATCAACTATCGTCTGCTTCGGCGTATAAAGCCGTCACGGCGGCGACGCTGCTTGGTCCCGGAACGCCGATGTTATTCCAAGGACAGGAGTTTGCGGCTTCCAGCCGGTTCCTGTTTTTTGCCGACCATAAGCCCGAACTGGCCGAGCTCATCGAAAAGGGACGCGTGGAGTTCCTGGCGCAGTGGCGTTCACTCGGGCTTCCCGAGATGCGGCAATGCTTTGATAATCCGTCCGCTGTAGCCACATTCGAACACTCGAAGCTGGATCATTCCGAAGTGCAGAAACACTCAGAAATGTACGCGTTGCACCGGGATCTTCTGAGGCTGCGGCGCGAAGACCCTGTAATTTCCAGGCAAGGTGCCGATGGGATAGATGGAGCCGTTCTGTCGCCCTCCTGCTTCTTATTACGATTCTTTTCGCCGGGTTTTGAGCGTGACCGCCTTTTATTGGTTAATCTGGGGGTAGACCTGGACTTGAATCCGGCGCCGGAACCATTGTTGGCTCCTCCGGAACTCAAGCAGTGGGCCACACTGTGGTCCTCTGAAGCTCCCGAATATGGCGGTTGCGGAACGGCGCCGCTCGATACGGATGAGAATTGGAAAATCCCGGGCCGCGCTGCCGTGTTGCTGCTTCCCATTCCTGTCCGTCCAGGAATAAATCAGGAATAAACTCTGTTGACTCTCTTACGATGACGAATTTATACAGCCACAACGCCAATAAAGCCTTGACCAAAGAGGAATTGCAGCGTCTCACCGAGACCGAGTGGCTGGTGACGAACGGTCTGGGCGGGTATGCGTCCGGCACCGCGGGCGGAGCTTTGACGCGCGTATTTCATGGATATTTGATTGCCGCGCTTCCTTCTCCACTCGGCAGAACCATGATGCTGAACGATCTTTTGGAGGAAGTGGTCTTTGCAGACGGCCGCATCCTTCAGCTGAATGGATTGAAGACGGAAGAAGAGGATTTTCGCGGCTCGCCCTACCTGACGAATTTCCGTCTGGACGTAGGCCTGCCTGTCTGGACCTTCGAAGTGGCGGGCCTGACGATTGAAAAACGCGTGTATTTACCGCATCGTCAGAACACCACTTATATCAATTACAGAATCGCCGGCGGAGGAGGACAAGCTGAACTGAGGCTGCGTCCCGCCGTGAACATGCGCGAACACGAAGCTGCCGTCAACACGCCCGTAGGAGATTACACGCTGACGGTGCGCAATGACCACTATGAGTTGAAGCGCGACAACTGCAGTATTCCTCCGTTACGCCTGATGTTCCTGGGCAAGGAAGCGCGCTTTTCAATTGATACTTCCGAAGTGCGCAACGCCATTTATGACATCGAGCAGAGTCGCGGCTACACGTGGCGCGGAGATCTCTGGAGTCCCGGCTATTTCTCAGTAGAGCTTTCCGCAAGCGCGGATGCCACCCTGGTGATGTCGACCGAAACCTTGGACGTGATGTCGGCGCTCGATGCGAAACAGGCTTGGGATGCCGAGCATGATCGCAAACGGCGCTTGGCGCTTGAAGCCGACCCTCGCATTTGCGACAACACCTGCCGCGAGTTGCTGTGGGCCGCGGACCAATTCATTTTTACGCCGGTAGGCCGTCAGCAAGACACGGCTCGCGCCCGCGCCGGGGGCAACGAGATTCGCACCGTCATCGCCGGGTATCACTGGTTTACCGACTGGGGCCGCGACACCATGATCAGTCTGGAAGGGCTGACTCTTACGACCGGCCGCACGGTCGAAGCCAGTTACATACTGCGCACGTTTGCCGATTACATCAAGGACGGCCTCATCCCCAACATGTTCCCGGAGGGCAAGACTGCCGGGCTGTACCATACGGCAGACGCGACGCTGTGGTTCTTCCATGCGGTCCATTGCTACCTGGAGCGGACCAATGACGAGCACCTGCTGAAGCACCTGCTTCCGCGGCTGATCGACATCATCGGTCACCACCTGCGCGGCACGCTGTTCAACATTCACGTGGACCATAACGACGGATTACTGGTGCAGGGGCAGCAGGGCTATCAGCTTACGTGGATGGACGCGAAGGTTGACGATTGGGTGGTGACTCCGCGCCGCGGCAAAGCGGTAGAGATCAACGCTCTGTGGTACAACGCCTTGCGCCTGGTTGAGAAATGGCTGCGCCAGGCTCACCGCGAAGAAGAGGCCGACGGCATTGCCGAGCACGCCGTGAAGGCCCGAACCTCTTTTAACCAGCGATTCTGGTACGAAAAAGGCGGTTACCTCTACGATGTGGTGGATGGTGAGCAACTCCGTGAAGACCCTTCTTGCCGCCCTAATCAAGTGTTCGCCATTTCGCTCGAATATCCGATCCTCGATGAATCGCGCTGGAAGCCGGTCATGCAAGTGGTGCAGGAGCGCCTGCTGACTCCTGTCGGCCTGCGGTCACTCGCGCCGGGTGAGAAGGATTACAAGCCCAGATACGACGGCGATCTGCGTTCTCGCGATGCCGCTTATCATCAAGGCACGGTGTGGGCTTGGCTGATCGGCCCATTCATCGATGCGTGGCTCAAGCTCCATCCCGACGATTACCAGACCGCGCGAGGCTTCCTCAAAGGATTCGAGCCGCATCTGCGCCAAGCCTGTGTTGGTTCCATCAGCGAAATCTTCGATGCCGAGGCGCCGTTTACACCTCGAGGTTGCTGCGCGCAGGCGTGGAGCGTTGCCGAAGTATTGCGTTGCTTCGTGAAAACCAGCGGCGCCGACACGATGCTCGAAGAATCACCAGAGCTGGCTACCGTTTCGGTGATGTAGTTCAACCGTCTGTCACCTTCCAACAACGCCCGAATCTAACCATTGCGCCTCCTTTGGCGTCTGAGTGGACGTGTGCGCCAAGCAGCGCGTGCGGCAAGGAGCTTAATGGAAAAAGACGAGACACGGACGGCGGAAGCCTCTTCCGCTGTGAGCCGCCGAGAATTTGTCGGTGTCACGGTCGCGGGCGGAGTAGCCACTGCTCTGCCGGCGAATGCGCAGCCGAGTCCCAGCCCGGCTGCAACAGTAAAGTGCAGCCTGACCATCAATGGCCAGCAGCACGATTTCGAAATCGATGCACGAGTCACGTTGCTCGATTTGCTGCGTGAGCATTTGCACCTTACCGGTACGAAGAAGGGGTGCGATCACGGCCAGTGCGGCGCATGTACCGTTTTGGTGGATGATCGGCATACAAGTGACCGGCGCATCAATTCCTGCCTGAGTCTGGCGGTGATGCACGACGGTGACCGCGTCATCACCATCGAAGGTTTGGCGCAGGACGGCAATCTTCATCCCATGCAGGCCGCGTTTATCGAACACGACGGCTTTCAGTGCGGATACTGCACGCCTGGGCAGATTTGTTCCGCGGTCGCGCTGCTGGCTGAAGTCAAGGCAGGCGCGCCCAGCGCGGTAACGCAAAACATTTCAGACGTTCGGCCGATCCAACTCACCGACGACGAGATTCGCGAGCGCATGAGCGGGAATATCTGCCGTTGCGGAGCATATGTCGGGATTGTGGATGCGGTTCGCGCGGTACATCAAGGACGGAATGTATGAGGCCGTTCACTTACACCCGTCCGCAAACTGTAGATGAAGCGATCCAGGCCTATGGCCAAGGTCCGGACGTGTGTTTTATCGGCGGCGGAACGAACCTTCTCGATTTGATGAAGATGGGTGTCGAAAGGCCGGCCCATCTGGTCGATGTGAATCGACTGCCCTTGACCGCGATTGAGGAGCACGAAGGCGGCGTTCGCATCGGGGCGTTGGTATCGAACACGGATGCCGCGAATCACCGGCTGATCCGCACGCGTTACCCGGTTCTCAGCGAGGCCATTCTGGCGGGCGCCACGCAGCAACTCCGGAATAAGGCAACCATGGGCGGCAATCTGCTGCAACGGACGCGCTGTTATTACTTTTACGATCCGAGCTTTCGCGAGTGCAATAAACGCGTTCCCGGCAGCGGTTGCGCGGCGAAAGACGGCTACAACCGCATTCACGCGATCCTCGGCGCGAGCGACGAATGCATCGCCACGCATCCGAGTGACATGTGCGTGGCGTTGGTAGCCCTGGAGGCCGTCGTCCAAGTGAAAGGTCCGAAAGGCGAGCGCTCCATACCGATGGCGGATTTTCATCGTCTGCCCGGCGACACTCCGCAGATCGATTCGAATCTGCATCCGGGCGAGTTGATTACGGCCATCGATTTGCCCGCCCATGCCGTATGCGAAGCGTTCCACATACCTCAAAACCCGTGACCGCAACTCGTACGCGTTTGCGCTTGTGTCAGTGGCGGCCGTGCTCGATCTGGATGCGGAAGGCAAAGTGCGGGAAGTGAGAATCGCGCTCGGGGGTGTGGCGCACAAGCCGTGGCGCGCATCGAAAGCCGAAAGGGCGCTAACGGGTAAGAAGCCGGACGAGACGAAGTTGCGCGCGGCTGCGGAAGCCGAACTGCACGACGCCAAGTCGTATCACGATAACGCCTTTAAAGTGGAACTGGCGCGGCGCTGCATCGTTCGTGCCGTAACCACGGCCGTGAACCTGGCTTAACAAGAGAAAATTTCAAATGGCAGATCTACCTTTAATCGGGCAACCACTGGACCGTGTAGACGGACGGCTCAAGGTAACTGGCCGCGCCACCTACGCGTACGAGCATCAAATCCCGCGCGCTGTCTATGCCGTGATGGTGATGAGTACGATCGCGAAAGGCCGGGTTGTCTCGATGAATACGACCGCGGCGGAGCGAATTCCTGGCGTTTTGCTGGTGATGACGCATGCGAATGCAATGAAGCTGCCGGAGCTTCAGAGTCAAAAGAAAGCGCCTCCCACCGGGCGCGTAGTTCAGGTTTTGCAGGACAATGTAGTTCGTTATGCGAACCAGCCGATCGGATTGGTCGTCGCCGAGACACTCGAAGCTGCAACCGAAGGCGCTCAACTCGTAGAGGTCCGCTACGCGGCCGAAAAACCGGAGGTCGAACTGGAGAGCCGCGCTTCACAAGCCTACACGCCGGAGAAAGCGGGCGGCGGGGGCGATCCGTCCAGCAGTCATCGCGGCGATATGCAGGCCGGGCTCAGCGCAGCGAATACGTATTTGAATGCGGTCTACGGAACGCCTTTTGAAGTACACAATCCGATGGAGCCGCACGCCACCATCGCGGTCTGGGATTCGCCGGATCACCTCACTCTCTATGACGCTACCCAAGGTGTATTTACCGACCGCAAACGAGTGGCGCAATTGTTGGGCTTACAGCCTGATAACGTCCGCGTCATTTCTCCTTTTCTCGGCGGCGGCTTCGGAAGCAAAGGGCCTGTTTGGTCGCACGTCGTTCTGGCGGCCATGGCGGCGAAGCAGGTGCAGCGGCCTGTGAAACTGGCCGTCGAACGCCCGCAGATGTTCGGCATGCTGGGCTTCCGCTCAGAAACGCGCCAGACGGTGGCGATGGGCGCGAAAAGCGACGGCAGCTTGACCGCCCTGAGCCATGAGACGCTGTGCGAAACCTCGCGCTTTGACGAATTTGTCGAGACCGCCAGTCTGGCGGCGCGGATGCTTTATGCTTCGCCCAATAACTTCACGACTCATCGCGTGGTGCCATCCGATACCGGAACGCCTTCTTTCATGCGGGCGCCCGGCGAAGCGGCCGGCACCTACGGCCTGGAAGCCGCTATGGACGAGATGGCGTATGCGCTGAAGATGGATCCAATCGAGTTCCGGCTGAAGAATTACGCCGAGACGGATCCGGAGAAGAACAAGCCGTGGTCCAGTAAGTCGCTGCGCGAATGCTACCGCCAGGGAGCGGAACGGTTTGGATGGAGCCGGCGCACTATGGAGCCACGTTCCATGCGCGAAGGCCATGAACTGATCGGTTGGGGCATGGCAACGGCCGTCTATCCCACGCGCCGCAGCGCTGCGAATGCAAGCGCGCGCCTCAATGCGGATGGCACGTTCTCGGTCGATGCCGGCACTCAGGACCTCGGCACCGGAACGTATACGATCATGACGCAGATCGCGGCCGATTCCTTTGGAGTGCCTCCCAATAAAGTCAAATTTCGTTTGGGTGACACCATCTTGCCCGAGACGCCGGTTTCGGGTGGATCCCAAACCGCCGCCAGCACCGGTTCTGCCGTATATCTCGCGGCTCAGGCATTGCGTGAAAAGCTAATTCAGATGGCGGTGAGCGATGCCGCAGTCGCCCCTTTCGGGCGTGAGTGCGCAAGATGTTGCTTTCGAAAGCGGCCGTCTGTTCTCGCGCAGTAATCCGGCCAAAGGTGAAACATTCCAGGCGCTGATTGCCCGCAGCGGACAGCCGCATGTAGATGGTCAAGCAAATGCAAAGCCGGGCGAGGAGAAAGAGAATTACTCCATGTACGCCTTCGGAGCGCAATTTGCCGAAGTGCGAGTGGACGCGGAACTGGGCCAAATCAGAGTGCCGCGCATGGTGGCCTGCTTCGGCGCGGGACGCATTTTGAATTCGAAGACGGCGCGTAGCCAGCTCCTGGGCGGCATGGTGTGGGGCGTCAGCATGGCGCTTTACGAACACGCCGTGATGGACAATCTCCGCGGGCGCTTTGTGAATAACAACCTGGCCGAATATCACGTTCCAGTGAATCTCGACATCGGCAACTTCGAAGCGTTGTGGGTGGACGAAAAGGACGATCATGTCAATCCGCTCGGCGTCAAAGGTATCGGCGAGATCGGAATCACAGGCGCCGCAGCGGCGGTTGCGAACGCCGTATTTCACGCCACCGGAGTGCGCGTGCGCGATTTGCCCATCACCTTAGACAAGGTGTTGAACGCCTAATTGGCAGCGTCCGAACACGACGGTATCGAGATTCGCGCGTGCAAACGTTATTGTGTCCGGATGGCAAACAATCCAGGACCAGCCAGAGACAACGGAGTTTCCCGCTACCGATCCATGCAGTCGTGTGGTTAGTCGAGCCGGTTTACATCACCTTTGTCGGTCGGTGTGTTTCTCGCCAGTCACTCGGAGGAATGCCTTCCCAACTTCGGAATGCGCGTCCAAACGAATTTGGATCTTCGAAGCCTAAGAGATAGGCTGCCTCATTCAACTCCAAACCGGAGTTGCTGAGGTAGTACCGAGCCATCTGGTGACGCGCCTCATCGAGAACGCGTTGGAAGCTAGAGCCCGAGTCCTGTAGGCGACGTTGCAACGTCCGAGGACCCATGTGAAGCGCCTCCGACACTGCATTGATGGAAGGGCGATGACCAGTAAGCCTGTCCTGTATGGTGCGGCGTACCAGGTCTATGAAGCCGTCCTCATCTTTGTACTGCCGCAACTGCTCTTCAAACTGGGGCGCGAGCATGTCGAACAGTTCGGCATTGCGGGTGACGAACGGTTTTGTCGCGTCTGACGCACGAAAGACGATGACATTCCCCGGTGCGCCGATGACGACCTCGCAGCCGAGACTGCGTTCGATCTGCCGGATGTTCGTACGCTGCTGCACGTACTCTACTCTGAGAGGGTTCAGTTGCGTTCCACTTCCGTGCCGAGCCAAGGAGCGCATCCACGAGAAGCAATAATCCGTAAGCGTCCACGGCTCAGTATAAACGGCTAGCAGCCAACGAAAGCCGAGCGTGAACTCTTCGTCATCGAGTTGTAGAAGAATCTCTTCTGGCGCGGTCAGCTTCTTGTATCGAGCCATGTGTTCCGATGCTGCCACCAGATTGTAAGTGGACAACGCGGCTATGGCCATCGGATGAAACCGCTCGGTCTTGGTTTCAATGCCCAGCTTGATGCCGATCAGAGGATCAGAACTTACATGATCGATGGCACGCCACAGCGCGAACAACTCACTGGTTGATACCAGGACGCGGGTTTGCTCGAACAGGTCGCGCGGAAGACATGCCCTGCGCAGTATTGCGGGAACAGAAACTCCCAGCTCCTCGAGCTTGACTGCGAGGCGTCCTGGAACTCGGAAATGCTTGAGCATTGCTGTGTCCTTCCTCCTCTAAAGGTATCGAAGGTGAGGCGCAGTGCGCCCTGCAATAAACGTCAAAGGGACTGCATAAGGCGCCAAAGTCGCTCCGGCAGAGAATGTCGCAATCGGCGGACATATTGTCGTGATCGGCAGGGGCGCTCTCCTGATAGCGAGGCTAACTTGAGATTTACCAGGACGAGGAGACAAACCATGTACGACTTCAAAAAGGAGGCAAAACTCAGAAATCGCGGCCTGAACCGTCGTTCGTTTCTGCGGGGCAGCGGAGCGGTCGGCACAGCGACGTTCGGTAGCGGTTTTCCCTTTTTGGCTCTAGCTCAGAAGGTTGGAAGACCACTGTCCCAGGGCGGAGTGAGTGGCCGGCGCAAACTCGGCTCTCTCGAAGTCTCCAGCGTCGGGCTAGGCTGCCAGGATTTCACGGGCACGTTTTATGACACCGCCCCGAACCGGGCCGATATGATCACGCTGACACGCACCGCTCACGATCGTGGGGTGACGCTCTTCGATGCAGCCGAGGCGTACGGTCCGCTCGAGGTCGAGCGCATTCTCGGCGAAGCGCTCGCGCCGATCCGGAATCAGGTTGTCCTTTCCTCAAAGTTCGGCTGGAACATCGACCCGGATACGGGGAAGTCACTTGGGGGCCTAAACAGTCGCCCCGAACACATCCGGCTTTCCGTGGAAGGAATGCTGAGGCGTTATAGGACTGATCGCATTGAACTTGTCTATCAGCATCGCGTTGACCCGCAGGTTCCCATTGAGGACGTAGCTGGCACCGTCAAAGACTTGATCGCGCAAGGAAAGGTGCTCCACTTCGGTGTTTCGGAGCCAGGGCCACAAACGCTTCGCCGCGCACATTCGGTGCAGCCTTGACAGCCGTGCAGAACGAGTACTCGATCATGGCGCGTGACCCAGAAGCCCAGATCCTGCCAATCTGCAAGGAGCTTGGAATCGGCTTCATATGTTGGAGTCCGCTCGCGATGGCGTTCCTCACGGGAGCCATCGACCAGAACACGCGGTTTCAACGCGGCGACTTCCGTGCCATGGTGCCGTGGTTCGCACCCGAAAACAGGCCGGGTAATCTCGCGATCGTCGAAGTCGTCAAGCAATGGGCTCGCCGCAAAGATGCAACTCCTGCTCAAATCGCGTTGGCATGGCTGATGGCGCAAGAGCCTTGGATCGTGACGATCCCAGGGACAACCAAGATGCCTCACATGCTGGATAACAATGGCGCCGATGGCGTCAGCTTCACGTCTGGAGAGATACGGGAGTTCAATGCCGCGCTGGCCCGCACTCCGGTTCACAGTGCACGATTGCCCCCAATGGTGCTATCCCTGTCCGGTGTGGAAGCGCCCGTCAAACAGAGTTAGCGCCTCAAGAGTGATCGGTCAAGAAAACATAAGGGGAAGATGACAATGCAAGCGCGACGATTAGGAAACAGCGGATTGGAAGTATCAGCTCTCGGGTTTGGTTGCATGGGACTGAGCTTCGGCTACGGCCCAGCGCTCGACAAGGGCGAGGCAATTAAAGTCATTCGCGCCGCTTACGCCCGCGGCGTGACTTTCTTCGATACCGCTGAAGCATACGGACCATTTGCGAACGAGGAACTTGTGGGCGAAGCCCTGAATCCCGTTCGCGATAAGGTCGTGATCGCCACCAAGTTTGGCTTTAAGAACGGGATTCCAAGTCAAGGCCTGGACAGCACGCCGGAACGGATCAGAGCGGTCGCAGACGCTGCCCTCTTGCGCCTCCGGACCGAGGTAATTGACCTGTTCTATCAGCATCGCGTCGATCCAAACGTCCCGATCGAGGACGTTGCGGGCACGGTAAAGGACCTGATTCAAGAGGGTAAGGTCAAGCACTTCGGTATGTCGGAGGCAGGCGCGGCGAGCATTCGCCGGGCTCATGCGATACAGCCAGTCACCGCTCTCCAGAGTGAGTATTCCTTGTGGTGGCGAGAGCCGGAAAAAGAGATTCTTCCGGCATTAGAAGAACTCGGCATCGGCTTCGTTCCATTCAGCCCTCTCGGTAAGGGGTTCTTAACGGGTGCGATCTCCGACAAAACAGAATTCGAAAAGACGGACTTTCGCAACATCGTGCCGCGCTTCTCCGCCGAAGCTCGGAAGGCAAACCAGGCTCTGGTCGAGGAACTGGGGCGAATTGCAGAACAGAAAAAGGCAACCAAGGCGCAGATCGCATTGGCATGGCTGCTCGCCCAGAAGCCCTGGATCGTGCCTATCCCTGGAACCACGAAGCTCCATCGGCTTGAAGAGAATCTTGGCGGTGCAAGCGTCGAACTGAATGCCGAAGATCTGAATGCTATTCACGATGCCGTCTCAGCGATTGATGTTCAGGGAGACAGATATCCGCCTCAGCTTCAGAGTTTCGTAAACCGCTAAAGAAGGAAATGGCGCACAACGCCCAGGAGAAAAACAATGCAAACCCGCACTCTCGGACAAAATCTTGAGGTCTCCGCCCTTGGCCTAGGCTGCATGAGTATGACATCGGCTTATGGCCCGGCAGCAGACAAGGGCGAGATGATCAAGTTGATCCGCGCTGCCCACGACCTCGGCGTAACCCACTTCGACACCGCCGAAGCTTACGGACCCTTCGTGAATGAAGATCTGGTGGGCGAAGCGCTCCAGCCGATCCGAGACCAGGTAACGATCGCCACCAAGTTCGGTTTCGACATCGATCTTGAGACTGGCAAGCGCGGTCCTGGAACCAACAGCAAGCCCGAGCACATCAAGGCGGTCGCAGACGCTTGCCTGAAGCGCCTCCGGACCGATTCCATCGATCTCTTCTATCAGCATCGCGTCGATCCAAACGTTCCCGTAGAGGACGTAGCTGGAGCACTCAAAGACTTGATTGCCGCGGGTAAGGTAAAACACTTCGGCCTGTCCGAGGCTGGGGTACAAACAATACGCCGGGCGCACGCAGTGCAACCGGTCACCGCAGTGCAGAGCGAGTATTCGTTGTTTTGGCGCGGCCCCGAAACAGAGCTTCTGCCGGCACTGGAGGAACTTGGAATCGGGTTCGTTCCCTTCAGTCCGCTTGGTGCAGGATTTCTCACCGGCCAAATTGACGAAAGCACAAAGTTCGATCCAACCGACTTCCGGAACGTCGTGCCGCGCTTCTCGCCAGAGGCTCGCAAGGCAAATATGGTTCTGGTCCACTTGGTGAAGTCGGTCGCGGACCGCAAGGGTCTGACACCGGCACAAGTTGCACTCGCATGGCTGCTGGCGCAGAAGCCTTGGATCGTGCCGATCCCAGGAACCACCAAGCTACATCGTCTGGAGGAAAACCTTGGCGCTGCAAGCGTTGAGCTGACCGGCGACGATCTCAAACAGATCGATGAGGGCGCATCCAAGCTGCAGCTCGAGGGAAAACGTCTTCCGGAAGCTGCTTTAAAGATGACCGGACTCTGAAATTCTTGCCCTGAGAAGAGGAATGGACACGTGAAAATCCATAGAGCAGACTCATGAGCAGCCAGCGTTCGAGATCGATTCTCGCGCTTTCTTTGTTAACAGGCGCTTTCCTAACTTCAGCAAGTGCGCAGGTGACTAGCAGCAGCACGCCGGCACAGTCGGCCACCCCCGCAACCGCACCCAAGGTGATAAATCTGTGGCCCGGTGTCGCGCCAGGCTCCGAGCAGTGGAAGCAAAAGGAAACGACGCTTCGATCCGGCCCGATGGAATCGATCGTCAACGTGACGACGCCGACTCTGACTGCTTACCTGCCGGACCCGGCCAAGGCGACCGGCACCGCCGTCATCATCGCCCCCGGTGGAGACTTTCTTTTCCTTGGCACGGATACGCACGAGGTAGCAGAGTGGCTCGCGTCCCGCGGCATTGCGGGATTTGTCTTGAAGTACCGGACAGCTCAGATCCAGGGCGAGAACGAAGATCAGATTGGGAAAGCCGCAGGTGCACGCTTCGGGGCCCAAATTGGCAACTACGCGCTCATTGCAGAGGATGGAAGATATGCTTTGGACGATGGCGTTCAGGCTATCAAAGTCGTGCGTGCCCATGCCGCCGAATGGGGTATCTCTTCCGATCGCGTTGTCTTCATGGGATTCTCGGCTGGCGGGATGATCGCGGAATATACGGCGATCCAGCCAGATGTGAGCGCCCGTCCGAACTACGCTGCTCCAATCTATGGGGCCTACTTTCCTTCCGTGCCTCCGATCCCGAAAGATGTTCCGCCTTTCTTCATGGAGTTGGCGGAGGATGACACTCTTGCGGGTGCCCAAATCATCCTGTTCTATGACGCACTCAAGGCGGCCGGGTACAAACCAGAACTCCACCTCTATGAACATGGTGGCCACGGTTGGAGCATGCGCAAACAAGGCACGACCAGCGATCACTGGATTGAAGAGTTCTACTGGTGGCTGGAAGCGCACGGGCTGACGCAGCCGCACAAGTAACGAATCCGCTATCGGCTGGAACAGGATCAGGTACATTCCAACCAACATTGTTTTGAGGCACCAAAGGAGAACACCAATGAAAAGAAAACTTCTAACTTTCGCTTTCGCGCTGAGCCTTGTATTCATAGTCCGGGCGAAGGCACAGACACCGGACCCAATCTTCCCGAAAGGTGAGATCTCCCCCGCGAAAAACCACACCGGCAACATCTGGCTCAAAGAGCTGAGTGTAGGAGACAGTTCATTCGATCCCACGATTGCTGTAGCAACCTACGACGCCGGTGCAAAGCTGGATTGGCATGTTCACCCAGGGGGCCAGGTTCTGCTCATCACAGAAGGCACTGGTTACTACCAGGAAAGGGGAAAGCCGATACAGATCATTCACAAAGGAGACGTCATCAAATGCCCCTCGGGTGTAGAGCACTGGCACGGCGCAACACCCAAGAGCAGCTTTGCCTATATCGCGGTCACCCCGACTCAAAAGGGAAAGACAATCTGGTTAGAGCCTGTCAGCGATAAAGACTACAACAGCCAGAAGTAAAGTACGCTGACTTGGTTCGAGACTCGTCTGCGGCAATCCCGGCCCGTCGGCCAGTGTAGACGGAAGCGGTTGTGAGTCCCGTTGACAAATCGCCTCAATCTTTTCTGCCCCTTCCTCTGCCACAACTTAGCCGCGGTTTCCGCCTATCTTCGTCACCACCCCATGCGCTCTTAGTAAGCGAAGGAGTTACCCCATGGCCACTGAAGCCCAAATCGCAGCCAACCAGAAAAATGCGCAGCTTTCCTCGGGTCCTGTTAGCCCGGAAGGAAAGAACCGTTCCTCCCACAACGCCGTCAAAACCGGTCTGACCGGCCAAACCGTGCTGCTCCCCTCCGATAACGTGGAAGCCTATCAGGCGCATATCGCGCGCCTCGAAAAACAATTCAACCCCGCTACCGACGAAGAACGCACTCTCGTCCAGGCCGTCGCCGACATAGAATGGCGCCTTCTCCGCATCCCGTCCCTCGAAGCCGGCATCCTAGCGGTCGGCCGCCGCAAACTTGCCGATCTCTATGCCAACGAAGAAGACCCCGCCGTCCGCGCCTCTTTCATTGAAGCCGAAGTGCAAATCGCCTACCGCAAGGATCTTTCTAACATTGCGCTCCAGGAAACACGTCTCCGCCGCCATCGCGAAGTCGATGCCGAAAAGCTGAATAGCGTACAAACGGCCCGCAAACAAGCCGAGAAGTCGCGTAAGAACATGTCACAAGCCGTCCGCTACTACGAATGCGCCGCCAAATCCGGCAACACCTTCGTGCCGGAGCTATTTGGGTTCGAATTTTCGTTAGCCGAACTCGAGCATCACATCGACCTCGAAACCTTCAAAGACAACATGATCGGCCGATGCCGCGACCTCTCCCGGCCAGACTACGAGAAGGCCTTTGCCCGCTTCGTCCCGGCACAGACCAAAACGCAGGCCGCTTAAGCCGCAGTTTGCAGACACTTCATCACCTGTTCGCGCAACGTGTTGAGGCTGACCGTAATGCGGTCGGTCTCGATGATGACAAACTGATCCGTCGGCGAAAGAGCATTGCGGGATTCCACGAGACGGCGGTGGTCCTCTCGCAGCTTCGGCAAGGTGTCTGCGGCGGCAGACGAGCCGCGCAATGCCGCCGACAAAAAATAGAGCGTAAATTCCACGTCCTGCGTGAATTTGGCGAAGGCATCGGAGGGCTGACGCACGGGTGCTTGTAACACGCCCGCCTCTAGCCCGATCATCGCGTGCATCAGGGCATGAGAGCTGGCCAATATGGAAGTGAGGCAGCTTAATCTGGCGGCTGTCATTCCCGGCTCTGAACTGACCCGATCCACGGATGCCTCGGCGTTTGAACGTGAGCGTCTCCAATCGTTTCTCTTACGGTTGAGAGCATCTTCCGCTGCGGCATCAGCGTTACTGAAACGCTCCAGCAGTGCCTGTAGATACAGCCGCGATGCGTCCAGCATTTCGGCGATGGTGTCCGCAACCTGTGTTCGCTCCCAGGTGGGCCAGAGAGCATAGGCGATCAACGCGAGAACGCCACCCGCGATGGTATTCAATCCGCGGAGCACTACTACTTGAGAGGGCGCAATGCCTGTCGCAGCAATGAGAAAAACGATCAATCCACTCACCGCAGAGCTAAAAACACCGTAATTCGCCGGCCCAATCCAACGCAGGAAATACGTGAAAGCGCCAACGAGTATCAGTTGCCTCCAGGCAGAGGCCGGGAGCGCATGATACAAAATTGTCGCGAAGATCAGGCCGCCGAACGTGCCTGCCAAGCGCAGAACTCCGCGGCTGAACGTCGTTGTGAAATCCGGTTTCAAGATGACCGCCACGGTCATCGGGATCCAGTACGATCTTTCCCAACTGATAGCGCGTGCGATCTCATCGGCGACGGCGACACAAACGGCGAGACGTACAGCATGGCGGAAAAATGCCGAGCGTGGGTCGAGATTCGCCCGTAGAGTGGCGACCCAGCTCGCCACCTGGAGCTTCCAGGGATGGGATGCTTCGCGTTCGGCGAAGCCCCGCAAGCCTTCTAAGGTGGAATGGTTCGCTAGTTCCGCCGCCGCGCGAAGTTGGCCCACCAAAACGTCGAAGGCGCAGGCGATTTCTTGCGAAACCGGGGACATGGGTTGAAACGCATGCGCGGCCTCAACCAGCTTTTCCAGCTTCGCCAAGATCGATTTCTCTTCGCCGACGCAGGGTCCCGATGTGAGGCACTCGCCGATACCGGAAAGCAGCTTCGATGCAGTGTCCAGCAACTCGTCAATCCACTCCGCTGCGTGTTCCGGCGGTACACCGCTTTTTCGTTGCTGGTGCTGTAGTTCCGGCCGTAGGCGGCTCACCATGAACGCCGAAAGCCGGATGCGGTCCGCCTGATCGAAAAGCAGGCGGAAGCGCTCGCCTTCCAGGCTGTGGTCTTTTCCAAGCGCGGACAGCGTGTCCTGAACCTGCGTGCTTGGCGTGGTGAGCGCCGCGGACAGCAGCGCATTCGATTCCGGCTTCAAGTCTTGCGAGAGATCCGAATACACTTTTGCTATGGCACGCCGTTCCGGCTCGTAACGGCGAATGGGCCAAAGTAATAAGGCGAAGCAAGTTTGCAGGAGTCCGCCACCGAGAACCAGCCCGGCGGTGATCAGCGCGCCCCGCAGCGGCATGGCGCCGCGGGCTGCGAACACGATCAGCGCCACCAGCGTGTTCAAACCTAGATCCCCGGCTTTTGTGCTGATGGCAGCGCACATACCCGCGATAAATGCCCAAGCTGCGGCGAACAGTAAGGCTGCCCAATGGTATCGGCCGGTAACAGACCCGGTAAATACCGCGAACGCGCCAAGCAGCGACCAACTCAACATCCGGCGGGCGCGCCGGGCGTACGGATCGGTTCCATCCGAATAGGAGACGTTGAGCGCACCGGTGGTAATGGCGACAGCTCCCAGCGGCTTACCCACCGCGATTCCAATCCCCAGTGGCACTGCGACCGCCATGGAGTTGCGAAACGCAATCCACTTGCTGTTGATTTTGCTCTTATCGATGCGGTTGACAGTCCGCCACAGCGCAGCCTTCGAGCTTAATTCCGCCTTATTTGGCATTCAGGGCGATCAAATGACCAGAACGTCTAAAGTGCGTGGTCCGTGTACGCCCCGCACTCGGGTCATTTCGATGTCAACTGTCGCCGACGGGCCGGAAAAGAAAGTAATCGGGTGGTCCTTGATGCCTTCCAGTTTTAAGAATGCCTCAGGAACCACTTCAACGATGTCTTGCCTGCGAAGAACACATAAGTGATAGTCGGGAATCAGCGTGGTTGCGCGGCGTCCTTGCTCAGGCGAACTCTCAAGCACGATCGTGCCGGTCAATGCAATTGCTAACGCGCACGTTGTCAGCACGCCGTCGTTCGAATTGAGTTGTTCATAGCTCAGGTTGTCGTCGGGTATGAACATGAATCCGTCCGGCAGCCATTGGATGGGGAAGCCGGTGGGCACGATCAGAATGCGCTTGCCGCGGGAAGCTAAGATATCGCCGATCTCGTCGGCGATGTTACCGCGGCAATAGTAAGTCGACGCGTTGTAGTGCCGTATTCGCTCATCGAACAGCGCCAGCCGGTCCGCCTCATCGAGTGTTCCTCGTGTTCGGTATTCACGCGGAATGGCTTGCCACTCGCGGTGTTGTCTGTTCTCGCGCGGCTCGTCGGAGCGTGCGTTCAGGGCTACGCGGATCCGATCGAGAATGAGTTGTCTCGAGTTGCTCCCGCTCATGCGCCGTCCTCGCGCTTGCGCTTCTTCCACCACCTGCGAAAAGACTGTCTTGGAATCGGCATCAGGTCACGAGTCGCGGTCCAGCCTGAAAGGCCCGGCGCGTAGTGGATCGCGTCATCGTCAACTAACGGTCTTTGCGCGATCCTCGCCACTGCTTCAGCAAATGTCAAGCGCGTGGCGCTCGCAAACAGCAGCGCCATCGTTTGCATGGCGATATTCTCCGGATGCAGTTTCCCGAGAAACGTCTCTTGCTGCTGCCGCACCATTTTCCCGCGCAGCAGGATCAGAATCTCCGGAATGTTGATCTTCACGGGACAGGCGTCGTAGCAGGCGCCGCATAGCGAGGAAGCATACGGCAAACTGCGCGCATGCTCCAGATTCAGCAACTGCGGAGTAATAATGGCACCGATCGGCCCCTGATACACCGACCCGTAGGCATGACCGCCGGTTTGATGGTAAACAGGACAGGCATTCAGGCACGCTCCGCATCGGATACAATCGAGCGCTTCGCGTCCTTCTTCATCCGCCAATACTCCGCTGCGGCCATTATCGAGCAAAACGACGTGAAATTCCTGGGGACCGTCTCCCGGTGTAACGCCGGTCCAGAGGGAGTTGTATGGGTTCATGCGCTCGCCGGTCGCGGAGCGGGGCAGCGTCTGGATGAAGACCTCCAGATCCTGAAATGTGGGGACAATCTTCTCGATGCCGACGAGTGAAATCAACACGTCCGGCAAAGTAAGACACATCCGGCCGTTGCCTTCGCTTTCAACCACCACCAATGCGCCCGTATCCGCCACGGCGAAATTCGCGCCGCTGATTCCTATCTTTACGGACAAGAATTTCTGGCGGAGATAACGCCGCGCCGCCTCGGCTAAATCTTGCGGATCGTCCGTCAACTCTTCGATGCCAAGCTCGTGCAGCGGCATCTGTTTTTCGAAAATTTCCCGCACTTGCACGCGATTGATGTGCAGCGCGGGAACCACGATGTGCGACGGATGGTCCTTGCCGAGTTGCACAATCAGGTCCGCCAGATCGGTCTCGGTCGGGATAATGCCGCAACGCTCCAGAAACTCGTTGAGCCGAGTCTCATTGGAAGTCATGGTCTTGACCTTGATCACTTCCGGCGCAGTCGTAGTCTCCGCATCGGGATTTTGGACTGCATGGCTCAATACAATCCCCGCGATGATCGTGTTCGCTTCATCGGCATCCCGCGCCCAATGGACAATGCCGCCCGCGCGCGTCACGTTGGCCTCGAATTGCTCCAGATAGAGGTCCAGATACTTCAGCGTGTGGCTTTTGACGGCGTGGCCGGCGGCGCGCAGTTCTTCCCAATCCGGCATTTCCGCGGCCATGCGGTTCCGTTTTTCTTGAATGGTCGCGGTGGCATTTCTTACGTTGCGACGGAGTTGCGCATCGTCGAGCGATTGATGCGCCGCCTCCGGAAAAGACGGCGCGCTGGTAGCAGGGCCAACTTGTATGCTCACGCCGCGTGTCCTTCACGAGTAGCGGCCAAAATCTCTGCAATGTGTACAGTTTTCACGCCCGTCCGTTGCCGGTGAAGCGATCCATAGATCTGCATCAGACAGGAATTGTCGCCGGCGGTGCAGACTTCCGCCTCAGTATTCAAGACGCAGCGAACTTTTTCAGCCAGCATCGCCGCCGAGGTTTCCGCGTTCTTCACGGCGAACGTTCCTCCGAAGCCGCAACACTCCGACTCGTTTGCCAGTTCTATCAAATCGATACCGCCCACGTTGCGCAGCAGCCGAAGAGGCGCATCTCCCACACGCAGCATGCGAAGCGAGTGGCAAGACGGATGATAAGTGACGCGATGCGGATAATAAGCGCCGACATCTTCCACACCCAGCCGATGGACAAGGAGCTCCGTCAGCTCGAACACGCGTGGCGCGATCTCCTCGACTGCGGCCTCCAGATGCTCATCACCCGCCATCCTGGCCGCTTTCCCAAAATGGTCCCTGATCATCGCTACGCAGGAAGCGGAAGGCGAGCAGATCAGCTCATCTTCGGCGAACAGCTCCGCGAACTTGCGCACTAGCGGAACGGTTTCACGCTGGTAGCCGGTGTTGTAATGCATCTGGCCGCAGCAGGTCTGCTCGGACCGAAAAATCACGGTGTGACCGAGGCGCTCCAGAATCTTGACAACAGCGATACCTGTTGCCGGGAACAGCAGGTCGTTATAGCAGGTGATGAAAAGCGATATGCGCAAGGGACGCCTGGAGCGCGCTCCAAAGACTTACACCATCCTAGCGGTCCGGCTCATTCGTGGCGCAACGCTTTGATCGGATCGGTTCTCGCCGCGCGCCTCGCCGGCAGGTATATGGCTGCAAACGCCGCCGCGGCTAGAATCGCGGAGACTTCGGCAAACGTCAGCACGTCCGTGGCGCCCACCCCATAAAGAAGACTGGAAAGAAAACGGGTCAAACCCCAGGCCACAAAGAGGCCAAGGCAGATACCAATGCCGGTTAAAAACATTCCACTTCGCAGCACAAGCGACAACACTTCACCGCGCTGCGCACCGAGAGCTACCCGCATTCCGATCTCCTGCGTGCGCTGTTCCACAAGTTGCGACAAGACGCCGTAGATTCCGATCACGGCGAGCAAGAGCGCCAAACCGGCAAAGCTTCCCAACACGACCGCGCGAAACTGCGGATAGGCCGTGAACCGCGAGATGAAATGCTGCAGCGTTTCTAGTTCGAACACCGGAACAATGGGATCTAATGAGGCTAACTGCTTCTGGACGACGGCGCCCGTCCTGTTTGCATCACCCGTCCCTCTCACCAGCAAGGATGCTTGCGGCGGCGGATCCTGCCACAGCGTGCGATAGATGAGCGGCGAGGCAAGCCAACTCATCTCTTGAGCGTGATCGAAATGTTTTTCATCGCCAACCACGCCGATGACCACCAGTGACTCAGTCCTGGGAAGCCCCCGGAATCGCAGTTGCTTTCCGATTGGATCTTCGTGTGGGAAATACTCCCGAACCAGCGCTTCATTCACCACTGCGACTGTCTGCTCCCGGGGACCGTCGGCAGAAGTAAATTCGCGTCCGCGTAGCAAGGCGATTTCAAAGAAATGAAAATATTCGGGCGAAACGACCTCTTCTCGTGTATCGTTTGGCGCATTTTCCGCCTCCGGCCGGCCGTCCACCGACAGCGCTCCAGATGCGTTCCCGCCGAGAGGAGGAATCGCTGTCGTTAGCGCCCAACCACGCAATTCGGGCAATTCAGCTAGCCGGTCCATCACTCGTCGATAGAAAATCGTGCGCTGGCTCGCGCTTGCGTACGCTACCGGAGGAAGACTGAGAGACATGGTGGCGACCCCATCTGTCTTGAAGCCGAGCGGCTCGGAAGCGAATTGCGTGACGCTGCGGATCAGCAGCGCGGCCCCAGCCAGCAGCACCAGGGAAAGCATCACTTCCAATACAACGAGCGCCCGGCCCAGGCGCTGTTTACCGCGATCTCCGAAGTTGCCGCGGCCGCTGGATTTCAACACGTCATTCAGGTCGGTTTGCGATCCCTTCCAAGCCGGAACAAACCCGAAGACCACCGTTGTCAGCAGGCAAAGACCGGCGGTGAACGCCAGCACGGGCCAATTCACTTCCACAACTGCTCCCGGCGGTAGCGTGACCGGGTCGAGCGCGCGAAAATAACGCACCGCCGCGACCGCTAAACCGGCGCCCAAAATCGCCGCGGTGACGGCCGGTATCAGGTTCTCAGTCAACAGCTGCCGGATCAGTCTTGCGCGCCCGGAACCAAGCGCCGCGCGAATTGCGAACTCTTTCTGCCGTCTCAACGAACGTCCCAATAACAGATTGGCGGCGTTCACACAGGCGATCAGCAGAACTGCTACCACTGCGGCGAATAAGACCAGCAAGCTGAGGCGCAGATTCATTCCAGCCAGCGACGTAAACTCTTCCGACAACGGGAACAGTTTCGGGTCGTTGTTCCGCGCGTGCTTGTCGTTCACGTGCGCTTGCTTGTGCAGCACCTTGAGTTCGGAAACTGCGGCGCCGGGCGGCACCCCTGGTCGTAAACGGCCGAAAATTCCCATGTTGTGGCGGTTGGGATCGCGCGCGATCGCGCTGGCCGGAGTAATCGCTACCCATGCATCGGTGTCACCGGCGGGAAGAAACGCGAAATTCCTTGGCATGACGCCCAAAACGTCGCAACTCTGGCCGTTCAAACGGAGCGTGCTTCCCTCGACCCTTTTCTGTCCGCCGAGGGTGTTCTTCCAAAATGGATAGCTCAGTATCAGGGCGCAGCCGCGATTTACGTCTTCTGGAGCGAAAGTCCGTCCCTCCGCCGGATGAACTCCCAGAAACGAGAAGAAGTTCGCTGTGACAGGCATAGCGAAAACCTCTTTCGCCGGCCCGCGTCCGGTCATCACTTGCGGCTCAACCGACCAAGTCGCCCCGGCAAACTCCGTAAAGCTGTGGCTAAAATCCCTATAAAATTCAAGGTCGCGGTAAACGTCGAAACGCTTGGCAGGCACCGCTACTGTCGTGTCTTCATCCCAAACCGCATATAGCTGGGCTGAGTTCTTGAAGAACAGCGGCCGAAGCAGAACTCCATGAACGATGCTGAAAACCGCTGTATTTGCGCCAATCCCCAGAGCGAGCGTAAAGACCAATATGGCCGCAAAACCAGGGGATTGTAAAAACATCCTCCAGCCGTACGCCAGATCGCGCCGAAGCTCCTCTAGGGGTTGCCACGTGTATATCGAATTCGTATTCAAATGGCGGTTTTCTGCTTCTAATCTACGCTTTATGCGGAGGAGCGTTCTTACGACGCATGTCAGGTAACAAACTGTTTCGTTTTGTTTCTATGGGTCTTGCGACTGGGATCTGCCTTGCGGTGGCAGCCGCCCCAGTGAGCATTACGGCGGAGCGCGTTTCCACCAAACCGCTGCTCGCGCCCGGGCAAGACTTCACCGCTTTCGGCCTCTTCAACCCCGCCGCAATCCGCACCGCCGACAAGACAGTGCTCCTCTTCCGGGCTCAGGATCAGCACCAAACCTCACGGATTGGATACGCCGAGAGCAACGACGGACTGCGCTTCACAATTCGCCCCGAGCCTGTCTTGTCGCCTAGCGCGCCCTATGAGAAGGATGGCGGTGTAGAAGATCCGCGAGTGGTGCAAATCGACGGGACGTATTACTTGACCTACACCGGATACGACCGGCACTCGGCGCAACTGTGCCTGGCAACCTCTACCGACCTCATTCACTGGGATCGCAAGGGCGTCATTATGCCCGCTTATAAGGGCACTTGGAACACACAGTGGACAAAATCGGGGGCCATTCTGTCTCAGAGGGTGAACGGTAAGTGGTGGATGTATTACTTGGGAACCCGCCAAGATCCGGACGGGAAGCCGCGCGATTACATGGGACTCGCGTCCTCGCGCGACTTGCTCCATTGGGCGGACGCAACCGATAAGCCGGTTCTCGACCGCCGTCCAGGCGCATTCGATTCGCGAGTCATGGAGCCGGGGCCGCCGCCCTTCCTTACGGATGCAGGAATTCTTCTGCTGTACAACGGCGCTAACGACAGGCTGATCTACAGTCCGGGATGGGTTTTGTTCGACAAACACGATCCGACCCACGTGATCGCCAGAGCCGAGCGGCCATTCATTACTCCGACGCTCCCTTGGGAAAAGGTCGGCAATGTACCCAACGTCATCTTCTTGGAAGGAGCGGTTCCGCGCTCCGGCGCTTCCGGGCCAGCATTAGATCTCACTGGATATTACGGCGCTGCCGACAAGTACATTGGAGCGATGCATATTCACATCGAGCCTTGATACCTTTCTTTGGAATACTTTTCTCTGGCAGCTTCGCTCAGGATGCGATAGCCTCTTAGCACCCTCTCGGCAACCATTCCAAGGAGAATCGTGATGAAAAACAGCCCTATTTCACGCCGCAGCCTTCTACATACCGGATGCGGCGCGGTCGCTACCGCGGGAGCGCTTTCGCTTACCGGCGCCGCTGCCGCCAACGCCGATAGCAACTGGTATCCGCCGCAACTCGCTTCCCTCTTCGGATCCGGCTTCGGGCCCTTTGCCGCGTCCTACGATAAAGCCTACTCATTTTTGAACGCCATGATGGACGCCTATGCCCAAGGCTCCACGTTGCGCCTGATTCAAAGCTATTCGGATCAGCAAGGTCTCCAAAGCACGGCCTTTACCTACGACAACGCTGTCTCCATCCACGCCTTCCTGATACGCGGATTAGGGGAGGACCTGGCGCGCGCCCAGTTGCTGGGCAACTCTTTGCTGTACGCGCAACAAAACGACAGCTTCCACGACGGCCGCTTGCGCCAGGCTTATTTCGTCAATGCACCCGACGCGCACGGGGCATATGTGCAGCCGGCGGGCTCGCCGTTTTATTTTTTAGGCAGCTCTACTGGCGATATGGCTTGGGCCGGGATGGCTCTCGCGCAACTCTACCGTCGAACCCGGAACAGTAACTATCTCAATGGTGCGGTTAATCTGGGAAATTGGATCGTCAATAACACCTACGACACGCGCGGAGCGGGCGGATATAACGGCGGAGTCGACGCAAGCAATACTCGCATTACCTATAAATCGACTGAGCACAACATCGATACCTATGCCTTGTTTGTCATGCTGGCCAAGCTGACGGGGAACAACGTTTGGTCGATGCGCGCCCAACATGCGCTCCCGTTCCTCGCGGCCATGTGGAACAGTTCCGGAAGCTTCTTCTGGACTGGAACGGGAACCGACGGCGTCACCATCAATACGTCGAACATTCCCGAAGACGTTCAAACGTGGTCCTACCTGGCGCTGCTGAAAGACGCTTACGCTGCCTCGCTCGATTGGGTGAAAAGCAATCTTGTAACGATCGATACGCCGCAAACCATCAACAGCAAGCTCACCGGAGAGCAGCGCATTGAAGGGCTCACCTTTGCCAGCCTGAGCTTGCGGGCGCTGACGCGCTCCGCCTCCTACGACCAGGTGCCCGCGCCCAATGCCGTTTGGCTCGAAGGGACCGGGCACGCTGCTGCCGCGTTGTTGGCGCGACACTCACCTGCGAACGACGATCGCCCCAAGTTCAATGAAGATTTCGCCACCGCCGTTCTCCTGCTCGATAATATTCGGCTTGCTCAATCGAAGCTAGGGGGCGGCCAAGCTGTCGGCGGCTCCGCCCTGACCGCCGGCGAGGGCGTCGTTGCATCCTCCAGTGTTTGCAATACCGGCTTCGGTTCCTCCTATTACCCGAATCTGCATATCGGGGCAACCGGTTGGTACCTGATCGCCGGACAAGGCGCAAATCCATTTCAGTTAGGCTACGGAGTGCTCGGCAACTAGTTCTAAGGTCAAATTCGGTCGCTCCCGGGGGCTTGGCTGCAGCCGCTTGCCCGGTTCCGATGCTATCCTCGGGTAGGCCTGCGCATGAGTGTCGGGAAATTCCTTGGCCGCCTGGCAATCGGGGTTAGCCTGCTGAGCCTCCTCTATGCGGTCCAGCGCCCCCTCCCGCAAGCCTTCCGAGAGCACCCCGGCGACGAATACAAAATCGGCCGCATTCCGCTCCCGCCGGACTTCACGGAAAAGACCGAATGGGTCTTCGCTCGCCTGATGTACCCCTCCATTCCGGATGCGGGCTTTGGCCACGCCGGCTGGGATTGGACGCAAGGCCACTCCAGTTGGACCAACGATTACCCTCGCGCCGACCGCCATTTCCTGGAAGCCTTACGACGCCTCACTCGCATTCACAGCCGCTCAGTAGAGCAACCGGTCAACCTGGACGATAAAGACGACGTGTTCAATTATCCCTGGCTGTACGCCGTCTTCGTGGGCGAGTGGGATTTGACCGATGCCCAGGCCAGTACCCTGCGCGAATACTTGCTGCGCGGCGGCTTCTTAGTCTGTGACGATTTCTGGGGTACGCGCGATTGGGAGATCTTCACAGACAGCATGAAGCGCGTTTTACCCGATCGCCCTATCCTCGAAATCCCGGATACCGACCCTATTTTCCACACTGTTTACAATCTCGACGACCGCTACCAAGTCCCTGGCGAATGGGCTGTTCGTAGCGGCATCAACTATCGCAATGACGGCTATGTTGCTCATTGGCGCGGCATCTATGACGATAAAGGCCGTCTCATGGTTGCTGTCGCTTTTAACTCAGATCTGGGCGATTCCTGGGAGTGGGCCGACTTCCCCGGTTATCCGGAGCAGTATTCGGCGCTCGGTGTTCGCATCGGTGTGAATTACATCGTTTACTCGATGACGCATTAACTAGGAGCTTGTCTGCATGAAATTGACTCATGTCCTGAACTGCGCGGTTGCGCTGCTCACCTTTGCGGCGCTGACCGCGGCTCACGGAGGTCTGTCTGAAGACGATGTCAATCTACTCCAAGACCCGGGCGGCTGGGAATACATCTCCTTAACGGATTCAGACAACGGCATTCAGACCACTCACACCTGCTTCGACGGCACTCCGCATCCCCAGCAATGCAGCGGCACGCTTTCGTTGACTGCCGGCAAAACCTTCGTTCAGAACGTTCAAATTCACGGGAAAAGCGTGCAGCGCCACGGCAATTATCAACTGGACGGGAACCAGTTGTCGTTCTTCGATGAACTGGGGACCAGGGACGGTCCTTACACCATCGAACTGGACAGCAAAGCAAAATCGCTCGTGCTCAAAATGGCTCAAGTGCGTATCCAGCTCGAACTCGAGAAAGAGTATCGCGACCACTCTAAGAAAGCCGGCTGAACCTTACGGCCCACCGCTGTTAGCATCGACTTAATGGAAGAAAGCGAGGTTTACGCCGCTCTGGGCGAAGACGGTTTCCGCCGGCTGATCGCAGCCTTCTACCGGCAAATTCCAAATGACGACGTCCTCGGTCCCCTGTATCCGCCGGACGACTTTGCCGGCGCAGAAAAGCGACTGCGCGATTTTCTGATCTTTCGCTTCGGCGGCCCGCAGCATTACATTGAGGAACGCGGCCATCCGCGCCTGCGCATGCGCCATGCTCCGTTTCCGGTAAACCAAACGGCGCGTGACCGTTGGATGAAACTGATGAATAACGCTCTTGAAGAAATAGCCGCGCCTTCAGACGTCAAGCAGATCCTGCACGCCTATTTCGATTCCACAGCGACAGCAATGATGAATCGCGGCTGAGTCTGACTGATGAAACCTGAAATAGCCAAACTCTCCCGAGCGGCTGGATACTGAACGAGCGCCTGCCGGTTCTTCTGTATCGCAACGCAATCCCGGTTGAGGGTTCCGATCCGGCAGCCGTCGTGAAGAAGAAGATAGGGTGCCCGTAGCTGGCTAACCCCGGTCCGGTGACTCGAAACACTGCATGCCGCCTCCCAGCTTCACCGTGTTGTGGTCGTAAAAGATATTGGACAAGTCGATCTCGCGGTGATTCGGGTAGCCCCACATTAGCCGTCGTGTCCCAAAGATAGGTCTCTGTCCCGGTTGCTTTGTAAAATCGACGCCGTTAGTTTTGTGTAGATGCAACGCCAAACCGAATTTCCTTCCGGGCATGAGAGACTCATGCGCGATGAACCGGTGGTAACCAGATGCAAGAATGTGGGAGGTATGCGATCGGTTCGTGTGGCGGCTCAGACGCTGAGTTGTGTTCTGACGATCACGGTGGGAGCAAGTTTGGGGCAACAGAATCCTCCCAGCCGGGGCCGCGATGTTACTAAGCTGTATACGGAGAAGTGCGCCAGTTGCCATGGCGCGGAGATGGCGGGCGGCTCGGCATCGAGCTTGGTAGACGGTAAGTGGCGCTATGGCGGCGATGACGCGAGCGTTGCGAACAGCATTCGCCATGGTCACCCCGAAGCGGGTATGCCTGCGATGGAGAAGGACTTCGACGCGCCCGAAATTCGCGGGCTGGTGATCTACATTCGCGAGCGAGCCGCCAGTTTCCAGACGGATCATACGACATTCAACGCTCCCGTTCCGGGCGTGGCCGTGCACAGTGAGAACGCCTCGTTCGAGCTGGAGCCGGTGATGGAGACAGGGCTTGAGACGCCTTGGGCGATTGCGTTTCTGCCCGATGGCCGCGAGTTAGTGACCGAGCGGCCGGGCCGCTTGCGCATCATTGAGAACGGCAAATTGCTGCCGGAGGCCGTGCGCGGCATTCCCGCGGTATATGGCGGGGAGGGCGGACTGCTGGATGTGGTCCTGCATCCCGATTACTCGCTTCCGGGCAATGACTGGATCTATCTTTCTTACGGTGACAAAAGCCCGGGTGGGTTGGGGATGACGGCGGTGATTCGAGGCCGCTTGCGCGACGGTGCGTTTGTCGATCAGCAACAAATTTTTAAGGCGGACGACTCGTTGTATCGTGCCGGGGGCCAGCGCTTCGGGTCGCGCCTGCTGTTTGACGCCCAGGGTCATCTTTTCTTTTCGGTGGGGGACCGTGCGTGCCCCGGAGACGAACAAGATCTGACCCAGCCGAATGGAAAAGTACACCGCGTGAATGACGATGGAAGCATCCCCAAGGACAACCCTTTCGTCAACAGGACTGGAGCGATACCCAGTATCTGGACTTATGGCGACCGTAATGCGCAGGGGCTCACTTTCAGCCCCGTGACCGGAGAGTTGTGGGAATCAGAGCATGGGCCGCGCGGGGGAGATGAATTGAACATTCTTCGCGCCGGGCATAACTACGGATGGCCAGTGATTACTTACGGCATGAATTACGATGGAACGCCGATCACCAACCACCTGGTGCGCGACGGAATGGATCAACCGGTTACTTATTGGGTTCCTTCGATCGCCACGAGCCCACTTACCTTCTACACGGGGAATAAATTTCCGCAATGGAAGGACAATCTATTTCTCGGCTCACTGGCCGCGCAAGAGCTGTTGCGTTTAACGGTTGATGGCGAGAAGGTGACGCACCAGGAAGTAATGTTCAAGGGAATTGGACGCGTGCGCGACCTTGTAAACGGGCCGGATGGCGATCTCTACATCGTTCTCAACGCGCCTGACCGCATCGAACGGATCATGCCGGCTGGTACGAAATAGAAAGTCGGGAGACGATCATCACGGCTTCGGTTTCAAGAGCGCGCCATGACCCCGGGAGGCGCCATCGAGTTGAATGCGGCGCCCGCAGGAGTATCGTGGCCGGTGGGCTTATCTCCGTTCTTCTTATTGCCCCAAGTCCAATAGAGGCCCAAGTAGGCGTAGTTTTCCGTTTGGCCGACGGCAGTATGGCCGTAACAGAACAGTAACTGAAAGCCGGGGTCGCGAAATTTGTAATAGCCGCCGATGTCGATGAGGGTTGCGGGTCTGGTCTGCGGCGTTGCGAGGCCTTCAGGCCCGTGATAAAAAACTTCGCCGCCGAGCGTGAGTTTCTTGCCCAGATCGCGTTGCACGAGCCAACCTGCGAAGGGGAAGTTGCGATAGCCGGGCGCGCTTATGACCGTCTCTCCGCCGCCGCCATAGGTGGTCCACGGACCGAAGCTCTTTTGCGCCCACAGCGGCACTTTGTACCAAGTGCTGCCAACGCCTAGCCCTTTGGCGGCGTTGCCGGCCGGCATCTCGAACATCGTAAATGTGCCGATCATGGGGCAGTGCTTAGTTTCCTCCACAAACCGGTATTTGATACCGAGTTCGATATCCCCGAGGCCGAACGCGCGCGGGCCTATACCGGCAGGGGCGAGGCCGGGATTGTTTGCAGGCAGAATGCCGGCGGCGGGAACGATGATGTGGAGGTGAACGTTGGGAAGAGCGCCCCAATTGAACTCGATAGCAGGCCCGACGGTGTCGGTTTCGACCGGGGTCCCGTCACTCGCTGCGAAGGTATAGAACTCGTAATGTCTGAAGTCGATGGGCTCGGGATCGTCTGTTTGAAAGGGAGGTCCGGCGAGCACCGGCGTCGAAAGAAACAGCAGCAGGGGGAGCGCTCTGACGATTGTTACTGCAGCGCGGTTGTGCATTCGGGTATCGACGGAGGAGTCGCTCTCCAGCATAGCCCGCGCTGTTACCCTACGATGGTGAACCGACATGCCTCAAAGTGCCGGATAACGGAAAGGAATATCCCGATGTCAAAACAAGATGAAGGGCAATTGATTTTGAAGCTGTATGAACTGCGCCGCGAAGAGGTAATGCGCAAAGCGCGCGACTGGTATTTCCGCGAATTCGCACCCACCTCGCTAGCGGATATAACTCAGGCCATGTTCAGTGCGAATAGCGGTCATCTGCGCATGGTTCTCACCTATTGGGACATGGCGGCGGCGCTCGTGAATAACGGGGCAATCAGCCTGGAACTTTTTAACGCTGCGAACGGCGAGCATATTGGCGTCTTCTCAAAAGTCGAGCCGTTGCTGGCTGAAATGCGACAGGCTTACGCACCTGAATTTCTCGTGAATCTGGAAAAACTGATCGATGCGACACCGAACGGACGCGAGCGCACGGCGGCTGCGCGGGAACGTATGAAACAAATCCGCGAGCAGATGGCAGGCATGCAGGCGCAAGCCGCGCAGCAGAATTGAGCCGTTGAATGCCGCGGGCCGTGTGTGTGCTTCGCGGCGGCACTCTCTGGCTCTAAGGATGAAAGGCGATTCTAAGGAACTAGATCAGGAGGTATCCACAGAGGAGTTTCGCGCCATCTGTGGATTATTTCCGTCGGGAGTGACCATCGTCACGCGCAGGCTGGAAGACGGTCGGCCGTACGGGATGACGGTCAGTTCGTTCACTTCGGTTTCGCTTAAACCGCCGCTGATTCTTGTGTGTATCGATGCGGCGGCGGGATTTGTAGGCGGGCTAAAACCGGACATGCCGTTTGTGGTGAATGTGCTGGGCGAGAACCAGCAACATCTGGCCAAGCGTTTTTCTAGCCGGCGTGAAGACAACCGTTTTTCCGGTGTGGAGTGGACGGCCCGATGGGCGAACGTTCCACGGCTGGAGGGTACTGTGGCGAGCTTCAACTGTTCACTCGAGCGAATCGTCGAGGCGGGCGATCATTTCGTGTTGATTGGCGCCGTTCGAAAACTGGAGCGCCATCAAGGGAGAGCGCTGGTGTGGTGTGAGCGGGGGTATCACTGCCTGCCGCGCTCCGGATGACAAGCGAAAAAGCTACGCTCCGCAGGCGGTGGGCGGTACTCGCTTTTCTGGTGGGCATCACGGTCATCAATTTTATCGACCGCCAGACGCTATCGGTTCTCGCTCCAAAGATACGCGAGATGCTTCATCTGTCGCACGAAGCCTACGGCCGTATCGTTGCGGCATTTCAGTTCGGCATGATGTCCGGCGAATATCCGATGGGCTGGCTGATGGATCGCTGGGGCGTGCGGCTGGGACTTGGGGCGGCCGTTTTGTGGTGGTCGATTGCGACGGGCCTGCACGGATTGGCGCGTTCCGGGCTGGATTTGGGGCTGCTGCGCTTCTGGATGGGAACGGGGGAGTGCGCGAATTTTTCCGGCGGCGTGAAGACCGTGAATGAGTGGTTTCCACGCGCGGAACGAGCCTTCGCGATTGGCATTTTCAACAGTGGGACAATGATCGGCTCGATCGTGGCCCCGCCGCTGGTGGTCTTCTTAGCGCGGCACTACGGTTATCGATACGCATTCTTCGTGCCTGCAATTCTGGGCGCGTGCTGGGTTCCGCTGTGGTGGAGATTTCATCGTTTTAGCCCGAGACCGGCAGTCACGACGGAATCTGGAAAAGGCGCCTTGAAACAAGGCAGCCTGGAACTATCAAGGGAAGCGCGCAAAACGGCCGCGGCGTCAGGCGGCGCATCCGCAGCCTTTGCGCTCCTGCATTACCGGCAATCCTGGTCGGTGATGGCGTGCCGATTCCTGGTGGGCCCGGTGCTGCAGTTTTATTGGTACTGGATGCCCGATTATCTTTACACGGTGCGCGGATTGAGTTTGCGCGATATCGGCTTTTTGAGTTGGATTCCGTTTCTGATGGGCGACTTGGGAAGCATTTCGGGAGGTTGGGCCGCGGGCTTGCTGCTAAAGCGAAACTTCAGCGCGAATCAGGCGCGCCAGATCACGATGTATTCGGGCGCGTTCCTGTGCCTGGCGAGTTTCGCGGTCTATTTTGTGCCGACTGTTCCGGAGGCGCTGGGCGTCATCGGCATTGTGTTGTTCGGTCACACTTTTTTGTCCGCTAATATGTTCGCGGCGGTAACGGATATGTTTCCCGATAACGCGGTGGGCCGCGCCACCGGATTGCATGGCATCTGCGGTGGATTGTCCGGATTATTGTTTCCGTTGTTGACGGGTTTTTTGGTGGATCGTTTTTCGTATTCGCCGGTGTTCGCGCTGGCTGCCGTGATGCCGCTGGCGGGTACAATCGCTCTGTTCGTGATCAGCAAGGGACTGCAGCCGATCTCATTCAGCAATGATCATTCTTCGAGGAACTCAGGCAAGCAACGATGAAACTGTTCTGGTTTATTCCAACCCAGGGTGACGGCCGGTATTTGGGGACGACGCATCTGATGCGCCAGACCGATCACGGCTATCTGAAGCAGATTGCGCAGGCGGTGGACCAATTGGGTTACGAAGGCGTACTGCTGCCGACCGGCAACTCCTGCGAGGATGCATGGGTGGTGGCTTCGACGCTGGTACCGGTTACGCAGCGGCTGAAGTTTCTGGTTGCAGTGAGGCCGGCGGTGATGTCGCCGACGCTGGCGGCGCGCATGGCGGCTACATTCGACCGTTTTTCGGATGGCAGGCTGCTGATCAATGTGGTGACGGGCGGCGATCCGGACGAAGCGAAAGGCGACGGCATATTTCTTTCTCACGACGAACGCTATGAAGTGACGGATGAATTTCTGAAAGTGTGGCGCGGGTCGATTTCAGGCGAATCGACCAGTTTCCAAGGGAAGCACGTACATGTCGAAGGCGCCAAGGTCATTTACCCGCCGCTGCAACGTCCTCATCCGCCCTTGTATTTCGGTGGTTCGTCAAAGGCGGCGATCGAACTGGCCGCGCGACAGGTGGACGTTTATCTGACCTGGGGCGAGCCGCCGGGGTTGGTGGCGGAGAAGGTGGAGAGCGTCCGCAAAAAAGCGGCGGAAGCCGGACGTACGATGAAGTTCGGCATTCGCCTGCATGTGATTGTGCGCGAGACGAATGAAGAAGCCTGGCAAGCGGCTAACGAACTGATCAAGTATGTGGATGAAGAGACCATCGCGCGATCGCAAAAGGCGCTGGCACGTTTAGATTCCGAGGGTCAGCGGAGGATGGTGGCACTGCACCACGGCGACCGCGCGAATCTTGAGATCAGCCCTAATCTTTGGGCCGGTGTGGGATTGGTGCGAGGCGGTGCCGGAACCGCGCTGGTAGGGGACCCGGAAACAGTGGCGAAACGGTTCCTGGAATACGCCGATGTTGGGGTGGACACCTTTATTCTTTCCGGCTATCCGCACCTGGAAGAGTCGTACCGGGTGGCGGAATCATTGTTCCCGCTGCTGCCGTTATCTGAAACAGAATCAGCCGATATCAGGAACTCGGGACGCGCAGCCGATGAAGTGGTGGGCAACGAATTCCGAGTTGTGAAGTAGCTCAGAGGTTGCACGGACGTGTGTAGACAGGCGGCACGCGACTGCCTTTATTGAGTTCTTGCACGCCTATCTGGGTGGAGTAGTAGATCTTTGCGGTCCAGGTCTTGGCTAGCTGAACGAACTCCGTGCCGGGCTGAAGATCCGGGTCAGAAGTCTCGTATAAACGCAGCAGGATTTCCATCTGCTGAGCGGGAACGACATCTTGGAACGGCTTAGCCTCTGAGCGCAGGCAGTAACCATCGAGCCACCAAAGCCCTGTCAGGAATTTTGTTTGCTCCGATTCAGGGGACGCCGCGAGAATGCGATCGAGATGCTGATGGACCAAGGCATCGCGGGCGCCGGGCGTATCGGTTTTCGGAATGATTAGTTCCGCGATGGCGGCTACGGTTTCGAGTTGATGGGCGTCGAAGAATTGGGGACGAGACTCGCGCGCCGTCGATGGTTCTGGCTGGGCAGATTGGACTTTGGTTCGGGCGAGGGGAACGATTGCAAGCCCTGAAGTGAAAGCGCGTCTCGATATACTCATGCCGCTATTGCCTCCCATTGACTCGATTGCGCGGATTTTAGAACTGCTCCGAAGGCTTGCTGGACGCGCAGACCGTCTTCGAAATTTGGATGAAAGGGCTCGCTACGCGAGAGACTCAGGAGAAAGTCTCCCAACCCGGCGATAAAGGTGGGTTCGTAGCCGATGATGTGGCCGGGGCGCCAGAAGTTGGTTCCGTAGGGATGCAGTGGGTCTGTGACGAGCAGATTCCGTGCGCCCTGCAAGGGTGCAGGACCGCGGGCATCGAAGAATTCGGGCCGGTTCAGATCTTCCAAATGAAAGCGCAGCATCCCGTTCGCGCCTTGTATCTCGAAGCTGTTGCCGTTTCGCCAACCGACGTCGAAGCGCGTGGCTTCGAGTGTGCCGATACTGCCGTTCCTAAAGGTGACGAGAGATGCGACACACAGCACGATTTTGCCTGCTTTGGCCGCGGCAATGGCTGCTTCGGCGTGCAGATGGTTGGGAAGAGCGATGTCCACGATGTCGATATCAGGCCGTTCGATTACCTGACGCCAGTCCGTTGCCTTCTTATCCCAGCCCCAGAGTTTGGCCGAGCGCTCGAGCGTCTGTGGGTCGCGGCCGCATAGCACGCTGAGCCGTAAGCGAAAGGGCACGTCGAAGAAGCGGGTAACTTGCGCAAAAGCATTCGAGTGCGCTTTGCCCATGGAGCCTTGTCCGAGCAGAGCGACGCGCAACTCCTGCCGTGGAGCGCTCATAGCAGTTTCTTGGCGTACTCTTTTAAAATGTAATCGCAGGCGCGCACGGTGATCGCCATCATCGTGAGAGTAGGATTGACGCAGGCGTTCGAGACGAAACACGAGCCGTCTGTGACAAAAAGATTCTCTACGTCGTGAGTCTGGTTATATCGGTTTAAGACGCTGGTTCGGCGATCATCGCCCATGCGCGCGCCGCCGGTTTCGTGGATGGCGGCGCCCGGTTTTGAGCGTTCATCGTAGAGCTTGATATTCTGAGCGCCGGCGGCTTTCAACATTGCCTGGGCCTCGTGCTGCGCGTCGGCGAACATTTTCATTTCGTTGTCGCTCCATGACATGTTCATCTTCAGAATGGGAACGCCCCAGGCGTCCGTGCGAGAGCGGTCGATTTCGACACGGTTTTCTTTACGCGCGAGGCACTCGGTATACAGGTTGAGGCGCATACCCCAGTAACCGTCTCGCACGGCATTCTTATAGGAAGCGCCGATTCCCGGTGCGGCGAAATTGAAGGAAGGTGTGCAGCCGCCCTGGTAACCGTAACCGCGAATGAAACCGTTCGTCTCTTTCTCAGTGACGTTTCGGAAGCGCGGGATGTAAATGCCGTTAGGACGAGCGGGCGCGCCGCTCCACGGGGAGGCTTTACCGGCCGGTACGAATCCGTCGGCGCCGCCGCGAAACATGTTGTCCAGAAGATATTGCCCGAGCACTCCGCTGGAATTGCAGATGGAAGAGTTCAGCATGAGGCGGACGGATTCGAGCGAAGAAGCGCAGAGGACGATGAGCTTTCCGCGAAGCTGGTGCAGTTCGCGTTTGGCCGAATCGACGTAGGCCACGGCGGAAGCTTTGCCGTCCTTCATGATTAAGCGCGAAGCGACGGCGTCGGGAAGATGTGAGGCGTCCGGTCTTCTCCTCGCCAAGGTGGTTGCCGGCGAGTTGAAGTAGGATTTCGTAATGCAGCCGCGGTGGCACGGACCGCAATAGTGACACGCCGGGCGGCCATTGTGCGGCTGGGTAAGGATGGCGGCGCGGCCGATGGTCACTCGTCTGCCCAGCTTGCTTTCGACTTCGCGCTTGAAAACTTCTTCGCCGCAGGTGAATTTCATGGGCGGCAGGAATGGACCGTCGGGGAGTTGCGGCAGACCTTCGCGCTGCCCGCTGACGCCTATGTAGCTTTCTACAAGATTGTAGTATGGCGCAAGTTCGCGATAGTCGATGGGCCAATTGTCGCCGTAACCATCATGCGTGGCGGCCTTGAAATCGAGGTCGCTGAAGCGGTAGGCCTGACGGCCCCAACTGAGAGTGCGGCCACCGAGCACGCGCATGCGAATCCAGGTGAATGGCTTCTCCTGCGTATAAGGATTCTGATGATCGTTCACGAACCACTTGTAGTTGTATTCGGTACAAGACGGGCAAGTGCTCTGGATGGGCCGTGTTTCGGCAACTAGCGGAGAATGCCCTAAATACGGCAATTGCCAAGAGGGTTTGTGCTCCGTGAATTCGCTCGGTTGAATGCGACGGCCGGCTTCAACAAGCGCTACCTGCATGCCCGCTTCCGTCAGCCGTTTGGCGGCCCAACCCCCTGTAGCGCCAGAGCCAATAACCACTGCGTCGTAAACAAATTGTGGCGGTCGAGTCAACATGGACTAACGCAAACCGGAACCCGCGTAAGGGATGGAATGGAAAGCTTATTGTGTCATGGGGACAACGGCTTGGGAGAGCGAAATGCGAGAGAACTGTTGGGGTCGCATGAAAAGCGCAAAGGGATAAGCCGGGCCAAGAGAGGGGCCTTGTATTTGTCTGCACACGTGTGCATAATAAGTTCAGGAGCGCCCCGGTATGCACGTCTTAGAAGCACAGCCTCTCAAAGAACTCGACGAGTGGGATGATTTCGTCGCGGCCCGCTATAAGCAAGGTAAATCGGAGGAGGAGTTTCGCAACTATAAAGAAGACGCGAACCCCACGGTCACCGAGTTTTACCGTCTGAACCATCGCTATCAAACGTCGGATTTCGTTCGCGGCAAGAAAGCCGAGTTCTGCGGGTTGAAACGCGGCAAGAAGAGCATCTGGGAAATGGCGGAATACCTCAACACGCTGGTTGACGAAAGCGACCCGGATACCGACCTTACACAGATTGAGCATTTACTGCAGACATCGGAGGCTATTCGCAGCGACGGACATCCACGTTGGTTTGTTTTAACGGGTTTTGTGCACGATCTTGGTAAAGTGCTGTGCCTTTACGGCGAACCGCAGTGGGCGGTGGTAGGAGATACTTTCCCCGTGGGATGTGCGTATTCCGACGAGATTGTGTTTCCGGAGTTCTTCGCCGCGAACCCCGATATCCGTGTGCCCGAATATCAGAGCAAGTACGGAATTTACGAGCCGAATTGCGGCTTGGACAAGGTGGATCTGTCGTGGGGCCACGATGAATACATCTATCGAGTGACTCGCGACTATCTGCCCGAACCCGCGCAGTACATGCTGCGATATCACTCTTTCTATCCCGCGCACAAACACGGCGCCTATCGGCATCTGATGACGGACAAGGACGAACAGATGTTCGAGTGGGTACGGAAGTTCAACGCGTACGATCTCTATTCCAAAGGGCGTGAACGTCCTAATTTAAAGGAGATCAAACCCTACTACGAAGACTTGGTTTCGGAGTTCTTTCCCGATCAAATCGCCTGGTGAGGGCGCTTTCGGAATTTTGCGGTTGAACCGCGAACGATCAACTGGCCGCGAACCGTCACGATTTTCTCTACATCCTCACCTTTGAGAAGCGCCATCAGCAAGTTCATGGCGTCGCGGCCGAGTTCTGCTTTGGGCTGATGGACGGTGGTCAGCGGCGGGTGGAGACGCTCCGCAAAAAAGATGTTGTCAAATCCTACGACCGAGAGATCTTCCGGGACTGAAAGATGCTGCTTGGCGGCAGCTTGTAAGACGCCCAGGGCGGACATGTCGTTGTAGCAAAAGACGGCGCTGGGCCGATTCGGGCGGCTAAGCAGCTTCATCGCGGTTTTAAAGGCGCCCGCCGGCTTTCCATCCGCACTCACAACCAACTCTTGACGAAGCGGCAAGCCCTTCTGGTCGAAGGCGTTCTTGTAGCCCTGGTGGCGCTCCACATCGGACTGCAAGCCCGATTCATCTCCCAGATAAGCGATGGCGCTGTGACCGAGATCCAGCAAATGCCGGGTGGCCTGATAGCCGCCATCTGTGTTGTCGATGCTCACGGAATGCAAGAAGCGGCTTGGGTGCTGGTTGTTGATGAGGACGACGGGAATTTCCAACTCATTCAGCAACGGAATGTAGAGGGCTCCGAGTCGCGAGGAGGCGACTAGAACACCATCGAGGCGCCGCTCGCGAAAGCCGCGGACGACGGACACTTCGCGGGCGGGGTCGGCTTGCGAGGTCGCCAGAATGACGGAGTAGCCGAACTGGTTCGCGACATCTTCAATGCCAGCCACTACCTCGCCGTTGAAAGGATCGGCGATGGAAGTAACGACAACACCGATGGCGTTCGTTTTTCGGGTGACCAAACCCCGCGCGACGGCACTGGCGCTATAGCCGGCTTCCTGCGCGATTTTCTGAATTCGAAGTGCGGTCGCGGCGGGGATGAGGGGGCTATTGCGCAGGGCACGGGAGACCGTGGAGTGCGAAACGCCCGCAATGCGAGCGATGTCCTTGATCGAAACCGGCATCGCTTTGGATCAGGGGCTAAGAGCTCGCCGTGGGTGTTTGCTTTACAAACTCCACATCAATGGTGATGTCGATTTCGTTGCCGACCATTCCCTGGTCGGCATTCACGCCGAAGTCCGTGCGGTCGATCTTTGCGGTGGCTGAAGCGCCCATGTGCATTTTGCCGCGAGGATCTTTAACCGGGGCGGTTGGACCATCGACATCGAGAACTACTTCCTTCGTTACGCCGCGAATTGTGAGGTCGCCTGTCACCTTCAGCTTGCCTGGCCCAGAGACTTCCACGCGCTTCGATTTGAAGGTTATGGTGGGAAACTTTTGGACGTCGAAGAAGTGCTCGCTACGCAGATCCTTGTCGCGCATTTCGACACGCGAGTCTAGCGAAGCAGCATCGATGGTGATATCGAGAGAACTCTTCGCCTTGTCAGCCGGGTCATACTGAAGAGTTCCGCTGAGCTTGGTAAACGTCCCGCGGACAGTGGAAATACCCATGTGTCGTACGGCGAATTGTGCCGCAGAGTGCGGCGGGTCGAGTTGCCAGCTCTCTAACTGAGCGGATGCTGGAATTGCGAGACTCGCGACTCCCAACAGGGTGAGCAGAAATCGAAACATTGAAAATTCTCCTGGAGACGGTATCCAGTCAATGATATACGCGAGAAGAGATATTTAGCGATGTGCCGCGGCAGGACGAGTAAAGCCGCCGATTTGGCTGTGCCTCTTTTTTCAGGCAGAACGCTCTCGAAACCCGGCGGTAGAATTGGCCCGCGGAATAGACGAAGTTAGACCGCGGCCAGCGTTCCTCGCTTGCTTCTGACCGCACGGCGATATCGAGCCGCTGTAAAAGAGCTTGCTGCGGTTCGCAGCTTATTGCTGCTGAGCCGGGTACTGCAAAGTCAGAAAGACTTCGTGGGACTGGGGAGTTGCTCCGGGTTCGACATCCTGATTCACAAGCGCGCTCCGGTCTGCGGCTGCGTACTCGAGCGCTGAGCTATTCAGCGCGGCGTTCGTTGAGGTAACTAACTCTAGATCTGTGAAGTGGCCATCCGGCATTTGCATTCCGTGAAGAACTACTATTTGGGATCCGTTACCTCCTGCGGCAGCAGCGGAAGGAACTATCATGCGAAGACGCCACGGCTGGGTCATGAGAGGCCCGACACCGATCTGGTTGAGGCCGGCGGGCTGAAAGGCGGAGGGATTCTCCGGCGGATCCGTAATGCTTTCGGTTTGGGCCTCAATGATCGTGTGACCTGCCTGAGTAATGGTGAACTTGTTTGCGATCACCCTTTCCTGAAACTGCAGGTTCTTAGAGTAGTCATAGAGGACATACAAGCCGGGTATGGGCGAGTAGGTAATGAGGTTGCGCGATTTAGGGTCGACGCAGTATTCCGACTCCTCCCAGTTGCGGCCGCCGCTCGCATTTTTCCGCAGCAAGCCATGTGAAACCAGAGCGCACGTGAGTTCAGCGCCATTCAGGCTAGCTGAAGCCGTTCTGATGGTTGCGCGCGGACCTAACATCGGCTGCACAAAGAAGAGGGCGGCGCGAACCTGAGCGAGCCTCAAAGGAACGGAAGCCGCCGGTTGATTGCTATACAAAACGCCATTGTTGTAAAGGTTCAGCGCGGAATATGAGGGCCCCTGGGCAGTCCAGCGGTAGAGACCGGCACCCGGAGAGGTGTCCTCGAGTTCCCACGAGCCGTCGGAACCGGAAGAGCCGAAGGCCGTGAATCGGGTTTTCAGATCGTAGGGGCTGAGGCGGACGTTCCCATGCCGGCGGGCGCTGATGATGAGGTTAACGATCTCCGCGCGCTCGGTAACACTTTGCACTGGCTGCGACTCGCCGGTAACCAGTTCCAACGGGTCCGCAGGTACGGCAGGCTCGGCAAACTCATGCAGATTGACTTGTGTCCGCGACGGGCTGATCGTAGGCGCAAGTTGCGCAAACAGGCAGCCAGGCACACAGCCGATCAAGACAAGAACGGCGGTGTGATTCATGGCGCAGCTAACTGACAATGCCACCTCTCGGACCCAATGGCCTTACGCTCATGGTATAGCAGATTTTTGAGCTAAGATGGAGCCACTGGAATGCAGGCTAACGGAAAACGAGCGCACACAGGCGATGGGAATTCGGACAAGGGACAAAAGAGGAATAGTTTCGCGGAGTGGGCGGTCACGATCCTGCTGCTTCTCTTTGCGACTACGGCTGTGGCGCAGCCGTTCGTGATTCCGTCGGGATCGATGGAAGATAGCCTGCTCGTCGGCGATCACCTGTTCGTGGATAAGTTGGCGTACGCCCCTGCCGGTGCGATCAGTAAGCACTTACTCCCGTACGAAGAGCCCAAACATGGCGATATCATCGTGTTCCGGTATCCCCCGGATATTAACGAGACATTGGTCAAGCGGCTTATTGGAATGCCTGGAGACCGCCTGAAAATTGTGAATGGCCTTGTTTACAGGAACGGGAGCAGGCTGAACGAGCCTTACGTGTATCACAAGTATGCGTATGACCCGGCGCTCGACAATTTTCCGACTCCGTGCTGCCGGCCAGTGAAAGAAGAGCTCGCGCAACAGGCGCAGCGCGACATGCTGGACCAAAATGTTGTGAACGGTGAGGTGGTGATTCCGTCGGGCAGGTATTTCGCGATGGGAGACAATCGGGACAATTCGTCTGATAGCCGCTACTGGGGCTTTGTTCCGAGACAGAATATCGTAGGCAAGCCGTTTTTGATCTATTGGTCGTATAGAGCTTCGACGGAGGATTTGATGGGAGAATCTTCGGGTGCTTTGTTCGCGCACTTCGTCGATTTGGGTGAGCATTTCTTTACTCGCACACGATGGGAACGGACATTCAAGGTGGTCCGCGGGTTCCCGGATTCTCAATTGCCGGCTCAGCCGCTGCCAATCAATGCCGGTTCTTCGAATCCGTAGCTGCATAGAGGCCGCGCCCCGGCAAGATGCTCTGCTCGATGGCGCTGTCTTTCACGACCAGCACTCCGTTTACAAGGACGTACGGGATTCCTTCAGAATATTGGGCGGGATTCTCATAGGTGGCGCGATCGATGACGCGCGCGGGATCGAAGATGGTGATGTCGGCATCCGCGCCGATTTTGATGCGGCCTTTATTCGCGGCGCCGATCCGGTCGGCGGGCATAATCGTCATTTTCCGGAGGGCTTCCATTAAGGGGAGCACGTGCTGTTCGCGGACATAGCGGCCGAGCACGCGCGCGTAACATCCGGCAGCGCGCGGATGACCTTTCCCGTTTTCGAGAATGCCGTCGCTCGCAATCATCACGATTGGATCCGCCATGGCAAGATTCACCATGGCTTCCGGAATGCTGTGGACGGCGACCATGCCGCCTTGCTTTCTGTAGCGGTTGAAGCTTCCTTGGGTCAGGCGTTCACCAGTTGCAGCCCATTGCAGATCGTGATAGGTGATGCCACCCTGGTGCTGCTGCCAGCCTGGCTCAAATATGGCCGATGAAATGTCGGTCATCCCGGCCGTATAGGAATAGGCTTCTGTGGTGACGTCTAATCCATGTTGGTTGGCGCCTTCAATCATCCGCAAGCAGAGCGGCGTCTGGCCGAGACCCATGCTGGTGATGTGAACGACGTGTAGCGGCACGCCGCTGACCGCCGCGTCGGCCAGAACTTCCTGCAGCGCGTCGACGACGCCGGGAAATACGGGGCCGCCGTTTCGCATGTGCACGAAACAGGGCCGTTTGTAAGGCACGGCGACCTGGAAAACTTCGAGAATCTGCTCGCGCGAGTCTTTGGGAACGTAGGCGATCCCGAGGCCGACGCCCAAGGCGCCCTCGTCCAGGCCTTCTTTGATATGGGCGAGAATCAGGCGCTGTTCTTCCGGCGTGGGCGCGCGCTGGGCGGTTACGCCCCGAGGGAGCAGCGTGCCGGGATCCCCCATAACCGCCATGCTGGCCGGGATGTGCCCGCTACTGGCACCGAAGTTGATGAGCGCTTTGCCGGTTCGCGCGGCGTACCACTGCGGGAGGGGCCAGACGCCTACCTCTAACTCAAGCGCGGTTGTGACACCGTCGCGCGCTTTGAAGCGGTAGTTCTCGGGCGTTTGGCCGTGCGAGTGGAGATCGATGAACCCGGGCGAGACGACGAGGCCTTTGGCCTCGATGGTCGTTTGGCCATGCAGGACATCCGGTGAAATGGCGGCGATGCGACCGTTTGTGATGCCGATGCTACGGATTGCATCCAGGCCCGTTTCGGGGTCCATGACGCGCCCATTGACGATGGCCGTATCGAATTGCTGAGCGGCGGCATTCAGCGACATGAGCATGAAGAAGGCGAGAGCCAGTTTGAACACTGCGCCCGATCATACAACGAGGATTATGCGGCGAGTGAGGCAGTAAGTAGCGCCGCTAGAACAAACGGCAAAGATTGGCCGTTGTATTGCAAAGCTTCTGTATTGTCCCTCGCTAACAGACCATGCGAGGCGAATATGATTACCCGTGAAGCTCCATTTTTAGCAAAAGCGCTGAAGGATGAGAATCAATCGGATAATGCTCATTCAGAAATAGTAACCGGAGTTGGCCATGCTTGAGTCGCTGGTTCAGGAACAGCGTCTGTTACAGGTGGAAACCACGCTCGGCGCCGACGCGCTGGTGGTGCGGTCTATCCGCGGACATGAGGAGATTTCCCAACTGTTTGAAGTTGAACTCGAAGTAGCATCAGACAATTTCCAGATTGCTCCCGCCAGCCTCCTCGCGAAACCAGTGTCGATTAGTATCGCGTTAGATGAAGAAAGCAAACGGTATATCAACGGGTATGTAAGTCAATTTTCCTTTCAGCCTTCTACCGACTGGTACGCCCATTACAAGGCAACGGTAGTGCCGTGGTTCTGGTTCCTGACACGCACGGCCGATTGCGCCATTTATCAAGACAAGACGGTACCCGAGATCGTCGAAGCTGTATTTAAGAAATACAGTTTTGCCGATTTTCAAAATAAACTGCAGAAGAGTTATGCCAAGCGCGACTATTGCGTACAGTACCGTGAGAGCGCTTTCCAGTTTGTCTCACGGCTGCTTGAGGAAGAGGGCATTTGCTACTTCTTCGCCCATGAGGAGACGAAGCATACGCTGGTCCTGGTGGACAGCACGGGCGCGCATCCACACTCCTCGTTGGAGCCGGAAGCGAAATGGGAGCCTTCCACGGGTTCCGGCTTCTCACGAAAGGAAAGCTACATCAGCGATTGGATGCGCCGAGTGGGCGTTCAATCCAACCAATGGTGCCAAACCGATTTCAATTTTGAGAAGCCGCGCTTCCACCTGACTTCCACCATCCCAGGGCTCGCGAGCGAGGGGACGCCCACGTTAGAGATTTACGACTACCCGGGGAAGTTCGACACCGTTGAACTGGGGCAGGATTTGACCCGCGTTCGCATGGAGACAGAGGAGTCCGTGATGGACGTCGTGCAGGGCAAGAGCACTTGCAGAGGCTTCGTTCCGGGATTCACGGTAAAGGTGAAAGATCATTTCCGGCCCGACCAGGATGGTGAGTATTTGCTGACTGCCTTAGATTACGTCGCGGAGCAGGGCGGTTTGCATGGGGGTGACGTAGTCGCCGAGGAGCGATACGAGAATCGTTTCACGGCGATTCCGCGGGATACGGCATTCCGACCGTTGCGTGTCACGCCCAAGCCGTACATCCGTGGACCGCAGACAGCCATGGTGACGGGTCCTTCGGGCGAGGAGCTTTACGTGGATGAATATGGCCGCGCCAAAGTTCAGTTTCATTGGGATCGGCAAGGTCAATATGACGACAAGAGTTCCTGTTGGATTCGCGTGTCGCAGACGATTGCGGGAAAGGGGTGGGGAAGCGTACAACTCCCTCGCGTCGGTCAGGAAGTGATCGTAGAATTCCTGGAAGGAGATCCGGACCGGCCACTTATCACGGGAAGGGTTTACAACGCCGAACAGACGCCTCCTTATAAGCTGCCGGGAGAGAAAACCAAAACGACTCTTAAGACGCTCAGCTATCCACATGGCGGCGGGTTCAATGAATTGCGTTTTGAAGATAAGAAAGATAGCGAACAGGTATTCCTCTTCGGTCAGAAGGACTTTGACTTACGCGTGCAGAATATCGCGCGTGAATACGTGGGAAAAGATCGCCACCAAGTTACGGATCAGGATGTTTTTGAAAAGATCAAACGCGATCACCACAACAGTTCGGGGCGGGATTGCATTCACACGATAGGCCGGGATGACCATTGCACGATCGGGGGCAAGGCGGCGTACTCGATTTCAGATTCCTATTCTCTGAAAACCGGAGGCGCTGCAGGTTATCAGTACGGTGCCGATGTGGCGATGTCCGTGACCGGCAATTTGAGTATTAATGCAAGCGGGCAGATTGTACTCTCGGCCGGTTCTGGACTAACGATCAAGGTGGGCGGGAACCACGTCACCATCGATCCTTCCGGCGTGACCATCGTCGGAACCATGACAAAGATCAACAGCGGCGGCGCGGCTTTTTCGCCGGTCAGCCCCAACCTGGTCACTCCACTTAAGGCTGCCCAAGCTCTCCTCGCAGATACAGCCGTACCGGGTAGCGAGTCTTTCAACACACAGGTGGCGGCAATGACGGCCGTGCAGACGGCCAATATGGCCGCTTTGGCCGCGCCGACGCACGATCCTAAGTCTGAAAACAACAAGAAGAAGACTGCCTGGGTGGAGGTGGAACTGGTGGACGATAACGGCAAACCCGTCGGCGGAGCCGCTTATCGAATTGAGTTGCCGGACGGAAGCATCTCGTCAGGATCCCTCAACGAAAAGGGATTCGCGCGAGTAGACGGAATCGATCCGGGACAGGTGAAGATTACCTTTCCGGATTATGACAAGGATGCGTGGGGACCGAATTGAGGTTTTATGGGGAACACGACGATTGTATTAGGCGACAGCATTCCAAGCATTGCAAAGAAGAGCGGCTTTTTTTGGGAGACGATCTGGAATCGTCCTGAGAACGCCTCGGTGAAGGGCAAGCGCAAGGATCCGAACGTTCTTTTCCCGGGCGATGAAGTTTTCGTTCCAGATCTCGCGCTGCGAACGGAGACACGTGGAACAAATGCGAGGCACAAATTCAAGCTGAAAGGTGAGCAGGTCAAGTTTAAGCTTCAGCTTCTGATGATGGGCGAGCCGCGAAAGAACGAGGCTTACACACTGCTGGTAGACGGTAAGTCGTATTCAGGCACGACCGATGGCGAAGGGAAGATCGAACAGGTAGTCCCGGCGGACGCCCGGAGCGGGACCCTCACACTTCGCGGAGGAAAAGAGAAGTATCCCGTTCGCATCGGTCACCTGAATCCAATCGATGAGGTTTCAGGTGTACAGCAGCGGCTGAACAATCTTGGATTCCACGCCGGAGACGAGGGCGGACAGATGAACGACTCATTAAAGGCGGCGCTTACCGCCTTTCAAACCAAATACAAGCTGAATCCAAGTGGCGAAATAGACGATGCGACTAAAGCAAAGGTCGCTGAGTGTCATCCGTAGAAAAGGCTTTCCATGGGATTCCCCTCCGTAACCGACCTTGCCGATAAAGTCGCCGGCGTTCTTGGCACGGGTCCCGCTACCCCCGGCCAAGGGGCCAGCGCGCCGATGCAGAACGTCGATGCAACTTACATCAATGCCGGCGATATAGACGACAACCCCGAGGCGCAGCCGGGGTCGACCGCTTTAAACCATCCCAACATTTACGATCCCAAGCTGCCCGTCCACTTCATTCATTTTGGGCGGTTTCATACCGATGGTTATGACAGCTATCATCACGACACTTTGCAGGACAATAAGCCAGGCGCTCTGCCGGACGGCAAATCCATGTATCGCGGCATCATGTTCAGGGCCGCACTCGATCGCGAAGCCATTCTGATCAATGCGTTCATTGCCTGTGCGGCCAGCATTGTTCAGGAGATGTCCGCGTCGCAGTCGGGCAATAAGGCTGCGGGTTTGCTGCACGGAATGGATCCGTCCAGTCTGGCCTCGAACCCGCTGGGCGGAATGAGCGCAGTTCAAAACGCTGCCGGCGCCATGTCCGGCCTTGTCGGGGGAAACTCGGGAACGTCGGCCGCTCCTGACGCGAGTTCACTCAAACCGTATCAAAGTGCAGTTCAAACGGCCGGTGGAAAAGTCAACGTCACAGCGCTTAAGTATTTGGATTTGCACCAAGCCGGAATCGACTTGCATCAGGCCTGGCTCAATTTCGACGGCTTTGTGCCGAGCATGGTCAAACCTACAACGAACAAGAGTGGTTCTGGGCTGCTGGGTAATATTCCGGGATCGCTGAGCTCGTTGGGCATGCCGTCTCTGGGCGGAGCGGGCGACGTGATCGGTACGTTGACCGGCGTTCTGTTCAGCATGTATGAGATCTATCAAGGGATGTTTCAAAACCTTCGGGTGAAATTGGAGCCGACGATTCGAGACCAGTGCTATGCCCGCAGCCTGAACGCCATCAAAAGCACCCAACAGCCTGTATTCGATATCTGGTCCGTTTCTCCGGATCAGTCGACGCCTCCACCCAAGCCCGATCATAAAGATCAAATCATCATGCCGGTTGACGGTATTGGAGGGACACCCTTTGGAGCGGTTAACAAGGCCTACGATACAGGCCTGAACAGCGTGGATTCTCTCAACAACCTCTGCAAGAGTTGGGATACGTTCTGGAACTCGCCTCCTCAGAAACAAGGGCCCGGGCAAAACGAATTGAAAGCCATCACAGGGGCATTTGCCGACCCCACAGAAATGGTGTTCCCGGCTTTTGTTAGTACCGTGAGAAATGTCTCTAAGTCGGTTACAGAATCGACTTTCCCGCTGACCGTGATCAAGAAGGTGCTAAGCATAATCGTCCCGGCCTGCTGCGCGATGTTAGGAGATATCTTTGTGCAGCTCCAAGATCCGGCCTTCGTTCAAGGCGGTATTACTCAGGATTGCTTCGATGCAGCGGGCAGGGTCTATATCAGAACCAAACTGGCTGGCCTGCTGCTAAGCGGGGGAATTCTCGATGCAATTATCGCTCCGTTGAATTCCGTATTGAATACCGCTGACAGTGTAGCTGGGAGCGCCTTCCAAATGGCGCAGGGCGCGGCCGGCGGCGTGCTCGGCGCAATACCGGTCGTTAACAACCATAAGATCCTGCCTGTAGGTTCGCTCCCGACGCTCACAAATCCCTACCTCAGTGACTTAACTTCGCAGGGAGTCGCCAACAAAGCTGCCGGCATAGCGGATAGCCTTGTCGGCAAAGATTTGGATCCTATCTTGAACTTCGCCATGGGCTCATTGCACGATGAATTTACGGCGACGCTGGCGCAGGCGGATCAAGATTCGCTGGTAATGGAAGTTTTCCTCGGGCAATTGCCGTTGCTTGTCACTTCGCTCGTACGAAACATCTTTTTCCCGTTTTGGCAGTTGGTCGTAGACAAGGCCTTAGGTCCGCTGGGAAAGATGGCAAACCTCGCCAGTTCGCCGGTTTCGGATCTTCTCTCCAGCGCAAGAGACAAAGATCAGGACGTGAAGAACACTGCGCAAGGTCTGGATCGAACCATAAACAACGATGCACTTAACGCGAAGAAATATCTCGGGAACAATTACAACGTGAACGGTCAGCAGATCGACAATCCTTTAGCGGGCCCGGTCAACAGTGCGGCTGGGACGGCCAGCGATCTAGCGGATAAATACCTTGGAATGGGCGGTACTAATAGCAGTTCTCAGCCTGCTGGCGCAAGTAGTTCCGGCGGAGATTTCCCTGGATCGGCTAGAAAGACATCGTGCTCTGTCATACCCGTTCAGAAATCGGATTACGATCAGGCGGATGCGATCGATCAAAAGTTGAGGATACAGTAGCGATGCCACAAGGACCGGCAGCACGAATCACTGATCTGGTAGCTCATCCGCTTCCTCCGGTACTGTCTCCGGGTCCGGGAAGTCCAAACGTCGTTATCGGATTCCTGCCGGCGTGGCGTGGTGTTTTGAGCGCCGCTGCTTCCGCCTTACAAGCGGCTAAACAAGTCTCCGATCAGGTGATAAAGACCGCGGAAGCGGCTACGCTCGCGGCCGCGGGAACTCCCGGTGCGCCCGCCGCCTATGCTGCTGAACAAGCCACAAAGGCGGCTTGCCTGGCCCAAATGGGCAGCATGATCAGTAGCGCCGCAGCAGGCGCGGATATCCACGTTTGTGCGACTCCTCTACCCGTGCCACCGCACGGTGCGGGAGTGGTTATCGACGGCTCGCAAACAGTGGTGATTAATAACCTGCCTGCCTGCCGGCTTGGGGATACTCTTCTGGAGGCGATCGGACCACCGAACAAGATCACGAAGGGTGAGATGACGGTAATTGTGGGGGGTTGAAGCGTTTCCCCATCGAGTGAAGCTGCGGCGCCCGTTAGTGCGCGGATTCCTCAAGAAGTTCTTGTAAATACTGTTTCCAAACAATAGCTCGGGTATGCGTGCCGTGGCCGCGTGTTTCGTCGCTTATGGGAAGCAGGACGAAACGGCCGCGCTTGACGCGTGTGATTTCTTTTTGGGCGATGCCGAGTTCGGGAGGATTAATGAAATCATCCGCGGAATTGATGTACATGACGGACGCCTGAATCTTCTCAAGGTCTTTTGACGGATCGTAATCGCGTGAGGAAGCAACGGCGAAGAGTAGATCGTTCGCGTCCAGATTTTTACTGTGCCGCTCAATTTGCTGAGCGAGATATTCGTCGGCGAGCTGTGAAGTAGGAGCGATTTTCTGCATCTGCAGCGGTGCGCTGCCGGCGATGATCAGCAGGTCGACGGCAGTGGCTAAGCCGGTCGGCTGGTGCTGGTAGTCGCCGTGCATCCACTGCGGATCGTCGCGGATGGCGTCGGTCAGCATCTTGCGCCAAATGCGATTCCGGCCCGCTATTGGCACCGGCACGCAGGCAAGCGGCATGAGGGCGTCCATCACGTCCGGGAACTGCTCGCCCCACATCCATGAATGCATGCAACCCATGGATGTACCCATGACTAGACGCAAGTGGTCGATGTGGAGGCCATCGGTGACCAGCCCGTATTCGGCATTGACCATATCGTGGTAGCCGTATTCGGGGAAATGACCGCGCATTCCATCACTTGGTTTTGACGATTTCCCATGGCCGATGTCGTCGGGAAGGATGATGAAGTACTTGGACGAATCGAGCAACTGTCCCGGCTGAAAGAGGATGTCGCGGAACTGGGGCGAAAGGAATTGCGCGCCGCTTCCGCCCGTGCCGTGGAGAATCAGGACCGCATTGGTGACGTGGCCGCTCGCGTCCCGTATAGGCCGTCCCAACGTGGTGTAGTGAAGGCGCAAGGATGGTAGTTCCTGGCCGTTAACGAAGTGGAAATTCGGAATGGAAAAATCCCCTTCTTGTGGAGTTTGCGCTGTTAGCGAACTCACACACAGGGCCGCGAGGGCGTACCCAAAGAGTTTCATGCTGGACGTAAGACTTTCTAGGCTAGTAGATCATCGGGGCGCTTAGAACGCCATTTATAAAGGATTTACTAAATGGACCGTAGCATGCATCAAGATGTCAGAGCGGAGGCTTGATCGATACGCTATGTCATTTGGTTTATACATTGTCGGATATGTGATTCTGATTCTCGGGTTGGCGCTGGGCGCCTATTATATGCATGTTCCGGCGCACTGGGTAGCGGTGGGCGCGCTGGTGCTTATCGGGATAGGCATAGCAAGCGGTGTGGCGAAGACGCGCCAAAAAGATCCTTCGTAAAAACTTGCCAAATTCAGACCGCAGGGAACGTATCCAGGCGAGGTTGCGTATGCTCATTTCGGGAGATGCCTATGAAACGCGTACCCGGGACGCTCACCTTAGCAGTCCTGGCATTAGCTCCGCTCAGCGCGAAGGCCGACCAGTGGAACAAACATTGGTCAGTCGGCGCTAAGCCGGAACTGCGGATCCATGCGGGCGATGCGGCGGTAACTGTGACGGGAGTGGATGATACCGGCATCGATGCCACGTTAACGACGCGGGGCTGGACGATCGGCTCGAACGGCGTGCAAGTGACTGAGCACCAGATGGACAATTTCGTCGAGATCGATGTGCGGGTGCCACCAAGCCACTTCAACTTCGGATCACGGCAAATTCGACTGGAAGTGCGAGTGCCGCACGAGATGACCGGCGACATTCACACGGGCGATGGCTCCATCGACCTGAGATCATTGCGCGGCTCTCTGCGCGTAAATACGGGGGACGGCAGCATTCACGGTAACGATCTGGACGGCAGCCTCGATGCGCAAAGCGGGGATGGTAGTGTGCGCATCCAGGGGCGCTTCGACGATCTCCGTCTGCACACGCAAGATGGCTCTGTGGAGTTGAGGGCAGATCAGGGTTCGCGAATCCGATCGGATTGGCACGTCGAGACCGGCGATGGCAGTGTGCAGGTAAGAGTGCCTCATGATATTTCAGCGACTGTGGATCTGCATACCGGCGATGGCAGCATCAGCCTGGACGGACCATCGCTCTCGGTGAGTGGGGAGCAGAGCGAGCATCAGGTGCACGGAAAGTTAAACGGGGGTGGGCCTTTGCTGGCGATTCATACCGGTGACGGTTCCATATCTTTCGGCTCCTAAGCTCTCGCTAAGAAGAACCGGGCAACGCACTGCGCTGCGGCTTGGCAAGGTCAGCGGAAAGTGGCTAACTGCCTCCATGCGCAGCTTGGCTGCCAGCGGCGCGCTCCTTTTGGCTCATAACAGCAATTCCTTAAGCCTTAGCGCGTTGAACGCGGCATAGCCGGCCTGATCGTTATCGAAGTACACGTATACGCTTCGATTCTGATCGCGCCACTCACGAATACGCGCCGCCCAGACACTCAGCGTCTCGTTTGAATAACTGCCTTGATACTTTCCGCCGGGGCCGTGCAGGCGAATGTAGACGAGGTCCGTCGAAACGTGCAACGGCGATAGATAGCCCGCGAGATCGAAGATGCAGTAAGCCGCGCGATGTTGTGCGAGAAGTTCATAGATGCCGGGTATATCCCAGGTCGGGTTACGAAATTCGAAAGCATAGCGGTGATGCTCAGGAAGCGCACGAAGGAAATATTCGAAGCGCTCGGCATCCACTTCCCAGTTTGGCGGCAGTTGAAAGAGAATGGGGCCGAGCTTTTCCTGCAACACGTCGATGGCTTCGAAATACCTGCCAACGGCCAGTTCAGGATCTTTCAACTTCTTCATATGAGTGATGAAGCGGCTGCCTTTCGCGGCAAAGTGGAATTGAGGCGGGGTGGATGCCCGCCAGTTCTCTAATGCGCTCTGCTTGGGCAGGCAGTAAAAGGTGTTGTTCAACTCGACCGTGTCGAAGCGCTCATAGTAATAGGCAAGCATTTTCGACCCGGGAGTTTTCGGCGGATAAAACGTCCCGACCCAATGCTTGTAGTGCCAGCCGGAGGTTCCTATATAGACGCCGGGCATCAGGTACGCGGAGCGGGTTCGATCGTCGAGGCGCCTGCCATTTCCGGGTCGAGGATAGGCAGTATGCCGAGTTGTCGGTAGATGGGGCGGATAAAATCGCGTAGGCGAGGCAGCTCGCGCGCAAAAAGAAGGGCTCCGATCACACACACAACGCCGCTGAACGCTACTGTAATTGGCGCGCCAAAACGGGCTGCCAGCACGCCGGCTAGCAGGCTACCGAAGGGCGACATGCCAGCGATGGCCATGGCATAGAACGACATCACACGCCCGCGCTTTTCATCCTCAATGATGGTTTGCAAGATGGTGTTGCTGGCGGCCATCTGACGCATCATTCCAAATCCGGTGACGAGGAGTAAAGCCATGGACAACCATAAGAATTTGGACAAACCGAAGCCAATCAGGGCCAAACCAAAAACTCCCGCCGAGACGGAAATTACTCGTCCTAAGCCGAGCACGCTCTGGCGACCGGCTAGCGCGAGTACTCCCGCAAGCGCCCCTACGCCAATGGACGCCATCAGTATGCCAAGAGTATGCGGGCCGCCGTGCAGGACACGCGCTGCAAAGACCGGCATCAACACGGTATACGGCATCCCTAGCAAGCTGACAAGAGCGAGCAGAAGAAGAATAGAGCGGATAGGGATGGAGCGGGACACGTAGCGCCAGCCCTCGAGTAATTCTTCCTTTACGTTCCTGGTGCGAGCGTGAACGGCAAGCGGTTTGACATGCATGGCAAGCAGCGATGCGATCACGGCCAGGTAACTGAAGCCGTCGATTGCGAAACAGTACCCTTCACCAACCTGAGCGATGATGACTCCTCCAATGGCCGGGCCGATGAGGCGCGCCGCATTCACCATGGACGAATTGAGGGCGATGGCATTGGGCAGATCCGCGCGATCGTCCACCATCTGCACCACGAAGGCTTGGCGGGCGGGCATGTCGAAGGCGTTGACCACACCCTGCATGACCATCAGCGCGATCACGTGCCAGACCTGAATGACACCGGTGAGCGCGAGAGCGGCGAGCGCGAAAGATTGGACGAGCGAGAGCGCCTGGGTCCATACGAGAGTGCGATGCCGGTCCCAGCGATCGATCCAAACGCCGGCGATCGGCGCGAGGAAGAAGAGCGGCATCTGTCCCGCGAAACCGGCAACTCCGAGGAGGAAGGCGGAGTGGGTGAGACGGTAGATTAGCCAACTGGTCGCAACGCGCGTCATCCAGGTGCCGATCAGCGAGACACTTTGACCCGAGAAGAAAAGCCGATAATTCCGGGAGTGGAGCGCGCGAAGCGCTACGGCCCAGGGCTTGGGAGCATTCACATTACCCGACGCTGGGCGAGTGGCGGTCTTGGAGTTCACGTACCTGTCTTCAGAGTACGGGAAGGAGCGGAGCCGAATCGATCATTCGAGTTCTTTGTCGATGCGCTGAAAGACTTCGGACAGCATGAGTTCGACTGGTTTGCTGCGAAATGCGTAGCTATATTTGATGGACGCAAGATCGCCGCTTGCGGTATTCCAGCACCAAGCCTCTCGTCGGACGGGATCAAAGACCAGAATGTCTGCAACTCCCCATTCCGCATATTTCCTGCACTTTTCGAGTACGCGAGTGAACCTGTCGTCAGGCGATAACACTTCGATCGCAACGGCGACGGCATGTGTAGGGTATGGATCTTCTTCGAGGCCGATGATTCCACAAACATCCGGGGTTGGTTCCCAAGATGGGCCGATCGCTAGAGTCAGCTCGGGACGGGATTTGAATCCGAGTTCATTCAACATCAGCGCCAACACGAATTGGGGGATCGAGTGAAGCTTGGTAGGCAAGGCTTTTTGAACAGCTGCGCCGTCTAGCAGCTCGAAGTACGGCTTGCGTTCCGCATAAAGCTCTCGAAAGCGCTCCAGAGTGAGTTTCTCAATGATGGCGCTCATTTGCCGCTTCCAATCTCATTATCGGCTAATACCCCAAATAATTGTTACTGGCCCGTTTGCTCCTGTAACTGGATCAGAGTTCGGAAACGGCAAGCAGCGCATGCGTTCCATAGCCTCCTCGGAAGGAGCGGTGCGGCAGATATCCCACTGCTGATCGGGCGGGTAGGCGCCTACGACCAGGAAATCGGCGCTCGCCTGCAGCTTGCAATGGCCTGTGCCTGTGGGCAGAACGGCCACGTCGCCGGCGTGTACCTCCAACACATGTCCATTCTCGCCGCCTAACATGAGCTTGGGGTGGCCAGCCGCGAAGCCGAGGACTTCGTGAGCGGTCGAGTGGTAGTGGTGAAAATCGTATACGCCGTCGCGCCACTGCGGAGTCCAGCCATTCCGTTCAAATTGCTTCTCGAAGAGGGCTGCCGGATCGGAACCGTCAACCGGGATTGCGCTGCGATACAGGAGAACCGGCAAGTGGTCATTATTCGGTACCCAGCCGTTTCGGGAGAGTTGGACTATTTCAGGTTTCATCAGTCGGGCTCATCCTCGGTTCATCATTGCTGTTGCTGTCGTGGCTGGGATTGATCGCTGAATCGCGTTTCAACGAGAATAGTAGTAGCGTAAACTACCAGCTATCTCGTGACTACGTTCTTGTCTGGGACCATGCGAAAGCGTTCTGTATTTCTCTTTCTCTTCCTCGGGACCGGTGGAGCTTTTTTAACCGCGCAGGATGCGCCTGCGGGCAAGGCTGTCACCTTTAACAAGGACGTGGCGCCGATTCTTTACAAGAACTGTGTGGTTTGCCATCATCCGAACGATATTGCGCCCATGTCGCTGATGACCTATCACGATGCGCGTCCCTGGGCAGCGGCGATTCGAGAGGCGGTGGTGCAGCGGATCATGCCACCCTGGCACGCCGATCCGCACGTCGGGGACTTTATCAACGATCCGCGGCTGTCGGCGCAAGATATAGCCACGATTGACACCTGGGTGAAGAGCGGCTCCAAAGAGGGCGACCCCAAAGATTTGCCGGCTGCCCCGGTGTTCAAGGATGGCTGGCATATCACGCCGGACGTGATCCTGACGATTCCCGAAACCACGGTAGCGGCCGGCAATCAGGACGACTACGAGTACATCTATGTGCCGACGCATTTTACCGAAGATAAATGGGTGCAGGCGGCGGAGGTGGTACCGGGCGACCGGCGCGTTGTCCATCATGCCACGGTTAGCGTAGTCAGCGCCGATGCTGTTCCGAAGCTGGAGGAGACCAAGGGCGGCGCGGAGAACGTGGACCAGTTCCATTTCCGGACCGGCAAGGTGAACCACACCAAGCCCGACGCGCCGATCTCGGACGATGGGTGCGTCGCTTCGCCCGACCCGGCGATTAAGTCCTACACGAGCGGCGGCATCAATCATGTTCCAGCGATTTACTTGCCGGGACATTTGGCGGAAGTACGGCCACCTGGTTATGCATTGAAGATACCTGCGGGATCGTACCTGCAATTTCAGGTTCACTACAGTAACCGCCTGGGGCAGGACGTGAAAGATCGAACGAGTATCGGTTTAGTCTTTGCCAAGCAACCGGTGACTCACGAAGTGGCGCAATACGAGATTTGGAACAACTGGTTCGAAATTCCGCCGGGCGATGGAAGCCACAAGGTAACTTCGTGTTACACGCTTCCGAAGGATGTACAGACAGTGGCTTACACCGCTCACATGCACTTCCGTGGCAAGAGCATGACGACGGAAGCGATCTTTCCGGACGGGCGCCGCGAGGTGTTATTCAATGTTCCGAAATTCGACTTTCGCTGGCAGGAGACTTACTTCCTGAAGAAGCAGTTCATTTTGCCGAAGGGAACGAAGCTGGTCACAACGGCTTATTTCGACAACTCTGCGAATAATCCGCTGAATCCGGATCCATCGAAGACAATTCGGTGGGGTGAGCCAAGTAATGAAGAAATGATGGGTTTCTGGCTGGCCTACGCCGATATAGAGCCGTTGGACGCACAGAGCAAGGTCACCACCGCGAAGGCCGTTGCGCCTCATTAGGAACGATCGATGACTCTATCTCGCAGAAGTGTTTTGGGACTGATGGGAACAGGGCTTGCCGCACCGCTCATTCTGGGCGCGACCGATAAATCCGGAAGTAAGAAGCCGGTGTTAGGCGAAGGCGACCACACCTACGAAGTGACGCATGACTGGGGTGAACTGCCGGCCGATATTCAATACGGCAATACTCACGGGGTCTGCGAAGATTCGCAAGGGCACATTTATATCCACCATACGGTCGGCGCAGCCAGCGAGAAGGCTGACACCATGGTGGTCTTCGATCGGGATGGACGCTTCGTCAAAAGCTGGGGCAGCCAGTTCAAAGGCGGCGCCCACGGTCTGACAATCCGCCGCGAGGGCACTTACGAATTTCTGTATCTGTGCGACATACAGCGGGGCCTGGTTATAAAGGCCACTCTGGATGGAGAAGAAGTCTTCGCACTGGGATACCCGAAGGAAGCGGAGCCTTACTCGAAGCCCGGTCCCGACGGGAAACCGCTAAAGTACAGCCCGACAAACCTGGCGATTGCGCCGAATGGCGATATGTACGTGGGGGACGGCTACGGCTCCAGCTATATCAACCAATACAATTCCGCTGGGCGTTATTTGGGTACTTTCGGCGGTCCCGGTACCGCTGCTGGGCAACTTCTCTGCCCCCATGGAGTGATCGTCGATACGCGCGGACCGGCGCCGCTGCTGGTAGTTGCCGATCGCACCAATAAGCGGGTTCAGCGCTTTACGCTTGCCGGCGAGCACGTTGATTTTCTCTATGGCACGCTTGCGCCGTGCAATTTCAACGTCTACAAGAACGGCGACATGGTGGTACCGGACCTTTTCGCGCGCGTGACCATCATGAATCGCAATAACGAAATCGTCTGCAATTTGGGCGACGATTCGACGAGCGATTACATGAAAACGCGCAAACTTTCACGCGATCACTTCACGCCAGGCAAATTCGTTTGCCCGCACGGCGCCTGTTTCGACCACGCGGGAAATATCTACGTGGTCGAGTGGGTGGAAGTGGGACGCGTGAGTAAGCTGCAAAAGGTGTAGTGGTTTCGTTGTGCTCCTGAACCGTCGTGCTTGTTTGGCTCTGCTGGCCAGCGGTGTGATTGCCTCAGGTCAACAGCAAACTGACAGAGACTGGGTTTGTCCGATGGACCCCGATTACCGGTCGGATAAGCCGGGCGTTTGCCCTCGTTGCGGAATGAAGCTGGTTTTGGGTGTTCCCGATCGGACTGAGTTTCCGCTCGAAATTTCGCAAAGTCCGGAGTTGCTGAAGCCGGGCGATAACGCAGTGTTGACGCTGCGAGCCATCGATCCGAGGACAAACTCGACCGTCAAGCATTTCGAGACCGTTCATGAAAAGCTGATGCATCTGTTTGTGGTGAGCGAGAACCTGGAATACTTCGCTCACATTCACCCGGTATTACAGCCAGATGGATCGTTTCGACGGGAAGTGTGCTTGCCAGAGGGCGGGATGTATCGGCTGCTGGCCGACTTTTATCCGTCGGGTTCAGTCCCTCAACTCGCTATGGGGACAGTATTCGTCAGCGGCACGAGTTCACCACCTCACTTAACGCTGTCGGTCGCTCCATCCAAATCAGCAAACCTGACCGCTTCGTTGAAACTGGAGCCGGAACAACCGCTGGCCGGATTAGAGACCAAGCTGATTTTTACGCTCGACCCGTCCGAGGGGCTGCAACTGTATTTAGGCGTGTGGGCGCACATGTTAGCTGCCAGCGAGGATCTGATCGACTTGATCCACGTGCATCCGTTCCTGGCTAACGGCGGATCGACGATGCAGTTCAATGTGATTTTCCCGCGCGCGGGACTGTATCGAGTGTGGACACAGTTCCAGCGAAACAACATCGTGAACACAACCGTTTTCACGATAGCGGTGAAGGCGCTTTAGGAGTCTCTGCTTCGAGCGCAAAGCGCAGCGGAGCGTCAGACTGCACAATGGTCCCCTGCGGCAGGTCGAGAGGTTTGCGGAAGGTGAAGGCGCCATGCAGGCGTGGATTCATCGCTTTCGGGTCGAAACGATAAAGCCAAAGGAGCGGCTGAATGCGTCCGTCTGGCAACTGCGCAACCAGCCGGGCAGATGGAACCATGGAATCCGCTAACGGGCGGATGCCAATGGCGCGCAAGGGCGCTTGCAGTTGCGCGCGGGTAACAATTGTGAGTGCGTCCTGAACAGGCGGCGATTGCAACGCGGCAGATTGGACGAGCGGCTTGGGCCGCAATAGTGGATTGCCTTCGGGAGCGCCGCCGATCACCCACGCCGCGACAATCATGATCTCTTCCTGGCTGAGGCTGTGATCCGGTGAGAGTTCGCCGAATCCTTTGACCGCGCCCCACGGTGGCATGGAGCGGGAAAGCACTTGTTCCTTGATGCCTACCGCCCAGGGCCGGACCTCTTGATAGTTCGTCAAAGGAATCGACGAGCCTGCGTCGTGACAAGCTAGACAGCGATTAGCAAAGATACGCGAGATGTCCCGCGAATAGGTAAGGTTCGTCGTGATGATGTCGTGGCCCGTGAGGTACGCCGTCCCTGCCACAAGACCGACTAGGGTGACCGAACGAGCGCACCTGCTTAACGTGTTCACTAGCGGGGAAGAGTGAAGGCGTATAACATATCGCCGGCGCCGACTATCAGGTATTGCCGGTCGTTCAATTCGTAAGTCATCGGGCCGTTGCTGACGGAGGAAGTCAATCCGGCATGCCAGAGAATTTTTCCGTCCCCTGGGTTGAAGGCGATGAAATTGGCTGAAGGGTCGCCGCTGAAGAGCAGCTTGCCGGCGGTCGTCAAGATTCCCGACAGCGAGCCGCCACCGCTTCCTGGAAAGACATGCTTCCATTGAATCTTGCCCGTTTGATAATCCAAGGCCTCAAGCGCGGATTCAGACCAGACGCCGCTGTCGCGTCCTCCGTAACCCTCGGGCCGTGCGCTGGTGTCGGTGAGATAGTACACGCTGTAAGAGGGTGACGCACTGACATAGAACAGACCTGTTTCCGGATCGAAGCTGGGGGGCGGCCAATTGGTGGCGCCTCCTGACGCGGGGATCACGAGGGCTCCGTCGGTTTTCGGCTCCTTGGCCGGATTAGGAATGGGCTCGCCGCGTGAATCTACGCCTTTCGACCAGTTGATGTCCACGAAAGGAGCGGTTACAACGCTCTTGCCCGTGGTGCGGTCGAGAACGAAGAAGTAGCCGTTGCGAGCAGCTTGAGCGAGCAGCTTGCGTTTCTGCCCATTGATCTCACCATCGAATAGGACGGGTTCTTCGACATTGTCCCAATCATGTGTATCGTGCGGCGAGGCCTGGAACCACCAGACCAGTTTCCCGGTGTCCGGATTGAGGGCCACAATGGAGCACGTCCAAAGGTCGTCCCCTTTGCGGCCTTGTCCGGCATGCACCGGATTAGGATTGCCGGTTCCCCAATAGAGCAGATTCAGTTCAGGATCATAAGTTCCGGTGAGCCAGGTCATGCCGCCGCCGTGGGTCATGGCTTGCTGGTTCGGCCAGGTCTCGGAGCCGGGCTCGCCAGGACGCGGCTCAGTGTTCCAATGCCATTGCACCGCGCCGGTTTCGGGATCGCGCGATTCGAGGAAGCCGGGCACGTCGAGCGAGTCGCCGCCTACGCCGACGAGCACATGATTGCCGATGATCAAGGGTGCCGGAGTGGCGAAGTACTCCTGCGCCAGATCCGCGATTTCGACCGCCCAGCGAAACTTGCCGGTGTCTTTTTCAAGCGAGATTAAGTGGTCATCAGGAGTTTCGAAGAAAACCCAATTGTGATAGATCCCGACCCCGCGATTGCCGGTGTGAATGCCGCCCTTGCTCTCCCATTTGTAATGCCAGATCTCGCGTCCGGTGCGGGCGTCGACGGCCCAGGCGTGATCCGGGACGGTAAAGTAGAGAACGCCATCGAGTTCGAGCGGCGTGGATTTGATCTCCACTCCGAAGGGGCTTCCGCCTGGACCGGTATTGGCATGAAACAGCCACGCTAGTTGCAGATCTTTCACGTTGTGCGCGTCGATCTGCTTGAGCGGACTGAAGCGGCGGCCGGAGTAATCGCCGTTATAGGTCGGCCACGTGTTTGGCGTGGGATGCAGAATCTCGGCCGGGTTGAGGCCTTGCGCGGAGAGGCAAAGTGGAACGCAACAGAAACAGGAAAGAACGATTCGGCTGAGCTTCATTTGAGTGTCTCCAGATAGGCAAGGATGTTGTGCATGTCGGCGTTGGAATACTGGCGCAGCAGTTCGGCATGAACTTTCAACGGGTCGTGCACCTGGACGTCGATGCCCTTTTCGTCGTCGAGGAGCCAGGAGCGATGCTCGCCCGAAGAGTCGGTGAGCGACACGCTGAAATCGTCTATGCGATCGAGGACTCCAGAGTAACTCTGGCCTGAGGTCAGTTTGACAGTAACGGTTTTCTGTTCTCTGGGATCGGGCGGAGGGCCAGACATGCCGGGCCAGTGCTCGGTCCTGGGGTAAAGAAAACGACCCTGCAGGGCGACTGGCTCGAATTTGGCCGCGATGTGAGCGAGGTCACCCGTTGGGGAATGGCAGGTGGCGCAGTGGGCCGCGAAGTATTCCTCGCCTTGCTTTGGATCGCCGGTCACTATATTGAGAATCTTGTACGACATGCGGTTGGCTGCGGATTGAGTGCGTTCCAGCAGGAAAGCGGCGATGTCTTTGATTTGTGCGTCGCTCATGTTGCTGAACGCAGGCATCCCTTTACCAGGGCGTCCGTTGTGGACGACGGGCCCGATTTCTTTGCCCGTACCCTGATCGTGCAGCACCACAACGGAGCGCACCAGATCGGGACCGGTAGAGCCACCGTTGGCGTTCGAGCCGTGGCAGAAACCACACGTGGAAACGAAAATCGCCTGTCCGCGCTTCACGGCTGCGGGATCCGGAGCGGCGCCAATCGCCAGGAAATTGCGCATGGCTTCCTGGACCGTGTTCGAGGCGGGAGCCGCCGGTTGCGCGGGGGCGGCAGTTCTGTCGTTTTGTCCCGGAGGTTTCACGGCCGGTCCGGGTTTCGGACCGTTGGCGGCGCCGGGAGGAGGCTCAGGCGGAGGAGTGGCCGGCGTAGTTTGGGGCTGCTGACCGGCAAACGTCAGGACACATATTCCTAGCAGGAAGCAACTGAGCTGGCCTGCACGTTTCATCTGGTGCATAGAATGTCGACTGCAATATTATTGCAGCAGACTAAGGAGTGACTGTTCGCAATGCTCAATTCACCGCGTGGAGAACAGGCGTACTCACGCGGCTGCGACTGGCCGTCCGCTCCGACGCCGGGTTTTAGGCTGGCAAAGTGAGCAAGCCGTATGACTATCCGAACATGTCGAAAAGGCTCTTCTGCATGTCGTCGGCGACGTGTATTGTTGCAAGATTCGCCTGCGCGCTGTCTTTTCCTTGCAGCAGAGACACGGCCGTCGCACTTAGATCTACAGAGTCCCCAGCGATAGTGCTCGATTGCGAGCTTCCAACCCGCGCGGCTGGGTAGTTGGCGATCTGAGCGGCCGCAGTGTTGACCGTTGCTTCCGCGCGATCATAGCCTTGCAACCCGGAGGAAATGGCCGAGGTCATAAGAGCACATGTCGTGGACGCCCGGCCTGTTTTCTAGCTCTTTTTCGCTTTATTCCGCGGAAGCCCGGACGAGGACCTGGCCGTCCCGCACCTGTACATCCAGCTTCGGTTGCGGGTGCGTGGCAGGGCCATCGAGAACAGCTCCGGTTTTCAGGCAAAACCGGGAACCATGCCACGGACAGATGACGCTTTCGTCCTTGATCTCTCCCTCGTTGAGCGGACCTCCGAGATGAGAGCAAGTGTTGGCGAGAGCAAAGATTTGGCCGCCCTTCTTTAACAGGAAAATGTCTGTCCCGTCGACTTGCACTTTCTTCGGCTGCCCTTCGGAAAGCTCGCTCTCAGGCAGTGCCGGCTTGAAATCTTTGGGCAGCTCTTCGTCGGCGTCGGGACTGTGATCGACTCCGATCCGCTGGGTATAAGAAAGGGCGCCGCCGAGATAAGCGCCGGCCATCACGATGCCGTAGCCGACGAACGCCAGCGCCCGGCCCAACCCTCGGTTCTCCTTCTTGCGCGCAATATAGGAAGCGGTGTAGAGAACCGCGGCGGTGGAATTGAGCAGACCGTGCATCGCTCCGACGCGTTGCGGCTTTCCGTAAGTATCGCTCCAATCCGTGAGCCCGCTGGCAGCGGAGGCAACAGCGCCTGCTAAGCCGACCACGATGGCCGCGTCCGCTCCGGGGCCGTAGTCGTCCCTGCCGTTCGCTTCGAGAAGATCGAGAACGGCAGCGGCGGTCCAACTGCCGACGGGCACGTCCGTGATAGCGGCATGTAGCGGATGGCCGAGCCACACGCCGTGGAGAGCATTCTTTATGGTTTGACCGGCATCGCCGGCCGATTCATAGGCTTTCTTGACCAACGCCTCGCCGGATTCCTGAATGGGGGCGAGCCACTCTTGCTTTTCGACGAACGACAGGATTGGATCTTCACTCATGCACTATAGATGCGGTGGAGACGATTGGTTTCCCAAGCACGGAGATTTGCGCGGTGGCGGCCCGGTTGAATCGGACATCCCGGATGCGAGCGTAGAAGCCGAAGCAAACCAGCGCGAGAAAGCCGATCCCCCAGACCTCAAAACCGAAGTCGATCAGAGACGCCGGCCAGATCTCCGGCCACAGCGCACGCAGCAGAATGGCGGTGGGACCGGCGATCAGGCCGGTGGTGAGCCAACCGAGCAGGAGCACGAGGAGAGGTGCGCGCCGCCAAAGAACTTGAACGCGCGGCATGGCGGCGCCGCGAAGCGCGCTAAAGGTCTCCGCGGCGGTAGGTAAGGTTGGCTTCTTCGGAAGGATCTCTTCGTTTTCCAGGCGAATGGCCGCGTCAGCCGGCTTCGTCGCCAGGGAGGCGGCGTACTGTTCCATGAACGGCGAATACGCGACGGCAGCCGGATTGATAATGGTTTGCGCCAGGTCAGCGGAACGGACGTAATTCGTGTAGCCACCGGCGTCATAAAGACGGTGAGCGACTTCGAGCAGCGTTGCCGGCTTCGTCTGCCAGTCCGGGAGGGGCGCGCGATCGGGCGTTTCAAGAGCTTCATCTGCCTGTGTAAGCCAGCCCTCCGCATCCATCTTCGCTACCGTTGTCAGCCGGTTCAACAGGTGGTCGACTTCAGGGCGGATCGGCTGCAGCAGTTGTTCCGGCGCGAGCACGGCAATCGTGCGCGGATCGACGGCGGCGATCTCGTTCAGGTTTGCGAGAGCGCGAGTACGGTCCCCTTCCGCGAGCGCCAAGGTCGCGTCTTGAGTCAGTTCGGTGATGTGAGCGGCGACTTCCGATGAGCTATGGGGCTCCAGAATGGCGCTGAGGCGAGCCAGATCCGGTGCGGCGATTTGGGTAGAGAGAGTAGCGGCGACATCGCTCGTCGCCGGCGCCGCAGAGACCACAGTAGCGTGGTGCGCGGGAGCGTGCACGGAGAGTTCCCGCATGTGCTGGCGAGGAACGCTCTCCAGCGGACTGACCCCAGCGACGATCGCTTGTACATCCATAGCCGGCTCGTATTCAATGCGGAGCCGGAAATGAACCGGGACTACCGCTTGCGGGCCTTATCGATGATTCGGAGAGCGATTCTACGCTAATTTCCGGGAAGACGAACGACAGCCCCGTTCAAAACTGCGCTTGCCTCCCGGCGTAACGCCTGCGCGGCCGGCAAAGTACCTGAAGGCAAAATATTTGCAACCGTGGGTAAGGTCGCTTGGGCCGCTTCTTTCGCTTGGGAGAGGCAGCCTTCTGAGAAAAAGCTGGCCGCTCTTCCGGCGGGCGTTGGTCGGCCTCGTGGAACAACTCTTCGACTTGGCGCCAGCGCTCAGGCGTCATTCCCATGGACACCTGGATCCCGTGCGTTTGCACCGCGTCCACTCGAGAGCTCGTTTTCAAGCCAGGCCTTCGCCATCCGCAGATCGCGGTGAATTGTCACGTCCGACACGTTCAGAGCGCTCGCGGCCTCGCTATAAGTGGCGCCGCCAAAAAAGATCAGTTCCACTACACGAGCCTTACGGGAATCGAACTTCGCCAACCGGTCCAATGCCGCGTCCACGTCGGTTACGGCGGCGGCATGTGAATCGGGTACCTGGCCGACGGCGTCGAGTGAGAGCTTAATCGCACCGTCGCCGCGTTTGGCCCGGTTGCGGGTGCGGGCGTGATCCACCAGTACCCGGCGCATTACCCCAGCCACGACGGCAAGGAAATGCGCCCGATCCTGCCACTCAAAATCCGTTCCCGCTAATCGGAGCCACGCCTCGTGCACCACCGCCGTGGGCGCAAGAGTGTGACCCGGCCGTTCCTGTCGCAAATAGCTGGCCGCCAGACGCCGCAATTGGTCATACAGTACGGGCATCAACTCTTCGAGGGCAGCCGGATCTCCCGCCCTATCACGCCGGATCAGTTCGCGGAATGCGGTCTGCTCCATGAGCTATATTCTTAACCTTTTCCGGTCGATAGAAAGCGAAAGCTCTGTGGGTTGTGCACGCAGGAGTTCCCGATCGCGATCGCTCTTCGTTAGAGAGATCACCTTTGTGTATCAAATTTCCTAACACCCGTCTATAGTACGGTGCGACAGTACGGTTGTGGCAATCGGCTTTGAAGCCGCCCTGTAGCGGGCAAAATGCTTTACCGCATATCGTGGCGCAGGTACAGAGGGTTACCATCGGGATCGCTAAGTAACGTTATGCATTCCGGATATCGAGCATGGTAAAGCAGCTTGGCCATCGTGGGCAGCGCCACCGGCTCCCAGTTATTCACGCGTGCGCCTGAGCCGTGTTGGCTTCGAATCAAGTCCTCCGCCGCAAGAGTCTCGTATGCGATCAACACCGTATTGCGAGAAATCCCAAGCATGAGGGCTAGTGTTCGCGTGGACGGTAGACGCGCGCCCCGGCCGAGCTTACCTTCGCGAATCGCTTGGGCGATTTGCCGCGAGATCTGCTCGTGCAACGGCTCGCCTGAAGCCTGATCGAGCAGGATCTCCGGTAGGGCCATCAGTTTGAAAGTGGCTCCATGAAGTGGCTCTTTTCAGTATTTCCTATCTGAGCCATCATTAGGCTGAAGGGAGAACAAGATGATTACGGGTGGAAACGCGACGGTTTTTGTATCCAACATGGACAACGCAGTGCGGTTTTACACCGAAACGCTGGGTCTGCGGCTGACGAATCGCTTCGGCGACCACTGGGCCACAGTGGATGCGGGCAAAGGCCTGACCATAGGCTTGCATCCTGCGTCGGCGAAATACCCCGCCCCGGGGACCAAGGGCGGTATGATGCTGGGCCTTGAGATTGACCTGCCGATCGAAAAGGCGATCGCCAGGTTGACCGAGCGAGGAGTGAAGGTCGGCGGGATCGTACGGGACTCGCCCGGCAACTTCACTCATTTTGAAGATCCCGATGGGAATCCAATTTACCTTTGGGAATTAAATCGTGAGGAAGTCCCTGAGTCCGAACTGGCGCATAGCTAGGCGGGTGTCCAAAAGTGACACGACGCCAGAGGTTTGGGTTCGATGTGGCTACTACCCCTTACATCGCTGAGGTCTTGAACGCCTGTCCAACGTGCAGCACCGCGGAGACGGCGCGGTTATAGTTCATCCGCATGGGTCCCAGTACCGCCACGTGAGCCTCGAGGCCGTTGGGCAGATCCAGTCTCACCCCGATGAGCGATAACTCGCTCATGCTGGGATGCAGATCCGACAAACCGACTTTTATTGAGAACCCGCTCTCGCTCTTCTCAAGAAAGCGTTCCAGCAACTGCAGCACGCGCTTTTTTTCTTCGAGCGCCCGAAACAGCTCGCGCATGCGTTCGCGCGTGAGGTGCAGATCCAGCCCGATCAGATTCTCGGCGCCTTCAAAGTGCACTTCGGGCATCAGGCCTAAATCGAGAAGCCCTCGCGAGTAGAACAAATTCACGCGCTTGAGAATTGCATCGTAGGCAGCGCTCTCCAGTTCCAAACGACGCTTCAATTCCCGGTGAATATTGTGCAGTACCCAACCGCCGAAGTTGTAATTGATGTAGTTGCGAATGGAGACCAGTTCGTCCTGAGGAACTTGATCGTCCACGGTGATCACCTTGTTTCGCACCATCCGGTCGCGCGTGACCACGACCATGAGGACGCGCTTCTCGGGAAGTGCGACGAATTCCACCTGATCTAGAATTTGGTTTTCTGTTGGAATGGCTGCGGCAATACCGAAATTCCTGGTAATTTCGCTCAGGATTTTCGAAGAGCGCTCAATCCGGCCCTCCACCGTTCCGGCCCGTTGCATCTCCACATGCAGACGATCCAATTCCACCTGAACCAGGCGGCTTGCCACCACGGTTTTCGCGTAGCTCTCGTAAGCCTTCTCCGTGGGCACGCGGCCGGCCGACGTGTGCGGTTGCGAGAGGTAACCCTCTTCCAGAAGATCGGCCATCATGTTCCGGATGGAGGCCGGGCTCATCGGATATTTGCGCGCAATCGTGCGAGACGCAACCGGCTCAGCGGTTTCAATGTAATTCTGCACGATCGCGTGGAGAACTTCCAAATGACGCGGGGATAGCGTTCCGAGATGACTCATCTGTTCACAAACCGACTAAAAGTAGCGTCTTCGGTGCGCAGCATCCGTGAATCTTGTGTTACGCCCGTATTGATTATAAAGGTTGCCGGAATACTAAGGCCCTTGTCAATACACGCGATACCACTAGGTACAGGACTTAGCTGACAGTCGCCGCGCTTGCCGCATCGACGGTCTTTGCATGACGCCAAAGGCGTTCCAGGTCGTAGTAGCGGCGTGCGTTCTCGGAGAAGACGTGCACTACAAAATCTCCGTAATCCATCAGGATCCATTCCGCGGAATCGTAGCCCTCGACGCTGACCGGCAGTTCACCCATCTCCTTCAACTGTTTTTCGATCTCATCGCACACCGCATGGCCCTGGCGAGGATTTGAAACGGTACAGAGGATGAAAAAGTCTGTGAAAGAGGTGACCTCGCGAAGGTCGAGGATCCGTATGTCAGTCGCTTTTTTGGACTCCGCTGCGTGCGCGGCTGCGCGCCAGTTGGATACCTCGGCGGCTACGGCAGGGGAGCCGTTGGTAACAGAACGGCGTGTCAGAGTCGTCTGGACGTTCTCCTGCGCTTAGCATACTAAACTGGAGATAGGTGCGTAAACACTCTAAAGTACCCGCCGGAGCGCTGTTATTCGCTCTGGCCGGCATTTGGAGTACTACGAACGCCTTGTTTGCCGCCGATACTGCCCCTACGAACTACGGTGGCCTCTCACAGGTGCTCGTGGATCGCGCCGCGGCGGACGTCACGCGCATTCGCGCCCTCGTCGATCAGGGTACTCTTTCAAAATCGCAGCTCGAGCAGGCTGAAGCGAGACTGGCCGATGCCCAAGATCAAGCTGTTCTTTCCACGACGCTATATGGCCAATTGCGCTTGGAGGATATGACTCCCGATCAGGCGGACGCGATGGTGGCAGCGGCACAACGGCGCGTCGATCGCCAGGCGCGAATCGTTGAAGATCGTAGAAAATTGCTCGACAGCGGGATTCTGGCGCGCGCGGAATTCAGCGCTTATCAGGACGAGCTCGACGCGCGTCAACGCGTGCTGGAGCTGGCCCGGAATCGCGTGAAGCTGCTGGCCGATCTCCATGAAATGGCCGAGAATGAGCAGCGCTTGCTGCATGCCGTTCAGGCCGGCGCCCATCTCCCAAGAACGTGATGGTTCGCTACGATGGCAACGGCCTTTTCGATCTTGGCGATTTGACAGCCATCTCGAGTGAGTTCGAAAGGCATTTCCATCATCCGCTTCCCATCAGCGCGCTCGGTCAAACGCTGGTGCATCAATCGATGGGGCTCGACCACCGCAATCGTGTCGATGTCGCATTGAGCCCCGATCAACCGGAAGGTCTTTGGCTCAGAGCGCTACTCGAACGTTTGCATGTGCCTTACCTGGCCTTTCGAGCTCCAGTTGCCGGTGCCGCGACCGGCGCGCATATTCACATTGGAACCGGCAGTACCCGGCTGAAGCTCGCGCTACGCTAATCGCTCGCACTTCCGGCAGAGCGCATGAGAACTTTTTCGAACTATTTGTCGCGCAATGCTGCGTTCGGGTCAACGTGTGTAGCACGCCGCGCGGGAAAGTAAGTCGCGAAGGCTGTCACCATCAGAATTGCCGCTGACACCGCTACGTAAACTCCGGGCGCGCCAACGTGGAGGCCTTCGAAGACAGCATCTAAAATCCTAGGCAGCGGCAGCGCCATCGTCAAGCCAAGCCCCAATCCGATCGCAACGGTCTTGAGGCCTTCCCTCAGCATCATCCATAGGATGTCCGATCCTCCAGCTCCGAGCGCTATACGGATACTAATCTCGTGAGTACGTTGACTCACTGAATAGGCAATAAGTCCATAAATTCCTATGGCCGCGAGGAGCAGAGCAAGAAGTGCGAAAGTGCCCAGCAAACGAATGAATAATGGATTCCCGTTCCGCTGGTGTTCGATCACGCTATCCATGCTCATCACGTTAGCCAGCGGAAGCTCCGCGTCCAACTGCGCAACGGTATGGCGTAGAACGGGTATCAGATCATTCGGTTCGACATTCGATCTAAGGACAAGAGAAAAAGAAGGAAGAGGCCGCTGAAGATAGGGTTCGTAGATCTCGGGATCGACGCGAGTGTCTTCGGAATAGCTCTTGACGTTACTCACCACTCCCACAATCTCGCTCCACGTTGATTTAGCCTCTTTTTCGTCCGCCTGGATTCTCTTACCCAGGGGATCTTGACGGTCAAAGTAGCGGCGTACAAACTCCTGGTTCACCAACACTACGCGTGGGGCTTTACGATCATCTGTCTCCATGAACGGCCGGCCCCGCAGCAGTGGAATGCCCACAGCGTTGAAGTAATCTGGCGTGACGACAGCATCAAGAGCGCTGCGCTGTTCGTTCGCCGGTAATTTGAGCTCACCTTCGATATGGATCGGTACAGTATTTGGATTCGTGGCCGGAAGATCGGAGGCAACGGCGACATCCCCGATGCCGGGAGTCCGGCGCAGAGTAGCGATCAGGCTGCTAACGAAGAGCAGTTGGTGAGAGGCATCGTTGTATCGCGTATGATCCAGCGCCAGAGTGGCGGTAAGAAGGTGGTCTGTCCGGAATCCTAATTTTTGATGGTCAAGTAAAAATACCCCGCGGATTAACAGGCTGGTTCCAATCGTCAGAAATAGCGCCAAGCCGATTTCACAGCTCACCAGCACGGCACGCAGGCGGCTTTGCGAACGACCGGCAGAGCTCGTCCGGCTTTCGCTCTTCAGGCCCGCATTGCTATCCGTGCGCGAAGCCTTCAGTGCGGGAACAAGACTGGATAGCGTAGCGGAAACCAGCGAAACGGCAAGAACAAACAGCAAAACATTCACATCTAAACTAACGGGAACAGCACTGATTGCCTCATTGAAAGTCAAATTGGCCCGAACCAAACCGATTCCAAAATAGGTGAGGAGCAAACCGACGCTACCGCCGAGCAGCGCGATCGCCAGACCTTCCGTTAATAGTTGCCGAAGAACGCGCACACGGCTGGCTCCGAGAGAAACGCGAATCGCCAGTTCTTTCTCACGTCCCGCCGCGCGCGTCAGCAGCAGGCCCGCAAGGTTAGCGCATGCAATGAGCAGAACAAAACTCACGGTGGTCATGAGTACAGCCAACGCAGTCCGAATACCGAAAGAGTGAATAAGGAAATCGCCGAGCGTCCTCGCGGTCGCGCCCCAGCGTTTCTCGATTGTGGGAAAATCCACCTCAGACCGTTTTGCCAGCACCGTTAGTTCTGCCCGCGTTTGTTGCAGCGTTACATCGCGTGCAAGTCTCGCGAACAAATATAAAAAGCGCTGCTTGCGCCCCGCGGCTGTCCGATCCGCAGCGCTTACTACTAGCGGCGTCCACATCTGCGGCGTAAAACCGAGGAGCTGAAAGTCCGCCCCCATCACGCCAACTACTACATAGCTTTCGCGATCCACGCGTACAGTGCGTCCAATAATGGACGGGTCCGAACCGAAACGGCGCTCCCACAGACCATGACTGAGGATCAGGACGTGGTCATGTCCAGGCTGATCCTCTGCCGGGGCGAAAGAACGTCCGAGTTGCGGCGAAACACCGAAGACGTTGAAGTAGTCAGGCGATACCGCGGCGTCGTTCACGGTTTCCGGCTGGCCCTGCCCCGTCAAACTAGCTGTGCGATATTCATCCGCGGCTGCCATTGCCGCGAACACGCGCGTGTCTGCGCGCCAAGCAAGATAATTGGCTACGGAAACAGCGTTCGTGTCCCGTTGGTCGTCTGGACGGTTCGGATTCACTGACGAGACAACCACGATGTCTTGCGGATTACGCCCCGGGAGATGAGGCAATAGAAAAGCGCTGACCAGACTAAACATCGTTGCGTTAACGGCGATGCCTAGCGAAAGCGTCAAAACTGCCGTCACAGTAAATCCCGGCGAGTGCGTGAGCTGGCGCAGAGCAAACTTCACATCCGCTCCGAGGCCGCTGAGCATTGGCCATCCCCAAACCTCGCGGCTGCGTTCTTCCGTCAGCGTCACATTCCCGAACTCGCGGCGTGCGGTTCTCTCCGCGCTTTCTCGAGACATGCCGTTTTCCATGAGCTCCTCGATCTTCTCTTCGAGATGTTCTTTGATGGAAAGGGCCAGGTCGTCATAGCGCCGCCCGCGAGCGAATAACTGTTTGAACCATTGCATAGGGTCGTCTACGCCTCCGCGATGGCAAGCACACGAGTAATCCCCGACAACATCTTTTCGAAGCTGGAGACCTCGCGCTCCAGACGCCGCATGCCTGCGTCGGTGAGCCGGTAAATCCGGGTAGGGCGGCCTTTCGCGGAAATTCCCGGCTCCGATTCCAGTAACCCCTCTTTGAGCATCCGTTGTAGCGCCGGGTACAGGGAGCCCTCCTCGATCTCCAGCAGATCGTCGGAGACTAGCTTGATGTGCTTGGCGAGAGCATAGCCGTGCATCGGCTTCAGCCGAAGCGAATGCAGAATCATCAGTTCCAAAGCGCCGGCGAAGAGGTCGCGGTTTTCAGGATTCTTGGCCATAGGCAGCAATAATCGTAGCACTGAATACCTATTTTGTAAATAGGGCTTGAGCAAAAAGCTATGCACAAGCGCCAAACCCGACGCGCCCGCATCTTTGCGCAGATTTGCAAACTATCATCCACCTTCGGCTACATTCGAGAAATGCCCTCCCGATCAGACCGGATCCTGATCTCCTCCGATCAGATCCAACAGCGTGTCCGCGAGATGGGCGCTGAAATTGAAAAAGATTACCCCGAGGGTCCGCTCTACCTGATTTCCATTCTGAAAGGCTCCTTCATATTCATGGCTGACTTGGCGCGCGCGCTCACACGTACGTCAGTGCGCATTGAGTTCATGGCCATATCCAGCTACGGGAATCAGAAGTCAAGCTCAGGGCAGGTCAAGGTTACGCGGGACCTGGATGTGAACATCGAAGGGCATCACGTCCTGATTATCGAGGACATAATCGACAGTGGTGTCACGCTCAGCTATCTCACGCGCGTGCTGAAACAACGTCGCCCAAAGAGCTTAGAAATCGCGACGCTGCTGGACAAGCCCGAACGGCGCGTCGAAGCGGTGAACGTGAAGTATGTAGGCTTCACGATCCCCGATGAATTCGTGGTTGGGTACGGGCTTGATTACGCGGAGGATTATCGAAATTTGAGGGATATTCGGGTACTGAGCGACTAGACGGCCATGGCGGCTAGCCGTTTCTCACGGCGTCGCTTCATTATCTGAGCAGTCAAAAAGAGCAGCGATAGGGTAATCGTCAATAACGCAAGCTGCTGCAGTATGGGCAGGTTCGGATCCGGGTCCCGGCTTAACGCATTTCCGGCCAGACAACACAGCACGTGTACGGAGAACACCTCAATAGACGCCTGGCCCAGCGCGGCCAGCGGCGTCATAAACGGCAGTGCGGCGATGCGAGACCCGAAACGCGTCAGCACGATTAGAAGCGCCGTGAAATTGATCACCCGGGCCGGGCCAAGATGCCACTTGTCAATCAACCAACCGTAAACTTCGGGGCGCATCCATTGATCGATCGGGCTGTAGCGCAGGATGAGAAAGACAGAAGCGATTGGGATGCTTATGCTAAGCAGCCAGCCCGGCGCCGCAATCACCGCAGCAGGCCCGTTCAGAGAGGGACGGGCAAGGACGCCCGCATACATCGTGCCCAAAGCTAATCCGACCATCCATAGAAGCTGCCAGGCATATAGATCAAAGGCGCCGGTCGAATTCTCGGGTACGCTCAAGCCGAATAGGTTAACGTGCCGGTACAACCAGGCCCGCAGGCCAAACTGGGCCGCGATCCAGACGGCAATGCTGATATAAATCACCAGCTTCCAACTCCAACGCTTCGCGACGCCGCGGGCGACAGGTGTAAGCAGCATGAAGACGACGTACATGGGCAGGATGTCGAGCAGCGACGGACGATATTCCAGCAGCAGCGATGCCAGAATGGCCGCCTTCGGACTCTGCAGATAAAACGAAAGCAAATTTTCAAGGGCGGCGCGATGAAAAGTGACCCCGATTTCGGCAACCAGTGTGAACGCGATCACAAGCAGGGCACAGTGATAGAAATAAATCCGAAGCGTTCGCCTGGATACATCGCGGACGGTCGCGAGTTCTCCGCTCTTCTGCTCTTTGCGGTACTCCAATATACCCACCATGAACGCCGACAGGAATATGAACCCTTCGGCTCCCGATACAAACCCGAAAGTCTGGTTCGAGATGATGCTGGCTTTTGTCGGCAGATGGGTTAGCGTCATCCACACAAGCAGAAACCCGCGCAGGATATCGAGCTGAATCAGCCGACGTCCCGGCTTCGCAGGCGCGGCTGAGCTCAAATTCACAGCAGCAGTGGCTGAGAGGGCGTTTGCTTGGCCGGTGGCTGCCATTGGGTGGCGGACTCGATTCTTTGGATGCGCGGCCCGCGACTTTGGGAAACAACGTTTCGCGGAAAAAAGTTGGGGAACCTGGCCGAGAGCTGGAAGCGATCCTTAGACCTTCGGCTTTGGCGGAGGCAAATCGCGCGCTTTGCATTGCGAAAGAAAGCCGTTGCGCCCATGGGTGCCGTCACAAAAGGGCTTATTCTCCGCCATTCCGCAGCGGCAGAGTGAAATAACGGATCGTTCGCCCAAGCCGTAAGAGTTTCCCTCCGCATCTTGAAGCGTGAACTCTCCCTCGATACGGATCGGGCCGTTATTCACAATGGTGACTTTGGTTGCCATTCTTCCCAATGTTAGCAAGCAGGCGGAAAGCCTTGGAACCTGTGAACCGGCGCTTCCTTATAATTGGGAGCGCAGGATAACCGAGTGATCCAATTCATCTACGACTCCGATCAAGAGCTCTTTGAAAACGCAGTAATGTTCGCGCAAAAGCAGGTCAAACACCTGATCGAGAATCACCCGGACTTTTATCCCATGTACAGCGAGGGTGGCAGATGGCGGCACGAAGGACCTGCCTGGACACACTGGTGCGACGGATTTTTGCCGGGAATGATGTGGCTTTTCTATCGCCATCTTGGACCGGATCACGCGGACGCGAATTTCTGGATGGAGCAGGCCATTCGCTACAGCAAACCGCTGGAGGTGCGGAAAACCGACAGCGACGTGCACGATTTGGGGTTTATCTTTTTTTCGACCTATTACCGCTGGTACCACATCACGAGAGATAATGCGATCCGCGAGGTAGTGCTGCATGCCGGGAAAACACTGGCGCAACGCTTCAATGAAGAGGGCCAGTATCTCCGCTCGTTCGTCGCGGAAGACTCCATTTTCATCGACATCATGATGAATGTGGGAATCATCTTCTACACGGCTCGCGAATGCAACGATAAACGGTTACGCGATATTGCCGTACGCCATTGCATGACGACCAGGCGATATCTGGTCCGGGGGGACGGTTCTACCGCACACGAAGGTATTTTCGATCTGGAAACGGGAGAGTTCCTGCGACAATCCACGCAGCAGGGCTTTCGTGGCGACTCCTGCTGGTCGCGCGGATTAGCGTGGGCGCTATACGGGTTTTCGACCTCATTCGAATACAGCCGCGATCCGCGGTTCCTGCAAACGGCCGAAGCCTGCGCCGATTACTACATCAGTCATACACCGGCCGACGGCGTGCCGCCATGGGACTACAACGCTCCTGCCGAAAACCGTTCCCTGGTCGATACGTCGGCGGCCGCTATCGCCGCTGCCGGACTCTTGCGCCTGTGCCGCTTAATTCCAGATCCGATGAAAGGGCATTTTTATTGGTCCACGGCCATCCAGATTTTGCGCACGCTTTGCAATAAATATCTGGCCATCGCAGACCCGCAATGGGAAGGGGTTCTGAAAGGCGGTGTGTATCACATTCACAAGGGGCTGGGTGTGGATGAATCTGTGATGTGGGGCGAATACTTCTTCGTCGAGGCATTGGAAGAAGCGTTGCGCGTCATTTAGCAAATGAGTTGAGGTCGAGTTCGGTCGAGGGTTTGATCTCCGCTTTAAGCATCGATTTCATCTGCTCCATTGCGAAGTCATGTTCCTTTGGATTGCAAGCCGCCACGCAGTCTTGTGGAACGACGAGTTCCAGGTCCCGCATATACGCGTCGTTCGCAGTGAACAGGACGCAGCTGTTGGTCGAAACGCCGGTAAGGATCAGGCGCTCCGCGCCGAGGTGCTTTAACAGGATTTCAAGAGGCGTTTGATAAAACCCGGAGTGCTTTGGCTTTAAGACGAAATAATCGTCGTGTTCGGGAACAAGTTGCTCCACAAATGGCCTGCCACGCACATCGTTCTCGAGACAGTGCTTCACGATGTCATCGAATTTCGATTGCCAGCGCCCGAAGTTGTCATTAATGTAAATCGCGGGTACACCGGCGGCGGCAGCGCGCCTCTTGAGTTCTCGAATACGCCGCGCGAGGGGCAGAGCTTGCGCAAAAAGTTCCTCGCCGCGGGGAATTCGAAGTCGTTGATTACATCGATCAGCAACAGAGCAGTGCGGTGGGTGTCGGGCGCGCTGCCATGGAGATCATGCTGTTTGCCGGGTAGCGTGGTCACGCTTCTACTGTAAGTCTATAGCTGTAAGTCTGCGCCCCAACGGCGAATAGGTAATGCTCAGCCAGGCTCCCGCGTACATCAGCCCGCCGACAATCAGCGTCAATTGCAATCCCAGATAGATGGCCAAAAACATAGCGGCCGCAGAACCCAGTACGCTCGAGGCGGCATTGATCGCCCAAGCCCAACGAACCGACTTGGGACTCGCACGTTCCAGCAATGTAAGGCCGGTCGGGAACGGCATCCCCATGGCAAGTCCTACCGGGCTGATTAGCAGGACTGAGATCAGCACTTTCAGCGCAAAAGGCAGCGCGACTCCACTCTCGGTGATCGGCGTAATGACGAAGGATAAAAGGAAAATGGCCAGCACGATGAGCGCCAACACGCCACCCAAGCGCCGCACATCGGATTTGACCAGCCGCTTGCTTGCAAAGCTTCCAAAACCGCTGGAAAGAAGCATGGAGAAAATGATTACCGTGAGCGCGTATGTGGGATGTCCGAGAAACAGCACAAACTTCTGGATGAGCGCCACTTGTATCAGGATGTAGCCAGTTCCGATGAATAGGAAGAATAAGAGCGCGCGCATGCTGCCCTTTTCACGCGGTAATCGATGTCCCAGCAGCAGCGGGGGAAGCGAGAGAATCACCACCATGGCTATCAAACTGATCGCCACCAGCTTGAAAAGAACCGGAAGGGCGGCATTGACTTTGTAATCCGCGGTTTTGCGTGAAGCGTGCAGCATGAAGTCCCAGACATCGCCTGGCTGCACGGTGTAGAAGAAGAAGGGACGGTCATCGGATACCGGTCGGACATCAAACTGGTAAGAAGCGTAAAATCGGTTCACGTCCGGCGCGAGGAGAAGGTCGCGGAAGCGGCTTGGAATGTTCGTGCCGGGCACATACACCATTTGCATTTTGGCCGTTGCGACCGCACTCTCCAGATGTGAAATGTCTTCAGGGCTGAATGCATGGCGCGCAATCAGGATCGTGTCTTTCGCTCCCCAGCCCTGTAGAGCTTGACCATTCTCCCGTACTACTGCGATATTCCGTGCGGGATCGTTCTCGCCGATTTGCTTCAAAGCCGCGTAACCCAAGGAAACGACGCGCAGTGATTCACGTGGGGGAAAGAAGCCCCAGCGCGTGAACGCCATCACGCCGTCGCTTGTCAGATGCGACAAGTAATCTACAAAGGCGTTGGTCGTATATAAGTTGTTCTCCGAAAGAGCAAAGGCACCGGCAGCAGTGGACGCCCATGTGTCAACAAGCGTGGCCTGCAACACCTGGTAATGCTCGTGAGACCGCCGTACAAAGGAGCGGCCGTCCTCCACCACAATTTTTACCTCCGGCCGGAAGTACAGATTGTTGCTATATTGCGGGAACTTCTGCCGCATGATGACGTTCGCGATAATCGGGTTGATCTCTACACCCGTGATGTCTTTGCTGCCCGACGCCAGTGCGCGTGAGACGTCCCAACCGCCGCCAGGTCCGATGATCAGCGTCTGCGCCGGGTCGAAGCACGTACGGCATGCCAGGGCCGGCATAGGTTAGCTCAAACTTTTGCTGAGCCGTCAGGTGTTCGAAATCGAAGCGCGCCACACCTGTCGCGGCGTCCGCATCGATCACAATGCTCTTCATGCCGCTGCCCGGTTCAGGCTTCAGCGCAATGCGTGAGAACTCGTTCCACTTGACGAACTCTTCGTCCTTTAACTCCTGCCCTTTAGCAAACTTTACATCGATCAATAAGGACTTGTAGTTGTAAGTGATCAAGCCGACCAGCAGCAGTCCGACAATGACGGCGAGAATCCGCCCGCGCGTGGCGCGTGCCAGGTGAAACCAAATAGCGCCGGAGACCGCGTATAAACCGCGGCAACCAGGATTGTGTTCGGACCGCCAACCCACTTGAGCAACAGCACCAGGACCGCGCATCCCGCCGCCGCACCAATCAGGTCGAAGAAGTAGACTCGATTCACCTGTGCGATCGTGTCGGCGACCCGGGGAAAGGATTGTTCCCGCAATCAGGAACGGTATCGCCGTCACGAAGTACGCCGTTGCGAAACCGGCCCCCTGTGCACCATTCGTTCTCGACAGGAGGAA
>CAVSTO010000019.1:0-288767 GCA_963730865.1 uncultured Acidobacteriaceae bacterium | reverse complement strand
TTTCGTCCAGAAAGAACGGCGATGTGTCCTTGCCCCAGGTGATATCGCCGAGTTTGTCGCCCTTTCTGCCCAGCCATCCACCGTGCACCCACGGACCCATGACTAGGTTGTTCCGCGTTGATGGGGATTGCGTGCCGATGGTGCGAAAGGTCTTGAGCGTCCCCCCGAGATCCTCCGCGTCAAACCAGCCTCCGACGACTAAGACGGCCGGTTTGATGTTCTGTAAGTGCGGCAGAATGTCACGGATCTTCCAAAAGCTGTCGTAGTTCGGATGTTCAACGATATCAGTCCAATACGGGTTCCTGTACTCGAAGTATTCGTTATTCGAATTCACCAGCGGACCCATTTTGAGAAAGAACTGATAGCCATCCTCAGTCCCGTACTTGAAATGCATGTCGTCGTCGGCTGTTGACACGGGGTTGTGCTGTTTGCCGAATACTGTATAGAAGCTGAAGTTGGCTAACAGGAAAAATGCGCCGTTGTGGTATGCGTCGTCACCCATGTAGAGATCTGCGATGGGCGCTTCGGGCGAGGCGGCCACGAGCGCCGGATGAGCGTTTATCAAACCGGTGCTGGTGTAGAAGCCCGGATAGGAAGTCCCCACCATGCCCACCTTTCCGTTGTTGTTCGGTACGTTCTTGAGTAGCCAGTCGATAGTGTCGTATGTGTCCGTGCTCTCGTTTGTCCCCGGACCCTTTTCCGGCGTCATTTCCACGAATTCACCTTCCGACATGAACCTGCCGCGCACGTCCTGATACACGAAAATGAATCCGTCTTGAGCAAAGTTCATGGAGGGGCCGAGGCGTTCGGGATAAGCATCGGGGCTGTAGGGGTCAACTCCATAGGGCGTGCGGGTCATAAGAATCGGATACGTCGTGGTTGTATTCTCGGCGCGTACACGATCGTGAACAGGCGCACACCGTCGCGCATGGGAATGCGGAACTCCTGCTTCGTGTAATGCGCCTTAATGTCGAACTTCTCAGCCGGAAGGGCAGCCTTGCTGCAAACAATAAGGGCGAGGAACGGAAGCAAACGCCAGAAAGCCATGAAGACTATCGTAATCGCAAGCCCGCTATACTGGCAAAGAAACGGCGAAGCTCAGAAGAAGCGAAGGCGTTATCGTGCTCGATACCCAGAACCAATTAGCGCGGCTGAAAGAGCGAATCGCAGCGGTTGAGCGCAGATTCGCAACGAAAGAGTTTCCAATGCCCCGGTAATTCAAGCGCGAGCCCTTTGCTCGCGCAGCTACATCGAAGAATGGTCTGAAGGCCAGGTGGTTGCGAACGACTTCGGCTTTCACTTCCAGATGGAGCGGCTGTTTCCGGCGCACAAGCAACATGGGTCCGCGGACATCGGCGCACTGGCCGATTTGCCGCATTGTTTGCTCGATGCTTTGAGCGAAAATGAGATTGCGTCTTCCGCTCCGGAGCGCTGGGCTTTTCTCGATACCGAGACCACTGGTTTGGCGGGCGGCTCCGGAACATACGCGTTTCTGATCGGAGTGGGGCGCATTACTTCGGAAGGTTTCAGGGTGCGGCAGTTCTTCATGCGCGAGTATGTTGAGGAACGGAGCGTGTTGGCCGCACTCAATGAACACCTGGCGGATTTCGACGTTCTGATCACGTACAACGGCAAGAGCTACGATCAGCCGCTGCTCGAGACGCGCTATCGCATGACGCGCCACAAGCCGCCGTTCTCCGGACTACGGCATTTGGATCTTTTGCATGGCGCGAGAAGGCTGTGGAAACTGCGTCTGGACAGCTGCCGGCTGATGCAGCTGGAGCAGCAGATCCTGGGAGTTTATCGCGAAGGCGATTTGCCGGGCGAGATGATCCCGTACGTGTACTTCGAGTACTTGCGTTCCCGCGAAGCGCAGCGGCTGCAGCCGATCTTTCATCACAATGCGATCGACATTCTGACGCTGGCTTGCCTGACTGCGATTGTGCCGGCAGCGTTTCGCAGCACGGATTCGGAATCGCTGGCGAGAGTGGGAGTCAAGCGAGGCGAGGATCTGGCGGGAATCGGGCGCTGGCTGCTGGCGGCCGAAGAGTATGAGCAAGCGCTGTGAGCTTTTGAAGCGCGCGGTGGACGCGGGGTTGCCCGACCGGCTGCTGTTTCGGGCGCTTTGGGACATCGCGCTGCTCGAGAAAAAGCTGGAGCGCCCCCATGCCGCTTTACAGGTGTTGACCGAACTAGCTGGTTGCCGAAACGATTACCGTGTCTGCGCTCTCGAAGAGCTCGCGAAATATTACGAACATGAAGAGCGGAATTACGGCATTGCGCTCGAGTTTACCAAGCAGGCGATCGCGTATGAGCCGTCATCAGCACTGATCATCGAATGGCGCGGCTGGAGCGGCGGTTAGCCAAGCCGCGCGCGCGGCGCTTGCTCTAGATAGCTCTTAGGCTGACTTGATTTCCGTCCAATAGCGGTCACGCAAGCGTTGAGCCGGTCCGGGCAGAGCTTTGAACCATTCGCCGCGTGCAAGAATTCGCGCGCCGGATACAGCACGGGATTGTTTCGCTGCGCTTCCGGCAACAGCGCCCGGGCGGCTGCGTTGGCGGTCGCTGTCCGCATCTCCGATGGCGATTTTGGCCGCAACTTTCGGCTTCCAGGAGGTAATTCAGAAAATCGTAGGCGAGTTCTTTGTGCTTGCTCTCGCGCAGGATGGCGGCGTTATCGGCGTACAGGGCGAAACCTTCGGATGGAAATGAGAAGGCAAGGTCCGGCGAATTGTCCATGGCGACTTGGGCGACCTGTGCCCACATCTGCGCCACCAGCACGTCGCCTGTATCACCTGGTCGCGAACTTCTTCGCTGAGGTAAGCGCGCAGCAACGGCTTTTGCCGAATGGCGAGATCTCGAGCCGCCCGGAGTTATGCGGATCGGTGGAGTTGATCGAGATGTGCCGAGGCGCTTCAGACAAGCGCCGAACACCTCGGCGGGATCGTCGAGCATGGTGAGGCGCCGCGAATAAGAATCCGTCCATAGATCGGCCCAGGCGAGGGGCGGCCGCGACACGGTTTTCGAATAAACAATGCCGGTGGCGCTGTGCATGTAGGGCACGCAATATTCGAGATGCGGATCCCATTGCGGTGATTGAAAGCGCGGTCTCGAGATTGCTGAGATTGCCCAGCCGCTTGTGGTCGAGGTGCTCGAGCAAGCGCAAGATCACGCATGGGCTGAACAAAACTGTTCGATGGGAACACGACGTCCCAACCCGGAGTTGCCGCTCATTACTTTCGCGAGCATCTCTTCCGCGCTTCCGTAAGTGGCGTAGCGAACGCGGCAGTTGAACTCACGCTCGAAGTCCGGAATGGTCGTGCTGGCGATGTAATTTTCCCAGTTGTAGACGTTGAGTCGCCGAGACGCGGCCGGAGGTGCAGCCAGTGCCGCGCCCGCGACCCCATCAGAAATAGGCGGCGATTCAAGCTGCGTCGCGCCTCGTGCCGGAGCTTTGTTCGAGCCGCCCGGCCAGCAAAATCAGAGATTCCTAAAGCGACGGTGATCATGACAGACAGCGCATTCACTTCCGGGCTGACGCCTCGTCGCGCCATGCCGTAGATCACCATCGGCAGAGTTTCAGAATTCACGCCGGCGACCAGGCTGGTGATGACGTAATCGTCGAACGAGACGGTGAAGCAGAGCAGGGCAGCGGCGGCGATGCCAGGCAAGAGCATGGGAACGGTGACGTGCCGGAAGACCTGCCACTCCGTAGCGCCAAGGTCGAGCGCCGCTTCTTCGAGCGATACATCGAAAGTGCGCAACCGCGCCAAGACCACGATCACGACGTATACAAGCGAGAACGAAATGTGCGCCAGTATCACGGTATGCATCCCAAGCTGCACATGCAGATAGCGAAAGATCCATTCGAAAAATGCCAGCAGCGAAACGCCAGTCACGATCTCCGGAGTGAGCAGCGAAAGGTAAAGCGAGGTCGTCAGAAGCGGCGACCGCCTCTTCCACAGAGCGTAGGCCGCAAGCGTCCCGAGTACGGTGGAGACGACGGTTGCCGAAGCCGCGATGATCAGGCTGTTCATTGTCGCCTCGAGCAGCGCCTCGATCGTGAAAAACTTGCGCGTACCAGTTCCAGGTGAAGCCGTGCCAGACCGCGACTTTCGACGAATTGACGCTGAACATGCCCAGGACGGCTAAGGGCAAATAGAGAAACAGGTACGCCGCGCGCGGCATAAAGGCCAGCAGCGCTTCATAGCAACTCCTCGTGCTTGTCGCCTCAGGAAGCGAGTGACGGCAAGAAACGATCATCAGACATAACGAAAGGCCGCGCCGAAAGGCCAATCGCGCGCCGTTGTGAACTGATTTTGCACCAGGTTGCCGAGCATCACGGTTTTGCCGCCGCCCATCAGATCAGGCGTCAGATAGGCGCCGAAGCACGGAACGAAAACCAAGAGACAACCGGCCAGCATTCCGGGCTTCGCTAGCGGCACGACGACCCGCCAAACCGCGGCGCCGGGCGAAGCGCCCAGATCTTCGGCCGCTTCGAGCAGCGACGGGATCCAGCTTCTCTAAAGTGGCGTAGAGCGGCAGCACCATAAAGGGTAAATAGCCGTAGACCAGACCAAGAATCACCGCGCCGGTGTTGAAAAGCAGCGGCAGCGGCTCGCGAATGAGATGCATCGCCTGCAGCGCACTGTTGATGAGACCGGTATCGCGCAGCAGAAACATCCAGGCATAGATCCGAATCAGAAAGCTGGTCCAGAACGGCAGCATCACCAGATTCAGCAGCAGCGTTTTGTGCCGCGGCGAGCGCGAGATGTAGAGCGCCAGCGGGAATCCGAGCAGCAAGCAAACAGCGTGGAGAGCGCCGCGATCCACACGGAGCGCCAGAAGATCGCTGCGTACAGCGGGTCGAACACGCGCGTGTAGCTTTCAAATGTCCACGGCAGCATTGCGCCGCCGTAAGCGCCGCGCGTCAGCACGCTATAGGCGAACACAATCAGCAGCGGCACAAAAAATAGCGCAATCATTACCGCTGCCGTCGGTGCCAGGAACAGGGCGCGTAAGCGGTTCATGCTTTTATCGAGCATGCGGGGCGGAGCTCATCTGCCGGGCGCCACCACATTGAACCGTCTCGCCGGGTTCGAATCGAACGGCTGTTCGTGGCATCTCGGCAATGCAGTGGACGCCCTCCATTGATTGCGCGTCCACGTGAACACAATTGCCCAGAAAAGTAGAGCTCTGGACGACGCCCTAACGGATGGCACCCTGGGGGGGCATTCTCTCGAGATGGAACGGCTTCGGGGCTGACGCCCGCTCCGCGATCCAATTCACGTTACCTAGAAACTCGGCAACGAAGCGCGACGCGGGCCGGCGTAAAGCTCACGCGGGCGTGCCTGTCTGCTCGAGCTTTCCGCGCGTTCATCACCGCCAGGCGATCGGACATGGAGAGCGCCTCTTCCTGATCGTGAGTGATGAATAGAAAAGCGATTCCGACGCGCCGCTGAACCTCCTTCAGCTCCTTGCGCATCTGCTTTCGCAGCTTCGGATCGAGAGCGGATAGCGGCTCGTCGAGCAGGAGCACCTGCGGCTCCAAAACGAGCGAACGCGCCAATGCGACGCGCTGCCTCTCACCACCGGAGATCTGAGTCGGCAAGCGCGACTGCTTCCCGGAAAGCTGAACCATCGCCAGCGTAGCGGTTCACTTGTCTCGCGAATATCGCTTTTCGAAGTCCGCCGCGCCGTTCGAGTCCGAACGCGATGTTCTGGCGCAACGGTCAGATGCGGGAACAAGGCGTAGTTCTGAAATACGGTGCTGACATTGCGCTGATAAGGGGGTAACCCTGCAAGGGAGCGGCCGTTCAGGAGAATTTCGCCCGAAGTGGGAGTTTCGAAGCCGGCAATCAAACGTAAGGTGGTGGTTTTACCGCACCCGGAGGGCCCTACGAGTCCGAAGAATTCGCCGCGCTTACCGCCAGCGAAATCCCGTTTACGGCCTGGTGTGTCGGAAAATGCTTGGTGAGAGCCTGGAGCTCCAGGACCGTTTCCACGTTCGAAACATCATCCTAACGCAGGCCGTGCGAGCACTGAAACAATTCCGGAGCCGCAAGCGGTCCCACAACAAGTACTGCATGCGTTGTCTCGACAGCCACGCTCGCGACACTTTGTTTTCCGTTCTTGCTGCTGGTCGCTCTCTCGGCAAACGACGGCCGATCAGCCGCCCGCGACCATGACGAAGATGCTGGTTCGGTTGAGTGGCCCGGGCATCAAGCCTAAGTCCCATTCGGCTCTGCCCAGGACGATTTACCGCGCGGGTCCGCACTACGCAAGGATCGAAGATCCGCCCGATTCCCGTCAGCAGCTTGAGAAAGTCACAATTATCGCCGAGCCGGATGCCTACAGCTTGAATCTGCTCGACAAAACCGGCACACATGCTATCGATCAGGGCGGCGCGAATGACCTGCACCTGCCCATTGTTCTTCCCTTCGACCCGAAGCACCAGCTGCCCAATCTGGACCGGCTGGAGTTTGGCAGCGAGTTTGAATTCTTTGAGCAAGCGGGCGCTACGAAAGAAGCCGGCCCGATTGTCAATGCGAAGCCCACCGACGCCTACGTTTTGAAAACGGCCGACGGCCCTGCGACCTTGGTGGTGAAATCCGGCACGGAAACTCCCATCAAACTGACCTGGCACATGCCGGACGGAAAGTACACTTACGAGTACACCAGCTACGAAGACCTGCCCTTCGACCGCAACTCTTCACGAAGCCGGCGGGTGTCAAGCTGAAAGAAATGCCAGCCGACAAGACTCCTGGAAAAGAGCCGGGATAAGAGCGGACCGAGGTGATCGCCTGTCGCGTTTCAGCGGCGCAAACATCTAATCCGGTGATGGACGATAGCATTTCTTATCGAACTCTGGGGCGGACGGGAGAGAAGGTCTCCTGCATCGGCATGGGCGGTTATCATCTCGGCAGGCCCGGTATCAGCGAAGCGGAAGCCATCAAGCTGATCCACGCCGGTATCGATCGCGGCATCAACTTTCTGGATAATTCGTGGGATTATAACAACGGCGATAGCGAGAAGCGCATGGGTAAGGCGCTGAAGGAGAGCGGCTACCGGCAACGCGCGTTCCTGATGACGAAGATCGACGGGCGTACGAAAGCAGGCGCCGCCAAACAGATCGACGAATCCCTCAAACGCTTGCAAGTGGATACGTTGATCTGCTTCAGTTTCACGAGATCGTTCGCTTCGATGACGCGGATCGCATCTTCGACGACGAGGGCGCGATTGAAGCCGTGGTGGCAGCTCAGAAGGCGGGGAAAACCCGCTTCATCGGTTTCACAGGCCACAAGGATCCGCATATTCATCTGTACATGCTCGAAGTGGGCGATCAACATGGATTTCAGTTCGACGCTGTGCAGATGCCCATCAACGTGATGGATGCGCATTTCCGCAGCTTCGAACGGCGCGTCCTGCCGGAGTTGCTGAAGCGCAATATTGGGGTGCTGGGAATGAAGAGCATGGGCGACACGATGATTCTAAAGAGTGGCATAGTGAGCGCGATGGAATGCCTGCATTACGCACTTAGCCGCGCCCGTTTCCGTGGTGATTACCGGCATCGACAAACCGGAACTGCTGGATCAGGCCTTTGAGGCGGCGAAGACTTATCAAGGCGTCACGCCAGCAACAGATCGACGCGCTGCTAGCCCGCACTGCGCCCGATGCCAAGCAAGGCAAATGGGAACTATTCAAGACCAGTACGCGCTTCGATAGTACATCCATGCATCCGGAGTGGCTGGGTGGCGATAGTCCGCACGTCGAAGCGGTCGCGCCGATGTAGGACTCGCCCGGCAGGGCGAAACTGTTGGATCATCACTCCTACAGCGGCAGACAATACGCCAGCACTAAGTACACGATCTTCTCAATGCGAATGGCACCGCAACTACGATGTCGCGCCCTCGAAAGCGTCTATAACAAAGAGCAGCTTCACTCTGCGCTCGCGTACCTGCCGCCGCGAAATTAGAAACCAGTTTTGCGCGTTACAGAAACAAGCCTGCCGCTGCGCGCCACATTGCTGCAGGTGTTAGTTCAACGGCGGTGGAACGGTTAGGGAAACTACAGGATCCGGATAGCTCGACATCGAGGAGACTTGAGGCGATGCAAGCAGTAATTGGGGCAGGTGCCAACGCGCCGGGCGCTCTGGGACATGGGCAACCTGCAGTTTGACAAAGAAGCCCGTGTCACGAGGACGGCTCTGATTACCATCGAGAAAGCGGGAACGCATGCGATTGATATGAACCAGAATCAGCTCGCACGCTTTGTAGAAGAATCAGAAAATAAGGAATTCACCGATTTGGCCAGCCGGCTCTTAGATAACATTCGGTAGACGCTCATTCATTAGCATCATGATGGTTTCAATTACCCGGACGACGTTGTCCTGGAGGCGAATCCTTATGGCCGCTCTTATTGTGTCTGCATTTACAACGTTGAGCTTTCTTCTTGCGGGCAACGGCATGCGGGCGGTCGACCTTCATGAGCTTCTGCTGCTTCCTCTCGTTTGTATCGCTTACGGCTGGCCGGCTGTACTCGTGTTCCTATCGCTCGGTGTCCCTACCTTGTATTGGCTAAATCGCGTGGGGCGACTGGGCCTCACATCCTGTGTGATCGCCGGGGCGGCATTTACTGCGTTACCCTGGGTTGCCCTGCAAATTATCCTTCGGCCAGAACGGTTGAGATTTCTTCAGATGGCCCCTTTTTTTGCAGTGATTGGAATCGGCAACGGTATTCTGACCTGGCTTGTCGTAGTTCGGTCTCATGCGGCTGTAACGAGTGGGAATGCGGATTCTGCTGGATGACTCGGTGCATGTGTGGCGCCAGCTCCACCTTTCCACCTGTCATCGAGGCTGGTTGAAGACTTGTTCTTCCATACCCCGTGCTTCGGCGATGCGCTTAAAATTACCAGCAGGAAAACTCGCTCTGCTACGCTGAGTCGGAATGTTGGTTCGCCGCCTCGCATTACTTGCAACAACCTTACTCTGCGCCGTTGAGGCCCCCGGCCTTTTATCCGCTCCAAACGCAGCGAAACCGAAGCTCGTTGTCGCCATTATCATCGACCAATTTCGCTACGATTACCTGACTCGTTTTCGGGCCGATTATCACGGGGGATTGGATCAGTTGATGACGCACGGCGCCGATTTCAGCAACGCTTTCTACGCGCAAGTGCCGACTGTGACCGCCGTCGGCCATAGCATTTTCATGTCTGGCGCCATGCCCGCCGTAAGCGGGATCGTGTCCAACGCTTGGTATGACCGTGACATTTCGAAAATTGTGACCAGCGTCTGCGATTGGGAAGAAAAAACTATCGGGGGACATCAGGAACAAGCGGGCGAGCGCTGTACCGATGCCGATCCTGCGTCTCCCCGTCGTCTCCTGGTCAGTACGGTAGGCGATGAGCTACGGACGGCGGATCGCGAATCGAAGGTGATCGGCATTTCCATCAAGGCGCGAGGCGCCATCCTGCCCTCGGGCCATCGCGCGGCGGGAGCTTACTGGCTTGACGACGTGACAGGCAACTTCGTCAGCAGTACCTTCTATATGAACGATCTGCCTAGCTGGGCGAAAGCGTTCAATGAACAAAAGCTTGCCGCCGAATATATCAATCGCAAGTGGGAGAAGTTTCCGCAATGGACTTTTGTGGCTGCGAAAGACAGTGCCACTCCGTATGCCAAACTGCCGGCGAGCCCGTGGGGCAATGAGTTGATAGAGCGTTTCGCTGAAGAGGCGATCACGGGCGAGAAACTTGGGCAGCGCGGTCACACGGACCTGCTTACCGTTTCCTTTTCGTCAAACGATTACGTGGGACATCGCGTCGGCCCGGATGCGCCCGAGGTTCGCGATATGGCGATCCGCACGGACCAGGTGCTCGCAAAGCTTTTCCAATCGATTGATCGAGAGGTCGGGATGAAGAATGTTGTCGTTGTTCTTTCGGCGGATCACGGAGTGGCCGCCACCCCGCAACAGGACAAGCTGGATAAGATGCCCGGCGGGTATATCGGCAAAGGCATAGAAGAGACCGTCGAATCCGCACTCAATCAGCGTTTCGGTAAAGCGAAGTGGCTGATCCCGGGCGCTAGTGAAACGGGTTTGTACTTCGACCGGCAAGTTTTAGAAAACGCCCGGAACGCCGATGGTAAGCCGGTCGATGACGAACAGGTACTCGCCGCCGCTAAGCGGGCGCTGTTATCTGCTCCGCAGTTCCATGTCGCGCGTGTCTACTCACGAGAACAACTCGACAACGGCATTGAAGGCGATTTCATCGCCCGCGCCGAAATGAACGGCTACTATCCCCGCCGCAGTCCGGACCTGTCGCTGGTCTTTGAGCCTGGATACATGCTGGGCAGCGGCAGCGGCACGACGCATTTTTCGCCCTACGCATATGACCGCCACGTACCAGTGCTGTTTATGGGTCCCGGAATCAAGCCCGGGCGCTATGACGAGAGCATCGCGCCAAACGACATCGCGCCTACCCTAGCCACCATGCTGGCGATACAAACGCCGAGCGGTTCATCCGGCCGCGTGTTGAGTGAGATTCTCTTGCATTGAGAATGGTTCTTCGCTGAGGATGGCTACCGACTCCGCCGGCAACTCGATGAGACCCGGCCGCAGTTCCCATCCGCTTTCGGAGGGCAGTACGTTCTTTCCGTTGCCGCCGATCGGCACGGCCTGGCGATCTGGACCCAAATTGCAGGCGATTTCCATACCATCGCGGTTCAGCACCAGCCACTTGGCGCGTTCATCGAAATTCACCGATACAAGGTGCAAGCGTCCGTCCGTCAGGGCGCCGTTGCGCGGCGTAATGCAATCAGCTTCTTGTGCCATCTCAGCAGGGATGCGTGCGATTCTTCTTTTACTTCATTCCAAGGCAGCTTCGATTGTTCGAAGGTCGAAACGTTCTGTGGATCCGGAACTTCGTCCGGATTCCATCCGAAAACGTTGAATTCGTTCTTCCGGCCTTCAGAGACCTTCTTGCCTAATTCGGGGTCGTGTTGTGAGAAGTAGAGAAAGGGCGACGACGCGCCGAACTCCTCGCCTTGAAACAGCATCGGTACGAATGGAGAAGTCAGTACCAGCGCGGCTGCAATTTTCTGACGCCCCAAGCTGACCAGGCGGCTCAAACGCTCGCCTCGCGCTCGGTTACCGATTTGATCGTGATTTTGGGCGAACACCACAAAACGGTCACCCGGTAAATCGTCAATCGGTCTACCGTGAGCCCGATCTCGATGCACTGAATAGTTGCCGTCGTAGACGTAGGCGTGCTGCAGGGATTTGGCCAAATGCTCCAGTAGACCGAAGTCCTCGTAATAACCGTTTCGCTCACCCGTCAATATGCCGTGTAGGGCATGATGAAACTCGTCGTTCCAATGCGCGTCGAGGCCATAACCGTGCGCTTCGCGGCTCCTTACAATGCGCGGATCGTTCAGATCGCTTTCCGCAATCAGTACCAAATGCCGCCCGCGCTGAGCGGCCAGCGCATCCACTTCAGATGAGAGTTGTTCGAGAAAGTGAAGCGCGGAGCGGTCCATAAATGCATGCACCGCATCCAGACGCAGCCCATCGAAATGGTAATCTCGCAGCCACATCAAAGCGTTATCGATAAAGAACCTGCGAACTTCGTGGCTGCCTTGATGGTCCAGGTTGACGGCCGCACCCCAAGGAGTCTTGTAAGCTTCCGTGAGATACGGACCGAAGAGCCCAAGGTAGTTACCGGCCGGTCCAAAGTGGTTATAAACGACATCCAGCAGCACCGCCAAGCCCTTGGCATGACATTTGTCCACGAGCGCCTTCAGATCGTCGGGCGTGCCATAGGCGTGATGCGGCGCATAAAGGTCTACGCCGTCATAACCCCATCCCCAGGGACCGGAAAACTCGTTCACCGGCATCAATTCAACGTGTGTGATGCCGAGATCCACCAGATAATCCAGCCGCTCAATGATGCTCTTGAAAGTGCCTTCCGGCGTGAAAGTGCCAACGTGAAGCTCGTAAATGATAGCGCTTGAAAGCGGCCGGGCCTGCCAGTTCAGGTCCGTCCACTGGAACTTACGGTGCTCCAACAAGCGCGATGGACCGTTTACGCCATGGGGCTGCCATGGCGATCTGGGATCCGGAACCGGATCTCCGCCATCCACCACAAACGAGTAGTCGGTCCCTGGCTTGGCGTCTGCTACTTCCGCGCTCCACCAATCGCCATCCGATTTCTGCATCGGATGCGAGTTGTCGCCGATTTTTACCGCAAGGTTGTGGGCGGCCGGCGCCCAAACTTCGAACTTATGCATGGATGTCAATCTTTAACTAGAAGCGCAATCGGAAAGCGCGCCAGTGTTGCCTCAAGCGCAGCGAACCGCCCTTTGAAACGGAGCCTGACAACTCGATCGCGCCAGTTCACCGGAGGGAATATCGAGTGAAGTGCCGCCCCACTTACCCGCCAATTTCAGTCACCAGCCGCGGCACAATCGACAATCACGTTTTCACCACGCTGATAGGCCACCACGTTTCCGGTCTTTTGTCCTTTTGCAAACAGCGGCATGTAATCGCCTTCGGGACCGAAAGCGACGCGGCTGCTCACGCCGCGCACGCGAACGCCATGGTAGAACGTCCACATCTTCGGCAGCCCTTCGTCAATTCGCTTCCACACATCTTCCACTTTGAGCGTTGGCAGCTCTGAGAGCAGACGGCGGCGTAAGCCGTAGTCCACTGGCCGTCGATTGTCCGGGTCCACTAGACTGAGGTCCCATAGCTCAGTTCCCTGGTATGTATCCGGAATGCCCGGCGAAGTAAGCTTCAACAAAAGTTGCGAGAGAGAGTTGATCCGTCCGGGCTCAACCAGCGGCTCGACAAACTCCTCTAAGCTCTTCTAAGAACGCCTTGTCTTTGTATATCGCTTCAATGAACGCGGGCGTTGCTTCTTCGAATTCCTTGTTGGGGGAAAGCCAGTTGGTCTGCTGCTTAGCTTCGCGCGTCGCCTTCTGAATATACGGCAATAAGGCGTTCCGTGCTGATCGGCCAGGCGCCGATCATTGTCTGATACAGCAGATACTCCGTGTTTCGATCCGGATAACCGTGCTTCTTATACTTCGCATTCGTTTGCGCCCACCGGTTCAATGCCTCTTTCCAGCGGTCCGGCATCTCGGAGAGCAAATCGATGCGCGCGCGCACGTCTTCGCTGCGCTTGGTGTCATGCGTGGAAGACGCCAGCATCGTGCGTGGATGCGTTTGCTGTGCTCTCGCGGCAGAATTCGTGATACTCCTCCGGCGCGATGCCGAACTTGCCAGGATCGCCGCCCACTTCATTCAACGAGACCAAGCGGTTGTAGCAATAGAACGTGGTGTCCTCCACGCCTTTTGCCATGGCTGGGCCCGTGAACTGCTCAAAGCGCATGACAAACTCGCCTTCTAACGGCGCCGCGCACGCGCAGCAGCAGTACGTCGCGCAGAAAGTCAAACAGCTCCGGATCGATCTCCGGCCGGTATTTCTTCAGCAGCTTCAACCGCTTCATTGACGTAACGCTCATCGTCGCCCGTTATCTCATTGCGCTCGGGTACCACATAGGTACGGTAAATGGGAAAACAGGCCACCAGTTCGCGCAACGCGCGGCTGATCTCCTGCCGCGTGTAATCGCGGTGGTCGCGATGCAGTTCGCAGACCTCCGCGAACAGCGTCGTCAGACGATTCACATCGCTGCCGAGTAAGATCACGCAACACCAGATGCTTCTTATCCCGGCAGACCGCCGCGTAGTCGGTCGGCTCATCTGTGAAATCGGCATACATATTCGTCATGGCCTGCTTCCTTGTGAGACATCGACAAATAAGCCGCCGGCCTGGTTCAGGTATTCATATCCGGTTGTGCCATCGATCGGCCATTCCGGGCGCAGCTTCTCTCCCGGCTCCAGAATCTTTTCGCCCACAATCCAGACCTCGGGCGCTTGCTCGCGCAGCCGCTCGAAATATCGGCGCGGGTCGCGCAAACCGTCGGGATGATCCACGCGTATGCCGTCGAGCACGCCTTCGCGCAGCCAATTCAGGATCAGCGCATGGGTATCGGCGAACACACGCGGGTCTTCCATACGCAAGCCCTACCAGTGTGTTCACGTCGAAGAACCGCCGGTAACCCAAATCTTCCTGCGCGGTTCGCCAGAACGCCAGGCGATAGTTCTGCAGCTCCAAAATGCTGTCCAGCTTGTCCGGATCGTCGTTGAATTCCTTGATCGCCGCGTCGACTGCCTCCGCGATGAACGGCACCTCGCTCAACAGACGCTCGAGCAGGTTCGCGAATCACTTCCTTGTCGCGATGCCGCTGCAGTCACGCTCGCTTCATCGGTATGCGGTCGGACTCGGCAGCCCCGCCAGAGAATCGGCCAGAAATGCCAAATAATCCGAGCCGGTATTCCGGGCGGCTTCCACCGAGAATGGGCGGCAGCGACTTTGGGTGCGGCGGGCAATTCGTTATCGAAGTACTTGATGAAGAACTCGCCGCCTCGCCGCTGAATCTGAATTTCCTTGCGGCCGATGGCCCGCCCGTAATGGTCGCCCAAGAATGGGTACCAGCAGTTTGTTGCGCAGCTTTTCTTCGTGAGACTGCCAGTCGATATCGAAATAAGAGGAATAGCGGCTGGAAGGACCGTTCTCGAGAACGTCCCACCAGTAACGATTGCGCCGCCCCGCGATCGCCATATGGTTCGGAACGATGTCCAGCACCTGCCCCAAATCGCACTCGCCCAAACGCTTGGAGAAGCGATCGTGCGCTTCGACTCCTCCCAATTCTTCATTCAGTTTGTGGTGATCTACAACGTCATATCCATGCTTGCTGCCGGGCGCCGCTTGCAGATAAGGCGAGCTGTACACATGAGAGATGCCCAGCTCGTGCAGATAATCGGCGATGGCGGCCGCATCGTCGAACCCGAAGTCCGCGTGCAACTGCAGCCTATACGTGGCTGTTGGAATTCTTGCCATTCCTAACTAAGAGCACCCATAAGATGAGATCGTTTCGTACAGTACCACGCAGCGCCTGACTCGGCACCGCTAGTAAAACAGGCAGCTTGATCACTTTGTGCCGGGATAGGCTCCGCAGCGTCACAGCGAAGATGTCAACCTGGTTCATAGCGAGATGTTATACGAGATTCAAGCCCCCCAACCGCGGGCAACGCCGCCATCCTGCTGCATTCAAACGACAACGTCGCGATCGCGCGCGTAGCTTTGCCTCCAGGCCAATCGGTTGAGGTGCAAAACGTAACAGTACTGATAGCCGCTTCGATTCCTGCCGGTCACAAATTCGCCACTCGCGCGATCGCGCCAGGAGAGCCTGTTTACCGCTACGGCAATATCATTGGTTTTGCTTCCCAGCCGATTGCGCCGGGCGAGCACGTACACGTGCATAACGTGGCTATCAGGAGTTGGATCCCGCGGCGGCGCTTCGCGCATTTACGTCCGCAAAATGCGGTGGCTCATCGGTCCTCCGGCCCACTCTCCGCAAGAACATTTCTCGGATATCGCCGTTCTGACGGGCGCGTAGGCACGCGGAATTACATCGCCGTCGTCGCGGCGAGTAATTGCGCTGCGTTCACGGCTGAACTCATTGCGCAAAGCTTTCGCGGAAGAAACGCTTCCCGCGAATCTGGATGGCGTGGTCGCGTTTCCGCATGGCGAAGGCTGCGCGCATTCAATCGGTCCCGATACCGAACAGTTGGAGCGGACGCTGCAGGGCGTGCTGGACCATCCTAATGTTGCGGCAGCGCTCATTCTGGGTTTGGGTTGTGAAGTCAACCAAATCGGTCATTATCTTGGCCGTGGCGATCAGGCGACCGATGTACCGGCTTCTCTGCAAGGGTTGACGTTGCAGGAAGCCGGCGGAACCCGGTCCGCTGTGGAGGCAGCGCGGAAGCAAGTCCGCGCGTTTCATCGAGCGCGCGGCGGCAGACCAACGCAGCGAAACGCCCGCTTCAAAAATTGTTCTGGGCCTGAACTGCGGCGGGTCCGATTCCTTCTCCGGCATCACCGCGAATCCGGCTCTGGGCTACTGTTGCGACCTTCTCGTGGAGCAGGGCGGCACCGCGGTGCTTGCGGAAACAACCGAGATCTTCGGAGCCGAGCATCTGCTCCTGCGGCGCGCTCGCAACCCGGAGGTGGCCCGCAAGCTTTTGCGATGTGTCGAAAATTATAAGGCGTACCTGCGCCAGTTTGGTGGCAGCTTTAATGACAATCCATCGCCGGGAAATAAAGAAGGCGGCCTGACAAACATTCTCGAGAAGTCGCTCGGCGCGGTTGCTAAAGCCGGGACCTCACCGCTCGAAGACGTGGTGGAATATGCCGAGCGAATCAACAGCGCTGGTTTCGTGTTTATGAACACGCCTGGATATGATCCTGTTTCCATCACGGGTTTAGCAGCGGGCGGCGCTAATCTCATCGCGTTTACCACTGGACGCGGCAGCGCAATTGGGTTTCCCGAATGTTCCGGTTCTGAAGATCGCGAGCAACACCAACTACCTACCGGCGGATGACGGGCAACATGGACATCAACGCAGGCAGAATTGCGGATGGTGAAGCTTCTGTCGAAGAAATTGGGCAGCGAAATCTTCGAGGCCTTGCTACGCATTGCCTCGGGTGAACGAACCAAAGCCGAACAGTTAGGACATCACGAGTTCGCACCTTGGCGCATCGGCCCGGTAATGTAGCGTCGTTACTTCGGTGAGATGTGGAAGAAGTAGATGGTCATCAGCGCCCCGACCGCGATCACCAGCGCGCGAATCACTGGCGGCGGCATGCGCCGGGCGATCACCGGACCGACGTATCCGCCGACAATTCCCGCAGCCATCATCGTCAGCGCCGGTCTCCAATCGACTTGGTGCGCGCCGATGAAGATCAGCGCTGCAATGGCATTAAGCGAGCCCCTGAGTATGGCCTTCACTCCATTCATGCCGTGAATCTCGGTCAATCCGTACAGCCGGAACGCAGCCAGGATCATGATGCCTATCCCGCCGCCAAAATAACCTCCATATACAGCGATCGGAAAGAGCAATGCCAGCATCAACGCTCTGGTTTCTGTGCAGGCGTCCGCGAAACGCGGTGCTGATTTTGAGTCCGAAGGCAAAAATCAGCGTGGCAAAAAGCAGCAGCCAAGGCGCGATCTGCCGGAACGTTTTGTCCGACGTTATCAGAAGCAGCCCCGCCCCGGTGGCGCCGCCGATCAAGCTCACCACGAACCAGGATTTGACGTGCTTCTCTTGCAGCGTCTGAATGTCCGCGCGATATGAAAATGCGGCCGTCATAGCACTCGGTACCATCGCAACAGTGCTGGATGCATTTGCACTGACCGCCGGAACGCCGGCAAACACCAGTGCGGGAAATGTGAGGAAGCTTCCACCGCCCGCCATTGAATTGATGATTCCGGCTGCAAAGCGCCGCCGCCATCAGCAGCAGATAAATCGTCACAGGTACTTCACGAGTACCACTTCATTGCCCGCTTCGTTGTAGATCAGATCGTCCGCGATTTGCTTCACCAGCATAATGCCGAAACCGCCGGGCCGCATGCCTTTTTGCAAGCGAAGTTCCGCATGCCGTAATGGATCTTCAGGAGGGTTGTTCACGGCGGCGTGATCGATGGCGTGCAGCGAAAAGCCCGGACCCGCATCACGTATCTGCAGCAGAATCATGCGGGGTGTGCGTAGATAAGTGAGCTCACATCCGCATCTCGGCTCCACTCTGCAACCGTGTTCGATGGCATTGCCCAGCAATTCATCCAGCGCCAGACAAAGCCGCTTCGCATAGATCGTCTGACAGGTTTCCCCACAGGCCGCGAAAAAATCCGACCACTTTTTCCTTCAACTCCGAATCAGGCGCAATGAGAAGGCAGATCCATCGAGGAAGCGACGACTTCACCTCAATCTCCGCGATATCGCGAAAAGCTTCTTTGGCGTTTACCGCGTTCATACCGTCAGGCATCTGAAGAAACATCTTCTCATCTGCAAGTGGTACTTTCAAAGACAGGTTGTCCATGCGGCTGTTTCTCGGTTTTTGCCTTCTTTTCTCCATGGCTATAAGCATGTGTGCCGCGAAGAAGGTAATCTCTCCCAACACTAGTGCGAGCAACGATCAGATTGATGTGATCGCAACCATCTCCCTGGCGGAAGACGAGGTCACCCAAAAACTCGGTGCGGATCCAGGCAAAGGCATCGTTCTACTGCAAGTTCGAGTTGTCCCGAAAACAGATACTCCTGTCCAGATCAGTCCCGATGACTTCATTCTGCTGGCGCATGATGACGGCGAGCGATCAAAGCCGTTCGAGCCTGCTGAAATTGCGGGCGGCGGAGCGCTGGTTGTGAGCAATACATCCACGGCGAAGGCGAAGAGCACTTCCGGATTTGGCGGATTTGGCGGAATGATCGGCGGTGGCAGCGGAAGTTCGCCGGGGAATTCGAAGCCGGTAGTTCTCAGCTCCAAAATCGACGAGAAGAAACAGGGCAATGAAAAGCTTTTACAGGCTTTGAAAGCGAAGGAACTGCCGGCGAAGGAATCCGTGGCGCCGGTGGAAGGATATCTCTACTTCCCGTTGGATGGGAAGCACAAGCTGAAGAACTTAGCGGTGCTGTATCGAGGCCCAGCGGGGAAGCTGGACCTCGAATTCCAACACTAAACTCCGCCTATTCGGCTTTACTGATGGAGTTGACTGTGACGACGTCTCCCGACATGGAACCGTCGATTTTCACGTTGTCTCCCGCAAAAGATTTGGCCTTGTCTTTTGAAGCGTCATCGAATTTCATGACTTTGCCATTAACCACCAGAACCGGATCCGACCCGCCGCCGAGGCACTTGTTGATGCATTTCGTGTTCGCCTCACTAGGAGAGCTGTGAGCAGCCCCGCAATGCGCGTCGGAGACGTAACCGGTGATATCGTCCGCGTAGGCGGCGACAGTGCAGAGTGAAGCGCCCAAAATGGACGCAAAAAGTAACTTCTTCATATGAACCCTCCACGGGATAGTTGCGGCTACTATTCTATCGCTAATCTTTTAGACTGCAGTGCCGCGCTCCGGTGCCGGCTGTGAAGCGCTGCTTCGCAGCGGGTTCCGGGACTCCCTTATTGACTGGCTGGGATGAAGACCTTATCCGGCGCCGCTATGCTGGCGTCCTTCTCCGTCATCTTCACGTTGATAGGCTGCAATCCGGCTTTCTTTTCAGGTTGCGCGTCGAATGTGAGCAGGAACTGATGTTGCAACTGCTGCAAGATCTGATCGAGGAACGGCTGGAAGGAAACCGGCGACGCAAAGCCGATGGCGTACATCTCGCCGCCGGTTTCCTCGGAGAGCTGAGACAGAAAATTTTGCCCCCAGTTGGCGCGCCAGAAGCTGTGGCCGAGATGGCCCACGCTGGGGCTGTAGATGCTGTAGACCGTGAGGCCGATTTTCTGCGCCGATGAGATGCCGGCGTTCACGTATGGATTGTCCGGCGCGAATCCCCCACCGAGAGCTTCGATACCGCTGGAGATCATGATCACAGTCTTGCGTTGAGCTCCTGGCTGAGGCCAGCGCTTTGCCGCATCTGTGAGCGAATCATAGGGACTGACGTCCGCGCCACCAGGTCCAAAGGAAACGCGGACGGAATTTGCCGCGGCCGCGTGATCGCGAGTGAAGTTCGACGTGTAAGCACGCCATGCCGTTGCGCATATACGCTACGGCAACCTCCACGTCAGGAGGCAGAGAGTTTATAAACTGCTTCAGCGTGTTGACTTCGGTGTCGAAGGTGCCTCGGGCAGAATCGTCAATCAAAAGCATCAATTGCGTGCTTCCCTGTCCTAATGGCAAAGGCGTTAAGGATGTGACAGGACGCTTGTCTCCGGCCTCAGAGACCGTAATATCCTGTTGCTCTATCGGGGGAATGGTCTTGCCGTGCTTCGGTTCGAGTGTCACTACGATGCTGACCGGGGTAGCCGGGCGTCGATTGTTCGCAAAGACGGGCACGACACTGGCGGCAAGGCATACAGCGGCCGCTAGGATACAAAGAGTACTTTTTTTCATTTTCCACCTGCTGCGTTTTAGGTCAACGCAACTGTCGGCGAATGCCTTATGGCGCTCCGCGCTCTCTTATTTGAGTAACTGACGCGCTTTAAAGATTCAAGCACATAGGTCTCGAACTCCTCAGCACGCACCGCGGAGGTATGAAAGCGCAAAGTACGACGGCGCGCTTTGTTCACCAATCTCCAGACGCTTGTCCGCGGGCATCTGTAGGTAAGACGTAACATCCGCCGGATTGAGTACTGGGAGGATTTCGGAGTGAAGGCGAAAGATAGTTTCTAATCCGGGCCACTGGTCGGTAAGGATGGGAACGCCGCAGGCCGCCGCCTCGAAGAGACGAACGCTGGGTGAATACCCGGCCTGGATCATGTCGTGCCGGGTGAGATTTAGAGTGAAATTCTGCGAATTGTAGAAGCGGCGATGTTCACCGGCGGGAACGTGGTTAATGCGTTCGACATTCGCCGGCCATTGAATTTCAGGGGGATACTGTGGGCCTGCCACTGCAAAACGTTTGTCCGGATTCTGCCGCGCTACTTCGAAAAGCAGATTTTCGAGCGCGGGCTGCCGATCCGCTGCATAGGTTCCCAGGTACGCAATATGCCAGCGAACTTCTTCCTGCTCGGGATAGTACAGGGAGGGATCTACGGAGCAATACAGAGCTCGCGCGGCCGGAGAGCCTAGCTTACGTTCCACTAACTCAAGTGTCGGACCACCCGTAAACGAAAGATATAAGTCGTACTTAGGGTAAAGATCGCGGGAAATATACTCGCACTTACCCGCCAGAAGATTGGCAAGAGTGACTGGAGTATCGATGTCGTAGAAGGCGGTAGCATTCCTCGCTGACGCCGTGACCCACTGTCCTACCGCGATTCCCTCAGGAACATAGGATCCGACAACAACGATGTCCGCGGTGCGAACCAGAGGCGTGAACTCGTCTTTCAATTCATCCAAGTCGCTGTATAACGCAACGGTGCAGTAGGGCAATTCGTCTAATTCACGGTTGGCTGCATACCACGGGACATCGCGTTCGAGGAACGTGACGGTGTGACCGCGGCGGGAGATCTCCTTGAGTAAACCGCGGTAGGTGGTGGCGTGCCCATTTCCCCAGGCCGAGGTAATCGAAAGGCCCAGAAAGACGCAGTTTAGTTGAGGCTGCCTCAAACCCGCATCTCCATGGCGGCGGGAATCGAAGAGAGCGTGTCCTTCAAAATGGATTCCACCAAACGTCCCCGGCGCTGTATGTATGCTCCGCGAGAACACGTTTGCGCGCTGCTTCGCCGATAGAGCGCGCGCGTTCGGTGGTCAAATCTCGAGCGAAGCGCGCGACATCGCTCACCGGTATCGAGCGACTAGAATTTCATCTCCGGTTCAGAAACGAGTCGATTCCTTCCCACGCGTCGGTGATCAGGCAGGCTGCGGCGCCGGCAGCTTCAAATACTCTGGTGGCGGGCGAGAAACCGTAGCGCGCCATGCTCTCGCGACTGATGTTCAGAACCATTCGCGCAGAACAATTGAATGCGTTGTGATCCGCGGTGTAGACGTGGCCAACATAAGTGACGTTCGGCGCAACCGGCTTATCCGCCCATCCGCTGCCCCCGAGCAAGAAAGCGGCGCTCGGGCGCGAGTTCCGCTGCTTTCAGAAAGAACTCTTCCACGCGCGCTTCGCGATCGGGCAAGCGATTGCCCAAAAACGAGAGGTCGCCTGCGAAACGGGGATCGGGCGGCACGGGAAAATGCACATCAGGATCGAAAGCGTTGTAAATGGCGACGCATTCACGGGCGCCGATGCGCCGATATTCGTCGGTGACCCGCTTGCCGCCGCCATAGGTGAGAACCAAATCGAATTGCGGAAGCGCTGTGTGAAACGGATCCGGCATTCGCGGCCAGACGCTCGAGCGTCGCGGGCGCATCCACGTCCCAAAATACGCGGCAAATGGAGGCCGGCATGTTGGCGACGCGAGTCTCCAACAACTTCATCCAACACGCCCACGCCGCTTGCTTTCACAACCACATCGAAACGCTCCGAAGCGCGAGATGACGGTCCACTTCCGCTGGGTTCGTCGCATTGTACACAACAATGCGCGCCCATTCGGGATCCGGGATGTCGCGATGTTTTTGGCGATCGTAAGCGTCAGGCTCGAAGAAGGTGATTTCGTGGCCACGATTCGCTAGCGCACGCAATACGCCACGATAGTAAGTGGCTGCGCCATTCCAATACGCGGAGACCAGGCTCGAACCCCAGAATCCGATCTTCACGCCGGAGCTCCTGCCGGGATGGACTCGTTCAATGAAGCCGCCGGCCGAATGGTCTCGTACAGGCTCAGAAGTTCGTCAACCCGATGCCCACAGGTGTGGCGGCTGCGGATTGTTTCGAGGCCTTTACGAGCCAAGCTTGCAGCGAGGGATGGATCTTCGATGACGTCGCGTAAGAGGCTCTCCATTTCTTTTCCATTTTGCGCCATCAGGAAATCCTCGCCCACGCGGAACAGCCCTTCGCTGTCCTGCCAGGGAGCGGAGACGAGTGGGATTCCGCAGGCCAGCGCTTCAAAAGGACGGATGGTTGGAATCCCCGGCAACTCTCGAGTATAAGGACGGCGGGGAACGTGAACCGTCGCTCGGTATTGGGCGAATGCTTCGGGGACCTGGAAAGTTGGGAAGCCAACCGCCATAGGTGATTCCCGCTTCTTTTAGCTGGTCTAAAGCGGAGTCGGGATAGCGCACACCGTAGACCTGCGTTTTGAAGCGGGCTCGTTTGACGGGACGGATGAAGTATTCTCTAAGCTCTTCGGTGCGCTCTTCGTCGCCCCAATTACCGATCCAGACGATGTCACCGCTTTTGGCATTGCTCTGGCGCGGATAGAACGTGCGTGTGTCGGCGGCTTCATGCCACACGTGAACGTGCTTGCCCCACCCGAGGCGCTGGTAGCGTTGCCGCAGAGAAGCACCATAAGCGAGAACGCCATCATAATCTGAGAGATCGAAGCGCGCCAGTTCCTCTTCGGCAGTCAATGCGCGGTGGTGCGTATCGTGAAATAACGCACGCAGAGCGGAATTGCGTTTCCGGTAACGGGCGACAGCGGAGATCAGCTTGGAATCGTTCCATTCATGAACAATCGCAAGGTCGACATTGTCGAGCCATTCCTCTATGTGGAGATCATCCGTTCGATAGAAGGTGCTCCTCAAATTCGGAAAAGCGTCTTCAAAAACACGAATGGCTTTTTCACCGCGATCGCGCAGCAGATTTTGCCGACTCCAGCTATCCTGCGGCTCAAAGATACGGACCTCGTGTCCGCGCGCGAGCAACTCGGAGGCAACACCGCGCAGAAAATGTGCATTGCCATGGTTCCAGTCGGAGACGAGCGAATGATAGAACAGGGCGACGCGTAATTTCATGCTGCCACCTCACTGCGCGTACACAAAGAGCTGTACACGCGACGATATTCGGCGATGGCGGCTTGAGCGCTATAGCGCGCACTTTGCGAAGAGGCGCGCACAGCAAATTCTCGGCATTTTTCGATGTCCCCACTCAAGCTGTTTAGTTGGTGAATCCATTCCTCCGGATTTTTTGGGTTGACGAAAATAGCCGCACCGTCCCACAGCTCGCGCAAGCTGGGGATATCCGCCAAGGCCGAAGCAACATCCCCGGCGCGCGGCTTCGAGTACCGACAAACCGAATGGTTCATAGAGCGCCGGATGCACAAAGATGCTGGCGCGCGCCATTTGCTCCAACAGATCGGAGTATGACAGCATACCGAGGAAGCGAGCGGATTTCACCGAGGCCGTCGAATCGATCGATCCGCGACCGTTTCCCGAAACACGCATTTGCCAATTCAGTTTGGGCGCGATTTGTTCGAGAAGCGCAATATTCTTCGCCTCATCCCAAATACGGCCGGCTGCTAAGAAAAACGGCTCTTTAGTAAGACGATCCGGCTGGTTTGTGTTGCTGAAGTTGTGGATGACGCGGATTTCATCTGAGCGCAGGCCATATTCCGCTGCGATAGCGCGGGCCATCGCACCCGAAGGAGCAAGAACCAGGCCGGCAGCCGTCAAGCCCGCGAGCACGCGTTCCCTGTACTCGTCCCACTCAGCGCCCGGAGCGCAGTCATGCACAGCTCTCCACCAGGAGACGACGCAGGAATGTGCCACGACGATAGTGGGCCGATGCCACGGGAGAGCAGCATGCACATAGCCGTTCAAGTGGACGAGATCCGGTTGAAAATCTGCCGCGAGCGCGAGCAGCCATTTGCCGGCAGCGTCTAGATCTACCCAGGGGTTGGACATCCATTCGAGAGCGTAATCGCTCTCGACAAGCGTCACGTTTGGGATAGCTCGAGCTGTCGCTTCTGGTCCTCAGAAGGCCGCGGGCCCATCGAGGCAAGCAGGACGCTCACGCCGTGTTTCGCTAAGCCGTCGATGAGATCGAGGGAATAGCGCCACACGCCACCGACTGCATCGGCGGTCATCAGAATCTTTAACGGCTGTTCGGTTCCGTCCGGATTCATGACGGTCATGCGAGATCAGCTACGATGCGCACCAGCGGGCAGTAGCGATTCAAGCTCCACTAAAGCCTGGGGCCGTTGCTCCTGGATGTCACTGAAGGAATCGAAGCCGTTGAGGTAAGCCTCATGCGCACGCTCCCAGGCGAAGTCATCGGGAGCTCCCCAGGTGCGAGTGTATTCGGGCGAGCCGGGATAGGGAAACAAAGGTACTGGCTTATTTGCCCACACTCCGCTGGATTCCAGATGCTGTCGCCATTTCTCGACGGTATCGGCATCGTCTTCCGTCATGGCGAGCAGGTTGGCTTGCACGAACGGCACCAACTGTTTGGCAAAAATCAGCCGGCCCGTGAGTTCTTCGGTCGACATTTTGCATTTCTTGTCGAGGTAAGCGCGGCCGGCCTCGGTGATGCTCTCAACGCCGGCTTCAATCGACACGCAGCCGGCGCGGGCGAGCGCGCGAATGGCCTCCTCGTTCCAAAGATCGAGACGCGTCTGCACTCCGATCTTGAATTTGCGCTCCGCTAAGGCGGCGAGCAACGGCGCATCGGGCAAAAAGATTTCGTCGATGAAATAGATGTACTCGACACCTTGCCTCGCGAATCCGTCCAGTTCTTGAAGAATCGTAGCGAGCGGGCGCTTGCGATAGTTATTCCGGAAATTATCCTTGGCGCAGAACGTGCAATGGTAAGGGCAGCCGCGGGACGCTTCCATCTCGGCTCCTGGGCCGAAGGGTTCTGCGTCGAACCGATGATGATGGTGCGAATGCTTCGCCACCATCTCATCAGGCCAAATCAGCGCCGGAAGGCTCTTCATGTCGGCGGCACGATTCGGTCCACGGACTACGATGCGATCGCCTTCACGAAACGCGATGGACGTCACGTTTTCCGCGCCGGCGGCCACTTGAGGAAGAATCTCTTCGCACTCTCCCAAGATGACGAGATCCACGTCCAGTTTCTTGAGCGCTGCACGAGGAGTGGTGGAACCATGTGGACCCACAGCCACCAATTTGCTGCCTAGCGGACGAAATGCGTGGAACAACTGCTGGGGCAGACGGACTTCGGGAGGTGGACAGCGCCAGAACAGGTAAGTGGGCGCGGTGGTCATTACGATGAAGTCGGGGGCGAAGGACTTCACGCGATCCACGATTTCAGCCTGAGTCAGATTATCTATATGGCCATCGACGAGCAAGGCTTCGTGCCCGGCCTGTTCGAGAAGGGTCTTTGAATACCCAAGCTCGAGCGGTAGATGCGGCGAACGGCAGCCAAAATAGATACTGCCTTCAAAGCTCCAGGGCGGGTTGACTAGTGCGTATCGCATTAGGCCACCTGCACCTCAGATTGCGCGACAAGCGCCGGCCGTTCCAGGTACCAGTCGCGCAGCGTACGCAGTCCCTGGCGGATGCCGACGGTTGCCGTCCAGCCGAGAAGGTTACGGATCTTTCGTGTATCGGCGACATACCATTTTTGATCGGCCAAGCGCTCCGGCCCCCAATCGATGTCGACGGGATTTCCCGTGAGCTGCTTAATTTCTTCGATCAGCTCGAGCAAGCTGGTGCTGTTCTCGACACCGCCGCCCAAATTGAAAGCTTCTCCCGCGGCTACCCTCATCTTCTCCTGGGCCAAGCGCATGGCGCGAACCAGATCCTCGGCGAATAGAAGATCCCGCACCTGCTTGCCATCGCCGTAGATTGTGATGGGCTCGCCCTTCATCGCCTGCCGCAGGAAATGCGCTACCCATCCCTGATCTTCGGAGCCGAGTTGATGCGGCCCATAGATGCAGCTCATGCGAAACACAGTAGCCCGCAAACCATAGGATCGCGCGTAATCGAGAACGTACTGATCGGCGCTGCCTTTTGAGCAGCCGTAGGGCGAAAGAAATTCGAGCGGCTGGTCTTCACCAGCACCGGCACCGGCCAACGCCTTGTCTTGCGGCTGATACCGGTTCGCACGTTCCGTTAGTGGGACCCCGGCCAAGTGCCCGTAGACTTTATTGGTCGACGTGAACAGCAGTGGAGGCTGCGCCGGTGTATGGCGGATCGCCTCAAGCACGTGTAATGTGCCGACTAGATTTGTCCCCAGATCGCCGAGGGGATCCTCGAGGCTGGTCGTGACCGCGACCTGCGCCGCGAGGTGATACACCGCAGCGGCGCCCGCGACCGCCTTCCCGAGTTCGCTGCGATCCCGGAGATCGGCGCGAGTGAACTGAACGCTACCGGCAAAATCGCGCTGCAGGTCCGAGATATTTTGTTCCACGCCGGGACGGCTCAGGTTGTCGAAAATGTGAACGGGCTGGCCTTCACGCAGATAGTTGCGCGCGATGTTGGTGCCGATGAAACCGGCCCCGCCCGTTATGAGAATGTAACCGCGCTGCATTCCGTGGCCTCCTTAAACAACCAGCCCGCGTGAAGCAAGCTCTTCCCGCATTTCGTTGAAGCGATCGTGCGCCGTGGTCTGTTGCTCCAGCCATTCGGCTAGATCTCGCATCCCTTTTTCCAACGTGACACGCGGCTTAAACCCAAGAACGCGCTGCGCCAAGCCGATATCCGGATAGCAGTGCCGGATATCGCCAACACGGTACTTCGCCGTGATCTCGGGATCCAGGTTCTTGCCCAAAACATGGGCGAGTTTGCGGGCGACTTCCTTCACCGTGATGGACGTGCCGCTCCCCACATTGAAAATCAAATCCTGCGCCGCATCCACTTCTAAAGCAAGCCTGCAGGCCTGCGCGACGTCAGAGACGCTGACGAAATCTCTGAGCTGTTGGCCGTCTTCGAAGATGATCGGACGTTCGCCGTTCAGCAGGCGTGAGGCGAAGATGGCCAGCACACCGGTGTACGGGTTGGACAAAGATTGATACGGCCCATACGCATTAAAAAACCGGAGAGCAACGGTCGGCAAACCGTAAGCGCGTCCGACGATTAAGCACATCTGTTCCTGATCGTATTTGGAGAGCGCGTAAACGGAAGCAAGCGATGGCTGTTTCGATTCAGGCGTCGCCACGGGACGGAGTGGCTGTCCGTCCGGTGTCGCCATCTCCCATTCGTGCGCCTTCAACTGCCTGGCGCTGCGCGTGGCTTGGGCATATGGCTGGCCGGAGGGCGTCACGTACAGACCCTCGCCATAGACGCTCATGCTGGACGCAACAACTAATTTCTTAACGGGCTTTTTTACCAGCCGTTCCAGCAGAACCGAAGTGCCCAGGTTATTCACACTCGTGTATTCCGCGATTTGGTACATGCTTTGGCCGACACCGACCAAGGCGACAAAGTGGTAAACAGCGTCTACCCCTGTCAATGCATCATCCAGAACCTCGGGATTCCGCACGTCGCCTAAAACGAACTCGACGTTCTTGTGCAGATAACCCGGACGGTCCGGCAGCTCACCGTGGACCTGGGTGACCAAACTATCCAGAACCCTGACGTGATAACCAGCTGATAGCAATTCAGAAGCTACGTGAGAACCGATGAATCCAGCACCGCCTGTTATAAGAACGGTTCCTTTCATTGTTCGTGTTGTCCTTTGGAGTAGGAATTTGTGCTACTGAGGGCGAGGGATGAAACAGGGGGGAGGAGTCGCGATACAGGATTGCTGTGTTAACCATTCCGTGAATGCCGTGATTGGCTGTTCATGTTGCGGCTTGTTTGCCTTACAGATAAGAAGCTTTGTAGCTCACATTGTTACTACTTACCTCAGATGAGTCAATAAGAGTAGGTAATAATACTAGGAAGAATACCTGCGGCTCATCCGGGCGCAGAATTCAGCATATTCACTGGGATCTTTCGGCGGGCTGGTATAGTGCGGCCGGACACCGGCCTCTTCGGGAGTGAAGCAGTACGTGACGGTCACATCGAATGGCTCGAGTAAGCGCATCTGCCGGTCGAACCAGCGCTCCGCATCAGGGCGTCCGAAGTCGGCCCAGCTAAGACCGGTCCGTAGCTTTTTCACACCCAAGTCATGAAGCGCTTGCACCGCAGATTCCAGTCGATGATCTTCAAAGTGGAACCATTGACAAACACCGAGCGAAGGGGTGAACTCCGGGAAATGGCGGGCGGCCAGTTTGGGCTCTCCACTCTCGCGGAACAGGCCCATGTAGAAGTGGCGATAGTAAGACGAACCTTCACTCTCCCGATGCCGCGTAGTAGCCGGCCAGGCACGGGGAAGATCGAAAAGACTGTACCAGTAAACCCGGTCCAGTCGCGGCAGCAAAAGTTCGGCAGTTTTTCTAAGACCGAACTCTTGGACCTCCTCGGCTCCGAAGGAAGAAGCGCCTACCTCGGAAACCCAGAGCGGCTTGTCGGTGACAGCTCGAATTTCCGCTAATTTGTCCGGCCATTCGTGGATGGTCCAATGATTCCAGTCCAGCGGAAAGCCATGTAGAGCCACGGCGTCGATACGGTCCAGGGCGCCCTTTTCTTTCAGCCGTACGATAAATGCGGGATCGATGGGCGAAATGCCACCGAGCACTTTGATTAATTTTGGGTTTTCAGCTTCGATCGCGACCGAGGCTAAGCGAACCATCTCCGCGTATTGCGACCAGTCCGGATCTAATTCAAAATCCCAGTGCGAGAGATTGTTCGGCTCATTCCAGAGCATGACGGCTTCAATCATGAGGGTGTCTTCAGAAGAGATGCTGGCGGAGGCGAGATGCACGTAAACAAAATGCCGGCTTAAGAAAAACTCTCCGGGAGTGGATGCAGGTACGCCTGCTCGTCGCACCGGCAGATGAAGACTTCAGCTTCCGGCATGCTTTCAATTTTGAAACCCGCACTACGGAGCACGGCTTCCGCACAGGAGCGATTGGGAACCCACCAATTTGTGGGATCTTGCGAATAGCTGTTCTCAATGAAGTGCATTTTGGGGAAGCCGGGCTGGTCAAAGAGCGCGCGCTCCCAAAACGGATAATCTTCTTCGAGCCGCGGGCGCGTCCGGCTGCCACGTAGCATTGATTGAAAGACAAACCAGTCGTTCGTCACATGTTGGCGCAGCAGATCAAGGGCCAGCAGCGGGTGACGAAGGTGATAGAACACGCCCATGAAAAGGACCAGATCAAAGCGCTCCTTCAATTTAGGTACTTCATAGACAGACATCTGCTCAAAGGCGATATCCAAGTCGAGAATGTTGGCCGCAAAGCGCGCCTGAGCGAGGTAAAGCTCGTCGTGGTCGATGCCCAGCACGCGCTTGGCTCCGCGGCGTTTCATTTCGATGGAATAGAATCCACCATTACAGCCGATATCAAGCACGGTCATGCCCGTCAGATCTTTAGGTATCGCGTCCTGAAAGTTCTGCCATTTCGCCGTGGGATAGTCGCCCAGGAAGTGATCCGGCGCCGTTTGCACGCCCGCGAGAGACATGTTGTGAAACCATGGACCTAACTCACTTACTCTCTTTTCGATTTCATCGACGGTAAGGCTGGTGGCCAAAGCGAGGTTCCTTTCTCCTCTTTTATGATTCGTATTCTACTGATTCGGCATGGCAGCACTGACCCGCTCGGCCGTGTGTTATATGGACGCATGCCCGGCATTCACTTGAATGCGGAAGGACGCACGCAAGCTGAAACCGTGGCGCAAATCCTACAACAGCGCTACCGGCTGAGCGAAGTCATTGCGAGCCCCATGGAGCGAACGCGGGAGACGGCGCAGTTTATTGCCGATGCGCAAGGATTGGGCATTACCACGGAGGAAGAGATCAACGAGATCGATTTCGGATCGTGGATGGGAATGTCGTTCGAGAAATTGGGGCAACGGGAGGATTGGAGGCGCTATAACGAGACCCGTTCCACGGCGTGGCCGCCGGGGGGCGAATCCATGATGGAGGTGCAGGCGCGCGCCTCGCGTGCGGTGGCTAAGATCGTCGACAGATACCAGCACCGGGAGATGATGTCACCGTCGCGATTGTTTCGCACGGAGATGTCGTACGTGGGCTGCTCCTGCTGATGCTTGGAATTGCTATTGATCACATTCATCGCCTGGAGGTTGCGCCCGCGTCAGTGAGCGAGGTTTTAATCGGGGCCGGCGAACCCCGTGTGGTAAACGTAAACCAGATCTTCTGACGGCCGGCGCTTGGCTTGCCTGCCGATTCCGTTCTCCGCCCGAACTGACTCATGCCTGAAGAACGCGCACCCAGCAGGAAAGATCACCTCGATTTACTGGTTTCGCAGCTAAAGGACTTTGTAGTTGTTCTGATCGATCTGGATGGCAGATTCAGCTCCTGGCATCCCGGCGTTGAGCAGCAGTTCGGTTACCGCGGCGATGAGTTTATAGGAGAGCACCTCGACTTGCTGCTGCCGGCAGTGGAAAGGAACAAGGGTATTAGCGAACGCGAGCTGAAAACCGCGGCCGAATCGGAACGAGCATCGGATACTCGCTGGCTCGCGAAAAAAAGCGGCGAGCAGATCCTGGTGGAAGGCGTCATGGTTGGACTGCACGAGTCCGGAGAACTCAAGGGCTTCGGCAAAGTTATGCGCGAGGTTACGGAACAGAAGAAAACCGAGGATCGTCTCCGGGCTTTGGCTCGGGGACTGGATCAGACCATCGTCATCGTGCGGCGCTGGGACGGCACTATAACGTACTGGACGGCGGGCTGTGAACGGCTGTACGGCTGGACATCGGCAGAAGCTGTAGGCGAAATCTGCCAGGACCTGCTTCGCACCAATTTTCCCGTATCTTTGGAGCAAATCAAACGGCAGCTACTTTTTTCCGGGAGTTGGAACGGTCAAGTGGAGCATGCGACACGCGAAGGCAAACGGCTTGCGATCGCGACCAATTGGGTGCTGTTAGATCCGGAGGATGGCCAACCTCCGTCCGTGATTGAGACGCAAACCGATGTGAGCGCACGCTCAACTATCCAGAGGGAACTCGAGAGCGTGAATGAGCGACTACAAGGTATGGCCACCGAACTGGCGCGCTCAAACGAGGAACTGGAGGAGTTTGCCCGCATTGCATCACACGATCTGAGCGCGCCTATCACCAGTACACGTTGGCTTGTGGATCTGCTTGCCACCCGGCACACGGGCCAGTTGAATGAACAAGGGAAAAAGATCGTCAACCAGATTATTCAGGGCCTGGAGCGTATGTCGAATCTGGTGGAAGGCGTTCTAGCCCATGCGACTGTAGGACGGACGCCCATCGGATCGACTGAGGACATCTCCGCGGAGGAGGCGTTCGACAGCGCTGTCGAGAACCTGGGGAAGCATATTGAAACTTCGGGCGCACAGATCACTCGCGGGAAGCTGCCGAACGTGCGCATCGACATCCAGGCGCTTGCCCAGCTGTTTCAAAACCTGCTCTCGAATGCCATCAAGTACCGTCGGCCCGAGGTGGCTCCGGTGATTAGCGTGAGCGCCTTGCGGCAGGAATCGATGTGGCTGTTTGCGGTAAAGGACAACGGCATCGGCGTCGAACAGGAATGGTTCGAGCGGATTTTCCAGGCTATGCAGCGTCGCCACGGGCGCGAGATCTCGGGCAGTGGTATCGGCTTGGCGACTTGTAAAAAGATCGTCACTCGCGCCGGGGGGCGAATCTGGGTTGAATCTGACGTAGACGCTGGGTCCACGTTCTACTTCACGGTTCCGGGACCCATCCGCGCACGTTGAGGCGCCGCGTCAGGGCGAGCCCGCGCCCGTTCCGCTGCTAAACCCGTAAGTTCGCGTTGCACGGCATCAATGGCGCGATGCCACTCCCCGATCTGGTGCTGGCGGAACAGGCGCATAGTCGGGTACCAGGGCGAATCGACGCGCGCCAGCATCCAACGCCAGTCGCATTCATACGGCAGTAGTGTCCAAACAGGCCGGCCCATCGCGCCGGCCAGGTGAGCCGTCATTGTATCCACGGTAATCACGAGGTCAAGGTTCTTGATGGTTTGCGCCGTGGCAAATATCCCCGTGAATGCCTCGGGGAGAATGATGACCTGACTAGCCCAAGGCTCTACCTCTACGGCTTCCGCGCCAGCTTGCAAGCTGACGAACGAAACGCCGGGAATTGCAAATAAACGGGCCATTTGCTGAATCGGGATGGATCGTGCGGGATTGTACCCGCCCGACGCCCAAACAATGCCGACGCGCAGCAGTCCGCGATCGTCGTCTTCGCGCGCCGGCAAGCGAAACGGCACATCGATGTAAGGCACGCGTTTCGGAATGGAGTGGATGGTTGTGCGAAAGATGCGCGGCAGTTCGGTTACCTCCACCTGCTGGTCCCACGGCGAACCACTTTCACCCCAGGTAATCACCCTGTCTGCCAGCCCAGCGTGTTCAAGTAATTCCTTGAGCTTCGGTTGGGCTTCGAGAATAAGCGACTTTGCCTGGCTCCGGATGAGAGGAGCATAGCGAACGAACTGCAGAGTGTCGCCCAAGCCATGTAAGCATCGCAGGATGACACGCCGGCCGGTGAATGGGCGCCCGTCCCAGAAGCGATGGGGATCTGGCTTACCGCGCTGCGCAATCGCATCGCTCTCGCGCCAGGCAAGCTCGAAATCGCCTGCGAGCATGTGGCAATCCCAGCGTCCGGCAGCGCACTCGTCGGAGTTGTGTCCGGCTCGTTCAGCTAGCCGGTATAGTTCCAGGGCTTGGCGCACCCGCATACGAGCGAGTTCTTCGCCGGCCCTGTCAAAGAATTCTTGGCCCATTACCTAGGCTTTACCCTAACCGGCAGATGTGATTGTCACACCTAGTATTGTTTCTGCGTCTTATTTCCATTGATATCAGGCTAAGTTATCCGCGGCTGCAGCACTTTTAATGGACTGAGGAAATCTTTTATGGCATCAGCACAACCCAGCATGGTCGAGCCAAGGCGACCGAAGCTTCTATTCGCGGACGATCACCATCTCATCCTGGATGCACTAACCCACATGGCGAGTCAGACCTACGAGGTGCAAGGCGTCGATAGCATCGCTGCGTTCGAAGAAGAGATCGAGCGTTTTTCACCTGACTTGGCAATTCTAGACATCCGCATGCCTGACGGGGATGGGATAGAAGCGGCGCGCCGCGTGCTGGCTAAGCGGCCCGGTTTGAAGCTCATGTTTCTCACCATGCATACGGAACCAAGCTATCTCAAGCGCGCAATTGATACCGGCGCCCAGGCGTATTTGTCTAAGCGCGCGCCGGCGGATGAACTACTACTGGCCATTCGGACAGTACTAGACGGGGGGAAGTATATAGGCCCCCGCATGCAGCCCCCCGAACAGGATGAAGCGGGCGTAGAAGGCACGCTCACAGAACGCCAGAAGGAAGTTTTGCGGTTGATCGCGCAAGGGTGTTCTGCTAAGGAAATCGCCAGCCGCTTGAATATTTCCGTACGAACAGCGGAATTTCACCGCGCCGCGATCATGGATCGGCTGAAACTTCACTCAACCGCCATGATGACCAGGTACGCCGTCGAGCGCGGGCTCGACTGACAGTTGTGGAGGCGAAGGCTCGACTCGCAAAGCAAACTATTTTGGCGCTGTCCCGTTGAGGCGTTCCATTCGATCGCGAGCGCCAGCACCCGGAATAATCGGCAATACGACGGCAGACGGATATCCTTTTTCGTGATAGACAGTCTGCCGTGCTTTCGCGATCTTCGTTTCGTCAGAATTAAGCCGAAACGAATTTAGGTTGCGGTCGAATTTCGGGAAATTGCTGCTGGAGACTTCCAGTCGAATCCTGTGTTCCGGCAGGAAGACATAGCTCGTGACACCTGCATCGATGCTGATCTGATAGGTCTGATTGCGCTTCACAAAAACGGGCTGGTTCAGCGATAAGCGATAGCGCATCCGCTGAATTCCATCGCTTACGATCAATGGACGGCCATCCGGCTGAACGTCCACCAGTTTTGCGGTGAAATCGGTATCGTTGGCGGAGGTGGAAACGTATAGCACCACACGAACGGGGCCGGTGACCTCCAGATCTTCCAAGAGCGGAGTCGAAGTGTACACGAGCACGTCCGGACGGCCTTCTACGCGCGTCTGATCGAGAGGTCCGGGCGGTAGCGCAGCGGGGTCGCAGCAGATGTTGCCACCCAGTGTGGGAACCGGATTTCTCGGGTCGTACGTGAATGTGTCTGGTGGCGATTTCCGAACCGGCTGCCAATGCAGGACACCATCGCCTTCCGCTGAATTGGCGCGCCCCGCACTCTCCAGATAGAGAGGAGTGTAGTGCGTGTGAGCCAAGGGCCATTCGTGCTCCTCACGCCAATAATTCGGGCCCATCACAAAGATATGCAGCAACGGTCCGCCTGAGCTATTTAAGATTTTCGGAAGCCCCCCCGCGGGCGCTTTGAGCCAGTGATCGAACCATTCCGCCTGCTTGCGTCGAATCGGGATTACCGATTGTGGTCCAAAGTCGCGGGTTGGAAACTTCAGCGCCGGATTGTGCGCCCAGGGCCCGATCCAGGTCTCAACCTCGTCACGGCGTTTAGCGAGCCGCGAAAACGCATCGAGATCGCTCTCCACGTAATTGTCGAACCATCCACCCAGCGAGAGCACGGGAATCGTCACGCGCCGCAACTGCTCGCGCACGCTGAGCCGCTTCCAATACTCGTCATAGGAAGGATGCGAGAGCGCGGTTCTCCACAAAGGCAAAACAACTCCGCTTGCCAGGGTATCGGTGGAACGAAGCGGCAGATGGTCGATATAGCTGCTAAACAGTGGCTTCACATGCGAGGGCGGTGTGAGATTCTCCGCCAGCCACAACAAACGGTGCCCTAACTGCAGCGCACCACCCGGTGAGTAGAATCGGTCGAGATAATCGTCATCACCCGAGCACATCGGTGAGATGGTCAACAGGTGGGGGTTGTCTTCGAGCGCTGCCCACCATTGCGTAATTCCAAGATAGGAACTTCCCACCATGGCAACATGGCCATTCGACCAGGCCTGCTCTGAGATCCAGTTGATGGTGTCGCTGCCATCCGGACCTTCTTGATCCACCATTGCGAGCGTTCCCTGCGAGGCGTTTCGCCCACGCACGTCTTCAATCACGACGGCAAAGCCCCGGCGCGCAAAAAAGCGGTAGCTACCCGTCGACGTCGCTTTGCGACCATAGGGAGTTCGGACCAGGACGGTAGGCCAGCGGTCGCCGCCGCGCGGAATATAGAGATCGGCGGCCAATCCCACACCGTCGCGCATGGGAATAATCAGCCCCAACTGCTGCAGCACTTCGGCCTTGGGCGCGCTACGCGAATCTACCTGGGCCAGCGCGGTACATAATGTGAACGCGGCAAGAAGTATGGGTGCGGCCTTGACCAGTAGCCTACTCGTCATGCCACAGCGGGGGAAGCACCCGGTTGCGGCTTGGGCCTGTTCCCGAACAGCGCTGTACCCACGCGGATAAGAGTGGCGCCCTCTTCGATTGCGACCTCGAAATCCCCAGACATCCCCATCGATAGTGTAGGCAATGCATATTTGCGTGCCAGCCCCGCAAGTTCTTGGAAGTACGGTCGAGAGTGTTCCGCGTCGTCCGACCACGGGGGCATTGTCATCAAGCCAGTAAGGCGCAAATGCGGGCACTCTCGTGCCGCGCTGAGAAGTTCTGGAAGCTGCTGCGGGCTGGCACCGGATTTGCTTTCTTCCTCCGAGAGCTTCACTTCCAGCAGAACTTCGATTGTGCGCTGCCTCTCGGCAGCAGCGGCGTCCAGGCGTCGCAGCAGTTTTGGTGAATCGGCGGTTTGCACGACCTCGAACAGCTCGGACGCCAGCTTCACCTTGTTCGATTGCAGATGCCCGATCAGATGAAAACGCGTGCCCGCGATAGCGCCAAGTTCCACGCGTTTATCCGCGAACTCCTGTACATAATTCTCGCCAAATTCGCGCAAACCCGCCTCATACGCTTCCCGGATTGTCTGGGCAGAGAATTTCTTCGTAACCGCCACTAACGATATTTCCGAGCGCTTCCGGCCGCTTCGCTTCGCGGCGTCTTCTATGCGTCTCTCGACCGCTTCCAAGCGGCCGCTAAAACTGGTTGATTCGAGTGGCAAACCACTATCATAAGAGCGCGAAGGCCGCGGATGCGCGCCCCGAGGCAGGAGAAGAAACCCGCTGCTCTTCGCGGGGCACGCCTGAGGCCGCGGCCGTTTTGCGCGGGCTCATCGAGAGCACTTCCGCGTCTATCGGAGTTCCGCAAGGCGATCTGCTGCTCACTGCCATTCAGACATTTATCAGCACTTGCCGCCGACCCGCCGTTCTCGAATACGGCGACGAACCGCAGCCTCTAACTGCGGGCGAGTATGTGCTCGAGCTGCGCGGCGGGAAGCTTTGGATTGAGGTCTGGGCCGAAACTCGCAGCATCGCGCGTCGCGTCCTTTCCATTGAGCGCCACTCAACAGGCGTGCTGGATTGCACGATTTATCGCTTCGGCGGCAAGCCTGGCAAGCTCAGCTTTCTCGATTTAGACCGTCCACAATCGGCGCATAAGAAGCTGTGCGGCATCCGGCAAAATTTCACGGAACAGTTCCGCCGGATGCTGTTTCGGCAATTTCCCGGCTGGGATGTTTCTGCACTGACGTGCAGCTTGGACCTACGGCGCTCGTTCTCGGCCATTTATCCGCGGGCCCGACTTGTTCGCGGCAACCGGCAAATCGCGGCCCTCGCCTGTCCCACTCTCGAAGATGAGCCCGCCCTGTTAACGTCGGCACTGCTCTGGTATGACCACGTTTGCACGCACGCGCCGCAGGATATCGAGACATCGTTGGCCTTGTTCCTGCCTGAAACGGCGGGTAATCTGACGGCTCATCGCCTTCGCTGGCTGACCGGCGGCCGGCTTGCGACGTCACCCACGGCATCAACAGCAGGCGTGCGGCTGTTTCGCTTCAATGCTCACGGTTCGGCGGGTGAAGTGGATTCCCACGACCTGGGCAACCTCGACACACGTGTCAGCACCACGGCCGCAAACCCGAAATCCGCCGAGGAGCATCAGGGCTACAGCTTCTCGGAACGTCGCCTCGAAGCGGCGATCCGGTGCAACGTTGCAGCCATCGACCCTACTCTCGCTCCCTCGCCGGTTCATACGCAGGTCCTTACCTTCGCCGCCACTGATCGCGATCTCATCGATCTGCTTGCGGTTTCATTTGCCGGCCGGTTGGCGGTCCTGGAACTGAAAGTGTCCGAAGATCTGCACTTGCCCATCCAGGCGCTAGACTACTGGATGCGCGTCCGCTGGCACGCGCAAAGAGGTGAATTGCAACACCTTTTTCCTCAAACACCACTCGACAATATGCTCCCCAAACTGCTGTTGGTTGCCCCTGCCATGGCGTTCCATTCCAGTAACTCCGTCGTGCTGCGCTATTTTGCGCCCGAAATAGAAGTGGAACGAGTCGGTATCAATTCCGACTGGCAGCAGCATCTTAAAGTGGTGATGCGCCTTGAAGGCGCGGCTGTACCCATCTCACACGGGGGTTCTTAATGGGCATTCAAGGTTTAATTCACGTTCGGAAGGCGCTGAACACGCTCAATCCCAAGCAGGTCCGGGAATTGAGCGAGCGGCCTGTGCGCGTTGCGCTGCATGCGGCGAATCAGGAATCGTTTCAGCGCATGGAGAACTTCTTCCTACAGGAGTTGAGCCCGGCGCGCCGCCGAGAGTCGGCTCTGCTGCTGACGCGTGCGCCCATTTCTCCGTTGAGCCAGGGATCCGATATCGCGGTTTACGACGAAGGCGCCATTGCGCCCGCCGGAGCGCTCATTTTCAGGCCCGAGCATACCGATCAGTTCGTCCGTAAAACCCTAAAGGCGCATGAAGATCTGGGCGTGACGCTGGCCAAATCCTTTCACCCATTTCGGCGCCCGTTTGTGGAACACATTATCGACAAGACGGCGCGCGAGAACGCTCTCTTTTCCCTGGCGACCGCGCTACCCGACGTCATTCCGACACTGATAGAACTCCCCTGGGCGGTGGCTGAATTTGCTTCCGACACCGCTTTTCTGACCATGAATCAGATCAAGATGGCTTTCCTTATTGCCGCCGCGAGTGATCGCGAGGTGGGGTATCGCGAGCAGAAATCCGAAATTGCAACCGTGATTGGAAGCGCCTTTGGATGGCGCTCGCTCGCTCGGCAAGTGGTCAGTAAGGTTCCATTCGGCGGCGGATTGATAGGGAAAACGGCGGTTGCTTACGCCGCGACGAAGGTCCTCGGACTGTCGCTCGATCATTTCTACAGCATCGGATTTACCTACGCGCGCGACGAGCGTGACAGGATCTATGCCGACGCGTTCCGCCAGGGGAAAGTGGTCGCGGCACGCATTTTGCGTCACCTCAGACCCGATCTGGCGGCGAAATTCGCAGAATCCGCGCGTCAGAATATGAGCGCCGGGCCAACCGCGCGGTCTGCCAGCCGATAAGCAGAGTAGGTATAGCGGAGGCGTGCGTGGAACCTGCACGCTTCTCTACGTCTGTTGATTCATTAGAATCGGAGTGTATTCATGATAAAGCGCATACTCAGCTTCGCTGATCGCAAGCGCTGCCCTGCTGAGCGCCGACACGCTGGTGCTACGGAACGGTACGCGTGTGGACGGCGTTTATGTTGGTGGCGATAGCCGCTCGCTTCGTTTCTCGGTGGGAAGCCGCGTCAACTTCTACAATCTGAGCGAGGTTGAATCCATTCGCTTCTCGGGCGGTCCCAGACTATGCGCCAAGCGGAACTTATCCGCCGGGCCAAAACTATCCGCAAGCTCAAAACTATCCCGCGAACCAAGGGTACCCGCAAGGTCAGGCATACCCACAGAACGCCCCGCCTCCGCCGAACGGAAATTATCCGCCGCCGCCTCAGAATGGCACCTATTCAGAAAGTTCCAACAATCCACCACCGGCGCCTGGGCCGCCAGGCGGATATCAGAGTCAGCCTACTCCCAGCTATAATGTGCCCGGTCCACCTGAAGGCCCCGGCCCGGCCGGAATCGAAGTACCGGCCGGGACGGAAATTGTCGTTCGGATGATTGATCCAGTTAATTCGGAGCGCGATAACCTGGGCCAAACTTATCGCGCGACGATCGATCAGCCCGTGTTCGTGAATGGTCAAACGGTCATTCCCCGGGGCAGCGATGCGGTTGCCACGCTCATCGACGCCAAACAATCCGGCAAAATCGAGGGCAGAACGGTTCTGACGCTCGATCTTAAGAATGTCACCGTGAACGGGCACACCTACGACATAGTGACTACCGGCGTATCGCGGGCGAGTGATTCTCGAGGAGAACGTTCCGCTAAGGTCATCGGCGGGGCGGCTGCGTTGGGAGCCATCATCGGCGCTGCCGCGGGCGGCGGTCGAGGCGCGGCCATAGGGGCGGGTTCCGGCGCGGCTGTCGGTACGGCAGCCGAAGTTGCAACCTCTGGGCAAAAGGTGAAAATTCCCGCGGAAACCCGCCTCACTTTCACCCTGCAAAATCCATTGGATCTTTAACAGAGTGGCCCAGCCTATCGCACTGGTTACCGGCGGTAGCCGTGGCATCGGTCGCGCTATCGCCGAAGAGCTTTCTCGCGACCACCACGTGATTGCCACTTACAACAGGAACCGTGCAGCCGCGGATTCGCTGGCCGCCGCAACCGGCGCGACCGTGCTGCCGTGCGATCTGGCAGATCCAGATTCCATCCAGCAGTTGCTTGAAGACGTCCGAACCCGCTGCGGCGTCGTGAACCTGTTAATCAACAACGCGGGCGTGGCGCCCCGCGAGCGTCGCGATATGCTCGAAGGCACGTCTGAAAGTTTTGACGAGTTGTTGGCGACCAATCTGAAAGGTCCTTATTTCCTGACCCAGCAAATTGCCCGCTGGATGCTGGAGCGTGAATCCGGCCGGATTGTATTCATCAGCTCTATTTCCAGTTTTACGGCTTCCACGAATCGGGGCGACTATTGCATGAGCAAAGCGGCCCTGAGCATGGCGGTTAAGTTGTTCGCGGCGCGGCTCGCTCCGCATAAGATTCCGGTGTTTGAAATTGAACCGGGAATCATCCGGACGGACATGATCGCGTCTGTGGCGGCGGCATACGAACAGCGCATCGCCGATGGTCTCCTGCCGCAACGCCGCATGGGCGAGCCTTCGGACGTTGCCCGTGCCGTTCGCGCCATTGCCGACGGACAGCTCGACTACTCAACCGGCCAGGTTTTGCATGTGGATGGCGGCTTCCATCTGCGAATCTTATAAAGGTCACTGTATGGAACTGCTCGATCCGGTCGAGGTGCGCGTACTTGGCGCTCTCCTTGAGAAAGAAGCTACCACTCCTGAGTACTATCCGTTGTCCCTGAATGCACTCGTCAATGCATGCAATCAGAAGTCGAATCGTGATCCTGTTGTGGAGTATGACGGCGATACCGTCAGCGATGCCATTGAGCGCCTCCGCCAAAAGAAGCTGGCGCTCATTGTCACTGGCAACGGCCGAGTCACCAAATACGGGCAGCGCATTTCAGAGACGCTTAACCTGGGGCGCCGCGAGTTGGCGGTACTGTGTACGCTGCTGCTGCGCGGGCCGCAGACGCTGGGCGAGATCAAAGACCGCAGCGAGCGAGTGTATGCTTTCACCGACTTGAGCGAAACCGAAATCGTGCTCGAAAAGCTGGCGGACTGGCCCGGCGGCGGTTTGCTGAAGAAAGTGCCGCGACAGCCCGGACAGAAGGAAGCGCGCTACGCACATCTTCTTTCCGGCGAACCGGCGGTGGAAGCCGCTTCAGAATCAGCAGTCGCGCCTGCCCCCTCCAGGTTGGCGCAACTCGAGACGGAACTCCAGCAGTTGCGCAGTGACTTCAACGAACTCAAACAGCGATTCGAAGCTTTGGAAGCACAACTGCGCTAGCCTCCCACTGCGCCCGTAATCAGGCTGATAAGCAAGACCGCCAATACCACAGCCGTAATCGCAACGTACGTCTGGTCTCGCTCCAGGACAAAAGCTACCAGCGATACCGCCACACGCGCAATGGGCGTGGCAATCAAGAGCAGGATTCCGAGCTGGATAACGGAACGCGCGCGCAGTGCAATGGCGCCTTTGACAATCTCCGTTACCCTGCGATCGATACTCGGTTGACCGGCGAAATGACGATAGTTCGCCGGTTCGCCACCGTGCCGGGTAAGGTAGTAGATACCGCCCGCGAAAACCACCGACGCTGCGATGAGCACGCCGGTCCGCAGCAGTACACTAACACCGCGTTCGATGCCGGCATCCGTTACTCTTGGCGGGCTCATATCCTGCCGTTGATTCCGTTCCACATCATTTCAAGTGCAATCACTCCCACCACGATCGCGAACACACGCCTCAAAAACGTTACAGGGAGTCGCGCGAGGAAGCGCGCCCCGATCATGGACCCTGCCAACACGCCCAGCATCACGGGCATTGCAATCGCCGGATTCACATAACCTCGACTCAAATAGAGGCTAGCGCTCGCGGCGGCTGTTACCCCAATCATGAAATTGCTGGTTGCAGTCGAGACCTTGAAGGGAATTTGCATAGCCTGGTCCATGGCAATCACTTTGAGCGATCCCGATCCGATGCCAAGAAGTCCAGATATCGTACCAGCACCGAACATCAGTCCGAACCCCGTTTTTACGCGGTGGACCTGATATTTCTCTTCTCCGTTCTGCGCGCGATAAGAACCGTTCAGCTTCAATTTGTCGGCTAATCTGTCGGGTGGCAGCGGTGCTTTGTTAGATAAATGCTGACGGCTGGTCTGCCAAGCGGCCTGCAACAGTATCAACCCGAAGATTATGCTCAGAGCGCTGGTCGGAATGTGGCTCGATAGAAAGGCGCCGAAGAGCGCCCCGAGAGTAGTGGCGATTTCGAGGAACATTCCGATCCGGATACTCGAATAGCCATCCCGAACGTAAGCCGCGGCTGCACCCGAAGACGTCGCGATTACCGATACCAGGCTGGCTCCGATGGCGTAACGGATGTCAACGCCCAAAAATAACGTCAGGACTGGCGTGACGATCACTCCCCCACCTAGGCCGGTGAGTGAGCCCACAAATCCTGCTAACAGAGACGCTCCGAGAACGATCGGCGCAAACTCGGTCTCAGTCATCGCCTGAAAAAACAACCATATAAGCTGTTCATAGCTCCCGCTGCACCTACGATGAGAAAAATAATCCTTGCCTTAACCGCAGTTACCATAAGCGTTGCACAGCAAGCGCCTCCTCCGGTTCAATCACCAGATGTGCAAAGCGACGGACGTGTCACGTTCCGCTTTCGCGATCCCAACGCGCAACGCGTTGTCGTCAACGTAGAGGGTGCGAAAGCGCCGCTCGTCATGCAAAAAGAGCTAGGAGGCATTTGGACCGCCACCACGGAGCCGCTTGCGCCGGAGCTTTACGGGTACTCGTTCGATGCCGACGGCGTGCACCTGATCGATCCTTCGAATTCCGCGATCAAACCGAATCTGCTGGGCGTTACCAGCGAGGTCCACGTACCTGGCCCCGCCGCCATGCCTTGGGAGCAGACCGACATTGCGCACGGGGTGATCCACCACCACTTTTATAGGTCCGCGATCGTCGGCGACAATCGTGACTTCTACGTCTACACTCCGCCCGGTTATGACGGCAATCCGAACATGCGCTACCCGGTGCTGTACCTGCTACACGGCTACAGCGATGACGCGAGCGGTTGGACAGCGGTAGGAAAGGCCAATTTGATCCTGGATTCGCTCATCGACAGCGGCAAAGCGAAGCCCATGATTGTTGTGATGCCGCTAGGCTACGGCGCGCCGGAAATCGTACAGAGAACGCCCACTTTTGGCTCAAACTTTCGTAATGCGGACTTAAGGGAGAAGAACTTCAAGAATTTTCGCGCCGCTCTCGTCGACGAAGTGATTCCGCAAGTTGAACGGAGCTACAGAACCTTCGCTGACCGGGATTCACGCGCGATTGTGGGACTTTCGATGGGCGGCGCCGAATCACTGCTCACCGGCCTCAATCGGCTGGACCTGTTCTCTGCCGTCGGCGCCTTCAGCGCCGGCGGTCTTGCCGATGATTTCGCGAGCGATTTCCCGCAGTTGAGCGAGTCGGCAAACGCACAACTTTATTTGCTCTGGGTCGCCTGTGGAACGGATGACCGACTCATCACCACGAACCGCAATTTGGTTAGCTGGCTGAAGAGCAGAGGGATTCGCGTTACCCAAGTGGAAACGCCCGGCATGCACACCTGGATGGTTTGGCGCGGTGACTTGATTGCTTTCGCGCCGTTGCTCTTCCGCGACCACACCGTAAGAGCGATGCCCACGCCGATCAACGAGAAATGAAAATGGTGAACAAAAAAGAAAGGCCGAAGGGGAGTTACCATTCGGCCCTGTTCTCGAAGCGGTGGAACTGCGGCCCGAGAGAAACTAGTGCGAATCGCCTGCCGGTTTGGGCATGCCCGGGGTAGTGTTGGAAGCCGTTGACCCCGCGACTACTCCCTGATTCACAAGCACGGTCACTTCCACCCGGCGATTCATCTTTCTGCCTTCCGGCGTATCGTTGGGCTGCGCCTCGTGCGAAGTTCCCATGCCGGCCGGAGTCAGAATGCGGTGAATTGGAATGTTGCCTTGCTGCTCTAGATATTGAATGACGGCATCTGCGCGCTGTTCGCTAAGAACCTGGTTGCGAGCGGCTTTTCCCGTCGTGTCGGCGAAGCCGGCCACTTCGACCGCATAGCCTTTCTCCGCCAGCGCCTCTTGCGCAACCTTATCCAGCGTCTGCTTGTCGTCGGGGCCGAGCGTGGCGCTATTCAGCTTGAAGTAGACCGTCTCTTTATATTTTTGCTGATAGTTGTCCAGATTGGTTACACGCTGATTCACGGTGTCCACACCCTGGTTGGCCTGGTCCGCTTCATTCTTGACCTGACCCACTTGCTGTTGTGTTTGTTTCTCCGTGTCTTCCAACTGACCTTGGCGGCCCTCTATCGTGGTGGCACGTCCTTCCAGTGTGCCTGTCCGGCCTTCCAGGCTGCCGGTCCGGGCCTCAATCGGCGCCACGCGAGTGTCGATCTGCCGTGAGGCGCGCATCGAGTTAGGGTCGAACGTTACTTTATCGGCCACCAACTCGCCTTTATCGTTACCCTTTCCCTGAGCCTCTACTTGCAGGCCCGGAACCAAAGATTGCAGGTCCATCGCTGTTTTCCGGCCGAAAATACCGTGTTTCAACTGAATCTTAGTAGTATTCGTAAGATCCACCGTACCGATCGAGTCGTCGCTGTCGCGTACTTTGAGCATGTCGCCCGTGCGCGAAATAATCACGCCCGAGACCTTAAATTGTTCTCCGGCGGCAAAGGTTCTCGCGTTCGGCTCGACGCCCATTGCGATCATAGCCGTCAACAAGAACGGAGCGGAAATGCTAATGAGCCCTTTTAGATGCTTAGTCATTGCGTTCTCTTTCATAGGCAATCTCTATAAAACCTCCATCGTAAAATTCCCTCAGTCCGGCGTGGGCGGGTTCTGCTGGTACTCTTTCGTGTCTTTTCCGTTAGACGCCCTCCCGTTCAGCATGTAACCGTAATTTTCATGAGGAAGTAATGGGGTACCCCGTAGCGAGTCGGGGCCCGGGGCGGAAGGATTAAGATAACGAAGTCCATGCCCACGGTAAACCCGGCGCCCCCCAACCCCGTCAAACGGCGCTTCTATGGCTGGTGGATCGCCGCGACCGCCTTCATTACTTTCGGAATATCCGTCGGCGTCCCCTACTACAACCTGCCATTTTTTTACGACTATTTTCAAAAGACGTATCACTGGGATCTCAAGCAAATCACGTTGGGCTTCCCGCTCGCCGCCCTATTTACCATTTGGGTGGGACCGCTGCTGATTCCGCGCTTCAGCCCACGCAAGCTCATCATTGTCGGAACCGGTCTCACCGCTGTCGCTTTTTTTGGGTTCAGCGCGATGCGCGGAGCGCTCGGGGTCTACTTTGCTCTCTACTTTCTTTACACGGTCGGCTATATCTTCTCCGGCCCCATTCCGCACCAGATTCTGGTCTCGCACTGGTTTCAGAAAAAGCGCGGCACGGCCATGGGCGTTGTCTACGTCGGCGTAGGTCTGTTCGGCGGTCTCGGTTCGTTCTTTGTTCGTGGCGTGACGAACAAGTACGGATTCCAAACCGCCCTGATCGCCGTCGGAGGTCTGATGTTTCTCACCTGGCCTCTCGCACTATTCTTGCTGAAGGACCGGCCCAGCGAGCTCAATCAGCTTCCGGACGGCGCCGCTACGCCGCCACCGGACGTTCACCTTGCACCGCACAGCTTCTTTCACCTGCTTCGCAGTGGGTCGTTCTGGCTGCTTCTGATTGGCAGCATCTGTTCCATCGGGTCCATCGGCGCCATCAACATGCACATGAAGTTCGTTTTCCGGGATGCCGGTTACACGGATCAAAGAGTTTTGAACGACGCGTGGACTACGGCTTCTGTGCTGATTCTGTGGTCGAGCATCATAGGCCGCCTCGGCATCGGCTATTTCGCGGACAAATTTTCCAAGAAGCGCGTGATGACTTCCACTTACTTCCTGGTCGCAGCGACTATTCTGCTTCTGCTGGCAGTCTCGCCCGCGCATCCGTTTTCACTCTATTTCTTCGCGATCGTATTTGGGTTCTCGATGGGCGCCGACTACATGCTGATTCCGCTGATGGCCGCTGAACAGTTCGGAGTGAACACGCTCGCGCGCGCGATGGCCATCATCCTTCCCGCAAACACCATCGGTCAAACGTGGTGCCCCTATGCCGTCTCCTCCTTGCGTGAACACTACGGAAATTACGTCGGGCCCATGGCTTTTGTTTTCGCGATCGCCATGCTGGGAGCAATTGCGATTGCAGCCATGCCGCGTCACACCCCTTTATTGGAACCCTCACCGTTGCCCGACGAGCGGCGTTAGTTCAGCGAAATCAGGCGTGGAAGAGCGAAAATAGAGAAGATGACTGAAAAGGCAACCTTCGGCGCCGGCTGTTTCTGGGGCGTCGAAACTACATTTCGCGAAATAGACGGAGTGGTCGATGCCGCCGTTGGGTATGAAGGCGGCACGATGACAAACCCGACTTACAAGGACGTCTGCACTGACCGAACCGGGCATGCCGAAGTGGTGGAAGTGGAGTACGACCCGAGCAAGGTCAGCTATGATCGGCTACTCGATGTCTTTTGGAGCGCTCACGATCCAACCCAGGTAAACCGCCAGGGCCCCGACGTCGGCACGCAATACCGGAGCGCCATCTTCTTTCATACACCGGAGCAGGAACAGGCCGCCCGCGCCTCAAAGGCCAAGTTGGAAGAAGCGAAGCGCTTCCGCCGCCCCATTGCAACCGTCATCGAACCGGCGCAGACTTTTTATCGTGCTGAAGAATACCATCAGCAGTATCTCGCCAAGCGCGGCCTGAAGCACTGCCATATCTAAACGCCGTGCAATCATGCGAGGGCGAGCGTCTTGCTCTTCTGCTTGAAGTAGTCGATGGTCATGGTCAGCCCTTCATCGAGTGAGACCTTCGGCTCCCAACCCAGAACCCGCTTCGCTTTCCCGATATCGGGCCGGCGCAGTTTGGGATCGTCCGACGGCAATTCCTTAAACTGAATGCCAACTTCATTGCCAAAGCGGGCGCGAATGCGTTCCGCAAACTCCAGGATCGTCATCTCCGCGGGATTGCCCAGATTGACGGGAAATCGCTCATCCGATTCCACCAGTCGCACCAATCCATCCACCAGATCGGACACATAACAGAAGCTGCGGGTCTGCGAACCATTGCCGAAAACGGTCAATGGCGCGCCTCGCAATGCCTGATCGATAAACGCCGGCACGACGCGTCCATCGTTCAACGCCATTCGCGGGCCATAGGTGTTGAAGATCCGCGCGATGGTTGTGGGCATTCCATACACGCGGTGATAGGCCATCGTAATCGCCTCGGCGTAGCGCTTGCTTTCGTCGTAGCAGGATCGCAAACCCACGGGATTTACGTTGCCCCAATACGTCTCAACCTGCGGATGCTCTAGAGGGTCGCCGTAACATTCCGAAGTGGACGTCAGTAGAAATGCCGCACAATGTTTCCGAGCCAATTCCAGCATGTTTCGCGTTCCCGTAGAGCCGGATTCCAATGTCTCGAGCGGGTGCTTCAAATAATCCACCGGACTCGCGAGTGAAGCCAGATGCAAGACGCGATCCACCCGGCCCGATATATCGACGGGCCGGCAAACATCGCTCTCCACATACTCAAAGGCCGGATTGTTCAGCAAATGCTGGATATTATCCCGGCTGCCCGTAATCAGATTGTCAAGCGCAACAACCTCATGTCCTTCGCTCAACAGACGCTCAGATAGGTGTGATCCAATGAAGCCAGCGGCTCCCGAAATGACATACCGCACGTCTCTACATCCTATCCGAATGGCGCATTTTGTCGCATCGGACTGGCAGGACAAGGTAATAGCCCGCTAGTATGGGGCCGGTCTTGGCAGTCAGGCTACTACTGCTCGCGCTGATCGTCACATCGGTCTGGCTCTTCTGGCTTCGCTTCCGCTTAGTGGTCCGCCGCATCCTTCAGGCCCGTAAGGATCCCGACTACCATTTAGGATCGATTGGCTGGCGATTCTGGACGTTTTTCTCTGAAGTCCTGTGCCAATCCAAAGTGATTCGCGAACGCCCGCTGCCCGGCCTCGCACACGCCTTTGTATTTTGGGGATTTTGCGCTTTCGCGCTGGTCACGTTGAATCACATCGCCCTTGGATTCGGCGTTCCGTTTCTCCAACGCGAATCCTGGTTCGGTCGATTCTATTTCTGGTTCGCTTTTGTCTTTGCCGCTTGCTGTGCCGTTTCCATCGCGGCGCTTGCCTTCCGCCGCTTCGTCATTCGCCCGAAATGGCTCGGCCCGCTTTCGCCTGAATCCGGCGTTATCGCACTGCTCATTTTTCTTCTGATGGTCACTTACATGCCCATTTGGTGGGTACCGGAAACAAGCGCCGGCGGCCAAGCTCTTTGGTGGATTCACACGCTGACGCTGCTCGCCTTTCTTCCGCTCATCCCGCATACCAAGCACTTGCATCTGGTGCTCAGCCCATTAACGATTTTTCTTGAGCGTGATGGCTTCAGCCATATCCCGCCGCTCGCGGGCGACGAAGATTTTGGCATAGTGAATGGCAAAGACATCACACAAATCACCGCGCTGCAAGCCTACTCCTGCGTGGAGTGTGGCCGCTGTACGGAACACTGCCCGGCGAACAACACCGGCAAAGAACTCAATCCCAAGCTCATCGCGCTTGGGTTGCGATCCTATCTAAGCGAGTACGGGAACGAAAGTGAAACGCCCATTCTGGAGGCAACCATCTCGCAGAAGATGCTGTTCCAATGCACCACCTGCGGCGCCTGCGAGTATCAATGTCCTGTCGGCATTCAACACCTGCCGATGATCGTCGGCCTGCGGCGCGGAGCCGTGAACACGGGCACGTGGGAAGACGAATACGGCACGAAACTCTTCCTCAATCTCGAGCGAAACGGGAATGCGATGGGCTTCTCGCAGTCCGAGCGGGACAAATTCATTTCCAAGCAAGAGTTCCCAATTTTCGATGGGTCGCAGGAGTATTGCCTGTGGCTCGGCTGCATGGGTTCTTACGATCCACGCGGCCGTGAAATCATCTCCTCATTCGCCACCGTCATGAAGCACCTTGGAACTTCCTTTGGCGTGCTCAAGAAGGAACGCTGCACCGGCGATCCGGTTCGCAGGCTTGGCAATGATCTAGTTTTCGGACAATTGGCCGAAGCGAATCTGTCGGCGCTGCAAGCCGCGGGTGTGAAGAAAATCGTCTCGATATGCCCGCATTGCGTGCGCACGATCCAGGAGGATTGGGGCGAGCTTGCTGCTGCTCCGGGAATTGAGCATCACAGCGAATTTCTGGCGCGTCACGTGGATAAACTGCCGGCGAAGCAAGACAACGGCACGGTCGTCTTCCACGATCCCTGCTATCTGGGCCGGTACCGCGGGATATACGATGAGCCGCGCGAGGTCATTGCGCGATCGGCAACCGTGATCGATCCACCGAGGGCGCGAGAGCGCAGCTTTTGTTGCGGAGCCGGTGGCGGACTCGTTTTTCTGGGCGAAGAGACCGGCCAGCGCGTCAACCATGCCCGAGCCCAGGAGCTAGTCGCGACAGGAGCAGACACCGTGGGCGCCGCCTGCCCCTTTTGCAACACAATGTTCCGTGATGCGCTTGCCGCTACATCGGAAAATCCGCCGCGCCTGCTCGATATCGCCCAGATCGTGTCAGAGCAGATTCAGAATCAGGCAAGTTAGTCAACGTTACAGCGGATTCCCGTTGTCATCCGTATTCCAGCTCTGCGTCTCAAATGCGATGAAAATCGCGCTCCATGTTTGCTGCCCGGGAAGCTCGATGAAAATCGCGCCATCCTGCCAGGTTCCGTTATCTTTCTCAAACGAACCAGCCGGATTGCCTTGGTTCATGTGAATGTCGTGAATTCCAGTCAGGCCGCCGCTATCCGCGAATGCAGAGCCAAACGCGTAAATGGTTCCATTCGGATCCGCCAGCGCCTGATTCAGCAGGTCCGCGACTGCATCGTGTAACGGTCCTCGTGATCCTCCGCCGTAGCCGCCGCCGAGCGCAAGCTGTTGCATTTGAGACTTGATCACCAGCGGAACGCTATTCACCTTTTCGCGGACAAAATCAAGCCGCAAATCGTTTAGACTGCCTGTCAATGAATTTAATCCTGGCCGGAGAGCGATAAGGCCCGCCTCGTTCGGAGGCGTAAAGTTCTGCGCAATCAGGTACAGGATCTCCGATCCATCCTGGGACTGAACGTTGACGTCAACCTCTATCTCAGGGTTGTTATTACCGGCGCTCAACGAGAACCGGTAATGCGGATTCCGCCCCGACACACTTCCGGGATCTACAGGAGCGCCTTTAAGGACGCTGTAATTTGGAATGCTCACCTAATCGAGGATAAAGCCTCATCTATAACTGTGGTCCGGGGCCTCAATCATCGCAGTGATCACATTCTCCGGAAGTCCAGCCGCTTTCAACTTCCACAAGTCATCCGTTCCCACGTCGTACAGCCCTGGCGATGAGTGGATTCTTGCGATGATTGCGTCGGGCCCAAAACCAGCTTCTTTCATCTGCAATACGTCTCTGTTATGTAGGAATACCGGGAGCACCGCCTGCTTTTGCTCGATCCTGGGAACGACCTGATAATCAGAATCGGTGTAAACCACCATCTCGTGTCCATCTGGGATAACTGCCTCCTTCCCGTGGACGAAGAAAAAGAATGGTGTGGCAGGCCAAAATACAAGTGCGCTAACCACAATCCCGGTCGTCACTGGGCCGACGTGCCCCCCTCCAATTGAGTTCTGAACACCCCGAAGCGCGAGTTGACCGCCATCCGCAATGCGCACACAATCGACGTTCAGAGCCAGCTTTCCGCCCCTTCCGACGTAACGTTTCGGAATGGCTTGCGTAATCGTAGCCGACGCAAAGGATCCCCTGGGAATTACAACCATATCTCCAGCCTTAACATCGTCAAGTGTTTCAAGTTGTACGGTATCCCCCGCTTGGGCAGTTGCTGAGGAGATATTTTCGTCGGTTTTCATCCTGATCGGGGTGCCACGCGGCAATATAGGAAACTGGAATGCGTTTGCCTGCATTGCAAGTAGTCCTAGCATGACGGTTCGCGTCGCTGATTCGAGCAGCACCTTTTTAGTAAACATGTGTTGCACTCCTTTCCCGCTTATCGACAAAGGAAATCGGCGATGTATTGAATTTGAGTTTGCTGCATTGTCGGCTCTCCGAAACGGCTCCTGTCAACCTTGGTGTTGTTGTTCCTGCCATCGTAGGCACACCGAACCTCAAGAGAATAGGGCAAGCAGGAACAGCCCTCAATTACACGCACGCGAACCGCGCTGAACGATCCCTCATCGGTCTGACATAGCGTTCGGATGCTGCGGGGTCGGTTTGAGTTACCCGCATTCGTTTTCGCCGCTACTGACTTAACATCGCGAATGCAAACAGAGTATCGCCCGCCGCTGCCACTAGATACTGAGTCCCATCGAGTTCATAAGTCATCGGGCCATTGGTCATCGAAGTCCCCAAATTCGCATGCCACAGCGCCTCTCCCGTGGTTGCATTCAGCGCGACGAGATTATTCGACGGATCGCCCGCAAATACCAGGTTGCCCACAGTACTCAGTACGCCGGAACGAATGTTAGACCCCTCCCAGACATGGCTCCAGCGAACCTTTCCAGTCTGATAATCCATGGCCTGCAACATAGTCTGCGCGTAGCCGCCACGATCATTGCCGCCCCACCCTTCGGGCTTGCTCTCGTTGTCATAGATGTAGTAAATGCTAAACCCGCGCGTCGCGTTGATGTAGAACAGTCCCGTCTCCGGAGAGAAACTCGGCGGCGGCCAGTTCGCCGCACCACCCTGGTTTGGCGATACCAAGGCGCCGTCAATCTGTGGCTCTTTTGCTGGATTCGGTATGGGTTGCCCTTGCGCATCTACTCCCTTGGCCCAGTTGGTTTTAACAAATTCGCTACTGATGATGTCCTTGCCGTCGGTCCGATCCAGCACAAAGAAATGCCCGTTGCGGCTTGCTTGAGCCAGCAACTTTCTTTTTTGCCCATTGATTTCCCCGTCGAAAAGTACCGGCGTTTGCACCGCGTCCCAATCGTGCGTATCGTGCGGCGAACATTGGAAGTGCCACACCATCTTCCCTGTATCGGGGTTTAAAGCCACAATAGATTCAGTGAAAAGATTCGATCCCTTCCGGCCTTTACCGGCAATCACGGGCTGTGGATTCCCTGTGCCCAGATACATCAAATTCAATTCCGGGTCGTAAGTGCTGGGAACCCATGTCATTCCACCCCCATGCTTCGCCGCCTCGATGCTAGGCCACGATTCGCTTCCGGGGTCGCCCTGCTTCTGAGGCACCGTATACCAGCGCCATTGTAAGTCGCCAGTCTCCGGATCGTGTGCTTCCACATAGCCGGGAATGTCTAAATCGTCTCCACTTACCCCAATCATCACGTGATTCTTTATAACCACCGGCGCTACCGATGCGTAGTACATCTGATCCAGGTCGCAGATCTGCTTGTGCCAGCGCTCCTTTCCGTCGTTTAGATTCAAGGACACAAGATTGCAATCCGGTGTCTCGAAATACAGCCACCTGCCATACACACCTACACCGCGGTTCCCAATCGTCAGACCGCCTTTCGACTGCCATGCGAATTGCCAGATTTGACGGCCTGTACGCGCGTCAATTGCCCACACGTGATTTGGCACGGTAAGGTACATCACGCCGTCCACAACAACCGGGGTACCCTTGATTGGTCCTCCCGCATCGCCGCCACTGCCCGTCTCCGGACGGTAGACCCAAGCCAGACTCAGTGAACGAATATCCTGCGCATTGATCTTCGTAAGTGGACTGAAACGTCGTCCGGAGTAGTCGCCGTTGTAAGTAGGCCACGAATCTTTCGGAGGCTCCAGTAGTTTGTGGGGATCAAGCGTTTGCCCTGGGCTATTGCTGAGCAAGATCGTGCAACATAAAAGACCACTAACAAGCCAACACTTCATTTCAATGTCTCCAGATAGGCAACCACGTCGTGTATGTTTTTGTCTGTATATTCATCCAGCAATGCAATGTGCGCCGCATACGGATCTTTTTTCTCCACCTTTAAATCCGGCGTGCGTTTCCAGGTGTGATATTCGCCGTCGGAGTCGCGCAGCGAAACGTCAAAGTCGTCCAGGCTAAGCAATACTCCAGTCACTGCGGGTCCCGATGCCGGAATGACTGTCACCATCACGGGCAGCGACCTTGTTATCCCACCTCTGCTCCGCCGTCCAAATCCAACAGTCTGCGGAAACACTACTCTCTGCTGCAAGGTCGCTGGATCGTATTTACTCGCGATATGCGCCAAGTCGCCCGTCGGCGAATGGCAGGTGTTACATTTTCCCGGCCCATTGAAGTAAGCCTCGCCGGCTTTGGGGTCTCCCGTCAGCACGTTAATTACCTTCGAATAGGGTCCGCTGCGCAGGGTATCGTTCACCTGCTTGTGAAGAAAATGCGACAGATCCTGAATCTGTGCATCGGTCAATGCCTCGCTTTTTGCGCCGCTTTCCATCGGATGACCTTTCCGCAGAAAGGGTCCCAGCGTACTACCATAGCGGTCGTGTAGCACCAGCACAGACCGAACCAGGTCGGAGCCATTCGCGGTTCCTCTGGCTAGTGGACCGTGACACCTCATGCATTCCGCCTTATAGAGGTCGCCGCCTCGCGCAGCAGCGGTTTCATCCACGACCTGCTTGCTGTCTGATCCGGCCGCCAGTAGCCCGGCCCCTCGAGTCGGCGCGCCCGGCGTTCGAATCGCCTGCGGCCCAGCAGTTGTTCCGGGAACCGCCGCCTTGGTCGGAGGGAAATTTGCCGCCAGGTAATCCAATACCTGAGCAAAGTCTTCGTCCGTTCCTTTCGCCCCCTTGGCCACCATGTTCGCAACCACTTGGCTCCACTCCTGCCGGGTCATCCCGCGCGGTACAATCACTTCCACGCCGTGGCACGCCGTGCATATTCTCTGCGCGATCTCTTTCCCCGGCGCATCCGGCAGTTGCACCCGGCCCTTCGCTTGCCCGGCCGCGAACGGCGCCGTGCATTGAACGATTGCCCAACCCAATAGCAAACTCTTCCACATTCTTCCCGTCATCACCATTCCGGCCCAAGTGCCTCGTGTTATGTATATCAATCGTGTACCACGCAAGAGAAGTTTGGCCAAAAAAGGGAGCGTCCATGATCACTCGCCGCGATGCCGTCAAGGCTACTGCCGCATCTATCGCCACTGGTTTATCCGCGGAAGGAATCTTCGCCCAGCAAACGATGCAACCGCACCAGAAAGGCAGGCTCAAACAGTCCGCGTGCCGCTGGTGCTACAAGGACATGAGCATGGACGACCTCTGCCGCAACGCCGTGGAAATGGGCATGGTCGCCATCGACCTGGTCAAGCCGGAAGAATGGGCAACTGTCCAAAAATACGGCCTCGTCCCTTCCATGGTTTATGGCGGCGGCACGATTCCGGACGGCTGGAACCGCAAAGAAAGTCACGACCGGCTGGAAAAAGAAACAAAGGAAGCAATTGATCGCGCCGCCGCAGCCAAACTTCCCAACGTGATTACGTTTTCCGGCAATCGCCGCGGTATGTCCGACGAGGAGGGCAAAGAGAACTGCATTCTCGGATTGCGGCGCGTAAAGAAAATGGCCGAGGACAGCGGCGTCACAATCAACATGGAACTGTTAAACAGCAAGGTAAATCATCACGACTACATGTGCGACCACACCGCCTGGGGCGTGGACGTGATGAAGGGCGTGGACTCGCCGCGTGTCAAACTGCTGTATGACATCTACCACATGCAGATCATGGAGGGTGACATCATCCGCACGATTACCGACAACTTCCAGTACATCAACCACTTCCACACCGGCGGCGTTCCGGGCCGTCACGAGCTCGATGACACGCAGGAACTGCAATGGCGCACGATCGCCAAGGCCATCGCGGATCTCAATTTCCAGGGCTATTTCGCGCACGAGTTTATACCCACGCACGATCCCATGACTTCTCTGCGCCAAGCTGTGAACCTTTGCGCGGTTTAGTGCGGGAGTCTGGCAGCCTGGGCGGGGCTTGGTCAACACAGAGGAAATCGCTAAGCCTCCGCGCCGGCGTTGCCGGACAGTAACTATGGACTGGAAGGAACACGGAGTCAAGATAGTCCGCGCCGGCGAACTCGACCCCAACACGCCTCAAACGGCTGGCATGTCTCGCGGCGCCGCGATCACTCATGCCCGCACAGGAGCAGGCAAGCTATGGGCAGGTACTGTCATCGTGCAACCCGGCGCAAAAACGGGGCCGCATCATCACGGCGAGCTCGAAACGGTGCTGTACGTGGTCCGAGGCCGTGCACGCATGCGCTGGGGCGACCAGCTCGAATTCACTGCCGAGGCAGCAGCCGGCGACTTTATCTACGTGCCGCCTTACGTACCGCACCAGGAAATCAATGCTACACCCGACGAACCCTGCGAAGCGGTGGTAGTCCGCAGCGGTCAGGACCCTATCGTTGTCAACCTCGATCTCGAAACCCCGGAGCCGGCGAGCGCCGGGCAAGATCAGCCCGTGACGCCCTTTCACCCGAATTCTTGAACTACGCGCGTTTAGCGCCCCACCGCATCCTTTGGCATGGCCCAGGCAAACACCACGCCACCGCTGCTCGTCAGCACGTATTGTCGCCCGGCCAGTTCGTACGTGATCGGCGAGCTCTCCATCGGCGCGCCTTGCCCAGCGTGCCACAGCGTTTTTCCACTCTCGGTTTCGAGCGCCAGCGTATTGCCGTAAGCATCGCCCGTGAACGTAAGCCCCGAATCCGTCGTCAGCACACCTGCCCCCGATCCGCCTTCTCCCAGTTCGTGAGTCCAGCGAATCTTCCCGGTTTTGTAATCGATAGCTTCGAGTAATCCTTTGCTCCACACGCCGTAATCCGCACCGGCCCAGCCAAACGTCCCGTCCTCCGGCTTCGCGAAATAAATACCATAACTGGGGTGAGCGCTGACCACAAACAGACCCGTCGTCGGATCGAAACTCGGCGCGCGATAGTTAGTCAATCCACCCTCATCCGGCGCGATCAATCGTCCATCCCGAGCGGGCTCCTTCTCCGGATTTGGAATCGGCTCTCCACGGTGGTCTACGCCTAACGACCAGTTCACCGGTCCGAAGGGAGTGGTCAAAAGACTCTTCCCATTGGTTCGATCCAGTACAAAGAAATAGCCATTCCGCGAGGCCTGCATTAAAAGCTTGCGCGGCTTACCGTCGAACTCGGCGTCAACCAGGACCGGGGTCTCCACCGCGTCCCAATCGTGCGTGTCGTGCGGCGAAGGTTGAAAAGCCCACGTGAGTTTACCGGTGTTTGGATTCAGCGCCACAATGCTGCACGTATAGAGATCGTCTCCCGGCCGCGTCGTGCCCGTGAGCACCGGAGTGGGATTCCCTGTTCCCCAATACAGCAGGTTGAGAGTTGGATCGTAGGTTCCGGTCATCCACGTCATCCCACCCGAACTTTTATTCGGAGTTCCCACGGGCGGAGTGCTATCCCATTCCCATTGCGTCTTGCCGGTTTCCGGATCGATCGATCGCAAATATCCGCGCAGGTTGTCGAAGTCGCCTGAGACGCCAACAATCACGTGATTACTAACAACCAACGGCGACATCGTCGTCCAATATCCCTTGCTCGAGTCGGCGACCTCCACCTCCCAGCGCACTGAACCGTTTTTTGCATTTAGCGAGATCAAACGCGCATCGGGAGTCAAGAAGAACAGCCAGTCCTTGTACATCGCGACGCCGCGCTGACCGATGTGAAACCCCTTTTTAGAAGGAAGCGTGTAGTGCCAAATCTGATGCCCGGAAAGCGCGTCTACGGCCCAGATATCATCGGGAACGGTCAAGTAAAGAACGCCATCCACCAGTAGCGGAGAGGATTTGATGGGAAAGTTTTGACCGCTCTGAAAGGCCCAAGCCAGCCCCAGATCGCTCACATTGCTGGGCGTAATCTGCGTCAGCCGGCTATGCCGCTCCCCGGAGTAATCTCCGTGATACAACGGCCAACTATCCGCGGGAGGATGCAGGAGCATCGAAGACTCCACACCTTGCGCCATCATGCGGCCGGAAAGCGAAGTACCCGCCACACATGTGGCGCAAAGAAATACCTTGAGAAAGTTCATCTTGAATCTCAGAGCCTAGCGCAGAGTTTGCAGATAGGCCATCAGGTTATGAATATCGGCGTCGGTATATTTGCCTAGCAGTTCAGCATGCTCCCGAGCCGGCGCGTCCACCGCATATCTCACTTCGCTCGTAGGCCAGGAGCGATATTGGCCGGAACTATCTCTCAACGCTACGGTGAATTCGTCAACGTAAGCGAGCGTGCCGCTCACGGTTTCGCCCGTCGGCAAAGTGACCTTCAGCTTCGCTTGCGCGTTACGCGGATACAGCATGCGTTCCTCGAGCCGCAGCCCCTGATATCGGCGCGCGACACCAGCCAAATCCCCATTCGCCGAGTGGCACGTCGCGCATTTACCGGCACCGTTGAAATATTCTCTTCCGGCCTCGGCGCTTCCCGTCTGAAGGTCCGAAACATCTACACCGCGGCGCTTGCCGTTCTGCGATGCGGCGCTGGCAGCTTGCGTATGAATGAACGCCACCAGCGCGGCGATCTGATCGTCCGGAAGACTGAAGCGCGGCATGCCTTTGTCAGGGCGTCCATTTCGCACCACCGCGCCGATCTGGTCGCCATTCACATCGCCGGCTACTAACTTCGAACTCGTCAAATCCGGCCCCGTCTCGCCCCCGCCCGCATCGCGCCCATGGCAGAACGCGCAGTTCTCCCCGAACAGAGACTTGCCGTTCTCCACCAGCTCCGGAGGAAATACACGCGGCCCCGGCTTCGCATTCTGCCTAGTGACGCTAGGCGTCTGCACCATACCGTTCGGGTTTTGGGTGGCGGAGTTTGGGTTCTGCCCGGCCGCAAACGAAAAACCACTCACCAACATCGCCAGGGAGAACCTGGAACGAAAAGACAGCATCATGAATTCGCCTTACTCGGAGTATTGAAAATAAAGAAGAAAGATACTACGCCTTCCCGAGTTGAACCTCATTTTATCTTTCCCGGCTAAAAGGCCTGGCGACGGGTCCGCGCAAGCTGATCCCGGAACATGGCCGCAAACGACTTCCACGGCGCGTCGCGCAGCTCTTCCATTTTGATTCTCATTTTCCGTTGCCAGTTTGGACACTGGGCAGTACTCCCAGGCAAGTTCTGCTGATACGGCTCTTTCGTGAAGTCCTCCTGGTTCAGCAATAAAATCATGGACTGCACCTGAGCCAAAAATCCAATCACTGCGTTGTGGAGATCGCCATCGAGTTCGGGCACGTGCCTGGCACCGCGAGGATAATGCCGGGGCAGCAGTTCCTCGGCATGCAAGGTATCGAGCATGCGCTGCTTCTCCCGGTCGCGATCTTCCTTTTGACCCCAGTACGCTGCGTCATCGATCAAGCCGGCGCTCTTGCGCGCTTCAATGTCGCGGCCCGTCCAGAATCCGGCAAGCGTCGGAAGGTCATGTGTAGTCGAAGAGACCAGCGCCTGGCGCTCATATTCGTAACTGCGCTTAAATGATTTGTCGGGTTCGTGCTTTTCGAAATACAAAAGCCGGTAGCTGAGTATCCCGAAACTGCAGAGCATATCTCGAATCTCATCGGTCACAGTACCCAGGTCTTCGCCAATGATGATGTTCCGGCTGCGCACACTCTCCAGCGCGAGAATTCGCATTAAATCGGTTGCATTGTCCCGCACGTAAGTGCCGTTGGCGGCCGTTACGCCTTCCGGAATCCAGAACAGGCGGAACAAGCGCATCACGTGGTCGATGCGTAGAGCGCCGCCGTTGCGCACGATTTTGCGTATGCTCTCACGGTACAAACGATAGCCGCTATCGCGGTGCGCGATTTTGTTGGGCGGTGGAAACGCCCAGTCCTGCCCGTCCGGCGAAAAGTCGTCCGGCGGAGCACCCACGCGGCAGCCGTGCACATAAAAGTCCCGATGAGCCCAGACATCGGCGCCGCAACTGTCGGTAGCTACCGCCAGATCGTGATACAGCCCGATGGACATGCCATGGCGCTTCGCGCAATCCTGCGCCGCCGAAAGCTGCTCTTCAATCACAAACTGAACATATTTGTAGAACTCGATCAGCCTCCAGTGCACCTGCGCAAATTCTTTCGCTGCATCAGAGTCAGGCGAGCGATATTGCACGGGCCAATGGCCCCAGATCCAGCGATTTCGATCCTGCTTGTGCAGGACTTCATCGAGCGCGCAATACAGCGCGAACTTCTGTAGCATGTCGCCTTCCCGCTCGCAATATGAGGTGAATGCGGAGGCCCGTGCAGCTTCACTAGAGCGGCGGCGACGAAACTCACGATACAGGATCTTCAGGAACCGCCGCTTCAGAGTATCGATGTCGTGATATTCGACAAACTCCGATTCCCGAGAGCGGCGGATCCATTGCTGCACGGATGGTGCGGCGAGCAGGCGCTGGGCGAACGACGACGTCCGAAACTCCGCCACGCTCTCTACATCGACGTAAATCAAATTCTTATAGAACATCGACAGCGGCAAATAGGGGCTCGTATTGTACGGGACACGATTATGCAGGGCATGCAGCGGATTCACACCAATAAAGCTGAATCCGACTTCTGAGCGCGCCCACTCAATGAGCGCGCAAAGATCGGTAAAATCTCCGCACCCCCAATTGCGCTCCGAACGGAGACCGTAGAGTGCGACGTTGAAACCCGCCGTTCGCCCACCGTGCGCTAGCTGCTCAGGCAGGTAGGCGCGTTGCGGGCAGACAATCAAATGGCTCTCAGCGAGATCACGATCGCCGACCGCAAGCTTCAGCGTGTGATAGCCAAGCGGCACCTGTGCGGGCAACCGCAGCAGATAGGTGTACCATTCCCCCTCGGCAGTTCTGACCTCATCCATCCGGTTCAACTGATCGAGTTCGAGGCTGCCGTTGAGGGTTTGGACGTCCGTGCCTTGCCCGTCTTCGAGCGAAATTTCGTACCGCAGCGGTCCGCTTGCCGACGCGGGAAGGTTCAGAGGAACAGAGACATCGGACTCACTGATCACAAGCGTAAGAGCCAAACCCGACTTCAGCGGGTCTTCGAAGCGTCTGTAACGCTCCGCATCTATGGACTCGCGGCTGGATACGCCCCAGCCCAGCGCCAGCAACACGCGCCGTTTCACATCCGAATCCACTTCATGGCGCTTGCCGAAAATGTCCCAATACACGCTGTCGATACCGGACTGCTCGGCCGCTCGCGCGAGCGAATCCTCATAGCTATGGCCCGGTTCGAAAGTAAGCTGCCGCATCTCATCTAGAGTTTAGGGCTTCACCGCGGAACACCTGCATTGCGCTGCACGCGTGGGATAATGTGACTGTGGGCGATTCAGAGAAGTTTGAGATTAGCCAGCCACCCGAGCTGTTCGCGCGCTCGGACGAGCAGGACGATGGGGCGGAGTTTCACCAGACCATCATCACCACCACCCTCGACAGCGCGCTAAACTGGGCCCGGAAAAACTCTCTTTGGCCCATGACATTCGGCTTGGCCTGCTGCGCCATCGAGATGATGTCCATGATGGCTTCGCGGTACGACGCCGCTCGCTTCGGCGCCGAGGTGTTCCGCGGCTCGCCGCGTCAGTCAGACTTGATGATTATTGCCGGCCGGGTCTCGCTCAAAATGGCTCCGGTCATTCGTCATTTGTATCGGCAAATGCCTGAACCGAAGTGGGTGATTTCGATGGGTGCTTGCGCCACATCTACGGGAGTCTTCAGCAATTACGCGCTGGTTCCGGTCAACCAAGTGATTCCGGTGGATGTCTATGTACCAGGCTGTCCGCCGCGTCCCGAGCAATTGATCTACTCCATCATGTTGCTGCAGGAAAAGATCCAAGCGTCGCGCGGCAGCGTTCGGAAGACACTGAATCTAGCTTAAGAATCACCTCTTCAACGGGTCTTCCACCCAGGGGGGTGTGGCGTCGATAAGCTCTCCCAGCATGGGATCCGCCCGTTCGAGCGCCTGCTTCATTTCCCACGCTATTTTGCGGTAGGAGAAGTGTCCCTTCACCCCGCTGCGGAGACGCGAGATATATTCGAGTTCCGCAAAATCCATTTTGAAGAGAAAGCGTGACTTAGCCGCGAATGGGAGCAAATACTGCGCCGCCGGCTGGGGCAGCTTCCCCATTGCCTCGTCTGCGCGCCTTAAGGCTTGGCTGAAGATCCCGGCTGCCCCGCATTGGGCAACCAGTTCCGGCGTGTCATATCCCAGGCGATTGGTATATTGCTGACGAATCTGCTGGCAGCGGCGATGGCGATGCAGATCGCGATAAGCGCCAATATCCATGACGATGTCCAGAACGTAGGGAGCGCTGCGGAACTGCCGCGGGAGTTCGTCGCGATGGTTGCGGTTTTGAAGAGCGTAATGGAACAGATCCTTACGCCGCCGCGCCGGCCACCCGGAAGCAAGATCGTACAACTCACGGTAGGGACGGTCCGTCACAGGATACAGCAAGGTAGCGCAGAGATCCGCAATATGGTCCGATGGCTGAATCAGAGTAACTGTCTCGGCGTCGCGGTTTTCGGAGGGCGGCAAATGATCTTTCGCCCAGGCCGTGAGGTTCGCGCGCAAGTGTCCTGGGTATTCGTCGGGTTGCGCGTGGCGGGCAAGCGTGGGTGCAAGCGGCTCGTGCGCCATTTCATCGACGCGCCACACACATTCAGGCGGAGCCGCGCAGGCCAGTGACAGCTCTTCGCCGACTTCGCGCAATTCCTGAAATTCCGATGCCTTCAATCGACGGATCTGTTTCTCGAGCGTCCGAATACTTGTCACCTGGCCAACGCCGGTAGGAATGCCGAAGGGAAGCAGATAGCGCGCGACGTCGAACGCACGCGCTGCCAGGTTGCGCCGGTACGCGTCCGGCTTCATATCCGCAGGTTGGGGTAGTCGCTCCTTCAGGTGCGCGAACGCACGCTCCTGCACTTCACGATAAGCGTTGAGAAGGTTTTCCGCTGCTGGCCTGAAAGTATCCGCTTCATCGGCCGTCAGTTCGGGCGGAGAAATTACTCCTGACTTTGAAAAGTCCTGATAACGAGAACTGCGCGCCTGCCCGTCCCAGAGTTGCTCGTCTTCAATTTCCGTCGCCGCCAATTCGGAGATGCCCTCGAAGCAAATACTGACGTGCCCCAGGTCGGCTATGGACGCATGACCGTATTGAAAGTAGAAACTCTCCAGGAATTTCGACGAGTCGTGGCTGCGCACCCACTCAATGGAATCCGAAATGGAATCAGGCGAGCGGCTGTAGCGCGCCAAGGCGTACGCGAGTTTCTCTGGCGGCATGGGCGCAACGGCCAGAACGCGTTTCTTCGAGGCCCGGTCAACCGGAGCAGGTGCGGACAACTCGCTATCATAGCGGATTCGCCATGATTATCAAGATCAGAAGGATCCACGCCGAGGCTCATCTTCCGGCGTATGCGCATGGACCGTACGAAGACGCTGGAATGGACATCCGCTGCATTGAAGGAGCCATTCTGGAACCGGGCGTTCCGAAGGCGCTTGCGACGGGTCTTGCACTTGAAATTCCAAGCGGCTATGAAGTGCAGATCCGCCCTAGAAGTGGCCTTGCGCTGAAGCACGCAATTACGCTGCCGAACTCTCCAGCTACCATCGATCCGGGCTATCGCGGGGAGTTGAAAGTGATCTTATTGAACCTGGGCCGCTCGGCTTACGAGATCCACGCCGGTGATCGCATCGCGCAGATTGTGGTTGCGAAATACGAAGCTGTCGAATGGACGGAAACAGAGTTAGCTGAATCGACACGGGGCGCAGGAGGCTTTGGCTCGTCGGGACGATAGAGTCAGCTCTTGCTGTTGGTCTCCGCGGTTAATTTACTTGCCAAGGGCTGCGTCTGGCCCGCGTACTTATTTCCAGCCTTCTTGTAGTACGGCACGGAAACGGGGGACGAAAGCTGCTCGAACGTAAACGAGCAGATGCGCATACCGGGGTAGAGCGCCACCGGCATGATGCCTAGATTGCTCAGCTCGAGCGTAGCCTTACCGCGCCAGCCCGGATCGAACAGCCCGGCTGTGCCGTGCACAATGATTCCAATGCGGCCAAGGCTCGAGCGGCCTTCGAGACGGCCCAACACATCATCGTCCAGCTCAAGCGTCTCCTCCGTAATCGCGAGCGCAAACTCGCGCGGCTGGAGCACGAAAGGTTCGCCCGACTTCACATGGACACTGCGCATGATGTCCTGAATGGCGCTCTTCTCGCGCACATCGATGTACGCATGGCGGCTGTGTTCGAAGACGCTGAACTCCGCGCCGAGACGGAAATCGACAGAGCAACTGCCGAACTGCTCCGAGGGTAAATCGGGCGAGATCTTGATTTTGCCCAGCTCCATGTAGCGCCGGATGTCGACATCGGAAAGAACCATAAGGGACGCGCGTGAACAGCCATCCTAGCATGCGGAAGATGTTATATTGAGGGGGTCAACAGCAGGCCGTAGTGCGCATATTCCACAGCGTACAAAGCCGGTAAGTGGGCGGCTAGCTCAGTTGGGAGAGCACCACGTTCGCAACGTGGGGGTCGTGGGTTCGAACCCCATGCCGTCCACCATTTAACTTATTGATAACTAAGAACTTATCTAATCTACGTACACCTGGACGTCGTCAGACCCTCCATTGGAGCTAGGAAAGGGAGGTCCCCTAGGAGGGGACCTCGTCTTCTATGGCAGATTCGAGTGGGTCGGCGGAGGCAGAATTACCGGAACGATCGAGAATTCGGATCGTGTCGGCTTTGAGCTCGACTGCGAGTTGATGGATGACGTGCTCTATGGATTTCTTTTCCAAGGGAACGGTGATCGTGCGCTCATATTCGCGCGTTATAAGTTCGCCTTGGACGAAGACTAGCGTGCCCTTTCGGCAGGCGCGGTTTCATTTGAGCGAAGCCTTGCCCGAATGCAGTCACGTTGTGCCACTGCGTCTTGTTTTTCCACTCGCCCTTCTCGTCCTTCCAAAATTTCGTCCTAGCAACGGAGAACTTGGTGATGCTGGTGCCATTTGGCCAGTTGCTCGGTTTCGGCGTTCTTGCCGACGAATCCGATAATTGTTAGCTGGTTGAGGCTGATCTCTTTTCTTCTTCTGCCCGACTTTTCTGGGCACTCAGAGCGAGTGGCGGCTGCTCCCAAGCCAACGAAGTGCTTTCTTTGGGGACCGGAAGAATTTGCCGCTTATCCCTGTGAAGGCGAGGCACCGAGCACTCGATGATGCAAATTGTTTTGGTGAGCCTAAGAAAGCAGAGCGAACGCCGGCGCCGGGCGCAGGGTTTTCGCCCGAAGCTGTGCCAGAGAAAGCAGGCTCGGAAGAAGAATCGTTGGAACTATCAGGCTACATGTGGATCTCGTGAAAGCACAAACCTTGCTTCGCCTTCATGGCTCCAGCCGAAGCCTTGAGTTCTTAGAAGCCGATGAGCGACGAGAAGTGAACATCGACGCACTTGGCATTCGCGTGTCGCGCGCCGGGTATATAGCTCTGCGCTTCGCGACCACACAGCAAGCCATGTCCTCGAAGCCCGTTTGAACTTAGCCGCAAGCGGCAGGCGTGTGGCAGACGGTTACGGACGGCGGAAGCGATAAACCAGTGAACGAAGGAGTTCGTTGGAATGACACCGCTACGCAAACGAATGTTGGAGGAGTTGCAACTCCGTAATCTGTCCCAGAGCACGATCGAGACGTATGTGAGTCTGATTGAACGTTTTGCCCGCTACTACAAGAAGTCTCCGCAGCAACTTGGGGCGGAGGAAGTGCGCGGGCTAGCTAACGGCTTTGTAACATTATCTGTGTAAATTGTTTTGGGATTGGATAGCCTAGCAGGAGTGGATATTGCGGGCGGAGGGAGCCCGGAGGGCGACCGAAGCCTGCAAAATCCAGTGGCCGCTTAGGCTCCCGAGCCGGATTTGGTGGGGCTAAACCGATAACGCGATGAAGAAAGGAAATGGCTCCATGACACAGAACCAGCCGCTGAATGCGGCTCTGGCAGGCGAGGCCTCGGGAGAGGCGAAGAATTTCAAGAAACTGCTGATGGACCAGGTGCGCGCCAGCGGCGGCACCAAGAGTATCGATACCAAGCAGCTGTTTCAGAGTTTAGTGAAGGACACGCTCGAGGCCTTCCTGGAATTGGAAATGGAAGAGCACCTCGGCTACCCGAAGCACGATCCGGAGGGCCGCGGGAGCGGCAACTCCCGCAACGGAGGCATGGCCAAGACCGTGCGCGGCGATTTCGGAGAGATCGAAATCGAAACGCCTCGCGACCGTAATAGCAGTTTCGAGCCCAAGGTGGTGGCCAAGCGCCAGCGATCGGTCGGTAACTTTTCCGAGGCCATCATCTCACTCTATGCACGCGGCATGACCACCCGTGAGATCGAGCAGCATGTACAGGAAATCTATGGAGTGGAGGTCTCGCCGCAGTTCGTTTCCCGTGTCACGGAACAACTGCAGCAACAGATCGTCGAGTGGCAAAGCCGCCCGTTAGAGTGCGTCTATCCGATCGTGTTCGTCGACGGCCTTCGCGTCGCCGTACGCACGGAGAAGGGCGTGCTCAAAAAATGCGTCTACACCGTGCTCGGCGTCGGCAGCTCCGGGCGGCAAGAGGTGCTGGGCTTGTGGATCGAGGAAACGGAAGGCGCTCGTTTCTGGCTCAAGGTCTTTAACGATCTGAAGGCACGCGGCGTGCAGGATGTTCTGATCCTATGCGGCGATGGGCTCACCGGCCTGGCCAGCGCCGTCGCCTCCGCCTTCCCGCAGACTGACGTGCAGCTCTGCGTCGTGCATCATATCCGCAATGTAACGAAGTTTGTTTCCTGGAAGGACCGCAAGCCGTTGTGCGCCGCCATCGTCCCATCTATTCAGCTCCCACGCCGGAGGCCGCCGAGTTCGCTCTCGATCAATTCGCGCAATCCTGGGGAGCGCGTTATCCCATGTCGGTGACCGCCTGGCGCACGCACTGGGACAGCCTCACAACCTTTCTCCATTACCCCGTCGAGCTACGCCGCATGATCTACACCACCAACGCGATCGAAAGCCTGCATTCGCAAATGCGAAAGAATATCTCCAGCCGCAAAGTCTTCCCGACCGACGAATCCGTCATCAAGATCTTGTTCCTGAATATTCGCAACTTCACCAACCGCTGGACCAAACGCCAAGGATGGGATATAGTCATGAATCAGTTGATGGTCCTCTTTGGCGATCGACTCAAGCCCGGCTTGGTCGACCCGCTTTGATGTCTTTTGCTCCACCCAACTTACACACTTCTTGTTACAGTCTCCGGCTAACTGCTGCACTTGATTCAAGGCAAGAAGGCGCCCAGTACGGTGATTCAAACCCGTTCTGCACTGCGCTTTCTTTATGTCTGCACTTTAAAACAGAAGTGGTTCGATGACGAGATCCCGCATCCCAAGAAGCGCATCACGCTGCCCGGTGTCGTCAGTATAGATGAAGTCGCCCGCATGCTCGACGGCACGCAGAACCTCAAACACTGGACGATTCTGGCCACCTTTTACGCCACCGCTGTGCGCTGTAAAGAGCTGCAGCAGCTGAAGGTCAGCGATATAGACAGTCAGCCGCATGGTGCTGCATGTGCGCTACGGCAAAGGCAGCGTTCCGCGTGACATCGCCCTCTCCCCCGCTTTACTCGACGACTGCGCCTTTACTTTCGCCATTGCCGACCCCAGGACTGGCTGTTTCCGTCCGGGCGGAATGCCGCTTCGCCTCTCAACGTCCGCTCGATTCGTCACGTGTTTCGTAAGGCGGCTCAGCGCGCCGGCATCAAACGCCGCATTCATCCCCATCTATTTCGGCATGCCTGCGCTACGCACATGCTCGATGCGGGCGCGGACCTGCGGACGATTCAGGTCATGCTCGGGCATGCTGATATTCGAACGACGGCCCGGTATTTACATGTTTCTAACCAGCGCCTGCACGCGGTTCGCAGCCCTTTTGATGCGCTCCCCATTCAGCCCATCGATACGACCGGAGATCACGAAACTCAGTCATGAGCGAACATCGGCTGGAAGTGGCCGATGTCTTTCGCCAGCACGCACGGGAGTTCTTTGCTCGTTGGGGCGGTACGCTCTCGGCTCACCAGCGCAAAGCCTTCCGGGACATTCGCGCCTGTCGTACCGCCGCTCTCGGCGCGCGCTTCGAACAGTGCCATCACTGTTCTCACCAAACCTTCGGTTTCTCTCGTGTCGCAACCGGCATTGCCCTAAGTGCCAATCCACAGCCCGCGATCAGTGGCTAGACAGAACGGCGAAGGAACTGCAGCCCGTTCCCTACAGTCATGTGATCTTCACGCTTCCGGGCGGCCTTGCTCCGCTGGTTCGCCAGAACGCTGTCCTGATCTACAACCTCTTGTTTCGCTGTGTGGCGGAAACCCTGCTCACCATTGCCCGCGATCCAAGCCGGCTCGGTGCGGATCTCGGCTTTCTGTCCGTGCTCCACACGTGGAATCAAAAGATGCTGACTCATCCCCACTTACATTGCCTGGTTCCGTTCGGTGGACTCTCGCCTGATCGGTCGCACTGGGTCCACAGCCGCAAACGATTCTTTCTTCCCGGCCCTGTACTCGGACGGCTGTTTCGCGGCACGTTTCTCGCCCTGCTGGCAATCGCCTTTCGCCGTAAGAAACTGCGCCTGATGGGAGAACTGCTGCCACTCCAGCAACTGGCAGCGTTTGATCGCTTCGTGCGCAGTCTCAAGAAGCACCCATGGGTGGTCGAGGTGAGGGCTCCCTTTGGAGGACCCGAGCACGTGCTGAAGTATCTGGCGCGCTACACGCACCGCGTCGCCATCTCCAACGGGCGGCTGAGCGACTTGCGCGATGGCCAGGTCACTTTCCGCTGGCGAGATTCAGCCGATCACAACACACAGAAGTTCATGACGATAGAAGCGATCGAGTTCATTCGACGTTTCCTCCTTCATGTCCTGCCACCAGGCTTCGTCAAGATCCGCCACTTCGGCTTTCTCGCCAACTGCCGGCGCGCGGATGGTCTGAAAATATGCCGGACTCTCCTGCAAGCCTCATCGCCGCTGGACCTGTTGACCGCTCCACAGCGCAACGCGATCGAACGCAGATGTCCTTGCTGCGGTATCGGAACCCTCTGCTTCCTGGGATACGTTCCAGCTGGCGTGCTGAACATCTTGATGACTCCTGTCTCCGTTCGGCCGGACTCATCATGAAACGTCGCCAGCTTCCATTGAAGAAGTGCCGGATTCGATTCCGCTCTGCCGAGTGCTACTCGACGTGTGTTCGTAGCGGGCGCGACCCCCTTCAGAAACTTGTTTTCTGTGCTCCACAGGGCTTTCCCCACGAGCTTAAGACTCTTACCCAGCCCTTCTCGTCTGCTCGTACTCTCGATTCCAGCCCAATCAAAGACCATCAATCCCCGTAATATACGGTCCGGCCCCGTTCAAACGTCGTTATCGGAAATGCTCGGGCGTTCTAGGTCGTATCGCGCCCCTGCACTCCCGCGCCCGACCACTTCCGATGAACGCTAATGGTTTGAACGCTAATGGTTTGTGGACCGCTGCTCTATGTGCCTCGCCGCAGAGTCGATGAGAATCTTGCCGACTTAGGAGCGGAACGCAAGTCATGGTGGATCAGATTCGGTAGAATCATCGAACACAGGAGGTAAGTAATGGCCATGCCATCGAGCTGCCCGGCCCGAGGGCAGAGAGAGCTGATTGTCAACGCAGCCTATGCAACGGCGAAGTTAGCCGCGGGTAAGCCTTACAGATTGAGCGGAACAACGCCAGACGCCTTCGATTGTTCCGGATTCGTCAGCTATGTTTTCGGCAAGGTCTTTCCTCGATTTCCGACACTCGATGCTGCGCAAATGAATTCGAGCCCGTTTGAGAAGATCGTAAAACGGCAATCGGCGATTTGATTTTCTTTCCAAAAGACGTCAATCCCTAAGATGGAAAAGCAATATCCCAACCATATTGGGATTTTGCTGGACTCGAATACCTGGATGAGTAGTCAGACCAGCACGGGAGTCGCACCAGTCGCTATGACGCAAGGGTGGTGGAGTCGCCGCTCAAAGCAGTCTCTGCATTACAGGGCAATAACGAATTGCGATGCTGGAACACACTGTTCATCGCTTCCCTGCTGTTCACGTGTGCGTGCCTCCGAAACCGGGCCGCTGCCCCGAATCTATCAATTCTCGGCGTGTAGCGGGTGGAGAAAGTGCTGTGCTCCGGTTGCCGCGGAACCAGTGCTGAACGAAACAGGAAAGACGCTTGAGTTTACGCGTGATCACATCGAAAATCTAGTCGCCGGAAATTGTAACTCCGCTCCGGGCTACGACTTGCTCAGAGCGCAATCTGCGCAAGAAATTTTCGCGCTCGCACTGTCGTATAACTTAGTGGATGGAAACTGGGGTCACGTCACCATGAAGCGGCACCACCGGAAGCGCAGCGTAGATTGAAGGACGCGAAACGTGCAGTATACGGCTTTATCACGTGCCGCGGTATAAATTATGCGCAAATCGGTATCATTTCCGACACCACCGCGCTCTACTTCGGTGAAGACCAGGTACTTTTTCAGCTGATTCGGACAAGCGATGGCCGATGACATTGCGACTCGTAGCGTTTCGTGGTCATTGATGACGTGCGTTCAGCGTGTGCGCCGGCCAAGTATCTGTCAGCCGCCAAGGTGCTGATTAGCAGAATTTCCACAGACTTGCGCCACCTGCGCATCCTTCTCTCAAACGGAGGAACAACGATGACCAGTTTAGGCATGGACCCACATCCAGGCAGCCATACCGTTGCCGCGCTTCATTCCAAAGGCTCGCTTGTGAGCAGTATCAAAGTGCTAAACACATCTGTGGCAGAACGTTCGAATATTCTTTGACCACACGAGGATCGGCCTATTGCCGAGCACACCAGCGCCTTCACTTTCGATAATGCTTGAGAATGTCTTTGATGAGGGCCATAGCCTGCCGGCCTCTTTTTTCGATCTGTTGTGTTCGCCGGGCTGTAGCTGATTTGTCGCCGTCGGATTCCGTTCTAGCCACGATCTCGCGTTCGTAACCTATTTCGCGAGTGGCTATCTCCAGGTCGCGGCGCAGTTCAGAGCTGTTCGGGTAACGTTTACCCAGGCGCTCCAGGACGCTTACGGCAGCGGCAAGATCGCCCTGGCGCGCAAACGCCGCCGCCCTCTGACGACCTTCCGCAATCGCGGTCTCCCGTTTTTTCCGCGTCTGTTCTGCGGCTTCACGTCTTTGCCTTTCCGCTTCCTCGGCACGGCGCTGCGCGAGGTCAGCCAGGACCTTCTGTTCCTGCTCTCGCAGCTCGGGACTGTCCGGATATTTCTTCCGGGCCTGTTTCAACTGCTGAAGAGCACCCGGAGCATCATCCGAGTTCAAGGCATCCTGGACTTTCTTCCGAGTTTGCTTTAATTCCTCCTCCCGTTGCCTTCGAAGCCGCTCTGCCGCCTCGCGTCGCGCCGTCTCTGCGCGCTCTCGAATTTGCGCTTCTAATGCATGCCTCAGTTGTTCTTTCTCATCGCGCGAACTTGCGCTTTCTCCCCACTCCTTCTCAAACCGTTCGAGCCTCGCTAAAGCTCCTGCCGGCTTGGCGGCAGCGGCCATTTCAGCGATCTCACTTCGCGCTGCGGCGCTGGCCCTTTCTCGTTCCCTCCGACTTCGCTCCTCTATCTCGGAACGGCGCTGCTTTTCTTCCTCTTGCTCCCGCCTCAGTCGTTCCAGCCGTTTGTGTGCGGCGTGTTGAGCCAATATCTCCGCGTCGGCTTTTTGAATCTCATTGCAAACTACCTCGTATAGCCGCGCCGCGCGATTGTCTGGTGCATTTGTCCGCAGTTTCTGCAGGATCGTCTTCGCTTCCGCATAGTCCTGAATTCCACAGGCTTGCTCCGCCTTTGACAACTCAACCCGGTATTCCTGATGCTGCGACAGGCTCCCCTTTAGGGATATCCAAACAGCCTCACTCGAAAATAAAGCTTCTGACTGCGCAAGTTGCAATTCTGCGCTCTTGTAGTCTTCTCGCCCTAACGCCTCGCGAACTCTGTTCTCCAAGAAGCGTACATCGTTATTACGCCGGGACTGTTGCAGGCTTGCGGCAAGTTCCGTCAAAGCCACGTCATCGGGAAACTCATCCTGAGCCCTTAGTAATCTCTGGGAAACGAGGGTCCAATCCTCAACCGCGGCAGCTGCCCTAATTTGATTGGTATGCTCCCGCAGCATACGTTCTCGCTGCTGGTGCGCAACAGCCGTTCGCAACCTCTCCGCTACAGACTCCAATTCCCGTTTGTCACGGCAGCGGCCCAGCGCTCGAATTGCTTCGTTCAGGCCCTCATCGTAACGTTCTTCCCCTTCGAGAGATCGTATTCGCCTCAGCGCCTGCTTGACGGCATCCCGCTCTTCCTCTTCCCTTGCGTTTTCACGCGCCTCGCGCAGAGCCATCTCGAATCTAGGCTCTCCATCGAAACGGTTCGTGGCGCTCTCAAGCAGGATCAGCGCGCGCCGGTGGTGGCCGGCATCCGATACGCACTGGGCTTCGGCCAAGGTCTTTTCTAAGTCGAGAATGTACTGCTGTTCTGCGAGTTTCTGCTGAAGCGTTTGCTCGCACGCGCGCAGCTCGGGATTTTCACCCAGACGCGCCAATGCCTTGCCAACCAGATCGAGAGCCCTGTCCAATGCTCCTTGCGTTGCTAAAACACCGGCCCGTTCGAGTACTCTTTCAATCGTCAATTGACGCTGCCTTGCTGCGACTAGCGATTCCAGCGTCTGGGCCAACTTGCTTAAGGCGGCCTCGCCCGCATAAGACTGCAGGCCGTCCGCTAACATCTTTTGCGCTTCATCGAAACGTTTCTCGGCCATCAGTTGCCGGGCGCTCTGGGCAAGAGCAGCTACTGCTTCCTTACGCCGTTGCGTCTCTCTGTGCTCTCGAACTTCATTGCGAAGCTCAAAGGCCGCTGCTTGCTCGGGATACTGTAGGCACAAATTTTCCGAAAGCTCCGACGCCTCCTCGAATTGTAGGTCCTGGAGAGCCCCTCGGGCCCGAAGCAGGTCCTTTTGAAAGGCTGCTTTGCGGCGCCGTTTTTCCGCTTCCCTACGTTCATGTGCTATCTGGAGACGCAGCTTGTTGACGTTGGGATGGCTCAGCAGCTCCGGCTCCAATTCATCAAGGCACTTTAGAGCATCGTCGAAGGCGCTGTTCCGGCACAGATCCTCCGCCCGTGCCATTCGAGACGCTAGACGAAGTTCGCCAATCTGCTTACGCAGGCTATCGCACAGTGAGACCGCTTCAAGATTGACTGGATCAATCCCGAGCACTTCAGACACCGTCGAGAAAGCTTCTTCGATGTCTCCCTTTTTCCGCTCCGAACGCGCACGGGCCAAAAGCTCGCTTGTCATCCGGACTCGCTCGATCGCGCTCTTGGCTTGTTCAAGCAGCCGCAGGATTTCCGACTTGTTGACGTCCAGATAGAGCGCGCCTTCAAAGCAGCTCACGGCTTCCTTGAACCGCTCCGCAGACATGTATTCCAAGCCCTGTTGACGTAGCCGGTCGGCTCGCTGCCGATTCTGCCGTTTTCTTATTTGATCGCGCCAAGCGAGCGCCTCACACTGCGACGGATCGAGATCGAGAATCTGTTTGATGCGCGGATTAGCACTCTCGTAATCTCCCGCTTGAATGAGCGGCCCCAATTCTTTAGCAAGGGTGGCAGCGCGTTCCTGGCGCAACTGCCTCAGGATCGGCTCGGTCTCGAAGATTACATCGTTCAATTCATCGAACCGAGCCTCCCGGTCTCTCATTAATAGATGTTGAACCAGAATCTCAAGCCCTTCTGGACATTCCGGCCAAGTCTCGCGAAGCAGCGGCGCGTCATCGCCCAAAATCCGCCGCATTGCAGTATAAGGATCTTTTGATTCGAACGGATGTGACCCGGTCAAGAGTTCGTAATACAAAACACCGTACGCAAAAATATCGGTCTTCTTATCCGGCTCGTGGTTATGAAAAATCTCTGGAGCCATGTAGGATACAGTTCCAATCAGGTCTCCTTCCCGAGTTCGCCTGGCTCCATCTCGCTGCACCAAACGCGAGATCCCGAAGTCGAGGATCTTCACCTTACCGTCCGCCATCAAAAAGACGTTTCCCGGTTTTATGTCGCGGTGAATGACACCTTTGGAATGCGCATACTGTAAACCTTCCGCTACCTGATACATGATCTCTACTTTGTCCAGCAGAGGAAGCGACGTGCCGGAATTGATCAACTCGTAAAGAGAGCGCCCGTGCAGCAGCTCCATCACCAGGTAAGGACACCCGTCCTGTTGGGCGAAGTCGTAGACCGTGATGATGTTTCTATGGGTCAGGCTGGCTGTTGTTCCAGCTTCGGCCTGAAACCTGCTCAACAGCTCAGGATCGGATTCGCAGGCCAGAACCTTTACCGCGACCTGGCGCCTCATGTCGCCATCAAACGCACTATAGACCCGGCCAAAACCGCCTCTGCCTATCTCGTTCTCGACGACATATTTGCCGAATTTCAGAGCCATAGATGCCAAATCGACTTCACCCTATCAGATCAGCGCACATGGAAGAAAAACCGTGCCGTACCTTTACTTACGGTACGAAGTGACTACTTATGGCAAAAAGTGACCGTCAGCTTACTGAAACCCTAGGCGGCAAATTCGGCTATAGCTCTGCTCTTTATGCCGTCGCCGCATTGCTGGCTTGCTCCCCGCGCAGATACAGCGCTGCAATCTGAAAAGCCTTTATTTCGGGGTGCTTCTCCAATCCTGTTGACAGCAGCTCCGCACCACTTTGCCGGCCTCGCTTCATCGCTAGCGAGTGGACCTCTCGCAACATTTCTGCCACGTAGATTCGCCGTTCGTTCATGGCTGCTCCGCCCGGCCTCTTTCGCTGGTCCTCGATAAACCCCTGCAGCCGCTGCAATGGCTCCTGACCTGGGTAGTCTACCCGGGCGGTGTCCAGCACCCGTTGAGCCAGATCAAGGTCTCCGCTCTTCACGAGCGCCGTGATGCGCCGTTTACAACGATCCACCTCCTCTGAGACATCTATCTTTAATGCTGGTCCGCTTGCGGTTGTAGAACGCGGTAACTTAGCCATCTCTGCGGTCAACGCGTCCTTCATCTCGCCGCACGTCGCGAACCTTTCATCCGGATTCTTAGCCAGCGCGCGCTCGATAACTACCTCGACAAATTCAGGACACGCAGGTAAAAACTTGCGAATTTTTGGTGGCGGCGCCTCCAGATGCTGACGAAGCAACTCAAATTCCGAGTTGCCTTCGAACGGCAATTTGCCCGTTAGCGCCTCAAACAAGACCGCCCCCAGTGCATAAATGTCGCTTCGTCGATCTGGATCCTTGCCGGTGATGCGTTCCGGCGAAATATATTCGAGCGTCCCCATGATGGTCTTCTCACGCGTCTGTCGGCTCATCCCCAGTACATGCGCAATGCCGAAATCCATTATCTTCAGCTGACCGCGCGCCGTCACCATCAGGTTGTCGGGTTTTATGTCGCGGTGCAAGACACCCAAACTGTGCGCGTAGTCCAAGCTGTCGAGAGTCTGCACCATCAGCGGGAGCAATCGTTCGACGGACAAAGGAATCAGCCGGTTCAGCGGAGTTCCGGCCACGAACTCCATCACGATGTAGAACGTGTCACCCTCCTGCAGACAGGTGTAAAGTTGGGTGATATTCGAATGGTTCAGGCGAGCTTGAATCTTTGCCTCTCGCAGAAAGCGCTGCGCCACATCGGGACTGCGTGAGAACTCGCTTCTTAACTTTTTCACCGCGACTTCGCGCTCGAGCAAGATATCCACCGCTTGGTAGACCACGCCCATGCCTCCGCTGCCCAGTTCAGAAACGATCTTGTATTGGTTCCCGATAACCATTTGTGCCAGTCTCCATTCCTCGCGTCAGTGCCGATTTCCGTTCTCTTCTGCCGGGTCCTTGGCCGGAGCCGCCACTTCCAGCAAAACCGCAGAAATATTGTCGTACCCGCCCTGCTCTTTTGCTCCATCAATCAGGGCTGCTCCTGCTTGCTCTAACGGCCCCTCGCCAGCTAAACGCAACAGGTCCTGGTCGGTCAGGGCATCGTGCAGCCCGTCGCTACACAGCAGGAATCGGTCCCCCACTCTCACCGGCAGCGATTGCTCCCAAACCGACACGTCCACTTCCGGCCTCGTGCCCAGTGCCCGCGTCAGAACATGACGGTTTTCGTGGCATGCTCCCTGTTCCGCCGTGAGAACACCTCCACGCACGAGTTCAGCTACCACTGAGTGGTCTTCAGTCATCTGGAAAATTCGTTGATCTCGAAACAGATACACCCGACTGTCTCCCACCCACCCGATCCAGGCTTGCTTCGGCGTTAAGACCACCGCGACGCACGTGGTCCCCATCCCTTCCAAAGTGAGATCCTCTTGCGACAGGCTGTAAACGGCGTGGTTGGCTGCTTGCAGTGCCCTCTTCAATGCGTCAGGGGGATCCCTGTCACTTTCCAGATACCAGCCCACGCTCACCCGAACGGCCGTTTCGCTTGCGCAACTTCCTCCGCGCGCGCCTCCCATCCCGTCCGCCACTACCGCCAGCAAGCCGCGCGTCAGCAAACCGGATCGCTGGGCGGGGCACACCACCGACACCGTGTCTTCATTGATCTCGCGAACGCAACCCGCGCTTGTCAGGGCCGAACTACGGATATCGGGCACGGCGTGCGTCAGAGTGCCGCCTAAGATCGCGCTCGATGGTTCCGCCTTTCTCGCCGACGCCTGCCATAACCACTTCATCATTCAGCGCCCGTTTGCAATCGCGTGGTCGGACGAGACCCGCTCACTTCTCTTTCGTGCCGATCTGCTGCGCGGCCGCCAGCAACCGGTCAATGTCTGCGCGTTGATCCGCTGGAGCTTTCGGTTCAGCCTGCCGCAAGTAGTCGGACGCGAGACGGAACTGCTGCTGATGAAAGGCACTCACGCCGGCATAGAAGTAGCCCTCGAAACGGTTGGGTTCGATTCGCATCAATTGTCGCGACACGTCAAGTGCTTCCGGGTACCTATCCTGTTTCACGAACAAGTTCACGCGATCCAGCAACTGTCCAAAGCTGAGTTCCGTGGCTCCCGGCGGCTGCGTCGCTCCCGCCTGCGCCGCTGCAGTCATCTGCTGTGTTCCACGCTGCGCCGCGATCTCTGCATCTTGTGACCTCTTCAGCGCCGCCATCCGTTCCGAAAGCGAGTTCAATCCCGCCTGACTTTTCTGCTCGGCGCGCTTCACTTGGTTGTCAAGCCCGGCAATCTGGCCATTAATCTGACTTGTCGCCGCGGCTTGCTTTTCCGTCGCATGCAGCACGGCGGCAATACCCCTCTGACTCTCTACACGAGCTGCTTGAGCTTCCATCGACGTCCTTCGCATATAGCCCCAGATCGCGATTCCAAAAATCAAAACCGCCCCCAGACAGATCAGTCCTACCGTAAACGCTTTGTTCGATTCGTCTTTCAGTAGGCCAAAGGTGTCGTCCAACATCCTCTCGACCGTCGCCCGGCCAATCGGACGGCCTATCGCCCCGACTTCTCTCGTCCCGGAGAAAGGAAAAATCTCCCGGGTAGGCATAACGGTCATCTCCGCTTGCACTCCGGGATGGCTGTTGCCGTTCAGTGAAACCGGCGGAGGATCCAGCTCGAAGCGGAACTCGGGCCCGGACGGCCCCAGTTGAACTTTGTCGTTGTGGTTAAGAAAAGTAGATCCGTAGACACGCCGCTGGTTGACGAATGTTCCGTTACGGCTCTGCAAGTCGATCAGTCGAAATGCCGCCGGATTTTCTGCGTCTTGCGCGATCCTGACGTGTTGACGGCTTACCAGATCGTCCTGCGAATCGAAGCGGATTTTGGCCAGTGGATCGCGGCCCGCGATTAGATCTTCAGAGCCGTCCACGGAAAAGCTGTCAACTTGGTTTATCCTTTCACCGCTCAAATATCGAATCAAGATTTGCTGCATGGCATCGCTCTCAGGTGTTCATCATCGCCCAATTGTCACCTCCGGCATTTGCAACTCCGGTGTCGCCTTGGGACGCTTCGGCTTCTTCGCTTGCGTGGCACGCGCCGGTGGCTGCAACTCAGCTCCCGCATTGGCTGTTCCGTCGGGCCCGGCTTTTTCTGCCGTTGCTGCCGTTCCCGCCTTCTGTAACGCGGAATCGACAACGTTATGAACCTGTACTCTAGCTGGAGTGCTGTCCATCAGGACGGGTCCCGGTTCCGGCGTTGGCGTGGCCGTGACCTGTACGGGCGGGCTGACTATCGGTTTTGATTGAAGCAGAATGAACACAATCAGAGCTGCAGCCGCGACGCACACTCCCGCAACAATCATCTGAATTCTTCGCGTGTTCTTCCGCCGTGCAGCCGCCAGCTGCTCCGTAACCCGAGCGGCGCCGGTGCCGCCGGCGAGAGCTCCCGTTGAGCCCGACGGCTTGGCCACCGGCGCAGGCGTGACTCTAGCAAGCGCATCTGCCGTTCGCAGCGCAGCTTCCAGCGCTTCAAACATCGCCGAACACGAGTCGTATCGCGCGGACGGGTCAGCCGCCACAGCTCTTTCGAATACGCGCCGCACAGCCGCGGGCATCCGGCCGTCCAGCAAGCGCAGGTCCGGCAAAGTGCCTGCGAGTACCGCTCCCATTGTCATCAGCGGAGAATTTTCCTCCATCGCTTTGGCGCCCGTCAGGAGCTCAAGCGCGATCACGGCTAATGAGTGCTGGTCCGCTCTTGCGTCGACCGCTTCGCCGGCCAGGAATTCCGGAGCCCGATACGGTAGAGAACTCAACAGAAGATCGAGATCAGTTTGACTCACTTCCTGCAGCGAAAGGCCTTGCAATCCCGACATTTCGAAACCAGCTAACTTCAAGAGGCCGGAGTCGTCTACTAAAAGGTGGGCCGGTGTCAACCCCGGATGAAGCACGCCGTGGGCGTGCGCATGGTCCAAAGCTTGCCCGGCCATTTTCAGCAACGGGAGCGCCTCAGCCGGGCCAAGCCCCTGACGGCTCGCCTGCTGCGAGATCGGCCGCGCATTGACGTGTTCCAGGACCAGGTAAATAGTCCCGTCCGCCTCCTCCGTCGCGATGATGTTTTGGATATTCGGATGGTTCAAGCGGCCAAGCGACTCGCCGCCCTTCTGCAGTGCAATCTGGCTCGTCTCTTTGTGCGCTTGCGGGTGCGACTCTTCATCGTCGCCAGGCGCTTGTATTGAAACCGTTCTCCGCATTACCGGATCGAACGCTTCATAAGTCGTTCCGAGCGACGTCTCACCGGTCCGCCGGACGATTTCATACTTTCCGATCTGAGTCATTGGCCGCCCGCTTCAATCCTGCTCATACAGCTCTCGTTAGTAAAACCTCACGGTCCAGGTTTTGCCATCATACACTCCACCGTCCACCACCTTCGCTGATGCCAGATGATCCTTTGAGTAGCTGTATTTGATATGGCCGTTGCGCCCTCCGGAGCTGTATTCCTCGCTTGCGATATTTTCCCCGGAATAGGAAATCGCGCGGTTGTAGAACGGTTCCCCTTCCTTTCCGCGAAAGGCCGCAATCTGCGTCAGCCGGTCGTTGTCCCAACTGAAACGCACTAGGTTATCGCTATTCCATTCCTTCGCGGTCGATATGCGGCCCCGGCTGTCATAGCTCACAGTGAAGTAGTGGACGCCGTCCCATATAAAGGGGTTGAAAAACGAGTTTCCGGAGATGACGGTAGTAACCGGACCCAGCACTTGCTGGACAAGTTGAGTATTCAGCGAGGGGTCGTTCTCTAATACCACTTCCGGAGTTCCACTCGAGCTGACCAACTGGAAGCTTCCGTCCTCTTTCTTCACCAGCCGGACTTCATCGTCCACCTTTGTCCCATTTGGAATGTCACCGGCGAATACTGATCGAACTCCAGCAGGCGACTTTCCGTAAACAAAGCTGAAGCTGCCCAGGTCTGCATTCGCAACTTTCTTGTCTTGGCCCCCGGGAGCCATGGAAACCAACGCGTAGTAATCCTGCCGTCCCTTCTCGTCCTCGAACGTAGATCGAATCTTACTTAAGTGGTTCTGCTCCCACGTATAATCCATCCGGAACTTAAACCCGCCCACGCTTTGTATCGGGCCTTGGAACGCCAGGCTCGCCGGACAGTAATACGCTCCTGCCGGCACCTTTCGCCCTGAAAACCAATTAGGCGTTCCCTTGGTCTCCATCGCCGGCGTGGTCTGCAGCGCGGAAAGAAGTTTTCGCGCTTGATTGCGAGCCGCCTCGTCGCTCGCCAGATTGTCGGAATATTTCAAATATGAAACGGCGTAGGTCTTCGCCTCATCGTTCTTGCGCAAAATAGAAGCCGAAAGGGCCGCTGCATATAAAAACGTCGGCTCGGTAGGATCCACCTTTAACGCGCTGATCGACGCCGTATACAGACTCGTCAGCTCTCCCTTGCTGAGAAAAGATTCGATATCGTGCGCGCTGGTCTCTTTCTTCTTGCGAAGCTCATAGCCCACCTGGTTGCGAACGGTGTCCCCTTTTTCGCGATCGGACGGGTCCGTAACCAGACTTTCGTAGCGGTCAAGTAAGGGAATGGCCCCCGCAATCTGTTCACCGGACGCAAGCAACGACGCTTTCACCAACAGAATCTCAGGCGCCTCCGCGTTTTGCCGTTCGGCCTGTTGAATGGCCTCACGTGCCTTTCCGTAATCGTGGTCTTGTATGGCGCGGTCGGCGTTATAAAGGGCCTGCCGGAAAAGGCGCTCTTCGGGAGAGTCCTTGGGCAGCCGCTTCCAGGATCCCGCGTTCTTCTTGGCCTCTGCCTGCGCCGCGAGCATACGCGCTGCCTGCATTTGCTTTTCTATCTCCCCGTTCTTGGGATCCATCTGCAGCGCGTTGCCGAAATCTTGCGTGGCTTCGCTGTCTTTGTGCCGCAGAACCAGAGCCCGCCCCCTCACGCACTCCGCGCGCGTCTGTTCTTCAAGGGCTTCTCTGTGTAGGCGCTGCAAATCGGGAAAGGAATCCTGGTGAATTTCGATCTTTTCATAAGCCGTTAAGAAAGCCTCCCAGTCGCCTAATCCAGCTAATCCCTGCAAAAGCCGGACGCTTGCGGTAGTGGAACGAACGCGTTCTTCCACCTGCGCCGCATCCTTCGTTATCGCCTGATCGGAAGCGAACGCGCTCGTGGCCAGCATGGAGAGCTTTTTGGCGTCAAGGAGAGACTGATAGCTCGCACCGGCATCGTACTTATTCACCGCGTTCTCCAGTTCGCTATGCAGCGCCGTGCGCAACTCTTGCGTCGCACTGGAATTGGAGAACGAGCGTACAAAGCCGCTTATCGCGCTCAATTGCTCATCGAAGCTGGAGAAGTTCTCCGCATTCATCACAAACTGCTTGGCCGCGTGGTCCGGTTCCACGTCCGGGATGTATACGTAGAAAAGCTTTGCAGGGACCTCCGCCACATTCTTGCTCTTCTTATCCTTCACAACCGTGAGAGTCAGTTCCACATCCAGAGTGGAAACGTTAAACCCCTCCTTGCTGGCGAACCCTTCTGGCAGCACCCGCTGACGGCTCTCGCCACTCCCACGAAATACTCCGCCTTTTCCATCCCCGCGAAGCACGCCCGCCTGGCTGATCTCGATCCGCTCCAGCGTCTTCGCCTTTCCCGCGCTCACTGCCCGATCGTTGTCGGCCAATTTAATCTTTCGGTTCTGATTAATCAGCAGTTCGTCCCCGGCGAGAAAGGAGAACTGCCCATCCGCACTCTTTTGACCCACTAGAATACGCTGGGCGTGAGCGGTTCCGGAAAACAGGCCTAGCGCAAGCAAAACGGCGGTTCCAAGTTGCTGAATCAGGCGGTCCGGGTTTCGCGACGTTCGTGGCATCGTCTATTCCTATTGCTCCGTTCGTGTCCGCAACACCATCCCCGATTTTCGGGCGAGTTCGTGCAACCCAGCCGCCATGCTTGGCTCGCGCGTCTCTAACAGGCTCACCACCGTTTCGAGTTCATCCTGCTTGTTGAGCTTTAGCAAAACGATCCCCAGGCTATACTGCGCATTGCTGTCGTTCGGATTCAGCTGCGTGGCCTGGGTTAGGGCCGCTAACGCTTCCGGCAGATTTCCTTGGCTGAAATGATACATCCCGTAGCTCCGGTACGCCCACGCGAATCGAGCCGGCGGTGGAGTTGGCATGCGATTGAACCCTAAGTCGAAATACACCTTGGCATTCGCCCAATCCTTGTTTCGCCGGTAAAGGTTCGCCAGCAGCAGATAACCTTCTGGATCCTGCTCCTGTTTGGTCACAAAGTCCTTGAGGTAGTCCGTCGCGCGCTGGTCCCCTTTCAATTCGGGACGATCGGTGTACAGCGTGACCAGCTGGTAACGAACTTGCTTATTCTGCGAGTCGAGCTGGAATAGCCGTTCGAGGAAATTTGCGGCATCAGCGTATTTCTCCTGCTTTGACGCTGTTTCAGCCGCGAGATTCAACAGCTTCTTGTTGGTGGGGTCTTGAGCGAGCAGTCCGGCGATCAGGTTGCTGGCTACATCGAGATCGTTCGCTCGAAGATCGGCCTCGGCAACCAGGGTTTTGTACTCGACGGTCTCACTGTCAGGAACACCCACCTTGGCCAGCACGCTCTTCGCCGAAGGTGCATCGCCTAGCAGGAGATCGACACGAGCCAGAGCGAGCGCCATTCGAGGCGTGCTTCTTCCCGACTTTACGGCGTCTTCATAGTAATGATGGGCCTCGGGCAGTTGCTGTTCTGCTTCTGCCATCTCTCCCAGACGAAAGTTTATTTCCGGATCGGGATCCTTTTCAAGCTTCAGGATCTCGATGTATTCAACCTTTGCCCGGTCCGTCTGTTTGGACGAGTAAAGGGATTCCGCCATAATGCGATGGGCAGCCGCATTCATCGGGTTGAGCGCGATGACCATTCGGCAGTACTCTTCGGCAGCTTGCGGATTATCCTTCAAAGCTCGCTGCACAAGCTCCGTTGCTTCAGCATCGCTAGCTTCCGCTATGCTGCCGGTCTGAAGAACAGCCGCGACCTGATCCCAGCGCTCCAGCTTTGCGTAACACTTTGCCAGCGCTTTGATCGTCGGAAAATCGTTAGGAGACAAGTCGACGGCATGACTATAAGGGCCTACCGCCTTATCGAACTGCCCCTGACGCTCATATACGGCACCTTGCGCCCGGTAAGCCTCCGCCACTCCAGGGGCAATCGCGATGACGCTGTTCAGCCGGCTCATCGCATCCGGCCAATGTTCTTCATCAATCGCAATCAGCGCTAGCCCAAGAAGCGCACCTGGATAATCGAGGACCTTCTTGAGAACGTTCTCGAACACTACCTGCGCTTTATCTTTGTCTCCCGCCTTGAAATACGCGCGGCCCAGCTCTACCTGCGCATTGAATGAGTCGGGGTGTCGGTCCAGGTAAGGAGCAAGTAAGTTAATGGCGTCTTTGGGATGATCCTGTTTCTCATACACCTTCCCGAGCAGTACCGCCGCCTGCTCGTCGCCAGAAAACTTTTGCAAGTACGTGTTCAGTGGTTCCACGGCTTTGCTGTAGGATTCCGTCTCGTAATAGCACCTTGCCAACTGGAAGTTTGCCTCCGGCCGCGCCGCAGTTATGGAGGAGAGCAGCGGTATGGCGGAGACGCAGTCCCCAGAGCGATAGGTGTTCATCGCTGCTTCATAGGCAGCTTGCTCTGGTACATCAGCACCTGCTTGTCCATACAAGTGGAAGTGAGCGCAGATCCAGAGAATCGGCAACAGCGTCGCATACGAAGCGACCACGAACTGACGTCGGAACAACACTTAGACCTCAGGCTTTCAGGAGAGCCTAATTATATGCCATTACCTTCATTGGTGGAACACGTAAATGCGACGCACTCGGGAGCAATATCACTGCTACACAGCCTTGTTTGCCAATTGTGAACGCCTGCGATCATCGATCGTAACGGCCTTCCAGGTCTTTAAGATGTCAAAAACGTATGAGAGATTACAGTACCACGTCTCGCCGATGTCGCTCATTGCGTCCGCAGCGGCTGTGATTTTCCGAGATTGACTGGAGAAACCTTAGAACGCTAAGAAATGAACTCGCACGGCTAACAAGGTCACCGTGCCCCTGCGCACGAAAGCGCATCGCCGTCGGGAGCGGTGTAAACGTAAGCGTACGGGCATTACCGTCTAGCAAAACAGCCGAGGGCAGCGTCATGCTTCTGGGATGGATGAATCGACGCAGACTGACGGCAAGCCGCGCGAAGTAGGGAGAAAGCGCAAGTGGTCAGCTGAGGAACGGCAGACGATCGTGCGAGCTTCGCTGAAGAAAGGCGTGACGGTTGGCGCGGTGGCATGAATGTACGGCGTGAACCCAGCCAGATTTATGATTGGCGCAAACAGACCCGCCAGGCTGCACAACAAGCGAAGGCAGCGGCATTGATGCCGCTGCAAGTGATGGAAGCGGTTGAGGCCAGCGAGACAGAACCGAATCCAGGCTGCAGTGTGGTGATCGAAGCGCAATGTATGCGGATCACGATAACAGGGGACAGGAACGCGGCGGTTGTGCGTACGATTGTGGAGTGCCTGGCGCGATGATCGCACCGCTAGCGAACTCTCGCGTTTGGATTGCAGCAGGTGTGACCGATTTGCGCCGCGGCTTTGGTGGCTTGAGTGCGCTTGTCCAGACGACTCTGGAGCAGGACCCGTGCGCCGGCCACGTGTTTGTATTTCGCGGACGGCGTGGCGACTTGATCAAGCTGTTGTGGTGGGACGGCGACGGTCTTTGTCTATTCGCAAAACCAGTTTCAGCATCGCGGGTAGGTGCGGGTGGTAGTATCCCGGGTCCAAACTCAGCCCTGATCTGCGCAATCGTCACGTTCGGATTGACCTTTATCCGCTTGATAGCGTGTTCATCCAGGTACAACCAAGCGGTCACGTTGATCCTCCCCAAGGCCGCCAGCGATAGCAACGGCGGGTTAGATGTCCGCCTATACGCTAGAGCCTCTACAAGTAGCTGCCGATCACATTTCAAACCCTGAGGGCGAGAAGCTGGCATCCTAGGCATCAAAACCTCTGGTCCGTCATCTCCGGGCTGATATAGCTTAGAACGGACAGGGTTCATATGGGTCACAAGCCGACTTCTGACACCGGCACTGCACTTCTCCGACTAACGCGTATACGGCCAAGTCGCTCCTTCACGAGCTTAGGTGATCCTAAACGGTGGCAGGCCAGGACTTTTTCCAGACCCTCGTTTGGAGACTTTAGTTCGAACAGTCGTTCTCAAGGTCGTCGTCGCCGCCACGAGAGGAACTTGTGCGCTGTGATCTATCAACACTTTGAGTGCAAGTCTCACGAAGCCGATTTAGGCTTATTAGAGGATCTAAGAATCAAAAGCTCCTTAAAGGAGCCGACAGCCAGCCCGGAACAAGCCTTTCGCGACCGAGCGTGAAAGACTCCGAATTTACGTGGTGAAAAAACGAAGGTTGTCATGACGCTAACTGCTTCGGTAATTCGCGTGGTTGATAATCGAACGATTACGCTAACAGAAAGTGATCTTTACTTACAAACGACAGGAGGTATCGCGTGGCTATTATCAAATTGATCGGAGATAAGCCTGGCCAACCCCTTTTCTCAGGCCAGTTTATGTGTCGCGCAGTCATCCGATTGGTGGGTATTGGCTTTCTCCTTCTGTCCAGTTGCGCTAGTCGTCACGGCGACGGGGCTGCCGCAGCAAACACGGAGCCGCAGTCAGTGTACACTAGCCTGAACGTGAGCTCCTGCACAAAGGCAGTTGACGAGAGCGACCCGAATGAAACCGTCTATTTTGTTTGTCCCGGAGTAGCTGGCTACCTTCTGCAAATTCGCCAAGTCGAGTCCGGTCGTTCGTCGGTCAATGTTGTTAATCCGGCGAAGCAGCAATTTCCTCTCGATTACCAAGACATAGTGACTCGCTCGATGTCTAGCTTGGGCAGTAAAGCCGAGTGGCGCATTCGCACGGAAAACGGCAAATCATTCCCCCTCGCTCTCATTGTTCGTGTTATGGCTCGCGAGAATCAGCGCGATCCGGAGAAGATTACTAACATTTATCTGGCAGTGGCGAAGATCACCGCAATTGGAGTGTGTGTAACCGACAGGGTCCGGCAGGGATCCAAATCCGCGACGGAAGTACGGGCTTTGGCCGATTCAGCGGCTACCAGGTCTTGTGCACCGCAATTGCCAATTACCGCCGCCAAGATTCGCTAACCAGGGCACCAGAGGACACCAGACACATAGGGAGAGCGAAAGCGACATGCCAACACCACTGGAATTCATGAACCGATACCGCAACATTGCCGTCAATATCGAAGTTGATGACCACGTGGCCGGGATGTGCCGCAGCGGTAGTGTGAGCGTGAAGCTCAACAAATACTTCTTAATGAACTGGAATGCCGGCACAAGTCAGATGAGCCACTTCGATGCTGTCAGTGCCGGCTCACCCAAGGACGCTTGGTTTCGCCAGCACAAGGAACGCATCCGTACGGCTGCAATGGGCAAAGGTTCACCGGAAGACTATGGGCTTGCGCTCGAGTGGGCCATCTATTCGAAGCATATCCAGAACCCTTCACAAACAACCATTCAGGCGTATTTCGACCAGAACATGGGAATCGACTGTTCCGGTTTTGTCACCAACTATTTGATTGCTAATGGCAAAAAGTCGAATTCACCCACTATCCAGCAAAACACCTCTGCCGCTTCCTACTTCAACGCCGCTCAGGCCGTCAACGATCCAGGCCAAGTGCGTCAGGGTGACCTGCTGGTTTTCATGCACGGCAACTCAGTGCTGACCGGACCTGGCCATGTAGCGTTAGTCGAGTCCTTCGTTCCACAGTCTTCCCCCGGTGGCAATATGCGGGTGGTGGAAGCGACCGGGGCTGCCGGCGCCAATCCCAAACTGCTCGATTCCATGTACTCAGTCGAGAAGATCATCAGCAAAGGCGGCACAGTGCCCTGCATGATTTTAGTTGTGAAGCGTCACGGTGTCTCCGGCAGCCGCGTTTCCGTAATTCGGGTATGAGGGAGATACAGAAAAGAGATTGCCGTCTGAACGGTAAGTCCGATTCTGGAGACGACCCATAGCTGATAGCCAAGGATAAGTGACGGATTTCACTTGGCCGCATAGTCGTCTCCTCTAAGATTTGAACCTGATCGCTGCGCTTGTTGCGCGAGCCACAAACTTCGCGGACATTGCTTGATCGACTTCACAGCAGGTCGAGTTGCTCTTCCGGATGTCTGCAGCATGCAATAGACTTCCAATGGTCCCGATAAAGGTAGAGGCAGGTTGATCAACTCCGCCCGGATGAGAGGGCCAACATCGTCCGCTCGCCGTAACGGACGCCGCCAGCAAGTCGGTCCCACTTCTCGCGCATGAGCCCGGAACGACGGAACAGCCGGTCCACACGCTGGATGTCACCCCGACACCAGAAAGAAAGCATTCGGCACAGCGCCAAGTCCGCTCGGCTGTGGTCTCTTCAAAATCCGATGTGTCGCCAGCCCATAACCGAGAGAACCTTTGGCCATTTGTGGCTGTTTTAGCGCGTTGAATCAACTCTTCGTCAGAGGCACAAACGTAAGGCTCGCCCGCACTTTCCAGACCTAGCGAAATCTCACGATTCGCGCAAAATTCTTTGATCACCGAGGTCCAGTTCGTGCTGTCGCCCTTCAATGGAGCATGAACTCTCCAGCAACTGCTTCCCGGTGATGTGAAGTACCGACCGTAGTCGTAGATCTCAATCCCTTTGCAGCGTCGGCCCGGTCCTGATAATTTGCCCTCGATTAGAATATGCACACCTGATCCCGATGGTGAGATCCCCGCATAACTTGCGAAGCGCCGGATCAGCGCGCGAGCTTCAGGCTTAACGTCACCGTTTCCGTTCGGCAATGGTCAAAGTCAATGCCGCAAAATGGATCTTCGGCTGTAAAGACAAAACCAATGCCGTCGGATCGGAACTTGCGACGAGCGTAGCAGGCGTCCGAAATGTGCTGCACGTCTGATGCCGATCGCAAGCCGCAGTCTTGCCACACCACGGGAGATTGGAAGCTTGGCTACGCGCCCGTTCACTTCCACTCGCCGCCAGAGGACCCACTGTTTGTAATCCAATAGCTCAGTAGGAATCGGCATCATGCTCTCCGGTGTTCAGTTGAGCCCGGTGATCTTTGGTTTCGTTGGCTCGATGCGGTTCGATCACGAGGTAACGGGCACAGTCTGGACACCTCCAGTCGTGCAACGTAGTTTCGAAAGTAGCGTCCGCACATGCAATCACCGCAGCACACAGACGGGGCAGTCAGCCGCATCTTCACGGTCACTTCCGGCCGTGTTTCTTCGAAACATGCTTGATTGAGGCGTTGTCATAACACCTCCGAGGCGCCGCCGGCGAAGCTGAGGCGGCAAGGGCAAGGTGGCCGAAGGCTTGCGCTTTTTCGGGGGAAGGAGGAGCGCAGCGATGCAAGGGGGTACCGCCTGAAACCGGGAGGGCAGCTCCCTTGCGGCGCGGCGGAGCGAAGCTCCTGGAGTCAGGCTCTGCTGAGAGGTCATTGGGACAGCGGTTCCGACCTTTGTCGAAGGGCATTCATCTGCTCGAATGCGGCCAGCACTTTCGGGAGTAGATTTTGCCCGATGTCACAGCCACAAGGCGCGACTAAACCTCCTTCATCCCAGCATTCGCCTGTTCCGGTGCAGCGGCCCAAGGGAACAAGTTCGCGATTCTCAGGTCGGCCCTGGCGGATCGGCAGATCTTTGCTTCGAGAGCCCGTATCTGCGAGCGCATATCCCAATCGCGACGTTTCGCGCGGGATTCATAAAACTTGTCACAGCCGTCGGTAGTGGCCTGCTGGGTTCTTCAGCTTTTCCGGGGCGGTAGTCTGCTTCTGCTCGAACTCGAGGAATGGCTTGAGCTCGGAGTAGCTTTTTAGATCCCCGAGCACCCAGTGCAGAATCGCTTATCGGTCAACTGATTCGCCGTGGCGCTCTTGCAGACGGAAAAGGAACTCTTGTTCGGGATCCTCGAGTTCTCCCCTGCTGTGCGCAAGCTCATCATCAATCGACTTTTGAGGAGCCCTGTTCCTAGCGGTTTCCTCTCTGATTCTCTTCAAATTGAATCTCTTCTGATGATGATGATTCAATTGATTCTCTTCTGGCGGTCACCGATGATCGCCCCGGTCCCATCTTCGGTGATTGCTCCCCGGCGATCAGCGACGATTGCCCCGGCCCACTCACGGACGATCGGGGTAGGGCGCTCACCGTGATCGGGGTACCGCGATCATCGGTGAGTGGGGTTCGCTGTTCGTAGATCGCGTGCCACAGAAACTCGAATTCATTGGAGCGGCCCGAGCGCGCAACTCGCCGAATCAGGCCTTTACTTTCCAGGGAACTGACGCAGCGCCGCGTTTGCGGCACGGACAAAGCAACCTCCTCGGCGACTCGCTCGATCGAAGGCCATGCTTTTCCCTTCCCTCCGGCAAACTGCATCAGACGAGCGAAAACCAGCTTCTCGGACGGAAGCAGGTCAGGGCTCCTCAAAATCTCCGACGGTACGAGCGCACCGTCAAAGAGACTGAACGGATTGAATGCGTCGCCCACTTGGAGGCCCAGGCTGGATCGTCGCTCCTGCCGAGAGTACCGAAATGGGGGCAGCATTTCTTTGCTGGCGATTTTCAAGACTTTCAGATACACTTGGGGCAGTGACCGTGATTGCACGCACGGCTTCACCAAAACCTTTCTTGCTGAAGGCACCGCTCCAACGGTGCCTTCAGTGTTTTAGGAGGTGCAACGGAGCGGTCTGACAGATCTCTGACAAATCCGTGCCGTTTGTGCGGTTTTAGCAGATTTCTGCGGTTCGTAAGTTGTGGAAACTATTGATCTTCGGTGCTAGACATGCATTCGAATCCCATGCCGTCCACCATTTATCCGGACCTTGGGGCTCTACGCCATTGATGGAAAAGCTCACAGCCTGACGAAACCCCTTTTCGATCTGCGTCATCGCCGCGGTCTACGCTTTCGCGTCTTTCACATGAGCTTCAGGTCAAGTGCGAGCGCGCCTTGTCTGACAACACGTGAACGGCAATTCCTTCTCCCCGAATTCCTGCAAGACAAGCAAGGCTCGCCGAATCTTAGACTCATTGGACAGACTGGTTACGATGTGTCCGGGCGTGGGGCAGAACGGGTTCCACCCCATTCTTCCAGAATCCGCAGCTCGTCCCATTCCAACTGAGCCGCTACGGACTGCCTCTGCCCGAGCAGCAGCTTCTATCACATTTTCAGCAGTTCGTAGGCTTCGGCGTAGGCGGCCCTGCATGTCTCAAGCACGCAGAAGCTGCGGAGCCAACAGATATCGTAATCTGCCGACGCTTGCCCTGTACGCGGGCAGCTCGTTCAGCTGATTCCTGCCCACCGCGCAGCGCGCTTAAACATGGTGTCAAGTAATCCGTGCTTCTCCAGCACGAAAAAAGAGCGGCCGTTCTTCTTCAAGAGAACGTCGCGGCGGACTTGCATGTTCAACGACAAACATGACCGAGGTCTTCCCGCCAAATGCCACCCGTTCTCTATACGAAGAGAAGGCGGCGATTCGCGCAGAACTCCTGAAGCGCTCGAAGGTTCTGTTCCAGCGGACCACGAAGTTTTGCGCGCAACAGTTGGGCCGTGTCACCAATGATGCCGGCGAGGCTTCGGTGGGTAGCGTTCAACCAGAACACACCTTCAAAATCTTTCTCGTGAACGTGCGCGACTCAATGCCAGTTCCCTGGCAACATCAACTTGTATTCCGGGCGGCTCCGCAAGCCCGCCCTCAATATCAGCGAGAGCCTCGTTCGCGATCTCGATCAAGCGGAGCGTTCAGGAAGCTCAGCGGGCAGTCTCGATGAAGGGATGCCGCCGGAACAGCCACCGCTTCAAAGCGCGCGCTGGCCCGCAATCCGATTCTCAGATAAATCGAAAAATGCGGTTCGGCGAACATCCCGGCGAACTTGCAATCGCGTAAAAGAACATAACTATGATCGCGTCCCAAACGTGCGCGCCTCGTCCACAATGGCTCGCTCCCATCTGGCGCGCACCCAAGCGTCGGGTACCGAATCGGGGAAAGCACTATGAGCAGGTAATCCGCCGATAGTGTGCGCTCGGCGGTTTCCAGTAAATCACCACCTGGCTCGAACAGTCCCTCGATCGTCGAAATAATACCTGCACAGTTCCGGCTTGAGAAAGGCGGCGAGTTCGCCGGCGAAGTGGGTGTCGCGGCGCTGTAGCACAATGCTAACGATCGCATCGACACCAGGCCAGTTTTGGCTCCCCTTCGTGGATGCTTTTAGAACTTTCTTGCTAGGGCTGCGGTATGACAGCCAAGATTTGCTCCTCCGAATCTCAACGTTTGCCAGCTGTTCGAATTTGAACCGATCGTCGTTCCTTGCTCATGAACGGCTCATTCGCTGATCGCTGTATAAGGCGACACTCACCGGGATTACTGCTGTCCCGCCCTATTTTCCTCGGAAATCAGAGCTTGATGAAGCAGCATTTTGAGATACGTCTGATATCGTAACCCTTTCTCCGCAGCTAATGTTCTGGCTCGCGTGAGGTCATCTTCCGCGATCCGGATTGTGATGGTTGGTGAGGCTCCGGCCTGTTTGGCGCGTTCGCCGGCAACTCGCGCCACAGTTCCTTTGCCCAGTTTGCCGGCCGCCTTGGCTTGCTCAAAGCCATCGGCGATTACGTCTTGATTCTTCGCCCACCACTCGGCTTCCTGCGTCTCGGTCTTGAAATGCGGTTGTTTCTTGGCCATTTGTGGATCAACTCTCTCGTTCCTGGTAATAAAACTGAATGAGCCGTTTGATTGGTTCGAACGCCGTTATGACTCGTATGCGGTCTTCGCGCCATGTGGTCACCACAATAAGAATGCGACCTTGTACCGTTGGCCGAGGTTAAGGTGGCGCTCCTCACCTTCAACGATTTCCATTCCAAGGTCCACCGGGCAGTTAAGGACGACTTGTTCCGCTTCGTCCGGCAGAACGCTGTGGCGGGCGACGTGGCCGATATTCGACTGGTCCCAATCGAATTCAATCTCGCGGCCATTTATGGCGCATTTCCAGTGTACCGCTTTTGTAGGTACATCATATCGCGCTACTTGTGTGCTGCTTTACAATCCATTTGCGTTCGATGTCGCTTTGGAGAAGACAAAGATAATCTATGAACAGCAACACAAACGCACCGAATCTTCGGAGGTTATTGCTCACGCTCTCGGCTACACCAGCGCAAGCAACGGCACATCGAAGGCCGTGATGGCTGCTCTCAAGCATTACGGCTTATTGGAGCCGGCGGGCGATGGTCTCCGCGTTTCCGAAGATGGAATCCGGGTTTTTGAATTGCCTCGAGGAGATCCTGACCGGACTCGAGCTCTTCCTCGCATGATTTTCGCGCCCCGATATTTGGCGATCTTCAGAATAGGTTCAAGAATCACCTGCCCCAAAACTTGAGACACATGCTAATAACTCAAGGCTACGCCCCGAAAGCCGCAGACGAGATCATCCGCGTATATCGCGGTAATTTGGAGTTCCTCGCAGGACAAGGCGTGGAAGTGCTTGTGGAAGGACCATCGGGAAAAGACGAGGCGCAGGGCAATGACCCTCCCGCCAGTAACCAGACAACGGAATCAAATCGAGGTCGAGGGTTTCCGGAGGTTGCGGCGGACCGGGTTTTACAGTTTCAAATTTCAGAAGGAAGTGATGCGCGCATTCACTTCCGAGGTCGTCCCAACCGCATAGCGATCAAGAAGCTGATCGCATTGCTGGATCTTTCTGTAGACACATTCCCGCTAGGTTGAAGTTGCGTTACCGGACAGTCCAACCGACGCGCAGCTCAAGTCCAAGCCTAGTCTCGCGAGTCTCGACTGATCACAGCCGAGGCGGCCGCTGTTACCGGTTCGGGCATGTCCCGGGTATTTTTGCGGGCCGAGTTCGAATCCACGCTGGGCTACTTCGAACCGAACACGCAAGTTGCTGAAACAAGAGGGGTGTTGTCTCGAGAAATAGTGGCTCCCCGACATGGATTCGAACCACGATTAACGGCTCCAAAGGCCGCTGTCCTACCGTTAGACGATCGGGGATTGAGAGGTTGCGACGAAACTCAGTTTAGCAAGCTGATCCTTAGGCTCACCAATCGGAATAAGGAGTGCCCTCGAGAGATATCTTGTCTGAGCCGCTCTTGACGTCGAAGATCCCCGGCGCGTTCGTACTGCCCCCGGCGGGCGTGTCCTCCATGATGATGTGCCACGTCTGATCGGAGTTGGTCATGGGATCCAAGGGGACCTGTCGCAGGTAGCCCTCCGAGACCAGATCCTGCAGAGTCTCAGGCGCCTTCTGCTTGTCTATGGTGTACTCATCGATCATGCTCCGGATCGTGAATAAGTTGTTGCGCAGAACACTTTCCTTGGAGCGCACTATCGACTTCTGATAAATAGGCAGCGCGATGGCGAGCAGGATAGAGATGATGGCCATCACGACCATCAGTTCTATAAGCGTGAACCCGCGGATCGCTCGCTTAAGTCTATTCATTCTTCCGTTCACGACAGCGGCCTTCACCATTCCGAGTAAGACGTTCCGTCGCCCGCTTTATCCATAGTCTTCGTATATACGTCAAACACGTTCTGCCCGCCCCAGGAAGTGGAGTCCGGATCATCCTGCATGCTGCGCTTGCCCCAATCGATATCGCCTGTCATGGGATCTTTCGGGATTCGGCGAAGAAATCGCATCTTGCCGCTCTGATTGTTACCGCTGAGTGTATTGGTCAATGGCACCCCCTCGACCAGCGATTCGAGCGTGAGCGGATAGCAGTAAGCATCGGCATTGGTCGATTGGAGCTTCCCCTGGTCGCACAGGTCCTTATACTTATCGATTGCGCCGCGCATCTCTTCCAAATCGCGCCTCAGCTCCGTTTCGCGTTGCCGGCGCACCTGCCAGCGCGCGGTCGGCACAGCCATGCTGGTAAGGATCAGCAAGATGGTGAACGCAACAATCAGCTCTACCAGAGTCAGGCCCGCTTGCGTTGCGCGACGCCTCCGAATTGCGGAAAGTTGCCTATCGGGTGCGTGTGCCTCGAATTGCATCCTCATGAATCACTGCTGCGGTGAATTGACAGGCGGCGATGGCGTCCTGACCGGCTGAGGAGTGGGACTCTGCGTGTACGGCGTGTTCGTCGGCGGATACGAGCCAGGCATACTCGTCGCCGGCCTGGGCGCGGGCGGCACAATCTGCGGCTTCGAATACGGCTGCGCCGAACCGGGCGCTTGACCGGAAACGGGCGCAGTCATTGAAGCCGGACTCGCCACGGGCCCTGGGCCCGCATCGGAACGCCGCTCCACTTTTACGACCCGCTCGGTCCCGGCAAGCACACCCTCCTGACCCATGCCGCTCAAATCAGGCGCGCGAATGATATGAGGAATCATTGCGATTAGAATTTCGCTGTCGACGTCGCTCCTAGTCTTTGTCCCGAACAAGTATCCGAGCAACGGAATATTGGTAAGCCCCGGAAACCCAGAGTTTCCAAGGCTGTATTCTTTGTCGGACAGACCGCCCAAAATACTCACCTCGCCATCTTTCATACGGATATCGGCTTCATCCACTTGCTGCCCGATCTCAGGCTCCTGCACACCGGCAATCGTCAGCCACGTCAGGACGTTAGATACCTCGACCTTGATATGCATGCTGATGTCTTCCGCGCCATTCACATGCGGCGAAAGTTCGATCTGCGTACCGACGTCAATCTGCTGAAACTGCGTGGTGGCGTAAGGAATAGAGCCGGGTGTGGCAACGGCGGAGTTGAGCGAACCCGAAACATACGGGATCTTCTGGCCGATCTTTAAGTTCGCTTTGCCGCCGTCGGTCGCGCGCACCTGCGGACGCTGTAGAACGCGGCTCCGGCTGTCGTTCATCAGGGCGGTTACCACAGTGCTGGGCAAGGTGGTCGTGAAATCGGCACTGGACAGGTGACCGGCGCGCGCTAGCGTGAACGCCTCGGTCGTAGCGGTTGTCGTTCCCGTAGTGGTTCCGGTCGTCGTCCCCGTATCGGTGGTTCCTGTGGTTGTGGTGCCTGTACCTGCCGTGCTCGTTGTAGTGGAAGTCGTAACGGCATTCCTAGGTGTGAAATTAATGGGCAGCGACAGTCCACCCGCGCCAAAAATCGAAGCCCCAATTGTGGTTGCGACCGTCTTGTTGACCTGCATGACGATCACATCGACCGCCACCTCCGCTTTCGGCCGGTCCATTTCGTGGATGAGCTTCTCGACTAATGCAATCGTGTCGGGGGTGCCGCGCGCGACAATCGCATTCTGACTCGGTATTGAGAAGACGCCCGTCGTCAGCTTCGCTACGGTGCGAATGCCGTTAAAAATTTCCGTGAACTCGTTTTGCGTGGTGGCGTTCTGGATATAGAACACCTTCACCACCTCATCTTGATATTCCTGGCGCTTCTGATCGGTTTCCTGGCTGATGAAGATTGCGTTGCGGCTGATCGGCTTCCAGAAAGTATGCGTTTCGAGCGCAATGTAGTTCAGCGCTTCTTCCAGTGTCACGTTGTTCAGATCCAGGTTGAAGTTCTTTCCCTGGACTGTTTCAATTCCCTGCGGATCCATCAGGACGTTGATACCGGCGAGCTTGGCAACAGTTTCATAGAGCACACGCGCCGGCTGGTTGTTCATCTTGATGCTGCTGATCTGGCCATTGATAGGGCGCAGGGTCGGCGGACCCTCCAGTGAATTGATCCGTTGCTCCATCTCCTGGCGCGCCCGTTCAGCCGGAGTCAATATGGGCGTCCCAGCGGCTACCCGCGAGCGCTCCTTAATCATCTCGGTCGCCTCCCGCAGTTTCTGAACGGCAATCTGGGAAGAGGGATCGGCCACAAAGGCCTTTTGGAACTGCACCAGCGCTTCGTCCAGCTTTTGCTGCTGTTCCAGGCTGCTTCCCTGCGCGATATGGATTTCTGCGACCCTACTACGCAGACGATGATCGGGCACCATGTAAGTAGGGTCGTCCGGGTCTGTCGCGAGAGCCTTATCGTAGTACCGGAGCGCGTCGTCATAATCCTTCGCCGCCTCCGCCTTCTGCCCCAGCTTCAGAAGTTTGTCACCTTGCCGGTTGCGAGCCTCCATCGGGGGCGTAAGCAACAAAAGGGCGCACAAGAGCGCGAGAAAGCTCTGTAATCGATTAAAAACCTTCACTTTAAGGGTACCCAGCTCATGTTAGACTACAAAATGCCCGCGACGGCAGGGCGAGAGGACGAGATACGTCTTGAGCGGTGCCGGTCGCTCCGAGGCGGTAACCCGCTAAGTAAATCATCGTTTGAACGAGGGTAGGCGTTCCGTTTCGGCACTAGCAATCCAAGAAACACTGTCGCACGGCAAGTACATTCTTCTCTCGCATGAAGAAAAGACGTTGGAAAGTCACCTGCCGTGGACCCCTCCAGATGCCCGAAACGAGTTTTTAGGAACAGCAGCAGATCCCCGTGGCCCAGCATAGTGACGTAAAGATTTTGAGCGACAATCGTTCCGCCGGCCACAACTTTCACCTCTTCGACCGGTACGAGGCGGGAATTGTGTTGACCGGAACTGAAGTGAAATCGGCTAAAATCGGCAAGATTCAGTTGAAGGAGAGCTATGCGGAAGTCAGCGACAACGAAGCGTGGCTGGTGAATGCCCATATCAGCGAGTATTCGCACGGCAACATCATGAACCACGTGCCGGTTCGCAAGCGGAAGCTTCTGCTGCATCGTCGCGAGATCGATAAGCTGCAGGCAGAGACGCGCGAGCGTGGATTGACGCTGGTTCCCACCAAGCTTTATCTCAAGGGCGGCCATATCAAGGTGGAGATCGCCGTGGCGAAAGGCAAGAAATTTCACGATAAGCGCGAGGCTACCAAGGCTAAAGAGATGCAGGCCGAAGCAAAGGCCGCTCTGGCAAGACGTGCCCGGGAATAGTGTCCGTTGCGAGTAAATGTAATCAGCAAATGCAAATCAGACTGGAAACATCGCCCATCGACAAATTGGCGGTAGACGCGTTGGCCGTAATCGGCTTTGAGCCGGAGGAAGAAAAAGAAGGGACGGCAGTTGCTTCACCACCCCATCCCGACCCGGAGATTACCGCGCAGGCCGGGTGGATGGCCGAATTGCGCGCCAGCGGCGAGTTTACCGGCAAACTCTTCGAAATCTCTGTCTTGTACCGCCCGCAAGGTACTAACGCCAAGCGCCTGGTGGTCATTGGCGGCGGCAAGCGGGCGAAGCTTTCGACCGTGGAAACGCGTAGAATTGCCGGCGCCTTGGTTCGTGGCCTGAAGGCCAAGGGGGTGCGATCCATTGCACTGCTGCTCGAAGGGCTCAATGCCGCCGAACATGCCGAGGCAATAGCGGAAGGTGCAGTCCTCGGCGCTTGGGAGGCGGACAAATATAAAACCGACCCCAAGAAAAACGAAAAGCAGTTCGATGAGTTTATCCTGCTTACCGATGGCGCGGAGGCGCATGCCATCCAATCGTTGTTGGAGCGCGGGGAAGCCATCGCGCAAGCCCAGAACCTGGCACGCGACCTGGTGAATGAGCCGCCGAACAAGCTGTTACCCGAAACGCTGGCTCAAGCGGCGAAGGATATGGCGGCTGAGTCTGGTCTCGAATGCGAGGTTTTGGACGAGAATGCGATGCGCGAACTCGGGATGGGCGCTCTCCTCGGCGTCGCCCAAGGCAGTAGCAATCCTCCTTTCCTCATCACCATCAAATACCGCCCCTCCCTGCCCGTAGGAAAAGATCATCTTGCCCTGATTGGAAAAGGCGTGACGTTTGACACAGGCGGCATTTCCATCAAGCCTGCCGACGGTATGGAGAAGATGAAGTACGACATGGCCGGAGCGGCAGCTGTGATCGGCGCCATGCGCGCCGTCGCGCACCTTAAGCCTTCGCTTCCCGTAACCGGCTATATTCCGACGGTCGAAAACATGCTGAACGGCAATGCCCAACGGCCGGGCGACATCGTTACATCGCTGGCCGGAAAGACCATTGAAGTGCTCAACACAGACGCCGAAGGGCGGCTGATTTTGGCCGACGCCATTACGTACGCTCGCCGCAATCAAGCCACTCATATCGTCGATGCGGCCACGCTGACGGGCGCCATTGGAATCGCGCTCGGCCATCATAATATGGGCGCGTTTACAAATGACCAGGAGTTTTTTGATCGTTTCCTTCTGGCCTCGAAGACGGCCGGAGAGAAAGCCTGGCAAATGCCGATGGACGACGAATATAAGGACTATCTGAAATCCGCCTTCGCCGATCTGCCGAATATCGGTGGCCGCCATGGCGGTTCCGTTACAGCCGCGTGGTTCTTGCGCGAGTTCGCAGATCCGACTCCTTGGGTTCACCTCGACATCGCGGCGACGGCTTGGCTCGATGACAAAAAGCCCTGGTTGTCGAAAGGGCCAACTGGCGTGGCGGTGCGCAGTTTCGTCCAACTAGCGCTCGACTGGCCGCGCAATTAAAGCAATTGCCGGTAATGATTCGCGCCTCTCTTCGTCTTGTTATAAGTAAAAGCCGGGCGATGTAGCCGGTTCGGATATCCTAGACCGCGGAGGTGGTCAGAATGCAGCTTCGTGTTCTTGCATTTGTGCTTGCCGGAGGAAAGGGAACGCGGCTTTATCCGCTGACCAAAGAGCGGGCCAAGCCTGCCGTTCCGTTTGGGGGCCGCTACAGGATCGTCGATTTCGTTCTCAGTAATCTCGTCAACTCCGGAATTTATTCCATATACGTCCTGATCCAATTTAAGAGCCAATCGCTTTTACAGCATCTTCGGGAAGGCTGGGAAGTGAGCGGCCTGCTCAAGAACAACTTCATTATTCCGGTACCCGCGCAGATGCGCTCCGCGCAAGAAGATTGGTATCGCGGGACGGCGGATGCGATTACGCAAAACATCAACCTGATCGAGCAGGCCAATCCTCACGTGGTCGTCATCTTCGGCGCCGATCATATTTATCGCATGAATATCCGCCAGATGATTGAGTATCACGTGGAAAAGCGAGCCGGTGTCACTATAGCTGCCATTCCGGTCGGAAAAGAGCTTGCTTCCGAGTTCGGCGTCATTGAGACAAGGGCGGATGGCGCCATCGTGGGCTTTCATGAGAAGAAGGCGGACGCCCCCACTATGCCCGGAGACCCCACACGTGTGTTCGCCTCAATGGGCAATTACATCTTTTCAACCGATCTGTTACTCGAAGAGCTTTACAAAGACAGCCAGAACGAGGCGAGTTCGCATGATTTCGGCAAAGATATCCTACCATCGCTCATCGGGCGCGCGGACATGTACGCCTACGACTTCCAAACCAATGTGATTCCGGGAGATCCGATCGGTCCTCCCCAGTATTGGCGCGACGTGGGGACCTTGGATGCTTATTACGAAGCCAGCATGGATCTGCGCGCTGTTTCGCCTGAGCTGAACCTGTATAACCGCCAATGGCCCCTACGCACGGCCAGCTATTACGATGCGCCGGCTAAATTCGTGTTCGATGAAGACGGCAGGCGAGGAATGGCTACGGATTCTATCATCGCGGGGAGTTCCATCATCTCGGGCGGCCAGGTGAAATGCTCGGTGTTGGGCCGCGGTGTGAAGATTCACACCGGCGCCTATGTCGAGAGCAGCGTGATTTTCGACAACTGCGATGTCGGGCGGCATGCCAAAGTGCGCCGGGCCATTCTCGACAAAAACGTCAAGATACCGGAAGGGGCTGAGATCGGCTACAACCTCGACGAGGATCGGAAGAAGTATTACGTGACGGAGAGCGGAATCGTGGTGATTGAAGGTCATCAATCCACCGTCGATATTGCTTCGTTGCAGGTGTGATGGAGCTGCTCAAATATTGATTCCCATTTGCCACAGCCAAAAACCGACGGCTTGGCGAAAGTAGAGCCAGCGCAGTTCCATCGGACTGAGCGAGCCGGCTGGAGGCCTCGGCGAACCATATACTTTGATGTCCTGCGCTTCGAGCAAACGTTTCACGCGATAAATGTGATAGCCGTCGCTCACCACGATGCACGAATGCAGGTTCATGCGGCGCATGATTTCGACGGAGGCTTCTAGACTTTGCGCCGTTGTCGAGCCATGTGGTTCGACGAGAATGGCTTCGGAAGGTACACCGTGCTCGACCAGGTAAGCGCGGCCGACCTCGCCCTCGGTAAACGTCGGATCGCCACCCGCTCCACCGGTGGTCAACAGGTAGGGCGCGAATCCCTTCAGATACAACAGCAGAGCGTGATTCAAGCGGGCTTGCAGGACAGGAGAAGGTTTGCCCCGGTACTCGGCAGCACCCAGAACGATGATGACGTCGGCGGGGTGCGCTTCATCCGCGGTAGACTGCCGCTCGATTTGCTTCGCGATGTAGAACAGGTAGCCTAGAAGCAGGACCGAGAGCAGGAACAATGAACCTGCAAGAGTGCGCTTCATGCGGCTGGTTTCAACGCCCGCATTCTAAATGGTTTTGAATCCCTAGTCTACGCCCGGTCCGGGAAATCGCATCCGGACTAAGCGCACGGGGCGGTCGGTGCCCGTTGTGCGCGATGTGAATAGGATGGAGTTGACTAGTACTCGAAACCCGCTGCTACAAAAGCTACGCCGCGCCGTTGCCGCCGGACGACCGACGGAAGACGGGCTGATCGTCGCGGAAGGGCCGCATCTGCTGGAGGAAGCAAACCGGGGAACATGGACGGTGGAGCAGGTTTTCGTCAGCGCGGCGGCGGGCGAGCGCTATCGAGGGTTGCTTGCGAAAACCGGCGCTGAAGTCGTGGAGGTCTCCGAACGGGCGCTCGCGTCGGCATCGGCCACGGAGACGCCGCAAAACGTGCTCGCGCTCCTGCGGCCCCGGCCGTGGGCGTGGCGGGACTTGACCAACCAATGCGCCTTGTGGATTGTTCTTGATAGGATTCAAGATCCCGGTAACCTAGGAACGATCGTGCGATCGGCGGAGGCGTTCGGCGCTAATGGCGTCGTGTTTCTGAAGGGCTGCGCACGTGTGGCAAACGGCAAAGCGCTGCGAGCCGCGGCAGGATCCATTTTTCGAATGCCCTTCCTCGAACAAGTAAGCGGGAGTGAGTTGATTCAAAATATTCAATCCGCCGGGTTGCGGCTTTATGCCTTGTCGGCTCAGGCGAAGACGGCGGTCGGGCGCGCAGATTTCCGGAATCCTTGTGCTTTGGTCGTGGGCAGCGAAGCGAACGGCGTCTCGCCGGAGTTGTTGGCCCAGGCCGAAGGGCTCTCTATTCCCACCGTGAACGTGGAATCTCTAAATGCCGCCGTCGCTTGCTCGATCGTCCTTTATGAGGTACGCCGGCAGAGGCGTGGAATATGAGCCTGTTCGACGCGTCGCCTCCACCGCGCCCCGAGAGCCACGTGGAACCCTCCGTTGAAGCCGACCGTCCGCTGGCCGACCGAATGCGGCCACAAACACTCGATGAGTACGTCGGACAGGAGCACATCCTCGGCCCCGGCAAGCCGCTACGGGCGCAGATCGAAAGCGGGCATCTTACTTCCTTAATCTTGTGGGGACCGCCGGGATCGGGAAAGACCACGCTGGCCGCTTTGATCGCGCAGCGGAACCGCTCGGATTTCATCCCTTTTAGCGCCGTCCTGAGCGGCATCAAGGAAATCAAGGCAGTCATGGCGGACGCAGAGAAAGTCCGCCGCATGGGCCGCAGGACCGTTCTCTTTATTGACGAGATTCACCGCTTCAACAAAGCGCAGCAAGACGCGTTTCTGCCGTATGTCGAGCGCGGCGACGTCACTTTAATCGGCGCCACTACGGAAAACCCGTCATTTGAGGTGGTCTCGGCGCTGTTGTCGCGTACGAGAGTTTACTCCTTACGGGCTCTCGAGACGCGCGAAGTGGTGGTCCTGCTCCAGCGCGCGCTTAGCTACGCCCTACCGCGGTTTAGGTCATCTCGGCCTAAAGGTCTCAGACGAACTGCTCGATGAAATCGCTGTGGGGGCGAGCGGGGACGCTCGCGCGGCGCTGAACACTTTGGAAATCGCCGCGGAACTGGCGCAGGACGGTTTCATCGACCAGCAAGCGGTGGCCGACGCGCTGCAGCGCAAGGTGCTGTTGTATGACAAGTCGGGAGAAGAACACTATAACCTGATCTCGGCTCTGCATAAATCGGTCCGATCGAGCGATCCCGATGCGGCGTTGTACTGGCTGGGGCGCATGATGGCGGCTGGAGAAGACCGGCTCTATTTGGTGAGACGACTCATCCGAATGGCGATCGAAGACGTAGCTTTAGCGGATCCCAGAGCCTTGGAGCAAGCCATTGCCTGCATGCAAACCGTTCATTTCCTAGGCATTCCCGAGGGAGATCAGGCGCTTGCTCAGTTGACGATCTATCTGGCGCTGGCGCCGAAGTCGGATGCGGCCTATCAGGCTCTGAACCAGGTGAACGCGACGATCGAGAGCACGGTAGCGCCGCCTGTTCCGCTGCACTTAAGGAACGCTCCGACCCGCCTTATGAAGGAAATGGGCTATGCAAAGGGTTACAAACACGCGCATAAAGAAACCGCCGCCGTGACCGATATGCAATGTTTACCGGACTCTTTGGTCGGTACGAGCTTCTATCATCCGACTGATCGGGGGTTCGAGCAAAAACTCCGGGAACGGCTGCAATGGCTTGAGAAAACACGAGAAAAACGCTCCAGTTCTGTCGATTAAGTGTATGAACGGTCATTGTAAGCTTATAGATCGGAGTTTTTGCTAGGTGTCGGAACATACCTTACTTTTAGGGAGGCGTCTTGAGACTCCGGACGTGAACAGCACAGAAAGGCGGAAATCCAGCCGCTTTCCCATTGAGCGAGAGCTTCGTTATAAGACTCTCAATCAGCGGTCGGAGATTCTTGCCGGCAATGGCAAAACGCTCAACATCAGTAGTTCCGGGGTGCTTTTCACGTCGGATCACGACCTTCCTGTCGGTACCCGGCTGGAGGTGTCCATCAGTTGGCCGGCGCAGCTCAATGAGAAATGTCTTCTGAACCTGGTGGCGCGTGGCCGTATCACCCGCCATATGAAAGGCCAGCTCGCTTTACAGATCCAGCAGTACGAGTTCCGCACCCAAAGCCGTCCCGGCGGCAAAGACAAAGACGCTTAGCACTATCAAGGAGACCGCGCAAAACGTCGCGGCGTCAGGCGCGCCCCGCCAAGAGCAGCGGATTCCTGTTTCTGACTGGGGGCGAGTATCCGCACCTTTGCGCTCCTTAACTGGGCTACCATGACAGTGTTGTGCGACGCCGTCTTGCCTCCGCTGCCGCCGCGCTGAGCTTTGTCATTCTGCTTGCTCTGCTCATCTGGCAGGGCTCTTTCCGCATCACCTACTCACCCGCTAACCTCAGCGAGACAGTCGTCCTGTGGGCCGTCTCCACCCTTATCTTCCTCCTGACAGTCCTGCTCGCATTCATGCTCTTCCGCGCGGCTGTTAAGGTCTACATTGACCGTCAACGCAATCGCGAAGGCTCGCGCATCCGCTCCAAACTCCTGGCGGGAGCGCTGGTGCTGACGCTCGCACCTGCCCTGTTCTTCGCCCTATTCAGCGGATTCGTTCTGAACAGGCACTTGGACACATGGTTCACCCTCCCGACGGAGGTCTTGCAGGAAGTAAATACCGCTTATAAAAACGAGGCACAAGAACGGGTGCAGGCGGAGTCGGATTGGATCAGCTTGCTGCCGCAGACGAGAGAAGCGGCGCAAACCGGTCGGATCGACGCCGTATTCTTCCGCGACCTTGCCCAGAGCCATGGAATCCATCAGCTTGTCTTGGAGCGGCCGACCGGAGTTCCGATGCTGCTGTATCAAAGCTTTCAGAAGACGAACGGACCGCTGCTGCGCGCCAGCTCAGATCTGACAAACGGCGGTACCACGCTGGGAAAGCTGACATTGGTTGCGCGGATGGGAAACGCTAGATCCGGCAGAGAAGAAAACATCCATCAGTTTGTGACTGAACAAGCGGGCCGGAAGAGCTTTTATCAAGAGACATACTTCCGATTGATTTGTCTGATCACTCTGTTTGTCCTTTTCTTTGCCTCGTGGTCGGCGCAATTGCTGGCGCGGCAGATCAGCGTGCCGATTTCAGCGCTACTCGGGGCGGCGGAAGAAGTGCGGCGCGGCAATCTGTCATACCGCGTCAGGGTTCCGGCGATGGATGAACTCGCCACGCTCGTGAAAGCGTTCAACGAGATGACGAACGAACTCGATGGGAACGCGCGTGAGCTCGAAGCAAGACGCCGTTTCACCGAGGCCATTCTCGAGAGCATTCCTACCGGCGTGATCTCTCTTTCACCGGATGAGCGCATTGAACGCGTGAATCGGGCGCTCAGCGGCATTTTTACGCAGCCGGTTGCGTCCGCGGCCAAGAAGTTGGGCGAGCTATTCTCAGGCGACGATCTGGACCAAGTGCGCTATCTGTTAAAGCGCGCACGGCGCACTGGAACGGCAGCCTGCCAACTGGATATACAGAAGCGTAACTCCGTGCTTCACCTGGCGATCACGGTGGCTTCGCTCGAGGAGCAACGCGGCTTCGTCATGGTGATTGAGGATACGAGCGATCTTCTGCGCGCTCAGAAGGCAGCGGCGTGGCAGGAAGTGGCGCGCCGTATTGCGCATGAGATCAAGAATCCCTTGACTCCGATCTCGCTCTCCGCGGACCGGATCGCACGCCAGTTGTTGCGCGTTCCGCTCGAGCCGGAGGTGCAGGCCATTCTGCAAGAATGCACGCAAACGATTCAGCAGGAAGTGCAGACTGTGAAAACGTTGGTGAACGAGTTTACGCAATTCTCGCGTTTTCCTTCCGCGCAGCCTACGCCGGCGGATCTCAATGAAATTGTCGAGAGCGCGATGGCGGTTTTTGCGGGACGGCTGAACGGAATCGATCTCGTGATGGATCTGGATCGCAAGCTGCCGCTCGTTTTGGCTGACAAAGAGCAGATCAAAAGAGTGATCGTCAACCTGGTGGACAATGCAGCCGAAGCGATGACGAATGCGCCTCTCCGCAGGCTTTTTGTCAGCACCTGCCAACCGGGACCGGACTCCGTCGAATTGTCGGTCAGCGACACGGGTTCCGGCGTATCGGCCGCCGATAAAGAGAAGTTGTTCCTTCCGTACTTTTCCACAAAGTCGCGCGGTACCGGGCTAGGTCTCGCGATCGTGAGCCATATCGTCACGGAACATCGCGGACGTGTTCGGGTAGAAGACAACCAACCCACAGGAGCGCGTTTTGTGGTGGAGTTGAGCGCCTTCGCCGCCGTTGATCCAAGCTGGACGGAATCCGCCGATGGCCTGCCAGCTACGCTGAAGGTGTAACCTTCCGGACCCTGATGCCGTTGCGTGGACCCAAAGTACTTGTCGTAGACGATGAGGCAGGCATTCGCCAATCCCTTCGAGGCGTCCTCTCGGACGAGGGCTATCAATGCGCAACGGTGGAGAGCGGGGAGGCGTGCCTGGAAGAACTGGCGCGAGCGGCTTATGAGGCGGTGCTGCTCGACATCTGGATGAGCGGCATGGACGGCCTCACTACGCTGGCGCATATACAAGAGCTGCCGCCGGGTTCGCGGCCCGCCGTCATTATTATTTCGGGCCATGGCAATATCGAGACGGCCGTGAAGGCAACGAAACTGGGCGCCTTCGACTTTGTCGAAAAACCCCTGACCATCGATAAGGTGAGCCTGGTTTTGAAGAATGCGGTGGCGCAGCGCCGCATGGATCTGGAGCTGCAACGTCTGCGCGACGATACGAGTTCACCGGAGATCATCGGCAACAGCGTCCCGATGAAGGCTCTCCGGCAGCAGCTTAAATTGATGGCTGTGACCAATGGCCGGGTGTTGATTTACGGCGAAAGCGGCACCGGCAAGGAACTCGTGGCGAATGCCATACACCGCTCCAGCCCGCGCTCGAACGGCCCATTTGTCGAGGTGAACTGTGCCGCGCTTCCCGAAGATCTGATTGAGAGCGAGCTTTTCGGGCACCGGCGTACCAACTCCGACGGTACCGCCGATCATAAGGTCGGCAAAATGCAGGCAGCCCACGGCGGGACATTTTTTCTGGATGAAGTCGGCGACATGAGCCTGCGGACTCAGGCCAAGGTACTGCGCGCGTTGGATGAGCACCGCTTCGAGCCTGTAGGAGCGCGGCAATCCATTCAGGTCGACTTTCGCGTGATTGCGGCCACCAACAAGAATCTCGAGAAAGAGATTGAACGCGGTAACTTCCGCGAAGATCTGTTTTATCGCCTGAACGTCATTCCGTTTAGCGTCCCTCCTTTGCGTGAACGGGCCGAAGACATTCCGCTGCTGGCGGAACACTTTCTGCGAAAGTATGCCTTGGATTATGGCCGCAAGCCCAAGGAACTCAGTGAAGAGGCGATCGAAGCGCTGACGAACTATGCGTGGCCGGGCAACGTGCGTGAGTTACGCAACCTGATGGAGCGGATCGTGATCCTTTATCCGCAGCGGCGGATTGAGTTGCGCCACCTTCCGCTGGATAACGCCCGGAGGGTCAGCAACGGTAAAGCCGGTGACGGCTTTGGAAGCTTGCATGAGGTAAAAGAGGCGGCGGAGCGCGATTACATTCTGCGCAAGCTGGAAGAAACGGGCGGAAATGTCACGCGGGCCTCGGAGTTGCTGGGCCTGGAGCGCAGTAATCTGTACCGCAAGATGAAGGCTCTGGGGATCGCTCCGAAGGAGTGAGGGGGAAAGGCCTTCCAAGACCTGAGACATGGATTATCTGATCACCGGCGCAAGCGGCTTTATCGGGCAAATGCTGGTGAACAGGCTCCTCGCGTCACAGAACGAGGTGAATTACCTTGGACGCCGGCGCAGCAATAGGTTGGATTCACGAGCCGCGTTTCACCGCTGGGATGCGGGGCAAGCGCCGCCGCTCGATAGCGTACCCACCTTCGAGGCGATTATTCATCTCGCCGGTGAACCCATTGCGCAACGTTGGAACTCGGATGTGAGACGGCGGATCCGGGAGAGCCGAGTCGAGGGTACACGGCAGCTTGTTACTGCCATTTCCAAGCTGCGGTACAAGCCCTCGGTTCTGGTCTCTGCTTCAGCGGTCGGATACTACGGCGACCGGGGCGACGAGATACTCACCGAGAGCAGCGGGCCGGGAAGCGACTTTCTGGCACAACTCTGCGTCGATTGGGAACGGGAAGCGTTGCACGCCCGCGAAGTGGGTTTGCGTGTCGTCCTCATTCGAATCGCAACAGTCCTGGGGCGGGAGGGTGGCGCGTTGAAGCAGATGCTAACGCCGTTTCGGCTCGGGATCGGTGGGAAATTCGGCAACGGACGCCAATGGGTGACTTGGATCCATGTGGACGATTTGATCCAGCTACTCATTTTTTCGGCTGAAAATTCCAGTGTTGAAGGTCCGTTAAACGGGAGCGCACCCAGGCCGGTCAGCAACGCGGAGTTCACGCGGGTTCTGGCTGCCGCGGTTCACCGTCCGGCCGTTTTTCGCATCCCGAAGTTCGCGCTCAAGCTTGCCCTAGGAGATGTGGCCGAGTTTGTTTTCAAGAGCGAGCGCGTGATCCCGGAAGCGACCGAACGGGCCGGGTTTGGGTTTCAATACCCGGAGATAGAGGCAGCTCTGCGGGCCTTGCTTTGAATCATCGGAAGCGGATAAAACGTGCTAAACTTGAGCTATATGGCAATCCCGAATGTAAAGCGTTTTCGGCCGTTTTGCCCGACTTGTAACGAGAGTTTTACTGTTATGGCAGTCCTTCCGAAGGACATGGAGCAGGACGCCTACCTGGCGGATGCGGTCGCGCGTCACGATCATAAGGCCTACCAGGAAGCAAAACAGCAACAATTCAAGATTCGCGTCGGTCAGCAAAAACAGAAGAAAGCAAAGTAACTCGTCTCCCACACTATTTCATAAAGCCCCGGCAGCTTGGAGTTGCCGGGGCTTTGCTATTTCAGAGCTGCTAAGACACTTTGCGCGATTGGGTGATCCGGAGCGCTTTGGAGGCCGCAAACGCCACGTCGGGATCGATGTCTTTGGTGAGCGTGTTGAGCACCGGAATGACGTCTTCGCTGCGGGTGGCGGCAAAGATGCCGCACAGCGCAATCTTCTGGTCTTTGCTAGCCTGCGGCACTAACGAAAAAAGAGCGGTGCGCACATCGTCCCGCCTGGCAAGCTCAGTGAGATAGGCCGAAGCCACCGCTGAGTGACCTTTCATGTCGAGGTTCTCCAACAGGTAGGGCAGCGGGCTGAAATCGGCGGTATCGACCTTGCCTTCATCCACCAGCGCGAATGCCGCGGCCAAATGCACCTTCCAATCGGCATCTGCCTCGTTGTAAGCGGCCTGAATGGCGGGTGTATCCGCCGGTTCGCGGATACGTCCCAAGCCTTCGAGCGCCGCAGCGCGCAGGGCGGGATCCTGGTCGGCCAGGTACTGCTGGAATATGGGGCGATCTCCCGGGATTGCAAGCATCGCCAGAGCTTCCAAGGCCGCCCGCCGTATGCGGATGTTGCGCGCGTTGGCTAGCGCGGAGCGCACGTCGGGAGCGGAGGTCAAACTATGCAAAACGCCCACTGTTTCGAGCGCCGTTGCTTGCACGCGGTCGTCGAGATCGTGCGTGGTGGAAGCTGCCGCAGGTCCGGCGGAGAGGTCCTGGATCTTTTGCAGCGCGACCAAGCTCTCAAATATCAGTTGGCTGTCTTTGGCGTGCAAGACTTGCTCGAGAGCAGGGACCGCAGCCTCATCGCGCAAAATGCCGGCGGCGAGCGCAGCATTGGAACGGGCATCGGTACTCGCGCCGCCGCTAATTTCCGCGGCGATGCCTTGTGCTACATCGGGACGAATGGTTACGTCGGGGTCGATAATCTGATCGTTGCGCGAAGCAAAATACGATTTCACCTGGCGGACGCCGCGGGACAGGGAACTTGTCAGGCCGCCTTTTAATACGTAACCAGGCAAATAGTAATTCGTAATGCCGTCGGTCGCACGAATCTCTATTTCTGAATCGCTGTCATGGGTAGCGGTCACGAGCGGCGCCAAGCTCGCTTCAGTGCCGATTTTCACGATGGCTTTCACCGCTTCGGCGCGAATGTCGCGGTCTGGATCGCTGAGATATTGGGAGAGCGCCGGGATGGCCGTATTGTCGCGCTTTCCCAGATCGCGAATACGCGAAATGCGTTGATTGATGTTGAACTTATCTTCACTTTGAGCGACTAGGAACCCGGACAGTAACAATCCACACGTCAGCAGCCGGCGGGCGGGCAAGAACATATTGTGAAGGTAACTGGCCTAGGGGACAACTTCAACCGTTATTTTGTGCGGGATAAGGCCGGCTTCGTAACCCAGATCGAGGAGTTTCTGCGCCGCGCGCGGCACAATGTCACCGCCGTCAACGGTGTTGTGATTCACATACATGCCGACGAACTGATCCGCCAGAGCCGGATCTAAATCACGCGCAAACTGCATGGCGTAATTGAGCGCTTCTTCACGATGATCGAGCGAGTACTGAATGCTTTCACGCATGAGCTTCGAGCACTCGGCCTGCACTTCGGGCGACAGATTGCGCCGCATGGCGTTGGCGCCCAGAGGCAACGGCAACTGATACTTGCCCTTAAACCATTTCCCCAGGTCGACTATGTTGTGCAGGCCGCCGTGACCGTAAGTCAATTGACCTTCGTGAATAACCAGGCCAGCGTCGACTTCGTGATCGCGGACGCGTTCCAGAATCTGATCGAACGGCACCACGACTTGCTGGAAATCGGGCTCGAACAGCTTTAGGGCCAGAAAAGCAGTGGTCATGGCGCCGGGAATGGCAATCCGCTTGCCCTTCAGTTCTTCGGGCCGCATCTGGCGTGAGCTGACAACGATCGGACCATAACCGTCGCCGACGCTGGATCCGCTGGCCATCAGGACATATTTGTCAGCGACATAGGGATAGGCGTGGTAAGAAATGGCCGTTAGCTCGTAGAGTCCTTCGGTGGCTTTTCGATTGAGCGATTCGATGTCTTCGAGGACGTGCCGAAAGGTAACCAAGCGCGATCGTACTTTCTTGGTGGCGAGCCCATAAAACATGAACGCATCATCAGAGTCGGGGCTGTGAGCGCAGACGATTTCCATCGGCGTAGCAGGGCTCATAAGATTGCACTTGAACGGAGCAACCTCAGTGTAACAGCTAGGGTGCGCCAGGCCTTCTTTGCCGATGAAGAGTCTCCGGCGCACACTTATTGCTGTAAGTGAGTGCAAGGCAGTTATTCAGTTGTCAAAGATCCGTTTGCAACGCAAGTTACCATCGAAAACGTGTGCTTCCAATCGCTTCGCTCATGGCTCCGCATCAACGTTTTCTCCGCGACCGGCCACTAGCCGGGGTTTAGGCGGCTTGCGCGGCTTTAAGTTCGCGGTTGACCTGAGCGACGGCGCTCGAAAAGACCTTCTTTAAGGTGTCGAAGGGCATGCGCATGTTGCCGGGGAGGGGCGCTTCGATGGTTTGACGGATGTCGCTATCGATTTCGAGGTGCATCGCTTTGGCATGGGCGAGGCGAACCTGGGCTTCGTGCTTCTCCTGCTTGCGCAATTCCTGGGCTTCTTCCTGTTTTTGCGATTCGAACCCAATTTCTGTTCTGCGTTTATCGTTTCTCAATTTTCGGAGTTCGTCGGCGGCTTGGCGGAAGGCGCGGTCGTGGGTGGTTTGGTAGCGCAGGTATAACGACAGCTTGGCATCGGCTTCTTTCATCGGCAGATCGGGGCGGAAGCACCGCTCCTGGAGGTTGAGAGAGCGCTGGGCCAGCCAGAAATGCTGGGCCATTTTTTCGACCAGAACGAATTCGTAGGGACTGGCAGGTTCGTGCTCGGCGCCGAAGGTGGAGAGGAGCATATCGAATTCGCTCTGGTCTTCCCAATCGAGGACTTTGAATTTGCCGGCGAAGCCGTGGCGGAGATTGTTTTGGGAAGAAGATTGTTTACCGGTTTCGCTGCGTGGACCGGTACTGTGCTGTGCGTTGGCCTGGTTGGCGGTGATTTGTGCTTGAGTAGACATAAAATTTTGGGTTCTCCGGAAATGAAAAACGCCGGCGGGGCGCAGCGGCCTGCCGGCGTTGATCGAAAAGGATTGCGGGCATAGCTACCCGCAGATGCGTTTAGCATACCATAGCGAAAAAAGCGTTTTGCTGGATGTTGCTGATTAAATTGGAGAAGTGAGTTGTGATTGGCCATGGGCGGCGCGCAGAACGGTGTTTATTGGATGCCGGTGTGGATGTGCTGGAGCGCAAACCGGCGCGCTTTGAACGGCTGCTGTTGAACCCGCAGCGTATGCGCGCCAGCAAGGGCTTGGCGGATTCAAAAGCTGAACTTCAAGTGCAGTTCCACAGTCCTTGGGCCACCCTGCTCGAACATTGGCGTAATCCCGCCGGTTGGAGTTCCTGACCCTAGCATCAGGTTCTGCATCGATGTGGGCTGGCCAAAGAGCGCACTGCCCAGATATCCCACCGGATTCGAGAAGCTTGCACGGTTGAAGGCATTGTATGCGCTCAGGCTGAACTCAACCGAACTCGCGCGGTATAGCTGGAACTGCCGCCGCAGACTGGCGTCGATCTGAAACAAGCCGCTGCCAGTCAGCACATTTCTTCCCAGCGTTCCCGTCGTGCCATACGGTGCTGGCATAAATGCCGCGGGGTTGAGTGCGCGGCCGCCCGGCGTCGAGCTATCGGAAATCCACATCGGCGCCCCCGGAACTGTATCCGGTCTTCCCGAATCGGCGAAGCCGAGTCCCGCGCTTCTATCGACAGTCGTCACGTCGAAAGGAAAACCGCTGCGCGCCACCGCTGTCGAACTCAGCTTCCATCCGCTCAGCAGGGCGTGGCGAAATCCGTTTTCAGCGCAAGAAGGCAGCGCATAACTCAGCGAAAAGCTCGCATTATGCCGCACATCGAAATTTGATGAGCCGCGATCCAGCGCAGTGCTGTTTCCCGGTTCAGCGAGGAACACCGAAGATTCATCCGAGCCTGTCTCGATCGAATGCCCCCAGGTGTAAGACATCAGTGCATAAAGCCGGAACTGATATGTCCGCTGTACTCGGCCTGAAGGGCTTGATAGCTGGACCTGCCGTCGCTATCAAACTGAGCCGCTTATAGCCATCCGGCTGGCGTTGTGTTTGCTTGGACCCGTAACAACTTGCTTCCCAGCGCTCCAACATAGGCCAAGGAAATGACAGGATTGTTGCCGAATAGTCTTCTCAAGCGATGTTCTCCATTCCCAAACCTTTGGCAGAGACAACCCAGCAGAATAGTTTGTCAATGGCAGCGGTGCGAACCTTGGCGGCCCGGAAGAAATTGCCAGCTATTGAATGGCGACAGGTTCACGGATCGACTAACGAACCCAAGGCCGTGTCATAAAAAATGCCTCCCCCTGCCCGTACCACGACATCAGGATTCTTCAAACGGTATGCCAATCCGAGTCTGGGAGCGAGTTGCGCGAATCTCATTGGCCAGTAAGACAAGAAGACGCTCGCGTCAGTGTTAGCAGGAGAGAAATCACTTTCCGGGCCATAACACGTGCCGAACATCGGGAAAAAAGCTCCATATGCCGGGATCGGGGCCATGCGGCGTGAGCTCCCAGCGCAACCCGTATAGCACGCTTAACCGGTCGTTCACCTTGAACGAGTCCTGCACGAACACAGACGCGATTTGAATCGTTGAGAAACCTTCTCCAACCCCTCGCCCGTAGGAAGGTGTAAGTCCTAAAGGGTCTCCCGCCAGGATATTTTCGATCCCTCCGGAAGCAACCGAAAGCGTATTCGGCTCTGTGCCCGAGGGAGTTCTCGGCGATAACCTCCTGTAGTCGGCGCCAAGCCGGATGTCGTGAGCGCGCCAGCCTCTTGTATATGCGTGCGTCTCTTTCCATTGATTCTGATAGCTACGTTCGGGTGTACCGGCAGTGAGTTGGCCCACTCCCGCAATGGAAAGCGACCCTACCTGAGGCTTTAGATAGAGGATCGTCGGCGGGAGATCGTTGGGAGGTAGGATATCCGGGAACGGCAGAGAGTAAGCGTCAAATGCCGCCTGCTCTTGCTGAACTCAAGGCAGTCCAAGAAGACGTATTCACGACACGCGAGAAGTTGAAACGGAAATCGTGGATCGCAGCGCCCCATTGCATGGTCGCTCCCAGCGTCGCGCTCGCCCAGCGGAAACCTGCATTCGCCGCTTCCAATTCGTCCGTCGTCGAACGGGAAGGAACATTTGCATAGCGCGCGAAAATTCGCCCCTTCTCGCCTACTACTTGATCAAGGCGGCCGCTGAAATTCTCCACCGCTCGGGAAGAAATTCCCGACAGGCGATATCGCGCCGCCCGCGCACCCGAACTGCCGGTGTCGCTAGTCATCGAAGACCTGAAGAGCTAGCGGCAGTTTCGAGTCTCCGCACGCGTTCGGTCAAATCGGTCAGGAGTCGATCCAAGGACGTGATCGCCGTGGGGGTGCTGGCGCTGGCCAGCAGCTTGCGCCGCATCTCGTGGTTCGCTTCGGTTTGTAGAGCGTCGTGGACGCATCCCGGATGAGGCGGCGGATGTGTTGAAGATCGCTTTCGTCCAGAGAGACGACGGTGGATCGAATGATTTGGGTGAGCTGTTCGAGCTCGTCTGCATTGAGCATGGGAGTGATACAGCGCCGCATGCCCAAATCGCAAATGACCGGTACTAGTACCGCGGCCTATTGTCGGACCAAACGGAAGCCGCTTTCGATCTCGGTAAGCCGCTTCTCGACCGTATCCAGGCGACCATTTACCGAATCTCTCAAATCGTTGATCCGGCCGTTCAACGACTCTCTGAGATCATCGATGCGTTTACCGAAAAGTTGCGTGATGGTGCGAAACCCTTCGCTGCGCACGGTAAGTTTATAAGTCCCCGGCGCTAGTTCCGTACTCTCGAAGCGCCCCTGCTCATCGCAATACGCTTTCTGCCTCGCTCCCGTCAAGTCGCTCTGCACTGCAACTTCCGCGCCGCGCACCGGAGCTCCGGCGCGTGTACGAACTACGCCTGCTACAAACCCACCCTGTTGCGCGCACACTGCTCCCGCGCACAGCAGGACCAGCAGACAGGAGTTACTGAGCCGCTGCCTGCGCGTGAGCAATCGCTTCCACTCTCCCCAGATCTTGCGGCAATCGATTCAACGTATCGCGCCCCCACTCTTCCGGATAGCTGCCCCCCAACAAGCGGCTTACCTCCGCATCCACCTGCCGAACGGCTTCGAACAGTGGCGCAACCCCTGCCTGCCAGGACGCACCTCCCCCGGCTTGCGTTCCCTGGGCGTTAGCCGCTAGCAGCGGTCGCAAGAGGGCGCGCAACTCCAGCGCATTCTGTTCGGTCGCGGCCGCATGCCGTTGCCGAAGGCCCCGCAGTGCCTCTCGTTGTTCAGCACTGAAGCCGGCTTCCACCGGCGGGGTGAATTTCTCTGACAGCACCAGCAACGCGTGTGCCTGCGCCAACAAAGTGTTGCTCAGTTCCAGCGCCTGATCGGTAACGTGTTCCAGCGCCACTGATCCGCCCGCCTTCTCTTCTAAGGAGAGTCGGAATGGCGTCACAGCATCACCCATCTGCCCGCCCCTGTTGTCACTATTGTCAGTCGCCACTCCCGGACGCGCCGCCGCCGATTCGAAACGTGTTAGCGCATTTGGCACGCCATTCAAAGCAGCCTTAATCTCACTCTGCCGTGTCACCGAAACGCCCATTCCCGTCACCACCACGTGCTGCTTCGCGGCGTCCAGGTCCACATCCACCGGCTCGCCGACATCTGCCCCGATGGCATCCAGCGCGGCAAGCACGCGCAGCTCATCCGCTTCGCTCACCCTTGCTTCGGGCGTGCGTACAGGCCGCACTCGGAATTTCTTGCCGTGCCGCCGCGGGCTGCGGCTGCGGCATTTCGCCTGAATCCGAAACCACCACTTTCTCTTGGTCCGCGAATTGAAACGCTGCTTTCACGGCCGCGAAGTCTTCCGCGCGGAGGGTCAGCGCTGCCGTTCGCAACGCCCCGTGAGACGTCTCCGTCCGCAGCCGGTAAAGTTGCCGCCGCCCGTCTCTTCCGTTTATAGCTGTCACCTCATCCCGCTTTTCCCGCAACTGCTTCCGCCAAGCCGCGAAGGAACGCGCGCTCAACGGATCTTCCCAACTGTAATGCGCCTCGATGAACAACGCCTGGATGTGCTCGCCGCTCCCTGGCCCTTTGTTATCCGCGGCGCGCAGTACCGCCGGACGATACCAACTCCGCCCACCCTCCGTAAACTGCAATCGCCGGTGCTCGGGTTCGGGTGCACTCGCCGCCCGCTCTAACACTTCCTGCATCTCTCGTTGCCGCGGCGCCCGGCGCGAAAACATCACGAGCATTACCAAACAACAAGCCACCGCCGTTGCGGCCCACCATAGTGCCGGACGGAAAATCCAACTTCGCTTGCGCTCCTCCAAAGCAGCCATGCGCTCTCGCAGGCCGGGCCATGCCGCCGTCGCCGCAGCTTCTAAACTCGGCCGCAGCACACGTGCATGATAGTCGTCGTAAGCCGTCAACGCACTCTCTATCTCGCCCAGCCGCTTCCGGCACTCCGCGCAGGAAATCATGTGATCCTCCATCGCAGCCGTATTTTCCCTGTGCGGGTCGCGTTCCGCCAAGCGAATCAGGGCGGAATCGGATAAATGCGCGGACTCGCCGATATGGGACTTATCCATTTACCGCCTCCGCCAATCGTGCAATCGCCCTGCGCAGAAACTCGTTGACCGTCGACGGACTTACTCCAATGACTTCCGCAATCTCGCGATACTTTAATCCTTCCGCGCGCAGATACAAACAGTTCCTCTGCTGCGCCGATAATGTCTCGAGAGCCGCCGCAACCCGCTCCATTCTTTCTCGATCCAGCATGGTCTGCTCGGGCGATTCCATAGTCAGCTGTGTAAACCGCTCCCAATCCGGAGTGGCGCTGCGAAAGGTCCGCTCCCTTGAGCGCACCTTCAGTCCCAAATTGTGCGCCACACGAAACAACCACGCCCGCATATTCTCAATCTGCTCCCCGTTACGCAACGTTTGGTAGAGCCGTAGATACACCTCCTGCGTCACTTCGGGCGCTTGCGCTGGAGGCACGCCCAGGCAAAGCAGGTAGGAGCAAATGGCCGTACGCGTCTGCTCATATGCTTGCTCCACGTCGTGTTGAATACGTGAGCTTCCGGCGAAATCAGAGTCCAGCTCTCTCGTCTCGCATAAGGCGCCGGCTCATCGCTTAATGGCCGAAGCGCAACCCGAAATCCGCCGTCCACGAGAGCCATTCCTGCCGATAGCCGCCGACGTTCGAAGAAAACTGCCCAGATGTCCCCAACCAGTAATGACGTCTTTTATCCAGAGCGAACCGGCCGCCCACGCTTGCACGCATCAGCATCGCATTGCAACAGGAGTCATGAGAATGTAACGCGTAAGCGCCTCCCAATCCGGCAAATAGCTCCAATCGTCCGCCAGCCAGCGGCAAAATGCCTTTCAGTCCGAACGGAAGCAAGGTTACCCAGGTCCTGCCGCGTTCCGTCAGCACGTACGGGGAATTTGTTTGGAGGGTTGTCACGCCAATAAGATTGGTTCCGGGAAGGATATCTACAAAAAGATAGTCGGTCTTGGCGGGGAGCATCGTATCTGCGCCTGCTTCTACTGCCACATGTTTCCATACACGATACTCATAATTGCCGTTAAAAACCGGTCCACTCCCTTCTCCAAAGTCATTGGCCGTCGGCGTTTCTCCGCCCGCGCTCAAAGTGATTGTGCTGGTATGAACAGCGTCCTGCGCTATGCCTGCGATCAAAGGCATAAAGCCGAACAGCGTCAGCCTCAAAATTCCGTGCATGCCTTCAAAGACCGGTCAGCCAGCCTTTTCACGACGGCCCCCTGCAAATAGTCTGGATTTCTCTAATGCGTCGCGGGATCGTTGACGTTTATGACGGACGGCAGGTCATTCATGAAAAGTCCCGCAGCGCACTCTGACACAGGTACATTTTCTTGCGTGACTATGCATCGTCAATATTTTCCCGTCCAACATCTATTGTCTGGAGGACCGAAGAGTGGCATCGAACATCACTGCTGAAGAAGAGCAAAATCTAAATCTCGCTAAAGAGTACATCAGCATCTCTTACGACCCGAAGCGGGCAGCGCGGAAGCGGTGAAGCACCTCTGTGCACCTAGAAATCGCTTCATCGCTCCGACGACATTCCCGAATGTTCACACGCTTGAGGAGTACGCGCAAGATCACGGGAAGCTGATGAAGCAGGTGAGCGATCTCCACATTGTCAGTTATGACGTCCTGTTTGCCAAGGACGATCGAGTATGCCTGCGGTACACGGCCGAAGGTCATCATCTGGGCCAGCCTCATGGCGATATGCCGTCAAGCGGACGGAAAGCGCAGTGGACGGTGGCCGGTAGAGGAGTGTCTCACCGGTGATGCGCAGCAGGTAGCGGCCTGATCGGGTTTTCGACCCATACGGTGGCGAACGGCTTAGGAGCGAAGTGTTTTCACGAACTTTGACTTGCGAAAATCTCGCAAGATACAGCACGGAAGCATCTTGGGATTGCCTTTCAACGGATGTAAGGAACAAGTTGAAGGACCACCTTCTCGATTCGCTTGGGTGCGCGCTTGGCGCTATGGGTGCGGAACCGCTACGGCGTATCCGTGCCGAGCAGGAGCGCTCGTCAGACTTCGCTCACGGAAAATGTACTTTGATCGGCGCCGGCTCCGCGACCCCGGAACGCGCAACTTTCTACAATGCCGCGCTCATCCGCTACCTGGATTTCATGGACACCTTTATCGCCCCGCATGAAGCGTGTCATCCATCCGATAACATCGCCGGCATTCTCACAGCCGCTGAACTCGCTGGTGCATCCGGAAGAGATCTGCTCACAGCGATGGCCCTGGCCTACGACATTCAGTCGCGCCTCACCAGCAGCGGTGTTCCCATCATGCAAGCGGGATTCGATCACACCGTAACACAAGCTATTTCGCTTGCAGCCGGGACTGCTCGCGTGCTCGGTCTCTCACGCCAGCAGGCCGCGAATGCCATCGCTATCTCCAGCGTTGGTGGAGCTGGTCTCGCCGCCACACGAACCGGCAAGCACCTGTCGCAGTGGAAGGGATTAGCGTCAGCGGGTATGGCGCTTCACACCATCCACAGTGTCCTGATCGCCGCTGCAGGAATCACTGGCCCGCTGCATCTTTTTGAGGGTCCGATGGGCTGGACACAGATGCTCAGCAAGAAGCTTCCCGAGAAATGGAAAGGCCGCTATGAAGGCATTTTGAACGCTAGCCTGAAACGCTTTAACGCGGAGTTCCATTCCCAATCCTGTATCGAAGGTCTCCTCGAGTTGCGTCGGGAATACAGCTTCGAGCCAGCGGCCATCCGAAGTGTCCGCATAGACATATTCAACGTGGCGTACGAAATGATCGGCGGTGGTAAATATCTCGACCCGCAATCCGTCCGGACGAAAGAAGACGCCGATCATAGCCTGCATTACATGGCCGCAGTCGCCTGGCTGGATGGCGAACTTGAGCCCAAGCAGTTCGAAACTTCTCGCATACAATCGAGGGACGTTCAAACTCTGATGAAAAAGGTGAAGGTGAAACCCAGCAGGGCTTTCACGAGGACATATCCCGACTGGATGCGCTGTCGTATCGTGATAAAGCTTTCAAACGGCCGGACTCTTACATGCGAGAAAAAGGATTTCGAGGGTTTCTACCGTCGCCCTATGCCTCATGACCGGGTGCTGGAAAAATTCCGACGCTTAGGTCAAAACGTCGCGTCTGAACGGCAGCTCCAAAACATTATCGATTGCGTAGCCGACCTGGAAGCGCGTTCAGTTCGAGATCTGACTAGCACACTGAAGTTCGAGAGCTGACTGTTAGGGTGGGCGGATTCCGAAGCGGAAGGCGACCGGAACGCGTCTCGTCTATTCCTGGTTCTATTCGATTATCGAAGGAAATTGTGTGAGGGCGATATGCGCCGCCGCATCGAGCACTTCGTAGTTGCTCTTGGTGAAAACAACTGTCCGGACCTGGCCACGGGGCCCGAGCGTTCCGATGGGCTTGCCGTTAAAGATGCAGTTGAGACCGCCCGCGTTGCCGGTGCGGATACGCGCCGTGTCGTGTCCCTCAAGAACTTTGGTCTGCGCGGCGTCTAACACCCCGCTAAAGATCTGTTGGCCATCTTCGACAATGGAGAGCCAAGTAGGCTCGATGGCTGAGAGTTCAACATGAAAGTCAGGCGACTCCTGTTCGGCCGGAGATGCGGAATTAGGATCGGCAGCCGCTAAAGTGTCGTTGGCATCGTTGCGATTAGCGTCAAGCTGGTTCGGCGCTTCCGTTAAACGTGCCGGCGTTCTGTGGGACGGAGGATGGATAGGAACGGTTGCACCGGCAGGCGAGAGTGTCGGGACGACGGTAGCAGGGGTCACGGCCGGCGATTTGGCCGGGGCTGGAGAGTTCGCCGAATGAATGAAGTCGCTGAGATCGGCCGTCCAGGTGGACTTCGAGTTCTGCCAAACTCCGTAGACGGACGAACAGGCCACCAGCATAACGCCCAATGAACCGACTGAATAGAGCCAACGGAAGCTCTTTGAACGGCCCTTGATCGGCAAGGGTGCGATGTAGGTCTTCCCGACGTCTCCCTCGCCCGGCATGCGCGGTTGCGGCATGCTGAGAGCGGCAGATTCGACGGCCGGAGCAAGTTGTTTATAGTCCAGCTTCAGGTGCTCGGCAAATTGCCGCGCGAAGCTCTTGTAAAGGAACGGAGAGCTAAGGCTCGCGAGATCATCGGTCTCGATGGCCTGGAGCGTCTTCAACGAGATACGGCTCCGAGCGGAGATCTCTTCGAGCTTAAGCCCGAGTCGCAGGCGCTGTTCGCGGATCTGCTGTCCAACTGACAACATAAAAATCTCGGGCCGCGAGGCCCTTACCTCGCATGCAAAGCTATAATACTACAGTCTCGTAGCCCACGGACTTTTCCTAGCCCGCTCAGAAAGCCCCGTGTCCGAGCCCCTGACCGATCCACCATGTTCATGTGTAAGTCTCATCGGCTCAACCTTGTCTATACTTTAAGCGGTCTATTGCTTTCCGCCGTGTGTGGGCTGGCAATCACTCCCGCTGGACATACGGCCTCGGGTATTCCCGTGTTCCGAGGCGGCGTGGCACTCGCCGACACCAAGCAAGCAGTGTCATTTGGCGAACGCCCCGCGGGCTCAGAAGCCATCGTGCATTTGCGCGATTGGATCGTTTCCGAGCTGAAGCGGACCCGCGGCGAATTGTCACTCGACGCGTTCAGCGGCTCAACCCCGGCGGGGGCCGTTCCTATGGTGAACATCATTCTGAAGTTTCCCGGAAATTCCGGCAAAGCCGTGGTGGTGACGGGGCACTACGACACTAAGAAAATCCCGATGGTGCATTTTGTGGGCGCCAATGACGCAGGTTCTTCGACCGGCTTCCTGATCGAATTCGCGCATGCGGTATCGCTGATGAAGCATCGCGATGATATCTATATCGTCTTCTTCGACGGCGAGGAGGCGGTGGGCTCCTGGACGGACCAAGACAGTTTGTACGGGAGTCGCCATCTGGCTTCAAAATGGGCGGCGGACGGCACGCTTTCGCGAATCAGAGCTTTGATCAACATCGACATGATCGGCGACAAGGATCTGGATATTCTCAACGACGGGAACTCGTCGCAAGGATTGCGGGACCAAGTCTGGCGGATTGCCGCGACGCTAGGCGACGGCAAATACTTTCGGAACAACGTGTCCGCGGTCGAGGACGATCACAAGCCGTTTGTGGACGCAGGCGTGAACGCGATTGACATTATCGATCTGGATTATGGGCCAGGCGGCAAGTATTGGCACAGCGCCGAAGACACGCTAGACAAGCTGAGCGCGCGCAGCCTACAAGTGGTGGGCGACGTCGTGCTGCAGCTGATAAAGGAATTAGAAGAGCAAGAGTCTACTTAACGAGCGGCGACGGGCGCAGCAGCGGGATGAGGGCTCTTCAGTTCGTCGTCCAGCACCGGTTTTAGCGCACTCAGCAGGATGGCGCCGTTATAACGTTGGCCATCGATAAAGAGCGTCGGCGTTCCCTCTACTCCGGCGTCGTTGCCGTCCTGCACATCCCGCACCACCGTTTCCCGCACTTCGGTTGAATCGATATCGTTCTCGAAGCGGTCCATGTCCAAACCGATCTGCTTGGCCATCGCAAGGATGGTTTTGCGTGAGAGGTCCTCGAAATGGTTGTACATGGCATCGTGCATCTCCCAGAACTTACCTTGCTTCTGCGCCGCGATGGCGGCAGCGGCAGCTAAATCCGCTTGCGCATGCATCTCGAGAGGGAACTGCTTAAAAATCAGTTTCACTTGCGTCGGATAGGCCTTTAGCAAAGCTTTAATTTCCGGTACCGCGGCCGCGCAATAAGGGCATTGAAAATCGGAAAACTCAACTACGGTTACAGGAGCTTTCTGCGGACCGAGCTCAGGCGCGCCCGTCACGGGGATAACCACCGGGTCGCTGAGCACTTTGTCCTGGATACGCGCCCACTTCGAAGCGCCGGCGGCGGCCCACGCTTCATCCTCACTCTTTCCTGCTTTGATGCTTGCAATCACGCTAGCGGCCAGTCCGGTGCTGTAGGCGCACTTTGGATCCGCGATGCGGCACTCGGCCAGCTTCATTCCGCAACCGCAGGAACAATCATGTTCGCGGAGGACCTTGAAAACCATCGCCTTCTGGCTTGGCGACAGACCGTTTAAGTCGATGCCGGGAAGCGATGTGGCCGTTTTCCAGTCCTGCGCATAGAGCAAACAGGCAGTAAATAAACTTGCGCAAAGAAGGAAACGCGCGAGCACGCGGAAACAGCTCATCTCTTTTATTGTAGGCGTAGAGCGGCGGACCCCGATGGCGAGTTATTCAGAAAATAAGTTTCAGGGCGAGTTGCAACTGGCGAGATGAACCCGAGTCTCCGGTCGGGAAGCGCGTCCCGGCCGTGATGACGCCGAAGGTGGAGGACGGGTAAGTGGTGTTCGGATTATAGAAATTAGTCTGATTGAAAACGTCGAAAGCGTCGGCCCGAAACTGCAGGTTGACAGGACGGTTTTCGCCGAACAGCTTCGTGTTCTTTACCAGCGAGATGTCGGTATCGAAGAAGGCCGGGCCGGTAATCGCGTTGCGTCCGAGATTCCCGAAGGCTTTCCCACCGTTGGGCACGAAAAACACGGAAGGATCCTGGATGTAAGTCACATAGGCAGCGTTTCCGTTGGTTGCGGGCGTGTAGCCTGTGACGACCGGGCCGGAGATGCTCGGCCGAAGAGTTCCGAGGCCAGTGAAAGTAGTGTTCGTGGTGTGGAAGTTGAGCGGATTGCCGGACTGCGCGGTTTCGATCAAGGCAATCTCCCAGCCGGAAACCAGACGGTTTCGCTTGAAGGGAATCGCGTACACGCCATTCAGAACAACGCGCTGGCGAGCATCGAAGTCCGACGGGCCGCGATCGCCTTCGATGTTATAGCTGTCCTGGACGACGACGCCTTGGAAATTGCGAGAGTTCTCATCGATCGACTTGGACCAGGTGTAGTCCGCCTCGAATTGCAGGCCCGACGAGAAGTGTTTTTTGAGCGTGGCCCACAACGCATTGTAAGAGGAGTTGCCGTCGCTCTCATTGACGGTGATATTTCCGAGCTTTGCGCCGGGATCGATGGGACTGTTGAGCGAGAGCGCCGGGTACGGACGGACGCCATTGATGAACTGATTGTAGTTCCGCTCAATGTTCAGGTCGGTTCCTTTATTACCGAAGTAGCCCAGCATGAGCCCGTAATCACGGCCGAACTGCTGTTGAATATTGAAGTTCCAGGACTGGACATAAGCGTCCTTATAATTCTTGGCGACCGACGTGGGAGAGACGCTGCCGCCGGCCAAAGTGTAGGCATTCGCAAAGCTGAGAGTGACTCCCGCGGAGGGCGTGTAGTTTAGAGGAGCGGCAAAGGGCGGATTGGAGGGCAGGCCCAGCACTAAGCCTTCATTCGGCTGGTCGACGAAAATCGCGTAGGCGCTTCGGATGACCGTTTTGCCGGTGCCGAAAACGTCGTAAGCGAAGCCGGCGCGGGGTTCGAAATTCAGCGCGCTTTCGTTGTAGGCATGACTGGGGCCGCCGGCAGCGCCGACTCGCTGCAACTCATCGGAGACCGGGTTGAAGATGACGAAGCGATTTTCCGCTTCTGTGGGCGTGCCATTCCAGTCATAGCGAAGGCCGAGATTGATGGTGAGCCGCGGCTTCACTCTCCATAAGTCCTGAACGAAAGCGCCGATGGAATTAATGTAGATGCGGGAAGAGCGGTTGGATACGTTAGCACTGAACGAACTGGCCGAGTCCGCCAGGAAATTGGCCAAGTTAGAGAAACTTATGGTTCCCGGAGTATAGCTGAAGCTATCGCCGATCACGTGGTAGTACTGAGGTCCGAAACTGAGGATGTGATTGCCGTGCGTCAAGGTCGTCGTGTTGGAGAGGGTGATGGTGTCGTCGCCGCGTCCTTGCGGGAATCCGGAATTACCGCCAAACGCAGGACCGCCGTCGATGCTGATCTGCGGTAAGCCGATCGCAGTCGTGACGCCGCTATTGATGCCGTAATCCAGCGGATTGAGAGCGGTCTGCGGCGCAAACACGATGTGAATACGATTGAAGCCGGCACGCGCTTCGTTGACCAGATTGGGGGAGAGCGTCCAGCTATCGTTCAAGGTGGCCAGTTGACGCCAGCCGTTTCGATCGTCGCCATAGCCTGGGATATTGTTGCCGTCGGTGCTCGGCGGTTCGTCGCGAATATCGCGCTGCATGGCGTAATAGGCGTTGAAGCGATTTTTGTCGCTGAATTGCTGAGTGAAGTTGGCGGTCCCCTGATAGATGGTGACGGGCGTAACCGCGGAGCTGGTGAAGACATTTCCGGGAGAATTCGCGAGCGGAATCAGCCCGACGAGTTTTTGGACGATGGGGTCACTCGTGGAGAGGACGGCGGCGCGCTGCGCGGGACTGAATACGGTGGTGGTGAGGGGCAAGTTCTGGCGCTGCTCCAGTTGTTCGTAGCTCAGGAAAAGGAAGGTCTTGTCCTTCTTTATAGGGCCGCCGAAGTCGCCGCCGAATTGGTTGCGCTTGAAAGGCGCTTGCAGCGTGCCCACAGGATTGCTGAAGTTACGCGCGTCGAAGAAACTGTTGCGGAGGTAATCGTAAGCCTCGCCGTGAAATTGGTTCGTGCCGGAGCGGGTGGCAATGTTCACGATAGAACCGGAGTTGCGGCCGTACTCCGCGCCATAGGTGGAGTTGTCGACGCTAAATTCTTCGACCGTATTGACGGTTGGCTGAAAGGTAATCTGGTTCTGCGACATGTCGTTCATCTGGATGCCGTTGATCATGAAGTTGACCTGATCCTCACGCGCGCCGGCTGAGTTGAACGAGAAAGAGCCCTGGCCGCGCAGGGGTGCGGTCAAGAAGCCGGTGGCCGGCGGCGTGACCGTACCGGGTATGAGCATGGCGAGATCGACAAAGTGGCGGCCGTTCAAGGGGATCTCTTGAACGGTTCGCTGATCGATCACATCTCCCACCGAAACGCTGCTGCTTTCGACCACGGGCGACGAAGCTTGGATCTCGATGGTGGAACTCGTCGATTTGACGGCTACGTTGAAATCCTGGCGCACCGTGGTTCCAACCGCGACCGTGAGGTTCTGGACCACGGTAGTTTGCATGCCGGAAGCGTCGACCTGGACCTTATAAAGGCCGGGAACCAGCGACGGTTCGGTATAGACTCCGGCGGTGTCGGTCGTGAGATTGTGAACCTCTCCAGTGGCTTGATTGGTAACGGTGACGCTAGCGCCGGCAATGACAGCGCCCGTCGCGTCAGTGACAGTTCCTTGTATTCCACCTGTCGATTGAGCGGAGAGCAGAGCGGCAAACAGAAAAAGAATTCCGGCGGGAAAACAGCAGTGTGAGCAGATGGCCCTTACGGCACGTTGAATTAATAACGATGACATAAGCAGAAAGACTCCCTTTATCGATTTGGCAGGACCGGACGGGGTTGGATTTAGCGCGGCACGGCGAGTAACTTGCAGATCAGTTTATCAGTTTGCACTGCATGGGAGGCAGGTATTGCGATCCGGTTAGAGTGAGACAAGTCGGTAAATAATTCCGCTGTTTTTTGGCATTCACACGCATTCAGGCGAGCCCTAGATGGAGCGATGATGGCCCAGGCCGATTTCAGAAATGTTGACATTACATCGACTCACAACCCGAGGGCGTGCGGGGCACCCTTGAACTTGTGCGCATACCATTCGCAAGGCTGTACCGCAAATCCAGGAAGTCATCTCGTACAAGATGCCGACGTATTTGCTGAATGGGGATCGCTTGCTTTATTTCGCTGTTTGGAAGCAGCACTATTCGATCTACGGCGCCACGGCAGGAGTGGTAGCGGCGTTCCAGAACGAGCTTGCCGCATACAAGGTCGAAAAGGGCACGATTCGTTTCCCGCTATCCCAGCCCGTCTCCGTCAAGTTGATTGGACGCATTGTGAATTCCGCGCGAGAGAGATCGCGGAGGGCGTTAGGACAACAATGGCTCGGGCGGATAGACATTAGAGAGAGAGTACGTGGGTATGTGGAGAGTGGCGTCCAGGACCCGCTGAGCGCGATTTCGAGTGGCGCATTTAGTGGAGGTCCCCTAAGCCCGCTTGAGTGGCCGAGAAAGCGAGGAGGGTTTCAAATCTCGGACATGGCGACTTCTCGTCAAAGTGAATTCCAGAAGTGAACGGCGTTTGTCAGTCCTAATCTCGGGGCTGGCAAATGCTGGGATATTTTCCGGTTAGCGCGTAGGGGCCCGTCCTGCTCGTTGGCCCGCTCCGGCTCAAGCACATTGCGTTCGCGAGATTGATGGTGCCCTTCATCAAGCGGGGCAGCCGCTTCCGCCTGCTGGCTTATCTCCGGTCATACGAATTCTTTCGTTGACATACGAATAGATTCGTATGATACTCGAAGCGTGGCATCCCGATCCCTTTCCAAAGAGCCCGCTCCCCCGCCGCTTCCAACCGACGCCGAGATAGCCATCCTGGCGGTGCTGTGGCGTCAAGGCGCCAGTACCGTGCGCGAGGTGCATGAAGCGCTGAGTAAGGACAGTGGATATACCACCACGCTGAAGTTGATGCAGCTCATGCTCGAAAAGGGACTGGTGGTGCGCAATGAGCGCTTCCGCTCGCATCTTTACGAAGCGCGCGCACCCAAGGAGCAGACGCAGCGGCAGATCGCGGGCGACCTGTTGAAGCGCGCATTCGAAGGATCGGCGAAGAGCTTGGTGCTGGGAGCGCTCGCCGCGCAGTCGGCTTCAGGCAAGGATCTGGCCGAGATACGGAGTCTGTTGGACGAATTCGAAAAGAGGAGGGGAACAAAATGATCACGCTACTGAATCAGCCGTGGACCGAGCGTCTGGGCTGGACGCTCCTGCATTTTCTGTGGCAGGGAATTCTGGTGGCAGCCCTCTATGCGGTCGCCCGGACTTTGGGCGGCGGCCGCATTTCGGCGCGCGGCCGCTATGCAATTGCCTGCGCTTCGCTGTTGGCGATGACCATGGCGCCTGCTCTCACTTACTGGTGGCTTGGAAATTCCGGGCAGCCGGCGCGGATCGGGGGCCTTACCGATTGGGGCGCCCGGCACCTTGCCCCTGGGGTTGCTTACTCAGCGGCCACCGATCCCTGGCAACAGGCGATGCCGGGGATTGTAATGGCGTGGTTCGCTGGCGCCGCCGCGTGTTCCCTCCGGCTGCTCATGGGATTCATCTCCGCGGCGGCTCTGCGGCGTTCGCGTCATGCGCCGGTGCTCACCGAATGGCAGCAAACCCTCGACCGGCTGATCGAACGCATGCACGTGTCGCGAAGCGTGCGGTTGCTGGCCACGGATCGAGTGGACTCTCCTTCGTAATCGGCTGGCTTCGGCCAGTGATTCTCGCCCCGGTGGGGGTGCTGTGTGGGCTCGCACCCCAGCAGGTAGAGGCGCTGTTGGCGCACGAACTGGCGCATGTCCGGCGGCACGACTACCTGGTGAACGTTCTGCAAGGGATCGCCGAGAGCCTGCTCGTTTACCATCCTGCGGTGTGGTGGATCTCAAACCAGATCCGGGCCGAGCGCGAGCATTGCTGCGATGATCTCGCCGCTGCGGCGAGCGGCGATGTCCTGGTGTACGCACGCGCACTGGCGGAATTGGAATCGATGCGGCCGGCACATTTCAAGGCGGCGCTATCTGCGAACGACGGTTCGCTCCTGCGCCGGATCCGCCGCCTGACCAACCCCGTGGCGGCGCACAGGCCCGCAGGATGGGGAACGGCCTGGTCTTTGGGTGCCCTGCTGCTATTGGGGATCGCAGGAGTTGCGGTGACCGGCGCGCAAGGGCAAAGCCAGCGGATAGTGGACCTCCACACCGTCTGGTCGGACACGGTGAAGCAAGGCGATATGAAGCTGGAGGTGCGTGGGTTGGGCCGATTGACGTCCGACCATACGGCGGCGCTCAAACTGGCGGAGACGCAGATGCAGGACGTACGGCAGGGCGAGCCGGCCATCATTGCGTTCCGGAATCGCAAGGAGACCGTTCGCGGCAAGGTTGCGGTGGTGCATCCGGAAGTGGCGAACGGCACAATGACTGTGGACGTAGTGATGGATGACGCTCTGCCGTCCGGTATCAATCTGCAGGAACCGGTGAACGGGACTATTACGGTAGGGGGCCTGACGGATGTGGTGTACGTGGGCATTCCGGTGTTCGGCCGATCCAACAATCGCGTGATGCTTTTCAAGCTCGAACCCGACGGCCATTCGGCGAAGAAGGTTCAGGTGCAGTTCGGCGCGGCCTCGGTGCAGCTGATCGAGATCAAGAGCGGTCTGCAGCCGGGGGACAAAGTGATCATCAGCGATATGTCGCAGTATGACGGGGTAGCCGCGATTGTGTTGCGGTGATGGCTTCGGCTACGGTTCTTCGGGTGCCCAGGCCGACGATGCTCTGAACGTCGCGCGCTGCATGAAGAACGCGGACTGCCTCTCCCGAACGCGGGTATAGAATTTAGACAGGCAGCGAACCGCCACAGGGGTTCGACAAAGGAGAGATACATGCCCGTCTGCCCTGATTGCGGTGTCGTCACGCTGGAAGCGACCCGGTTCTGCCCGTCCTGCGGTAGAGACAACAAGCTGGTGATGCATTATCAGACCAATACTCCCTCTCAGGATTCAGCCCAATACTCTGCGCCCCGAACACATGCAGCCTCGAAAGGGTTCGAGCAGATCTTTGGAATGGATCCGCGCATTGCGTTCGTGGCCTTTGTGGTGGATTTGATGCTGTTCGGCACAGCCGCAGCCACGATGGGAATCACGCTGCCGATTGTGATTCCGCTGGCGATTGCAGCGGGTGTCGTACTTGGACGCATCACTTACAAGGCGCAAATGAAATGGTACGGCGACGACCATGATTCCGCCATGATCAAGGCCGGCATCGTGGGTCTGCTTACCGCCATTCCGGTCGGTATACCCGCTATCGTCTGGGTGCCCTCAGGTCTTATCGGCCTGCTTCACAACGCGCGAAAAAAACTGAGCTTGCCCAATCACGGTTGAGCGACGATCTTATCCGCGGCCGGGCAGTGCGTCGCTGTTTTAGCGTCTTACCCCTGCTTCTCATCTTGGCCGCGCCGCTCCTCCACGCACGTGTCATCGGAATTCAGATCGCATCGCGCCAGGATGTCCTCAACGGAAAATCGTTTGGCAATGCCGGCGCGTATGAACGCATCACGGGCCGGGTCTCCTTCGCGGTTCAAATCGCGAATCATTACAACAGCCGCATCGTGGATCTGCAGAATGCCGTGAACCTCACGAAGGGCGAAGTCGAGTTCTCTTCGGACTTCATCGCGGTCCGTCCGAAAGAGCCGGATAAGCGGAACGGCTCTATGCTGCTCGAAATCCCCAATCGGGGTAACTCACGGATTATCGCGCTGGTGGACGGTGGCGATTGGGATATTGCACACGACGCGGGAGATGGTTGGCTTCTGCGCCAGGGCTACACCATCGCGGCGCTCGGCTGGCAGTGGGACGCCGCCGGTCCCGGCGCGCTGCGCTTTTATGCGCCCATTGCCAAAGAGAACGGCAGGACCATCAGCGGCTTATTGCGCGGCGATCTGATGCCTTCTCACGAGATGGACGAAATCCCTCTCGGGCACCTCATCACGGGCAGAATCGGGGGCTCTGAATACCCGGTCAGCGCGCCGGACGACCCGCGCAACGTACTGACGGTGCGCGATTCGCCTACTGCGCGGCGCACCGAAATTCCTCGCTCTCAGTGGCGCTTCGCAACCAATCGCTCGATATCTCTTAACGGCGGCTTCCATGCAGGAAAGATTTATGAATACGTGTATGTCGTCTCGAATCCCGTTGTCGCAGGTCTCTCGTTCGCGGCGGTGCGTGACTTCGCGTCCTACGCCAAATACGACCCGGGTGCTCTTGTTACTTCAGCGCGCGTGATCGGGGAAGGCATTTCGCAGAACGGCCGGTTTCTCCGTGATTTTATTTACGAAGGCTTCAATGCCGACGAACAGGGCAGAATGGCGCTGGACGGCGTTCTCGCGCACGTAGCCGGAGCGGGCCGCGGCAGCTTCAACTACCGTTTCGCTCAGCCTTCAAGAGATGCGCAGCCTACTTCTTCGCTCTTCTTTCCTACCGACATTTTTCCGTTTACCGATGAGCCCGAAACGGACCCGCTTACCGGGCAAACGGGCGGACTGCTCGATCGCGGCGCCGCCGAAAACGCCGTTCCGAAGATTTTCTTCTCTCATACATCCTATGAGTATTGGGGCCGTGTCGCTTCGCTGATTCACTCCAGTCCTGACGGTAAGCGCGACACGCCCATCTCGCGGAACGTTCGCATCTATCACTTAACCGGTCTGCAGCATTTCTCAGGGCCGTTCCCTCCCGCGAAAGGCAAAGGCGATCTTTTGGGGGACCAACTGGAATCGCCATTGCCCGTGAAGTATTTTTGGCGCGCCATGATTACTAATATGGAGGGCTGGGTGCGCACCAATGCCGCTCCGCCGCCGAGCAGCTATCCCACCATTGCCGATGGTACGCTTGTTCCGCTCTCGAAATACGCTCTGCCTGCCATTCCAGGCGTGCTTAAACCGCACGATGCAAACGAGGCGTACCGGCTCGACTTCGGTCCCGATTGGCAAGCCGGCGTGCTCAGCTTGGAACCCCCGAAGGTAGGCAAGCCGTTTCCGGCACTTGTTCCTCAGGTCGATGCCGACGGTAATGAGCGTGATGGCGTTCGTCTGCCCGAAATAGCCGTTCCCCTTGCCACCTACACGGGTTGGAATTTACGCGACCCGTCGATCGGAGCACCGGACCAGCGCGTATCGTTTGAAGGCTCCTACATACCGTTCCCAAAGACATCAGCCGAACGTCAGCAACGGCACGATCCTCGCCGCTCCATAGCCGAGCGTTACCCAAGCCGCGATGCCTACCTCGCCCGCTACACCCAAGCCATAGACAACTTAGTCAAGCAACGCTGGATCCTGCCGGAGGATCGGGAAGCTTTGATCGAACGCGGCGAACAGGAGTGGAACTACGCGACGCAGTAAGCGGTTGCGATCAAGAGGCGAATGGCCAGAGCCCTCCCCGCCGCCTGCGCCATAACCAACGTCCCGGAAAGAACGCAATCAGCAAAATAATCACCAGCGCGGGGCCTATCGAAAGCAGAAACTCGAGAATCCCCATCGCTATACCCACCACGTTGCGGTAGCCCTCGACGGCCGAATTGCGGAGGCGCGTAAGCGCCGAACTATCGCCTGTTTCGAGAGGCGCTTTGTACTCTTCTGAAAGTCTGAAATCGACCGAAGCGAGCGCGATTTGGTTGGAAAGGAATCGCTTATCCGCTTCGGCGATCTCGATTTCTCCCCGCGTCCTGTCAACCGCCTCCTCGACCTGCAAGACGTCCGCCAGCCTGCCCGTGCGGTCGCGCAGAATCTGGAGCAACCGCTCTTCTGTCGTGCGCAGGTTCGATAGTCGTGCGTCCATATCTACGTAGCGCTGGGTCACATCATCGCCGGCTTGCGACTCCTCATCCACGCGCCCTAAACGCCTTAGATCCTGAAGCATTGGATACAGCCCCGCAGTAGGCGCTCGCAGCGTCGCCGTCAGCACACGGGCTGCTCCATTTGTCGTGTTCGATTGGAGTTGAGAGATATAGCCCTGGTATCTCCTGACAATCCGCTCCAGCTCGGCTCGGCTTGCGTCGAAGCTCTTGGTCGTTACGGTTAGCCGAGCAGTTCGGACAATGAGTGGACCGGACGATGTCGCAGGTGGAGCAACGGCCCGGGCCGGCGGAGGAGGGGGCGGGCCGGGAACGCCACCCATCACTCCGCCGACCACACCGTTTCCGCCCACCACGGTCATAGCTGCAGCCGGCGCCTCCGCAGTCATGATTCGCTCATTCAGCGCCGGCGATTCCGTCCTCTCGAATTGAGCGCCGGCATTCATCGGCGCACGGTCATACTCGCCACCCAATCGCGTGAGCGTGGCAACAACCACCACCAGCACTGCCACCGAAGATCCACCTAGGACCCATGGCCGCTTCCAAAAAACGAGTTGCGGCTTCTTGCTTGTCTCGATCTGTGGAGGCGCGGCCGCAATCGGGTCTATTTCCCAATTGAGCAATGTGCGCGACACGTTTTGGAAATCGGCCGCCAAACGTTGGCATTCCCGGCATTGCTCCAGATGTTGCGCCGCCGCAAGGGCCCGGTCCGCCGGCAACTCGCCGTCGAGATACGCCATCATCTCTTCTTGAGAAAACGAATGAATAGCGGTCGGCATTACGACCTCCCTTCAGCGGTCATCGGCTCGGCGCTCGGCTCCAAGAAACGCTTCAACGCCAGCCGCGCCCGGAACAGCCGGGAGCGTACTGTGTTGAGGGGAATGCGCAACAGACGGGCAATCTCGGCATAGCTCAACTGTTCATATTCACGAAGCATCAGAATCTCCCGCTCAGTGGGGTCCAACTTCTCGAGAGCTTCCCGCACCCAGTGCTCGGATTCCCGGAGTTCGCGTCCTGCGCCTTCGGTTCCGCTGAACGCGACTTCCGCCCTCCCGCTCTTGCGCCGCTCCCCAGCCAACAGTTTGAATGCGATTCCGTACAAATACGCCCGGAAGGGCGCATTTGGCTGATATCGCACGGCCCCTCGAAGCACCGCAATCCAAGTCTCTTGCGCCAGATCTTCGGCCCGCTCCTTCCCCGGAAGCCGCCGGCGGAAGAAACCGTGAAGCGGCTGCTGGTAACGGGCAAAAAGTTCTTCAAACGGTTCGCGCGAACCTGCCTGAAACTGCAGCATGAGAACTTCGTCGCTGATCATACGGAATTTAGTAAGTGCCAGCCGCTCTGTATCGAGGTAATGACGTGAACCTGGTGAGAAGTTCCCCAGCTTTGAGAAACTTCTGCTAAGTCTCCGGACCACTCCCAATTTTTCTCAAAGTGTGAGATAGTTAATAGCACGAGGCGGCGTCGAGATTACGGGCCGGCTCACTTATGTGTCTTCGCCCAGCCCGGGGTTGACCACGAAAGCGAGCGGGACGGTATGCCCCACATTTGTAACCTGCTGATCGCTGATGGCGATTTCGATCAAGTTATTTTGATTGAGTCGCTCCTCCACACATTGGGTAAGCAACACCAATGCCACCAGACGCCCAACGGTTCTCTTACTCTTCAATTCCTTCGGAGGGAGCCACCATACGAGGATGCACCTCGGCCGGATCTGATTTTGTTAGATCTCTACCTGTCCGGCGGAACAGGCTGCGAAGTGCTTCGAACGATCAAATCGCACCCCGATCTCCGCTCAATTCCCGTAATCATTGTTTGCGCCGCTCGGAATGAGGTCGATGTCAACGCCTGTTATGACCAGCACGCCAACGCCGTTGTAAACAAAGCGGGAGATCTTGACGGGGCAGTTCGGGTGATTTCCGTTATTGAGCAGTTCTGGCTGCAGCTGGCGGAACTGCCGAGGACCGCAGCGTAGTTCGCCGGCGGCGGGCGCTTTCGCCCATCAGGCAGATTCCAAAATGATATTTGCGTATTGCGTCGTATCGCCGGTTCGAATCAGCCCAACAGCCGCCGGAACACGTTTCTTGAATGCTTCATGCGGCTCAAAGGCAATCGAGATCTGATGCAGCGCTTCTTCACACTGGTTCACGGTAGCAGAGGAATTGGCGGCTCTGAATTCTTCCGCCATAAACGCTCTTCCGATCACAAAGTTGAGGCGAATGGCGCGTAATACGTCGAGCACTTTAGGCGTATCGTCGACGAGGGAGATGTCGACCGTCTCAACGTGCGGCCAAAAAGGAAATCCCCGGTCCGCAATGACAACTGTGTTCGTATGTCTCACGCGGCTGAGCAGCGAATTGATGGCAGGGTTCAGAATTCCAGTTTTGAGCACGCAAGCGCGATCTTAGCATCCGGGGGGAATCCTTCGCTCTTCGTGGCGATCAACCGCCACACTTCGTTAAAATAGGCATGGGCGTGGTGTTGTATTCGGAGTATTTCCACCGTCGGCAATTCCTGAAGCGCGCCGGCTTCGCTGGACTCGCGGCCAGCTTCCCGCGTAGAGCTATTTCCGCTCCATCGTTTCCGCAACAGACTGCTCTAAAAAATCGCGCACCGCTTACCGCCAGCGCATTTTATCCGCTGCCCCTTGGATCAATTCGCCCAGCCGGCTGGTTGCGCCGTCAGCTTGAGATTCAGGCGAATGGTTTAAGCGGTCACCTGGACGAAACCTGGGCCGACGTCGGACCCAATAGTGGATGGCTCGGCGGCACCGGTGAATCGTGGGAGCGCGGTCCGTACTTTCTCGACGGATTGCTGCCGTTGGCCTATCTTCTAGGCGACGCGCATCTGCAAGCGAAAGCGGAAAAATACATCGATTGGACACTGAATAACCAGTTGCCCAACGGCATGATCGGTCCGCGTTCGAATGACGATTGGTGGCCGCGTATCGTGATGCTCAAGGTCCTCACGCAGTATCAGGAAGTCACCGGCGACTCCCGTGTCATCCCGCTCATGACGCGCTATTGTGCTTATCAACTTAGCCAATTACCGAAGCGCCCGCTGCGCGATTGGGGAAAGTTCCGCTGGCAAGATGAAGCACTGAGTGTGATTTGGCTCTACAACCGCACCGGGGATCGAAAACTGCTCGATCTGTTGCAATTGCTTCATGCGCAAGGACACGATTGGCTGGCGCAATTCGCGAACTTTCAATACACGGAGCGCATCACCGCGGAGTTCCTGAAGCTCAACGAAAACAATAACGGCCTTAAAGATCTGGCGCTCTCCACGCACGGAGTAAACAACGGCCAGGCGATCAAAACTGGCCCAGTCTGGTCGCTCGTTTCCGCCTCCGATGCGGACCGCCGCGCTGTCTTGCACATGATTGCCGAACTCGACAAATATCACGGTTTGCCCAATGGGATGTTCTCGTGCGACGAGCATCTAGCAGGCCGCAATCCCTCGCAAGGTTCAGAACTCTGTACCGTCGTCGAATACATGTTTTCCCTTGAGCAATCCCTTGCCATTGTGGGCGATGTTTCGCTGGGCGATAGACTCGAACGCTTAGCATTCAATGCGCTGCCCGGCACTCTGACGGATGACATGTGGGCTCACCAGTACAACCAGGAGCCGAATCAGGTGGAGTGCAGTTTGCATCGCGAACCTTGGACCACCGATGGTCCCGAATCCAATCTCTATGGATTGGAGCCAAATTTCGGTTGCTGTACTGCCAACTTCAATCAGGGCTGGCCCAAATTCGCGGCGAGTCTGTTCATGCTGTCGCACGACGACGGTTTGGTCGCAGCCGCCTACGCTCCCTGCGAGGTCCATACTCTCGTTCGCGGCACGCCGGTGCATGTCACGGAAGAAACCAGTTATCCGTTTCGCGGCGCTGTACAATTGACCGTTAATCCGGCGTCCCCACTCGCGTTTCCGCTGCAACTTCGAATTCCGGCTTGGGCCGCCGACGCCGCCATCAAGGTCAATGGCCAGCAGCAGCCGCAATCTTCACCCGGAACATTCGCACGCGTTGAGCGCACCTGGAAAACAGGCGATCGGGTCACAATTGACTTTCCCCTGCAGCCACGAATGTCCAAATGGTTCAACGATTCCGTCGCCATCGAGCGCGGCCCGCTCGTCTTTTCCTACAGCATTGGCGAAGACTGGTTGAAGCTGCGTGATCGGGGCCTCACGGCTGATTGGCAAGTCTATCCAACCACCCAATGGAACTACGCGCTGGCACTGAACGGCGCTTCTGCTGTGCCGGACGTCTCTGCAGCCGAAGCCGAAATCGGCGATCGTCCCTTCAGTGCCGCCCATCCGCCGGTCACCCTCAAAGTGAAAGCTCGCAAGCTGCCCGGCTGGCGATCCGAGGATGGGGTCGCCAATCCCGTTCCCCAAAGCCCCGTTTCGAGCAATGAGCCGGAAGAGACCATTGAACTGCTCCCGTACGCCGCGGCGAAGCTGCGCATCACCGCATTCCCCGAACTCAATAGTTGACCTTTCATAATAACCAGCAATTCGAGAGCAAGAACCGGATAGCTCCAGAAGCATCTGTTGCGGCACTCTGCTGGTATGCACTGCAACGCTGAGCCCTCGATCCTCTATTTCGGTACTCCCGTCGTTCTGATAAGCACATTGAATGAGGACGGAACACCGAACCTTCCGCCTGGTGGCTCGGCTGGAATTGCATGCTCGGCTTAGGCGCGAAATCTAAAACCGCACAGAACCTGCAAAGGGAAAAGGAATGTGTTTTGAACCTTCCTTCCGTCGCAATGGCAGGCGCCGTGAACCGTCTCGCACGGCTCACCGGGTCCGATCCAGTGCCGCCCCACAAACAACTGATGGGTTACCGCTTCGAGAAGGACAAGCTCAGTGTAGCCGCCTTAGCGCCGGCGTCTCACAAGTTGTAGATGCTCCACGAATTCAGGAGTGCCCGGTTCAACTCGAAGCAGTGCTGGAAACGGCACACCCATTCGGCAATCGCCCCGAAAAACCCGCTACGGCCCTGGCATTCGAAGTCCGGGTCGTGCGCACACACATAGAAGAATCTATCCTGATGCAAGGCTTCAAAGATCGCATTGACCCGGATAAATGGCGGCCTCTCATCATGAGTTTCTGCGAGTTCTATGGTCTCGGCGAAAAGGTCCGGCACTCGACCTTGGCCGAGATCTCCGAATCTTGCTATCGCCCCGTGCCGCACATGACGAGCTGAACGAATCTCATTCGTACCGTAAAGCCACGTTCGGATCGATACTCGAAGCTCTGCGCGCCGGCAGATAGCACCCCAGCATGGCTACCGCTCCAAATACCAGCGCAACTGTCAGGAAGGCGCCCGGATCGCTCGCCTTCACTTCGAACAACAGACTCGATAGCACCCGGGTCAAAAAGAATGCACACGCCAGCCCCAAGATGGTCCCCGTTAACACGAGCTTGCCGCCTTCCGACAACACCATCGCGAGCACTCTCGCCCGATCCGCCCCCAGTGCCATCCGAATACCCAACTCGCTGGTTCGCCGCGTCACGGTGTAGGAGAGCAGTCCGTAAATGCCGACCGCGGACAGCAGCAGCGCGCAGCCGGCAAACAATCCCAATAGAGACGTCTGGAAGCGTTCTCTCGATATGGTTCCCGCAATCACCTCATCCATGCTCTGAAACTCAACCGGCGAATCCGGATTGACCGAGCTGATGATGGAACGCGCCGCCGCTTGCGTATCGAAACGTCCGCGCACCACCAGCGTTGCGTCGCCCCAAATGTCCTCGTGTTGCATATATTCGGCAAAGACTTCAGGTTCCGCCGGCTTATTCAAGCCGAATGCATGCACATCGGGAATCAACCCCACGATCGTCATAAACTGCGGTTTGCGGTCAAACCCAAAAAAGCGAATCCTTCCGCCGATCGCCTCCTGTCCGGGAAAAAACTGTCGGACGAAGGCCTGATTCACAATCGCGACCTGTCCCGGCGACGACTCATCATGCGCGTCGAACCCTCGTCCCTTCAGAATTGGTAATCCGAACGCCTGAAAGTATTCGCTCGTGGCCAACCGGTAATGAGCATCGGGGCTCTCGTGCGGGTCCGCCGGCTGCGGTCTTCCCTCAATCTCGAAATTACCGTCTGCTCCCCCATCGCGAACCGGCAGTGGATTGATGAGTGCCGCGGCTTGTATGCCCGCAAGCTTGCTCACGCGCTCCAGCAACTCTCTCGATAGCGTCGTCACTACTTCCGCGCTCTTGGGGTTTCCATTTGCAGCCGGCCATGTTACGTCTGCCGTGTAGACTCCCGAAGCTTTCAATCCGGAGTTCACATGCGCCAGCCTCCAATAACTTTTCATCAGGAGCACCGCTCCCGCTAGCAGCACAATCGCCAGCGCAATCTGCCCCACCACCAGACCGTTGCCCCAGCGTTTCAACTGCGGCCCTGCTGTGCTTTTGCTTCCTCCCTCCTTCAATGCTTCATTCGCATCGCTGCGAGATCCGACAATCGCGGGCAGCACGCCGAATAGGACCCCCGCCGCCATCGACAGCGCCGCCGTAAACCATAACACCGTCGTATCTACACGCATGTTCTCCATGCGCGGAATATCGGCCGGCGCCGAGTGCCGCAAAAATGCCGTGCCCAGCATCGTCAGCAACAATCCCGCTGCCGCGCCCACTAACGAAAGCAGAACGCTTTCGGTCAACAATTGCCGTACCAGCCGTCCCCGCCCCGCGCCCAGCGCCTTTCGCAATGCCAACTCTCTTATGCGCACGGTGGCCCGCGCCATCTGCAGATTCGAAATGTTCACGCACGCAATCAGCAGCACCAGAACTACCGCTGACAGCAGCATCAGAAATGCCGGCCGAACGGGCCCCACGATCTGTTCGTAGAGCGAGACCACTCGTATTCCTTCGTCCTTGTCATCCTTGTACTCCTTTCCGAGTCGCGCGGCGATTAAATCCATATCTCCTTGCGCCCGCCGAATGGAAACGCCCTCTCTTAACCGTCCAATGACTCGATTGTTGTGAGCGGACCTAGCGGTGTCGTCCTTGAAGAATTCCGCCGGCGTCCAGACCTCCGCCCGGCCAGGGAAGTTGAAACGCGGCGGCATGACGCCAATCACCGTAAACGTCATTCCGTCAATCCGGATCGCTTTGCCCAATCCCTCCGCTCCAGGCCCGAAAATCGCCTGCGACAACTCGTATCCCACCACCGCCGTGGGTGTGCCACCGGGTGTCTGCTCCGCGCGGCTGAACGTCCGCCCGATAATTGCGCCGGTTCCCATCGCTTCAAAAAAGCTTCGGGACACCATCCCCATGTGCACGCGTTTCGGAGCAAACTTTCCGGCCAGCGTCACATCCTCATCCTCGTAGCTCGCCAGATACTCCATCGACCTGTTCTGTGCACGCCAGTCCCGGAAATCCAATCCCGACACGCTCATCGTGTGGCCGCTCTTCGCCGTTTGCCAAACCTGAACCAGCCGCTCCGGGTGGGGGTACGGCAGCGCGCTCAACAGCACCGCGTTCACCGCGCTGAACATCGCTGTGTTCATACCGATTCCCAGCGCCAGAACTACCACGGCCGTAACGCTAAACGCCGGCGTCTTCACCAGCACACGGCAGCCAAACCGTACGTCTTGGAGAAGTTGCTCCACTGCCGTCCAACCCCACGCTTCGCGGCTCTTTTCCCGCTCGAGCGTCAGGTTGCCAAATCGCCGCCTGGCGTTCGCGCGCGCTTCGGCCTCGCTCTGGCCTTCCTCCATCAACTCGGCGGTTCGCTCTTCCAAGTGGGCCGCCATCTCATCCGCGAGTTCCCGGTCTACACGCCTGCGCTCCAACCAGCGCGCAAGGAAATTCATGATTCAGCCGGCCCCATCACCCGGCCAATCCCGCCCAACAATCGCTCGAAGCCCGCTCTCTCCCGCTCCAATTGCTTGCGCCCCGCCGGAGTCAACTTATATGTCCTCACCCGCCGGTTCCGCGCCGACATACCCCACTCGGCCACCACCCAACCTGCCCGCAGCAGCCTCTGCAGCGCCGGGTAGAGCGAGCCTTCCTCCACCTGCAGCACCTCTTCCGAAGTCTGCTGAATGTATTGGGCAATGGCGTATCCATGCAGTGCCCCCGCCCGCAAGGTCTGCAAGATCAGCATCTCCAGAGTCCCCGGTAACAGGTCCCTCTCACCGTTGTTCCGGCTCACTTGAAACTCACTTTGAAGAACAAAGATTACCTATACCTAGATAACCTATACAATGGTGGTCAGTCAAGGCGTCCCTCCTTCCAGGAGAGCGTTTGACCACCTGGACACAATCCGAAGCTTCGGTGGGTTATCGTAAGGGTCGGTCCCGTCTCCTCGGCGATCTTAATCTGTCCGCATCAGGCATCGGGGCTTGCACAATCGTTGGGGAACGATAGCTGTCCCTCTACCCTGAGCAAAGGACTGTCCGCGAGCGGTCCGGAATATTGGCATCAGTGGCGAGCGGGACGTTCGTGATGTATAGCCGGTCAGGCTTGCGCGATATCGGTGCGTGTGAAATCATTGCCCGTGAAAAGCAATGGCATGTTAGAAACGGATGCAACTGCGTAGGACATGCAGTCTTCGAAATTGAATGGCGGCGGGATGGCGGCCGCGGCCGACCAAAAGAAAAGCGGCCACCGCCGAATGCAGGTGTTCCTCGTTCAAAGGCACCATCTCGCTTTGTATAAGACGCAAGAAGTTGAGAACCATGCGCTGTACCCCGCGGGTTTACAGATGGCTATCTCGATAGCTATATTGAACGCATGACTTACACCGTGGCCGAAACCAAAAACAAGCTTCCTCAGCTCATTAAAGAAGCGGAAGCCGGTGAGCGTGTGGTGATCACGAAGCGTGGGGTGCCGGTTGTTGAGATCGTGCGCAAAGTGGATGAGCCGCGGCGTAAGCGTGTGTTTGGTGTTCTCGGGGATAAGAAGGTCGTCATCGATCCCGACTGGGCCCGCCCACAAGAAGATATAGAAGCCTGGCTTGCCGGCGACGTTTAATGCCGGGCAGATTCCTGCTCGATACCCATGTCATCGTCCAGATGGGCACCAAGGGTGGCTTGGAAGCGATGCCCGTTACAGTGCAGCGCATTCTTGACGACCGGCAGTGGATCTGCTGCTTAGCGTGGCCTCCGAGATTGAGATAGCAATAAAAAATCGCCTCGGCAAGCTGGCCGTGACGAGCGTAGAGTTGGCAGTCATCTGCAGCAATGCCCTAGTTATCTCCTATCCGATACGACGCCATCATGCCGATCGGCTTTTCGATCTGCCTCTGCATCACAAAGATCCTTTCGACCGACTGATCATCTCCGCCGCGCTCAGCGAGATATTCCGGTCATCTCCTGCGACGAGCAGTTTCGCAAATACAAGGGACTGCGGGTCATCTGGCATTAAAAGGAGCTTGCATCTGATCTGGTGTTGTAGTTAACTATAACAGCGAGCACATTTCCGGAAACAGGATGGACGGGGAATGGAACGACAGGCAGCCGATATACCGCCAACTTCGCGACCGGGTGGTGGCGATGATACTCGATGGCATGCTCAAGGAAAGCGACCCGCTGCCGTCGGTGCGCAATGTCGCGGCGGAGTACCGAGTGAATCCGCTGACCGTTCTAAAGAGCTACCAGCAGCTGGTGGACGAGCAGCTTGTGGAGAAGAAGCGCGGGCTCGGGATGTTTGTGAAGACGGGCGCGCGCGATGTGCTGCTCGATACCGAGCGAAAAAAATTCCTGGCGGAGCAATGGCCCGGGATACACGTAACGATTCAGCGACTCGGTTTCAAAGCGGAAGAACTGCTCGATCCAGATCGAAAGCGTTCGCTGGCGCCGGACGCCGCGAACGAGGAGCGCTGACGTCATGGCATGCATAACCGCGCGCGGTCTCCGCAAGACCTACGGCGCAACTGTCGCGCTCGACGGTGTCAATTTGGAGGTCGACGAGGGCAGGATTCTGGGGCTCATCGGTCTGAATGGGGCAGGCAAGACCACGGCGTTGAATGCGATTCTCGGCCTCACTTCTTATGAAGGTCAACTGAACGTGCTCGGACGCGATCCGTGGCGGGACCGCGATCAACTCATGCGCGACGTCTGCTTTATTGCCGATGTCGCCGTGCTCCCGCGCTGGCTGGGCGTTACGCAGGCGCTCGACTACGTGGCCGGGGTTCATCCGCGATTCGATCGCGCAAAGGCCGAACGCTTTCTTGCGAAGACCACCATCCGGCGGGCGAGCAAGGTGAAGGAACTGTCGAAGGGCATGGTGGCGCAACTGCACCTCGCTCTGGTGATGGCGATTGACGCGAAATTGCTGGTGCTGGACGAGCCGACGCTCGGCCTAGACATTCTCTATCGCAAGCAGTTCTACGATTCACTGCTGAACGACTACTTCGACGGCAGCCGCACAATCCTCGTGACGACGCATCAGGTGGAAGAGATCCAGAACGTCCTGACGGACCTAATGTTCATCCATCGCGGGCGCATCGTTCTGAATTCCAGCATGGAGGAATTCGAGTCGCGCTACCTGGAAGTGATGGTGCTTCCCGAGCAGGTGGCCGCGGCGCGGGGGCTGAGGCCGATGCATGAGCGCCAGGTGTTCGGCCGGAGCATCATGCTGTTCGATCGTGTCGATCGTCAGGAACTCACGGCGACAGGCGAAGTGCGGACAGCGAACATCGCCGATGTGTTCGTTGCCTTGGTGGGGCATCAGGCAGGCGGCGGGGAAGGAGCGCTGCGATGAGTGCCGACTCCAATGCGGTGCCCGAATCCTCCTTCGGTTCGGAAGCGATGGCGCCCGCGGCAATACCGGGAACTCGGCCCTTGTATTGGTCCGTGCGACGTGAATTGTGGGAGAACCGCTCCATCTATATTGCGCCGCTGGCGGTCGCGGTTCTCATCCTGGTCGGATCTCTGATCAGCGCGTTTCAACTGCCGCACAACATGCGCGCCGTGTTGGCGCTGGACGACGCGCACCAGCGAGCAAAAATCGTCACACCATACAACATGACAGCGGTTCTGATGATTCTGAACGCATTTATCGTCGGCGTGTTCTACTGTCTGGATGCGCTGCACGGCGAACGGCGCGACCGCAGCATTCTGTTCTGGAAATCGCTGCCGGTTTCCGATCTGACGACGGTGCTTTCGAAAGCGAGCATTCCGCTGGTGATTCTGCCCGTGCTCACCTTGGCCATCATCATTGCGACGCAAGTGGTGATGCTGCTGCTGAGCATTGCCGTTCTATCGGTGAGCGGTGTGAGCACGGCGGCGATCTGGACACAGTTGCACCTGGGAGAATCAGCGCTCGCGCTGCTCTACGCGATGGCGGCCATTGCGCTCTGGCATGCGCCTCTTTATGGATGGCTGCTGCTGGTGTCCGCCTGGGTACGGCGGACCGCGTTTCTTTGGGCCTTGTTACCGCTGTTCGCGATCTGCATTGTCGAGAAGATTGCGTTCAACACGACGCATTTCGCCTCGCTGTTGGGATACCGGGTAGTTGGCTGGTTCATGCACGCATTCGCGTTCCCGCCGCCGGGCGTTGTCCCACTGCATCCGTTGACGCAACTCACTCCGGGTAGATTTCTGACGACGCCGGGCCTGTGGATCGGCCTGATATTTGCCGCGGCATTTCTGGCCGGGACGGTCCGGCTGCGCCGCTCTCGCGGACCGATTTGATTCGAATCATTTAACCCTTACTTAAGGAGAAACGAGTATGAGCACAGCTATCTTGACGCCCCGCTTGGAAGTGAACTGTTCGCCGATTTGGCAGGACATCCTGGCACAGGCGAGGACAGGCGAACTCGTCGCCGCGCTCAACTATACGGCTTTGTCGCAGATCTGCGACGATTCCGACGAAGTAGCCGATGCCCTGGAGCATGCGGAGGGCGAACGGGGGCATGCCGCTGCGTTTGCCGCGGAGGGCCGCAAGATAGGCGTGGACGTGCCGAGTAACGTAGATGGGAAGCATTGGAAGCGGTTGCGCGAGGCATTTATGCGCCGCATCACTGAGCGCGATTTCATTGGCTGCCTGATAGTCCAGGAGATCATGCTCGAATCGTTTGCTGTTGCAAGCTATCGACGCGTGGGAAAGGTGGCGCCCGGGAGTCTCGGCAAGACCTTCTCGGTGATCGCCGCACAGGAAGAAGAGCACATTGAGCATGCGATGGAAATTCTTCGAGCCGAACGAGCGATGGACGCGCAGCGCTTCGATGACAAGGTGCACCGGCTGCATCTTGAAGTAATGACGACGCTGGCCGAGATGTTGGCGAAGGAGTGCAGACATGGGCATTGCGAAGTGTGTCACGGGAGCTGCGTGAAGCCGTTGCTGTTCGACGTCCGCTTGAGCGCGGCCGAGCTACGAGGAGCATCGCTCGAACAGTATTTGAAGACGCTGGACATGTTGGGTCTGCCCGGTGACGTAACGCTCACCTGGGTGAGCCAGTTGCCCGTGTAAGCGATGGGGGGAAATATGGCGGAAGTCGATTTCGCGCTGATCGGGCATCAGGAAGGTTGGAGAGCGGCCGCGGACGTGCTTGCAGTATTGCGCGGACCAGAACATGCGGCGCTGCCGGATGATGAAGTCAAAGACATCTTGCCGTGGATTCCGCCTAGAGCCATCTGTCACGTCGAGGCCACGTCGGGAGCGGGCGCAAAGGCGCGCGGGCTCTACATCGACTCCTTCATTCCTCCGGACCGGCTGGAAGCCGAATACATGCGCGACAACATTGCCCGCGTTCGTGGTGCGGCGTCTTACGCCATCAATGCAACAGCGAAGATCGTGAGTCTTGGGGGATTCAGTTCCATTCTGATCGAGGGCAACTTCGATCAGCTTCCGGAAAGACACGGTACCGCCTTCACGACCGGCAATACATTGACAGTCGCTTTCATTGTGCAAGGCATTCAGAAGATGTGCGCGCTGGAGGGCCGAGACCTTCGAAGCTCCACGCTGCTCATTGTGGGAGCAACAGGAGACTTAGGTTCCGGCTGCGCCCGTTGCCTGGCGCCTCTGGTGCAACGGGTGCTGCTAAACGCACGCAACGTGGAGCGGCTACGCAAGCTCGCGGCTGAGTTGCAAACGAATGGAGTTCAGGTGGAGGTTGCGGCGGGTTCCTTGCAGTTTTCGGCAGAGGCCGATCTCGTGATCTGCGCGGCGAGTCTGCCGGCGTCTTCGCTGCTCTTAGGCCGGATCGCGCGCGGTGCAATTGTTTGCGATGCGGGTTATCCGAAAAACCTTTCGCCCAGCGCCGTGATGCCTGATGCCAAAGTCTTCTTCGGAGGTCTCGGACAGGTCACCGGCGGATTACGATTCAGCCCGGACTTTCGTGGAATCCTGAACCGGCACCCGTTCCCCGATGTCGTCCATGGATGTCTGCTCGAAGGGATGGCTCTGGCTTTGGAGCGGCGCTTTGAGCCTTTCTCCCAACGCAGAGGGTTCATTACTCCCGAGCGGGTTCAGGAGATTGAGAGCATTGCCGCGCGGCACGGAATCTACTTGGCGCCGCTTTACAACGCCGAGGGACCGATAGAAGACACCAGTCAGCGGTTAGCCGCTTAACCCGGAGGAAATATGAACACCGCAAACACTTTTGCCGAAACTCTCGTACAGGATGTGCGATTCAGCCTTCGCGCTTTGCGCAAGTCTCCGGGTTTCACGATCGCCGCCGTTGTAACGCTGGCGTTGGCAATTGGCGCAAACGCCGTGATTTTCGGCGTGGTGAATGCACTTATCCTGCGCCCGCTGAATGTTCCGCAACCCGAGAGCCTCTACAGTCTGCAGCGGGTGAAAGATCGGATGCCGATGCAATCCTATCCCAATTACCTGGACCTGCGCGATCGCAACCGCAGCTTCGATGATTTGGCGGCTTATAACTTCGCTGAGGCCGGACTCGACACTGGTGAAACTCCATCCCGGGTCTGGATCACCGAGGCGAGCGGGAATTACTTTGACGCGCTGCGCATTCGGCCCTATCTGGGGCATTTTTTCCACCGGTCCGATGAGCATGGGCCGAACAGCGCTCCCTATGTCGTGCTCAGCTATGACTATTGGCACAGCCATTTTCTCGATGACAGAGGTGTGGTGGGCCGTACTGTCCGGTTAAACAGGTATCCATTCACGATCTTGGGTGTAGCGCCGCCAGGGTTCCACGGAACTGTTTTGTTTTTCTTTCCCGATCTCTTTGCGCCAATCGTCGATCAGGAGCAGATCGAGGGTTGGAATGGGCTGAACGATCGCGGAATTCGTTGGGTGTTTACGTTGATTGGACATCTGAAGACGGGGATTACTCCGGCGGAGGCGACCGGCGATTTGAACTCAATTGGCTCGTTTCTCGAAAAGATCTATCCCAAACAGGATGCTCACATGACGTTCACCTTGGCGCGTCCCAGTCTCATCGGCGATTTTCTTGGCCGTCCGGCACGGGCGTTTCTAATGGGACTGATGGTACTCGGGGCTTTGATTCTGCTCGCCGCTTGTGCCAACTTGGGCAACCTGTTTGCCGCGCGCGCGGCCGACCGTTCTCGTGAAGTAGCACTGCGGCTCGCGCTCGGATCGAGCCGCAATCGCATCCTTCAGGGGCTCTTCACCGAAGCGCTGCTGATTTCGCTGGCAGGAGGTGCTGCCGGACTCCTCGGTAGCCTTGCTTTATTGCGTGGCCTGAGTGTGTGGCGGCCGGTGCCAAGATTTCCCCTTCACATCCCCGTGGCCCCCGACGCGCACGTCTATGCGATTGCTTTGATTTTGACATTGGTGAGCGGAATGCTTTTCGGCATCGTTCCGGTGCGCCAGGTTCTGAACATCGATCCGTACGGAATCGTCAAGTCGGGATCGAGAACCATTGGTGAACGGCGGATCACGGTTCGAGAGGCGCTGCTCGCCGTGCAGATTGCGCTTTGCGCGGTGCTGGTGACTTCTTCGCTGGTGGCAGTGCGCGGGCTCATGCACTCGCTGCATAGCAACTTAGGTTTCGAGCCGCGGAAAGCGCTGCTGATGGATACCGTTCTAAGCATGGCAGGCTATCGCGGAGACGCAGTTCCCGTGATGCAAAGGCGCATCGTCGATGCGATTAAAGAGGTTCCCGGTGTGAGCTTCGCCGGCTTAGTGGGTCCTACTCAGCCATTGAATAGCTGGAGCACGATGACGGTCTATACCGATCAAACGACCGATTTGAGGCCCGCGAATGCCGCGGGTGAACCCGTTTGGTACAGCATCTCTCCCGAATACTTCGAAGCGGCGGGCACGGCGTTGCTGGCTGGAAGAGCCTTTTCATGGCATGACAATAAGAACGCGCCGCGAGTGGCTGTGGTCAACCGCGAGTTTGCGCGCAAAATCTTCGGCTCGGTCAGCAACCCGATCGGCAAGTACTACAAAGTCCGGGATGGCGTGCGCGTACAAGTGGTGGGTATTGCGGAAGACGGAAAATATAAGAACCTCGCCGAAGATCCACAACCGGCGATGTTTCTTCCCATCCTGCAATTTCCCACAAGTTCGTGGCTCGTCGTGCGGTCGAACCGCGATCCTGGGCAACTCACCGGTGCGATGAGGAGCACCCTGCGGAATCTGGATCGAGGGCTGCCCTTTTCCATCGAACCGTGGAACAAACAGTTGGATCTTGTTCTGTTTCCTTCCCGTGTGGCGACGGTGTCGCTCGGCATCCTGGGGGCGATGGGCGCGATGCTTTCCATTACCGGCATCTTTGGAATGGCTGCGTACTCGGTCAGCAGGCGCCTGCGGGATTTGGGAATCCGTATGGCGCTCGGCGCGCAACCGAAGGAAGTGCTGCGGGCGGCGCTAGGACGCGCTCTGAAATTGCTCGCTTATGGTTCGGCAGCAGGATTGGTACTAGGAATTCTGGCGAGCCGGGTCTTGGCGTCGATCGTGTATCAGGCGACTCCCCGCGATCCCCTGGTATTGACTGGCGTGGTTCTAGCCATGTTGTTGTTAGGACTGCTGGCGACGTGGATTCCCGCACAACGCGCACTGTCGGTCGATCCTCTGATACTGCTGCGGGAGGAGTGAATTGGCTTCGTGAATATCCGCTCCGCCTAGGCGCGGCGGCGCGCCCTGTAGATAACGGCGAGGAACGGAAGGCAGAGCGCCATCAATAGGGCGGTGGCGGGCTCGGGAACATTATCGTAGGCGATCGAGTCAGGGTAGGCGCCCGCGGCCATCCCGGTGACGTAGGAAACGAGCGTTCCGCCGCCTGTGGTGGTACTGATTGTTCCGAGAATCGGCGTGTTGCCGGCTGTTCCAATTGCATAGATCGTATTGCCTACGAGCGTTCCGGAGACTGCCGGGGCTCCGATGCCGGAACCGATCTGCGTCGGTAGACCGGTGACCGGATCAATCTGGAACAACAGGGAGTTGCCGGATACGTAGCCAGCGGTGTAGAAATCTCCGCCGCTAAATACCGACAATCCATAGCTTGGAAAACCTAGAGAGGGGTTGATGACATGAGTCGCCAGAGTGCTGGTATCGATTGTGTAGAAGGCGGAGCTTGTCTGATCGTTCGTTAGCGCGTAGAGGAATCCATTCGGTCCCAGTGCCGAACCGATGGCTGAATAGCCGGTTGGGCCGATGAGCGTGCTCGCGCCGGTGGACGGATCGATCGTGTACACATCCGCTGGGTTGCCTCTGGATGTCGCATACAACGTGCCGTTGGAGCTGAAGCTCATCCCGTAGATTCGATTCGAGATTGTTCCAATCGGTGTGAAGACGCCGGTCGTCAGATCGAGCGTTCCAAACTGGTCCGCCGAGTCGGTCATATACGCGGAAGTAGCAAATACCGGTATCGTGGACAGCGCACATATCGCGAGGATTCTGGCTGTTTTCATCATTGATTTAGATCTCTGGGCTAACCTCTGGATTGAACTCCGTCCATAGATTCTCGAAGTGACCTGGAGACAACACAAAACCTCGCGCGGTGATGCCGGTCTCGTACTAATCGTCCTTGGCTAGGAGGGCGGCGCTTTTAGCGACTCAAACGTGCGAATAACTTCCGGCGCCGCCTGTTCCATCCTAAAATGGCCAGTCCGAGTCCGAAAATCCCGATACTTGAGGGCTCGGGAACGGACGTACCGGTGACGGAAAACAGATACGAGTAGGAATTGACCACCGGGCTCGGGTAGAAAAAATCACCGGAGGGCGGAAAGGAACTATGCGCCAGTGCGTCAAAACCCCGATAGGTCACGCCGGGGCCTGTAGTGAGAGTTGCCGGGTTTGAAGCCGCCCAGAGCAAATAACTCACTGGCTGGTCGGGCGCTCCGAGGGTGAGCCAGTACGTTCCGGGGGCAAGCGTGAGGCCCGTAAAGAGAGCCACTTCCTGTTGACAAAGTCCACAGGTTATGTCGATGTCCGTCTGAGCTACTTCCTCACTTACGGTGGTACCAGGACCGATTGAGGTCGTCAGGTACGCGGTTCCGGTGGAAGGCAGTTGGTTGCCATTTGCCAGCAACGCTGTAATCGCTACATCGTTGACCGATGTTGTGGTTGACCAACCTTCGGTTAATCCATCGGCGCCGGCAAAACCAAATACCGCGCCGCTTACATCGATGACCGTGGAAGCTTTCGCATCGGCTAAACAGCCAGTCAAGAGCAGACCAAAGCACGCGTAACAGGCGCTTCCGGCCAGCAGTCGCTGAATCACGTTAAGAATAGGAACTCAAGTTCGGGACCCGATTTCACAGTTCCTCGTACTACCGTACTACACGGAGTACTTGGAAGATCACGAGGCGCTGAGTTCACAGCAGCAGGCCGGCGATGCAGGCCGACATGAAGTTGGCAAGCGTTCCGACGAGCATGGCTTTGAAACCGAGCCGGGCGAGGTCCGATTTGCGCGAAGGAGCGAGGGCTCCGATGCCGCCGATTTGGATGGCTATGGAACTGAGGTTGGCGAAGCCGCAGAGCGCGAACGTCGCGATGACAAAGGAACGATGCTCGATGATGGATCTCACCTTACCGAGGTCGAGGAACGCTACAAATTCATTTAGCACCACGCGGGTGCCTAGCAGGTTGCCGATGGTGGCGCAGTCGTTCCAACTGACACCCAGCGTCCAGGCGATGGGGGCGAAGAGGAAGGCAAGAATCTGTTGCAGCGAGCCCGGAATGAAGTGGATGTACGTGTGGACCCAGGCGAGGCCGCCATTGACGAGAGCAATCAAAGCGAGGAAGGCGATGAGCATGCCGGCAATGTTGAGGGCGAGCTGCAAACCGTCGCCGGCACCCCGGGCCGCTGCATCGATCAGGTTCACTCCTGGTTTCTCAATTTCTACTTGGACACTTCCCGCCGTGAGCGGTTTACCGGTTTCGGGAACGAACATTTTCGCGAGCATCAGGGTGGCCGGGGCGGTCATGATGACGGCCGTGAGCAAGTGCGAGATGGAGACGCCCGCGATGGCGACATAGGCGGCCATGACAGCGCCGGAAACGTGGGCCATGCCGCTGGTCATGACGGTGAAGAGTTCCGATTCGGTGAGACTTGCCAGGAATGGACGGATGGTGACGGGCGCTTCGGTTTGACCCATCACTATGCTGGCGGCGACGCAGGTGGATTCGGCGCCGCTGGTGCCCATGAACTTCTGCATTGCGATGGCCATGCCTTTGACAAAGAGCTGCATGACGCCGACGTAATAGAGGATGGCGAACAACGAGCAGATAAAGATAACAATGGGCAGGACCTGAAAGGCGAAGATGACGCCAAACTGATCGGTTCTGGCGCCCAGCTTGTCGCCAAATACGAACGTGGAGCCGGCGGTGGTGTAATTCAGCAGCGCATTGACGAACAGGCTGATACCGTAGAACACCTCGCCGAGTTTGGTTTTCAGAACGAGAAAGGCGAAAGCAAACTGCAGCGTGACGCCCCAAACGACCACACGCTTCTGGATGGCGGAGCGCTGCGTCGAAAACAGAAACCCGCTGAGAACAATGGCAACGAGGCCGACAATACCGTCGAGTCGCGCCATGTCAAGGAGTGCGTGGTTAACTGACGACTTCGAGGATCAGGTCCCGCTCATCGACGGGCTGTTGGCCTATTTTGAAGGCGTCTTCCACCAGATCCGCCGCATCGGAGAGGTGCTCTTCGCCGGTGTAGTAGATGCGGCAAAGAATGCTGCCGGCTTCGATTTTCTGGCCGACCTTAACTTCGAGAATGACACCGACCGCGGGATCGATGGAGTCTTCCTTTGTATTGCGGCCGGCGCCGATCATGGAGGAGGCTTGTCCGATCAGTTCGGCATCGATGGCGCTGACATAGCCGCCGCGGCTGGTAGTGATTTCCTGCGCGCCGGTTGCGTTCGGCAGCAGTTCGAAGCGGTCGAGCACCTGGGGATTGCCGCCTTGCGCCGCGATGACGTCTTTGAACTTTTTGTATCCCGAACCGTCCAGAAGCCTGGCTTGGGCCATCTCGCGCGCTTCATCGATGGTCTTAGTGATTTTGCCGAGGTGAATCATGCGCGCGGCTAGCTCGAGCGAGAGACGCGTGAGGTCGGCAGGACCGGCGTTTTGCAGAGTTTGAGAGACTTCCATGACCTCGAGCGCGTTACCGATTGCGTAGCCGAGGGGCTGGTTCATGTCGGTGATAAGCGCTTGCACGCGCTTGTCGAGCCGGCGGCCGATGCCGACCATCATCTGGGCCAGGCGGCGCGCTTCCACTTGCTTCTTCATGAAGGCGCCTGAACCTACTTTGACGTCGAGCACAAGCGCGTCGAGACTGATCGCCAGTTTCTTCGACATGATGGAGGAAGCGATCAGCGGGATGGACTCGACGGTAGCGGTGGAATCGCGCAAGCTATAGAGCTTGCGATCGGCGGGAACGATTTCCGGTGTTTGCCCGATGAAGGCTAACTTATGTTCGGCTAAGAGCGTTTTGAATTCATCGAGCGAGAGGTCGGTGCGAAAGCCGGGAATCGACTCGAGTTTATCGAGCGTACCCCCGGTATGGCCGAGAGCGCGTCCGGAGATCATCGGCACCACAACGCCGGCAGCGGCAGCAATGGGGGAAGAGATCAGGCTGGTTTTATCACCTACGCCGCCGGTAGAATGCTTGTCGACCTTGGTGCCGGGAATGTCGGAGAGATCGAGGATAGAGCCCGACCGCATCATGGTTTCGGTCATGGCGCTTACTTCCCGGTCCGACATGCCGGAATGGAATACCGCCATACAGAACGCGGCCATTTGATAATCGGGGATCTCGCCGCGGGTGTAACCGTCTATGAGAAAATGCAGTTCCTCAGGAGACAGTTCCTCTCCATCCCGCTTGCGATGAATCAGGTCGACAGTACGCATTTTTTGAATTTTAAGCGTAACATCCCGGCCTGTTAAGTTTTGATTTCTTGTATTTAGGGCGTTAAACCCGGTTCATGACAACATACTCAGGCGAAGCATATTCGCCCGCCAAAAGAGTAGCGAGATCTTTGGCCGGAACGCGTAGACCAACGTAGAAGGAACCGAAGAGGGCGTAAATGGCGCTCACCTCGTCGAAACGCATTTCATAGATGAGTTTCTTGAAAACGAGCGGATCGTCGGCGAACAGGTCGACGCCCCATTCCCAGTCATCGAAACCGATGGAGCCGGTGATAATCTGGCGGACGGAATCGGCATAACGGCGCCCGATCATGCCGTGCTCATGCATCATGCGCTGGCGCTCGGCCATGGGAACCTGATACCAGTTTTTCTCTTCGGCTCGCTTGCGATCCATAGGATAGAAGCACAGATATCTGCCGTTGGGCACTTCGGGAAAAAGGCGCGGCGCCATGGCGGCGGTCTGACGGGCGATTACTTCGGCGATGGCGGCCTTCCACTCGGGCGAATGCGGCTCCACACCTTGCTCAGAGAGCTGGGCGTAGGTTCTTGCTGAGGATTCGTAGAGACCTAGTTCGATAACGGACAAGTAAGAATGCGTTTGTTCGACAAACAGCGATAGCTCGAGTTGAGAGATGGCTAACTCGGCGCGATGGAGGTCTTCGAGACTCTGCCGGAAATGGAGCAGGAGTAAGTCGCCCTTATGCCCCAAGAGGGAATAAAGAGCAGACTGGCTGGGACGGCCCTCTTTCGGGCCTGCTTCGAGGGGGATCAGAGCGCGCGTCGCTTCCGCCAGGACGTGTTCGCGGTGAGCGGGTTGCAGGGAGCGCCAGGAAGCGCGATGAATGCGGAACATCTGATGCAGCACCCAGGAACCCTCCAGGGTGAGTGGGACAGCAGGTATTTCAGCCATGTTGCAACTCCCATTCTTGCGCGGGTAATGGGGGCATCTGATGGCGGAACTCGCCGCGAAAGATTTTGTCGAAAAGGCCCAGCATTTCGCGATGGATCAGTCCATTATCAGCAAGAAGATATCGCCCATTTACATCTAAAGGTTCACCGCGCATGCCGGATGCTGCGCCGCCGGCCTCTTCGACGAGCAGCGTCCCGGCGGCCATATCCCAGGGCATGAGGCCAAATTCCCAGAAGGCTTCGAGGCGTCCGCAAGCGGTGTAGGCAAGATCGATGGCGGCCGAGCCGCTGCGGCGGACACCGTGCGTTTCCATGGCGACTTGATAGTAGAAATGAATGTTGACGTTCTGATGGCGCTTGCGGCTGGGGAAGCCGGTGGCGACCAGCGCGTCGTTCAATACCGGCGCCTTGCTGACGTGCATGGGCGCGCCGTTGAGACGCGCTCCGGCGCCGCGCTCCGCTGCGAAGAGTTCACGATTCAGAGGATCATAGACAACGCCTACGATTACTTCGCCGCGCTTGGCCAAGGCCAAGGTGACGTTCCAGGCGGGATAGCCGTGAGCGAAGTTGGTGGTTCCGTCGAGGGGATCCACATACCAGCGAACTTCGGAGGCGAGTTCAGCGCGGCCGCCTTCTTCGGCCACAATGCCGTGTTGCGGAAAGCGCTCGCGCAGGCGCTTGACTATGAATTGTTCGCTGGCGCGGTCGGCCGCGGTGACCAGATCGTGCTCGCCTTTCAGTTCAAAACCTACGCCGCGATGGGCGAGTAGAATTTGTCCTGCTTCACGGGCGATCTCAATCGCCGCGTCCAGGAAGTTTTCCATGATTTCAGTTCAGCACACGAGGGTTGCTGGGCTCGCTTAGCTGGCGGTCGGCAAAACTTCACGTGCAATGCGGTCGGCTTCAAAGCTCGAGCGAGAGCATTGATGCTCAATCCTCGCTCGTCCATTTCGTCTTTCAACATTTCCCCTGGATGCTGGGGAAGCACTCTTTTCGCCATTACCTTGCCTTTCGTCTGTTAGTACAGCGTAATATTGTTGGTTCCTAGCTACTTGACGCTCCGGTCGCTGCACTCGCGGCTCTGAACGACAGCATCCTCAACTCAGAGCGATGAGCGCAGCGATTCGAGGTTAACGCTAGCTTAGGGTTCGTAGTAGCCGCTTCGGGCCATGACTTGCAGGTTTGGGTGTAAAACCTGGACGCGTACGTTGTGGAAGGAGCGCGGGCGCTCGGGCACGTTGCTGGGATAAAAGCCCAGCAGGTATTGCGTTCGCAAGTCGCGAAGGATTTCCGTGAACGCGGCATCCAATTTGTCGAACCCTTCCGGGTAGAAAATGCGGCCGCCGGTGGAGGCGGCGAGTGTGGCGAGAGCGTGCTCGCCTCCGGTGTTGCGGCCAGCGTCGGCTTCAATAGGAATGACGACCACGGGGTACATGACGACGTCGGCGCGCTGGGCGGCGGCCAACGCGTCGTCATATTTCTTATAGCTGGTGGTATCACCGCCGTCCGTGACGACAACGATGACGTGGCGGCCTTCGCGTCCGTTCAGTGCGTCGCTCGCGAGAAATAAGGCGTCGTACAGGGAAGTGCCGCCCTCGCCGTGCAGGGCATGCAGAGCTCGCTCGGCGCGTTTTGCGTTGCGCGAGAAATCTACTTCGAGACTTGTGCGCCAGTTGAAACTGAACAGTGCAAACGTGTCATCGGGATTGCCGGAGGCGAGTAAGGTAGGAACGAAACGCTGCACGGAATCGATTTCATAATGCAGGTCTTTCTGCGTGCTGCCGCTGGTATCGATCAAAACCGCCACCGAGAGGGGCAACGACGTATTTCGTTCGAAAACGGCAATGTCTTGCGGGACGCCGGTGTCCAGGATCCGGAAGTCTTGCTGGTTCAAGTTGGTGAGCGGGGCGCCGTTCTGGTTGCGCACCGAGACTAACAGGCGCACCAAATTCACTTTCACGGAAAAAGTGGGACTCTCCTGAGCACTCAGTGCGACTGCAAAGAGCGCCGATAGGAACCCGGCCTTGAGCACACAGTTATGAGCGGCTGAGTAAACGCTCATCCCACTCGCCGTCGACCCAGACGGCTCCGTCGGCAAAAATTTCTTTCTTCCAGATGGGGACTTCCCGTTTGAGGCGATCAATGGCCTCGAGCGCGGCGTGGAAAGCGGGCCTGCGGTGAGGGGCTGTGGCGACGACGACAACACTTGCCTCGCCGATTTCAAGACGGCCCAAGCGATGCATAATCCCGAGGCGGCCCACTTCATACTGATCGGCAATCTCCCGCCCAATTTCCGCGATTTGCTTCAGCGCCATCTGCTCGTAGCACTCGTATTCCAGATGGAGCGTGGCGCGTCCTTTCGTGTTGTTGCGCACGACTCCTTCGAAAACAACCACCGAACCGTCTTCCGGCCGCTGCAGAGAGCGCGCGAACTCTTGCGATCGGATCACGTCGCGAGTCAGCGAGAACACGTGACGTTCCCCTTCATCACGTTCCCCCTTCTTGACGGCGGGTGTAGCACCACCGCTGACAGGCGGTAAGAAGGCGATTTCGTCGTTGTCGTTCAAAGGCGTGTCGGGCGCTGCGAACTCGCTATTCCTTGCAAATAAGATCGACGAACGCTTGTTGCGGAGGGTTTCGAAACGTTCGGAATAGCCTTCGAAGACCTTAGCCAGAGTAGCGCCGGGCGCGACTTCAATGGATTCCCCGGCGCTGCCGACGATCTCTTTCAGCACCCCGAAAAACAGGACTCTCACCCGCACTTCCAAATGCTAACAGGGGGAATGCGGCTATAGTCGGACCAGAGGTATTTGCGTGGAAGGTGTGAGCGCGTCACCGCATCGGTGCCACTTGCGCGTGCGGTATGCCGAGACGGATCAGATGGGGGTGGTTCACCACGCCAATTACCTCGTTTGGATGGAGATTGGAAGGGTGGAACTGGTGCGCGCGAGGGGCTGCAATTATAAAGACCTGGAGCGCGCGGGGTTGTTCCTCTCCGTTGTCGGCGTGGAGTGCCGCTACCGCTATCCGGCCAGATATGACGATCAGATCGTGATTCAAACCCGGATTGTGAGCGCGAATCATCGCGTGGTCGAATTTGCGTATGAGATCCGGTCCGCTGAACCTGACAAGCTGCTGGCTGAAGCTTCCACAAAGCACGTTTGGCTCAATCGCGAGTGGCGGCCAACGCGATTGCCGGAGCAGTATCGGGATTTGCTGCGGGTAGGATGAAGTCGAGATGATTCACGAGATTCTCCCGGTTGGTCTGCTGCAGTGCAATTGCTCAATTTTTGGAGACGAGCAGACGCATGAGGCGATTGTTGTCGACCCTGGGGACGAGATCGGGAAAATCACGGAAGTGCTCGACCGGCGCCAACTGAAGGTGAAGAGCATTGTGATCACGCATGCGCACATCGACCACGTGGCGGGGGCTCATAAACTGCGCGCATTGACGGGTGCGCCGGTGTATATGAACGAGCGGGATAGGGAGCTGCTGGACGCATTGGATATGCAAGCGAACTGGCTGGGCGTGGAACCTCCGCCGAAGACGGAAGTAGACACGGCGGCGCAAGACGGCACGGTGTTACAACTCGGGAAAGCGGAGTTTCAGATCTTGGAGACACCGGGGCATACGCAGGGTAGCGTGAGCGTATGGATTCCGGAAGAGAACAAGCTTGTCGCGGGGGACACGCTCTTTCGCGATTCGATTGGCCGGACGGATTTGCCGGGCGGGAATACGCGGCAGATTTTATCGTCGATCAAGACGCGCTTGCTGCCGTTGCCGGATGATGCGGTTGTGGTGCCCGGGCACGGAGCGAATACAACGATTGGGCGCGAACGCGAGCGAAACCCGTTTTTGCGGAATATCTGAGTACTTGCGGGACGGCCATCCACGGCCGCGGCGTTATCGTCTCAGCTTCCGAATGACCGACATCCATGTAAGCCATATCAAGAGAAAACGCATTTCTGCTGACGCGCACTTGCGGAGGAGCGCGCAAAACGTATAAACCAGATCCCCCAGACCGCACTTGTGCCTCCTGCCTCGACTTAACATTCAAATTGACCACGACACACTGATGGCTTTATGGAGGCGTGCCGAAACATAGAATGGCGGTATGAAAAAACGGATCCCCAACACGGTCGACGAGTACATCAGCGTGCAACCCGAGACGTTGCGTCCAAAGCTACAGCAAGTGCGTGCCGCCATCAGGAGAGCGGTTCCGGAGGCACTGGAGGGTATTGGATACGGTATGCCCGGCTACAAGTTGATGGGAAAACCGCTGTTATATTTCGCGGGTTTCAAGCAACACTATTCGTTGTTTGCGGCATCAGGTACGTTCTTCGCCTCACTTAAAGAAGAACTTAAGGACTATGAGCAGCGAAAGGGGACTGTCCATTTTCCACTCGACCAACCCGTTCCGGTGAAGCTTATCGGCCGGATCGCAAAGCTGCGTGCCGCCGGGATTTCCGTGACGACCAAAAAAGAGGAGCCCGGCAAACGGAAGACAACACGCAAGCAACGCTTATGAGGCCGCTTTGCGTGTTGTCGGATCTGCGGGGGACCTATCTCAGGCCTTTTGATGGTGCCACCGGGGCAACACCGAGATCTTTGAGAGAGTATTGGGGCCATCGAGCGCTGGATGCGACGACGAACACGATTCACATGTTCGGCGCCGTCTCGCCAACAAATTGTTGGATCCCCCGAAGAAGTTACTGACAACGAAAGTTCCGGACGTGATATCGAGGCCGCCTGCGAGATTCAGGCTAAACGTGTCGGCGAGGTCATAGTCCGCCGGACTCGCCCAGTCGGTTGTGGATAGTTGGCCGTTGATGGTCGTAAGGCCAACGTCCAGAGTCAGACGTCAGGGTATCCGGAAGCGGGGAAATCTCCCGTCGCGGCCCTCGCTACGAGGCTGTGCTGGGATTGTCCCGTTTGATTTCGAGCACGCTGGTGATTAATTCTTTGGCGTCGGTGAGGCTTTTAGTGATGAGTTGGATGTCCATGGCGGGTTTGCCGAGTTGGCGCATGCTCTGGCAGTAGACGCCGTGCTGGCCGACCAGGACGAGAGCGTCGGTAATGCAGTCGAGAGTGACTGCCAGGCGGCCACGCTCAAGACCCATCATGAACTCGTAGCGCTCGAGTTCGTCTTTTCGTTCCTCGTAGACCGTCATCTGCCCTCATTCTGGCATGATTGGCTGCATGCACATTCCTTCTTGGCCACAAGCGGGTGAGCGCGAAGCGGAACTGCTGCGGATAGTGCTCGAAAGCGGGCAGTGGGGCGGTTTCCATCCGTTCGTGGCGGAGTTCGAACGGAGCTTTGCGGCGTATCAGCAGGCGGCTTATGGCATCAGCACGTTCAACGGGACTGTCAGCCTGGAACTCGCTCTCACCGTGCTGGGGATTGGGCCCGGCGACGAGATCATTGTGCCGGCGATCTCGTTTATTTCATCGGCGACGGCGATTTCGCGGGTGGGCGCTACGCCGGTCTTCGTCGATATTGAGCCGGGCTCGTTCAATATCGATTCAGCCCAAGTGCGGCGGGCGATCACGGCGCAGACCAAGGCTGTCATGGCGGTGCATTTCGGCGGAGCCATGTGCCGGATTCAGGAACTCCTCGCTGTTTGCCGGGAGCGGAATCTGATTTTGCTTGAAGACGCCGCTCATGCGCAGGGCTCGGAATGGACAGGCCGGCGGGCCGGCAGTTTCGGGTTGGCCGGTTCGTTTAGTTTCCAGAACGGGAAGGTGCTGACGGCGGGCGAAGGCGGCGTGCTGGTGACGTCCGATGAGAGCTTTGCGGAAGGATGTGTTTCGCTCGCCAACTGCGGACGCATAGCGGGGCGGAGTTTCTACGAACATCACCGGCTGGGCACGAACTTTCGGCTGACGGCGTTTCAAGCTGCCGTACTGCTGGCGCAATTTGAGCGCCTTCCGGAGCAGATTGAAGTCCGCTCGGCGAATGCGCGTTTGCTCAAAAAGCTATTGGAAGACGTGCCGGAGATTATCTGGCAGGAGCAGCCCGTAGAGGTGACGCAGAATTCGTGGTACTTAATGCTGGGCCGTGTTTCGAAGCTGGATGCGCAAGAGTTCCGGCGTGAGTTGAGCACGGCCGGCGTGCCCTGCGCTTATTACCTGCATACGTTATACGAAAACCCGGTTTATCGGCGGGGCGGTGCACGAGTCCTTCCGTGTCCGGCCGCGGAGGCGAGTATTCGAGAGGCGTTCTGGCTGCCTCACCGGGTCTTGCTGGCCGATGAGGAGACCATCACGGAAGTGGCGCGGGCGATGCGGGCTGCCGTTGCCCGGTTACTTTGAACTCAGTGTCGCCCGGATGTAGGCGGCCCAAGCGTTTTTCGACTTCGACTTCCTGGGTGCTGGGGTCGTTCTTCAATCTTTCGATGCGCTGCTTTTTGGCTTCGATGTCGCGCGCGAGATTGGCGTTTTTCTCTTCGAGAGTGCGGATCTCGCGATGCTTCTCGGCAAGCGCGCTTAATCCTTGAGGTCCTCGCAACATAATCGTTGCGTAAGCAGCGAGTCCGGCCAGCGCCGCTAACGCCGCAATCGGCCTGAGGATGGAAGTTAACACTGAAAACGGGTCCCTACATCTACTTATAAACTTGTTTGGAAGAAAGATCTAGAGGCCGTTTACATTTTATGCCGGAACCCCTGATTGTGTTCTGCAACTGCCGCGACAAAGAGGAAGCAGACCGCATCGTGAACAGTTTGATGGAGGAAGGTTTAGCTGCCTGCGTGAACATTCTACCGGCGGTTCAGAGCGTCTACCGGTGGCAAGGCTCCTTGGAACGCGCCGAGGAGATTCCCTTGCTGATCAAGACAACACGGGACCGGTTCAGCGCGCTCCGTGACCGCATTCAAGCGATGCACAGCTACGACACGCCGGAAATCGTCGCCGTTGCCATCACGGACGGATCGGAACGATACCTTGCGTGGCTGCGGGCAGCGGTTCACTGATAGAAGTTGCGATCCCAGGCGTGGCGCTCGAGGATAGCGAGAGTGCGGTCGTCGAGCATACCGGCGGCGGAGGCGCGGCAACTGCTTTCCACCGTCGCGACGCGGCGCATCCCTGGGATGACGGAAGTGACAGCGTGCTGGGAGAGGCAGAAGCGCAAAGCGATTTCGGGCAAACTGCCGGGAACCGCGCCCAAGTCTTTCTTCAGCGCTTCCACGTGTTCGACTACCTGGCGCTTGCGGTCGCCCCGGAAATACGATTCACGAAACTCGCCCGGCTGAAACTGAGTGTCTTCCGTGATGGTTCCGGTGAGGCCGCCTTCGTCGAGCGGAACCCGAGCCAGGACGCCGATTTTCATTTTCTGGCAGAGCGGAAACAGATTCTTTTCGGCCGACTGATCGAAGATGTTGTAGATGACCTGAACGGAGCTGATGGCGCCTGTCTTGACGGCCTCCAAGACAGAATCGGGATCGTGTTCGGATACGGAGATTCCGAAGTAACGAACCTTTCCGGCGCGACAGAGGTCCTCAATGGCGCGGCGCCACTCATCCGTGTTGGCCCAGGCGTCGGTCCAGACGTGAAACTGCTGCAGATAGATCTGTTCCACGCCCAGGTTGCGCAAGCTTTGTTCCGTGGATTGAATGATGTAGTCGTACGGGAACACTTCCGAGATCGGAGTGGAAGACGAGGCGGGCCATACGCGGTTCTTCGGAGGCACCTTGGTCGCGATATAGATCTTGTGAAAGCTTTTCTTCACGACTTGCCCGACCAGTTGTTCGCTGTGGCCGTCGCCATAGGCGAGCGCGGTGTCCACGAAGTTCACTCCTAGCTCAAACGCGCGCTTCAAGGCGCGGATAGATTCGTCATCTTTACCGCCTTGCCATTGATTGCCTCCGATACCCCAGGCGCCATATCCAATCTCACTGACCTCGGCTTCCGTCGTGCCTAATTTTCGATAATGCATGTACTACTAATACTCCGCCGGGAAAACAGAAGGCGCGAAAAAACAGAAAGGCCGCCAGCCCTTACAGGCTGGCGGCCTAAACTATTGCTGGTTTGTATTTCTACGGCCGGCCGACGTTCTCGGCCTGAAGACCCTTGGGGCCTCGTTTGACCTCGAACTCCACCTCCGCACCCTCTTCAAGCGTCCGGTAACCACCCATCTGGATCGCTGAAAAGTGCACGAACACATCATCGCCGTTCGAGCGTTGGATGAATCCGTAGCCCTTGGCAGCGTTAAACCATTTCACAGTACCTTTTTCTCTCACTACTATCTCCTGTTAGCGATGCGTGATGAATGCCCGTTCACCGCGACTAACGAAAGAGGAGCTACGCGCTCCCGTCACTTCAGCGGGGCTCGCAGGAATACAACCAGCTTGCATCGAAAATATGGAAACACTCTACCAGATCGGTTAGAGTGCGGCAAGGAGAATTACGAGCCGCGAAGCGACGCTGTACTCGTGGTGCTAGGCTTGCGCGGTTTCAACGGTCACGGCGGCGGCGGTCCCGTTTGTACCGTTCACTTTCGCAGCGGCAGCGCTGCGCAACGTGCTAGGCGAAGGAACCGTCAACATGCGCCGTGACAGCTTCAGAAGACCGCGGCGTTCCAATTGATTCAGCGTGGTGGATGTGGTTTCACGGGTAGCGCCGATGAGGTCCGCAAGTTCCAGCTGAGTGATGGGTAATTGATAACCTTCGGCATCCGGGACGGGGTTTACCACACTGGAGAGCTCTGCCAGATAATGCAGGATGCGGTACTCGACGTCGTGGAGGCACAGCAGTTCTACCTTCTCGGCCAAAGCCATTCTGCGATCGAGCAAGTAGGAAATGAGAGCCGCCGAGAACTCGGGACTGGACGCAATCGCGCGATTCAACACCTCGCGCGGAACTTTGAAGATGTTCGCGACGGTAAGAACATCGGCTTCCGTGTAATAAGTTTGCGTCTCGCCCGCCAACGCTTCTTCGCCGACCAGGTGACCCGCTCCCCGAATTGTCAGAATGATACGCCCGCCTGTTTCGTTTCTCCGGGTGAGCTTCATCAATCCCTCCTCAACGTAGTAGACCGAATCCGCCACTTGCCCTTGAGAGAACAGCGTAGTGGAACGGCGCAGGCCGGATAACCGAGTGACCTCGGGATAGGTCAAAAGAACACTACGAACGACGGATGCAAGAGAGGTCACAATATGTCCAGTTTCTTAGATTATATTCAGTTGCAGCGTAGAAGCACAGGGAAAAGTTCTGGCTCGTGCGAAATATTACAAATTACGGTTGACTTGTGGAAGTAAGCTTACGTATGGCCGATGCGAACTCGCTTGCGGTATCGAAAAAGCCTCGCAAATCGTCGCTTGCGAGGGTCTGCTTAATCTTGTTCAAGTAGTCCTGGAATAGGTTGATGGATAGGGTGATCTCCCCTTTGTTAGTCGCAAGGATACTCGACCAAAGATCGGGAGTACTTAGCGCAAGGCGTGTCATATCTACCAACCCCGGCCCAAACACTTGCAGAAAGCCCGGCTCCTTTTCGAGAGCGAGAGTACCGGCAAGCGCGGTTGAGAGTAGTTGCGGAAGGTGCGAGGTGAACGCGACAAGACGGTCGTGTTCGGCGGCGGACATGTCAATGACATTTGCGCCGATACGATGAAGCCAAGCACGGAATTGCGATTGAAAGAGGCGTTTCGGAACGGTCTGGCGTGAGGACGTAGGGGCGGCCGCGGAACAAAGCGGCTTCGGCGGCTTGCGAACCGCGCTGTTCCTTACCGGCCATAGGATGACCGCCGAGAAACGTAGTCAAACGGATACAGTCCGAAGCCCGCTGCACGATCGCCGTTTTGGTGCTGCCGGCGTCTGTGATGAGACAATTCTGGCGCGCGATGGGGCCGAGTTGTTCGAGCGTTTTGAGGATGCGATCGACGGGCTGTGCGAGGTAAATGACGTCGGCTGTAGCGGCGGCTTCTTCCAGCGTTGCGGCGCGTTCGATGGCGCCGGAACGCAGGCCGGCTTCGATTGCAGGCGGCGAACTCACACCCAGCAACTCACCTTCGAAGCCGGCCTCGCGCAGGGCTAAGCCGAACGACCCGCCGATCAGCCCAACGCCCGCGATAGCAACAGTTCGAATGACGGGAACGGTTTGCATAAGGGCCGGCGCGCGTTAGGCGGTGCGCCCGATCGCCGCGGCGATGGCGCGCGTCTGCTGCATCATTTCCGTGAACTGTTGTGGACGGAGCGTTTGCGCACCATCGCTGATGGCGCGGTCAGGATCGGGATGCACTTCGACTAGGAGTCCATCCGCGCCTGCCGCGACGGCGGCGCGCGCCATCGGCAGGACAAAATCGCGTTTGCCGGTGCCGTGCGAGGGGTCCGCAACCACCGGCAGGTGAGTGAGCCGCTTCAGCACCGGAATCGCCGAAATGTCCATCGTGTTGCGGGTGCTGGTTTCGAAGGTGCGAATACCCCGTTCGCAGAGGATCACTTCGTAATTTCCGCCGGACATGATGTATTCCGCTGAGAGGAGGAGCTCTTCGATGGTAGCGGCGATGCCGCGCTTCAATAGAATGGGCTTGCGACAATGCCCAAGCTCGCGCAGCAGGTTGAAGTTCTGCATATTGCGGGCGCCCACCTGGAGAATGTCGGCATACTCGGTCAGCAAGGGAATCTGGATCTGATCCATCACTTCGCTGACCACGAGTAACCCATTACGGTCGGCCGCGGCACGCAAGATGCGCAGGCCCTCTTCGCCCATGCCTTGAAAACTGTAGGGCGAGCTGCGTGGTTTGAAGGCCCCGCCGCGGATCACCTGGGCGCCGCCGGAGGCGACGATCTTTGCACAGTCCTCTATCTGCTCCACGCTTTCAATGCTGCAAGGCCCGGCCATGGACACGACCTTGGCGCCGCCAATTTCGATATTCTTGACGTGGATGACGGTGCCGGCTGGGTTGAAATGGCGGCTGGCGAGCTTATACGCCGAAACGATGCGATGGCATTCTTTTACCCCTTCGAGGACTTCGAAGAGGGCCGGATCGAAATCGCCAACCGGCCCGACGCCGCCGAGCACCGTGTGGCTGACGCCGGTGGATCGATGGACGGTAAAGCCCATGTCCACGAGCCGCGCGATGACAGCTTCGGTTTGAGGTTCAGTCGCGCCTTCTTGCATGACAACTAACATGGTTTTGGTCTACTGCTTCGATGAGTCGCTTTCGATCATTTTGAGTTTCTGGACGTTGCGCATTTCGTCGATGATCCGTTCGAAAATGCGCTGCACGGCCTCGTTCGGCAAGGGTCCGTGGTTCTGGCCCATCACGTTGGCAAACACCTGATCTTCGCGCTTCGGCTCATAAATGGCCAGGCGGAGATCCTGCTTGATGCGGCCAATTTCTTCGACAATGGCGGTGCGCTCATTCAAGACTTCCAGCAATCGCAAATCTAAGGCGTCGATGCGCTCGCGGCAGCGCGTCAGGTCATGCGGAGAGAACCGGCTCATGAGGAACGAAGGGGCGCTGTAAGGTGGCGTGTGAACGTTTCCAGTGCGCTGGGCAAATCGGGATCGGAAGCGTGGGTTTCAATGAACTTGACGATGGCGCTGCCCACTACCACGCCATCGGATATTTGTGCGACTTCGGCGACCTGCTCCGGCGTACTGATGCCGAAGCCGATGGCAATCGGCAGATCGGTGAGTGCGCGCATGCGTTTGGCAAGCGGCGCGGCCGCGGCTGAGATAGATGCCTGCTCGCCGGTGATGCCGGTACGCGAGACAAGGTAGACGAAGCCGGAAGAGTGTTCCGCCACCAAACCGAGGCGGCGTTCCGTGCTGGTGGGTGCGCCCAGAAAAACCGTATCCAGACCATGTTCACGCAGACGGCGCACCGGAGTTTCGGCTTCTTCGATGCACAGATCCGTGAGCAGCACGCCGTCGATGCCGGATTCGGAAGCGTCGCGGGCGAGTTGGTCGAAACCGTAGCGGAGCAGCGGATTCAGATAGCTGAACATCAGCAGCGGAATTTGCGAATGGCGGCGGATTTCACGGACGATGTCGAAGAACTGCGGCAACGTTGCGCCGGCGCGCAGGGCGCGGTCCGAAGCGCGCTGGATGACTGGCCCATCAGCAATGGGGTCGGAGAAGGGAACACCGAGTTCGATGAGGTCGGTTCCAGCGCGTTCCAGAGCCAGCACGAGTGAAGCGGTGTGCGCCGGGCTGGGATCGCCGCACGTGAGATAAGCGATAAAGGCTTTGCGGTTTTCCGCCTTACAGGCGCCGAAGAGAGTGCCAATGCGAGTAGCAGCTTGAACCGGCATTAGACGTCCAGCTCCGGCAGATTCTCACGATAGATGTCGATGTCTTTGTCGCCGCGGCCGGACACGTTGACGATATAGATCGCCTCCGGTTCAGAAGGTGCGCGGCGGATGGCTTCGGCGATGGCGTGCGAAGACTCGAGAGCAGGGATGATGCCTTCCATGCGGGCGATCGTTTTCGCGGCTTTCACCGCGTCGGCATCGCTGATGGCCACGTATTCGGCCCGATGCTCGATCATGCAGCCAGGCGTGTTCCGGGCCGATGAGGGCGTAATCGAGGCCGGCCGAGACCGAATGAGTGAGCCCTACCTGGCCTTCTTCATCCTGCAAAAGATAACTGAAGGCGCCGTGGAGCACACCGGGTGAGCCGCCGGACATGCGCGCGGCGTGATCGCCTAATTTATGGCCTCGTCCGCCCGCTTCGACACCGATCAGGCGTACTTTAGTATCAGCTACAAAAGGATAGAAGATGCCGATAGCGTTGCTGCCGCCGCCGACGCAGGCCAGGATGGCGTCGGGCAACCGGCCGATCTGTTCAAGAGCTTCGGCGCGCGCTTCTTCACCGATGATCTTGTGGAAATCGCGCACCATCATGGGGTATGGATGAGGTCCCAGTGCGGAGCCGAGAAGATAATGCGTGGTGTCGATGTTGGTGACCCAATCGCGGATCGCTTCGCTGACGGCGTCTTTCAGGGTGCGGCTGCCATTAGTGACGCTGACAACCTTGGCCCCCAGCAGACGCATGCGGAAGACGTTCAGGCGCTGGCGGCGCATGTCTTCCTCGCCCATGTAGATGATGCATTCCATGCCGAACAGCGCACAGACAGTGGCAGTGGCGACGCCGTGTTGACCGGCGCCGGTTTCGGCAATGATGCGCTGCTTACCCATGCGCCGCGCGAGCAGAATTTGTCCGAGACAGTTGTTGATCTTGTGCGCGCCGGTATGAAGCAGATCCTCGCGCTTCAGCCAGATCTGCGCGCCGCCTAGACTTTGCGTCAGCCGCTTGGCGAAATAGAGCGCGGTGGGACGGCCGGCGTAATTGTGGAGAAGATCGGCGAGTTCGGATGCGAAGGCGGGATCGTTGCGGGCGCTGCGATAGGCCAGCTCGAGTTCTTCGAGCGGCGACATGAGAATTTCGGGGACGTAACGACCGCCGTAGGGGCCGAAATGGCCGAGAGCGTCAGGAACCGTGGTGGAACTCATAGATTTGACTCGTATGTAGCTGCCTTGCTCGACGGCGAGCTGGGCCGCGCGAACAAATTCCCGCACCTTTTGCGCGCTCTTTTTCCCGGGACTCGATTCCAGGCGTGAACAGGCGTCCACGCCCCAGGGGTTTGCGACGCGAATGGCTTCGGCAACGTTTGATGAGTCGAGGCCACCGGCCAGAATGATGCGGCTGGTATGCGCTTCAGCTAATCTCCAGTCGAAGGTTTGCCCGGAACCGCCGAACCCCGCGGATGGTGTGTCGAGCAGATAGGCTTCGGTGTTCGGATCGTTGGCCGCTGCGGTCGGAGCGATGCTGCGCCAGATCCGGAAGGGTTGCGAGAAGGAAGTGGGGCAACGATCCCCATGGAGCTGAACTACATCCAGACCGACAGATTGCGCGATTTCGATGAGTTCGTCTTCGGACGGATTCACGAACACGCCGACCCGCAGGTAAGAACCGGAGATCCTCTTGACCACCTGCTGAGCGCGAGCGGGCGTGATGTACCGCGGACTATTGGAATAAAAGTTGAACCCGAGCGCATTGGCGCCGGCATCGACGGCCGCTTGGGCGTCTTCTTCATTTGTGATGCCGCAGATTTTTATCACGAACGGGAGGTCAGCCATGGCGTTTGTGAATGAGATCCTTCAAAGCGGCGGAAGGATCTTTCGAACGCATGAGTGATTCGCCTATCAAGAACGATTCGAAGCCCGCTTGACGAAGCAGTTCGATGTCGGCTCGCGTGTTGATGCCGCTTTCGCTGACCCGCAAAACGCCGGAGGGCATCAGGTAGCTGAGGCGCAGGGACGTGTCGAGCGAGACTTCGAAGGTATCGAGATCGCGGTTGTTCACGCCGATGATTTCCGCGCCTGAATCGACGGCTTTGGCGAGTTCTTCCTGGTTGTGGACCTCAACCAGAGAGGCAAGTTGGAGCGAGGATGCGAGCTCCCGGAACGTTTGTAGCTCTTCCGTGGTGAGAACAGCGGCGATGAGCAGGATGGCGTCGGCGCCGTGAGCGGCGGCTTCGAAGACCTGCAGCCGATCGACGGTGAAATCCTTGCGTAGAACAGGCAGGCTTACGGCCGCCCGCGCTGCTTCCAAGTCATGCAGCGAGCCTTGGAAATATTGCTTGTCGGTAAGGACCGAAAGGCAGGCCGCGCCGCCCTCTTCATAGGAATGCGCGATGAAGGCAGGATGGAAGTCCGGCTGAAGGAGGCCCTTGCTGGGCGACGCCTTTTTAACTTCGGCAATGATGGCCGGCGACTTGGCTCGCAAAGCTTCCGCGAAGGGACGCGCAGGCGATTTCCGTTCGTAAGCCTGCTGTTCGACCAGCGCCGCGCGAGCATGCAATTCCGCCACTTCCTGCTTCTTTTGCTCGACTATTTCGGCAAGAATGCCGGATGAGGCGGGAACCGTCATGGAGGTTGACACGCACACCGCAAGGGCGCGCGTTCAGGAACCCTCATCCTAACAGGTGAGGGGTGCTTTATGAACCAATCGATTTGTGAACGTTGCCGGCAGGCTAACGACATATTGCATGTGATATCATGCGTCAGTGCGGCTGGTCATCGATACGGATGTTCTTGTCGCGGGATTGTTGAGCGATCAAGGAGCTTCGCGGCAACTTCTACTGCTTGCGCTTGAGCGGCGAATCGGCGTTTTGGCTTCAGTCCCCTTGATGCTCGAATACGAGGCTGTCCTCATGAGGCCGGAGCCTTTGGAGAAGAGCGGCATGAGTGCCGAAGAGACCACCACTTTTCTCGACGCCTTAGCAGCCGTTATTGAGCCGGTGAAGCTACGATTTCTTTGGCGACCGAGTCTAAAAGACGTCGCCCATGAGATGGTGTTAGAGGCCGCTGTAAATGGGCGCGCTGACTATCTAGCGACCTTCAATCTAAGGCACCTTGAAGCGGCGGCGATGAAGTTTGGAATCCGTGCGAGGCGGCCCCGTGACGTTTTACGTGAGATCCGTGGAGGGAAGGATGAGAAGAAGTAACGTGGCGCTTCGGCTTCAAACATCTTTATTAGAGGAAGCGAAGCGAGTGGCTGAAGCCGAAGGCGTCGCTTTGAACCAGCTGATCAATGTCGCCGTCGCGGAGAAAATATCGGCGCTCCGCACCGAGGATTACTTTCGCGAGCGGGCCGGCCGGGCTGATATCGAGAAGGCCAAACGCATTCTGGGACGCGCGGGCCGAGGCAAGGCTGCTGTCGCAGACGACGAAATCTAATAGGTTCCTCATGCGCAAGGAACATTGGACCTGCTGATTTGAACATTGTGGCGCTAGGTCCCGTGCACGGGTACGCCATTGCAGCAGCGGCTGCAACAGGTCTCGCGCGACGTCGTTCAGGTGCCGCACGGATCGCTCTACCCAGCGTTGCATGGCCTTGAGAACCGCGGCCAGTTGGCGGCCGATTGGAAAGACACCGAAACCGGGCGTGAGGCCAAGTTTTATAAGCTAACGCGCAAAGGCCGGAAGCAACTGGAGGAAGAAACCGCCACTTGGCAGCGCTTGACGGAGGCCGTTGGACTGATCCTGAGCTTGGCGCAAAGGGTGCCGAATGAGCTGGTGAGGACGCCTGCGGAATCGCGGCCCCATCGAACAGCAACTCGAAAAGGAATTGCGTTTTCACGCCGAAGGGTAAGCGGACGCCACAGGTCCCGCAACAAAAAGGTTGCATATTGGCTCGCGCTGTTTTGACCTGCTGCCAGACGGTTGCGAATTATGAATGATCGTATCGAAAAGCGTATTGAACTCAAGGCACATCCTCTCCGCCGCGGTGACACGGCCACTGCATTCCGGCATTCAACCGGATACGACGCACTTTTTGCCTTGGTGACGTAGTAAAGCGAGGGATCGACTTGGGTTTCGGTTCCGTATGGATCCGTCGTATAGACACCGCTGACGGATTGCACGGGAGGAAAGGGAAGTTGAATTTCCGTTAGACCGTTATTGTGTCCATGGACGCCGAGGCTCCCGCAGCCAAAGATTCCGGACACTCCCGCGTCCTGTCCGACAAACTCTTCGTCGCCCAGAAATATGTCCTCGTTGATGCTCAGTTTTAGTCCGATTTTCTCGAGCTCAGCCCCGATTGGCTCCGCGGTGGGAGCCGCTACGATTTGCGTGCGCGAAACAACGGGGCCGCACGTTCTGGATGACGAGACAGCATGCAAAGAGGTACGGTCTCGCCACCGCTAGAAATGTCTTACCAGATATGCCGCACGTTGCTAAACTTGGACGCAAATGTCACGGTCGCGCTCTCGATCAAACCGTAGACAAGTGACGCCGCCCCGTATTCCAGAACGCAGTGAAAAGCGACTCGGAGTCCTAGGGTACGCGGGTCGTTTGATCGTTGGCCTCTCAACCGTTTTTGGCCTTATTACCGGCATTCAATATTTTCGCTGTAATCTCGCTATAGAGCCGGATTTTTCCATCAACCCCACAAAGCCGCTTTCAACTGAATTCCGATTCAAGAACGCTAGCCAGTTTACTCTTTATAACGTCAGGTTTTCTTGCCGTATTCTCGCTCTGGAAGCGCCAGGCTTTTCTATGCGAAACAGTCACCTCCATGACCTGGATACGCTTCCGCCAGCTGACCAAATAGCTTCTGGAGAAAGCGCTACTCGTGTCTGTCCGTTCGACCTCCTATTTGGCGGCCCTGCAATGACAGGCTTCACAAAAGCAAATCTTCTTGTGGAGGCTAGTTATCGCCCGTCTTTCTCGCCGTTTCGTACAGGATCCCTCGAACATTTTGTAGGTGTCCTGGATTCCTCAGGTATCGTTCATTGGAGCCACGAGCCATCTCCCCGTTGAGTTGCTTATTGCTCAATGAAATTGGATTATTCCATTGAAACGCCGACCCTCGTCGAATTCAAGTTGGAGAAGACCGCAACGGGCACATTGCTTCTACTGACCGAGTCCGGCTTCGATAAGATTCCCGAAGCTCGCCGCTTAGAGGCATTTCTCAGGAATGACGGGGGTTGGACGGAACAAATAAAGAACATCGAGCGCTATGTCGCACAGGCCCCATAGCAGTGTGGCGAGTACGCGGCGGGCGCATGCAACCGTCTTTGCGGCGCTCGGCGATCAGACGAGACTGTTGCTGGTTGCAAGGCTCTGTGCCGGGCAGCAGGCGTCGATCTCTCAATTGACCGAGGGTTCAAAACTAACCCGGCAAGCGATTACTAAGCATCTGCACGTGCTGGAGAGCGCGGGAATCGTGCATGGTCCGTAGCGGCCGCGAGAGCGTCTTCGAATTCAGTCCGCAGCCGATTGAAGAACTCAAAGCCTATCTCGATTTCGTCTCGCGGCAGTGGGACCAGGCTCTATCTCGATTGAAATCGTTCGTCGAAACAGAGGACCGGGAATGACCTACGTAGAATCGGAGCAATGCTGAGAACGGTTCGCGTGACGCGCTATGTCACGCCGCTGCGCGAGGGCGGTTCTCTGCCTGCCATTGTGGAAGGCGACGATGAGGGCCTCTACGTTCTGAAATTCCGGGGCGCGGGACAAGGTCCACTGGCGCTCGTAGCGGAACTCATTTCCGGCGAAATCGGACGCACACTTGGGTCTGCGCGTTCCCGAACTCGTATTCATGGAACTCGACGAGGCGATTGGCCGGAACGAAGCCGATCCTGAAATTCGAGACCTGCTGATGGCGAGCGTGGGCCTGAATCTCGGCATGGATTTTCTCCCTGGTGCAACCATGTTCGATCCTGCCGCAGGGGATCGCGCCGATCCCGATACCGCTTCGAAAGCTGTATGGTTCGACGCCTTCGTCACAAATATCGACCGTACCGCCAAAAAACGCCAACCTGCTTTGGTGGCACAAACACCTGTACTTCATCGATCACGGCGCGAGTCTGTATTTCCATCACAACTGGCGCAACCCCAGCGAGATGGCGATGAAGCCGTTCGCTGCAATTGAGGATCACATCCTGCTTCCCTGGGCGGACAACATCGCTGAGGTGGACAGAGAACTTCGGGCGCGGCTCACGGACGGGGCTCTGAGGAAGATTATCGAGGCTGTTCCTTCCGAGTGGCTAGCGCAACAGGAAGGCCCGAGCGCCGAAGGTTATCTCGAATACTTCAGAGAACGTCTTGCGAAATCCAGATTTGTCGAGGACGCCCTGCGTGCCCATGCAGAACTCGTTTGATTACGCGGTGATTCGCATTGTGCCCTTGGTGGAACGCGAAGAGTTCTTCAACGCCGGCGTGATTCTGTTTTGTCCGCAGCAGAAATTTCTCGATGCGCGTATCTATCTCGATCGCAAGAAACTAGAAGCGCTCGCACCCGCTCTCAACCCCGATGAGGTGCAGCAGCGTCTGGATGGCATATGCAAGGTTTGCGCAGGCGACCACACTGCCGGTCCGATCGCGCAACTTCCGCAGCGCGCCCGCTTCCATTGGCTGATTGCCCCGCGCAGCACCTGGGTCCAGACGTCCTCGGCCCACTCGGGCATCTGCGAGGAACCAGAACCAGTGCTCGACCGGCTTTTCCGTGAACAAATTCTGGGCACCGCGGAACCCGATCGATCCCCCGGAACGCACCAGGACCTATCGTAGTGAGACTCGCCATCGAGCATGTCAGCAAACGATATGGCCGGGACGTTCTGGCGCTGCGGGAGTTTAGTCTCGAACTGAAGCCGGGCGTACTCGGTCTGCTCGGTCCGAATGGAGCCGGCAAAACGACGTTGATGAGCATCCTCTCGACCATCACCCGTCCCACGGAGGGACGCGTGCTTTGGAACGGAACGGATGTGACGAAACATCCCGATGCCATTCGTTCCGTGCTGGGCTACTTGCCGCAGGATTTTGGCGTCTATCCCAACCTGAACGCCGTCGAGTTTCTGGAGTATTTGGCGGCCGTAAAAGGATTGGATGCTGGTTCCGCGAAACGGCGCATTGCTGAGTTATTGGACTTAGTGAATTTGACCGACGCTGCAAACGCCCGTTGGGCGGTTACTCCGGTGGCATGAAACAGCGTGTAGGCATTGCGCAGGCGCTGTTGAACGATCCGCAATTGTTGATTGTGGACGAACCGACCGCGGGACTCGATCCCGAGGAGCGCGTGCGTTTCCGCAACTTACTTTCCGATTTATCCGGTGAACGCATCGTTGTCCTCTCCACGCATATTGTGTCGGACGTGGAAGCGACGGCGACTGACATTGCGCTGATCTCGAAAGGAACTCTGGTGACGCACGCCACACCGGAGGCGCTGCTGCTCCAGGTGGAAGGCAAGGTGCGCGAATGGGTGGTACCGAGTGCTGACTTGAATGTCGCCAAGCAGCAATACTTGATCAGCAGCACGACGCGGCGCAGCGATGGCGTTCACGTGCGGGTATTAGGCGACGAGGCGCCGGGCGATGCGGTCCCAGTGGCGCCTAACCTGGAGGATGCTTATCTCTTCTGCCTCTCGCGGCATCGCGCTGGGGCCAGTGCGTGAATCACGCTCGTGTGTTGTATCGAATGTGTCTCGCGGACTTCCTGGAACGTGTGCGTCGCTACAGCTTCCTCCTGAGTTTGGGTTTTGCTGTCTACCTTGGATATGCGGTCCATACGGGGCAGATCGTTTTGCAATTGGAGAGTTACCGCGGCGTCAAGAACTCCGCGTGGATTGGATCGGTCGTTGCGCTGGCCGGCACGGTATTTGTCACTTTAGTCGGGTTCTATATCGTTAAGAACGCCATTCAGCGCGACCGGGAAACTCGCGTGGGCCGGATTCTGGCAACCACGCCGATAAGCAAAACCTTCTACACCCTCAGTAAGTCACTGAGTAACTTCGCCGTGCTCGCCGCCATGGTTCTGGTGCTAGCCGCGGCAGCGCTTGTCATTCAGTTGTTGAACAACGACGATCCGCGCCTCGATGCCTTCGCCCTTTTCTCCCCCGTGCTGATGTTTGGGCTTCCCGCCGTGGCGGTGACTGCCTCTTTGGCGGTGCTCTTCGAGACGCTCCCCGGTTTGCGCGGCGGAGCGGGGAACATCATCTATTTTTTTGTTTGGACCGCTTTGTTGGTCCTGGGCATCGGCGCGCTAGAGACAAACCCGATGAGAGGCAGCATTCACTCGTTCGAAGATTTCAGCGGGATTGCCTCGGTCATGGGCCAGATGCGGGCGCATTTGCATCAAATCGATCCGCAGTACAGGGGCGGCTCATCTTTCACGCTCGGTAGTCTGAACCAGACAACTAAAACGTTTCTCTGGACTGGGGTCAACTGGGATTGGGCTTTGGTGCTCAGCCGCGGACTGTGGCTGGGGATTGCGGCGGCTATTGCGTCGCTCAGCGCGCTGTTCTTCGACCGGTTCGATCCCGCTTGCGAACGCCGGCAAAGCAAAGAGAAAATAAACAAGCCGAACGAAGCCCGAGAGCAGCCTTCTGTCTCTGCGCCCCCGGCACGTGTGCCCGTTTCGCAATTGACACCGCTGTTGCGCGAAGAATCGCGGAACCGCTTTTTCTCGTTGGTTAGGGCGGAATTCCTGCTGTTGCTCCGCGGACAAGCCTGGTGGTGGTATGCGGGCGCGGCGGCCCTGTTCATCGCGTGTTTGGCATCGCCTCTCGCGGCGGCACGTTCCGGTATCATCATCGCGGCCTGGGTGTGGCCGGTGCTCGTGTGGTCAGAGTTGGGAACGCGCGAGGCGCAATTTTCTACCGGACCTCTCATCTTCTCTGCCCAGCATGCCTTTCCGTGGCAGTTACTGTCTTCTTGGATTGCGGGCGTTCTTGTAGCGGTGCTCACCGGCGGTGGACTCGCGTTGCACCTTCTTCTGGTACGGGATTTGGAGGGTTTTGCCGCCTGGGCCGTAGGAGCCTTATTCATCCCGGCCTTGGCATTGGCGCTTGGCGTCTCTACCGACAGCCGCAAGCCCTTCGAAGCTCTTTATACGGCGTGGTGGTACATAGGACCGACGCACCACGTTCTCAAACTCGACTTTATGGGCACCACGCCCGAATCGAGCACGCCGCTGCTTTACCTGTGCTTGTCTGCCTTCCTCGTAACAGCGGCGTGTTTCTGGCGGAAAATGCGGCTGTCGTACGCGTGATCTGCCGGCAGGCTATCAAAGTGATATCATATTGATACGCCAAAGAGGGCGCGCCTATGAATGCAGATCCATCAGTTGTGAATCCAGCAGTTGTGAATCGTGCAGTTGTGAATCGTGAGCGCACTGTGAGAGTTGCTAACGGCTGGACGATCTTACTTCCAGTTGCCGCAGTTCTGATCGCCGATATTGCTTTTCTTTATTTCGATAAGCCCGAGGGCCTCTCGCTGTTTTTCAGTATTGTGGTCCTGATCGCCACGGGCTTACTCGTGCCGGGTTTCTTCAGCTTGCAACCCAATGAGGCTCGCGTGCTAGTGCTGTTCGGCGCATACAAGGGCACCGTACGTAGCAGCGGGTTTCATTGGGCAAATCCTTTCTATAGCAACGGGCGGCAGGAGGCTGGTGGACTCGGCCAGCGACTCGCCGAAAGCAAAACGCCCGGAAGGTCTCGCAGGCGCAACAAGCTTTCGCTGCGTGCCCGCACCTTGAATGGCGAAAAACTGAAAGTCAACGATAAGCGAGGCAATCCAATAGAGATAGCCGCGGTTGTGGTTTGGCGCATCGATGACACCGCCCGAGCCTTCTTCGATGTGGATGACTACGAGAACTACGTTCCCATTCAGAGCGAATCCGCGTTGCGGCATTTGGCTAATCTCTATACCTATGATGACGGAGAAGGGAACGAAACCTCGCTGCGCAGCAACGTGGAAGAAGTTTCGCACGCCTTAAGGAGCGAGTTGGAGGAGAGGCTAGCCAAGGCGGGCGTGGCAGTCGACGAGGCTCGCTTGACCCATCTCGCATATGCGCCGGAGATTGCGCAAGTGATGTTGCGGCGTCAGCAGGCAGAGGCGGTGATTGCCGCGCGCACGAAGATTGTTCACGGCGCGGTCAGCATGGTGGATATGGCGCTCCGGGATTTGGCTGAAAAGCAAGTGGTCGAACTCGATCATGAGCGGCGTGCCGCGATGGTAAGCAATTTGATGGTGGTGCTGTGCAGCGAATCTGAGGTTCATCCGGTAGTAAACACCGGCACGCTGTATACGTAAGGCCAAGTGAATGAAAGAGCGCAAAGCCTTTCTCTTGCGCATCGATCCCGCGCTATGGGAGGAACTCGAGTGTTGGGCGCAGGATGAGCTGCGTAGCGTGAATGGCCAGATTGAGATGATCCTGCGCCAGGCCATACAAAAGCGGAAGGGCGCAATTAACAAGCCGGACGCCAAGCCGCGGAAGCAGGACGGATAGCCGCTTGCTCTGCTAATTTGTAGATCTTGGAACGCAGCGTGTACAAACTGGATGAATCGCGGCTGCAGGCGCTGCTCGAGTCGGCCAAGCTGCTGAGTTCCTCGCTCGCCTTGCCCGATCTGCTGGCCCATCTGTTGCGCACGGTAATGGGCCGTTTGCTGGTGAGCAAGGCCGTGATTGCCGTCGATCTGGACGGCAGCATGCGAGTGGCGCTGGCGCGAGGTTTGCCAGCGTTCTCAAAGGGAGACTTATTCAATGAGCAGATTGGGCGCGCCGTCAAGCTAGAGCAATTCTTCCCGATCACGCAGACGGAACGGGTGATTGGGATGGTTGCCTTGGGCCGGCCGGCGCGCGGGTTTCTAGAACCCGAAGAAGAGGATTTTCTGAATGCGCTGCTGGGGCTCGCGGCAAGTTCCATAGCCAATGCGCAAGCGCATGAACAGACCGTCGCAAGCAATGAGCGGCTGGCGCAAAAGGTCCAGGAACTGCGAGCGCTCATTGATCTGGTGCGTGGCCTGTCGGCATCGCTCGATCCCGATGGCATTGCTCAAATGCTGATGCTCACGCTAGCGGGCCGCTGGATTATCTCGAAATATGGGCTCGTGACTTGGAAGACGGGACATCCGGAAATCCTACGGCAAAAGGGCCTGGACTTGAGTTTCTTTCTCCGCGAAAAAGAGCGGTGGAGTGAGTTCCTGGAGCCGATCCTTGCCTCCGCCGGCATGTCTTTGCCGGCAGGCTCATTGCTGCTGCCCTTGCGGAGTTCGGCTGAAACGTTCGGTGTGGTGATTTGCGGTCCACGCTTGAACCGGCAACCGTACACGGACGCAGATACAGAGTTTGGAGCGGGGCTGGCCGCCCAAGCGGCGGTTTCACTCGACAATGCCTGGCACTTTCGCGACACCTTAGTCCGGCAGCAGATGGAAAAGGAAGTAGCGTTGGCTGCCAATATCCAGCGCGATCTTTTTCCGTCTATCTTGCCGCAACTCGTCGGCTGCGATATCGCAGCGCGAAACCGGCAAGCGAAATTAGTTGGCGGCGACTACTACGATGTGTTGCCGGTTCACGGAACCGGTCCGGATTTGCCGCATCTGCTGTGCGTGGTCGACATATCGGGTAAAGGTATGTTTGCGGCCTTGCTGATGAGCAACATTCAAGCGACCTTGCGCGCCTTGCTGAGCCGCGAACAGAGTCTTTCGGCAGTGGCCCAGCAAGCTAACCAACTGCTGCATGCGACCACGCCGGCCAACCGGTACGCGACGGCGTTTCTGGCGCAATATTATCCTGCGACTGGTGCCTGCCAGTGGGTGAATTGCGGACACAACGACGGCGTCGTGCTGCGGAAGTCGGGCGAGGTGGAGTTGATGCCTTGCAGCGGTATAGCCCTCGGGTTGTTCCCGCGCATGAGTTACGAAGAGCAGACCTTCGCATTACAGGAAGGCGATCTGCTGGCGATCTATTCCGACGGGGTGACGGAAGCGAACGATATTTCCGAGCGCGAGTTTAGTCTGGACCGCTTCATTGAAGTATTGAAGGCGCAACAGCAGCGGCCCGCCGGCGAAATTGTCGACGCGGTTTTTCAGGAGATCGACTCTTTCGTGGGCGAAGCCCCGCAATTCGATGACATTACGCTGATGGTGATGAAGCGGGTATGAACACGGGGTGGGTCGAAGAACTGTTGCCGCGCGCGATGGTATCGCCACGTACCAAAATCGTGTGGGTGGCGTTTTTCGCGCTGTTTCCCCTGGCCTACCTCGGAGGCGTGATGCTTGAAATGGCCCAGGAACGCCCGGCCCGGATTGCGGGCGCCGAAGACCGTGCCGCAGCCATTCGAACAGCGGAAGAATTCGCGGCTTCGAAGGGCTTTGCGGTAGCCGGTTGGCATCGCTACGCCATCGTGGAGACGCGCGATAGTCTGCTGGCTTATTACGCCGGGCAAAAAAAGCCGGAGACCGCGGCCTTGAGCACCGTGGCGCCGGCGCGCGAAGTGCAAATCCTGTTCCGCTCACCCGATCAGAGTCACGAATTTCGTGTTTATCTTACGTTGACAGGCCGCGTGACGGGTTACGACTTTGGCAAGTCCACCGCGCGCAATCGAAACATCACAAGCGACATTGCGGAGATTCGTGTTCAGACCAACACCACCACCGAACCACAGGACCACAACACCACGACGCCGAGCGACCAACAAGCCGAGGACCTTGCGCGGCGAGCGTTGGCCGAGAATGCCTCGCTAGCCGACTTAGTGCGCCTTGGCCCCGCGAACGTAAGTAACAGCGAAGACGATCCTTCCCGTAAGGAAGTGTCGTGGCAAGTAAGTCCGCCGGCCCTGAAAGGCGTGACGCTCAACCTGGCGGTGTCGGTGCGCGATGGCCAGGTGGTCGCGCAGCATATTGAGGCGGGTGTTGACAAGCAACACGTGCTCAATAAGCGTAAGTTACCGCTCTTCTTGGATAGCGTCTACGCGTGCTTCCTGACCTTTGGTGCGTTTTACGCGATGTTCCGGTACGCCAAACGAACTCTCCAAAAAGAGGTCTCACATGCGCGAACGCTGCTGGTGGCGCTTCTGTTTACGATTTCGTACAGCTTGCTTGCTTACTCGCTCGCGGTAGACCAAGTGGCGGTCCGCGTCAGCGGCGAAGTGTTCGCGAAGATCGGAATTATCAGTTACGTGGCTTCGGGGACCGCCTTCGCGGTTATGGGCCTGCTGCTCGGCGTCGGCTATGGCAGCGGCGAGGGCGAACTTCGCGAGGCGTATCCGGGCAAGCTGACGTCGCTCGATGCGCTCTTGGCCGGGCGAATTTTTTCGCGCGACGTGGCGGCATCAGCCTTGTTCGGGGCCGCGGTGGCAGGATGGCTGCTGCTCTGCATGCAGGCGGCGAGCCGTTTGTTGCCAACCGACGTTGTTGCCTCACAAACCGATGTCCTCTCTTATACGTTTGCGCGTTATCCGTGGTTAACGCTCGTGCTAGGCCGGCAATACGATGCGCTGTTGGTCGCGGTGACAGGACTGCTTTTACCCGCCGCGTTCCTGTCCCGGCGCAGAGTGCACGAGCAGCGCCGGTTTGTGTGGCTGATCCTTTTCGCGCTGCTATCGGTCTTACAAATCGCCGCTCATTACTCCACTGCGCCGCTGACTCTGATGGCTATTCTTGTTTTTGCGGCTGCACTGCTGCTGCCGTTTTTCGCCTTCGATCTGCTGGCTGCGATTGTCAGTTTGTCCGCACTGAGCCTCGCGGCTGAACTGGTCAGACTGAGTGAAATAATTCCGGGCTGGACAGGATTCGCATGGTGGGTGGCGGGCTTGGCAGCCTTCGCTCTGATTGTCGCGAGCTATCTGGCCTGGAATGGGCGGCGGGTACGCGAAGAAGATGTTAGACCCCTCTACGCCAAAAATCTCGCGGAACGAATGGCGATGCAGGCCGAAATATTGGCCGCCCGCGAAGCGCAACTGCGCCTGTTGCCGCAAGCGGCCCCTGATGTTCCCGGCGTTCAACTGGCCGCCTGTTGTCTGCCGGCCCGCGGCGTGGGTGGTGACTTCTACGACTTCTTCCGGCTGGATGCGAACCGAATCGCCATCTTCGTGGCGCAAGGAGGGGATCAAGGGCTAGCGTCCGCGCTTTGCATCGCCCTGGCAAAAGGCTTATTGATGCATGCTTCGCAACAGTCTCACTCTCCAACCCAGATAATTATCGGACTCGAAGCGAATATTGAGGAGCTTCTGGAAGGCGGCACCGGCAGCGGGATTAGTTTTGCCTATGGCGTGATGGATACGCGGCGTAACCTGCTGAATTACGCGCGCATCGGCTCTTCGCCGCGCTTGGTCATCTACCGCGAGGGCGCTGCACTCAGTGCTTCTTCCGCTCTGGAACGCAAGGTGATGGAAGCCGGGCGCTTGAAAAATGCAGCACCCATTTATGAAGGGGCAGCGCAAGTGCGTGCAGGGGATTTTCTCATCTTCGTCACAGAAGGTGTCATGTCTCTGCGATCGCGCCGTTTTGGCAACCGGGAATATCAGTGGCTGGATGGTTTAATGCGCCAGTTGTCAAGGCCGGAGGAACCGCTGCAAACGGCGCTGCTCTCGGCATTATCGAAGTATCAGAATCACGCGTCGGAAGACTTGACGGCCGTGGTGCTGCGCATCGTGCAAAGCCAGACGGCACTGCAGGAGGTGGTTGCCTGAAGACCAGCTTGCCAGGCGCTCGGCCGTTGTGGCTGGCCGTGGCCGGTGCTCTTGTGGGCGCGGCGATTCTGGCTGCTTGGTTCGGCGAATATTGGCCGGCGACCGGCTGGACCGTTTTGCCGCGTGCGCAACTGGTCGCGAAGGGACGGCAACTCGCGGCGCAGTTCGGGCTCAACGTCAGTGACTGGAAGCCGTACGCGATCGCGAGCGTGAGAAAGTCTCTGAGGCGCTACGGGAATGGAGTGTCGCCGTTATCGCTGCGCGTTACGTATGTGGCGAAGCAAGGCGGCCGCGCGGCAGAGGTGGGCTTCGATTCCGCGGGAGTGCCCGACTATTGGCGTGCGCCTCACGGATTTAAACCGCCGGGACAACGTTTATCAGAGGCCTCAGCCGCCACGGCGGCCTTCCAGATCATGGCCGCGGCGCAGGCGGCAAGTTATCAGGGCCCCGTGCGATCGATGGGCGATGACGTCGAGGAAGAGGACTATCTATGGAAGAAACCAACGCCCGCGCACACTGACTTGCGCAACGAGATCAAGGTCGTCACCAGGGATTCGGTGGTCACGAGTGTCGAGCGAAAAGTTTATCTTTCCACAGGCGATGAGGAGGACTCACAGGCGGGGGACACCCAAGACTATTGGGACGTGTTAGGCGGAATCTTCGGGCTGATGTGTACGGTCGGATTCATCGCGATTCTCAGCATCTATGTCTTGTGGCTGGCACGCAAAGCCGTGAGCCACCAGTTTCCAATGCGCGTGGCCGGTGCCGCCCTCTTCGTCATGAGCGTCGCGATGCTGTGGGGAGCTGCTTGGGAAAACATGCATTCCCTGAGCCCCCACGAGTCTTTACCGGTTGTGAACATCTTATTCATCGCTCTGGTCCTCCTTGGTTTTGTGGCAGTGGCGCGTGGGATTTCTGCAAATGCGCGGCCCAAATGGATGACGCTCGAACAGCTTTGTCTGCTCGCGCCACTGTCGAAGGCGACTGGACAATCCATCGGGGCTGGACTTCTTGTTAGTCCGCTATTGGTAGCGGTCCCGTTTTTGCTTGCTGGATGTGGACTGTTTCCACACTCCTGGGTGCGGCCCAATAATGTCGAACTGCTTTACAGCCGCGCGCCGCTGCTGGACAGCCTCAGCATCCAAACAGATGTTTATTTGATCGGCTTCTTCGGATTCGCACTGCCGGTTCTGGAGCGCCTCATTCGCTTGCGCTGGCTGCGCTGGTTCCTCGTCGTGCCGCTGGGCACGCTGTTCTTCGCCGATCAAACACGCGTTGTGGCGGGACCCCTTGCCGCCGCGTTGGCCGCGGGTTTACTCACCTTCATCCTGTATTGGTTTGTCTGGGCCAATTTCGACCTATTGGCGATGGTGACACTTCAGTTGGCTAGCGGCTTACTGCTGAGCTTTTTGTTGCTAGCACAAAAGGGCGGAACGATTTGGTCGCTCGTCGCGGCGTTGGCTGGCCTCACCGTCGTCGCGTATTGGTTCTACCGGCGCGGACAAACTGTTGTCGAAGGTGACCCGCTCGCCAGTATTCCGGCCGTGGCGGGCTTCCGGGCCGAGCGAGAAAAACTGCGGGCGGAGTTCTCGCTGGCTCGGCGCGCGCAACAGGATATGCTGCCACCGACGCCAGACATTCCCGGCTATTCGCTGGCAGCCTCATGCACTCCGTCGCTCGAAGTCGGCGGCGACTTATACGATTTCTTACGGCTGCCCGACGGACGCATTGGCATTGGCGTCGCTGATGTCAGCGGCAAAGGCGTTCCGGCAGCCCTTTACATGACGCTTACAAAAGGCTTGCTCGCTTCTGTGACCAAGGACAGCGCGCAACTGGTGCCCGTCGTGGAAGAGGTGAACCGTCATCTGCATGGCGTGACTCGCAAAAAGGTCTTCGTCACCATGGCCTTGGGCTTCCTGGACGTGGAGAAGCGCGTACTCGAATGCGTGCGGGCCGGACACAATCCGGTGGTTTGGCGGCAGGCTGCGAAAGACCTGACAACGTTGGTGGCGCCCGGCGGGTTGGGCTTGGGTATCACGGCAAGCCGCGTCTTCAGCACCCAATTGAAGATTGCCGAGATGGCGCTTTCCGAAGGCGATGCCGTCGTGTTCTATTCTGATGGCATTACCGAAGCGATGAATAGCGGCCTCGAACTGTTCGGCGAGCAGCGCCTGCTCAGCGCGGTGGCAAAGACCGACAGCCTGGACGCCGCGGATACCCGAGATTCTATTCTGGCGGACGTGAGCGAGTTCTTGAACGGTGTTCACCCGCAGGACGACATGACATTGGTCGTGCTGCGTGTAGGAAATGGCACATCTATTGAGAAACTCGCGCAAAACGGCCGCGGCCTTTGCGCTATGGAGGGACTACCGCTGCGTGGCTAACCCGTTTTCAATTCACAAATCGACGGAACAGGGAATCTCGGTGCTGGCTCTCGAAGGATATCTCGATGCCCATACCGCGCCTGATTTTGAGAAGGCTGTGCAAACGGAATTCGAAGCAGGACGAGTACGGCTCCTGGTGGAGTGTTCGCGTTTGACATACATCTCCAGCGCCGGCCTGGGTGTCTTCATGAGCTTCATTGAAGAGATCCGCGAAGCCGGAGGGGACATCAAGATTTGCGGACTCGCGCCCAAGGTTTTTCAGGTGTTCGACATATTGGGCTTCTCGGCCCTGTTCGACATCGTGCCCGATTTACCCGCGGCGATTCAAAAGTATGAGGAAACGCCCGTGAAGGAAACTTAGCATGGCTTCGATTGAACGAACGTTTTCCCTCCACGTTCCTTCCTCCACCGAGAATCTGTCCATGATTCGCGATTTCGTGAAGAGTATCGGCACGCAATCCGGGATGGGCGACATGGATGTCGCCAAGCTCGAAATGGCCGTCGACGAGGCTTGCGCCAACGTCATGGAACACGCTTATAGTTCCGACGCCACCAAAGAGGTCTCCATTCGCGCGTTGGTGGACGAAGATTCCGTTCAGATTGAAGTGATCGATACGGGCAAAGGATTCGATCCGGCAGCGGTGGAACAGTTGAAGCTGGAGGAGCTAGTCTCAGCCAAGCGAACAGGGGGACTCGGCATGCGGCTCATCAAATCGTTCATGGATGAGGTGCACTACGAGATGCTCCCGGGCGTAAAAAACGAGCTCAAAATGGTCAAGCGTTTGACGAAGCGGCATACTACCTAAAGGATCTCGTCCCGGACATGCTGTTATCCGGCTGGCGTGCTCACTGCGCGTGCGATTCTTCCGGGAGGTGCTGGCGGCATACCTTGATTTTGCTTTCGCTCTTACGGGCTGCGGCCAGGTCATAGGCCAGTTGCATCCCCAACCAGGTCTCCTCCGTGCTGCCGAATGCCTTGGTTAACCGGATAGCCATCTCCGGGCTGATGCCGGACTTGCCATTGACGATATTGTTAAGCGCCTGTCGAGTCACTCCGAGCGCCTTCGCCCCTGCAGTGACGGAGAGGCCCAACGGTTCAAGGCAATCGTGCCGAACAATGCGACCGGGATGCGCGGGATTTTTCATGGGCATGGTTTTCCTTCTTCGCTAGTGGTAATCGATCAGTTCAACGTCAAGGGCGTCCTTCCCTTCAAAACGGAAGATGATTCGCCAGTTAGTCCGCACCGCCACTGCCCAAAACCCCTTCAGATCGCCTTTCAGCGGGTGAAGGCGATACCTGGGAATGTCGAGCGCCTGCGGTGTGGCAGCGGAATCTAAAACCGTGAGGATTCTTTCAACTGCATCCAATAAGTCCGGACGTATTCCGCTCCGATCACCGCGTTCATAAAGCCGCTTCAGGCCCCGGTGCTTGAAGCCCCTAATCATTAGAGTACAAGGTAAAGTAACACTTGTCACTTGTCAACAAGCAAAGGAGAGATCTATGAATGCGGAGCGGCTTCGGTCCTCCCGGCCCGCTGAGCCGATCCGTGCCCGTTCGCCGATCTTTCCGGAAAAGAAAGCAGGCCGACTGAGAGTAGGATTACTGCATTCTTAGCCTTTAGGTCGGTTAATCGTCAGCGGCTTAGTGACCGGTTCTTACTCAGGCGCTCCGGCCAGCCGCGTGATCAGTTCCGCGCGCACCTCGTCGGTTGCCTGGTTCAGCCACGAACTGCGGGAGAGGGAAAGATAGGGCGTCAATTCTTCGTAAGTCCACTTCTTGGCGGGGGAAAAGGCCGCAAAGCCAAGCGCATCCGCCAGGCGCCAACTGACCTGAATCAGAGTGTCTAACCCGGTCTGGCCTAACACCGGCTCGTCGTGGTGGACAGCGATTGCGGCGGCGAGCTCATCGGGAAAGTCCCAATCCTGCGCCAAGTAGGCCCCGGCGGCACAATGGTCGATATCGAACAGATCCCGCTCGGTCTTCAAGAGATCGAACCCGAAGTCGTTGGAGACCTCGAGCATTCTCGAATACTCGCTCGGATAGGCGGACATCAAACCCAGCGTGCCGAGGTTATGCAGCAGACCCGCCGTGTAGGCGGTGTCGCGGTCCACGTGCATTTGGGCTGAGGCCTCTTGCGCAATCACGGCCGTTGCCAGACTGTGCATCCAAACTTTGCGCAAAGCCTGGATCTTCACCGAGGACCGGACCATCCGGTTTAGTACCACGAGCGCCGCCATGGTCTTCACGCGATCCATTCCGATCAACATGATGGCCTGTTGCAGACTGCTCACCGAGTGCCGTGCCCCGAATAGCGCCGAGTTGGCAAAGCGAAGCAACTCTGCGGAGAACGATGGATCCATCTTGACAAGCTCGGCTAGCTGCGGTGCGCTGGAGTGTTCCTGTTTCGCGAGGGCGGCTATGCGCTGTGCCACCGACGGAAAGGGCGGTACCAGCCGAAGTGCCCAGGGGGCCTGCGGACGGACGAGTGTCTCGGTCATTGTAATGCTCCTATTCCGCTTATCGGATGGAGTAGCCAGAAACTTGCTATGCGATTAGCCGAAATTCGATGGAAAAAAAACGACCCGCAACTTCGAACAATCCCCGGAGCAGATCGATTCCAGTGGCGGAGAATGACTCAGCTGACATAGAATATCTATGTCATGCCTGAATTCACCCTCCGCGAGGAAATACCTCCGGGAACGCTCGACATGCTGATCCTTAAGACTCTCGAGTCTGAAAAGGAAATGCACGGGTTCGAGATCGCCAACGCCATTCAGCAGCGAACGGAAGACATTCTGCGTGTCGACGAGGGATCGCTGTATCCCGCCCTACAGCGCATGCTTCTGAAAGGTTGGCTGACTGGCGAATGGGGAAAAACTGCGGAGAACCGCCGCGCCCGCTATTACAGGCTGACGCGTGACGGGCGCCGGCAATTGCAACATGAGCTGCGACGCTACGGCCGCGTAACGGCGGCGATCGGTCGAATTCTGCAACCTGTTTAGGAGAGCGCAAATGGGCCAAATGTGGCGGCGTATTGCTTTTTTGATTCGAAGAAACAATCATCTACAGGAAATGGACGAGGAGATGCGGCTGCATGCGGAGCTGCGCGCCAAGATGTTGGAACAGGCGGGGCGGGCTCCGGAATCGGCTGTTGGTGAAGCCAAACGCCAGTTTGGAAACCGCACGTCCCTAAAGGAATCGGTTTGGGGCGTTTGGAGCTTTGCCTGGCTTGAAAGCGCGTGGCGCGATGTGAAATTCGCCTTGCGGCTGCTGCGAAAAGATCTGGGTTTCACTGGCGTCGCAGTAGCGACGCTGGCCCTCGGGATCGGCGCGACCACTGTCATGTTCAGCGTCATCGACAACGTTCTGCTGGAGCCGTTTCCCTATGCCGACCAACAGCGCTTGGTCTCGCTCGTTATTCACGACGAAACCAGTAGGCAAGAAGGAGGCCGCATGATGTTCCCGGGCGCGGAGTTCCTGGATTATCGCGAACAGAATCGCGTCTTTGACGACGTGATGGGGGTGGGCATCAGTCGCGCTCTTTGGACCACGGGCGCTGTGCCTGAGTCCATCAACGCGCCTCTCATCACCGCGAATGCCTTTCAGTTTCTCGGGGTGCGCCCGCTGCTGGGGCGATGGGCTGTGCCGGCGGATGTGAAGCCCGGAACTCCCGCGGTCTGCGTCATGAGCTATAGCTTTTGGCGGAACCGGTTCGCAGGAGACCGCGGCGTCCTCGGGAAGGTTCTGGTTCTCGATGGGACCCCGACGACAGTAATCGGCGTGATGCCGCCGCGCTTCGTTTTCTGGTCAGGCGATGTGTGGTTGCCTGTAGTGCCGAAGCGCGATAAAGCCCTTGCGCCTCCCTGGTTCTATCTTCTCGGGCGCCTGAAGCCGGGCCTCACACTGAAAGCGGCGGACCGGCAAATCCAAATGCTTGCCGACCGCCTTGCCGGCGTCTATCGCCCGAACTTGTATCCCTACAAGTTCCTGGCAAAGCTGGAGACCTTTGTAAATGCATCCGTCGGAAAAATGCAGCGGCCTCTGCTTACGCTCCTCGCAGCGGTGGGATTGTTGCTGCTGATGGCCTGTGCCAACGTGGCGAATTTGCTGATTGCCAGGGCGGCCTCGCGAAGAAGGGAGTTTGCGGTCCGCGCCAGTTTAGGCGCTGGCTGGCCGCGCGTCGTGCGGCAACTCTTTGCGGAAAGCGCGCTGCTGGCGTTGCTGGGCGCCGCGGCGGGTTGCGCACTGGCATGGGCTGGTCTGAAGTTGCTGATAGCCGTCCTGCCGCCCGACACCTTTCCGGACGAAGCCGTAATCGGTCTCAATGCTCCCGTCTTAATCGCAACAGTTGCGGTCACGGTAGGTACCGCGCTGTTTTTTGGATTGCTTCCCGTCATGGGCGGGTTGCGCCGGGATGTGAACGACGCTCTGAAGTCCGGCGGACGCCAACACAGCGCTTCTGGAGGAGGATATCTTCGGGATCTGCTGATTGTGGGCGAGGTGGCAATGGCGCTGGTGCTTCTCGCCGCCGCCGGCGTCATGATGCGCAGCTTTCTCCTCGAGCGGCAAGTTCAGCTTGGTCTCAATCCGCACCGTTTGCTGACGGCGGAAGTTTTCTTGACCAAGGCGCACCGCACGGTGGCGCAGCAGGCGCGCATGGACGGTGAATTGATGAACGCGCTGCGGCGCGTACCGGGCGTTCTGAATGTCGCAAGCACCAGCGACTTCCTGCCGTTCGGTGGCGCGGTCACAGAGTTCGTCGTTCCCGGTCACCCGCATTCCGCTCAATATGACGGACAGGTCGCAATGATTGATCCCGGCCTGTTTCATACGCTTCAAGTGCCGTTACTCCGAGGGCGAAATCTGACGGACGCCGACGTCGCAGGCAAGCGTATGGTCGCGCTGGTGAACCAGGCGTTTGCCGGCAAATTCTTTCCGGACAAGGATCCGGTTGGTCAACGCGTTCAGGTGACGACGCTCGGATATTTGCCGGAGCCGCTCAAGAACCCGTGGTTTGAGATCGTTGGCGTGACACGCAATTTCAAGAATCGCGGTTTACGTGAGCCGGTCGCGCCGGAAGCATACGTTCCGTACACCGATTCTGGACTCGGAGGCTTCTCTCTGCTCGTGCGGACGGCCGGCGATCCAGCGGCTCTCGAGAAAATTGTGGAAGGTACTGCGCTCACCTTGGATAGCACCGCCGTCGTGAGACACATGCGCAGCATGGAGCAGGGATTAGAGAGCCAAGAGTACGCCAAGCCTCGGTTCGGCCTCCAAATTTTCTCCTTGTTTGCGTCTCTGGGCCTTCTTCTTGCGGCCGCCGGCCTATACAGCTTGATGTCTTATACCGTTTCCCAGCGAACGCGCGAAATGGGAATTCGTCTCGCTCTGGGCGCAACGCCGGCGGACGTGCAGGCCTTCGTGATACGTAGCGGAATGCGCTTCGTGGCGATCGGAATTCCCGTCGGGCTGATTACTTCCTTCGTTGTCTTGCGTGCTATTCAAAGTCAGATTTGGGGCGTCAGCGCATATGACCCGATCGCGCTGTTGGCGGCTATCGGCATCTTAGCTCTTACAGGAATCCTGGCGTGCTACGTGCCTTCGCTGATTGCTCTACGAGTAGATCCCGCCGCCACACTAAGATCCGAGTGATCGATCACCCGGAAGGTAATTAACACTTACCTGAAAATCCGCTGGAACCATAGTTATGCTTCCAGTTTGCGCTTGGTTCATTTACAATGTTCTACACGCGACGCCGGGCGGCGTCCTCGCTAACTAGGAAGCCCCATGCCTGACATAAAGCACATTGTCGTTCTAATGCTCGAGAATCGATCCTTCGACCACTTACTAGGTTGGTTGCAGTCGGATCAGTACCAAATCGATGGTTTGGACGGCACCCAGTTCAACCGGGACTCCACAGGCGAACCGGTAAAGGCCACTGACGACGCTAACTACTCCGGCGATTACGATCCGGACGTTGCACACGACTTTCTAAACGTCTCCGAGCAAATCTTCGGAACCCAGTCGCCTGCCGCCGGCGCGCCTGCCGATATGTCGGGCTTCGTTCTCAGTTACGGAGCAGTTTCGGGAAACGTTTCAAAGTCACACAAGGTGATGAAATGCTTCAACCCGAAGAAGGTTCCCGTGCTGGCGACGTTGGCCCAGCAGTATGCATTGTGTACTCGTTGGTTCTCATCGGTACCGGGTCCCACTCTGCCCAATCGCGCCTACGCGCATGGAGCCACCTCCGTCGGCCACGTGGACATGACCGTGAATTGGTGGAATGAGACTAAGACTATCTATGAGCTACTGGGCGATCACAATTTCACAGCCAAAATTTATTACAGCGACTCCACCATCGCTCTGACATACGGCGGAATGCTGGCGGCGCAAGACCGCTACTTCGTTCCGGACTTCAACATCTTCTTCGATGACTGTAAGAACAATAACCTCCCGGATTACTGCTTTCTGGAGCCTCGCTACAACGCAAGCGATGGAAACCAGCCAGTCGCCGCCAGCGATCAGCACCCCGACCATGATGTCTCGGAAGGAGAAACGCTGATCCTTCAGGTCTACAACGCCATTCGTTCCAATCCGGATACCTGGAATTCCACCCTGCTCGTGATCGTGTACGACGAGCATGGCGGTTTGTTCGACCACATTTCGCCGCCCGCCGCCGTGAGCCCGGATGACATCGATTCGGAGGCGCCCTTTTTCGCTTTCAATCGCTTAGGTGTTCGCGTGCCTGCCGTTCTGGTCTCGCCTTACATCGAGGCCGGAACTGTCATTAGCGATACCGTCTTCGATCACGCCTCGCTCGCGGCCACCGCACGTAAGGTCTTTCTCGGCGCCGGGTGGCAGGACACGTTTTTGACCCAGCGTGATAAGGCCGCCAATACATTCGAAGGCGTCTTGACCAGGACTGTGCCTCGCACCGCCAAAGAAGTCGACCCCACCAAATTCCACCAGGCGCAGTTGGCGGCTCACCCATTGAGCCTGACAGACCGGGCTCTCCAGCAAGCTGCACGGCCTCTTTCAGATCATCAGTTGGCTCTTACGGCCGTGATGGCTTCTGCGGCTGCCACTCGTATGACACAGGCCCAGGCCAGCGCTCTGCACGAGCAAGTTTTCAAGGCCGCGGTTCACGGGCCGGCCGCCATCGGAGCTGGTGGCCAGTAAGCTGCAACAAAACCCAGCCATGAAGACCAGATTTTGGCTGGCGGCCGCGCTCGTAGCTACTCTGTCGTCGCCGCTATCGGCGGATGACTGGGGTAAGGAGAAGAGGCAGCTTGTAACTAGTTGCTCGAATCTGTTCACGAACATCCAGCAAATCGGTAGCTGCGGTGAATTTCTATTCAGCTCCGGCGCTCCGGTTCGTTTAACCATCCCGCAAAGCGTCGTCCCCGGCGGCGGCGTGGCGCTGGGCGCGACTTACATTCACCTTTTAGATATCCCGAACTGGACTGACAGTAACTTTACTATTCAAGGTGGAAGTTCGCTGCGGGCCTTCTGGTTTGGCGACGCCGTCTTGACCCTCGATCACAAGAAATTTATCCACCCGCTCAGCCCTGGCGACAGATTTCAGATTAAGCTCTACAGCCACGCCCGCGGTCTCCCGCTGATGCCCTTCTACGGCATAGGCCCCAATACGTCACGATCCAACCTGACCGACTTTAGCGAACAGGAAGTATCCGCCGGCGCAAGCATTCTCAACCCGGTAAGCTCCTGGCTTGACATTGGCGGAGCGGTCGAATATTTTAGACCCGAAGTAAGTGGAGTGCCCGGCGCCTCCATTCGCTCCATCACCCGCTATTACTCGGAAGCGACAGCTCCCGGTCTCACTTATCAGCCCGGGTTCGCTCACTACCGGATCTCCGTCGATCCAAAATACGATTGGGGCCGCACCAGCTTCAACTCAGACATTTCGTTCCACCAATATCAGGACCTTGGAACCGGCCACTATTCGTTCCACAAGTTCCGCACGGACTTTCTCGAGAAAATCTATCCGGAAACTCAAAGCGAACCTACCGCCGGAGGTACCGCCAAACGGCGTCAACCCAGATACGATAGCGTCCTCTACATTGCCGGAAGATTTTCCGCTTCAAGCGCTTCCCAGGGCAATGTCGTGCCTTTCTATTTACAGGAGACGATCGGCGGCTCCGATATCGACAACATCGCCACGCTGCGCGGCTTTCAAGATTACCGCTTTCGCGCACCGGATCTGTTCTCGCTGCAAGTGCAATACGAGCGCCGTTTACTTCCCGCTCCGCCGCGCGGCAGCCCCAGAGCTTCTACCTTCAGAAGCGTTGCCGGAGCGCTCGGCATCTTGGCCTTCTACGACGCTGGCGAAGTGGCAACTTCAGTCGACAACTTGAGCTTCTCGAATGTCCGTCATAGTTTCGGCTTTGGCCTCACATTCTGGAGCGGAGAGAAAGTGTGGTTTCGTGCCTACATCGGCCTGGGAAGCGGAGAGGGAAGTCACACTTTCGTAGGTATTACCAATCCGTCCGTACAGAACTTGCATCTCTGAACGTTGGGCGTTCGCGAACCGCTGGGTCAAAGCTAAAGATTAATCGCCTGTACGAATACGCAATGTTGGTAGGCAGGAATTTGTCACCGAAGTGTCGCCAAAGCGCGACATTCCAACCGTCATCACCCTTCACAACGATAATTTCTCCCGTTTCGCCAAGGTCGTTGAGGACGCACCGCCTCCCGACAATCTCCTGACGGCGGGGCGTGGTCGAGATTGCTGGCGATTTACCTCGGTAGGCGAGGAAATAACCGCTTCCGTTCGATCGAAACTTTGCCAGGTCTTCTGTCTTTACACGTGCGAGCACTCCGACTTGCACCTCCGGATTGGCGCCGCCCCATTGTTCAACAAGATGCTCAACAACAGCGGATACCTTCTGCTTCGGGCCCAAACGAACGGTCAACGCCGCCCCAGGGCTAAACTCGTGCAGGATCGCCTCTTCCCCCGGCCTCTCCAGCCGAAGCGCCGAAAACCGATTGCTGTCCAATGGCATGAGATACCCGCCACCTCCCCACTGAGCCGTAGGTTGAGAAATCTGTCCGCCACTCAGATCTGAAGCCGTAAATCCCGCTGTATCCGTGGCCCATCCAGCATACAATAACACCTCGGTCGAGCTGTACCGGAATGCAATCCACCCCGCAGAGACCTGATCAATATCAGCCAGAGCTAGGGTGCCTATCAGTTGCGCAATGAGGAGTGCGACCGTTACGATCTGAATCACGGACTAACTCTATCTATTCTCCATCATCTTCTCCAAAGCATTCTGCGCCTCCATTCGCACCGGATATCGGAGACCAATCGTGTTCGGGCTAGTATCCGAGTAACTGTCGTCAGCTGCAACGTTCTCAATCAAACTGACAGTATCCTCATCCCCTAACTCCGCCAATCCCGAAACGGCCTCGATGCGATTAAAATACATAGGCTCGCCGAGGGCCTTGATCAACATCCTCTTAATAACAGCCCTGCTGTCAACAGGATTAGAAAACTTATTCAGATTCCTTTGTTGCGCCATCTTACGAAGAACTCGAACCGCAGCCGTCCGGCGCGTATCGTCCGACGCTGGCAGACTGAGAACAGCACTTATTTTCGCGAGCGACTCATCACCGAGGGATGCTAACGCGTCTTCGACCATATTCCCAGAATCTACAAACGTGAACAGCGCAGATACGCTCCGAGCGTCGCGCAGGTAGCTCACCGCCTGCGCCAAGTCGCCAAGGTAGTCCCAATATTCCGGCGTTAAACTCCCCACATTCTGCACAGCGCCTTCACGAGAAAGCAGCGCGATCAGACTCTGCGCCAACAAATCCTTTTCCACAGCCCCAAAATGAACCGCATTCTGGAGCCCGTCAGTCCCGGGAAATGCAGATCCTTGGCAGCGTGGACAGCCGATGCCGATAAGTCGTAGAAAGCCGCGGCGCGTTGCATCGGATCAACCGATTGGAACTTCACAAAATCTTCGCGCACCTCCTTTTGCAGAGGAGTCTGTGCCGATGCGCTTACAACACCGATAATTAACAGGCCGAGAGTTCTCATCGGATAGCTCCTTCTAGGGATACACGTAAGTAGCCGGATGGTAACGCAAATCACCATGCACGCACGCCAATTTGCACGGTCCAATTTGAGGCTCGGTCCAATCTGCGCCAGCAGCTTTCGACGCGTTCAACAACGTGTTCCACGTGGTCGAAGTACCGCCCGTATTGCCAGCATCAATCGCGATTCCTCGCATGTGATTGCTATTGTGTGTTCCTCCCGCTGCGAGGTTTTGGCTCGGGCACCGGTACCCGCTGGTGATCGGAAACGTCACTCGCGTATACCAATTGTCTGCAAACCCAAGTAGCTGCTGTGTCAGAATAGCGTATGGATACTTGGCTGGCGCAGTTGCCCGTGAGGGATAATTGTACTGCGAGAACACGAAATATTCGCTTGAAGCATCCGTGTCAAAGTAGTTGCATTGGGGCTGGAATCCAACCCGATAACTGACATATTCCGCCTTAATGGTGTCCCGTACATCCCCACACGTCTGCGAGGATGCCGTTGACGAGCTATGGGTTGGCGGAACAGGCGGGGCGGAAGTGCGCGTCTCCACTTGAGGCCCCGGGCCGAACAGGTACAAGTCGTCGTTGAAGTTGACGCCGCCATCTTGCGACGCAAACGACGAATAATTGTAGTAGTCTTGGTAGTACACTAGGTTCCTACACGGCAGTGCGCAATCGGAAGAGTACTGGATGATTGCGAGGTGTTCGGTATTCTGCGTGTAAGTCTGGCCCGCACTGCCGGGAGCCGAAATCTCAAGATCCGCAAAGTCCTCATCTGTGCTTCGAGAGGATGACGCAGACGCAAGCAACGTTCCGCTCGAATTGAACAGAGACGTGTTTAGAGCCGCGGCGTAGAAAGCGGCGGCGTAATCGTCGAGGTCGGTCTCCGCATACCCGTAGAGCGTTTGGGATGATGCGCTCCACTCCAATGAAGTCCACCCCGTGATCTCTTGGGCAGCTACAACGTTAGAGCTCAGCGCAAGCAACATTGCGCCTACACCTAATTTGAGAATGATAGGCCTTAATAAGCGCTGTGATTTTGTCATGGCGGAGAGTTATTGTCGGACGTTATTGACTGACTTTCCTGCTTGTTACTTGCGGAGCTATGCGAGTCTTGACAAGAGAGTCCAGCCTCTTGAATTCATCATTCCCTAACTCAGTGCGCAAACGATCACGCGCGGCAAGTACGATTGCCCGCTTCTGGGCTACTAGCGGCGCCAATTCCGGCGGCGGAGGGGCCAACACCGATCCCGGCGCCAGCAAGCCCACTGGGTAATTGGCTCTAAACGTGCGCATCACTTGCACGATTTGTGCTTGTACGGTTTCGAGCTGAATGGCTGTATCCGCAGCGATGAAATTTAAGTCGTCTTCCTCGGTTGGATTCAGTTCGAGTTTTGTACGGAACGAGTGACGAAACGGCGAGGGCTCTCCGGCTGCCTCGTCTCTGTCGGCAATTTGCTGGTATTTCAGCACATGGCGGAATAAGTGCCTATAAAGTACTTCCTCCGAAGGGGAAGACAACAAGGGCCCTGTCTGCTGAGATACCTGACCAGCGAAACAAACCAAACCAATTAGACTGAGTAGTGACGACATAACCCAGGCCCGCGACGGAGTGAAGTTCGTGTGAAGCTGTCGCCTCCAGTCAGGTCGCATCGATAGGTTGGACATTTATATTGGTTCGCGGGAGAGTTGTTCAACACCAGAAGCACGCAGGTGAGCCCGGCAAAGAGTCTATATCACATCAGAACGGCAGTCAATGCATTCATTACCTTCTATTTCGCCGCAACAACTTTCATTCGCACCCTGATCCCGGTCCTAAGCAGTTCGGTGCTATCGATTGGCTGAACGACCAAGCCGATAATGCCCGATGAGGATGTAGGAAAGAATAAATTGACACTCGCGGTCGGCGAACGCTGCACGGCTAGTCATTTTGGGTGCAGCCCTTGGAGGATCCGGCCGATAGTGGTTTAAAAGTACCGTCCTTCCGACCTCGCCCCCCGCCGAAGTTACTGCAGGCCTGGGATGAGTTTGGTTACGCCTTTGGCTCCCATTTGCATTTCGTTCATTGAAATGTGTCGCGCACCGGATCTGTTCTCGTTGCAAGTGCAATACGAGCGGCGTCTACTCCCCGCTCCTCCGCGCGGCAGCCCACGGGCTTCTACCTTCAGAAGCGTTGCCGGCGCCCTCGGCATCTTGGCCTTCTACCACGCTGGCGAATTGGCAACTTCAGTCGACAACTTGAGCTTCTCGAATGTCCGTCATAGTTTCGGCTTTGGCCTCACATTCTGGAGCGGAGAGAAAGTGTGGTTTCGTGCCTACATCGGTCTGGGAAGCGGAGAGGGAAGTCACACTTTCGTCGGTATAACGAATCCTTCTGCGCAAAACTTACACCTTTGACGTATCAACCTGAACGGCAGCCGTTTAAATTAGTTGCATGAAGTTTTTTCAGCGGGCTCGATTCTTGCTCTGCGCGGGCTTCTTGGCCGTATCTGCCTTGCACTCCACGCCGCATCAGGTTAAGGATAAAGGCGCGGCCTCTCAGTCACGGAAAGCGCCAGCGAAAGACACCGAACAGACCCATCCGCAAACCGCAAGCGATATCCCGAAAACATTCACCGCGCCGCTGGATGAGTACGACTACGTCAAGCGCGAAGTCATGATTCCAATGCGCGACGGCGTCAAGTTACACACCGTCATTGTGGTGCCCAAGGGCGCAAAGAATGCTCCTATTCTCCTCACGCGCACGCCGTACAATGCCTCGCATCGCGCCGAGCGCAACGACAGCCCGCACATGCTCGACGCCTTGCCCGAAAGCGACGAAGTCTTCGTGCAGGGCGGCTACATCCGTGTTTACCAGGACGTCCGCGGCAAGTATGGATCTGAAGGCGATTACGTCATGACGCGCCCGGTGAGAGGTCCGTTGAATCACACCCAAGTCGATCACGTCACGGACGCCTACGACACCATCGACTGGCTGGTCAAGAACACGCCGGAGTCGAACGGACGCGTGGGCATGATCGGTTCTTCCTATGAAGGCTTCACCGTTGTCATGGCGCTGCTCGGTCCGCATCCCGCCCTGAAGGTCGCCGCGCCCGAAAGCCCCATGGTGGACGGCTGGATGGGGGATGACTGGTTTCATTACGGCGCCTTCCGCCAAACAAATTTCGATTACATCGCCAGCCAGACCACGAAGACGGGTGCTGGTGAGCCGGTCGGCCGCGATGCCTACGATGACTATGAGGCGTTTCGCCGAGCTGGATCGGCAGGCCACTATGCCCGCGAGCATGGACTCGAGCAACTTCCGTGGACGCGGCGCCTGATGGAGCATCCTGCCTACGACGAATTCTGGCAGGATCAGGCCCTCGACAAACTCGTCGCGGAACGCCCATCGCAAGTCCCCACCATGTGGCTCCAGGGCCTGTGGGATCAGGAGGACATGTGGGGCGCCATCCATTGTTACCTCGCCTTAAACGCCAAGGGGCAGGCCGATCACAACTATCTCGTGATGGGTCCGTGGCGGCACAGCCAGGTGAATAGCGATGGCTACAGCTTGGGGCCTTTGCGCTGGGATGGCGACACCACGCAGCAGTTCCGCCGCGACGTGCTGCGACCGTTCTTCGATCAGTATCTGAAGACCGGCGCGCCCGTTGCGTCCACTCCCGCGGTGTTCATTTACAACACGGGTGAAAATCATTGGGATCGTCTCAAGACTTGGCCTTTAGCTTGTCAGCAGGGATGCGCATCCCCCATGAAACCGCTGTATCTAGAGGCCGGCTTCGGCCTCGGGTTCGAAAAGCCCGCCGGAGATGACTCTGCCAAGGATTCCTATGTTTCCGATCCCGCCAAACCCGTGCCCTATCTACCGCGTCCGGTACGCTTCACCGATGCGGCCCGCTGGCGCGAGTGGTTAGTAAGCGATCAGCGCGTTGTAGCCGACCGCACCGACGTCCTGACTTATCAAACGCCCGTTCTGACTGCGCCCCTACGAATCAGCGGCGCGCCGATCAGCGATCTTTTCGCCGCCACCACCGGTACCGACGCGGACTGGGTGGTGAAGCTAATCGATGTATTCCCGGATCAGGTCCCAAGCCAGCCGGAAATGGGCGGCTACCAACTCGCAGTGTCCATGGACATTTTCCGTGGCCGTTATCGCGACAGCTTCGAACACCCCTCCGCCATTCCATCCGGCAAGCCGCAACGCTTTCGCTTCGTGCTGCCGACAACGAATCACGTGTTCTTACCGGGCCACCGCATCATGGTGCAGATTCAGTCCAGTTGGTTTCCACTGTACGACCGCAACCCCCAAACCTACGTCGAAAACATTTTCTTCGCCAAGCCCGCGGATTATGTGAAGGCGACCGAATCTGTTTTCCGGTCGGGCCAGTGTGCCAGCGCCGTATGGCTCCCGGTCGTCCAATAACGGGCGAACCCACCTGAACTCTCACCGGTCAACTGTCGCCGGTCTTATACTGAATCACCACACATGACTCCGCGCCAGAGACAGCGTGTGATCGTGCTCGCGGCCTTGCTGCTCGCCGTCCTTTGCACCGGCACAGTCGGCTTCCGCCTGATCGAAGGCTACCCGCTCTTCGACGCCTTTTACATGACCCTGATTACCGTCACTACCGTCGGTTATCGGGAAGTTCACCCCTTGAGTTATGCGGGACGACTCTTTAACTCGTTCTTAATCCTATTCGGCGTCAGTTCCGTCTTCTTTGCGGTCGGCGCCATGACGCAGACTATCATCGAGCTGGAACTGCACGATCGTTACGGTGCGCGCAGAAAGAGACGTATGATTGCCGACTTGAAGAACCACTGCATCGTTTGCGGCTTTGGCCGGGTCGGGCGAAACGCCGCTTATGAACTGCAGCGCGCCAAAGCTCCGTTCCTCATCGTCGATCGCAGTGAGCAGCGCGTCGAGAGCGCCGCCGCCTCCGGGATGTTGGCCCTGGCCGCCGATGCAACCCGGGACGAATCTCTCCGCGAGGCCGGCATCATGCGCGCTCAAGGCCTCATCGCCGCCCTTCCTAGCGATGCCGAAAATCTCTTCATCATCCTATCCGCCAAAACCCTCAACCCGAACCTCAACGTGGTTACCCGCGTTTCCGAAGAAGAAGCCGAAAAGAAGCTTCGGCGGGCCGGTGCGGACACTATCTTCGCGCCATACACTATGGCCGGACAGCGGCTCGCGCAGGCCTTGGTCCGTCCCCATGTCGCCAAATTTCTCGACTTCGCCACCAGTCACGTCGGTCCCAGTATTGTGATGGACCAGATCCGCGTCGTTCCTCGCTCGGACTTCGCCTCCAAGACAATCTCGGATCTGCAATCCCGCCGCGACCTCGGCGTTATCGTACTCGCCCTTCGCAAACCCGACGGCCAAATGGTCTTCAATCCGCCTCCCGAAACAGCGATCGCCGCCGGCGATTACCTCATCGTCCTCGGTGAGCAAACAAATCTCGAACGTCTGGAACGCATGTTTACAAGCTAGCTAACACTCCGCCCCGCGCCTGCCGTTTTCAACAATTAACTATCTTCAAACTAAGACACTGAACCTATATTGTGTTGACACTCCCTCCCAGATCAACTACCATTCAATTCAACTTTCCTAAGGAGTTGTTCTTTCCTATGCGATGTTACACCCGACACGGGTCGCTCTTCGGGCTGTTCGTGGTACTGAGCTTTGGCTGTTTCGCGCCCAGCGCCGTTGCCGCCGTCCAAGCAGGAGCCTCTATCTCTCCTCGCCAAATTGTGGAACCGCTTGACGAGGCGAAGTTAGTCACACTCGCCGGTAGTACTCCTCGCCTTGCTACTTCCGCCAACGATCTGGGAGCGGTTTCAGATAGCTTCCCTCTCGATCACATGTTCCTGCAACTGAAGCGCGGCGCCGCGCAGGAGAAAGCTCTGGACGCTTTTATTGCCGATCTGCAAAACCCCCATTCAGCCAACTATCATAAGTGGCTCACGGCCGATCAGTTGGGCCAACAGTTCGGTCCCTCACAGCAGGACATCGACATGGTTGTCCAGTGGCTAAGCGGACATGGCATCCAGGTCAACCAGGTTCACAAGAACCGCTTAACCATCGATATGTCGGGTTCCAGCGCTCAAGTGCGCGATGCCTTCCATACCGAAATCCACCGCTACAACGTGAATGGCCAACAACACATCGCCAACGCGAGCGATCCCCAGATTCCGGCCGCCCTGGCGTCCATCGTCGTCGGCGTTGTCTCACTGCATGACTTCATGCCGAAACCGCTCTTACGAAAACCGGTGTCGAATTACTCTTTTCCTTGTAACGGTTGTCCTGATGGATTCAATAAAGCGGAGCAATATGACGAGGCTCCGGCGGATTTTGCCACCATTTACAATGTCGCGCCTCTCTACAAGGCCAAGACTCCCATCACCGGCAAAGGACAGACGGTTGTCGTTCTCGAGGACACAAATATCAATGCGGCTGATGTTGCCACCTTCCGCACGGCCTTTGGCCTTTCCTCTTATTCCGGCACATTCACTCAAATTCATCCTGGACCGGGGTGCAGCAGCCCGGGCAAGAATGGCGCCGAAGGGGAAGCCGCCCTCGATGCCGAGTGGGCTGGCGCAATCGCCCCCGATGCCGCGGTCGAACTTGCCTCCTGCGCCGATACCGCCACTAATTTCGGCGCCTTCATCGCTGCCCACAATCTATTGGACCTCGCCACGCCTCCACCCGTCATGAGTCTCAGCTACGCCGGGTGCGAAGCATCCCAGGGACCCGGGGGCAACGCCTATATCAATGCTCTCTGGCAGCAGGCGGCCTTTGAGGGAGTTTCCGTCTTCGTTGCGGCCGGAGATGGAGCGGCGGCGGGTTGCGACGATTTCAATATCTCCCCCTACGCGGAAGTCGGTATCGCCGCCAACGGCTTGGCCTCTACTCCCTATAACGTCGCTACCGGCGGTACGGATTTTCTGGACACGGCCGAGGGAGCCAATAGCACTTACTGGTCCAAAACCAACAGCGCTAGCGGAAAATCAGCGAAATCGTACATTCCGGAAATGCCCTGGAATGACTCTTGCGGCAGTAACGTTCTCTACGAATATTACGGCTTCACAGATGGTGTAACATTCTGCAACGGGCTTGGCTCCGCGTTCCTTGACATTGTCGGTGGCAGCGGCGCTCCCAGCTTCGTCTATTCCAAGCCTTACTGGCAAACCGGCATTTACGGGATACCGAACGACGGCAAGCGCGATTTGCCCGATGTCTCCCTGTTCGCCTCTAACGCTTTCTGGTCCCATGCCATCCTCTTATGCATGTCGGATACGAAGCAGGGCGGAACTCCTTGCGACTACTCCGTCCCTGTGGACGCATTCTTCAACAGCGCCGGCGGCACCTCGTTTACTGCGCCTCAATTTGCCAGCATCCAGGCCCTCATCAATCAAAAAGCCGGCGGCCCCCAGGGCAACCCCGATCCAATCTTTTACGACTTCGCCCGGAATGAGTACGGCAGCCCCTCCAGCCCGAACACCTTCACCCTGGCTAGCTGCAATTCCTCTAAGGGCACTGGTGTATCGTCGTCCTGCATTTTTCATGACGTCACGCTGGGAAGTAACGATGTCCCCTGCTACGGCACTAACAACTGCTATGGATCGACAGGCGACGACTACGGTGTGCTCTCCACATCTAATAGTCAGTTGAAAGAAGCCTATCCCGCTCACACCGGCTGGGACTTCGCCACCGGCCTAGGCACCGTGAATGTCACGAATCTGGTAAACGCGTGGCCGTAAACGGCTCTCAACCGCCCAGGCGGCCAGTCTATGCTAAACACTTCGCCGGAAGGGCGGATCTATCCAGCCTCAGCTTTTCCAAAAGAATGTAATTGCAAGCTGTAGCCCCTATTCTTGCCGCAAAGCGATCAACGGGTCCACGCCCAGACTTCGTCGGGCCGGAATGTAGCACGCCGCCATTGCGATCAGGGCGAGTCCGAGGGCGGCCGCGGAGAAGGTTACCGGATCTAACGCACTCACCGAGTAGAGCAGCTTCGCCATTAACTGAGTGAGCCCGAGCGACGCTGCCGTACCTGCAACTATGCCGGCAATTGCGATCTTTCCGCCCTGGGCCAGTACAAGCCGCAACACATCGCCACGTTTAGCTCCCAGCGCGATGCGAATGCCGAGCTCTTTCTCGCGCTCCCCGACAGAGTACGAAATCACACCGTAGATTCCGACGGCCGCCAAGACAAGCGCCAGACCGCTGAAGAGCCCCAAGAGGATCAATGTGATGCGCGGCTTGGACACAGACGAGTCCACCACCTCCTGCATCGTTGCAATCCCGAAAACGGGTTGCTCTTTGTCGATCGAGGCGACAACCTGCCGGATTGCAGCGGACAAAGGTCCCGGCTGCTGACTTGATTTCACCAGCAGCGTCATTTCATGCGGGGCGACCTGGCAATACGGAACATACACTTCGAGGCGTGCAGGATTGCCTAGACCGTACATCTTGGTGTCGGCGAGCACGCCTATGATCGTGATCCACTTCGGCGCATCGCCGAGCGCCAAATTGCCAAACATAAAACGCTTGCCGATAGGATCTGCTCCCGGGAACAAACGCTTCGCTACCAGCGCGTTTACCATAGCTACCTGCTGGCCATTTTCCCGGTCGGCGTCCGTGAATCCACGCCCCTCCAGTAAGCGAATGGCGAGCGTCTTCTCGTAATTAGGGCTGACAATGTGTATGTCAGGATGCGGGTGGGTTCCAGGACTTGGCGCAGGTCTCCCTTCGAGAGTGATATCGGTCCGTGAATGGTCGTTCGTAAGCGGAACCCCTGTCCCCAAGGATGCCGATTCCACTCCCGGGATCGCCCGAACGCCGTCTAGAACTGTCCGCCAGAAAGCAACCAGCCCGGCGTCATTTTTGTATTGCGCCGTGCGAAGGGTCATATCGAGCTTAAGGACGCGGGCCGGCTGAAAACCGGCGTCCACCGAAAGCAGGCGATAGAGGCTCTTGATCAGTAACCCCGCGCCGATTAGCAGAATCAGCGCCAAAGCCAACTCGCCGGTAGCTAATAAACTGCGCCAGCGCATCCGATGACCCGTCGCTGTACTCTTGCCACTCTCTCTCAATTTGGCTTGAACGCCGCTGCGCGCGGACTGCAGCGCCGGGCCGAGTCCAAATGCGAACACGGAAAAGAGCACTAGAACGGCTGAAAATAACAACACCGGACTATTCATGTGCACGCTCGCGCCGCCCAAAGTGTCCGGCGGAATCCAATGCGAAAGCGCGGCAATAGCTACCAGCGCTATGCCGATACCGGCCAAGCCGCCCAACAGTCCCACTAGAAGACTCTCCGTCAAAATTTGCCGGATAATTCGGTTGCCGCTCGCCCCAATCGCACTGCGTAAAGCTATTTCTTTAGCTCTCCCCGTTCCGCGCATCAGAAACAGGTTCGCCACGTTCGCGCACGCCACCATCAGCACGAACAATGCGGCTACTTGTAGCAATATCATCGCCGGACGCAGGTCGCCCGAAAAAACATCCCTAAGGGGCTGTAGCTTGACGCCGAAGTGGGCGTTCGCATCCGGGTACTCGCGCGCCAGATTCGCAGCAATGCCCTCCATTTCCGCCCGGGCGCGCTCGATTGCTACACCGGGCGCAAGCCGCGCTAGTACCGTCAAATCGCCACGGTCACCCCTATTTTTAGCGTCATCGTTATTCGTCAGCCAAACGCCGAGCGGCTCCATCACGTCGCATTTTTCAGTCCAACGAAAGTTCAGCGGTAGCACGCCTACGATGGTGAAATCCCGGCTGTCCAGCCGCACCGTTTTTCCGATCACATTTCGGTCTCCTCCGAAGTGCGATTGCCAAAGCGAGTAGCTAAGCAGCAGCACAGGGCTTGCGCCGGTCTTCGCTTCGCTCGAAATGAACCGTCGCCCTAGGATGGGCTGCACATCTGTCATGGAAAGGAATTCGGGGGAAACAGCCAAACCGCGGATATACTCCGGCTGACGGATGCCGGTCAAATTGAAATCTGTAGGGATCACCGCCGCCATTTCTGAAAGTGTGCGGCTTCCAGCGCGCCAATCCTCAAAGTTTGGATAGGAGACGCTCACATCGCCAACCTTCGGCGTCATCTCATTCAACTGAACCAGACGCGAGGCATCTTTGAAAGGCAGAGGACTCAGCAGAACGCTATAAATCATGGAGAATAGAGCGGCATTCGCGCCGATCCCCAACGCAATTGTCAACAACGCCGTCGACGCGAAGCCGGGTGATTTGAGCAGAGTCCGCCAACCATAGCGAAGATCCTGCACCAGATCCTCCGCTAGCGATACTCCCCTTGCGTCCCGGTAATCTTCTTTCACTTGCTCCATTCCGCCAAACGCGATTCGCACTCGTCGCGCCGCCTCGTCGCGGCTCAGTCCCTCCCTCAGATACTTTTCAAGTTGGCGTTCTGAGTGAAACCGCAGCTCCTCTTCCATTTCCGACTCAACCGTTCCCCGCCGCAGCAGAGAACGTAAACGAATCCATAAATCGCTCAACATGAGAAATTCCTAAGCCGGGCCGAGAACTTGGGCCACCGCGGCAGTGAGTTTTTGCCATGAATCCTTCTCCGCGGCCAGCTGCCCGCGCCCTGCCTTGGTCAGCTCGTAGTATTTGGCGCGCCGGTTGTTATCTGACGTTCCCCAACGAGCCCTAATCCATCCGCGGCGTTCTAAGCGGTGCAGTGCCGGATAAAGTGAGCCCTGCTGAATTCGCAGAACATCGCTCGACATCTGCTGCACCCGTTCTGAAATTCCCCAACCATGCTGAGATTCGAGCGACAGCGTACGTAAGATCAGGAGATCTAACGTGCCCTGCGGCAGATCGATACGTTCACTCATAGCCTCAACCCTCCCCCTTCGCTTCTACAAGGAACGATAGCAGATCACTTGTCGAAGTGCAAGGGAAGATCCGGTTTGACCGCTGTGCACTGGGCAAACGCGAATTTCCGCCGCTCGGCGTGGCTGTTTTCATCGACCATTGTGGCCACCCGCCATGGGGCATTCACAGATCTATCAGAAAGTATATTTCTCACGGCCTCAATAATTTCCAGCCATTCTGAAACGTACAAAGAACGTTTTGAGCCCTCGGCATGCTATGGTCTGGCAGGCTCGCATGAGCGCACAGGGCGGTTGCTGCCCGTTGTGCGCGATCAAGGAGGAGGCGTCCTCCTCTTGGCGGGCCATTTCTTTTGGAGGAGACCAAATCATGACCCCACGATCCATCCGCCGCGCACAAGAGCGTAAAGCACGTAAAGAAGCCGAGCGTAAAGCCAAGAACGTAGCCCCGAGAGCCGAAGAGCTCCTTACCGAAGCCGACGAAGTCGGCATCCAGGTCATCTCCGAAGCCAAGCTCGAAGCTAACCGCGCCAACGCCCAATTGTCTTCCGGTCCGACGTCCCCGGAGGGAAAAGCCAAAGCGTCCCTCAACGCCGTCAAAACCGGCTTGACCGGTCGCACCGTCCTTCTGCCCGCCGATGACGCCGCCGAATACGAACGCCACATCCAGGCCTTCGCAGCCGAGTACGCCCCCGTCGGCCCGCGTGAATCCGACCTCGTCCAATCCATCGCCGATACCTGGTGGCGCTTAAAGCGTATCCCCTGTCTCGAATCCGCCCTTCTCGCCCAAGGCTACCTCGAATTTTCCGATTCCTTTGCCGAACACGATCCTTCCGTCCGGCCCGGCCTCATCCAGGCGCAAGCGTTCCTTAAATACGAGAAACAACTCCGCAATCTGCAACTCCAGGAAGCCCGCCTGTTCCGCCGCTACGAAAAAGATCGCGCCGAACTCCGCGAAATCCAGCAAGCCCGTAAACAAAAGGAAACGGAAGCGCTCGAATTGCCGGCAGCCAAGGAAACGAGCCAACCAGTCCGTCCCGCCGAGTTTGGCTTCGAATTTTCAACCGCCCAATTCGAGCAAGATCTGGACCGCGTCGAAACCCATCCGGCGCCAATCAGAGCTCAAGCCGCCTGACGCAGGAGTGGGCCGCGGCAGTCTCGAGAAGTCACAACAGCTCAGCGCGAGAAAATAAAACGTGCCTTCCGTTCTCCGTTTCGAGATTCAGGCCACCTGCCCGGAAACCGGCGCCCGTGCCGGCCTGCTCCATACCGCGCACGGAACCATCGAAACGCCCGTTTTCATGCCCGTCGGGACGCAAGCTACCGTCAAAGCTCTCACTCCGCGCGACCTCCAGAACGAGCTCGACGCCCGCATCATTCTCGCCAATACCTATCATCTGTTTCTTCGCCCGGGTCACCAGCGCATCGAGCGCCTGGGCGGCCTGCACCAATTCATGGCCTGGCCCCGCGCCATTCTCACCGATTCAGGTGGTTTTCAAGTTTTCAGCCTGGATGCCTTGCGCAAAGTGACGGACGAAGGCGTCCTGTTCCGCTCCCATTTAAACGGGGATCCGCACCTGTTCACGCCGGAAAGTACGGTAGATATCCAACTCGCTCTCGGCAGCGACATCATGATGGTTCTCGACGAGTGTCTGGCCTACCCGGCTTCCCACCAGGCCGCCCTCGATTCTATGCAGCGCACCCTCCGCTGGGCCCAATCCGGCTACGCCCATTACCTGCGCCGCGAAAAAGGACTGCATTGCGCCCTTTTTCCCATCGTGCAGGGGTCCATGTATCCCGACCTTCGAACCGCCTGCGCCGAAAGCCTTCTGGAACTCGACGCCCCGGGCTATGCCATCGGCGGCCTCTCCGTCGGTGAACCTCGCACTCTCAGCCAGGAAATGGTCGCCGTCACCGCCCCGCTCCTCCCGCGCGACCGCCCCCGCTACGTCATGGGCGTCGGTATGCCCGAAGAGTTGCCCCGCTACGTCGCTCAAGGCATCGACATGATGGATTGCGTACTGCCTACCCGCAATGCCCGCAACGGCTATCTGTTTACCTCGCTCGGCAAAGTGATGATCAAGCAGGCCCAATATATAGAGGATGAGAGCCCCCTCGATCCCGCCTGTAACTGCTACACCTGCGGGACCTTTAGCCGCGCTTACCTGCGTCACCTCTTCCAATCCGGCGAGATTTTGTTCTCCATGCTGGCCACGCTCCACAATGTCCACTACTTCCTCGACACAATGCGCGGGATCAGACACGCTATCCTAATTGGAACCTTTCCAGAAATGCTGAAATCCCACCTCTTCGGGGACACTCCGGGCTAGCCGTCCGGAGACTATCGGTATCCGATGTGCAGGCGTGTCCCCCAACCGTGAAGCGCCCTTGGCAGGCAACCATTTAACCTGAAACAGGATCCTATCGTGCTTTCGTTACTTCTTTTTCAAACCGCCGCGCCCGCGCCCGGCGCTTCCTTGCTCACCGGCGTTCTTCCCATCGTCCTGATGATCGCCATCTTCTACTTTCTGGTGTTCATGCCCATGCGTCGCCAGCAGAGTAATCAGAAGAAGATGATCGCATCGCTCGAGAACGGCCAAACCGTCCTCACCAGCGGCGGCATCGTCGGCACCGTCATTGCGGTGAACGATGATACGCTAATACTGCGAATTAAGCCCGACAACGTCAAGATTCAGGTGGCCCGTAGTGCTGTCACCAGCCTCTTTACAGCCGACGACGCCGCCAAAAAGTAATGCCGCCGGAAACGAACCGCTCTTTCGCCATCAGTTTTTAGGGTAAAGATGAAACGCCATTTACGCTTCAAGTTCTTCGTCATCGTCGCCGTGATCCTCGTCTGCATCTACGGCATCATCGGCCTGCCGAAAAGTAAAGCCGAGCTGGTCAGCAATTGGCAGAACAACATACACCTCGGCCTCGACCTGAAAGGCGGCACCTATCTTGTCGTTCAGGTCAAACAGCAGGACGCCTTCAACGCCCAGGCCAGTTCCAATGCCGACCGCTTGAAAGACGCCGCTCGCAAAGCGGGAGTCCAGTTTTCGGACGTCAGTGTTGATGAAGCCAAGTCCCTGGCTGACGCCGTCAAGGCCGCGATCGTCGTCAAAGGAGTGCCCACCACCCAGGCCGGTACCTTCCGCAGCCTGATCAACGACCAATTTGGCGAATGGCTGCTGACCCCGCAGGGTCCCACCGATTATCGCCTGACCATGAAACCCTCCGACGCGCTCAAAATGTGGCAGCAGGTTCTGGCGCAGTCGAAAAACACCATCGACAAAAAGATCAATGCCCTCGGCTTGAGCGAAGCCACCGTCCAGCAGCGTCGCGAAGACGCCGATTCCGAGCTCCTTGTCCAATTACCCGGCGTGGACGACCCCGCCCGCGTCAAGCAGATTCTCCAGACCGCCGCCGTGCTCGAACTCTACGACGTCAAAGGCGGCCCGTACCAAAGCCGCGAAGAAGCGCTCGCTCAGAATAACGGGATTCTGCCGCCCGGCACCAGGCTGATTGGCGCCGGCGCCACCGATCAAACCGCCCACAGCGGTGGCGTCTACCTGGTAGCCCGCACTCCCATTGTCCGTGGCCCCGACATCCGCGACGCCCGTCCCCAGCAGGGCCAGATGCCCGGTAGCTGGGAAACGAACTTCGTCCTGAGCCAGGATGCCGCCAGACGCTTCGGCGCCTACACCGGCGCCAACATCGGTAACCGCCTTGCCATCGTCCTCGACGGCAAAGTCTTGGAAGCTCCCTCCATCAAGAGTCAAATCAACGATCAGGGCGTGATCGAAGGAGCCGCCTCCCAACAGGACGCTTCCGACCTCGCGCTCAACCTCAAAGCCGGTTCGCTCCCGGCGGGCGTCGTCTACGAACAGGAAAATACCGTCGGAGCTTCCTTGGGCGCCGATTCCATTCGTAACGGCTTCATTGCGGGCATCGCCGGCGTCCTGGCCGTCATCGTGGCCATGCTCATCTATTACAAGAAGAGCGGTATCAACGCTACCCTGGCGCTCATTCTGAACGCCCTCATTCTGATTGCTTGCCTCAGCTATTTCGACGCTGTCCTTACTCTTCCGGGGATAGCCGGGATTATTCTAACCATCGGTATGGCGGTGGATAGCAACGTCCTCATCTTTGAGAGAATCCGCGAGGAGTTGAGGGCGGGGAAGGCCATTGTTCCCGCCGTCGATACCGGCTTCGCCAAGGCCTTTCTTACCATTGTCGATACCCACGTCACTACCATCGTCTCCTGCGCCATCCTGTTCCTGTTCGGTTCCGGGCCCGTGAAGGGGTTTGCGGTCACGCTGGTCATTGGCTTGGCGGCCAATGTATTTACTGCTGTTTTCGTGTCGAAAGTGATTTTTGATTGGGAACTGTCCCGGCCAAAACCGGTGACCGCGCTCAGTATTTAGCAGCTTATTTTACCCGTCGAAACCCTATGTAGCACCTTCGGCGGCTCGTTTTAGGTGATTGGGAACATTTGTTAATTGCCGGTGTCTATCTGTAGTGGATGCCGGCCTCTAGAGCTCGATGGAAATCTTCAAGCGAACGAATTTTGACTTTCTCGGCAAGAAGTGGCCGTTCATCTGGCTGTCCTTGGCGCTTACGATCATTGGGGTGATTAGCCTCATCGCGAAGGGCGGGCCGAAATACGGGATTGATTTTACTGGTGGAGCGCAGATGGACGTGAACTTCAAACAACGGCCACCCGCTGAGGCGGTGCGTTCCGCCCTCCGCAGAAGTATTCCCGGTGAGATTGAGGTGCAAGAGACCACCAACTCCCAGGCCGCCGGCGCCTCTCGGGAAATGCTGATCACCACCGGAGTGCGCGACGCAAATGTTCAGACCGTGCGAGGTGATATCGTTACTGCTTTGAATAACGCCTTCAATCGGAACACCGGCGGGAAGCTCGACCTCAACCTCGTAGCCGAGGTAGACCTCACGAACCATTTGCGCGATGCGCTTCCCAAAGCAGGCGCCAACCTTTCTGACGATCAGCTTCACGCCCTTGTAACTGGGATACTGAATTACCGGACCACGCACTCCGGTCTCATTGACAGCATCGATGATTTGTCCTCCGTGCCCGGCGTAACCCCTCAGGTTCTCTCCGTACTCCGCTCCGACTATGTCGCGGGTGGCTTCGCCGTCAGAAGCTATGAGGTTGTCGGCCCCAAGATCGGAGCCGACTTGCGCCAGCAGGCTATCAATGTCGTCCTCATCGCGCTCGCCGCCATGCTGGTCTATATCGCCTTCCGTTTTGAATGGATCTACGGCGTGGCCGCCGTCATCGCGGTCTTTCACGACACCATCATTACGATTGGGCTGTTTTCGCTGTTCAATATTCCCATTGACTTAACTGTCATTGCCGCGCTGCTTACCCTGGTCGGTTATTCGATGAACGACACCATCGTGACCTTTGACCGCATCCGCGAGAACCTTAAGCTCCAGATGCGCGGTTCCTTCACTCAGATTGTGAACACCAGCATTAATCAAACCTTGAGCCGAACCATACTGACCTCCGGTTTAACGTTCTTGACGGCTATTTCCCTGTTCTTATTCGGCGGACAAGTACTTCATGGGTTCTCATTTGCATTAGTTGTAGGTATCATCATTGGCACATATTCGTCTATCTTCATTGCAAGTCCAATCCTGATCTTCTGGCAGGATCTGGCTGAGGGCCGCCGTAACCGGCGCAGCCCATCGAGACCTCCGGCTGTCGATAGCCGTGTCAAGGCAGTATCTGCTAACGTGAAGGGCGCTAAGCCTGTAAAGGTTGTAAAGTGAGCTGGTCCAACGAGCATGGCAGCCAAGCGGTGCTTGGTAAACAAGAACGGCGATCGCCAAGCCTCCGTGCCGTGCGTTGCCATGCGATTAGGGAAAAGATGAATAGGTAAGAAATAGCCCGTGCCGCCGGGCTCAGTGAGGGGACTATGTTTGATCAAACATTCGTTGACGGGACACAAAAGACAAAAAAGCCGTATACCATCTTGTTGTCCCTCCTGCTACAAATTAGCTTAATCGGGGTTCTGATCCTGATTCCGCTGATCTATACTGAGGTCCTGCCGAGCGCCCAGCTCAGGAGTATGCTGGTCGCGCCGCCACCACCACCTCCTCCTCCACCGCCTCCGCCCCCCGCCGCCCCCAAAGTAGCGCCCAAGCCAGTGGTGAGGCAATTCATTGCCAATCAATTGATGGCGCCGAAGGTCATTCCCAAAACCATCCAGCACATCGAAGAAGCGGCTCCGCCCCCGGACGCCGGCCTAGGCGTGGTCGGCGGCACCGGTGAGGCTGGCGGCGTCGCCGGCGGTGTCATCGGCGGTGTCCTCGGCGGTGTCCCAGGTGCGCCGCCGCCGCCTCCTCCTCCCAAGCCCAAAGCCGTGGGACCTCAGAGAATTGGCGGTCAAGTTATGGCTGCAAACCTCATTCATCAGGTTCAACCGGTATATCCTCCGCTCGCCAAGTCGGCCCGCGTGCAGGGTACTGTCGAGTTCAACGCGGTCATTAGCAAAGAGGGAAATATTGAAGATCTCAAGCTAGTTCGGGGACACCCGCTTCTAGTGAATGCGGCAAAGGAAGCTGTACTCCAGTGGAAGTACAAGCCTACTTTGTTGAACGGGCAGCCGGTGGAAGTTATCACGAATATCATCGTGAACTTCACGCTGAGCCAGTAGTCAGTCCAAATACGTCAGAAAGCTAGTTACATTCGATTCAACTTAGGAGAAAAGCATGTTAATACAACTTCAAGTATGGGCCTTTTGGCTCTTCCAGGAAGCCGAAGGGATTCAATTCGACGTCCGCTCGGTCTGGGGCAACATGGGCACCATGGCCAAGTGCGTTGTGGCCTGTCTGTTCATCATGTCCGCTTGGTCCATCGGTGTCATGATCGATCGCCTGATCGCCTACAACGCTGCCCGCAAGCAATCTCGCGCGTTTGCGCCGGCCGTCGCCGGTGCGCTCCGCGAAGGCAAGCTCGACGAAGCCATCAAGATTGCCGACCGCTTCAACAAGAGCCATCTCGCCAAGGTCGTCGTCGCGGGACTCCAGGAATTCAAAGCTCATCAGATGAGCACCGAAATTCCCGGTGAGGACATCGAAGCCTCGCGCCGCGCCCTTGAAAGAGCGGAAGCCATCGTGCATGCCGAACTGAAGCGCGGCGTCAGCAGCTTGGCCACCATCGGTTCCACCGCGCCCTTTGTGGGCCTGTTCGGAACTGTCGTCGGTATCATGCACGCCTTCCAACAAATTTCAACCTCCAAATCGACTGGTCTCGGCGCCGTCGCCGGCGGTATCTCGGAAGCTCTGATCACCACCGCCATCGGCTTGTTCGTCGCTATCCCGGCCGTCTGGATGTTCAACTACTTCACCAACCGTATTGAAGCCTTCGATGTCGAGATGGGTAACTCCAGCTCCGAACTCATCGATTACTTCTTGAAGCGCACCCAGAAAACTGCTGGCGCTGTTCGGTAACTGAGCTGAGTTGAATCGATAGGAGGATCGCCCCCTTCAGAACCGCGACCGTGAGGGAGCGGTCCTCCGAAAATAGGAGTCGAAATGAAATTAGCCAAAGCACCTCCCGTAGTCTCCGACATCAACGTCACCCCCATGGTCGACGTGATGCTCGTCCTGCTCATCATCTTCATGGTCATCACGCCTATGTTGTCGAAAGGCCAGCAGGTCACCATGGTGAAGGCCAGGAATCCCATCAAGATGCAGGAAGCCGACAAGGAAGACGCTGTCCTCATTGCCATCACCCGTGACGGCAAAGTGTTTCTCAGTCCCGGCAACCAACTCGTCCAACCCGATCAGTTGGGCAGCAAAGTGAAGGATCTCCAGACGAGCCGTACCGACAAGACCGTTTATATCAGAGCGGATGCCCGGGCCCGGTTCGCCAGTATTACAGACGTGATCGATAACCTGCGTACTGCCGGGGTGGACACGCTCGGTCTTCTCACCGAAGAGATTCAAGATAAAAACAAGAAGAGCGCGAATCTGTAGCGTCACTGAAAGGGTTAATTTCTATGTCAATGGCAGTTGGCGGCTCCGGTGGAGCCAAGGCGGACATTAACGTCACGCCGCTGATCGATGTTTTGCTTGTGCTGCTGATCATTTTCATGGTCATCACGCCTCTTACCCCGCACGGACTGGATGCGCTGGTGCCTCAACCGCCCCCGCCCAATATGCCTCCTCCGCCGCCCAGTCAGGATCCTACGGTGGTCGTAGAGGTAGCCAAGGACGCCAGCATGCAGATCAATGGGCAGCCCATCAAAGAGCCCGATCTTCAGGCGCGCCTCGAAGATATCTTCAAGACTCGCGCGAGCAAAGTCGTCTTTATCAAAGGTGACCCGGATGTCGACTATCGCTACGTCGCTCGTGCCATCGATGACGCCACCGGCGCCGGGCTCGATAAGGTCGGTATCATGACTCCTAAGGTTGAGGCTGGCCAATAGCGCTCTAAGGAGAACTCAACCATGGCAAACTCTAGAGTCTTAACACTTGGCCTCTGTGCTGGTCTCGCCCTGCTCACCAGTTGCACCAAACTCGAGTCCCGCGACCAGATGAACCAGGGCGTCAAGGCATACAAAAACAATAAGTATGCCGATGCCGTGAAACACTTCAAACAGGCGGTCCAGCTTGATCCCACGAATCAGAACGCCCAGCTCTATCTGGCGACCTCTTACATGATTCAATGGGTTCCTGGCGCCGACAGTCCCGACAACCAGAAGAACTACAACGCCGCCAAGCAGGAATTCAACGAGGTCCTTCAGAAGGACCCGTCAAATTCGCTCGCGCTTGCGTCCATGGCTTCCATGGCCTATGAAAACGCCAGTGCCGGGACCAATGAGCAAAAGGCCGCCGCCATGCTAGAGGCGCGCAAGTGGAACGACCGCCGCATCGAAGTCGACCCGAAGGACTCCGAAGCTTATTACTACTTGGGCGTAATCGATTGGGCCGAAGCGTTCACGCCCATTCAAACCGAGCGCGTCAACGAGAAGATGAAGGGCGCTGATCCTGGCCCGCTCAAGGACCAGAAGGCCAAGGAAGAACTCAAGGCGAAGTATGAGAAGGACATCAATGACGGCATCGAGGACTTGAAGAAATGCCTCGCGATCGACAAGGAAAACGAAGATGCCATGTCCTACATGAACCTTCTGCTTCGCAAGAAAGCGGATCTGGAGGATACAACCGATCAATCGAAGGCTGACATCGCGCAAGCTGAGGATTGGTCGAACAAGTCCATCGACATGAAGCGCATCAAGGCCAGCCGTCCGGCCAAGAAGACCGAAGCCACCTAATCCAGATAATACGTCCGAAACAGCGCATCCCGCCGTTTCGGAACAAAGCCGGCGTCGCGGATGATACGCCGGATGTCTTCTTCAGTGGCGCGGAGGCTACCAGCTTCCGCGCCACTTATGTCGTTAGCTCCAAAGCGCAACGCAACTTGCCCCACCTTCAGACCGCTCTGCAGCGACGCCTGTACGTGCGGCACGTTGTCCAAATAAATGCGCGTGAGCGCCACAATTTTCAAGTGCTCCACTGCGGTCCCTTCTGAACGCGGCATCACTGCTAACCGTCCGCTGTCCTTTCGAATTGCTTCCAGCCGGCTCACAATCTGTTCTACCGGTTCTTGCGCTCCGAACTCCAGCATCTGCGCTGCGTCCTGGGGCGGTTCCACGCAGTAGCTCACTAGTCCCTCTGGATGCAACTGCTTTCGAACTTCATCGGCCGCCATGCCGAGCGCGATCAGGTCCTCGCTCTTAAAAAACTCAAGCGCTTGTCGTTGAGTAATCATTTACCAATCCTGCCAATCGCAAGAACGTCTCCAGTCCCTCGAGTTCCCTCGCGCCCAGCTCAAACCGGATGTATTGCGTGAGATACTTCTTCGCGAGCTCTCGCGTGACGCCACGTACGGCGTACTCTTCCTCCACAATCTCCTCCAACCGCTCGCGTCCGAACTGATAGGAACCGCGCGCGATCTCTGAGAATTCTTCAACAGCCGATCCCGGTTTGCCGGCCCACGCCGCGAACACCATCGGCAGGCTAGTTAGCTTGAACCACTCCGCGCCCAAATCGAGGCATGCGAACGGCAACGTTTCAGGCAGCGTTTCCGGATTGACGCGTAGCGCCGGGTCGCCGATAACGAGCGCCGCGTCCGCCTCCGCCAGCATCGCTTCCACAACCGGCGCTTGCTCCGTGATTTCCGGCTCGACGCCGAAGCGCTCGCGCAGAATCACTCGCGCCAGTTGCACCGACGTTCGCGAACTCAAGTCCGCCGCCAGCGTCCGCACTTCGGTCCATGGGACTCTGGACAACAACAGAATGCTGCGTACCGCGCCCAGGCACGCAATTCCCACTCCCGGTACGATCTCAAGACCCTGCCGCGCAATCTCGGCCACCGGCACCAGACCAACCTCAATATCGCCGCGCTCGATTTCCGTGGCGCAAACCGATGGAACCGAAAACGACAGCCGAACCTGTTCCCGTTGCGGCCCTCGCAGCATCCCCCACGCCAGCGGAACGGTGTTCAAATAGCTCACCGCCCCAACGCGGAATCTGGAAGAACTTGGTTGCAAACCCTATTTTCGCAAAGCTGCAGCTTGGAACATCGAACACCCGCTAGCCGAGGCGCGACGGTAACGGAGCGCGCCATCCTCATTTCTGCTGAAGTATTCTTACACTCCGCGCTTGTCGCCCCAAAGATCCACGTGCAGCCGCGGACTATATCGATAACCGCGCGTCTTACAGATCTCCGCCAGCCACGCCCCTCGCTCTCTCAGCACTGTCCTGTTCACCCCTTCAGGCATCAACAGCACTTTCTCTCTCGGCGCGCCCAGTTCCGCTTGCATGCGATCGATCTCGACCAAATCTTCCGCCGCCGCCACCACGAACTTCAACTGATATTCGTAGTCCGTCATCAGCCGCTTCAGAACGTCCGGCTGAAAGCGCAACCGTTCATGCCGCGCCGCCCAGCGGCCGCCCTCGCGTTCTACCGGCGTCGAATTAGCCAGCTTGGGGCTGATGCTCATCAGGTCACAAGCCACCGGCACAAAACAAGTCCCTGCCGTCTCAACAGTTATATGCAAGCCCGCCTGCCGCAGCTTGCCAGTCAGTTCGATAATCTCAGGCGAGATCATCGGCTCGCCGCCTGTCACCACCACGTGCGACGCGGGGAAGCGCGCCACTTCGCCGGCAACCTCTTCGATCGACATGTTCCGGCCTTCCGGCTGCCACGACGTGTACGGCGTATCGCACCAGGTGCAGCGCAAGTTGCAGCCGGATGTTCGTACGAATACCGAGGGCATGCCCAGGAGGATGCCTTCGCCTTGAATGGAGTAAAAAATTTCGGCGATCTTCACGGCAATAGCGGATCGGCGATTCCAGCTTCTTCGAATCCCTTCCGTCGCAATAAGCACGAATCGCAGCGCCCGCATGGAGCCCCATTCGCTCCGGGATCGTAACAACTGTGCGTTGAGCCCAGATCTACGCCCAGTTCCGCTGCTTTGCGCACGATCTCCGCCTTCGTCATGGTCATCAACGGCGTATGAATCGTCAGCTTCGTCTGTCCTTCCACACCCGTTTTGGTCGCCAGGTTCGCCATCCCCTCAAATGCATGAATAAACTCCGGACGGCAGTCGGGATACCCCGAATAGTCGAGCGCGTTGACGCCGATGAAAACGTCCGAAGCCCTCAGCACCTCGGCATACGCGAGCGCGAACGAAAGAAAAATCGTATTGCGCGCCGGCACGTAGGTAACGGGAATGCCGCTCGCCATTGCCTCGTCCGCCCGGTCCTTCGGCACTTCCATCTCGCTCGTCAGAGCCGATCCCCCAAAGATGCGCAGGTCGATCTTCGCGGTGCGATGTTCTTTCGCGCCCAATTGCTGGGCCACGCGGCCCGCGGCGTCGAGTTCAATCCGGTGGCGCTGCCCATAGTCGAACGAGAGACAGTAACATTCAAATCCGTCCCGCAGTGCGATTGCCAGACAAGTCGTCGAATCCAGCCCTCCGCTCAACAGGCAAACGGCCCGGCTCATGCTGTGCCCTGTTCCCGTACTGCCGATACCACCGCCTCCAACTCCCCGCTATGCAGCCGGATTCTCACCGGCTCGCCTACGGAAGCTTCCGCGGCCGACCGCAGGATGTGTTTGTCGCGGTCTTCCACAATCGCGTACCCTCTCGCCAAAACCGCCAAGGGGCTGAGCTGCGTCAAATGAGCTTGCACCCGCTCATATCTCTGCTTCCCCTTCCACAGGCTGCTGCGTACGCAGTTGCTGAGCGCCTCTTGCAACAAGGTCTGCCGGTGCCGGATACGCGCAAATCGGAGTCTCAGGTCTGTCGCGGCCAGACGCCGGCTCAACTCCTCCAGGCGCCGGCATCGTGCGTCCATGGTGCGCTTCTCCAGCCGGCGCAATTGCAGATCCAGCTCATCCAACCTCTGCGCGCGTCTTGTCAAGCTCCGCTGCACCAAAGTCACCGCCCGTTGCGCCCCGCGTTGCTGCAGGTCCCGCGAGCAGACCAGGATTCGATACCGCAGTCCCTGTGTCGCCTTGGCGCGGTAAGCGGCGATCTGTTCGAGCAGGCTCTCACGCGTACAGATCACGATCTCCGCTGCGGCCGAAGGCGTAGGAGCGCGGCAGTCCGCCACAAAGTCCGCGATCGTAAAGTCCGTTTCATGTCCAATCGCCGAGATCACCGGGACCGTCGAAGCCGCAATCGCCCGCGCCACCGCTTCTTCGTTGAACGTCCACAGATCCTCGAGCGACCCGCCCCCACGCGCCACAATCAACACATCCGCCCAGGACCAGCGGCTGAAATACGCAATGCCTTGGCACACCTGCGCGACCGAACCCTCGCCTTGCACCTGCGCCGGAAACAGCCGGATATGCAGGCCCGGAAAACGCCGCTCGAACACGTGCAGCATGTCGCTGATCACGGCGCCCCCTGGCGAAGTCACAATCCCAATCCGTCGCGGCAGCTTGGGCAGCGGCCGCTTTCGCCCCGCTTCGAACAGCCCTTCGGCCGCCAGCTTCTTCTTCAACTGCTCAAAGGCCAGTTGCAGCGCGCCCGCGCCCTGCGGTTCCAGCAGCTCCACAATCAACTGGTATTCGCCGCGCGCCTCGTACACCTCCAGATTCCCGCGCGCGATCACCGCCAGCCCGTCTTGCGGCTTGAACTTCGCGAAACGCGCAGTGCCTTTGAACAGCGCGCATTTTATCTGGCTCTGCTGGTCCTTCAGCGAGAAGTAGTAATGTCCGCTCGGAGCGGCCCGGCACCCCGAGATCTCGCCGGCCACCCAAATACCGCGAAACTGCCCTTCGAACACGCTCTGCACTTCCGCGTTCAGCTCGCTCACGCGAAACACGCGCCGCTCGTTTGTCAGCGAGAGGCTCATCTGTCCGGTGTTGTTTACCGCTCTTGTCGACATCGGCTCCTTACCAGTTTCGCGCGCCGGCCAGTGATATAGATAGTTGTTCCCCTGGATGATCTATGACCCCACAGCAAGCTCTTGAGTTCGCCAAGAAGAACGATGCCAGGCAAGTCGATCTGCGCTTTACCGACTTGCCCGGATTGAACCAACACATCTCTTATCCCATCAGCATGCTCGATGAGGGCTCGTTTGAAGATGGCTTCGGAATCGACGGCTCCAGCATCCGCGGCTGGGCGGCGATTAACGAGAGCGACATGCTCATCATTCCCGATCCCTCCACTGCCTTCATGGATCCTTTCGCGGAGACCCGGACATTGATCATGCTCGGCGACATCATCGACCCCATTACGCGCCAGCACTACGACCGCGATCCTCGCTGGATCGCCCAGAAGGCGGAACTGCAGCTCAAAAACAGCGGTGTTGCCGATACCGCCTACTTTGGAGCCGAGGCCGAGTTCTTCATCTTCGACAATATTCGCTTCGATCAGAACCAGCACAGCGGTTTCTATTTCATCGATGCCGAAGAAGGCCGCTGGAACTCCGGCCGCGAACACAATAACCTGGGCTACCGGCCGCGCTACAAGGAAGGCTATTTCCCGGTTCCCCCGACCGATCACTATCAGGACCTACGCAGCGAAATGGTTGCAAACCATGCTCGAATGCGGCCTGAATATCGAATGCCACCACCACGAAGTGGCGACAGGCGGCCAATGCGAAATCGACCAAAGATTCGATACGCTGGTCAAGTCCGCCGACAACATGATGCTGTACAAGTACATCGTGCGGAACGTCGCCTACCAATATGGCAAGACGGTCACCTTCATGCCCAAGCCGCTGTTCGGCGACAACGGCAGCGGCATGCACACTCATCAAAGCCTGTGGGCGGATGGCAAGCCCCTTTTCGCCGGCGATAACTACGCCGGTCTGAGTCAAACGGCCCTCTGGTACATCGGCGGCCTGCTGCGCCACGCCCGCGCTCTATCCGCGATCATTGCCCCCACCACCAACAGCTACAAACGCCTGGTACCCGGCTATGAAGCCCCGGTGAACCTGGCCTATTCGCGGCGCAATCGCTCGGCGGCCGTTCGCATCCCGATGTACTCGAACAGTCCTAAAGCCAAACGCGTCGAGTTCCGCCCGCCCGATCCTGCTTCCAATCCGTATCTGGCCTTCGCAGCCATGATGATGGCCGGATTGGACGGCGTTCTAAACAAGATCGATCCAGGCGAACCGCTCGACAAGGATATCTACGATCTCTCTCCGGAAGAGATGAAAAAGGTGCCTTCGATGCCTGGCTCACTCGATGAAGCCCTTTCCTGCCTCGAAGAGGACCACGGCTTTCTTACCAAGGGCGACGTCTTCTCCGAGGAGCTCATTGAGACCTTTGTTTCTTACAAGCGCAAATCCGAAGCCGAGGCCGTGCGTCTACGCCCGCACCCCTATGAATTTGCCCTCTATTACGACATTTGACCCAATTAAGGGGTCGGCTGGTAACTGCCCAGCACTTTGAAAAAGCTGGTAGTCTCTTGCAAGTTCTCGAGCGCCCGGCTAAGTGCTTCGTCCTGCTCGCTTCCGATGATGTCGACGTAGAAGAGATACTCCCAGGGACGGGACCGCAGCGGCCGGGACTCGATCTTAGTGAGATTGAGATCCCGCAGCGAGAAGCACGCCATAGCCCTGAACAGCGCGCCCGGTGCGTTTACCGTGGCAAACACGATCGAAGTCTTCCACGTCCCCGTCTTCCTGCGGCTGCTTTCTAGCTTGCCCGGAGAGTAAGAAGAAGCGTGTGAAGTTCTGCCGGTTATCTTCTATGTTGCGTTTTAGTATGTTCCCGCCGTAAATTGCCGCGGCGTCTTCGGAGGCGATCGCCGCGGCGTTCTCTGGCCCTTGTTCTTTCAACATCTTCACGCTCCCGGCAGTGTCGTAAAAGGAAACCGGTGTAATCCGCCGATACCTTTCGAAAAATTGACGGCACTGGTTCAAAGCGACCGGATGTGAAAAGGCGCGGGTGACGTCCTGAAAGCGCTGTCCGGGCATCCCTATCAGCTGATGCGAGATGCGCAGGCTGGTCTCTCCTGTGATCCGAAGGTCGTAATTCAGCAGAAGATCATAATTCTCGTGAACACTTCCATGTAAGGTATTTTCAATGGGAATTACGCCGTAATTCACCGCGCATTTGTTGACGGCTTCAAAGACGTCTTTAAACGATTCGCACGGATAAAGCGACACCTTTTGCCCGAGTAACTTGCGGGCCGCAGTGAAACTGAATGCACCGCGTTCACCTTGGAAGGCAACTGACAAACGGGACTTACTGGGCAATTACGTGCTCTCCGGCGCTTGTGGCTGGTCGCGGTTGGGTACTTAAGGTACTATTGCGATTTGCTGGGATCCTAGTCAATTCCTCCTCGTTTCTATGACATACATCCTAATGGCACGTACTCTAGTGCCTCCTGTGGCATGCACGGAACCCGCCTCGGGTTTACACTAGAGTTGTTAGATCGGCAGTAAGAACATTTGTTCCGAAAACAGAACAACGCGCGCTGAGTTGAATTACCGCCGGCTATTTCTCGTCACTGTTCAGCAAGTTAATCATTAAATGCACTCGAAAATCGAAGATCCCGGGCAAAAGCTGAGGGCCGCGCGCGAACGCCTTCAGTTGCGCTACCGGGACGTGGAGGAAGCAAGCCAGATAATAGCCGGCCAGCGCGGCAACCATGAGTTCTCAATTGGACTTAGTCGCCTGGCCGACATCGAAAACAAGGGAACCGTTCCTTCGATGTTTCGCCTGTATTCCCTGTGCGCAATCTATAGACTAGATTTCAGCACAGTGTTGCATTGGTATGGCATCGATCTGGAAAATTTCATAATCGACGCCGCTGGGCTCTCTCTCTCGCAAACCCATTTGGCTGACATGCCAGTCCCCGATACAGTACAAATCGATTTCCCCGCCGAACTGGACGAAGAGGTCGATCTGCGGCAAACTTCGTATCTCGCGCGGCAGGTACGCCGCTGGGGCAAATTGCCCATTGCTCTCCTGAACCGTATAGACGTGAGCCGGCAACGCTATGCTTTCGTCGGGACTGACGATTGGTCGATGTATCCCATCCTGTGGCCCGGCTCCTTCGTCCAGATCGATGAAACCAAACGCCGTGTAGCCAAAGAGGGTTGGGCTCACGAACATGACCGCCCCATCTACTTTATAGAGCATCGCACTGGCTTTCGGTGCGGCTGGTGTACGGAGCAGAACGGCTTACTGATCGTGATGGCTCACTCGGCATCTCAACTGGCCCCCGATGTCTTTCGGTTCCCAGGGGAAGCGGACGTTATCGGACAGGTCGTCGCCGTCGCTATGCGCCTCGATCCGGCGAAGCGACGCCATACACGTTCTTGAGAAGCCCTAGGATTGCTTCAAAGTCCGAGATATGCCTTTGTCTCTCAGGACCTTGGATCGAAGCAGGCACCAAGTTCTTGTAAGGTGTAAGACGTAACCAGGCATCGATGAGTTCAGCGCGGCCAACCTGATCGATTCCCCTGATATATACGTCGATATCTGTCTTTTTGCGCTCGAGCGGATGGCTTACCCACTCATTGAAAAGCTCTTCGTGGATGCGCTTCAAAGTCCGGCTGGAGTGCGCTCGCGTCGCAGCGGTACTTCCATAGTGCTCGTATCTTCCGGTATCGGGATTTCGCAACGCGGCCAAGTAAACAAGACGTCCGTAAGAAGTTCGAATATGGGCCAAATCTCTGGTCCATACTTCTTCCGAATTCTCAAGCTCCCCGGGAGCCGTCTTGGTAGGGGGCATCTCGCAGTATAAATTTTTACATTGTGACGGGTCCCACACAAGTCCTTTACAGTACCGTTAGGACTAAGAGCGTTCCGATGTCGGAAAAGCTGTTGATAATGGAACCTTAGTACTAAGCCCTTAAGCTATCTTACGGTCGAGAGTATTTAAGAAAACAATTCCCATACTCAGGAAATCGACCTATGAAAAAACAATTAATCACGTCATTAATGACAATTGGTCTCGCAACAGCGTTCCAATTGTATGCGTCCACGCCAACCGGAATTTACGATCTTCGCTCAATCAGTTTATTTGATCCTCCATCGCCGCATCCGCGACTCGGGACAAGCACCGCTGGTCAGTTTCGATCCTCCATCCCCGCATCCGGACTCGGGACAGGCGCCGCTGGTCAGTTGTCTCCATCCCGCATCCGGACTCGGGACGGCCGCTGGTCAGTTCGATCCTCCATCGCCGCATCCGGATTCGGGACAGGCGCCGCTGGTCAGTTTCGATCCTCCATCGCCGCATCCGGACTCGGGACAGGCGCCGCTGGCCGCTTGATTTTTCGGAATTGCGATGACGTTGCGACTCTTGCCCTTCCCGATTATTTGGATTACTATCCAGTTATCGAGCCGCAGAGCGCTAGATGAACTGGAATCATATCGGGCAGGGCGTCAACGACGTTCTCTGTATCGCACTTGTGGTGCGTCTGTGGGCTTTTCGGCTGCACCGGGTGTACTGGGCCTTCTGTGCGTTCCTTTGTGTACAGCTGGTCGCCTCCCTCATTGATCTAATCGAAGCAAATCTAGCGCAGAGTCAGTATCCAGATTACCGAATCACGTGGATACCGCTTCAGCTAGCTCTGTGGGTGCTTTCATTAGGGATGGTTTACGGCCTGCTACGGGGTGTCCTCAGTGGTTTGCCCGGCATTTTGAAGTTCTCGCGCAAGTTATTAAACACGATCTTCATTGTTGCTCTTTTCATTGCTCTGTGGAGTGCGCGAGCTGAATACTCGATATCGAAGGCTCTTTCGTTTTCAACTCCGCTTGGCAGAACAGTGGGCCTAATGTTCGTGCTGAATCGAGCTATATGCACCGCCGCCCTCATTGCTCTATTAGCGATTCTCTGCTTTATTCTATGGTTTCCTGTCGTTATGCCTAAGAATCTGGCAGTATTCAGCGTCGGATTTTCCGTTTATTTCAGCGCAACCGCGACTTCATGGCTGACGTGGAGTTTAGGCGCTAACACCAGCTTGGATGTCGTGGACGACATCGTCATGGTGATACTCAGCCTTTGCTACGTCTACTGGTTAATTTTCCTCACCCCGGACGGGGAAACTCAGCCCGTACGTATGGGACACAGTTGGCACCTAGCTGAGCAGCGAAAACTCATAGGGCAGCTCGAATCCCTCAATGCCAGTTTATTGCGGGTCTCCCGCCACGACCCTAACCCTCTAATTCCTTCCACCCCGCCGCGATAAGAATTGGAGCGCCCAATTCCGGCCGATCTGCCCTGATAAACCTTTGTTCTCCTTTTCTTTTCCGGGAATGTTGAGAAAAAGGACGATTCAGCCAAGAAGATTGCGCTTAGGGCTTGAAATCGCGTGCGGTATTACTGTATTTTATATTCACGGTTATGATGTCTCCTACCGTCGTGCTCCTTATTCCGTTCACTGCCGCCGTGCTGAGCCTTGTCTTCGTGGTGCCGATTTTGATGAAGCTTTACCGACGCTGCAAAGCCGAAGACATCACTTCGGAGTGGCTCGAGAGCTTCTCGGCTTCTTCCTACTACCCGATGCAGAGACTTCTGGCAGAAGAGGACTTTCGCTTTCTTGCGCGCCAACCCGGCTTTGATCTGTCTCTATACAAGAAGCTGCGTCGCGACCGGTTGCACATTTTCCGGCAATACCTGAGCCGATTGATCGTTGATTTCAACCGGCTGCATACTGCCGCGCGTATTCTTCTCGCTCATGGCCACGAAGATCAATCGCAGTTGGTGTCACAGCTCATCTGGCTCAAGGTAAGATTTTCCCTGGCCGTCATCCAGGCCGAGTGTAGTTACGTTCTCTGCTGCATTGGTTTCCGTTCACTGGCCGCTCGATCCATGATCATGCACCTTGAGGAGATGAGCGCTCGGCTCAGCTCTATTTCGGCAGCTCAATTCGCCTAAGCGCCGAGCTTGGCGGCGATTTAGCCTCCGAGTTCGGCGAATACCTTTAAGTACCGCTTCGCCTGCTCGTACTCTTCGAACTTCTTCTCTGCTTGTTTGAACTCGTGCGTGTGCACGCAACGGCGGCTGCCGCGGTGCTGCGTCGGAAAGCGTAAATGCAGCATTTCATGAAACATCACAAATTTGACGGCCAATTCAGGGGCTTCTTCGGAATCCAAGAGACTCGTGAGGATGATGATGTGGTGCGCCGGGTCATAATGTCCCAACGTGGTGCGCGATGGCCGGAGACTCCAGCCGAGATCGGGCCGGGCCATCAGTCCCCCAAAATACTGCAGATTGAGCTGTTCAAAAAGCGCGCATAGATCATAAATCCTACCTTTGGGTTCGCGATACAGTTTCCGCCCGCGTTGCTGCTTCACTAAATGCATCGTCCGGCGGACATCGGCACGGTTGAGATAGCGGCGATAACGCGCTATCACACCCGTTTCGGGGGATCTGCGGTAGAGCTTCGAAATCAGAATGACTGCCAGCGCTTCCTGAATGGGAGCCGGGGCGCTTTCAAGCAGATCGCTTATGTCAATCCGCAACCGGCCGGCAGCAAGCGTGATGCGGCTATTTGCGTTGGCATATTTGCGGAATCGAACCGTTATATGCGGCAAAGCCGTGCGCGGTTTAAGCGTCCGGAAAACGCGTGCGTAGATCTGCTCCACTGTCTCGAAAAACAGCGCAGTCTCGACTTGCATTTCCCCCAACTGTAACATGGTGTTCGGAGTAGATCGGCCTCAAAAAAATGGCGTTCACAATCCGAAAGTTCTTCTGGGGAGGGACCATTGACGGCAGCGAAAATTAGTTCGCTAGGTTGTTTCGTACCGCCCCGTGCATTGACCAACAACGATCTGTCGCAAATTGTGGAAACGAACGATACCTGGATCGTGGACCGGACGGGTATTCGCGAGCGGCGCATTGCCGGGCCGGAAATAGCGACATCGGATATGGCCGTGGCAGCCGCTCGCGAGGCGCTCTCACGGAGGGGGATTGCAGCCACTGAGCTGGATGCGATCATCGTGTGCACGGTCACTCCGGACATGATGTTCCCGGCAACAGCTTGCCTGGTTCAGGATCAGTTGGGAGCGACCGGCGCTTGGGGCTTCGACCTCTTGGCGGCTTGCTCGGGATTCCTGTATGGGCTTACAGTAGGCGCTCATCTGATTGGCGCCGGAACCCACGGCAAGGTACTCGTCATCGGCGCGGATACCATGTCGCGCATTCTCGACTATACGGACCGGGCCACCTGCATCCTGTTTGGCGATGGCGCGGGGGCGTTCCTGCTAGAACCCTCCGAGAGTCCGGATGCCGGATTCATCGGGCATCTGAACGAGATCGACGGTTCAGGCGGACAGTTTCTGAAAATGCCCGCCGGCGGCAGCAGGCAGCCGGCCAGCGCGGAAACAGTGTCGCAGAGGCTGCACTATGTCAAACAGGAAGGGCAGCAGGTTTTTAAATTCGCGGTCCGCAAGATGTATGAATTGTGTGACAACTTGCTTAAGCGCCATGGGTTCACGCCCTCGGACGTAAAGCTGCTGATTCCTCACCAGGCGAATAAACGCATTATCGCGGCAACGGCGGAACGCCTCGGTCTGCCGTCCGATCGTGTGGTCCTGAATCTCGATCGCTACGGCAACACCACCGCCGCTACCATCCCTCTCGCGACATGCGATGCAACGGCGGCAGGGCGGCTGAAGAAAGGAGATTTGGTGTTATTCGCAGCGGTCGGGGCCGGCTACACGGCGGGCGCTAGTTTGTGGAGGTGGGCGTATTAGGCGGAGTCTGGCGGGCGAGCGTTGTTTTTCTGGCCTGCACGCGCCGGCCGTATTCACGAAGCACAAGGGCCACATAGCGCCGGGTTTCCTGGTATGGCGGTACTCCGCCGAACTTGGCCACCGCGCCTGGACCGGCGTTGTAGGCCGCGAGCGCCAGCGCCGAGTTTCCGTGATAACGGATCAGCAGGTCCCGCAGATACATGGCTCCGCCTTGTGCGTTTTCGGGCGCTTGGGTAGGATCGACACGCAACTGGGCGGCGGTCGAGGGCATCAGTTGCATCAAGCCGATAGCGCCCTTTTTGGAGATGGCAGTCTGGCGTAAGCCGGATTCTACCTGGGCGACGCTGCCGACAAAATCCTCATCGATACCTTGCATATAGGCCGCTTCGCTCAGAATGGACTCGGGTTCCTGTGCATGAAAATCCAGAGAGCTCTTAGGAGGCGTGGGCGAATCGGGGAGCAGATCGATCCGATCTATCTGATTCGCGGGAAACTCAAGCGTGCCCTCACCGATCTGCAGAACCAGCGTTTGGCCGTGCTGTGTGTAGGAGTCGACTTCAAGCGAGAAGCCGCTGCTGAAGTAGACTGCCTGCTTAGCAAACACGGGGTAAGCGGATAAGAAGCACAAAGCAACGGCAAAGTGCGTTCGTCCGCGTTTTTTAATGCGCGGCTCCAATTGCCTCCAGCTCTGAATGCGCGTGAGACTCGGACCCATTTTCGAGGAGCATGAGCTTCATGCTCGAGCAGAGTAGACGAAACCAAGGTCTTCACTGCGATCTCGGCAATGCCACTGTCTTGTCCATAGCGCGAGGAAAACAGATCAGATACATCCTGCAACTGTTTCCTGATACCGAACAGGCATCGCGCCATGGCCGTGTGTTCATCGCGGCTCAACGGATACTGCACCTGCGCTCCTTTATGCACCTATTAGCGTTAGCCACATTGTGCCACAGGTTTTCATGGTTTTCCATATAGAAATTCCATAGTCGGGTAATTTTGACCATAAAGATAATTAAACGTTAAGACCTACTGAACGCATTAACTCCAACGCGTTACTGCGGGTAACGACGCCAGGGCGTAAATGGTAATCGAACTCGATTCGGCCGTCCTCGATGTGATCTTCAAAATGCACGTTGGCGGCGGCCGTTCCGATATCCTGCTCAATTTGCGCAAGGGCTAAGTCGTGCGTAGTGATCAGCCCGATAGCTCCCGATTCGACTAGCTTGCGGACGATACCCGCAGCACCGATACGGCGGTCGTGAGAGTTTGTACCGCTCAATAGCTCGTCGAGCAGAAATAACACCGGTCGATCCCCGTTGGATAGATCGACAATTTGCCGCAAGCGCATTATCTCGGCGAGGAAGCGGGACTTGTTGTCCTGCAGCGAATCAGTGACGCGAATGGAAGCGCCCGGCTGAAGCGCGGAGATCCGCAAATGTCTTGCGGCGACAGGGAGCGCCTGCCCAGGCAAGAACTGAGTTCAACCCCACAGCGCGTAACAGCGTACTCTTTCCCGACATATTGGAGCCGCTGACGATGAGGAGCCGCCGTTCACCATTGAGCACGAGGTCATTCGGGACACAGGCGAAGGCCGAAAGCAGCGGATGCTGCAAGGCCTGTGCTTCGAAGCGCGGAACTCGGCCGGCAACAAGTTCGGGGAAAGACCAGTGCGGGTGTTCAAAGCTTAGAGCGGCGAGGGAAGACAACGCTTCGAATTCAGCAACGGCTTCTACCCACCCTGCGATGTGCGGTCCCGCGTCGCGTCTCCACGCCTCGACGGCCATGGACAATTGCTCGCGCCAGAGAAGAAGAGGGGCGATGATTCGAACCAGCAGGTGATCGCTCGAATCGAGCCAATCGAGCCAGCGCTCCAGACGAGCGATCCGCTTAGAAGCGGGCAGACCGGCGATCACGAGGTTGCCGTGCAGTTCCTGGAGATGCGGAGACGCAAACTGCCGGCGCTCGAGATGGGCCAGCAGCAGCGAGAGAAGCCGAAGCGCTTGGGCGGGGTCTTCGATCGTGCTGGTTACCTGCCTCACCTGCTTGCGGCAAACCCATCCAAAGAGAGATCGCAGGCGAGAATCGCGACAAAGGGCCACAATGGCCATTTACCAGCGAAGGCTGCGACCAGCGCCACGACGCCGGCAATGGCCAGCACGGCGGCGAGAACACGCGCAGCGGCGGGAAACACGACCGGCGGCATGGCGCCCCACTTTGCCAGTGTTTCCACGTGGAGGTCCGCGCGAACGTCTTCGCCGAGCAGGGCAATTTCCTCGCGCAGATCGAGACGCGGGCTCAGTTCCTGAACCGCTTGCTGGCGCGATGCGACCTCCTCGTTTGAAGCCGGGGCGAGGAGCCAATCGGCGAGAGTCTGTTCACCGGCTGCGATGCGGCAGGTTGAGGCAAGCTCGAACAGCGATCCCTTTCCGAAGAGATCGAGGTCATCCGCATAGACATGTTCGGGAGAGCGAAACTGCTCGCCTTTAGGGCCGGTTCCCATCCAATCGCCATTCACACGCGCGAGTCTGCTTTCGTAGAACTTGATGGCGCGGTCAGCGGCAGTGCGGCGTCGTATGACGCGCGCATGCCAGACCACCAGCACAATAAAGGCGAGCAACGGGCCCAACAGGAGCCAGCCGCTGATCACGGTCTTCCCGAAGGCGAGCCAGGCGAGCAATGCTTCGAGCAGGCCGAGTGCAAGACGCCAGTTGCCGATGCGAACGAACAGCCGCTCGAGAGATTGGCGTTCCTGACGCCAGCCGTCGCGCCGGGTCTGGTACTCGGTGAGCGGGTTCATGCAGTCACAGGATAGCTACCATTTAAATAGCGATGAAACGTTCGGGATTTGCCGATCTTCCGCTGCATGGCGGCCGCGTGCCGCCGTGGCTGGCTGAACGGATGGAAAAGTTGGGGACGGCGATCGTTGAGAGCATTGTCCTTCACTACGGAGCGGCGGAGTTTCTTTCGCGTTTGAGCGATCCATTCTGGTTTCAAGCGCTCGGCAGCGTGATGGGGATGGACTGGCACTCCTCCGGGATCACGACGTCCGTGTTGGGCGCGCTGAAGCGCGGGTTGAATCCTCGCGCGCATGAGTTAGGCATTTACGTTTGTGGCGGGCGGGGGAAGCAATCGCGTAAGACGCCCGAGTGAGTTGCTGGCCGTGGCGGATCGCCGCAGCTTAGATGGCGACGCGCTGGTGCGGACCAGCCGTTTGACAGCGAAGATCGACAACAACGCGATTGCCGACGGGTTCCAGATCTATCTTCATTCATTCGTGGTGACTGCGGCGGGCGATTGGGCGGTTGTGCAGCAAGGCTTGAATGACGCAACGGGCTTGGCGCGGCGGTATCACTGGCATTCGGCATCGGTGCGCGATTTCACGAGCGAACCGCACACGGGAATCGTGGGCCAGAACGAAGGTGTGATTCTCAATCTGGTTGACCGGCGGGCGAAAGCCGCGCAAGACGCACTACTGACGATTGCGCGCGAGCATCCGGAGAAAACTGTTGCGACTGCATGCCGCTGCATCACGATGTTCGAGCCGAGAACGTGGATCTGAAGCGGTTGGGCGCTGTGCTGGCGGTCAGTTATGAACGGCAGTTGCGCGATTTCGCTTCGCTGCTGCTGGTCGAGAATCTGGGTCCGCGCACTTTGCAGACGTTGGCGCTGGTTGCGGAAGTGGTACATGGAGCGCCGAGCCGGTTTTCCGATCCGGCGCGCTTCTCCTTTGCGCTGGGCGGGAAAGACCGTCATCCCTTTCCTGTTCCGTTGAAGACCTATGATGAGTCACTGGCCGTGCTGCGGCGCTCGCTGGATGCCGCCAAGTTGGGGCAAACAGAAAAGATAGAAGGATTCAAACGGCTGGACCGGATGGTGCGGGCCGTCGAAGAGCGAGAGTCAGCCGGTGGCGGATTTTGAGCGCGTGCTGGAGCATGAGCATGCGATTTCGCCGAGCCTGGATGGACGTTCGGTGTTCGACGACAGGAAAGAAGAAGGCGGCGCAGCTCTCGCTGTTTGGGTGACATGGAACGAGCGATTGCCGGATTTCATCAGGACGATGAAAGGCATTGGGTGGCCGATCTGGAATGCGGGCATACGCGACACGTGCGGCATGATCCTCCGTGGCAGAACCGTCCGTGGGTGATGAGCGCGGAAGGCCGGGCAGCAGTTTCTCGGCGCGAAGTTGAACTGCGTGCTTTGCGAAGACGAATCAGCCTTGGGGAACTCCGGCCTTGCGGAAAACGGCGAGTGAGCTGTCGAGGCCGGCTTTGGCGGCTTGCTCAGGCGTCATGTCTTTGGTTCGTCCGAAGACCTCCACGCTCAGCGCATCGTTGTAGCGGATGGTTTGCAGCGCTCGCAGGAATCCAACCAGATTGATGACGCCTTCGCCGGGCAGCAGGCGCTGATTGTCGTGGATCTGCTCGGGCGGCAGGTTCGGCGAATCGTTGAAATGCACATGAACGATGCGATCGCGTCCGGCGGCAATGATGTCCTCGGTGGTAGCGCCGGCGTGGTGCCAATGCCAGGAATCGAGCAGCAGGCCGACGTTGGGGCCGCATTCCTTGGCGAAAGCGAGCATGTCGTTCATGCGCCAGATGAATTCGTACTTGTACATTTTGCGGAGTTCGAGAGGGCCGAGAAACTCAAGGCCCAGCCGGACGTTGGAGCGGGCCGAGAATGCGCGCGCTTTCGGTAAAGCGCTGCTTATAGGTCTGGCGGAGTTCTTCTTTGGGAGTATTGCTCGAAGGCATGATGTAGGTGATCATGCGCGGGCAGTCAATCGCGGCGGCGAACTGAGCGGCTTCGTCGAGTTTGGCGAGAGAGGCTTTGAAGGTTTCGTCGTCTTTGCGGAACTCGACCGGAAAATCGATGACGGCGGGCTTGATTTTGAGGCCGGACAGCAGGTCATTGGTAGCGCCGGCGCCGGCTTGCATGGCGGGTTGAAGCATGACGTCGGTGCCGGGAAAACCAACTTGCGCGGCTAAACGCGCGAAGTCGGGCCAGTGAACGCGTCCTTGCAAGAGGACGCTGTTCAGAGAGAGGAACATGTTGCGCTGGTCAGCGAAGGCGGTTGCGAGGGGAGCGGCGGCGAGCAGCTTACAGATGATCGTCTGGTTAAGTAATTGGGCACGCGCCATCGATGATATCCGAGTAGCATGGAAAAGAGGACGGGACAGATATGAACAGACGAGAGATGTTGACCACGACAGGCGCGGCGACACTGGCGGCGCTTGGTGTTCCGAAGCTGATGAAGGCAGCAGCCCCGGCGAGTTCGGTGGCGATTGTGCGCTGCCGCGATTACGCGCAGTATGGGCAACAACTCTCGAGCGCGTTCGATCAGATTGGCGGCATCGACAAGCTGGTGCGCGGGAAGACGGTCGGGCTGAAGCTGAACCTGACGGGCAATCCGAAGAACTGGCCGCTGACGCCTGAGCTTCCCTACAGGACGGACGGGGAGACGGTTGCCGCAACAGTGCATCTGTTTGCGAAGGCGGGCGCGAAGCGGGTGCGCATCATCGAGAGCTTCTTCCCAGCCGATCAGGATCCGGCGCTGTGGGCGCGCTATGGGCTGGATGTCAACGCGATCAACAACATGGGCGTGCCGGTGGTTTGGGAGAACGTGCAGAACCTGGGCAATTACAAGCAGTATGTGCGGATGAAGGTGCCGTGGGGCGGGTATGTGTATCCGGCTTACCATCTGAACCCGGCGTTCTTCCAGTGCGATGTGTATGCCTCGCTGTCGAAGCTGAAGAACCACTGGATTGCGGGCGTGACGATGACGATGAAGAACAACTTCGGCAACACGCCGTGCTCGCTGTATGGCGGCGATTGCGGGCCGAACGGAAACGAGCGGCCGACGAAGGAGCGCGGACCTGTTTTGCATGAGGGAAAAATGCCGGCTCCTTCGGGGGTCGATGCGGAGTTGCATCCCGATTCGCCGCGCGATCCGGGCTATCGCGTTCCGCGCATCCTGGTGGACCAGAACGGTATCCGGCCGGTGGATATCGCGATTGTGGATGGTGTCGAGACGGTGAGAGGCGGCGAAGGTCCGTGGCTTCCGGGTCTCGAGAAGATGACGCCGGGAGTGATTATCGCCGGGACGCAATGCAGTCTGCGTGGATGCGGTCGGCATGGCGGTGATGGGCTACGATACGCATGCGGAGCGCGGCAGTTCGCCCTTCATCCGCGGCGACAACTCGCTGCAACTGGCGGAAGAAGCGGGGATTGGCACGCGCGATTTGAAGCGTATTGAAGTGGTTGGGCTTTCGATCAAGGACGCGCAGATCAACTTCGGGCCGGGTGCGGTTGGGAAGAAGATGAGCGAGTTGAAAGCGTAGGGCGCGCTCCATTACTGTCGCGCCTCGGCGAGGCGCATCAATAGCTGCCGACATATACTCAAGAGCATGTTCGGCGGCATTGAAGCGGGTGGCACCAAGTTTGTTTGCGGCATCGGCACCGGACCTGACGACCTCAAAGACAGCGAGCTTTCCTACCTCCACGCCAGAGATAACGGTCGCGAGCGCATCGAATTTTTCAAGACGTGCCGGGCAGCTGGAAGCAGTCGGGATCGGATCTTTCGGTCCGGTCGATCTCGACACTAGCTCAGCGACGTTCGGGCACATCACGTCGACTCCCAAGCCGGGCTGGGCGAACTTCAACCTGCTGGGCGCGATCCAACAAGGCTTGGCATTTCGGCCGCGTTTGACACGGATGTGAACGTCGCACTGCTGGGCGAACACGATGGGGCGCGGCGCATGGCCTGCGCGATGCCATATATCTGACGATCGGCACGGGCGTGGGGGGCGGCGTGATGGCGCATGGGCAGCTTGTTCACGGCTTCCTGCATCCGGAGATTGGACATCTGCGGATTCCGCATGACCGGACGAGCGATCCTTTCGCCGGGATTTGTCCTTTTCATGGCGATTGTCTGGAAGGATTAACGTGCGGTCCGGCGATGCAAGCGCGCTGGGGTGTTCCCGCGGCGACATTGCCGCCCGAGCATCCTGGGTGGGCGCTCGAAGCACGTTACCTCGCGCTGGCGCTGATGAACCTGACCGTGACGCTATGTCCGAGGCGCATTTTGCTGGGCGGCGGAGTGATGCAGCAGCCGCATTTGTTCCCGCATGATCCGCAAGGAATTCCGAGATCTGATGAATAACTACATTCGACGGAGGGAAGTGATGGAAGACGTGGACGACTACATACAGCCTCCGGGTTTGGGGAGCCGGTCGGGGATTCTTGGGGCGCTGGTGCTGGCTCAGGATGCATTGTCGAGCGCGCCAGCGGTGACGGCATGACGTTAACCGGCGCGCTGATTAAGAGCACGGTTGTCGCGGCATTGGGTGGACTGCTGTTCGGGTTCGATACGGCAGTGATTGCGGGTACGACAGCGGGGCTGACGAGAACATTCGACCTGACGCCGACCAGCCTGGGCGTGACGGTGGCAGTGGCGCTGATCGGCACGGTGATCGGGGCGCTAGTGGCCGGCATACCGGGCGACAAATACGGTCGCAGGGACAGCCTGCGCGTGATGGCGATCTTGTATCTGATCTCGGCGATCGGGTGCGCGCTGGCCTGGAACTGGGACTCGCTGGTGACGTTTCGTTTTGTCGGAGGTTTGGGGATTGGCGGATCGTCCGTGTTAGGGCCGATGTATATCGCCGAGGTGGCTCCGGCGAAGTGGCGCGGGCAGGCTGGTCGGCTTCTTCCAGCTCAACGTGGTGGGGGGCATTCTGCTGGCCTATTTCTCGAACTACCTGATTGGACAGGCCGGCGTTGGGGGCGGACGACTGGCGCTGGATGCTGGGCGTTTCGGGCATTCCGGCACTGTTGTTCTTCCTGATGCTGTTCACCATTCCGCGCAGCCCGCGGTGGCTGGTGCAGAAAGGGCAAGTGGCGGAAGCGCGAACCGTGCTGCAGATCATCGGCGAAGAGGATATCGAAGGCGAGATCAACGACATGGTTACGTCGGTCGATGCCGAGCATGGACACGCGAAGGAATCGCTGTTCAATCCGAAGTACCGGACGCCTGTGTTCCTGGCGGTATCCATTGCGATGTTCAACCAGCTGTCCGGCATTAACGCGATTCTGTATTACCTGAACGACATCTTTGCGAAGGCGGGATTCAGCAAGGTGTCGGGCGATTTGCAATCGGTGCTGATCGGTTTCACGAACCTGGTGTTTTGCGCGATTGCGATGTCGGTGATCGACAAATTCGGGCGCAGAACGCTGATGCTGATTGGCTCGGTAGGCTGCTCGGTGTCGCTGGCGGGAGTGGCGGCGGTGTTTTTAAGCGGGAGCCATGAAGGGCTGTTGGTGTGGTTCCTAGTCGGATTCATCGCCTTCTTTTCGTTCTCGCAAGGCGCCGTGATCTGGGTGTACATCAGTGAAGTGTTTCCGAACAGGGTGAGAGCGCAGGGACAGAGTCTGGGCAGCTTTACGCACTGGTTCATGAACGCGCTCATTTCGTTTACGTTTCCGATCATGGCGTCAAAGTCGCGCGGGGCTCCGTTCGTGTTCTTTTCCGCCATGATGGCGGTGCAGTTCTTCGTGGTGCTGTTCAAGTATCCCGAGACGAAGGGCGTCACGCTCGAGCAGATGCAGAAGCAACTCGGCATTGCGTAAGGACTATTTCAGAGGTCTTACCTCGACTTCTTTTATTTCAGAGCTCGAACTTCGACCTCTTTGAAGAACACGACATCTTGATCGCTGTGATTCTGGAGGCCGATGTAGCCGTAATTGGGGCGCAGTCCGCGCTCTGGTTCATAGGAGAGCTTTTTCGGCGGGGTGGGTTCGCCTTCGGTGTAGTCGGTGACTTTGACGCCATTGACGGTGACGATGGTGCGGGGCCCGTCGAGCGTGATGTCCATCGTGTTCCATTCGGGGCCGGGTTTGCCGGGGCGCGCCAGAGGCTTGGTGAGTGAATAGAGCGTACCGGTGACGTGGTATTCGTCTTCGCCCTGGCCGCTGTTATCGATTTGGACTTCATAGCCGTAATTGACGGGCATCCAGGGTTCGGTAGGGGCGACGGGAATACGGATGAACACGCCTGAATTGTCGTTCTTGTCGCGCATTTTGTAGACGACGCGGAGGACGCAATCACCCAGCTTGCTGCCGGTCCAATACAGCAGGCCCATACCGCCGTGGGTTTCGATGAGGCCGTTTGATGACGGTCATTCCGCCGGCTCCGACATGTTTCCAAGCCGATCAGATCTTTGCCATCGAATAATTTTGTCCAGTGTTCGGAAGGTCCACGGGCGGAGAGCAGGCTTGCAGTAATGAGAAAGAAAATTGCGTATCGGCTCATATTGGAAGACTACACGAACAGATGCCAGACAGAGCAGCTGGATGGTCGACTGTTTTAGCATGGCGGGGTCTCGCGCGTTACGATGTGTGGAGCGTAAGAGGAGGCTTTTCAATGAAATGGCTGATGGCGATTGTTGTGACTGTGGTTTGCGCGGCGGCAGTGACGGCGCCGCTGAGTCGAGCTGGGCAGGATGCAAAAGCGGCGACGACGGTGGCCGGGAAGTGGCACTTCGTGCTGAATACGGAGGGCGGCGACCGCGACATAGATGCGAACTTTGAGCAAGACGGGAAGAAGGTGACGGGCAAATTCGGCAAAGACGATGTCAAAGGCACGTTTGAGGACGGCAAGCTGAAGCTGGAATTCCTGCTGAACTCAGAGGAAGCGGGTCCGGGGACGATGAAGATCACGGCGAAGCTTGCAAGGATACGCTTACGGGCGATTGGGAATTTCAAAGTTATAGCGGGACGTTTAAGGCGACGCGGATGCCGTAGGGTGGGGTGGGCGCGCTCCATTACTGTCGCGCCTCCGACCAGCGGCGTGTGTTCGTTGAAACCGGAGTCGTTTGCGACTAGAGCATCAGCTGGCCGCCATTTACTTCGAGCGTTTCGCCGGTGATGTAGCTGGCGGCGTCGGAGGCGAGAAAGGCGATGGTGTTGGCGACTTCTTCGGAGGTTCCTACGCGGCCGAGTGGAATGGTTTTGACGAAATTGCTGATCATTTCCGGCGTGGAGAAGACCTCGTGGAAGGGCGTGTCGATGACGCCGGGGGAAACGCCATTGACGCGGACGCCGTGGGGAGCGAGTTCCTTGGCGAATGCCTTGGTTAACGTGATGAGTCCGCCTTTCGCGGTGGCATAAGCGCCCGCGCCGAGACCGCCGCCGTTGCGTCCGGCGATGGAGACGATGTTGATGATCGAGCCGCGCTTGCGCTCGATCATCGACGGCGCGACGAGTTGGGAGCAGAGCATGGCGCTCTTGAGATTGAGGTTGATGACCTCGTCCCAGCGCTCTTCCGTCATGTCGAGAAAGCTCTGACGCTCGATGAGGGAGCCGGCGTTGTTGACCAGAATGTCGATGGGGCCGAGTTGCGCGACGGTTTCTTTGACCAGCTTCTGAATCTCGGCGGTGTGGCGCATATCGGCTTGGATGGCGATGGCGTGGCCGCCGGATTTGCGGATGGTTTCGGTGACTTCTTCGGCGCCTTTGGTGTTGCGGCCGTAGCCGATGGCGACGCGAGCGCCGAGATCCGAGAAGAGGCGAGCGGTGGCGGCTCCGATGCCGGATGAAGCTCCGGTGATGAGGGCGATTTTGCCGGATAGGTTTAGGGGATTTTGCATGTTAGGCGCTCTACTCACGTTACCGTCCCGGTGCAGCGACACTTCGCGTTGGAGTTTGGTCTTCGGTTAGAACTTCGAGAGCTTTAGGCGGCCTGTTGGCGGGCCAAAATGCGCTGGACCCGGTTGGGCATGCGCATTTCGGGGGTCTCGAGCTGGTAATTCAACAGTTCCTGGTGCTCAGCCTTGGCTTCGGCGAGCCAAATCTCGCATTTATGCAGTTCCTGTTTGCGATTTTCGATCTGTTGCTTGCGGGCGAGATCGTCCTTTTTGAGCTGCTGCGATTCGAAGCCAATTTTGTCCTTTCTCCTTTCGGCTCTGAGCTTTAGCAGGTCGCTGAGGCACTTGGAGAAGGCTCGTTCGTTGGTGGTTTGGTAGCGGAGGTAAAGGGCGAGTTGGCGGTCGGCCTTGTCTTCGTCCTCGGCAGGCATGCCCAGAGTGACGTTTTGCAGTTGCAACGCGCGAGCTCGGAGCCAATGGTGCTGGGCCATGCGTTCGACGAGCAGGCATTCGGTGGCGCAGGAAGGCTGGTGGTCGGTTTGAAGGCTCGTGAGCAAGCATTCGTAGGCGTCGGCGTCTTCACTCGCGAGGAGAGAGAACTCGCCCGTGAAGCCGTGGCGGAAATTGTTTTGGCAGGAATTTGCTTTCCCGATTTCAGTTTTAGGACCGCTGCTCTTTTGCGCGTTGGCCTGGTTGGCTGCGGTTTGGGCTATGGTTGCCATTGAAATTGTCGTCCTTAAATGAAAAACGCCGGATGGGGCTTAGCGGCCCTACCGGCGTTTTTCGAGAATTTGGAAGCGTGGACGGCTTCCTGATTAGAAACTATAGAGACTATAGCACACCCCTCCCAAGCGTTTAGCCGTATATTATTGATTCTGTTAGTACTATGGGTTGTGACTGCCCCACGGGCAGGGCGCACAAGCGGGATGAAAGATGTCAGAAAGGACATCGGCGTCCGAGACGCGGAAGCCGAGCTACAACATCCTGTGATCGCGGAAATGGATGCATTCCCAGAACCAGCGCGGCGGCGACGGGTCCTGGATATCGGGCGCAATGAAGCAACCGCTTCGTCCCTGCGACGCGGAGCGTGGTCGAGCTAGCGCTCAGATTACCTCAAACAGCGTTCCGGGGATCACCCGTTTGACGACGCCTTCGATTCGACTGCAGCAGGACAAAGAGCAGGATGACCGTCCCGACGGGGACCAAGATGAATGAGCCAGGTTCGGGCACGGAGGCAGCGGAGGCGGCGACGTTCACCACAAAGGAATCCGCCGTCGGGCCGGTCCCCCAATTCCAAGTGTAAGTGCCCGGCGTAAGACCCAGCGAGCTTATAGTTGCATTATCATAGACATTCGAACCGGATAGTGGCGTGCCGGAAGTGTAGCCGTGGGGTACAAGCAAATCGTTTGAATTTGCGTCGTAGCCGAATGTGGCGCCACTGCCCGAGAATGCTCCCTGCCTCCCGCCGGGGCCGATATTCGCCGGTCCGCCAAGCACGAATTCGTATTCGTCAATGGAGGAGTTTGGGCCAACCAAAACCGTTCCCAGCGTTGGGTGGACCTCTCCGTTCTCCGTTTGCGTCCCGAACAAGCTTAGCGCCGCCAGGTTGAGTGAGCCGGAACCGGTTACGTCGACATTGGGGCCTGCCTGGGTAATGTCCACGATTACGGAAGCGTCCGCGTTGCGGGCGAAGGCGGCGGCGATTAGGAACACGCCAACCGATCCGAAGGTCTGAAACAGCTTATGTATTCTCATCGTAGTGCAAATCCTGAATTAGGACGCCCTCATTAGCGTTGGCCAGAAACCTGGTTCCGGCAATTATGAATTTTCATTTAATGCCGATGTGCCGACGATGACGACGGAACACATGACGGCAGGAATTTTGTCGTGCTCTTGACCCGCAGATTATAACACGGCAGAGTCGACAGGAGTCAAAGAGGCACTCGCATGTCTGTCGTTAACATGTGATTTGTCCGGTGCTATTCACACGTGATCTGTCCGCATGACGCGGAGGCGAGTGACGTTGGGAGTGCAGGAGACGAGGCAGTACTCGGCCGCCGAGATGGAAGCGGATGATGAAAATCCTGCAAGTGCTGCTGCAGGCCATTGCCATCACTGTTTCTGGCGGATGGGTGCAAACGCTCGCACTCGCCCGACGCTTCAAGCGCATCTAGCAAATCTGCCCATTCCGCGGGCCTTCATAGTCGTCATTGGCCGTTTGGTCGACGAGTGGGATAAAGTCGGCAGCTCTTAACGCCGCGACTGGGTCAGTCTGGGAGACGCAGTTGGACCCTTTCGCGGAAATCTTCGGAGAGAATCGCGCGGCCCGTACCATTCCGTTTTAGGCCCGGCGTGTGTGCGGGCCTTTTTCGTTTCGCGACGGTGCACTGCAACAGGGGCAAACTGGTTGGAAATAGCTGAAAATGGGAGAAGTGACAAAATGGCGCAAGTGGCGGTAGATGCGAGAGCGGCAAGAGCGGCTGAGGTGATTGCGCATGCTGCGGTGGCGCTGGACGAACAAGCGAATGCTCTTACCTGGCTGCAACGCCCACACTCCCACCTGGGAAACAAGACCCCGTTGTACGTCGCCTTCAACGGCGACCCGGAGGAAGTCGATCGCATTGATGAGCTGCTGTCTGCCTTGGAAAACGGGATTCATGTCTGAGTGTGTCCTCCGGTGTACCTACTGTTTCTGGAACCGGAATCAGCATTCCCATACTTTATGGCCGATTCAGCGCCGGTGACTCGATAGCGGATCTAGCGGACGATTATGAACTAGGCGCCGAAAGTATTGAGGACACCATTGCCTACCTCGATGCCGCCTAAATTCGGCTACGTCACTCTCATAGATCGTAGCTTGGCTTCCAGGCGCTTACCACTGTTTTTTGGAGCGTATGGGCTTTGAGGTAGAACTGCATAATAATTACTTCGTCCATGACGAAGATGATGATAGGTGGATACCGGAGGTTGCAGCCAGACAATGGGTAATACCCAGCGGCGACAAAAGGCTTTCAGTCGAGCCACTGAATAAAGAAGCCGTCAAACAGAGCAAAGCGCAAGTCTTATTGGTAACCGACACCAACAGCCTCCCTGAGCAATGGGCTGCTTCAATTATCGTTGGGCGCTTTAGAATACAAGAGCTTCTAGACAGAAACCCGGGCCCAGTCTTTATCAAGATCGGTAGACAGGCCAAGGATCACGTGGCCATATTCAAGGAGCATCTTTACGATGTTGATAAGACCGCAAAGAGTGAAGCAGCGTTGGATGTGAGTGGCGAGGAGATCAAATCGAAAACTGCTAGGGCCAGGAGCGCAATGGTGGGATTGCCGAAACGCCAGCGGTCACCACAATAGAATCCGATCAACCAAGCATCGATAGAATGACCATGGAGTCACAAGTGAAGTCACAACCGAAGCCAATCCAGATCTCACCTGAACTCGCAGCACGTTGCGAAGGCAACGATCAAGCTGAACGCATGGAAAAAGTGTTTAGAGCCGTCCTCTCTGTTCCGCATTCAGCTGTGTTGAAGGATACGGCGAAGCGGAAGCGGGCAAGAGCGAAGAGAGACGCGAAGAGCCTATAGGGTGCGTCCGGCTGTCATCGCCGTATCGTTGTGTTTGCTTGCCCTGGTTGCGTGCAGCTATAAGCAGCCCCAACAGAAGACGACAGCGGAAGAAACGCCATTCAGGAAACCTTCCGCAACAGAAGCATTCAATCTCAGATCAAAATGTGCCGAATTGGGCGAGAAGATCAACGGCGAGTACGACAAGACCGGAAACGAACTAATAGCGAGGATGAAAGAGCCTCTCTTGCCACTCGTGCAGGAGCAGCGCTCGCACTATAATCCGAAGACGAATCGTTGTTACGTTGAGCTTCGGGTTTCGCTCAACCCGCTAGCGTTGCAGATGAGGTTGCGCGGCTATATGGCTCCCACCGAGTTTCTGAAGCGATTCGACGTTGACTACATGGAGCATAGCCTCTATCACGGACAAACCGGCGAGGAGTTGGGGTTTGTGCAAAAGGGGTTAGTTAACCATGCGCCAGTTGGCACTTTCAAAGGCGAGAAGGTTGATTGGTCTGAGGCGTCTTCCAAAATTGATCAGATTATGGCTGATGAGTAGCCGCTGCTCGATTCAGTTTCGTTGCGCGATGAGCCAAGCGGTTTTAGCATACGCGCTGAATAACCACACTCTCAGGAACGAGGCAGAAGTTACCAGCCTCTCAATTTCGCCCGAATACCGTTGAAGCAACATGTCACGAACGTCATCCGACGGGGCCGGATGCTCAACATAATGGAGCACTAGATCAACCGGAACGCCTTGGGTGTTGTATGTCTTGGATACTTTCTTGATAATCGCCGCCTTAAAGGGCTTCTCGTTTGAATACGCACCCACCGGAATAACGCCAGGACCTTCCTTTTCAGCTTTAGCCAGTACAGCACTGGTAATCGCCTGGAGTTCAAAGTAGCGCGGTTGCGAAGCGACAACACAAAAGATGTCGGGTTCGGGAGGTTGTCTTAATTGGATTGTATTTGGGTCAATCTGTGGTGCTCCAGTTGCTCTGGAGAACTGCCAGAATATCTCAATCTGATCACGATCTTGCGCGGACGCATGTGTCTGGGCATCCTGTCTCGGCTCTTTTGCTCCGTGAGCCTTCCGTATTCGCGCCCGTGCTTCGTCTGCTCTTTGCCTGCTCTCTTCGAGAGGTTTGCGAAGATTGGAGACGTTCTCGTCGTCTTGCGAGTTCGCCATAAACCGACACCATTCTACAGCTAGTTGTGTGATTTGCGAAGTCAGTTATAGCCGTAATTAGCGTCGAATACTGTTGGGCCCGCCAAGCCATCGATTTCGCTGCACCGGATCTGCAGGCGTCTATCGGTTGCTGTTCCGGCCTACAATCTGGAGGATGAACTTCCATGGCAAGAACGCGGTTGTGACCGGAGGCGCGAATGGGATTGGGTTCGCGATTGCACAAGGTATTGCGGCGGCGGGGGGACGGTTTGGATATTCGATGTCGCGTCGCAGAATCCTGATGACGCGGCGGGGCGGATTGGGGCTCGGGCCTGCGTTGCGGATGTTACGAATCGCTCGTCGTTGGAGCGTGCGTTCGATCGAGGTCGGAGTTCCCGATGTTGTGGTGGTGAATGCGGGAATTGGGCCGGGCGCTTCACTCGCTGATACGACGACAGAACTTTGGAGCCGAACTTTGGCCGTGAATCTGACTGGTGCCTTCGATACTGTGCAGATTGCGGCGGAGCGGATGAAGCGGGCGCGCAAAGGATCGATTGTGTTGACTGCTTCGACGAATTCCTTCGATGGGGAAGCGGACCTGATTGCCTATAATGCGAGCAAAGCGGGTCTGCTGGGGATTTTGCACACAGCGGCAAATGAGTTAGGGCCGTATGGGATTCGAATCAACGCGGTGTGCCCGGGTCTGATTCGGACTCGATTGACGGCGGCCAGTTTTTCAAATTCCGACGTACTGTCGGATTACTTCAAGCACATTGCGCTGGGACGGGGCGGGGAACCGGAGGAGGTGGCGCAGGCTGTGATGTTTCTGGCGTCCGATCTCGCATCGTATATCACGGGGACGACGCTGGTGGTGGATGGCGGGCAGATGGCGGCGAAGTTTGGAACGTGGGGCAAAGAGACGGACCACTTTGACGGCCAACGGTGGACGAGGACTGTTTGATGCGGATTGCCAGCATTCAGGCTCATCCGGATGATGCGGAGATTCTTGCGGGAGGCACGCTGGCGCTGCTCTCCGGGCTAGGGCACGATACAACCATTGTGACGATGAGCGCGGGCGATTGCGGGTCCACCGTTCATGGCGCGGAGGAGATTGCTGCGATACGAAAGGGCGAGGCGGCTGAATCCGCGGCGCTGATTGGCGCGAAGTACCTCTGGGGCGGTTTTCGCGATTTGGCGATCTTCAATGACGACCGCTCACGCAGGATAGTGACGGGACTACTCCGGGATCTTCGCGCGGAGATTGTTATTACAGCAGCGCCGAGCGACTATCTTTCGGATCACGAAGCGACGAGCCAGCTTGTTCGCGACGCGTGTTTCGCCGCATCGGTTCCGAACTACGACACACCTTCGGCAAGCGCCGGCTTTACCGGCGATTCCTCATCTGTATTTTGTGGAGCCGATCGGGCAACGGGACCGGAACGGAAATCTGACTGTCGCGGATTTTACGGTCGATGTCACGACGACGTTTGAGACGAAGACTGCGATGCTCGCCAAGCACCGCAGCCAACGGCTATGGCTTCAGCAGCAGCACGGGATGGACGATTATCTGAAGCAGATGGAAGAGTGGACGCGAGCTTGCGGCGCGAGAGCAGGCGTCGAGTTCGGCGAAGGGTTTCGTCACTACACGGTTCATCCGTATCCGTGCGAACCGCTGCTGCAGCGGCTGCTTTCCGGGTATGTGTGCGGTGCTGGGGAAGTCTAACTTTGTCCGGGTTGTTCGTAGTACGCTACAGCCGATGGACATTGCGGCTCTCATCGCGGAAATGGAGGGGCGCGTGGCGAGCATGCCCGTCCGGAACACTCCCGCACTTAGAGCTCTGCGTCGCGAATACTCGAAACGCATTGAGGCAATGTCGCCAGGAGATGTGGTCAAGATTGCCGGGGCGTTAGTCGCTCATGGACGGGTGCCGCGCTTCCTGGGTGATGAGCTCATCGCGAGCCGTCCGGATGCACTGGAAGCTTTGGATCGAAGCCAACTCGAGAAACTGGGTTCAAACATTTCGAGCTGGGACGAAGTTGACTCTTTTGCGTGCTATGTCTCCGGTCCTGCGTGGCGAGTGGGTTGTATCGAGGACGAAGTTGTGAAGAATTGGGCTCAGTCGAGCGACCGTTGGTGGCGACGGGCGGCGTTAGTGAGCACAGTGCCCCTCAACGTGAAAGCCAGAGGCGGCCGAGGAGATGCGCGGCGCACGCTTGCGATATGCAAGCTGCTTATTACCGAGCGGGACGAGATGGTTACAAAGGCGCTGTCGTGGGCTCTCAGAGCACTAGCCCAGCGAGATCCGGACGCTGTGCGCGAATTCGTAGAAGAACATCAAGCTCGTCTAGCCGCATTGGTGCGTCGCGAAGTGCAGCGCAAGCTTACAACAGGGCGAAAGAATCCCAAATCATCTCGAGTTACAGCGCTCACGTCGCCGGTATGACGGGGCCGTTGCAGAACGCGATAGGGATGCGTACAATCTACGCTGGAGGTTGAACGCAGAAGTATGCAAGAAATGTTCGATGTCTTAACCGAATTCTGGAACTCCGGTAATCTTGAGCTCCTGCCGCAAGTATTCAGCGAAGATGTGGAGCGAAGCGATCCCGACCATCCACAGCCTATTCGCGGCAGGCAAGAGATTGCAAACTACTTGGCTGAAGTGCGCACTGGCTTCCCCGATTTCAAAATTGAAATCAAGCGGCGGATTGGGGACGGGGATGAAGTGGCTGTAGAGTGGACATGCACTGGGACACATAATGGCGTGTATCAGAGTATTCCAGCTACAGGTAGACGGGTGACGATTTCCGGAGTGTCGCTGAACCGGATTCAGGGCAACAAAATCGTGGAGGAACGAGCCTATTTTGACCGGCTTGCCTTATTGCAACAGCTGGGTGTCATGCCGGAGGCAGCGCAAAGCAAGGCAACGTCCGCAGCACGTTAGATGACGATTTCCATGGGCATCGTTCCGGCACTAACGGATGGCGAGTTTTGTACGCGTGCCGGCATCGAGGTCGCCGGTAGCAACGAGTCCGTGATCCTGCTGAAACTTGAAAACGGCCGCACGAAAATCATGATCGGCGATGCAATCCGTAATTGCCAGGCCGTATCCGAGCTTGTGCAGCGCCCGTTCTGCGTCGCACGCGCGGCGTCCGGAGTTGCCGGTCGGCGGGCAATGACCGGGCTCTCTTGAGAACGGCGATGGTCCTGTCATCGGCCGGATCCGCGTAATCCATGGCGAGCCGGCCTTCATGGTCACGCGCGTTTACGGCAGCATGGGCGGCGAGAAGCTCGGCAGCCGCATCCGGCCATTCGTGCATCGCCGCCATCATCAGAGGCGTTCGCCCGTAGACGTCAGTGTCGTTCACGTTCGCGCCGTGGGCAATCAGGTCGTGAACCATTTTGCCGGCAGCGGCGAGCTCGTACGCAACGTAGCCGGGCGGCATGTGCCGTTCAGGTGCAAGATCCGCGCGACGACGTGCAATGAAGCACCCGGACGCTACCAGGATGGCAGTCTGGCCGCTGTTCAGGAAGGAATCTTTTCGATCGCTATTTGCGCGCAAGCTGACGTCGGCGCCCCGATCGAGCAGGAGTTCTACGATTCCAGCGCGGCACTCGAGCGCCGCCCACATCAGAGGCGTCCAGCCGGCTTGGTCGCGCTCATTCACCTTACCGCCCGAGGACAAAGCTGCCCGAACCGCGTCCACGCCATCCTGCTCGTGGCCAACCGCGTGGCCTTTATGTACGGCATCGATGACGGATGGCGGCTGCGCAGCGATCAGCGCCGTCGCGAGCGAGAAGGCGATAAACGACAAAGCCAACACAGAACGCATTGGCAGATTGGAAACCATCGGCCGCGTTTGTGTTCCCGAAGATGCTTTTTGCGGCAGGAATTATCTCGCCGGAAGCGAGAAGCAGCCTGATCCGTTGACTCAGGAGAGGATTAAGAACGACGAATCAGCGGAGAGATTGAAGGCCTGGACTTTCTCGCGTTGTTCTATGAGCAGAGTAGCGATATCCTGCGTGGAGCAATTGCCGCGGCGGATCCAAATGACCTTCGGAGGATGACCGTATAAGAAACTTCGGTGATGAAAGTCGGCGTCCTTAGTGACGATCGTATAACCGGCTCTGGCAGCGTGTGCCCACAGAACAAGGTCGGGAGCCGACTTGAGGCCCAAGTCTCCCACGTGCGAGACGCCTTCGTAGACTTTCGACAAGGGCGGAACCAGTGCAGGGGAGAGATTCTCGTCGAGTAACAATCTCACGCTGGGATCGACTGGAGCCGACGTTCGCGGTCCGCTGCAAACGCAAGAGCTGCTCGAAGATCTTCTGCTCTCAGATCCGGGAAATCAGCCAAAATCTCCGGTTCCGTCATGCCGGAAGCCAGGTAATCCAGGACATCGTAGACGGTCAAGCGAAGTCCACGAATACAAGGCTTACCGCCCATCTTGTCAGGCTCGATTGTGATGATCTGCCGGTAGTCCACTCAGACCTCATTATAAGGTTTTTTCGCGGTTTGTTAATCCATGACGAAGGCCCAGAGCATATCGCCGGCGGCGGCGATCACGTACTGGTGACCGTCGAGCATGTAGGTCTGCGGAGGATTGGTGACGTGGCCGATGCGGGTGTACCACAGGGGCTTGCCGGTTGCGGCGTCATGAGCGACCAAGCTTCCGGCGCCGTCGCCGGCAAAGATCAGTCCACCGGCAGTGGCCAGGACGCCGCCGCCACCACCGCCCTCGCTGTAATAGGGATGCCTCCAGGCGATTTTGCCTGTTTTGTAATCGATGGCCGTGAGATAAGTTCCGATGGAACCGATCTCGGCTTCTTCTTTACCGCCGAGGCCCATGGAGCCGCGCGGATCGAGATCCGTGAGGTAGAACTCGGAGAAGGTGTCGTGCTCGGAGACATAGAGGAGTCCGGTATCCGGCGAGAAGGCGGACGGCTCCCAGTTGATGGTGCCATCGGAACCGGGAGAAACCAATGAGCCGCCTACCGTGGCATCTTTCTCGGCGTCTACTTTCGGTCCGCCGAATTTGTTCAGACCGTCCGCCCAGTTGGTGGTCTTGCCCCATTTGCTGGTGACCAGATGTTCGCCGGTGACACGATCGATGGTGAAGTAATATCCGTTGCGAGACGCCGTGAGTACAATCTTTCGCATCTTGCCGTGGTACATGGCATCGACTAACACGGGAGTTTGGGCCGAGTCATAGTCGTGCATGTCGTGAGGCGAGGTCTGGTAATACCAAGCCATCTTGCCGGTATCCACGTTCACGGCGATGAGCGAGCAAGTGAAGAGGTTGTCGCCCGAGCCGCGCGTACCGTTGGTGAAGGCGGGCGTGGGGTTGCCGGTGCCGAAGATGTAGAGTTTGGTTTCCGGATCGTAAGCGCCGGGAACCCATGTTTGGGCTCCGCCGTGTCTGGCGGCATCGAGACTTTGCCACGTATCGAGACCCGGATCGCCCTTTTGCATGGGAACTGTGTAGTGCTTCCATTGCAATTCGCCGGTTTCGGGATCGAACGAATCGAGGAAGCCGGGCGCGTCGATGTCATCGCCGGTGCCGACCAGGACATGGTCGCCGACGATCAACGGGCGCAGGCGTGGAGAAGTAACCGTCGTCTACGTCAGCGATTTGCTTGTGCCAGCGCTCCTTGCCGGTTGTGGCATCGAGCGAGACGAGATAGTCGTCGGGCGTCTCCATGAAGAGATAGTTGTGCCACATGCCGACCCCGCGGTTGCCGATGTGCGTGCCGCCTTTGGTCTTCCAGAAGTAATGCCAAAGTTCGTGGCCGTCGCGGGCGTCCACCGCCCAGGCGTTGTCCGGCATGGTGAAGTAGAGCTTGCCATCGACCTCGAGCGCCGAGGCTTTGATGGTGCCGCCGCGAACACCGACGTTGCCCGGGCCCTCGCCGCCGACGATAACTGGCGCGGTGTGCTGATAGCGGCGCCTGCGGCCTTGTCCATTGCCTTCACCGTCACCGGGCGTGACCTGCGTCATCCAGGCGAGCGTGAGGTGCTGGACATTGGAACGGTTCACGTCCTTGAGGGCGCTGTAACGCTTGCCGGAATAATCGCCATTGTAGGTCGGCCAGGAATTGGCGAGCGGCTTAAGGATATCGGCCGGGTTCAGGCCGGCTTGTTGTTGCGCAGGCCCACCTTGCTGTTGCGCAGGAACGATGAGAGGCGCCAGAAATAGCGATGTGCCGAGAACGAATTGGGTGAGCTTCATTTCAGGGTAACCAGGTATGCGGTGACGTCGTGAATATCTTTGTCGCTGTAATTGGGCAACATGTCGCGATGGACCTTGAGAGGATCGTGGATGACGACTTTCGGCGTATCTCCGGTTCTGGTAAAGCTTCTCTCGGAGCCGTCGGGGAACGCTAGTGTGATCAAGAACTCGTCGATACGGACCAGATTGCCTTCCACGGTTTCTCCGGAGGGAAGCGAGACAGTAGCTGTTACGGTGCGAGGCGTTGCCGTAGCTCCTGGCGTCTGTTCCTGTTCTTCCTCTTCGCGTGTGCCGCCGGAGAGCCAGGCGTCTTGCAGTCTTCTTTGGTCGGGCACGCGGGTGGCGAAATTACTGAGATCGCCGGTGGCGGAATGGCAACCGCTACATTTCGTCGCAAAGTAGGCTTTGCCTTCCGCGGCATTACCAACGAGAATGCTCAGCACGGGCTGGCCGGCCGAAGGAGGAGCACCCTGGCCCTGGATGGTTTCGATGACACTGCGCACGTAGGCGGCGACCGCGTTGGCGTCGGCGTCATTCAAGTCAATCGCAGGCATACCCATTTTCTGACGGGCGCCGTGGATGATGGGCACAATCAACTCACCATGTTGGTCGGCGAGAGCGACCTGGGAGCGCAAGAGATTGGGGCCTCCGAGATCGCCGCCGCGCAGGTCGGCGCCGTGACAGCCGCGGCAGTTGATGCCGAACAACAATTTTCCGCGCGCGATTTGCGCCGGATCTTCGGGTGCCCGCTTCTGACCGGGCACAAAGCCGCCGCGATGCGCAGGTTCGTTCGGCGGCGGAGCGTTTTGGACGCCGGGAGTCTTTCCGGTCGGTGGGGGAGTCGCGGCAGCAGGCGAAGGAGTTGCTGGAGTGGACTGAGGCGCCTGTGTTGCGGCCATCCCCGCGGAAGCAAGCGCTACGCCCAGCAGACACGTATATGCGAATCGTAATTTGGCCAGAATGTTTAACCTCAGTTCTCTTCAAAGGCCCGGCAACGCACTGGGCGATAGCTTGGCATGGACAGCGGAGTTGCTTCGGTGTGTTGACCAAGCATCGCTTGACTGCCCGGGCCAGGTATAGAGCGTGCGAAGGGGCTCAAAAAATATTGTACGAGGGACGAAAAGAAAAGAGCGGCAGCGGCGCGGGGCTGGTCCGCTCGGCTGCCGCTCTTCTAAGGAAACGCCCGGCAACGCACGCGCGACTGGCATTTGCTCTCTGTATTGACCAAGCATCGCTTGGCTGCCGGGCTCTAAGGAAACGCCCGGCAACGCACGCGCGATTTGCGATTTCCTCTCTGTATTGACCAAGCATCGCTTGGCTGCCAGGCTCTAAGGAAACGCCCGGCAACGCAGCGCGACTGCGGGCGATTTCCTCTCTGTATTGACAAGCATCGCTTGGCTGCCGGGCTAGTAAGGAAACGCCCGGCAACGCACGCGCGACTGTTGGCGATTTCCTCTCTGTATTGACCAAGCATCGCTTGGCTGCCGGGCTCTAGGGAAACGCCCGGCAAGGCACGCGCGACTGCTTTGCGCTAAAGCGGGCGGCGATTTCCTCTCTGTATTGACCAAGCATCGCTTGGCTGCCGGGCAAGCTAGAAGTGAAAATGCAGACCGAACTGCATCTGGCGCATGGGCACTTCGATGTTTGTGATTTGGCCCGCTCCGCTTTCGTCGATCACGGCGCTTGGGTTCTGGAGGTTGGCGTGGTTGAAGACGTTGAACGCGTCCGCCCTGAGTTCGAGAGAGCGGCGCTCGCCGCGTAATAAGTTTTTGGCCAACGAGAGATCGGACACAAATAGCGACGGACCGCGTAGCGAGTTGCGTCCCGCTGTTCCGTTCCTGTAGGGTTGTTCAGGCTCGGTGTAGGCGGCGGGGTTAAACCAAAGGCTTGCGCTTTGGTTCGGGACGCTGGGATTACCGATTACATCCGGTCTGACCTGCCCAAAGTTAAAATCAGTGTCGTTCAACAGAGGAGCGTTGGCGACCGTGGGAGTGAACGGCTCGCCCGAGCCAAAGGTATGGACGCCGCTGAGACGCCAGCCGCCGAGAATGGCATCGGCGACGGCGTTGTTACCGAGCTTCCAATGACGGTTCACGCCGAATGGGAGGTCCCAATCGTGTTCGAAGGTGAGCATGTGCGTGCGATCAAAGGAGGCGGGGCCATAGTCCGCGTTGACGTCGTAGCTATTGGCGGGCAGGTTGCCACCCTCGGTAGCATCCAGGGCTTTCGACCAGGTGTAAGTCAAAAGAAAATCCAGGCCGTGAGAGAACTGCTTACGTCAGCTTGGTTTGCAGCGAATTGTAATTAGAATTTCCGCAATTGCAGTACTGATAAATGCCCTGCGACAAGCCGTACAGAGCATAGAAGGGACGGCGCGAATCGAGCGAGCCGGGGCCAAGTACGGCTTGATTGGCATTCAACGTTTCGTAAAGATGGCGCGCGACGTTACCGACATAACCGGCTTCGAGCGATAAGCCTGAGGCGAGTTCGTGCTGCACAGTAAAGTTCCAGAAGTCCGCCAGAGGGATGCGGTAGGAGTTCAGCGGGTAAAGAAAGTAGTTGATGCCGATGCCGTTAGGTAGAGGATACCGGCCGGAAGAACTAACAGCCGGACTTATGGGAGCAGGTGGGCCGTTGAGCAGGCTGAAGACCGGAACATACGAATTTGCCGGGTTGATGTTTTGGAAATTTAAGACGGGCGGATTGTAATCGGCGCCCTGGCCGAAGACCGCGCCGAGACCAGAAGGGTTGAAGCTTCTGCCATAGCCCGTGCGAATGACAGTTTTTGCAGTTGCCTGATAGGCGAGGCCGATTCTGGGTGCGAAGCCGAGGTTGTAAGGCTTTACTCCTAAGTTGATGGGTACGCTTCCGATGCCCGCTGCCAAAACATCTCCGGTACTGGGATCGAACATACCGGCGCCGCCAGGTTTGGCGGCGACTTGCGGCAAATAGTCTTCCCAGCGTAGACCGTAGTTAAAGGTCAATTTGGAATTGACGCGCCAGGAATCCTGAGCGAAGAAAAACAGGCGGGTTTGCCGGAGTCCGGGATAGTAGTTGGAGCCGGTGTAATAGCGGTCGAAAGTGCTGGGCAGGCCGAGTAAGTAAGAGGCCAGCGCCGAGCCAGTCGATACCAGGCCGCCGGCGGCTGTATCGAGCGTGGGATCTCCAGTTGCTTGGTCGGTGAAGGTGATTTCGCCGGGACGATGGGCGTCGCTGGGGATTCGTTGCTGCTGGGCGCGGCGGGCGTCGACGCCGAACTTGATGGTGTGATTGCCGGCGATTTTGGTCCAGTTATTTACCCACTGGAATTGGTTTTCTGTTTCTTTCAGCGGGCAGTTGCATTGATTGACACCGAGGCCATAGCCGAAATTGAAGCCGCCGTTGCCATTGATGTAGACGGCGGGCATGCCGCTGGTGTCGGCAGCGCCCGTATTCAGGCCAGGCAGGCCAGCGTCGGTGGCGGGCGTGGTGCCGTAATCGTTGGGTTCAACGCGAATGCGATAGCGGTAGAAACCCAAGCGAGCGTCTGTCAGGAGCGTTGGACTGAATGTGTGGTCGGCACCGATGGCGAGACTTTGGTTTCTATCGATGGAATCGCCGGAGAAGTTGAAGGCCGAGGGACCGCCGCCGGCATTCCCGAAAGCGGCGGGCGAGTAATTGTTGTAATCGGCGAGGGTGTAGCGGCCGAAGATGTGGGTGGTGCTACTGAGGTTGTAATCGACACGTCCGTCGTATTGCTGCGTATTGAACCTTTGCGAGCCTGAGGCAATGTAATTGTTGAAGATTCCGGCGCCGTTGTTGGGCAGTGGCACGTTATTCAGGAGCGCCGCCATGGGCGCTGCTACCGGAATCATGTTGACTTGGCCGTTCTGAGAATAAACTTGACGTCCCACGCCGGTCGTCTGGTCGCCGGTTGCGGGATCGAACACCATTCCGGCCTGAGCTGGAACTGTTGTTCCTTCGGTTGTGGTGACGGTAGCGGGAGCGGCGCAAGGCGTGGACGAGTTACTGCCGTCCGCGCAGATGTAATTGCCCAGCAGAGAACTTAAAGTGCCGGAGCGTTCCGCGGCTGTGGGAACAGTTGTGATTAACGAGCCGCCGGTTCTACGTTCCGTTCCTTGATAATCGAAGAAACCGAAGAGCTTATCTTTCAGAATGGGAAAGCCAACCGAACCGCCGAACTGGTTCCAGTGAATAGGCGGATTCAACTGCGTAAAGGGATTGCCGGAGTCGGTGAGTGTATTGCGGAGGTATTCGAATAACGAGCCGTGCCACTGATTAGTGCCCGACTTAGTGGTGGCTTGAATCAATGCGCCGGACGCCGCGCCAAACTCCGCTTCGTAATTGCTGGTACTTACTTTGAATTCCTGCAGGGAATCTATATTCGGGTTGACGACTGCGATACCGAGGATGGCGCTTTCATTTTCGGTGCCGTCGAGGATAAAGCCGTTCGACGTGGAAAACTGGCCGTTTACCGTCACCTGAATTCCCGACTGGGGATTCTCGGCAGCGGACATTTGTTCGGTGCTGTATTGTACGCCGGGAACGAGTAACAGCAGATTGGTGACGTTTCGGTCGAGGACCGGAAGCTGCTCTACTTGAGCGCCGGTGAGAGTCGTGGAGACCTCCGCGCGATCGGTTGTGAGCAGTGGAGTTACGTCTTTCACCTCGACGCTAGTATTCACGCTGGCCGGTGACATAGTGGCGTCCAGGGGAGTGGTGGCGTCCACCTGGACGGTGGCATTAGCAGTGAAGGGCGCGAAACCGGCGCTTTCGATTTTGACCTGATAATGCCCGGCTAACAGGTGCGTTTGCGAATAATTGCCGTCGGAATTGCTCTGGATGCGATATACGCTTCCGCGGTCTAAGTCGGTGATGGTGATGGCTGCGTTCGGAAGATTGGCGCCGGACGGATCTTTGATTGTGCCGGCGATGTTGCCGGAAACGGCTTGCGCGAGAACGGAGGACGAAAGCAGCACGGCCAGAGCCGCTGCAATAAAGGTACGGGTCAAGAATGTGAGCACTGAATCTCCCCTTTGTTTGGTGTGGATGCGAATGAATGCGGGCTGGGCGGGTGAGGGACTACGGGGTCCGGTTGTGATTAACTGACCTGTTTCAATCTTGTATTCGGGATTATACAAAATAAACGATGAGTGGAGACTCGATTTTGAGTTGGCTATGATCGCCTGGAGATCTTGCACAAACCGATGAATACGATTTTCCGCGCGATTGGCGTGTTTTTGATTTGTTTTGGCCTTGCAGGTCAGGCGCCTGTCCCATCCAATGCTCCGGACCCGCGGTTCAAGGCGGATTTGCTGGTGGTGGTTGCGCATCCTGACGATGAATCGGAAATCGGGGCGTTTCTTGCGCGAGCGGCTTTCGATGAACATAAACGAATTGCGGTGGTTTACGGGACACGGGGGAACAGCGGGGGCAATGCCGTTGGGCAGGAGCAAGCGGCGGCGCTAGGAGACATCCGCGAGATTGAAGGGCGGCGTGCGGTTGGTTTTCTCGGGGTTACGAATGTGTGGTTCCTGGACGCGCCCGATACGCCGGGGCAAGATGTGCTGCGAAGTCTTGAAACCTGGGATCATGGGCGGTCACTCGACCGGCTGGTGAGAATAGTGCGGTTGACTCGGCCCAGTGTGATTGCGACATGGCTGCCGGCTTATTCGGCGGGAGAAAATCATGGCGACCATCAGGCTGCGGGCGTGCTGGCGACGGAAGCGTTCGACATGGCGGGAGATCCTACGCGCTTTCCTGAACAGGTGACGCCGCCGAGAGACGCGCGGGACATTTCCAATTTGACGGAAGGTCTGCATCCCTGGCAAGCTGAGAAGCTTTACTACTTCAGCGACGCATCGCATTACGAGTTTATGAAGGGAAAAGGGCCGGAGTATTCGGCGACGGAGATTTCCCCTTCGAAGAATAAGAGTTATGCATGGTTGGCGGCAAAGGAATGTTCGTTTCATTTAACGCAATCGGATTCGGGTTATCTGGCGGCGGTGTCGCTCGAAAAGAACGATCTCAGCCATACCTATTTCGTGCAGCCCTCGCGATTTATTTTCGGTAAGTCGCATGTGGATGCGAGCGTCACGGGCGATGTATTCGAAGCGGTGAAGCCGCAGGCTGTCCAGTATATGCCGGCGCCGGGTTACAAAGTGGCGGCGCTATCCGCGCCTGAATTGCAATTGGGAGGTCCGTGGCATTTCTATTCGCAGTTCTGGCCGGCGCATGGATTGGAGCACCTTTCGACATTGCTTCCGCCCGAAGTGGAAGCCGGGGTCAAGACGAAAGTGAGTTTGCCGATTTTGATCGACAATCCTGGAAGTGAAACTTTGGCCGGAGAGATTAAGGTTGCGGTGCCGGAGGGCTGGAGCCTGGCGTACGGGGCGGGCAATTTCAAGGTGAGCGGCGGAGAGACGGAGGCACGGCGAGTGATTGCCGTTGCGCCGGCATCTCCCAACGACGATTGGAAGAACATTGTGATTCGCGCGTCGGCGAACGGGAACTCCATTGGAGAAGTGAAGGTCCGTGTTCACGTCGTGCGGTTCAGCTTGCCGCAGTGATTATGAAACGTCGTCAGTTCCTGGCTGCGTCAGCGGCGGCAATCGTGTCGAGCGTCGGTGTGGCGGCGCAGATTCCGGTTGGCAAGAAGCTGAAGGTGGTCGTGACAGGCGGCCATCCCGGCGATCCGGAATACGGCTGCGGAGGCACTGTTGCAAAATATGCGGATCTGGGGCACGACGTGGTGCTGCTCTATCTGAATCGCGGCGAAAAGGGATGTCCCGGCAAGTCCGCGCAAGCGTGTGGCGACATCCGCACTCACGAGGCACAGCACGCGTGCCAGATTCTGGGAGCGAGCCCTAAATTCGCAGGTCAGGTAGATGGCGAAGCCGATGTGAACGCGGCCAGCTACGACCGGTTTTATTCACTGCTTCAGGAGGAAAAGCCCGACGTGGTGTTTACTCAGTGGCCGGTGGATAATCATCGAGATCATCGAGCGATTTCGAATCTTGTCTACGACGCGTGGAATCGGGCACGCAAGAGCTTCGGCCTGTATTTCTATGAGGTGTCCGACGGCGAAGATACGCTGATGTTCTCCCCCACCGAGTATGTGGATATCGGAAAGACGGAGACGAGAAAGCGTGCGGCCTGCTTTGCGCATGCTTCACAATCGCCTGAACGGTTCTACGCTTTGCAGACGGAAGTGGCGCGCTTCCGCGGGATAGAAAGCGGATTTGAGCAGGCGGAGGCTTTCATCCGGCAGAGAGAAAGCCCCGTTCATTTATTGCCGTGATAGCGAGCGAGTAACCTGGAACTGACTTGTTTACGTACACCTAAGGCGTCTTTACCCGGGTGGCGATATCCGGGCCGAGGCGGGTGAAGTGCTTCACATTCCAGGTGTAGATGACTTGCGCTTTGGCCTTGAGCGCGCAACGGGAGGCGATAGCATCATAGATCGCCCCTCCCACTATGCCTTTCGATGCGGCATCCTTTAGCATTTCCACGTACTCTTCGGGTTCGAGGCTGAGGATGCTCAGCCTCGCGCCGACATCGTCCAAGAACAGATGTGCCTCATCGGGGCTTGCCCGGTCTTTGCCCGGCATACCGGTTACCACGGAGTAGAACTCAGCTAAGCAGTGCGCAGATGTAGAGCCGGTTTGTTTCTTTTGACGCAGGAAAACGTCAAAGCTTGGCTGGTGATGTTCGTGTTCACTGTAGAAACTGGCGACAAGGACCGAGGTGTCGAGGAATACTGTCATGAGCGCGAACTGAGATTGCTGCGATCGCGTTGATCGCGCAGATCGCGAATAGCTTGATCCGTGGATGCAGCCGTGATTACGCTGCCGCCGTGAAACACCCAGACCCCTTGTTTCTTGCGTAGAGGCGAGGCGGATCGGACGGGGCGCAGCATAAGGCGTTCGCCTTCCGATTCCAGCTGTAATGTGTCACCTGTCTCCAGATGCAATTCATCGCGGAGCGTTTTCGGGATAACGATGCGGCCAGCCTTGTCGAGTGTGACTGTAGCGTTCACAATGGCATTTTACAGTGGCAGAACCCACTCGTCAAATGCCATTGCACGATTATGGCTGGAGCGCGAGGGTGGTTTTTCCGGCGCTGCCGGAGTAAATCAGCTCGAGTGAATGGATGTTTTTGGTTTTGCTTCGATATTCGAAGAAGAGTAGGCCTGCGACGGGAAGAGCGCGGTCGCCTTGGGGCAGCGACGCTTTGTCAATGTACTGCGCCATGGCGCGCCGCAACTCGATGGGGACGTGGACCGGAGGCGGCGGGCCATTGTCGGCTTGGCCGCCCGTGTTGAGGCCGGTTTTCGAAGCTTTCTCCTTTGGTTGATCGGGGGAATCCATTCAGGGTCTTTGACAGTGGCGGCAACGTACTCGAACGGCTTACTGGGTAGAGGAGCCTTTTTGCCGTTAATGCGCAGAGAAAAATCGTCAGTGGAGAGCGTGATGTGCTGACCCGGCGCGCCGAAGAATCCGGTTTCCACCACGACATAGTCCTCAGTAGAAAGTGGATCTTCGGGCCTGGGAATGGAGTGGCCGGCGAATTCGGCCGCAATGGTGATCGCGCCTACGTGAGCCTGAGAGGGATAGTCGGCCGGGCTGGACCTGGGAGGCATGCCCTTTGCTTCGTTGATCTGCGCTTCTCTAGTTGATGGATTGGGAGTTGGTGTGTTTTGCGCATGCAGAGAAAACGCGGCGACGAAAATACCGGTGATCCATACGGGGGAAAGTCGCATTTCAGCTCACACGTTAGCATAGGCTGCCCGATCGTGAAGCCGCCCGCCATGGCTCGTTTAGAATAGGATTCCCCAACAATATGAGACACGTTCTACTGCTTCCGCTCGCTTGCGCTTTCGCGCTATGCACTTTTGGGCAACAAATCACGACAGACGCGCAGTTGATTGCGAAACGCAAGGCCACGGAGAAGGAATTGGAATCGGTAGCGATTATCGACCGTAAGCTGATGATTGCGATGCGCGATGGGAAGCGGATGGCGGCGGATGTGTACCGCCCGAAGGACATTTCGAAGAAATACCCGATCATCTTTGTACGGACGCCTTACAACTTCAACTATTGGGACGTGAAACTCGGCGCGCCCCGCGACATGACTACGGAACTCAACGCCGTAAAACGCGGATACGCCTACGTTGAAATGAATGAGCGCGGGCACTTCTTTTCGGAAGGCGCTTACGATATCCTAGGCGCGCCTCTTTCGGATGGAGACGATGAACTGAACTGGATGTCGAGCCAGCCGTGGTCGAGCGGGAAGGTGGGAACGATCGGGTGCTCTTCGACGGCCGAATGGCAGTTGGGCGTGGCGGCGTTGAACAACCCGGCCTTTGCGGCGATGATCCAGCAAGGATTCGGCGCGGGGGTGGGCCGCGTGGGTCCTTATTATGAGCAAGGCAACTGGTATCGCGGCGGAGCGGTGCAGATGTTGTTCATTGCGTGGCTCTATGGAGAGCAGAATCAGGTGCGGCCGATGTTCCCGCCGAATACGTCGCAAGAAGATTTGATTCGCGTTTCGAAGTCCTTCGACCTGGCGCAGCAATTACCGCCGGTCGACTGGGCGAAAGCGCTGGCCCATCTTCCCGAGAAAGACATTATCAAAGCCGTGGATGGGCCGCGCGGAATTTTCGCGGACCGGGAGGAAGTGTCGACGGGTGGCGCGATGATCGAGCGGCAGCCGAACGATCCGGCTTGGTATCGCGGCGGGTTGTGGGATGACAGCAAACCGATTAATGTGCCTGGCTATTGGTTCATGTCCTGGTACGACGTTTCTATTGGTCCGAATCTGGCGGCGTATAACTACGTGCGCAAGACAGCGCGGCCGGAGATCGCCAATGAACAGTACGCTGTAATCGCTCCGACGCTGCATTGCTCTTATAACCGCGCGACGGAAGATACGATTGTGGGCGAGCGCAGCATGGGGGATGCCCGGCTGGATTACGACGCGCTGACTTACGGCTGGTTCGATTACTTTCTGAAAGGCGAGAAGAATCAGGTTCTGGAGAAGACGCCTAAGGTGCGTTATTTCACCATGGGCTTGAATAAGTGGCAAACGTCGAACACGTGGCCGCCGGAAGGCGCGCAGCCAGTGACGCTTTACCTGGCGAGCGGCGGGAAAGCGAATAGCCTAAATGGCGACGGAACGTTGAAGGCGACACCCGAGGAGGCCGACGCGCCGGATACGTTTGTGTACGATCCGATGAATCCGGCGCCCTCCTACGGCGGGAACGTTTGCTGCACAGGAAATGCCGTGACCGGTGGGGCGTTCGATCAACGCAAGATGGAAGCGCGCGCGGACATTCTGGTTTATACGACCGAGCCGTTGAAGCACAGTATGGAGGTCAGCGGACCCCTGGATGCGACGCTTTACGTTTCGTCCGACGCGAAAGATACGGATTTTACCGTGAAGGTGATTGACGTGTATCCGGATGGCACGGCCTATAACTTGGATGAGACGATCCAGCGTGTTCGTTATCGCGAAGGTTACGATAAGCCACCGGTTTGGATGGAAAGGAACAAGGTTTATAAGGTGTCGCTGCAGCCGATGACAACGAGCAACTTCTTTCCCGCAGGCCACAGGTTACGGATTGAAGTTTCGAGCAGTAATTTCCCGCGCTTCGACCGCAATCTGAATACAGGCGGCAATAACTATGACGAACTGACGGGCGTAGTGGCGCATAATGCGGTTCACCATTCGCAGGAGTATCCATCGCAAATTACTGTGTCGGTTGTGAAAGGCGCTAAGTAACTAGCGGTGAGCGGAATAGGCCCCCTGCAAGGACTTCACGGATCGCATCGCGCAGTTCGCCGATCACGGCCCGTTTGAGCACGTATCCACGTGCGCCGGAGCTAAATGCCTTGTCCGCGTAGGCGACTTCCGCATGCTGGCTGACGAAGACGATGAGCAGGCCCGGCAGTCGATCGTGTAGACGGCGAGCTGCTTCGAAGCCGCCCATGACGGGCATGGAAACGTCTAGCAGCACGAGGTCGGGGCGGAGCTGCTCCGCGGCGGCAACTGCCTCGAGCCCGTTGCTCGCTTCACCGACGATCTCGGAATCGGCTTCGACGGTCTTCCTCAGCATCTCGCGTACCAGAGCATCGTCGTCGGCAATCAGCAGGCGTGGTTGGGTCATGCGCCTTTTTCGTCCAGCGGCACGATCGCCGTAAGCTCCGTTCCGGCGCCCGGCGAGGATCGAACTTCAAGCGAGCCGCCGACGAGGCGAGCGCGCTCTTCCATGCTCATCAGTCCAAGTCCTGCTCCGGTGGCCCGCACTTCTTCCAGGTCAAAACCGGGGCCAGTATCTCGAATGGTGAGACGTATCTCGTGCGGAGATGTTGACACTTCAATCTCCGCGCAAGCACCGCGGCCGTGTTTCGCGGTATTGCGTAATCCCTCTTGCGAGATGCGATAGAGCGCAGTGGCGATGGGCAGCGGGACGGACGGTGCGTCAGACGGCAAGGGTAATAGATGTACGGAGACGCCGAAGGTGGTTCCGAACTCATGACATAAGCTGCGAAGCGCCGGCAAAAGCCCGAGGTCATCCAGGAGCGACGGATGGAGACGATGGCTGAGTTGCCGGACTTCCTCCGAAATTGTGCCCGACAGGGCGATCAGCCGGCCCAATAGTGCTTCGACCAGGTCCGGATCTCTACGCAGTTGTTGGCGGGCTTCGGTGAGTTGCCATTCCAGCACAGCGAGGCGCTGGCCCAGGTCGTCGTGCAGGTCGCGCGCCATGCGCCGGCGTTCATCTTCCTGGGCGCTGATGACGCGGGCTGCGACGGCGCGTAGTTGTGCGTGGGTGCGGTCGAGCTCCTGTCCGAACGCTTGCACCTGCTGGGTCAGCCCCAGCTCGGCGCGCTTCCGTTCAGTGATGTCGCGCGTGGAACCGGCGACGGCCTGAACACCGCCTTCGACGGCCAGGACCGGTACAAAAATGTATTCGTAGTGCCGCGTCTCACCGGCCGCGCCAGTATACGGCGTCTCGTCGCGCACGGGCAGGCGAGTGTCGATGACTTGTTGGATTTGACGCTGCAATCTGGCGGCAAGCTCCGGCGGGTAATCGAGCTCGAAAAAGTTCTTGCCCACGGCCTCATGCAACGATTTCCGCCACAGCGTGAGTAGCGCCTGATTGATATAGGTGAAGCGGCCTTGAAGGTCGAAGATGTAAGTGAAATCGGGCGTGTTGGAGAGCACTGTATCGAGGGTCCGCCAGAACTGCTCCAGATCTTCGCGGCGCTCGCGCCCGGCGAATTGACGAAGCACATTGGCAAAACCGATGAGCTGGCCCGCGTCATCTCGAAGCGGCGCCACGACGCTTGCGCCTTGGAAGTGCGTGCCGTCCCGGCGCACGTACCAGCCGCGGTACTCGGCATTTCCATCGGCGGCGGCTCGTCGAAGCTCACGTTCCGGCAAGCCAGAAGCTTTGTCCTCCTCCGTGAACAGCATACTGATGTGCTTACCGGCGGCGTCCTCTTCCCGGTAGGCAAATATGCGTGAAGCTGCTTCGTTCCACTCGATGATTAGTCCGTTGCGATCGAGAAGCAGAACAGTGTGATCGGTCAGCGTGGCGAGCAGCGCATCATAGATGGCGCTTTTTTGCTGGAGATCTGGCATTCGGTGGCTCCCGGCCACGCTAGGAATCATACATGTGTCCTGTCGACGAAGGCGTGACGCGTCAACTTTACTTTTCCCAGAGGGAGTTGAATAGAAACAGATGTAGCCGATCCGCGCATCTCTGTAGCAGGGTTCCTGACGCCCTGCTGAAAAGGAGCTTGTAATGAAAGCAGTTTGTACTTTGCTGGCCGCCGGGCTGGTGGCAATGGTCTCGCCGTTGCGGGCGGATTTTGTGTCCACAGCTACGTTAACGCCCGGCGCGGATGGTGCAACCACATCGATGGGCAGCGGTACAGCGACGGTTGACTGGATGAGCGCAACCGATACATTCACTTACAGATTATCGTGGACAAATCTAACGGACCAAGCCACCATGGCTCATATCCACTTCGGCGCCCTCGGAGTAAATGGGCCGATCGTGATCCCGTTTTTCATGACCCCTATGCCGGCGTCAGCTTTTACCAGTGGTACGCTGACGGCAGCTGATTTTAAACCCGACCCGGTGGCCGGCATCAACTCGATCGCGGACGTTGCGACCGCCATCCAGGATGGGAACGCCTACGTGAACATTCACACTGCCACCTATCCAGCAGGCGAGTTGCGCGGGCAATTGGGTATTGTTCCGGAACCTGCTGACGCTGGATTCATGCTGCTGGCACTAACAGGCGGTGCGGCGGTTCTGTTTCGCCGGCGCCGTCAGGCTCTGACGCGGCCTCTGGCGTAGAGCAGCAACCCCGAGCCGACCATTGCCGCTGTTCCGGCGGTCAATTTTGCCGCGAAGAGCCCAACGTTTTTCACTTCCGATGTAGGCAAGACGCTGCAGACCAGGCAGAAGAGCGTGACGCTAAGGCCGATAGCCGCCGGCGAGTTTGCGCTCCGCTTTCCAGGCACTCAGGAAGAGATAGATGTAGGGGAGAAAGCCTCCGATGAATGTCAGGGACACCACCTCTTCATAAGCGACCCGCATCGTCTCCCCCAATTGCGTCAGGAGCAAAAGTCCGGAGGACACCAGACCCAGTGTCAGCAGCGCAACGTGAGGAGTGTGCCAGCGCGGGTGAATGCGTCCGAAAGCGGCCGGCAGTAAACGATCGGCACCGGCCGCGAAGGGCATGCGCGAAAGCGCGGTGCCCACACCACCGAAAACACCGAAAGCACTCATAAGAAGCAGGCCGCCGACAAGCGCCGGAATCCACGAGGCAGCAAGCACATGCCCAGCGGCTTCGCCCCCTTCGGCGAGTCCTCTGATCTCATGTATGTTTTCGGGCCTGAGCAGCGCGAGCATCGCTAAGGTGGTTGCCGCATAGAAAACGGACACGAATCCTGTGGCGAGCCAAATGGCCGGTTTTACAGTGCGCTCCGGCGCGCGGATTTCGGCGCTCATCATGCCGAAGTATTCCGCGCCGGTGACGCCATAGGCAATGGCAGCCCAGAAGGTGGCTGTGCCCCAGTTTATCTTTGGAGTGAGATCGATCGGAGTAACGGGGCCGTGGCGCATCCAGCTTAGGGCGGCTGCGAGAATGAGTACCGCTGCGATGAGGGCGATCGCAATGGCGCCGAAATTTTCCGTCCACTTACCGGTTTTGAGCCCGATTAAATTGCTGCCAAGAGCAATCCAGACGGCGGCGAGCGACCCGCAGAGGATGAACGCGCGGCTGTCGGCGAGGGCCGCGTGGGCAGGTCCGAAAGTATACGCGGTAGAACTTAGATAAAAAATTGCGGCGCCTGGAAACCAGAACGCGATTCCCACCCAATACACCCAGAATGCAATGAACCCGTGGGCCGGCCCGAAATCATTGCGGGTCCATGCGTACAGCCCTCCGGCGCCGGGATATTTCGACATGAGGGCCGAAACCGCGACGGCCAAGGGAACACCCATGAGGATTGCAGCCAGCAACCACAACGTGATGCTTCCCGGACCGGCGTGCGCCGCAGCCGGAAGCCAGCGTGGCCCGATGAAGCAGACAATGCCGAAGAGAGTGAGATCACGCAGCCCGAGTTCGCGCCGGAGCCCCGAGTTCGGTTCCGAAGCAGTGGCGTTATTGGCGGCGCTCAGATCGGGGGTGCTCAGAATGGGGTGCTCAGAATGGGTCTCGAAATTCGCTAGCACGCGGGTGAGCGGGGAGGCAAGCAGGCGGTGAAAGGCCGGCTAGCGGTGTTATCTCAATTCCGCGCGCTGAAATACTTCCAACATTTCTGCCTGCGAAGGCGGCCGCAGCACATTCCGTGCGGCAAACTCCTCGGCTGAAGGATAGGCGGTCATGCGCACAGCGGCCGCGGCTTTTTCGAAATCGTAATCTGTGCGCCGCAAGTCAATGTTCGAATTCAGCAACAGCCAATAGGCCCCAGGCTCACCGAACGGCATTCCTACACTTCCCGCATTCACAACCCGAGTGTTCCCCACCGTCCGGTCGAACTGCATATGCGTGTGCCCGCAGATCACCAGCGGAGCATCCACGCCGGAAAAGGCGGGCAGGAGATGTTCTTCCGCTGTACTTCGCGTGAATATTTCCGTGTCATTTCGGGTGTCGCATGACAAAACAGCACTTCTCCGAAAGTGTCCAGCGAAATCCGCAGCGTTTCCGGCCAATCGGCTAGCATGCGTTCGTCTGCCGGAGTAAGTTGCTCCGCCGCCCAGCGGATCGCCTTGCGCGCTTGCTCCGGTAACCCGCTCGTTTCTTCCCCTCGCAGGCGCGCCAGCACGGCTCGGTCGCCATTTCCCCGAATGAATTTGGTCGGCGTGTCCAGTTTCAGCAAAGTTCGTATTGTTTCGCGCGGCATTGGTCCCGGCAGCACATCGCCGCCTACTACGATTTGATCCACGTTCTCCCGGCGAATCTCGTCGAGAACCGTCTCCAGCGCGGGCAGATTTCCATGGATGTCATAGATTGCCGCTATACGCATACAGCAATTCCTCTCTTTTTGGCGTCTGTTCCCGCACCTGAAATCCTTGCCCAGATTTAATCATTAAACCCAGGTATTTGTCGCAGGCTTAATGCTAAGCTGCGTGTGTGAACGAGAACACACAAGAATTTATCGTGAAAACTTGGCTCGAGGATTATCCCGAGCATCACTCCGTCAGCCTGCCGCACCCTGAAGAGGAAGCCAAGGAACTGCAGCAAGAGGCTGAAACGGGTATTCCGAAGAGGAAAGCAGTTATCGAACCCTACACAGGGCAGATCCCCGGTCAACACTAAGCGCCCCGCCCGCGCACTCCTTCAAGCGCCCCTGTCGACGCAGTTCCGCCATTAACGGCTCCGAAACCGATCGGATGTGTAGATCGCGCTGTGGAAGCGGTAGCTCGATGTGTGCCTTCCGGCATGCCTCGAAATCGCGAAATACAAATCGCTCTTTAATCGTTGTCGGTGTTTGCACCTGATTTTCCGTCCAGACGCGCAGGTCGAAATTAAGCGAGTTATCTCCGAAATCGGAGAAGATCACCTCGGGCGCCGGCTCGCCGAGCACGTCGGCATGCTCGCCGCGACCCGGTAGAAGTAGCTCTCGAACGGTTTTCGAATCGCTGTCGTATGACGCGCCGACAGGAAGGAAAATCCGCACCTGCCGGTCATTCTCAGCTCAAGAATCCAACCATACGATCTGGATCGAATGGAGTAGCATCAACAGTGACGTTTGTCACCAGGCATGGGTCGATATAAGATGTACTGAACCAATTTTCGGAGAATAAATGGCTCTCGACAACATGATCTTCCCGTTGCCCTTTAGACTTTCGAGTCGTGATTCGGCGAAGGTAACAAATTTTCAGGTCGCGGCGTTTGAGAGTGGCAAACGGGCCGGAGGCAAACTGACTAAGTCGATACTCTCCGCCGGCACAACAGTTCTACGAAACGTAAAAGACGAATACGGTAAGACGGGAGATCAAGCACGAACAGTCCCGCCGTCCGCGAGCAAGAACACTGGAGTTCGATGGAGCGGGCTGATTCAGGACACAAACATCGGAAAGGGCGCCCTTTATACATCGCTCGACATGAAGGGATTCTTAAACGAGGCTCGCCGACATGCGCGTACAGCGGTGACGAGAACTATTCCTTGGCTTGGCAGTTCGAACGGTGAAGCGCAATACACCGTGTTCGGGCCGACTACAAAGGACTACGGTCAGCTTCTCGTTGGGCACGCGTACTACGTTTTCAAACTGAAGCATCCAATCACCTTGGTCAATCTCACTCCGTCATCAAATAGTGAGTTTTATTCCACCATCGAAGCTTCTCGAGATTATCAACTCGCCAAACGCGATTTGGGAGTACAGGCTCCGCTATGGAGGATCGCGTCTGATCCTGTCGACTACACTGGATCGCGCCCGCTGGGCCTCTCAGCCTTACTTGGCTCGAATGTTGAAGGTTTGCGAGTCGAGAGCGCGCAGGACGAAGTTTCTGAGATTGCAGGTTCCGCAACTAATATTGTCTTGGCAGGTGAGGACGGCAAACAGATCGATTTTCTTGAGCCGATGGGAAAACTCGTGGCCGGTACCTCCGAGGGACGTCCCGCGCTTCTCGAAATTAAACTCAATCACGGGACGACAGACCGCGGAAGCGTATTACCTGGATCTGTACTCCCAACTGGCGCGGCGGAGAGCGATAAGACGTGAATGGTGATTGTCAGTGATCCCAGTGGCTGCTCCGATGCATGGCGACGCCAGTCCGCGGGTTCCAATGTCGAGTTTGAGCATGATGGGATTAGCGGTGGGCGCATCCGGGCCAACAACAGGGGCGTCGTTTTCCATCCTTAAGGCTTGAACAGCCCCACTCGATCCGGCGGATTCTAGTTTCTGCTTTTTTAGCTGACTCAATCCAACATATCCACTCGTTGCGTGCGAGCGGTGTAATGTCCTCCCATGCTGTTAACGCCTTCGGGTCGGATGTAAGTGCTTTCTTTAAGTCTGCAGGCAGTTCGTGTACCACACCGCTAGAAATGTTTTTTCGCGACGTAGATAAGCTCTTCTTTCGTAGGCTCCAGCAACGCAAGGATCTCTTACTGGGCACGGATGTCGGTCGTTCGGCCGCGTCGAGTTCCTGACGCTCAGCCTAACTCGTCGATTTCCGGACGCGTTCAGCCATGTTCAGAATCGTAAACGCAGACTTGTTAAGCGTTCGTCAACCGGGAATGAGTGTAGAAGCTGGGCACGATTTGGACACAGGCGATTCTATGCCGGCAAATACTGAACAGGTATGTGGCGGAGGAAGAGGGATTCGAACCCCCGAGCGAGTTCCCCCGCTAACGGTTTTCAAGACCGCCGCCTTCAACCACTCGGCCATTCCTCCGTTACCAAAGTAGCTGATTCCCACGGGTTTCTCAACACTGTCACTACTCACGAAGCGCGGTTTTTCACAAGTGTCACTACTTTGTCGCTATCGCTGAGCTTCGCGCTCAAAGTGGCAGTCGAGAACGATACACAGGCGGGGCTCTTAGAGTTGCACGGTTTGGAGCCTCAGGAAGCGTGAGTAAGAGAAAACTCAGCCAAACGGCTTACGGGAGTAGGACTGAACCAGACGCAGTTGCTCCCGCAACAACCGCTTCGTAAAATAGAGGGGCGACGATCATGCAGGATTATGTAGAGCAGCGCGAGGGCGGGTACTATATCGCCGGAACACGCATTGCGCTCGATAGCGTTATCGTTGCTTTCAAAGATGGGCAATCGCCGGAGACGATTCTGCAATCCTTCCCCATGGCTGGCCCACTGGTCCGCATATACGGAGCCATCATTTTCTACCTTGAAAACACCGAGAAAATCGAGGCGTATCTAAGAGACCAGGAACGCCTATGGGCTGAAGTGACTACTAGAGAGACTGAGCTGCCTGAGGCTCTCGCGGCACGGCTTCGCGAGGCCAAAGATCACTTGGCCCCCAGGTCAGTTTGAGGCTCCGTTTTCTCGCCGATGCCAACTTCAACCAAAGGATTGTGGCGGGTGTGTTGCTGCGCGAGCCACAGATCGATTTTGGATTGCCCCAGGACTTGATTCCCGCCGGGACTAAGGACCCGAAAGTGTTGGAGTTGGGCGTGGCGCTTGGCCGGGTCATCGTTACCCACGATGTGAGAACGATGCCGACGCACTTTCAGACATTCACAAGCGAGCAGGCATCTCCCGGAATGATCCTCGTGCCCACGCGGATGGCTATCGGAGATGCAATCGAAGATCTTCTGTTGATCTGGCGGGCCTCGGAAGCTGAGCAGTGGATCAACCAGATGCGGCGCCTCCCGCTCTGACGCGACGCTGGAAAATTCTCTCGAAACGACAGATTCCAGCAAGTAGGATTTTTTAAATTTGCTTGCGCTTACGAAATAGCCGGAATCGGTTTTCAAGACCGCCGCCTTCAACCACTCGGCCATTCCTCCGTGAGCAAAGTAGCTGATTCCCCAATCATTTATCAACAGCGTCGGTAGTATCAGGCGCTTCCAATCCTGGTATCGATCATTTGATCCATATGGTCTTGGCGTTCATGAACTCGCGGATGCCGAGGTCCGACAGTTCGCGGCCATAGCCGCTTCGTTTTATTCCTCCGAACGGAAGCCGGGGGTCGGAAGCGACCGTCGAGTTGATAAACACTTGACCGGCCTCAATGCCGCGAATAAAGAGTTGCTGTTCTTCTTCATCATTCGTCCAGACACTTGCTCCGAGGCCGAACGGCGAGTCATTGGCCACCGCAATCGCCTCGGCCGCGTCTTTCGCCCGGAAGAGAAGCGCCACTGGCCCGAAGAATTCTTCATAGAAAATGTCCGAGCCGCGGCGCATGCCGGCGAGAACAGTCGGCTCATACAGATTTCCTGGCCCATTCACTTTCTTCCCACCAGTAAGAACGCGCGCTCCTGAAGAGATTGCCCTTTGCACCTGATCGTGAAGCCCGTCGAGAATGTTGCGGGTCGCCAGCGGCCCAACTTCAGTATCCTTCTCGAACGGATCGCCAACCCGCAGCGCACGCATGCCCGCGACAAATTTCGTTTCAAAGTCGTCATATACCGAATCGGCGACGATGAATCGTTTCGCTGCGATACATGACTGCCCGGAATTGATGACTCTGGCTTTTACCGCGCTCAACGCTGTTTGCTCGTTGGCGGCCGACGGCATGACGATGAACGGATCGCTGCCGCCCAGTTCGAGAACAGTCTTCTTGATTTGCCATCCCGCTGCTTTGGCGATGGCTCGTCCTGCCGGCTCGCTTCCCGTGAGGGTCGCGGCCACAATGCGGTCGTCTTCGAGCAGCGGCGCGACGCGATCCGATTCAATCAGCAATGTTTGGAAGACACCCGCTGGAACGCCGGCGCGCGAAAAAATGTCTTCAATCGCTAAAGCGCACTGCGGCACATTGGAGGCGTGTTTCAGCAGACCGGTGTTGCCTGCCAGCAGCGCGGGCGCGGCAAATCGGAAGACTTGCCAAAACGGAAAGTTCCACGGCATCACCGCGAGCACGGGGCCTAGCGGCTGATACGTGATGTAACTGCGTGACGCATCGGTTTTGACGATTCGGTCGCGGATGTATTCTTCACCGTGTTCCGCATAATGGCGGCAGCACCAGGCGCATTTCTCGGCTTCGGCGATCGCCGAGGCAAGAGTCTTGCCCATCTCACGCGTCATTAGCGCGCCGATGGTTTGCTTTTCCGCCGCTAGAATTTCGGACGCTTTGAGGAGAGCTTGCGCCCGCTCGCCGACAGGTGTCTTCTTCCACTCTCCGAACGCGTTCCATGCGAGAGCCAGCTTCTCCTCGAGCTCGCTTTGGCTGAGCGGTGCAAATTCGCGAAGAACTTCGTTCGTGAACGGGTTGACGGAAGTGATGGAATGGTTCACCGCGCTGACCTTCCCCGCCGCAGCATAGACAGTCCTAACCGGCGGCGAACTTCACTCGCCCGGATTCGAACCACACCATCCCCGTTGGTGTCGTAGGAAGCAGAGCGTTCAAACGCCTCCACTCGATAGTCCGTTCCTTGAGTTGGCCTGCACGTGCCAGAAGCGTTTGCTCGACCGGAATTCCAGGCTGGCGAGCACCTCGTCCAAAGCGATTCGGATGGAGCGCTCGTCTACAGGTGGGAACGACTGCGTCATCCGTCGCAACCCGCGACGCTGCATCTACATTCAGCATCGGATTCGGTCAATTTTACAACAGCCCGCAGTTCCGCGGCTTTTGGAGGCCCGCGGAACCGTTACGATCCCGATACGTACCTGAAAAATCAGCCGATATGGTTGACCGCGGCTACGTGGGTCTCTATAGTTGTATTTCCATATCCGAACGTCTCTTGGACGACCGCCAGTTCGGCGGAAACCGCCCCTGCCACCTATGGCCGATTCCATTACCCGCACCACAACGCGAAGCTCCTACGAACACTCACGCTCTTTGACCTGCTTCTTTACGGCATCGTCGCCGTTCAACCCACTGCGCCGATGTCTGTTTTCGGCGTGTTGAGCGTTCACGGTAAGGGACACGTGGTCACTACGATCCTTCTCGCTTTGGTCGCCATGTTATTCACGGCGATCAGCTACGGAAAAATGGCTGCCGTCTATCCTAGCGCCGGTTCTGCTTTCACGTATGTCGGGCAGGAGATCAACCCCGCGGCGGGTTATATCACCGGCTGGAGCATGCTTATGGACTACGTGCTCAATCCGATCATCTGCGTCATCTGGATCAGCCACCAGGCGCAAGCGTTCGTTCCGGAAGTGCCGTACTGGGCTTGGGCCATCTTCACTGCCGTTCTGCTCATGTACCTGAACATCCTCGGCGTCCGAGCCTCCGCCAAGATCAATGCGAGTCTTGCGACAGCCATGGGCGTAGTGATTTTTATCTTCTTTGTAGCCGCAGCGCGCTATTTGTTCCATCATCCGCACGGCGGCACAGACTTTTGGACGCAGCCGTTCTATGACCCGGCTACCTTCCACATTCGTAGTGTGCTGGGTGGAACTTCCATCGCCGTTCTGACTTATATCGGTTTCGACGGCATCTCCACTCTATCGGAAGAAACCAAGAATCCGCGGCGCAACATACTGCTCGCCACTGTGCTGACGTGCCTTATTATCGGTCTGCTTTCCGCGCTGGAGTGTTATGTCGCGCAGTTGGTCTGGCCGGCGAGTCAGCCTTTCCCGGACGTCGATACCGCTTTTGTCTCCGTGGCGGGTAGAGTTTGGCAGCCGCTTTTCGTGGTCTTCGGTCTCACGCTGCTGGTTGCGAATTTTGGTTCTGGCATGGCGGCTCAGTTAGGGGCAGCCCGGCTGCTGTTCGGGATGGGACGGAGCAACGCTCTACCGAATTCCTTCTTCGGCAAGCTGGACCCGAAAACGCGCATTCCCCGCAATAACGTCATTTTTCTCGCAGTGCTCATCTTGGCCGGCGCGTTCATACTCGACTACGATCTGGGCGCGGAGATGCTTAATTTCGGCGCCTTGATCGCCTTCATGGGCGTGAACATTGCCGCGCTGCTTCGCTATTATGTGCGCGAACCCGACAAGCGTATTCTCAACCTGATTTCTCCCGCATGCGGCTTCGTGATTTGTCTTCTGCTGTGGCTCAGTCTTAGCCGTACGGCGCAGATTGCGGGTGTTATTTGGATGCTCGCTGGAATCGGGTTTGGCGCCTGGAAGACCAGGGGATTCCGCGGCGATTTGGTGAATTTCGATTTCGCGGATAGCACGCCCTGATGTTTCGCTGTTTCGCGATTCTCCTTCTATTCGGCGCCGTGATGGATGCTCAGGCCGGTTTGAAGCTGCCGCTGCACCAGGGCTGGGCGATCCAGCCTTCGAGCGATGTACCGCAAAACGGTCAGGCGATTTCCGATCCCGCGTTTGCGGCGCACGGCTGGTATGAAGCGTCTGTTCCGACAACAGTGGTCGCGGCTCTGGTTCAAGGACAAAGTTTACCCGGATCCATATTTCGGCATGAATCTGCGGTCCATTCCCGGAACCACTTACCCGATCGGAGATAACTTCTCGAATATTCCGATGCCGCCGGGGAGCCCTTTTCGCGGCTCCTGGTGGTATCGGACGCGCTTCCAGATTCCCGCCAATTTCGGCTCTCATCGGGTCCATCTGCATCTCAACGGCATCAACTTTCGAGCTAACGTCTGGCTCAACGGACACTGCATCGCCGATTCCAAGCAGATTGCCGGCTCGTGGCGTGTCTTCGATTTGGATGTGACCGAATGGGCTGTTCCCGGCGCTGCCAATGCGCTCGCTTTAGAGGTATTTCCGCCCACGCCAGAAGATCTCGCCATCACATTTGTGGATTGGAATCCTGCACCGCCCGATAAAGGAATGGGCGTGTGGCGTGATGTCTATCTCACCGCAAGCGGCCCGGTTACCATTCAATTTCCTCAGGTGATCACGAATCTCGATCTGCCGTCGGCCGACAAGGCCCATCTGACGGTCACCGCGGAACTGCGCAATTCAACCAGTCATGCCGTTTCCGGCGTTCTGAAAGGAAAAATCGAAGGCCTCGAATTTTTTCAGCAAGTCACATTGCAGGCGAACGCCGCGAAGGTGATCACTTTCTCGTCAGATCGGTACCCGCAGTTGAACATCCAGCACCCTCGTCTCTGGTGGCCGGCGCATCTTGGCGAGCAAAATCTCTATCGGGCTCAATTTCGCTTCGAAACCGCTGCTAACGTGGCTTCCGATCAGGCGACGATTGAGTTCGGAATCCGCCAGATCACCAGTTCCCTGGAACATCAAAAGCAGGATGCGCCCGGCGGCGAAACTGAAGCTCACCGCCTGTTCGAGATCAACGGCAAAAAGATCCTGATCCGCGGCGCAGGCTATTCCTTCGATATGTTGCTGCGCGAATCGGCCGAACGCGAAGAACAAGAGCTTCAATATGTTCGCGACATGAATCTCAACACGGTTCGCCTGGAAGGAAAGCTTCCCGATGAGAACTTCCTTCGCCTCGCAGACCACTACGGAATTCTTGTGATGACAGGCTGGTGCTGCTGCGATCACTGGGAGCAGTGGGACAAATGGGATGATGAGGACCGCATGATCGCGGCTCAATCCCTGCGCGATCAGATCCGTCGCATCCGCAGTCATCCGGCGGTCTTCAACTGGATGAACGGCAGCGATAATCCGCCGCCTCCCGATGTGGAGCGCATGTACGTCGGCATCCTGAAGGAACTGAACTGGCCGAATCCTTACGAATCGTCGGCAACAGCGCGCGCCACCCCGGTCACGGGAGAATCCGGAGTGAAGATGACCGGTCCGTATGCGTATGTTCCTCCTTCTTACTGGCTGCTCGATAAAACATTGGGAGGCGCGCACGGTTTCAATACGGAGACAAGTCCCGGCGCAGCGGTTCCACCCATTGAAAGCTTGCGCGAGATGTTGCCCAGCCAGGATCTGTGGCCTATCGATTCCGTTTGGAATTATCACGCGGGCGGCGGTGTCTTCAAAGATATCCACATTTTTTCGAATGCCCTGGAAGAGCGATACGGCAGCGCATCCAGCCCGGAGGACTACGCCAGGAAGGCTCAAGCCTTGGAGTACGAAGGCGAACGGGCCATGTTCGAAGCTTACGGACGTAATAAATACACTGGCGACGGGTGTGATCCAGTGGATGCTCAACAACGCATGGCCTTCCCTGATCTGGCACCTGTATGACTATTACTTACGTCCGGGCGGCGGATATTTCGGAACAAAGAAGGCTTGCGAACCTTTGCACGTTCAGTATTCGTATGACGATCGCTCCATCGCGGTTGTGAACTCTTATTACAAGGACTTTCATGCCCTGACGATCTCCGCCAAGGTCTACAATCTCGATTTGACGGAGAAGTTTTCTCGCGAAGCGAAAGTAGATGTTTCGGCCGATGGAGTCGTCAAACCCTTCGTCATTCCTCAAATAGAGGGCCTAAGCACCACTTACTTTGTCCGCCTCACGTTGACGGATGAGTCGGGCAAACAGGTAAGCTCCAATTTCTATTGGCTCTCTACCAAACCGGATAAGCTGGCGTGGGATCGCTCCACCTGGTATTACACGCCCACTACGTCGCAAGCCGATTTCACGAGTCTTCAGTCTTTGCCGAAAGTGGATCTCCGCATTGCGAGCACGATTCAGCAAACGGGACGGGACCAAGCGGCGGATGTTACGGTCGAGAATCCCTCTCACAACATGGCTTTTCTCGTTCATCTGAAGGTTTTGCAACCTTTGCACGATCCGGACGACGAAGGGCCTGCTGAACTCAAAGAGGTGCTTCCGGTTCTCTGGCAAGATAACTATGTTTCGCTCATGCCCGGTGAAAAGCGAGAATTGACCGCCACCTTTAGAGCGGGCGAAAAGCCCGCACGCGAAACCGTAGTTCAGGTGGACGGCTGGAACGTTCCGGAAAGCTCTGTTCAAGCCGTCGCAGCTTCACAGAATTAATGACCATGCCCGGTTCCTCACAAAATGTTCTCTGCGTGGATATCGGTGGGACTTCCACCAAATTCGGTATCTTCTCGCCTCCCGACCGGATGACCTTTCTGGAATCGATTGAAACCTCCGGGCCGCCGGAGGTGTTTGCAGGCCTGGTTTGCGGCGCTTTGGAGCGCACGCGGCAAGTCGCTGTGAAAGACGGTGGCGAAGTTTTGGGCGTTGGGATTGCAGTTGCAGGCTTTCTCAATGAAGAACGGGACCGGCTGCTTTACAACTCGAATATCTCGTGGCTTGAAGGTTACCCGCTGCGTGCCCATCTCCAATCGGAATTCAAGTTAGACATTCAATTGGAAGTCGATTCGAACGCTGCCGCGATCTCCGAACAGCGGCTCGGCTCAGGTCGAAACTCTGACCGATTTCTGTGCATTGCGGTTGGAACCGGGATGGGCGTCGGCATGATTGTGCATGGTCAGCCGCTTCGTTTCGCTTATGGATGCATGGGGGATGCAGGCCACGTTCTCGTGCAGCCCGACGGACCGTTGTGTACCTGCGGCGGCCACGGCTGCGCCGAGATTCTGGTATCGGCACCCTACTTGGCGGAGCAGTACCGCATTCAAAGTGGCGATTTGTCGATCAACTCATTACGCCCTGTGATCCAAGCCGCACTCGCGGGCGATGCGCTGGCCCGGTCCATCATCCAGGGCGCGGGCAGGTGGCTGGGCATTGCGACTGCATCTCTCGCCAATATTTTCTTCCCCGATCGAATCGCGTTCGCCGGTGGTCTGGCGGAAGCGGGCGACATCCTCATCCGGAGCGTGGAGGAGAGTTTCCGGTACGCCGCCGGTACGTTCACGCGCGAGCAAGTGGTATTGAGCAAAGCCGAGCTAGGCGGCATGGCCACCCTCACAGGCGCTGCCTTTGCCATACTTTCGCATCAGGAAGCGCTGCATCATGTCCGATAATCCCGACAACAAAACGCCGCTCGACCGTGTACTAGGAATGGATCGCAAGATCACACGGCAGGATTTCCTCGGTTCCACGCTGCTTGCCTCAGGGGCCGTACTGCTGGGCAAGTCTCCCGAACAGATTCTCAACGAAGGCGATTGGACAGGTTACGGCGGCGTCGGCGATTACAGCAACTCGAACGGCAATACCTGGGAAGTTGTCACGAGCGGTCATAAGATTCGCGATCGAGTATTCGAGACCTTGCCTGGAAATGTGACGGATACAGGTGAAGAATTCGAGAGCGTGGTGGTGGGCGGCGGCATCAGCGGGCTGGCGGCGGCGCTCGCCCTAGCTCGCCAACCGGGATCGCGCGCGCGCACTTGTCTCGTGCTGGATAATCATCCTGTTTTCGGAGGCGAGGCCAAACGGAACGAATTCAAAGTCAATGGCCAGAGGCTCATCGCGCACCAGGGCTCCGCGATGTGCTTTCCTCCGCTGCCCAACACCTTTCTTGCCGATTTCTATCCGTCCATCGGAATCGATTTCAGCAAATTCAAATATCAGACCTGGGCCGGTTCGGATCCTAAGCTTCCTCTCCCCAACACACCGTACGTGGAAGGCGATAAGCAAAACGGGTTCTATTTCGGCGCGAAGTTTGGGCATCCGGAAGGCTTGTGGGTGATCGATCCGTGGGGATCGAAACTGAAAGACGCTCCGATTCCCGATAACGTTCGGGCTGAGTGGTTGCGAGTTCATGCGCCGGTATCCAAAGACGTCTTTGAAGCTCCGAAGCAGCACGGCGATGCTGTTTCGCGGCAACTGGACAGCATCACGCTCGAGCAGCACATTTGTAAAGTCCACCAAGTCTCGCCCGAGTTCGTGCGTGCTTTTGTTTCGCCTCTGGCGGGCGGCGGATCGGGATTAGGAGCGGACGCGCTTTCTGCTTATTGCGACTATGCGGCGGACGTGCTGTTCCCCTGGAACTACGACGCGGATGCGCAGATGTTCCCCGGCGGGAATGCCGGGGTTGCCCGTCATATGGTGAAGGCGCTGAACCCGGATGCGATTCCAGGGCCTGCGACGCTTGAAAACATCTGCCGGACTAACATTCGATTCTCGACTCTCGATCGTCCCGGTATTCCGACTCGTCTGCGCCTCGAAGCCACCATCATGTCTGTTCGGCATGACGGTCCGGCGGATCGCGCCCGTTTTGTAAACGTCGTGTATCTCAAAGGCGGCAAGTTGTATCGCGTAAAAGCGCGCAGCGTCATCATGGCAGGCGGAAGCTGGACCACCAAACATATCGTTCGCGATCTGCCTGAAACCCAGAGCGAAGCGTATGCGCAGTTTCATCGCGCGCCGTGCCTGATGGCCAATGTCGCTCTTACGAACTGGCGCTTCCTCTACCGTCTGGGGATCAACGGATGTCAGTGGTTTGAAGGCATCGGGAACTACTCGGCCGTCCGGAAGACGGTTACGTTCGGACCGGAACCGGCGACTATCGATCCAGACCAGCCCGTCATTCTGACGCTGAAGATCCTCTTCTCCAAGCCAGGCTTGCCTCTGCAAAGCCAGGTGGTGCAAGGGCGGACGGAACTCCTCGCCACTCCGTTCCGGAACTATGAACGGCAGATCAGAGAACAATTCACGCAAATGTTCGGAAAGTCGGGCTTCGATGCGCGCCGCGACATCGCGGGTATCATCTTGAATCGCTGGGGCCACGCGTATTTGGCCCCGCAGCCTGGCTTCTTTTTCGGTTCTGACGCCAAGCCCGCGCCGGGCGATGTGCTGCGGCAAAATCCGTACGGCCGCATTGCCTTCGCCAATTCGGATCTCACCGGAATCATGGATCACCGCGCTTCGATTGCCGAGGGATATCGGGCGGCGCATCAGGCCGCCGCCGTTATCGGCTGATTTTCTATGTTTAGAGCCATCGTTCTATCACTTCTACTATGCGCCGTCGCGACGCAAAGCTGGTCGCAGGAGATCATCGCGTACGTTTTTGTCAAAGACAGAGTTCTACAACCTGACGAGATCGACGCTTCCAAACTGACGCGGATCAACTACGCTTTCGCCAATATTGTAGGCGGCCAAATGGTGGAAGGCTTCGCGGACGACCGTGACAACTTCCAGATTCTGAACAGTTTAAAAAATCGGAATCCGCGGTTAAAGGTTCTGGTCTCGGTAGGAGGTTGGACCTGGTCCGGCGGCTTTTCCGACATGGCGCTCACACGCGAGTCCCGCAGGAAGTTTATTGAAAGCGCACTCTTCTTCATTCGCTCGCATAACCTAGACGGGCTCGATATCGATTGGGAGTATCCGGGGATGATGGGCGATAACAATCGCTTTCGGCCAGAAGACAAGCAGAACTATACACACTCTGGTGAAGGAACTGCGAGACAAGTTCGATCGTGAGCAGAAGAGTTTGGGCCGCCCATTATTGCTCTCTGTCGCCACCGGCTCCAACCCGGATTTTCTGGCGCACACGGAGATGAAAAAGGTACAGCGCTACGTTGATTCTGTCAACTTGATGGCCTATGACTATTACGAACCGGATGACAGCAAAATCACAGGACATCATGCGCCGTTGTTTACCGATCCGTTAGATCCGAGGGCGATTTCAGCCGATGCTTCCGTGAAGGATTACCTCGCGGCGGGCGTCCCGGCGGAGAAGATCGTGCTTGGAGTTCCGTTTTATGGTCACGCCTGGTCGGGCGTGGCAGACACGAATCATGGCCTTTTTCAGCCGGGGCATGACGCTCAGATTCGCGCCGATTACAACAACATCGTGACAATGCTGCAAACTGACGGCTATACGCGTTATTGGGACGCCTCTGCTTCCGCGCCGTATCTTTACAATCCCGCCACTCAGACCTTCATTACGTATGAAGATCCTGAGTCTCTGAAGCTGAAGTGCGATTACGTTCTGCGCAAACACCTGGGCGGCATCATGTTTTGGGAATACCACGGCGATGCGAATGAGGCGCTGCTCAACGTCATCAACGCCGCGCTGCATACAATTCCTCGATAATGCCGAATACGGTGACGCCGAACCGTATCGTCTCGATCGATGTTTTCCGCGGTCTGACCATGCTGTTGATGATCTTCGTTAACGATCTGGGCGGGGTCAAAGGTCTCCCGTGGTGGAACTACCACATGCACGCATCGGATAACGGCATGACTTACGTGGACATGGTGTTTCCCGCGTTCCTATTTATTGTCGGGATGTCCATCCCACTGGCAATTCGGAGCCGGCTGGCGAAAGGCGTGACTCAATCCGCGCTGTGGCTGCATATTTTGGCACGCACGCTGGCGCTGTTGGTTCTTGGCATAGCGCTGGCAAACGTCGAAAAGTGCGATCCACGGCTCATGGCAGTCAGCCCAGACACGTGGGCCTTCCTGGTGTTGATCGGCGCGATCCTTTTCTGGAATGTTTACCCCCGGCCGATGCCGCTCCTGAAGTGGTCCGGTTTGGTGCTGATGGCCGTAATGTTCGCGCTGTTCCGGCGAACGGATCACACCGGCCACACGGCGTGGCTCGACTTCTCCTATTGGGAGATTCTCGGCCTCATCGGCTGGGCGTATCTCGCGGTCTGCATCTTGTATATACCGACGCGCAAGATTCGTTGGGCGCCGCTCGGATGGCTGGTACTGTTTACTATTTTCAATGCGCTCTCCACGGCCAAATGGATCACCTTCGGCGAGCATCTGCCGTTCTACATCTGGCCCTTCAATACGGGGGCTTTTGTGACAATCACCATGGCAGGCGTGGTCACCTCGAATATCTTCTTCAGGGAAGACCGCAACCGAAAGCTGCTTTGGGCGGCTGTTTTCGCCGCTGGGTTGTTGATGGCCGGAACGTTGTTACTTCCTCTCGGCGTCGCGAAAATCCGTGCGACGCCGACATGGTGCCTCTACTCGGCGGGGGCCAGCGTTCTCATTTTCATGCTGTTGTACTGGATCTGCGATCTCAAGAGACACACTCGTTGGGCAAGCTTCGTCAGGCCGGCGGGATCGAACACGCTCTTGACTTATCTGCTGCCGGACCTGTTTTATTTCGCGGTGCCGCTGTCGTTTTTGCCTGCGTCTGTCAACCAGGGTGCGCTGGGCGTGATCAGGGCGCTTGTGTTCACAGCCTTGATGCTGGCGATTGCGGCCGTACTTACTAAGTGCAAGGTACGGCTGCAACTCTGAGACCTTAATGCGCCTGTTCGGCGATCCAGTGATTCACCTGGGCTTCGAGCACATCGAGCGGCAGAGGACCCCGGTTTAACACCGCATCGTGAAACGTTCGTATATCGAAGCGGCTTCCGAGCTGTTGACGGGCGCGGTCTCTTAGCTGTAGGATCGTCATCTCGCCGAGTTTGTAGCCCAAGGCTTGTGCCGGCCAGGCGATGTAGCGGTCCACTTCGGTCTCGATATTTTGGTCATCCATGGCGGTGTGCTGGTGGAAGAAATCGATCATCTGCTGTCGTGACCAGTGCTGGGAATGAACGCCTGTATCGACGACCAACCGAATGGAGCGCCACATCAGATTTTCCAGCCGCCCGTACTCACTGTATGGATCCTGGTAGAAACCCATTTCATGGCCCAAGGTTTCGGCGTAGAGGGCCCAACCTTCCGAATAGGCGTTGTATCCCGTGAACTTGCGAAACGGGGGCAATCCGGGAAGCTCCTGCGCAATGGAAAACTGCAGGTGATGTCCGGGAATGCCTTCGTGATAGGCGATAGCTTCGGCGTTCAAGAGCAGTCTTTTGGCCGGTTCATATTCGTTGACGTTGATGCGTCCGGGCCGAGACCCGTCACCCGCGCCGACGGAGTAATCGGCGGGCACTTCATGCGGCGCCCGGTACGCTTCCATGGGTACGACGATGAGCTTGTTTTTCGGTAAGCGGCCGAAGTATTGCGGCAGCTTCGCGTACATCTGATCTGTATATTTCTGGTACAGCGCAAGAATCTGCTGGCCGGATGTTCCGTAGAGCTTCCGATCGGCAAAGATGTGCGCGTTAAAAGATTTCAGGTCGGCATATCCTTCCTTCTTCGCGATGACCAGCATTTGTGTTTCGATATCGTTCACCTGTTTCAAGCCGAGCGCGTGCAACTCAGCGGGGTCGCGATCGGTGGTGGTCATGGCGTGAATCGCGTAGCGATAGCGTGCGGCTCCGTCAGGAAGCGACCAGACGCCGTATTCGGTGCGGCCCGTAGGAGCGTAGTCTACTTTGACGAAATGGGCGAATGTCGCATAGACGGGCAGCACTTTCTGGCTGACTGCCTGATTAATGGCGGTTGTGAGACGTTGCCGGTCGGCCACTGAAATACTGTCTGGAAAGTGCTTGAGCGGGACTGTAAATAAGCTTTGATTCAGGGGGGTGTCGGCGACATCTTGCGCTTCCGCCGCTACCTTTTCGAGTAGATAACGGGGCGGCATCAGGTGGTCGCGCATGCCCAAATGCATGTCTTCTGTGATCTGGGCAAAGGCGCGGGGCAGGGCATTGAGACGGCTCAAGTAGTTTTCGTAATCGCGGACCGTCTTGAACGGCATGTCCTCAGACATGCCGGCGTATTCGAGATGCGGCCCATTCATCTGGTCGACCGGCATTTCCCAGTTGCGCAGGCGCTCTCCTTCTAAGCGAGTTTCGACGATTCTCAGCATGAGACTTCGATTGAGCTGATCTTCCTCGCTTAGGTTGCTGGTGCTCACTGGCTGCAACTCGGCGAGAAATTGCTCGTTGTGTTGCATTTCCGCAGCAAAGGCGGCAGGCGAATAATCGCTTAGACGATTGTTGTAGCGGTTATCGCCGGTAAACGTTGCTTCTTCGGGATGAGTACGCATCTGGTGCTCCCATTCCTGTGCAATCAACGCGCTCAGTTGCGCACGCTGTGCGTTCGAGGAAACGGCGATGAGCAGCATCAGGAGAGTGCCGCGCACCCCTAAACCAGAAAAACTCATATGCAATCTTCTAGCATGAGCGCTTACACGTTCAGACGCTGCAGCTTGGGACCGCCACCGGGCGCAAGCTTCAGTTGAGGATCTTTGTCTATCTCGCGCGCGAGTTGTTGCAGCACCTGTTCGTCGATTTCGGCGCCCCGTTCAAACTCTACGGGATAGCGGATGAAGATTTCACTGCCTTGCTCCGTAAAGTGAATGCGAGTGACAGGCTTGGGAGGGGTCATTTGCACGTTAATCGACTGCTCAAATGCGGCGTGTTGGCGTTCGATGTTATCGCGATATCTCTCGAAGACGGAATTTACAGCGCTTGTGACTCGGGCCCGGGCCGCATCGTAATCCACCTCCGGCGCTACTGTGACGGTCAGCAGATGCCAGGCGTATTCAGTGCCGGGCGCCTGCTTCAACCAGGAGTACGGTTGAAAGATCATGGAATTCGCCCAAGCCGCTACTCTTCCGGTGGGATGGATATCGGCGCCGGTTCCCGCCAGTTCCATCATGAAGAATCGGACCAGCCCTATTTCGACGACTTGACCGGTAACTCCGGAGACGGTCACGCGGTCGCCTACGCGCAGGCCGTAACGCCCGATGAGAAAGAAATAGGCGACGACAGAGAGAATCACGTTCTGGAGCGCCAGCGCTAAGCCGGCGGTGAGAAAACCGATGATGGTTGCGACGGAGCCGAAGCTGGTGAAGAAGCCCAGCGCGACGACGAGCGCAATCCCGAAGCCCACGACGAAGCGCCGCACCAGCATCAATTGGCGGCGGCGCCGCGCCTCGCGCACGTACTTGAAGATCCCTTTGCGCCAGACTCCCGAAAGGATGAGTATCAAGACGATGGCTAAGGCCAGCACGCCGAGCCGAACAGCAAGATAGCGGAAGGTGGATTTCTGTTGTTCGGTGAGGGCATTGCGCCAATCCTGAAGACGCCCGCGCGCACCTTCGAGAACGATCCCTTGTTCGCCGAGAGGAGTCATCACGCTCGACGCGTTCTTAAAGCGCAAGGCCAGGTCATTGATCTGTTTGCGGGCGGCGGCGAGTTGGGCCGGGTCGTTTTGCGTGTCCGCCGCGCTCACAATCGTATTGCCATCGTTGATTGCCGAGCGGAGATCCGCGCGAAGCGGCAGCTTCAAGCTGTCCACCTGGGCCAGCAACGCGTTCGTCTCGGTAATGAGTGAAGCGACCTGGTCCTGGTTGCGGCCGATGCTCACCGCCTTTGCAAGCAGCGTGACGATACCTGCCGATTCGGGGTGGAAGGGTTCCGATACTCGCGCGCTTGTCAAGGAGGCTTTCTGATTGGAGTTCAGCGCGCTGGGCACGGAGTCGGAGTTTGCCAACTCGTTGATCTGTTGCAAGAGTCCGGTTTGCGGGCTGTTGGTACTCGGGGCGTTGGCGAAAGACATCATGTTCCTGATGGCCTGCTGAGACTCCTTCGCTAAATCCAGGTAAGCCGCAAAAGTGTCGCGTTGGGAAACCAGAGTGGCCCGTTTGCGGCCTGTTTGCTTTTCGATCTGCCCATTCAAGCTTTCAATGCGGGATTGCAGGCTGGTCACACGCTGATTGGCGGTCAACGCCGCTTGCTGCAGTGTGCGGTTTTCGATGGGCGCGGCAGCAGCGGTGTTTGCCGTATCCTGTCCGGAAGTTTCCAGAATGGCGGCTTCCGCGCGGGCGAACGCGAAGGCGAGTTCCAATGCGCGTTTGGAACTCTCCTGTACGTTGTCCTGCAGCAGCAGGTTTTCGGAGGCGGTTTGCGCCTGGCCGGCGGCATCGACATGCCGGTACCAGGTGATGGTCCTGTTCAGATGGTCGAGGACATCGTTGGCGGTCAGCGGTTTGGGGGCCGAGGCGTCCGCGGCAAGTACAGGAGCGGCTAAAAGGACCGTCAAGAGAACCGTCCCGCTGCACCGCATCATCTGGTTAATGGACCAGCTTACCGTTACGAACCTGTTTGGTACGAGGGACGAGCTCCGGTTCGTTCGCGATGTCATAAACGAGAGTGGCGATCACGGCGGAAGCTTGCATCATATCTTCGGGTATGGCGTGGGCGTAGGTGTCCATGTCGGAGTGATGTGTGACGGTGTCGTAATCGAGCGGATCTTGGATGAACTGAAACCCGGGCAGGCCGACGTTGTCGAAGGATACGTGATCGGTGAAGTCGGTGTGCTTGAGCGTAAAGGTGGTGACGCCGAGATCGCGAAAGGGCGCCATCCATTGCTCGAAGAGCGGGCGCGCGGCATCATTGTTTTCGAGATAGATACCGCGGATTTTGCCGCTGCCGTTATCGAGGTTCAGATAGGCATCAAACTTATCATGGCCAGGCTTCACTTCGAGCGTTTTGGGATCTCCAAAATGAGCTTTGACGTAGGCTTTTGAGCCGAATAGTCCCTGTTCCTCGCCTCCCCACAAGCCGATGCGGACCGTGCGATCCAGGTTAAGGTTGAGTGTCTTGAGGATCCGCATGACTTCCATCATGACCGCGTCGCCCGCGCCGTTGTCGGTTGCGCCGGTGGCTGAATGCCAGGAATCGAAGTGCGCGCCGATCATCACGACTTCCTCCGGTTTCTTGCTTCCGGGGATCTCGCCGATGATGTTCAGGCCGTCTTTGTCGGTGTCGGACACTTTGGCCTCGAGATTCATCTTCAACTCGATCTTTTGCTTCTGCTCAATGAGGCGGACGAGACGGGCGTATTGCTCTTCGGACAAGACGAAACTCGGCGGGGCGAGCGGGTCTTTGCTTTGATGGGAACCGGCCTCTTCGGCGACCAGGAGGCCGTTCTTGGCGCGGCTATCAGTACGGATGACACCGAGCACTGACTCGTTATGAAAGAACTCCGCTTCTTTCGCAATGAGACCGAAATAGCGGTCGAGCAATTCGTCGATCGTCGAGCTGGACAGGCTATTGAAGTACGCTTCCGCGGCTTCCGGGTCTTCGGGAACTTTCAGGTCGTCGATGTGGATGTCGCGGCGAACGGTGGGCGTGGGGGCTTCGGCTATCTCCGCCAATTCAGCATCGGTGTAGCGCTGGAATAAAGGATGAGTGGAGGGCTTCAAGGGCTTGGATTCGGAGACGAGCACGAACTTTCCCTTCAGCTTGCCCTTCCACTCATTCTTGTATCGTTCAAAGGCCTCTTCGTTCTTCTTGATAGCGAAGGCATTTTCGCCATGAATGGGGGCAAACAGGACGCCGCTGGTTTGGATGCCGTTGGTGGGAGCGCTCCAGGCGAGCGGGACGGCGAGCAGATGCGAATAGCGCGGCTCCGTCATGTCGAGGCTGTAGGTCTGGAGGGACCAGCTTCTACCAAAGGGACCCCATTTTTCTTCATGAACGTCAGATACGCCGTAATCCTTCAGGCGAGACATGGCCCAATCGGCGGCCTGCTCAAATTCGAGAGAGCCCGTCAGACGCGGGCCGTAGAGGTTGGTAAGGGAAGCGAGCGTTTCCATTACCTGAGAACGATCAAACGCTTCGGTCTTGATCTGGTGGACGACAGCGAGAGATTTGTCCTGTCCACGCGCAAGCAGAAGAGGCAAGGCGAGGGAGAAAGCGAGGGCCGTGAGCCGGTTCATAAGCCGGTATCCTTTGTAACATGGCGGGCACGCTCCATCACTGTCGCGTCTCAGTTAGCGGGCGGTTCGGTTTAGAAGTGGAGCTTCAAGGCGAACTGGAGGATTCGGTTTGTGCCCAATTGACCAGGGCCTGTGGATTGGGTAGAGGTAATGCGTCCGAAGGTGCTGCTATTGAGACCCAGAGTAGGGTTGCCGAAATTGGTGTGATTGATGACGTTGAATCCTTCGGCGCGGGCCTCGAGTTTCCATCTTTCGGTGATGGAGAAGATGCGGCTGGCGGAGGCGTCGAACTCGAACGTTCCTGGACCATCAACGGCATTGCGGCCCAGGTCGCCAAAGGTTCCGGTGGCATTTTCCACCAGAGCCGCGGGGTTGAGATATTGAGGCAAACCAGGGCCCCAATTCGAATTGACAACGCTCACACCCGGGGAGACGAGGTTGGGCCGGTCTAGACCGACGCCGGTCTTCGAATTGTCTTGACCGGAAGTGATGTTGATGGGTAATCCGCTGTGAGCCTGAATGATGGGAGCGATCTGCCAGTTGCCCAGTATCTTGCCCCAGAATGCGCCGCCCACGTGCGGACTGACGGCGACGAAGGAGGCATTAAAGATCTGCCGCACATCGAAATCGCACGGGCCTCGATCCTGCGCGAGGTTGTAGGGGTTCTCAAAGGAGGGGCCAGCGACCTCACCTTGGAAATCGGCTTCGCTGGAACAATGCGACCAAGTGTAATTCATGAGCACTGTGTAGTTATGGCTAAAGCGATGCTGCAGGGAAGCGATGATTCCTTCATAGTTGGCGTTCGCTCCGTCATCGGCAATGGGCAAAGAGCCGATCGGCAGACCCTGGGCGGGATTCAGCAACGTAAGCACGCGACGGTTCTGGGTACTGGCCGTGCTGCCCGGGATGTAGACCGCCGGATTTGTCTCCTGGCCCACCCATAAATGAGTGGTCTTGTTACCCATGTAACTGACGGTTGCCAACCAACTGTTCGAGAATTGGTGCTGATAACTGGCGTTCCAATTACTGATGTAAGTGGGTTTTAGGTTCAGGGGCATGATTACGTACAGGGCTCCCGAAGACGGGAAGTACGGCTTAGTGATGGGAAAAGGATTGCCGCCCGGATAAGTGATCCATGGATTGGATAACGTGCCATAGCCGTTCGCGCTGGTAGATAAAACACCATGTGAATTCAACGCCCAACTTTCGTCTATTTCGTCGACGAAAGGCGGATTGGATTGTACGCGTTCGTCAAAGAACAGCTCGGTTGTGTCATAGAGGACGGCTCCGCCTAGACGGAACGTGTCGTGGCCGCTCTTCGGCGCAAACACGAGTCCCAAGCGCGGCGCGAAGTTCAACCATTTGTCGTGGACGAAGGCCTTGGGAATACCCGGCGTCGCCATAGTACAGCATTCCCGCCGGGGCCGCGGGGTAAACACCGCTGTGAACATTGTTGAGAAAATTCGAAAGATTGAAAGAACTGCCGCGGCCATAGACGTCCTGTGGAAACAACATGGGTTCCCAGCGAACGCCCGCGGTCAGGGTGAGGTTGTCTTTTACGCGCCAGGTGTCCTGGGCATAGACGCCGGGATCGGTCTGGCGGTTAGCGGTTGCCTGCACCCTGCTCTGACTGTAGGTGGACAAATCGCCCATCATGAAATCGGCGAGATTATCACCGCTTAAGGATTGAGTGAAGCCGTAGTTGCCATCCAGGTCATAGTTATTATCCGAATTCATTTGGGTGCGGATGACAGCGGCTCCGATCATGAACTGGTGACGGCCCCGGATGAGAGTCAGGTCGTCTGTATAAGACCAGGTATTGGTATTGAAATAAGCGTGATTGCAGGTTCCGCAATAGGTACTGAAATAGTTACTCACCGAGAGTTCGAGAAAGTCCGGGTCCTGCGAGAAAACGTTGGAGCCGAGAGTAGCGGGACTGATGCCGGTGGGGGCGGGTCCGCGATTGTCGCGCCGACGCAGGAAAGTGGCGTGAGCGGAATTGAGAGTGGTTCCGCTGAACGAGTAGGTGTCGCCGAGCGTGATGCTTTGGGCGCGTTCGGCATTGCCGGTATTGGTAGTTACTAGCGCGTTGGATGCCTGAAAGCTGGCGGGCAAGGTGTAGTTATCGATGAAATAGCGGGCAAAGAAGCTGTGCTTTGAGTTTACGATCCAATCGACTCGTCCAATCGTCTCGTATTCATTGTTATTGGCCGGAATGCCGTAAGTCACCTGACCGCATGGGTTGGTGGGGGTGGGAAGGTATTGCAGTAACTTTAGGGCGGCGGGATCGAACATGGAGGTCGGGATTTGGTCGTTAGGAAATGGAGCGCCGGTGAAGGGATTCTTCAATTGCTTGGACTTGTGAGTGGAGGTGCAAGAGGAGCCGTCGATGGCGGAGAAGTCGCCGGCTAAAACGGCGGCGGTCGGCACATACGAGATGGTGGAAGGCGGATTCGTGCGGGTAGGGGTCCCTTGAAAGCCTCCGAAAAAGAAAAGCTTGTCCCTGATGATGCGGCCGCCTAGGGTTCCGCCGTATTGATTGCGTTTGAGGGTGTCGCGAGCACTGGCGAAATAACCGCGCGCGTTGAAGTCGCCATTGCGGAGATAGTCGAATAGATCGCCGTGAAATCGATTCGTTCCGGACTGTGTGACGGCATTCATGACTCCGCCGGGGTGCTCGCCGTATTGGGCCGGAAGGCTGCTGGTTTCGACGCTGAACTCTTGCAACGCATCAGGGAAGGGAAAGGGCATGTTGACGTTGGTGAATGTGTCCACGTTGTAGCCGCCATCCAGCAGATAATTCGTTCCATTGGCCTGACCGCCAGCGACGGAGATGGTGGTGGAGCTGTAAAAATTCTTGCTGCCGGTCAGATCGCCGCCAGATGGGCTTACAGTAATTGCGGCTCCCGACAAAAGAACCAATTGGGTGACGTATCTTCCGTTCAGAGGTAAGTCGTTTACCTCTTTTTGATTGATGACCTGAGCGACTGTGCTTTCCCGGGTCTCAATCATGGAGGCGTTGGCATGCACCTCGACTGTTTGAGATACGTTGCCGAGTTCCATGGTGACATTGGCGGTCGCGTTGGCGCCGACCTGGAGCTCAATTCCGGTCTGGACGTATTCTTTGAAACCGGGAGCCTTGACGTCCAGACGGTAGGGCCCGACAGGGAGGTCATTGAAGACGTAGTGGCCGGTGGGATCCGCGACGGTTGGATGCGTCACTTGCTTATCGATCTCCGTGATGGCCACGGCGGCTCCGGCGACGGGAGCGCCGGTCTGATCGGTTACAGCACCACTGACGCTGGCAACTTCGACGGCTTGCCCAAGGGCGTGACCGGCAAACAGAAGACTGGAGATAGCCAACAGGCAGAGAGGCGCGGGGCCCAAACGGCCTACATGGGTCATCATCTTACCCCCTAAAGAACCTGTGTCGGTTCAGATTGTCTACCTAGACGACTCCCACGTCGCAAGGTGTATAGCGGTTATATGCTACGGCGGCGCGATGGTCAACGAAATTAACTGAAAAGTTCGTTTAGTGGAATTAAAGGCTGAGCGCGTTAGGGCGGCTTTGGGACCTAAGCGGCTTGTTTGATGCTCCTTTTTGGGTTCGCGGTGAAGCGGGTTGCGGGGGGTCCGAAGGAACCTTGAGCGGCCAGACGGCTCAGATGTTGTTCGATTTGCTCAATTGAAAAAACGAACCCATTGACTTGCGGGTCGAAGGGTTGGTTGGCTCGCTTGGCCTCGTTATAGAGGCGCGAAGCGGTCGCCAGAGCTTCGTACTCTTTGCGTTCGCGCTCCTGCTCCTTGCGTTCTCGCTCTTGCTGGAGCTGGCGGAGTTCGGCAATTTCTTTTTCGCGGCGGCGGACGAGGCGAGATTCCTGGAGCTGGAGATTGCGGAGCTGCTTTTCGTATTTGATGAACGTTTGCACTTCGATCATGCCGGCGCGGAGCGCGGGTTGGTGCTGGTTGAAGGCTTCGGCGAATTCGATGTGGCCTTGGGCGAAGAGGGCGGCTTCGAGAGAGGGGATGCGCTTGAGACGCCAGATGGTGTCGGCGATGGACTGGACGAGATCGGATTCGCGTTGACCGACCGGTTTGAAATCGTCGGTGTAGGCGCGGAGGTGGCGTTCGTATTCGGGGGCCTCGTCGGACGGAAGCAGGACGGTGCGTCCGGTAAGACCTGTTTTCACGGCATTGAGGGAGGATTTGGCGCGGCCTTTTCAGACGTAGGACCGGTAGACAACTGAGCATTGGAGCGATTGGCGGCGAGTTGCGCCGACGACAGCGGGGGACGCGTGAAGAGGAGCGGTTCCGCGGGTTCGTCGAAGCTGGGCTCGGGGTTGTAGCAGAGTGCTTCTGTTGTCTGGTCCATTTCGCAATCGTGGCGGCTGATCAGCGCTTCGGTGGCGGATTCGGCAGCTTGTAGCTCGGCAGCGAGGGTTCTTTCGGCTTTGCGGACGGCTTTCATGGCTTTGCGCTCAGCGGCGCGGCGGATGGAGCGAGGGGTCATGGTGGTGTCCTCCAACAAAAATGGCTCGCGAGGATGGAACCTTGCGAGCCTGCAAGAACATAGCATGAGAAGGGCTCGAAACGTTCTTTGTACCTTTGAGTTGGCTTGTAAGTGGTGGATTTTGGAGTGAGTTATAAAGGTAATAATATACCTGACTGACAACCTGTGCAAAACTGGTGACGTGACAGGCCGGCGAGTTTATTTCGGGGCTTCCGAAATAATGTCAAGGCCGGGGATGGCGGCAAAATGCTTTCGGTTGTTGGTCACCAGCGCGAGACCGTGCCGCTTTGCACAAGCCGCTATCCAAAGGTCGTTGACAGCCACTGTTCGCTGGAGATGTGCTCGAAGATCGCCGAACGCTTTGCAGATTTCCTGGTCGTACGGAATGATGACCACCTGCCTTAATGCTGCTTCCAGTTTTTGAAGATGGTGTGTGTTCCAATTACCCTTCACTATTTGTTGAAGGTATCCTGCATACTGTTCACCGACAGTGATGAACGAGAGCGCAATGATGTGCCCTTGCAGGTGTGGTCGGTAAGGAATTGCTCGCTTAGGGTTGCTGCTCATCAAATATGAATAGACATCGGTATCCACCATGCGGGTAGCCATGGGATTTGTCCAAAGTTAAACCGCGCGGCTGCTGTAGATGTCTTCCAGCATTTCATCAAGCTGTTCGTCTGGCAGTGCGCCTGAGAGTGCCGCAAGGTCTGTGATGGGCTTCACGCCCTGTTCGGCAATGAGTTGATCGATGGACTTCGCTTCAAAGAAGGTTCCGCTTAAAGCGGAAGGTTGCTCCTGAATCTCAATGCGTTCGATTTTGCGTGTTTTAGGATCGACTTTTACTTTGACTGTTTTGCGCATTGCTTCATAGACCTCCTCTGCTTTTCCTTCCTCGAATCCGAGCAACATGGGCGGACCCAATACAGGATTGATGCGACACTTTCCTTCCGTTGGTTCTAACGTGCCCTCTAGCATTGAAGGATTGTCTATTGAAGGGACGTTGATGGCGGGCTGCTTGATACGCGCAGCTACGGTCTTTCGTACTTCCGGTACGTACTGAGCGACGGCGCGCTTCGTTCCATTGTGTCTTGGAACAATCAAGTCGATCTTGTTGACACCTTTATCGAATACGTCGCCGAGGTTGTTGAAGGTGTCGAGAACACCGACATCTGGTACTGGGGATGACCGCTTAGGGCGGCTTAATGAGTGAAGAGTGGACACGACTGCGTTGACAGCTTCAAAGCTCCGCGTTTGTGATTCGATCAGCGGCTGCTGTTCGGCCTCACGCGCAAAGTCAAGGGTTGTACTCCCTTTCTGAATGCCAAATAATTCCAGCGTGCATTCACGAGCCACGGCTGCAATCACAGGACCGGGCCGCTTGGTTCGTTTCCCTTCCAGTGCTTGCGCTTGTCGATTGACTGCGGTTTGCACTTCACCACAAATCTTGACGAGAAGGGGAACCGGGATGCGCCCCGGCTTAAACTTGCCATGGACCTTAATCTGTAGGAGTGGCTTTTCTTTCGGCATCGGGGAGATCAGTATATCCGATCAGAATCAAGGGGTGGTCAACAAGTGACAAACGATAAAAAATAAAACAGATCCCGTAAGATGTATCTGCTCAATCGGATGCAAGCAGCCATTGGCAACCACCCGGCACGATTCCAGTCTATGAGTACGATAAACTTTCTGACGCAGGACGTCTAGAAGGGGCCCGAATAAACTGGATGTGCCTTTATAGGGGATATGAAAGCATTCTGGTCGGAGCTAAAAACGCGCAATCGCGGCAAGCTCCTCGACTGGATCTCGGACCAATGGGAGCGTCTGCTCGCCGTTGGCGGTGTGCTGATTTTTCACGTGATTTTCGCCGTCATTCATTTAGTTTTCCCAAATGACTGGTTGTGGAGAGTCCTGGAAAACATCGCGGAAGTCGGAGAGGTCATTATTTTCGTCTCGTTCGTTTATTCACAGGTACGTCGAAGCATTACGTCAGCGGTGAAGGGAGAGTGAGTCGATGCGTATAAAGAGCAAGATGGCCTTGTATGTGTTTGGACACAATCCTCAACGTACAAAGGACGATCGAGTCAGCATGCTGATTGCAGCGGCATATGGTTCCGTTTGTATCATCAGAGGCGTTCCGGAGACAACAGTAGCAATTCAGGCCGCGCTCGTTGTGGCGATCTTGATGACGGCGTTCACTCTGCGCTATTGCGTTTATTCAGTCAAGAATATTGCGCCGGAAAGTGGCAAGGAGATTTCGCGACGGGTTGCATGGAGAACTGCTACCGCAGGTGTTGTAAGCGAGCTAAGTTTTAGTATCTTAAGGCTGAGCGTCGGCTCACTCTCTGCCGCTGTCGCATATGCAAGTAAAGCTAAATCGGAGATGATCGATAACCGCAGTCCTTCTGCTGTTAGGACAGCTATCGCAAAGACAGTAATTTCGACGGCAATACAGAATGGTGTGCGCTCGCACGAGTTGTCCAACCTGAGAAACGCGTACACGCTCCTGAGTGCCAGCGAAGTATTCTCGGCTGCACGGGAAAATAGCGTAATCGAGAGCGTAAATAGCACAACCTCGAAGTTGGAAAATGCAATTGATAATCAGCCCCAGACGTTAATAGGAGCGGGTCCCCAGAGAACAACACTGCGTTATGCGGGCAAAGTTCCAATGTTTGTGGTAGGGCGAAATGTAATCCTGCGCGACATGACGATCGATGCTTCGATACGCCCCAACGCGGAGATTAGACCGTCGCTATTCCATTTTGGCGGACGTCCCAAAGTAGCAGTCGTGAATTGTGTCGTCAAGAACTTCACGGTAATGCTTAGTAACGTTAGCTGGGTAGACGTCCAGTTCGAAGACTGTTCACTGTTTTCCGATGACAATAAAGTCATTATTGTCGACTGCCACTTCGAGGGGTGCTGGGTTGACAACTCCTTAAGGATTTCGCAGCCAAGCTTGGCCGCACTCATTACTAGAGCACCAAGTGATGTGACATTTGACTCTGAAAGCATCTAGCCATTTTGTTTTGCGGAGGATAATTCCCGGTGTTCCATTTTGTGCCATCCTAAACGCATGAAGCCTGAGGCAGAAATGATAGAAGGCCCGGAAGCTTGGAAGCGATTTCAAGGCGTGATGAAAGACGTGCTGGCCGTCCCTCATGCCGAGATAAAGAGGCGAATAGAGAAACACCGGGCGGACGCTGCGCAGAATCCGAATCGTCGCGGGCCTAAGCGAAAGGTTAACTCTTCCGCTTCCCTCGTCCCTGACGTTGCGCCCCGCTCCTAGAAAGCTTCGGGTATTTCTCCCTCCTTCCCGGTGAGTTGCTTGTACGTCAGGCGCTTGCCGACAACCTGTTTCATCACTGCGATGAAACGATCACCATCATTCATTTCATAGCGGTTGTTGTAGCGGAATGCCTGTTCATCGACGTATCGGAACAGATGGAACGGTTCGACCGCAATGTAGGTTCCACCGATACCGCGCTTTAGTAAGGCCCAGAAGTTCTCCAACGTGTTCGTGTGAACGTTGCCCCGTACATAGGCATCGAGATGATTGATGATGTTGTAGGCATATTCGTCCTCTTCGACGCGCCAACGGTTTGCCGCTTCGTCTGCGTCGATCTCGGCTCCCCGTTCGATATTGCTCAGTACCTCAATTCGGATGTGTTTTTTGGTTGTATCGGGAATAACTGCGGTGCGAACGCGGGCTTTCTTCGCTTCTGTCTTGCGTTCCAACATGCCCATCACTACCGTTTTGTTGCCGAGATTCCGGCCGCTCTGCTGCATTTTCCGTTTCCGGTCTTTGTGCATGTTGCGGGCCTTGCCGCCAATGAACGTTTCATCCACTTCGACTTCACCACCGAGCAAACCACCGCTGAGATCGTCTTGCATGGCGAGTCTGGCACGCTGCAACATGAACCACGCCGTCTTCTGTGTGACTCCCATCGCCCGGTGAATCTCCCACGAGGAGATGCCGTTCTTTGCATTGACGATCAGCCACATTACCGGCAACCACTTGTCTAAGCCGATGGGAGAGTCTTCGAAAACCGTGCCGACTTTGAGCGAGAACTTCTGTTGTGCGTGCTTTTCAAAGCACTTGAAGACCTTTGCGTTCGGAAGATACTTGACCTTCTCCGATCCGCAGCGCGGGCACTTTACGACGCCATCGGGCCAGCGAAGCTTTGCCATGAACTCGTGGCAGTTCTCCGGCTTTGCGAAAAACAGAATCGCTTCTTGAAGAGTGATCGGCGCGGCTTCCATGGTTCAACTGTACAGGTTTTATGACTGTCAGTCAAGTATATTATTACCGTTATAAATCTGTGGAAAAGTGCAACGGCTTGCAAAACTCGCGTAGCAGGCGGCCGGAGTTTCTGGGGTGGGGAAAAACGCTCGGTTTTCGCGGTTTGTTTCCCATGAGATCGATCCGATTCTGAATTTTGCAAGTGGCTC